>CAWJYQ010000031.1:0-20651 GCA_963847045.1 uncultured Alphaproteobacteria bacterium | reverse complement strand
ATGACTATCACCACGTGAGTTGGAAGAAGACCAAAATTAGCATAGGCCAGCTTGAAAATGTGAGTGATGCCGCGTTATGCTTCCGAGGGGCTGCGGAACGAAATCGGTCCAACCGCAGGCAAATTGAAGGCGTGCGGTCTAATGCCTCTCTGGTTAGTCCCAATGATATACGCTGCTGCGAGTTTCCTCATTGGGATTACGCTGCCGCGACTTGAACAGGCATACTTTCCATACGCTTCCGGCATTTCTGTTGCCTCGGCTCAGGCATTCCTTTCGGCTGTCGCTTCCGGCATGATCACGCTCACTGGCATCGTGTTTACCGTCGGCTTGGTCATGGTTCAGTTCAGTGCCATTGCATACTCACCGAGGCTCGTTCTCCTTTTAGCTCGCGACCCAAGGCTATTTCATTCGCTAGGTGTGTTCATCGCCACGTTCACTTATTCTCTTTCAGTTCTGCTGCATGTTGATCGCAATAGGTCCGAGGTTGTGCCACTACTCTCCGGCTTCCTGGTCGCTGGATTGCTTTTGCTCAGCATGCTCCTGTTTTCCTCGCTGATGAAGGGCTTGAGCGACCTCCAGATTAATAACGTGCTGCACGTCATCGGCGACATGGGCCGCAAAGTCATACGCGAGACGTTTCAGCGCATCGATGCGAATCCGAAAAATAAATCGAAACGCGGACAAGAGACTTACAATGCCTCTGACTTGGGTCCGGTTGTCCAAACGTTGAGGTATTTCGCCGCGCCGCGCACGATTGTTAAGTTCGATATCGACGACTTAGTTCTCCAGGCGAAAACGGCGGAAGCCGTCATTGTGATGGCATGCGGGGTCGGCGATACCGTTGTGGAAAATACACTGCTGTTGCAGGTTCATGGGGCTAAAGCTGCGCTGCCCGAAAGCGACCTTATGCGGACCATCCACTTTGGGTTTGAACGGACGTCCGAGCAGGACCCGAAGTATCCCATTCGGCTGCTGGTTGATATTGCCATCAAGGCGCTGTCGCCGGCGATCAACGATCCGACTACGGCGGTCCAAGCCATCGACCAGATCGAAGATTTGTTGCGCCGGCTGGGAGGGCGCGATTTGGACGCCGGCTATGCCTGCAATTCGAATGGCGGTTTGCGTCTCATTTTCCCGATGCCTACATGGGAGGACTACCTGGTGTTGGCATTCGATGAAATTCGTCACTACGGTGCGGATTCAGTGCAGGTGGTGCGCCGCCTGAGGTCGGCGCTCGTGGGGTTGGCCGATTCAGTGACGGAAGACACGCGGATCGGGGCGGTGCAGCAATATCTCAAGCAACTCGATTTGACTGTCGATCGCTCAGATCTCACTGCGAATGATCAGGAAACGGCGCGCCAGGAGGATCGGCAAGGTCTCGGCCTATCGCGCCGACAGAAAACTTCGTCGTGATCAGAGATGTCCGGTCCGGGTCCAGACTGTGTGAAAACCTGACCGATGCTATGATTCCCTTGCTGAATCGCGGGGGGCTGATGAAGGGTTTCGTTCAAGGGGCGGATCGCCAGCAGACGACACTGTTGCCGGACTGCCTTGATGATTGGGTGGACGAGAGCAATCCTGTTCGCGCGGTCGATGTGTTTGTCGATGCGCTGGAACTGCGCGAGCTGGGTTTCGATGGCGTCACCCCGGCAGCGACCGGTCGGCCGGGATATCATCCGTCGCCGATGCTAAAGCTTTATATCTATGGCTATCTCAACCGGGTCCAATCGAGCCGGCGGCTAGAGCGTGAGGCTGGCCGCAATCTGGAAGTGATATGGCTGACAGGACGGCTCGTTCCGGATCACAAAACCATCGCCGATTTCCGCAAAGACAATGGCGCGGCCATCAAGAAGGTCTGCGCGCAATTCGTTGCCTTGTGCCGCAAGATGGGTCTGCTGGCGAAAGCGAGCGTTGCGATCGACGGAAGCAAGTTCAAGGCGGTCAATTCGCGCGACAACAACTTCACGAAGGGAAAGATGGAGCGGCGCCTGGCGCAGATCGAGGAGAGCATTGCGCGCTATCTGAGCCAGCTCGACACCGCCGATCGCCAGACAGCCGCCGGTGAGGCGCCGTCAGAGGAGCTTGCGGCCAGGACCACGCGCCTCAAGGAGAAGCTGATCAAGCTCGAAGAGGAGGTGAAGCGCCTCAAGGCGATTGAGAAGGTAATGCTCGCCGCGCCCGATCAACAGATCTCCTTCACCGATCCTGATTCCCGCTCGATGGCGACCAGCGGGCGGGGCTCTGGGATGGTCGGCTATAATGTGCAAGCGGCCGTCGATACGACGAACCATCTGATCGTCGCGCATGAGGTGACCAACGTCGGCACCGACAAGTCGCATCTTGCGAACATGGCCAACCAAGCGAAGGCGGCATTGGAGGCAGAAAACCTCGAAGCCTTTGCCGACCGCGGCTACTTTAAAGGCGAGGAGATCCTGGCATGCGAAGAGGCTGGCATCACGGTCACGCTGCCAAAACCCCAGACATCGGAGGCGAAGTCGGAAGGTCGCTTCGGCAAGCAGGATTTCCGCTACGTAGCTGAGGAGGACATCTACATTTGTCCTGCCGGTGAGAAGCTCACCCACCACTTCACGAACGAGGAAAATGGATTGGTCCTGCACCACTACTGGACCAACGCGTGCCGCACCTGCGCGCTGAAGGCTCAGTGCACGAAAGGACCGCAACGTCGCATCAAGCGGTGGGAGGACGAGTATGTTGTCGATGCTGTGCAGGCGCGCCTGGACAGAAATCCTGATGCAATGCGTACTCGTCGCGAGACGGTCGAGCATCCGTTTGGCACGCTGAAGATGCGGATGGGGGCGACGCATTTTCTGATGAAGACGCTGCCCAAAGTGGCGACTGAGATGGCGTTGCACGTGCTCGCCTATAACCTCACGCGCGTGATTAACATCGTCGGTATCAAGCCGTTCCTCGCGGCGATCCAGGGTTGAGGAGCGCGTCATGGTGCCCGCCGTGAGACCGTTAAGGTCGCTCAGCATGGCCCGAGGCTGCGCCCGGATTAACTCCAGACCCATACAGCAAAAATAGGCCCAGCCGATCGCGTCGAGGTCCATCACGCCCGGTTACTTGCAGTTATTGGGGTACGAAAAACGTTTCCACACGGCCTGGGTCATAAGCAGGCTTCCGTTCTCCGAGAACAGAAGAGTGCTAATGACAAAAATGTAAACGGGTCACGAACCTAGCTTGCCGTCTGCCGCGCCAAGGTCGTGACCCGCGAAACAAGCCTTTACCGCCGCACCCCAACGCGATTGACGCCGCCATTCATGTTGCCACCGGCGTGATGATGGACCGCAGCGCGCGCCACCGGACGGGGCCTGAGCACGACGCCAGCCCTTGCGACGCAATGGGCGGGATAACCGACGTATTCGCAGTACACGACCGCCTTGGCTGGCGCTGGATTGAGAGTGAGACCTGTAAGCCCCAACAGGACGCTAGCAGAAATCCCGGCAACTGTCGCTGACTTGATCGAAAGACGCTTCCTCGGATGCATGGCGGACCTCCTCTTTGCACTTGCGGAACTGAAAGGTGATGGGAGCCGCCTCAGGTGCGGCTGAACACAGCGTGAGCGCAAAAGGATCGCTGATGTTGACATGGATCAACGCTGGGTGCGACGTCGGGCTAGGTTTGCCCAAGTGCCAATGCACCCGACGTAGGTTTTGGGTCATTTTCGGACCTCCGCGCGGTCCTGAACGATGTCAGCTTGTCCCTACGAACAGACATCACTGAGCGCGAACATCAGGACCGAAAAAGTGCCAGAAGCGGACCTCTCTCCCGAGAACTCGGTAGCTTTTCGCGCAATTGAGCCTTATCCGGCCGGCAAGTTTTAAGGCACCTTGCTTACAATCGAGCCATGTGTGGAGCGTCGCAACCGGTCTTTCAGTCGGCGCCAAAACGAACCTCGTAACGATCCGATGGAGCCCTTTGGGATACAGGATGAACAATGGCCGCCCGAGAGCATGATCGATATAATGACAAAGCTGAGCGATGCGGATATTTCTGTGCTCGCAGGAGCAGTGGCGAAACGCGCGTCGATGATAACGGCTGCCGGTAGCGGCAACTACAAATTTTGGATCAAGCTTGCGGAGATCGGACTACTGAAAGAAGACGGTCCCATTGCGGGAACAGAACTCGCCGACCCAACACGCATTTTCTCCGTCGTTCAAGATGGAGTTGCACGACTTGAAAAGCTCTTGGAGACGTATCGAAATCGACTGATCTTCGCCAAGATGAACCATTTCTTTGCGACTGAATGTGGAACCATTCGCAGTGAAAACTGTCGAACGCGTAAAGAGTGCTGGAGGTAGTACGCCTGAGATCATTATCTTGATGGGCCTCCTCCTTGCTTCAGTCCTTGCAAAGAGTTGCCCGCAACAGGATTGCGAGCAAATCGTTCAACCCATCGCCGATCTCGCGCGAAAGCGGCTGAAGCGCACGGTGTAAGAGGCCTGCTGTCACCGAACGTCAAATTCGAATAATCGCTGCGTGCCGAAGGCCGCTTTGGGTCCTTCGCGTCGTGTCATGGTATGTCCGTCGATGTCCGCTTCTCTAATCGGCCGTTTGGGGTCAAGCACTTTCAGACTATCCACCACTGCAATGTCGATGTCGCTCGCGGGCTCGTGCTTCTCTTCGGAATCGGCACCAGGGCCCTTCCATCATGGGATTCGAGGACGAGGCGGAACAATCTTTACGTCGGCCTTGCCGTCTTACAGACAGTAGGTCCAAGCGGACATACGAACTCACCTCATCCGTCGTCCCGCGAGGGACATCCTTCCACTGCTCGGTGGAACTCGAGTTTTCTTCTATCGGGTTTGATCCTGAACGATTTTCATGCTGCTGTCGCGGCTTGCTCCCGGGTCCACCGGAAGTCAGTGCCGTCAACCCATATCCGGTGCATGATCACGGCCAGCCGGCGTGCCAGGGCCACGATCGCCTTTTTCATCCCGCGGCGCCTGGCGATCTGCATGGCCCAGGCCTTGAGCCAGGACCATTTCTTCGAACGCAGCATGCTCTGTGCTGCTTCGTAGAGCATCACCCGCATCATCTCGTCTCCGCAGCGCGATATTCTGCCGCTCCAATCGATCTCGCCCGATTGATACCTGGCGCACGTCAGTCCAAATACCGCCCCGACTGCCTTGGACTTGCGGAACCGGGCTGGCACGTCGACGGTGGCGCGATAGGTCAGCGCCACCACCGGGCCTGATCCCACGTCATAATGCCCATCTCACTACGTTATTGAAAGACAAAGGTCTTTTGATTTGGATTTGATGATGACGGGCTTTTGCAGCACGCCCTGACGCGCTCGATCACATGCGGATCTTCGATATCCTGTCGTTTGATTACCCAAGGTGCGCCTGCACAATATTGCTTGGCGGGAATGACGCCGGCGCGAATCTGGCGTAGCACCGTCAGGGGGGTCAGATTGAGCATCCTGGCTGCTTCAGGCAACGTGACTTCGCCGCGCTCGGCCCATTCGCCATCCCTGTAGACCGTGATGCCGTGCGTGTTGCGGAAGCCCCGCACACGCGACTGTGTCCATCCATTCAATCGGCCTGTTCGCTTACCTGTCCGGTTGAGCATGCCGGCAATGGCTTTGTCAGGCATCAATCGCGCGCAGGCGCGGATCAATTCCACCGTCTCGGGCTCGACGGCCCACCGTGTTTGCCCCCTCCGGTTCTTTCTCACCATCAGGCGGGTATGATCGCCGCCCTGCCAATGCAACAATAAATGAATCTGGTCATCCTCGACGCAGGCCACCACCTCACGCAACACGACCCGGATGATACGCTTACGCGTGACGGCAGTGGCCGCCGGATGGTGCCAAGCAGCCTCCAAGTCAGCCCCCATTTGCAGCAGACGCTTGCGCTCCTCTGCACTCAAGGTCGCCGGCCGCTGTCGAAGCAGCGCCTCCAGTTCCTCCTCGAGTGCGCGTACGGCCGCAAGGGCGGCATTCCACCGCCGCTCGAGTTCGCCAGCGACCAGACGATTATCGGGGTCGACCGTGTCATACTGTCGGCGTGCCCTGGTTGCCTCGTATCGGGCCTGTTCGAGCGCCAACTCGATCTGGCGTTGTTTTTCGCCAGACTGGTGCTCGCATTGCGTGATCGCTTGGATGGCCGCTTCGACACCGAGCGGCTGCAGCAACCGGACAACCTCGGCTCCCACCGCCTCATCGACCCGCAAAGCGCCGAACGAGATACAGGGAGCAGCACCGGGATTGCTTCGGGTCGCGTCACAATTATAGCGGCCGACGTCGCCCTTGGTGCCATTGTAGCTGACAAGCAGCCGGCGGCCGCAATGACCACAGCGTAGCAGGCCGGCGAGCAAAGCCTCCCCCTTGCGCACCGGTCCGCGCACCATCATGCCCTTACCATTAGCGTTGTCAGCGATCAGCCGTCGATTCCTTTCAAAGTCTGCCCATGACAAATAGCCCTCGTGATGGTCGACGAGCAAGACCGCCCAATCTGACCGATCTTTGCGGCGACCGCGAACGATTCGCTTGCGGCCATTTTCGATTATCATCCGACTTCCCGTTCGGCCAAAGGCGTAAGCACCGGCATAAACAGGGTTGGTGAGAAGATTGCTCACCGTCGTGTAGACCGGTAGCTTCCACTGCACCTGATGTTGTCCTGGGACTTTTGGGTCGATGTATGGTAGCGCGATCTGGTCACCTCGAAGCGACAAAAACACCTGGCGGATGCTTTGCATCTCGGCAAACCGGGTGAAGACCAGCCCAATCGCCTCACGCACGCGCAGGTCGGGATCCATTTCGATTTTGTCGCGGCCTACTTTTACATAGCCAACGGCTACCGAGAAGAACAGTTCGCCCCGTCGTGCCTTCTGCTTCAGTGCTTCCATCGAACGGGCCCGCAGGAGCGATAGTTCGAGCTCGCTCATAGTCCCTTTCATGCCCAGCAATAGCCGGTCGTTCGGATGGCGTGGTTCATACATTCCATCCTCATCGACGATCACCGTGCCGACCAAGCCGCAAAATTCGATCAGCGTGTGCCAGTCGCGTCCGTTGCGCGCCAGGCGCGACGCCTCGATGGCAAACACGGCACCAACGCGGCCTTCACAGATCGCTGCAAGCAGCCTCTCGAATCCCGGACGGCTGACGCCCGAACCCGAGCGGCCGAGATCGTCATCAATGACTGTCACATCCGTCCAGCCGAGAGCACGAGCACGGTCGGCAAGGCCATATTGTCGCCGTCGGCTCTCATGATTGTTGGCAAGCTGGTCGACGGTGGATTGTCGGATATAGATGAAGGCGCCCCGCGCCAGATGATCAGGCGTGATCTTCATCGCCTGCCTCCGTCGCTGCGACGACACTGAGTATTTCTGACAAGAGCGCGCTCACCAGTGGCAATAGCTTTGTCCGCTCGGACGCCGTCATCGGTACCATTGGCGTCTTGGGCACGAAGAGGCCGGATTGGCGCTGATATCGTTGTCGATGCGTCATGCTTGTCTCCTTCACGACGGGAATCGTCGTGCAACAAGCTTAGGCAGGTATCGAGCTCGAGACGGAGCTCCCGCAGATGCGCGAGCGGCAGACGTGGAATCTCCGTCACCACCATCGCCTCCGCCGAATCCTCCGTCATCCAGATCGGCAGCTGCGCCAGTGTGCCATCGGGCTGACGGATGGTCACAGCGATGTCGTTACCACGGCGATTGCGACTGGTTACGATGACCGTTTGCCCGTAACGGGGATGAAATCGGTAACGGATAATCGTCTCACGCAACTGATAGTGAGCATTATGAAGTTGTCGCGCCGACACCCGGGATCGTCATCAGGCGCCGGCATACCTCATCCTCCCGGACGATAGCCAGCAAGCGGCGGTGCAGGATGACGATCTGTTCACGGAGCACCCGCCGGACGATGAGCAGCGGTTCCACCAGTGTCGCCAAGTCGGGGGTGTTCTCGACAAGCTGCTGGATTCGGGCCTCGAACTTCACCGTCCCGACCATTCCGACCTTGAGGCCGAAGTTGCGCAAAGTACCGCGCAGATCGTTCTCGATGGCGATCGCTTTCGACTGCAATAGCTTGCGATGGGTCAGCAGCATCCGCAGTTTCTGGCTGCGTAATGTCTTCACATGCACCGGACGGTAAAGCCCCACTCGCATCATCTGGGCGATGCCGCGCGCATCATTGCGATCGGTTTTGTTGATCTGCGCCTTCAGCACCGCCTGCATGTGCCGCGTCTCGACACAGACCACTGGTAAGCCTGCTTCGGCGAGACCGCTGAACAGCCATTGCGATAACGGTCCGGCTTCCAATCCAATCCGCTTGAAGCGGTAGCCCGGGTTCCCCAGAACCTTCAGCAGGGCTTCAGGCTCGCTCGCCATTTTCACTTCCCGCACAATTCTGCCCGCGTCATCCACAATGCAGATGCTGGTCTCCTTGACCGATACGTCCAATCCGGCAAAATGGTCCATGCTGCGCTTCTCCTTCTGATGCTTGAGGCCGTAACCACGGACCTCGTTTCACCATCAGCCTGAAGCGCAGCACCCAAAAATCTTCAGCTATCCACAAGCTGGACCAGCCGATTACCCCATCTTAACGGTCATCTTCGGACTTCTTGGCAGTCACGATCAACCGGCCAAGCCGGTAATTCCGGCCTATCCCGCCGGGGTCGACCGCCTCTATTGCTTCTCCCGCTCCACCGCCTGCCAGCCGATGTCGCGGCGGCAGAAGCCTTCCGGCCACCTGATGCGGTCGACCGCCGCGTAGGCGCGCTGCTGGGCTTCGGCGACCGTCTTGCCGGTCGCGCAGACGTTCAGCACGCGGCCGCCATTGGCGAGGATCTGTCCGTCCTTCGAAACCGTGCCGGCATGGAAAACTTCCACGCCCTCGATTTTCGCGGCGTCATCGAGACCCTCGATCCGCGTGCCCTTCCGGTAGTCGCCGGGATAGCCCTTTGCGGCCATCACCACCGTCAGCGCGGGATCGGGAAACCAGCGCAGGTCGAAATTCCGGAGCTGGCCGTCGCAGGACGCCAGCAGCGCCGGCACGAGGTCCGACATCATCCGCAGCATCAGGACCTGGCATTCCGGATCGCCGAAGCGGACATTGTATTCGAACAGCTTTGGACCCCCGGCCGTCAGCATCACGCCGGCATAGAGCACGCCGCGAAACGGCGTGCCGCGCGCCTTCATGCCGTTGACGGTCGGTAGAATAATTCGCGACATGATCTGGTCGTGAACTTCCGCCGTCACGAACGGCGTCGGCGAATAGGCACCCATGCCGCCGGTGTTCGGACCCCGGTCGTGGTCGAACACCCGCTTGTGGTCCTGCGCGGATGCGAGCGGGATCGCGGTGTCGCCGTCGGACAGCGCGAAGAAGCTGATCTCGCGGCCCGCAAGATATTCCTCGATCACGACTTCGGCGCCAGCGGCGCCGAACGCGCCGTCGAACATCATGGCGATGGCGGCTTCCGCCTCGGCCAGCGTCATGGCCACCACCACGCCCTTGCCCGCCGCGAGGCCGTCGGCCTTGACCACGATCGGCGCGCCCTGCTTGCGGACATAGGCGAGCGCATCGGCGGCGCTGGTAAAGCGGCCATAGGCGCCGGTCGGAATGCCGAACTCCGTGCACAACGCCTTGGTAAATCCCTTGGAGCCTTCGAGCTGGGAAGCCTGCTTGCCCGGGCCGAACGCCTTGATGCCGGCCTTTGCGAGGTCGTCGACGATCCCCGCCGCGAGCGGCGTTTCCGGGCCGACCACGACAAATTCGACGGCGTTGCGTTTGCAGAAGTCGATCACGGCTTCATGGTCGGCGATATCTAGGCCCACGCACTCGGCCTCGCGCGCGATGCCGGCATTGCCGGGCGCGCACCAGAGTTTCGTCACCAAAGGCGAGGCCGCGATCTTCCACGCCAGAGCGTGTTCGCGGCCGCCGGAACCGAGCAGGAGAATATGCATGGGATAGAGCCAGATGAGCGGTTTGTACGGTGTCGGTCGCACGAGTTCCGCCCCTCGCTGCAAGGGGTAAGCTACGGCTGCCGCGCCGAGGCCGCGATGATCTCCTGCAGGGTGGCGACATGGCGGGCGAAGGCGCCGCGGCCGGCGGCGGTGGCGGTGACCGTGGTCTGCGGCTTCTTGCCGACAAAGGCCTTGTCGACCGCGACATAGCCGGCCTTCGCCAGCGTCTCGATATGGGCGCCGAGATTGCCGTCGGTCGCCCCGGTCAGCTTCTTAAGCCGCGAGAATTCGAGCCCAGGGGTAGCGGCCGGGAGCGCGTTCAGCGCCGCCATGATCTTCAGCCGCAGCGGCTGGTGGATGATATCGTCGAGCTCGGCCATGGTGTCAGCTCCGGCGCATCCAGAGGCCGCCCAGCAGCAGGCCGCCGCCATTGACGAAGGCCATCCACAGGTCGAACGCGCTGCCGACGAAGAAATAGCCGATCAGCGTCAGCGCGATGATGGAAAGGCCGATCGCAACGAACGCCCGCCCGACCCACAATCCGACAATGGTATAGAACAGCATGAAATAGATCGGCCAGAACGTTCCCAACTGGCGCGGCGTGAAATGACCGAGCCAGACACAGAACATTCCGAACGCGATGAACAGCAGGAACGCCGCGAACATCCTGACATCGAAGCCGCGGATGCCGGATCGCTTTCGGCTGAACGCGCCGATCAGCACCCACCCGACCGTGCCGGCGACATAGACCGCGATCCAGGCATAATAAGCATAGCGCGGCAGCAGATAGGTCACGAGATAGCCCACGAAGGTGAGCGCCCCCCATAGGATCAGTATCATGCTGGAGATATCGTAGATCCGGGACTGGCGAACGCGACGGACGATGGAGTTGATGTCCGACAGCGCCGAGGCAGCTTCTTTGGAATCGATGCCCATCACGACCCGCTCCCTGCTCTCTTCACGTCGTCGGCGATGACTGACACCGCCGCCGGATCGCTGACGATCCCCATATGATTGATGCCGTCGATTAGCCTGACGGGAACCCGCGCGCCGACGGCATCGCCGTATTTGTCGGCAAACATCAACTCGTCGTCCGCGCCTGCGAACAGCGCGACCGGCTTTGCCGCGGCAGCGAGATCGGCGCGAAAATCCGGCGTGGTGCCGAAATTGCGCATCAGGCGCCAGGAATAGGTCGAGGCCAGGATCGCGCTCGAATTCGCAGGCACCGCGAACGCAATCGTCGGCAACGATTTACAGCAGACGATGCCGAGGCGGCGCAGCAGCGAAAGCCCGATGAAGCGCGGAATGTCGGGGCTGGCCCAGCCGCCCGCATCCTTCCGGCTCGACGGTGCGTCGTAGCCGAGATAGGGCGACAGCAGCACGGTGCGAGCGAACAGGTTCTGGATCGGCGAGCCGGTAACCCGCAGCGCAAAGCCGCCGCCGGAGGAATGGCCGAGCAGCGTCAGGGGTGCGGTGGGGTTGGCCTTGCGGATCTCGGCGACGAAATCAGCCATATCGTCCTCGAGCTGGCCGAGATAGCCGATATCGCCGCGCGTGCCGGATCCGCCATGACCGCGTATGTCGGGCGCGAAGGTTTCGACGCCGCGCGCAGCGAGCCCCTTAGCCAGCGCGTGGACGGCGGCGCTCGATCCCGAAGAGCCGTGGATGACGACGGCGATTTGCCCGCTCGCCGGCGCGCGGGCCGGATAATGCCGGTAGGCCAGCTCGGTGCCGTCGCGGGCCGAAAAACGCTCGAGGCCAGGCATATCGCTGCGATCCACGGCACCTGCGGTCTGCGAAATCGAGGCCAGCTCCGGCGGCCGCCGGATCGGCGTAGCGATCAGCGCCGCCAGCACCAGCGCGGCAAGACCGATCAGCGCAAGTCCCCACACCAGCACCCTGAAGCCGCCCCATACCATCGTCGCGATCATGACGTGACCTCTTGCTGGCGTGATCTGCGGGTATACCGATTGACGAGGTTCACGAGTTCGGCCCCGAGTTTGCGACGTCGTCGGCGATGACGGACACCGCGCTGGGCGCGCCGACGATGCCCATATGGTTGATACTGTCGATCAGCCTGACATTGACCGGCGTCGTGAACCCGCGCACCGCCTCGGTATATTGATCGGCGAGCACCAGTTCGTCGTCCGCGCCGCAAAAGATGGTGACCGGCCTGGTGGCCGCGGCGAGGTCGGTGCGGTAGTCGAAATGGACCCCGAAATTGCTGCGCAGGCGCTCGCTGTAGACGGGCACCTGACGCTGCGCGGAATTCGGCGGGACCGCGTAAGCCAGCGTGGGCAGCGCGTCGCAGCAGTCGATCCCCAGTCGGCGCAGCACCATCAAGGCGAGGATGCGGGGAATGTCGGGGTTGGCCCAGCCGCCCGAATTCGGCCGGTTGGTCGGCGCTCTCGGGCCGAGATAAGGCGCCAGCAGCACGGTACGCGCGAACAGGTTCTGGATGTCCGAGCCGGCGATGCGAAGGGCAAATCCGCCGCGGGCGGAGTGCCCGATCAGCGTCAGCGGCACGTCGGGACTGGTCTTGCGGACCTCGGCCACGAAGTCGGCCAGATCGTCTTCGAGCTGTCCAACATAGGCGATGTCGCCCCTTGTTCCCGACACCCCGTGGCCGCGGATATCCACCGCCCAGGTCTCCACGCCATGCTGCGCGAGCGCCGAGGACAGCGCATGGATATTGCTGCCGGCGCTGGAACCGGTCGAACCATGGACCACGATGGCGGCGCGTCCGGTAGAGGGACCGGTCGCGGCATAGTGGCGGAAGCCGAGCGCGGTGCCGTCGCGGGCCTGGAACCGCTCGATGCCAGGCAAGGTGCTCATATCGACGGTGCCGCGCGCCGCCGAGATCGATCGAAGCTCGGGCGGCGCGACCAACGGGGTCGCGATCATGGCGGCCAGCACCAGCGCCGCGATGCCGGCGGCACTCAGGGCAACAGTCGAAATCCGAAAGCTCCAGCGGATCAAGGACGCCACCATGGTTTTCTTCCTCATTGCCTCTATTGCCTGAGATGATCTCCAGCAAAGCCTTGGTCGACGGGCCGCCAGCTCAGCCCGGCATTGGCGCGGCACCGTCCATGAGAGCGCCGGCAAAGTCCTGTTGCGGTTGAAGCCGCCGCTTCCGGCGCACGCCAACGCTGCGCATGATCGCGTAGCCGGTCAGGAACAGCACAGCCTTGCTGACGATGCCCCAGATCGACATCGTCGCCGACCAAGTCACGATGCTAAAGTTGAGGACCACGATCAGGTTGAGGGCCGCGGAGAAAAACATCAGGCCGGACCACGCGTAGCCGAAGATGACGGCGATATCCGGCACCAGCTCGATCGCGACGGGCGGCAGATAGCGGTTCATCCATCCCCGCTTCAGCATTACGATGCCGACGACGATGTAGATCACGGTCGGTTTGATCATCACGAATTGCGGGTCGTTGGTGATCAGGGTGACGGTGCCCGCGCCCAGCACCAGGAACAGGCTCATCCACTGCATGGCATCGATCGGCATCCGGCGCGCGAAGTGCCAGCCGATCTGGGCGGTGCCCAGCGCCATGCCGAGTACCACCGACAAGGCGATGTTGTGGGTCAGCAGATAAAGCACGAGAAAAAAAGCGTCGCCGCCATGTCCAGAAACAGCACTCCTCCGGCTTCGAGCAGGTTCCTCATCGGATTCTCCATGCCTTGCCGCAGCCGGCAGCAGACCGGCGCGTTTTCGGTATGAGCCGGCTCGCTACAACCGAGCAGCCAATCTCCAAATTCAGAGTACTCTGTAATATAGAGTCATCTAAACCACAAGCTCCGATTTGCGGGTGCACCCAAAATCCCTACCTTGTACGCCTGTCCGAAAACCCCGAATCGATTGTCCGCGATGGCCGCCACTGAAGCCCTGATCAACGCACCGGAATTCACGGTGTCCGAACTGTCCTCCGCGCTGAAGCGGACGGTGGAGGACGCCTATGGCCATGTCCGGGTACGCGGCGAAATCTCCGGCTTCCGCGGGCCGCACTCCTCCGGGCACTGCTATTTCGCGCTGAAGGACGAGAGCGCCAAGATCGAGGCGGTGATCTGGAAGTTTGCGCACGCGCGGATGCGCTTCAAGCCTCAGGAGGGGCTGGAGGTCATCGCCACCGGCAAGCTCACCACCTACCCGGGCTCGTCGAAATACCAGATCGTGATCGAGGCGCTGGAGCCCGCCGGGATCGGCGCGCTGATGGCGCTGATGGAGGAGCGCAAGAAGAAGCTCGCCGCCGAAGGCCTGTTCGACGAGGCGCGCAAGCAGCTGCTGCCGTGGCTGCCGGAGGTGATCGGCGTCGTCACCTCGCCGACCGGCGCTGTCATCCGCGACATCCTGCATCGGCTCGAGGACCGTTTTCCGCGCCGCGTGCTGGTGTGGCCGGTCAAGGTACAGGGCGAAGGCTCGGCCGAACAGGTCGCCGCCGCCATCCGCGGCTTCAATGCGCTGCCGGAAGGCGGCAAAATTCCACGCCCCGATCTTCTGATCGTCGCGCGGGGCGGCGGCTCGCTGGAGGATCTGTGGTCGTTCAACGAGGAGATCGTGGTCCGCGCCGCAGCGGAAAGCATGATCCCGCTGATCTCGGCGGTCGGCCACGAGACCGACATCACGCTGATCGATTTCGCCGCCGACAAGCGGGCGCCGACGCCGACGGCGGCCGCCGAGATGGCGGTCCCGGTGCGGGCCGAACTGTTCGTCGAGGTCACCGCGCTGGCGCGGCGGACAATGCTGTGCTGGCAGCGCGCCAACGAAGCCCGCCGCAACGAGTTGCGCGCCGCCGCTCGCGCGCTGCCCGCCGCGGGCGAGTTGCTCGCGATCCCGCGGCAGCGGCTGGATGGCGCCAGTGCGTCGCTGCCGCGCGCGTTGAAGGCCAATACGCATCTGCATTTCCGCCACTTCGCCGGCGTCAGCGCGCGGCTGACGGTGCGGGTGCTGCGCGGGCAGCTTACCCAGGCCCGCCATCGCCTGACCGTATCCGGCGAGCGCATGACGCATTCGGCGCGGACGCTCTTGCGCAACCGCCGGGATCGCTTCGCCGGACTAGAGGTCCGGCTGAAGGCGTCAAAGCTCGCCAACGCGCAGGCGCAGCGTCAGGCCATTGCGCGCGACCGCGAGCGGGTGGCTCGCCTCGCCGAGCGGGCGCGGCGTGCGTTGACAACGGCGACACAGCGGCTGCAGGCGCGGGTCGCCCATAGCGGCCAGCTGCTCGGGGCGTTGTCCTACCGCAGCGTGCTGGCGCGCGGCTTTGCGCTGGTGCGCGACGAGCAGGGTCACGCCGTGCGCGCGGCGGCCGGCATCGGTCCGGGGGCGCGGCTCGATCTGGAATTTTCCGACGGACGCGTCGCCGCCACCGCGGATGCGGACCGCCCAACGGCGCCGAGCCCGGCGAAGCCGGCTGCCAGCGAGCCGAAGGCGGCTACGCCGAAGCGCGTCGGCAAACCGGTCGATCAGGGCAGCTTGTTCTGAGCATATTGCATTCCGTCATGCCCGGGCTTGTCCCGGGCATCCACGTCTTTCTTTCCAGGCGGGACACACGACGTGGATGCCCGGGACAAGCCCGGCCATGACGAACCAACAACGACGTTCGCTACCGCGAAAGCCACTCGGCGACGCGTTTCTGCGAATTGGCGCGGGCTTCGGGATCGGTACCGAGATGGCCGCGTTCCGGGGTCGCGGCATCCGGCGTGCCGGCGGTCGCATGCAGCGGAAAATTCACGCGGTCGAAATCGTGATAGGCGCCGGGATAGACCACGATCCGCGTCAGCGCGCTGCGGCCGCGGGCGCCGTCGATCATCTGGCGGCAGGCGGGCGGCGATGAGATGTCGTCCTTGGCGCCGATCAACAGCAGCGTCGGTACCCGCGCGCTCCATCCAAGGCCCGCCGATATCCGGCAGTCCGGATAGAACGCAACCGCCGAGCGGAAGTCCGGCTCGACGCTGCGCGACGACAATTGCGGACGCACCGCCCATAGCAGCGCGCTGGCGCCGTCGGCCCATCCCAACAGGCTGATGCGGTCATGCGCCGCCCAGGGCTGCTCCACCAGCCATTGCCGGGACGCCATGATGTCCTCGACCCGCTCGCGGCGGGCACGAATCTTGTGCTCCTTGGCCCGGCATTGCGGGCCGAGCTCGCGCGAACCATAGCTGTCGGGCAGCAGGACCGCCTTGCCGCCCTTGAGCAATTGCTCGGCCCAGTCGCGATAGCGCGGCTGCACCGGCTCGGTGTGGCCGCCCAGCCCGCCGCAGCCGTGCAGCGCGATCACGACCGGAAACGGCCCCCCTCCCTCGGGCTTGTAAAGCTGCGCATGCAGGATGGCATTGCCGGAGGGGATATCGACCTGGAGCGGGGCCGCCAACGACGCCGCAGCCGCGGAAAAGGCCACGGCGAATAGCGTCAGGAATGCGATTGCTGACAGAAGACGCATCTTGGGTGCCGGATCACGATGGTGCTTATTAAAAGCGTTCCATTGCCGCAAGGCTAGCATGCGATATTTGCGAAATTTCATCACAAATCGGTGGGTTTGACGGGCGGACAGCGTGAACTATTTATGATAGATCGCGTTTTGCGAAAAATAATCGGCCCGGCCCAGGCGGCCGGGCGACGGACCGGAGACGTCGACCGTGCTCAATAAATTCGGCCCCTCGGGCCATGGCGAGGCGCAGCTGCAATATCTGGACGGCGATTTCCGGGTGATCTCGCCGGGAACCTATGTACGCTGCGCCGTGACCGACGCCCGGATACCGCTCGACGAGCTGAAATACTGGAGCGTCGATCTGCAGGAGGCCTATTCGATCCCGAGCGCGGTGCTGCAGCGGCATTTTCCGGGCGCGCTGAAGGCGTAAGGGCGAAGCTAAGCAAGGCTCAGACCGTAGGGTGGGCAAAGCGTCAGCGTGCCCACCAAATTACATGAGCTTTATCTTGATCCGGCAAATGGTGGGCACGGCGCAGATGCGCCTTTGCCCACCCTACGAGTCAGTTTCGCGTCCGGAACTTGTTCTCGCGGGCCTGAAACAGCCGGTCGGCGACAAACTTGCGAAACGGCGCGACGTCGGCGAATTCGAGCGTCACCGGAAACGGCACGATGGCTTTCGCCCCCTCGGCCTTGCCCAGCCGGACCAGATCCTTCTCTGTCGTCACCGGCGTCAGCCCATCGCGTCCGGCTTCGGCGATCAGCTCTGCGATCTCATCTTCCGAAAACGGATGATGATCCGGGAAAGCGCGTTCCCGGACCACTTCCAACCCGCAACCGCGCAACGTCCGGAAGAACCGGTTGGGGTCACCGATCCCGGCAAAGGCCAGCACGCGCTTGCCACTGAGCGACTTCACCGTCGCCGCATCGGGGCGAAGCCGCGCCGACAGCACCGGCTTAGCCCGCGCGGCGACGGCGGCGGCAACGGAAGCGGCCCCCGATCCATCGCCGATCACGACCAACGCATCGGTGCGTTCGAGCTGCACCCGCAGCGGCGCGCGCAACGGACCGGCCGGGAACACGCCGCCATTGCCGAGGCCGCGGTCGCCATCGATCACGATCAGCGAGGCGTCCTTGGCGATCGCGGGATTCTGAAAACCGTCGTCCATCAGGATCACGGTCGCGGCCTGCGACTTCGCCAGGGCGACGCCATTGAGGCGGTCGCGCGCGACCGCGACCGGCACCGCGCGGGCCAGCATCAGCGGCTCGTCACCGACATCTTCGGCCTGGTGCCGAGCGGGATCGACCATGACCGGGCCGCGCAACCGCCCGCCATAGCCGCGGCTGAGCACGACCGGCGTCTCGCCGAGTTCGCGCAACAGTTTCGTCAGCGCCAGCACCGCAGGTGTCTTGCCGGCGCCGCCGACGTGATAATTGCCGACGCAGATCACGGGGATGCCGACGTCAAGGCCTTCGCCCTGCATGCGCTGTCCCGTGACCAGGCCATAGAGGGCGCCGAGCGGGGTCAGCAGCAACGAGGTCAGCGACGGCGGCCGGTACCAGAAGGCCGGCTCACGCATTCGCCGCCCCCATCTCGAGCCGCAATTGCAGGAGATAGGGTTCCAGCGCGACCAGCGTGCGATCGAGGGCGCCGCCGAGTTCCCCGACCACCCGCTCCGAAGCGGCCAACGCGGCTTCGCGCGCCGCAGGATCCGCCAGCAACTGGCCGAGCTGCTTCACCAGCGCTTCCAGCGAATCGGCCCGCCGCGCGCCGCCGGCGCTGTCGAGCGCCTCGTACACATCGGCGAAATTGAAAACGTGGGGGCCGTGCACGATCGCAGCGCCGAGCTTGACTGCTTCGATCGGATTCTGCCCGCCATGCTCGACCAGCGATCCGCCCATGAACACGATTCCCGCCAGCCGGTAGAACAATCCCAGTTCGCCCATGGTGTCCGCGACATAGATCTCGGTATTGGCCGTCGGCAATTCCTCGTGCGAGCGCAACGCCACCTGCAGGCCGGACGCCGCCACGGCGCGGGCGATCGCGTCGCCGCGATTGGGATGCCGCGGCACGATCACGGTCAGGAGTTGCGGGAAAAATCCCGCAAGCGCCCGGTGGGCTTCGAGCAGAATCTCCTCCTCGCCGGGATGGGTCGAGGCCGCTACGATGATCGGGCGGCCGCGCGTCAGCGCCGTCAGCCGCTCGAGCCTGGCGGGATCGGCCGGCGGCGCCGGCACGTCCAGCTTCAAATTGCCTGTCGTGACGACGTTGCGGCTGCCGAGCGCTGCGAAGCGCTCGGCATCGACCCGCGATTGCGCGAGGCAGACGTCGAACCGGCCGAGCAGCGCGGAGATCGTGCCGGCAACCCGGCGCCAGCGCGGGAACGAGCGCGGTGACATCCGGCCGTTGATCAGCACCATCGGCAGCCGCCGTGCCGCGCTCGACAGGATCAGATTGGGCCACAGATCGGATTCGATGAACAGCGCCAGCGAAGGCCGCCAGTGATCGAGGAAGCGACCGACATAGCGCGGCGAATTGTAGGGCACGTATTGATGGATGATGTCGGCGGGAAAACGCTTGGCGACGATCGCCGCCGACGTCACCGTGCCCGACGTCAGGAGGATGCGGATGTTGAGCGCGCGCAGCCTTTCGATCAGCGCCGCCGCGGCCAGCACTTCGCCGACGCTGGCGCCGTGAATCCACACCAGCGGCCCATGCGGCCGGATGTCCCGGCTCACGCCGCGGCGCTCGCCGATCCGCAGCGGATCCTCCTTGCCCTGCTTGAGCCGCCGCTTGATCAGCGCCGGCGCCAACGGCACCACCGCGGACGACAGCCTCTGATAGACGCGCAGCGTCATCGGCAGGGAGTTAGCCAAGACCCTTCTCCGAGAGGCTCTTCTCCGGGAAACTTTTCTCCGGCAGGCTTTTTTCCGGAAGGCTCGCTACCGGAAGGCTGGTCTCTGGCGGAGGGCCTTTCGCCGGAAGGCTTGCCTCCGGACGCCCGACCTGCTCGTAGGCGCGGCGGGTCGCCTCGTTCAAATAGGCCTCCAGCTGCAGGCGCAGTCTTTCCATGGTCTCGGCATCGGCGTCCGGCGGCACCGCGATCGGTGCGCTACCGCCCACCAATGCGCCCCGCCCGAACGGCAGATTGATGGTGGTGCTGTCCCAATTGTTCAACCGGATGAAACGGTTGGTTGCCATGGCGAAGGCCATGATCGGCCGTCCCGATTCGCGCGCCAGCATGATGATGCCCATCCCCGCGACGCGCGCGCGCTTCGGTACGTCGGCGGTCGAGGCGACGTTATAGCCCTCCTTGAGGGCCTGCACCATCTCCCTGAACGCGCCGACCCCGCCCTTGCGATGAAACGCGCCGCCATGATCGCCGGAGCCGCGAATGGTGCCGATACCGAGCCGTTCGGCCGCGATGGCGTTGAACTCGCCGTCGCGGTGCCGCGAGATCAGCACCTTGGCGCGGTGGCTCTCCTTGGTCTTGATGAAGGGCGTGAGGAAATGCTGGCCGTGCCAGAACGCGAAGATCGCCGGCTGCTGCGGCTCGACGATTTCATAGACGTTTGCCGGATCGAAGCTGAACTTGTTGGTCAGCCAGACCAGCCGCAGATATTCGGCCGCGAGAAACCCGACCGCGCGCTGGACCCAGCTGCCGCGCAGCACATTGCGAAACAGCTTTTTCAACGGGCCGGCTTCGCGTCGTGACCTGGATCGAGCAGCCGGTGGAGGTGGACGATGAAGTAGCGCATGTGGGCGTTGTCGACGGTCTGCTGCGCCTTCGCTTTCCAAGCCGTGTAGGCGGTGGCGTAATTGGGGTATACGCCCACGACCTCCACCTTATCGAGATCCTTGAACGTCGTGCTCGTGAGATCGGTCAGTTCGCCTCCGATGACGAGATGAAGCAGTTGCTGGGCACTATCTGGCATGATTCCTGTTCCTATGCGGTACCCGGCAGACGAGATCAAAGACGACGAGATTACAGACGCGCGTCCCGCGGCGCTCAGGGCAACGGACGGTTTCGAAAATGCTCGACGATGCGTGCATGACGATCGCGTCCCGCTGCCACCAGCACCCCGTGCGCCACGTCCCGGCGATTGTAGAGGATCGGATCCCCCGAGAGCGCGGTCATATTACCATTCGCTTCCTGCACGATCAAATTGGCCGCGGCAAGGTCCCAGTCGCGGCTCTGACCGCCTGCAAAAGCGGCGTCCAGGCTGCCTTGCGCGACCCGGCACAGCCGAAGCGCCAGCGATCCGATTCGCGGATGCAGCGTAATTTCC
>CAWJYQ010000030.1:277500-343403 GCA_963847045.1 uncultured Alphaproteobacteria bacterium | reverse complement strand
CGGTGACGGTAAGGCCGGCCCGCGAAAATCACCAGCCTTTCTCAGGCTTGTGGAAATTTTGAGCAGGGACAGGCGGCTTCGAACCCGCAAACGCGGTGCGAGCGCCGCGAAGATGTCCCGCTGCAGCGACCCATCCGAGATGTCGCGCGCCGCGGCGAGCGCCGTTTCGGCCGCTTTGGCGTCAAGGCGCGGGGCCAGCGCCGCCAGCGCCCGGCCGCGATCGTCCTCGTCCCGCAGCGCGATCGCCCTGGCCAGGACCTGGTCCAACAGCGCGTCGTCGACCACGGCCGCCACCTTGTGCAGGTCGTCATCGTCGGTATCCTCGAGGACATCCCGCCAGGCTCGCAACCGTTTGCCGGCCGGCAGCCGCTGAGCGAACGCGGCGAGCGCAGCAATTCGCTCGCGCGGATCGTCCATTTCCTCTGTCAGTTTGACGAGCCGCTGCAGCATCGTATCGGGAACCAGCGGGCCGACGGCCTCGATCAGGTAATTGGTGTTCTGGTCGGCGGCCAGCGCGCGCGTGAGCAGGCGCCCCGTCAGGTGCGGTGCGAGGATCCTGAATGGCGCTTCCTCGTAATTCTCATCGTTGTCCAGCGCGTCGTCCAGCGCTTCCGCGAGCGCTAGCCTTCCGTCATGCGATGCCCGCGATTTACCAGTTTCGCGAAACGCGTCTCCTCATCGATCGAGTTGGGCCCCTCCTCAAAGCGGGGCTTTTATTTTTTTGGATTCCGCCTCCCGCCGCGGTCGCAACGGGAGCGACCCCTTCCATAACACTATTGATGTAAATCTCCCGGACGAAGACATCATGCACGTCGTCGCAGTGTGGACAATCGAGCTTCAAAATCGACTTCCAATGCGCGCGAAGACCTGGCACGTCCATCTCCACGCCGGTCGGCACTTTCCGGTTCGTATTCGGACAGGTGAAGAGGAGGCATGCCACGAACCATCTCCTGCGTATCTCAATAAGGAAGCATTCGGAAGAACTGCTACAGGCGCACGATCAGCTCAGAGCCAGCGACGGCCCCCAACGGCGGAAGCAATGCAAACGTGATCTCTTGGACGATCGTCATGCCGAGCCCTTCGTTCGGCTTATCGAACGGATCGAAGGCGCCGCCAAGTCGGATCAGGGTAGCGCAGTCGAGCCTTTCCGCGCGTTTCGGCGCGAGCTGCGGAACCTTCGCAGTGGCCGCTCGAATATGACATTTGGTCGCGATTGGCGGGGCATTCGGGCGGGCGGCCGAGTTGCCCATCCGCATAGCCTGCCTCCCAGCTGTCTAGATCGATAATCATTTTGCACCCCACATGCCCCAGCGTAGCAGATCAAATACGATCACGGCGACAGAAATCCGGCGGGCATGTTGCCGTCAGGACACAGTGGACAAAAAAATGATCGATCCCAGGCCAACCCAGCCGCCGAGCTCCAGGATGATGCGCCGGTCATAGCGAACCAGGCGCGTTTTGCCAAAAACGGCCGGCACTGGCGAGATGTTGAACATCCACGATCTCAAGGGCGGCCTACGAGAAAGCGATCGGGCACGCGACGAGCGACAGCACGGTCTATAACCTGCTGCACCGACACGGCTGGCGCAAGCTGATGCCGCGTCCGTTTCATCCCAAGCGCGACCTGGCGGCGCAGCAGAACTGAAGGCGGACAATGGCTGCGCGATCAGCCGAGTCTTCTGCTCAAGTTCGAAGTCGTCACCGAAGGCTCTAGCAGGCTGCTGAAAAACTCTCTCGACTGCAAGGGCTGATCGTGATTCCGTCGTTTGCAGGGACGAAGGTGATTTGCCATGCGCGGGGAGCAGCGAGGATCGGAAGGGCTTTTTTCGTATATCGGGCTGGAGGAGCGGATCGCGGCGGATCATCCGCTGCGAGCGATCCGAGCGCTGGTGAATGAGGTGCTTGCGGCGCTGTCGGGCCGGTTTGAGGAGCTCTATTCGCATACGGGGCGGCCTTCGATTCCGCCGGAATATCTTCTGCGGGCCACACTGCTGCAGGCATTCTTCACCGTGCGTTCGGAACGGCAGTTGATGGAACAGATCAACTACAATCTTCTGTTTCGCTGGTTTGTCGGTCTGTCGATCGACGATGCCGTCTGGGACGCTACGGTCTTTACGAAGAACCGTGACCGGCTTCTTGAGGCCGATGTGGCGCGCGAGTTCTTATCCAGCTTGCTGTCGCTACGGAAGGTGAAGCGACTTCTATCGAGCGACCACTTCTCGGTGGATGGAACGCTGCTGAAGGCCTGGGCTTCGATGAAGAGCTTCCGGCCGAAGGACGGTGGCGGCCAGCCGCCCGATGACGGCCGCAACGGCGAGCGTAACTTCCGCCGTGAGAAACGGTCGAATGAAACCCACGAAAGCACGACAGATCCCGATGCCAAGCTCTACCGGAGGGGCGACGGCCAGGAGAGCCGGCTGTGCTACATGGGCCATGTCCTGATGGAGAACCGCAACGGCTTGGTGGTTGCCGGCGACGTGACGCAAGCGACCGGCACAGCCGAGCGCGAGGCGGCCCTCACCCTCATCGACAATCATCGGCCTGCCGGGCAGCGGGTCACGCTCGGCGCCGACAAGGCCTACGACGTCGTCGAGTTCATCGAGGCGCTGCGTGAATGCCAAGTGACGCCCCACATCGCGATCAACGGTCACGTCACCAAGACGGGCAAAACCCGCAAGACGGCCGTCGACGGTCGCATCACCCGACATCCCGGTTACGCGATCAGCCAGGTCATCCGCAAACGGATCGAAGAAATCTTCGGCTGGACCAAGACGATCGGAGGATTGGCGCAGGTCAAAGTCCGCGGGCTTGCCAAGGTGCAAGCCGTCTTCATCTTCGCAATCCTGGCCTACAATCTGGTGCGAATACCCAAGCTTCTGGAGGCCGCATGAGGCGCGGCGCCAAGAGCGCGCTGATCGGCAAGTGGCGGATCATCGAGATGGGGCTCTGGGACAATGATTACTTGGACATGGTTGAGCCCGCCTACATCCAGTTCAAAGCTAGCCAAACATATTTGAAATTTGCGGGTCACGCTTCCGGCGCGAGCTTGTTGATCGGGTAGCCGAGAACGGTTGTGATACGGCCGGTATCGCGATCGGTGTAGACGAAGGCTGCGCCTTCGATGCGATAGTGACCCTTCCAGTCGATCGCAAAAGAGCTGTCGGTTTCTTCGATGTGGAACGGTTCGGGGTCGCCCTGACGGACGAGCTGAAGCGCGAGGTGATCGTCGCGGTCGATGATCCAGGCATCGCCGGTTTCGCTTGAGAACAGCGTGAGTTGGCCGATCGTGACGATGCGTCCATCATGATGGGCGGCGCGGCGGGTGATATAGCGGACCTCATCGGCGAGACGGAAACTCTTGCCGTCGACCCTGCGCTTGCCGGCTCCACGCTTGATCGACTTTTGAGCCCTACCGGTGTTGGCCATGGACGTGTTCAGCAAGCTGTTCGGCAACTTCATTGCTTTTGTCTACCACTGCTTCGACCGCATTGTCATTCACGGTTATCTGAGCGGCCTGTCACGACCGGAGCAGGTGGTGCACTTCTTCCGTCGGATCGTCGGGGTTCCCGTGCTCAGCAAGGAAATCTTGAGCGAGCGCACGGCCAACTACCAGAACTGGGTCGAAGCCTTCGCCCGCAACCATCGTGTCCCGATCGAGTGGGCCGAAAAGGGCGTCCGCAAGGAAGACTATGTTCTGCGGTGGCTGCGCCGCATGATCAGAACCAACCGGTACGGTGTCTACTTCATCTTCAAGAGCATGGAGCAGGGGACAACCTTTCGCATCAGTGTGCCAAAATATCCTACGGCGGACCCGAACTATCGCATCCTCGCCCACCAGCGCAGCCGCTTCACCCACTATTACTTCTACATCCGCGATGAAGTTCTCGGCCCCATGGTGATGCGGGTGGCCTCGTTCTTCCCCTTCCAAACGACTTACTATCTCAATGGTCACAGCTTCATCGAGCAGGAACTCAACCGCGCGCAGGTCGGCTTCCGCAAGCACGACAATGCATTCCTGGCGATCGACGATGTCGCTGCGTTGCAAGCCGCTGCCGACAGATTGAGCCCGCCAATCATCCGCAAACGGCTCGACTACTGGACATTCCTCCTGGGGCCGAAGTTCTCCGCCAAGGAGCGAAAGCAGATCAACCTGTCGCGCTTCTATGCCATCTCGCAGATCGAATACTGCCGCAACTTCATCTTCAAGCGCAACTTTCCTATCCACAAGCTGTTCGAGCGCAGCTGCGAACTCGGTGTCCCTACCGCAAACCCAAAACAGCTGACTGACGCTCGCGAATCGGTTGATAGTCCGATCGATGAGCGATCTTTGCAGATTGATCTGGTGCGCCCTGATCAGGCTGTTCCGGTCGCGTGCCGCATTAGAAGCCGAAATCCTTGTCCTTCGGCATCAGCTCAACGTGCTGCGGCGCAAAGCCCCGAAGCGAGTGGCCCTCAGCAGCAACGACCGGCTATTGCTTGTTGGGCTTTATCGCCTGGCTCCCGGGGTGCTGGACGCTGTGAAGATCATAACACCGGAGACGCTGCTCCGCTGGCACCGTGCCGGCTTCCGAGCCTTTTGGCGTTGGAAATCCCGACCGCGCGGTGGTCGACCGCGGGCACCGGCCGACATTCGTCGTCTCATTCGCGAGATGAGTGTCGCTAACCCGCTTTGGGGCGCTCCGCGGATCCACGGCGAACTACTCAAACTCGGCATCGACGTTGGACAGACGACGGTCGCAAAGTACATGGCGAGAAGAAGGCGACCGCCGTCGCAAGGCTGGAAGACCTTCCTGCGCAATCATGCCGACGGCATCGCATCGATGGACCTGTTCCTGGTCCCGACGATTTCGTTTCGGCTGTTGTACGGATTGCTGATCCTGCAACACAAACGACGCAAGCTTCTGTGGCTGGCTGTAACCGCGCATCCGAGCGCCGAATGGCTTGCTCAGCAACTGACCGAGGCATACGGATGGCAACAGGCGCCGCGATATATCATTCGCGATCGAGATCGCGTCTATGGCGGCGTCTTTACCCGCCGGGTTCGAGCGATGGGCATACGAGATCGACCGATCGCCCCACACTCACCGTGGCAGAATGGATGTGCGGAGAGGCTAATCGGATCGATCCGGCGAGATTGTCTTGACCATGTAGTTGTGTTTGACGAGCGGCATCTTCGTTCCCTTCTGAAATCGTATCAAAAATACTACAACGAGGCGCGCACACACTTGCCATTGCAGAAGGACGCGCCAATTCCCCCGTGCCGTCCAGACCGTCGGTCAGACGTTGGCCCTGCCAATATTGGGCGGACTGCACCACCAATATATCCGAGCGTGAGTTTCCGACAGGGACAGGCCGCTCGAAGCGGCTGTTGGGGTCGCTGACGCGGCCCCAAATTCGTTGGGCCACCTAAAGGTGGCGATCAGCGCCACATGTTCAACTGATCGAGGCGGCGGTCCTCTTCTTCCTGTTTCCTGATGTGTACTCCCGTATCACGGCTTCGTCTCGACCTGCGGTCGAGACGAAGTTCCCTCTGGCCCAGAAGTGCTGCCCTACACAATTGCGTTTCCTCTCTCCGTACACACGGGCCAAGTGGATCGCACTCTTGCCCTTGATAAAACCGATCACCTGCGAAACCGCGTACTTTGGTGGGATCGAAATCATCATGTGAACGTGATCTGGCATGAGATGGCCCTCCTCGATCCGGCTTTCCTTTTGCATGGCCAGCTTACGGAAGACCTCCCCAAGATGCCGCCTCAACTCCGTGTACTGAAGTTCCCCCGGTTTCGTGGACACCCGAGCATTTGTGTTGCAGGAGTCCACGATGGCAAGAAAGAACGCACCTTACACGCCGGAGTTTCGGCGTCAGATGATTGAGCTGGTTCGGTCCGGGCGAAGTCCGGAGAGCCTGTCGAAGGAGTTTGAGCCGACGGCGCAGGCGATCCGGAACTGGGTGGCGCAAGCCGAGCGTAACGCGGGCCGCCGGGATGACGGTGTGACGACGGCAGAACGCGACGAGATCAACCGTCTTCGGCGCGAGGTGAAGCAGCTCAGGCTGGAGCGCGACATCCTCTCAAAAGCCGCGGCCTGGTTCGCTCGGGAGACGGATGTGATTCCGCCGAAGGGTTCAGATTCGTGAGCGCGCACCAGGCCGAGTTTCCGATTGCCACCATGTGCCGAGTGCTGGGCATCTCGTGCAGCGGGTACTATGCGTGGAGAACGCGATCGCCCTCCCAACGGGTGCGTTCGAATACTGCGTTGACCGAGACGGTACGCACGATCCACGCGGTATCGCGCGGAACCTATGGCGCGCCGCGGGTGCACGCTGAGCTTGCGGCGAACGGCGTGCAGGTCGGCAAGAACCGTGTCGCGCGGCTCATGCGCGAGGCGGGTGTTGCTGGTATCAGCCGTCGCAGGTTTGCGATCACAACGGTGCGTGATGGAGCCCGCCAAGCGCCCGATCTGGTCGAGCGCAGGTTCACGGCGGATGCGCCGAATGTGCTTTGGGTGGCTGATATCACCTACATTCCGACATGGGCGGGCTTCCTGTACCTGGCGGTCGTCCTCGATGTGTTCAGCCGCCGGATCGTCGGCTGGTCGATGGCGACGACGTTGCACACCACGGTCGTGCTCGATGCGTTGAGCATGGCGCTGGCCATGCGTCGTCCGCGCGGCGTCATTCATCACTCCGATCAAGGCGCGCAGTACACGTCCATTGAGTTCGGCAACCGCTGCCGCGAGGCGGGTGTGCGGCCTTCGATGGGGAGTGTGGGCGACGCCTACGACAATGCGATGGCGGAGAGCTTCTTCGCCACGCTGGAATGCGAGTTACTGGCTCGCAGCCGGTTCAAGACGCAAGCCGAGGCACGCAATGCCGTCTTCGAGTTCATCGAAGGCTTCTACAATCCGCGCCGGCGTCATTCGTCGCTCGAGTATCTGTCACCCGTCGAGTTCGAGCGGCGGCACTGGGAGCCTGCGGTTTCCCCCGGCTCACTCCATCCTGCCGCCGTGCTCGGGGCCGTCAAGGTCAAGCCCTCGCGGGCGCGCAAAGTGCGCGACCTTGACCGCCCCTGCGCGCGACGGCGGGTCGAATGTGCGGGCCGGGACGGAAGGATGAGCTCCGCAGGGGCCGAACAAAAGGATGAGCAGAAAAGGCAGAAAAAGGAGGACACCTTGACGGCAGACACTGTAGCCTGATCCCAAGACGTCAACTGTCCACGAAATCGGGGCAGGTCCAGTACAGCGTCTTTCTGCGGCACTTGGGAATGAACACCACATGATATTTGCAAAGTCTCATCGATGGACGACTGCCTTAAACGTCAAACTTCTACTCCCACCCCGGCAGAGCCGGGGGGCTCCCTTGGTGGGCTAGAATAAATCAACAACGACCCGACAAGTCAAGCGCCGGCTCGGCCGAGCTTGCAGTTTGCCGCCGGCAAGCCAATTCTGAACTCAGGCCGAAGCCATCCAATTTTGCGCCAGGAAGTAGCTACGAATCGGTCCATTGGACCGAATTTCTTATTGTGGCTTATGATCCTACATCACAATATCTGATGTCCCTGCCATGAGTGGCCAGACGCAACTCGACCATGCGCTACGAAGTAGTAGACTACGATTGGTTGTGGCGCTGCTAGCAGGCAGCTTGGGCGGAACAAAGCGGCGTTCGTGTCACATCTGAACCCATTCATGGATCAAGAGACGCCCGATCGCCGCATCGTGATTGCGGCTCTCGGCGTGACGCAGGTTCTTGCCTGGGGCTCGACCTTTTATCTGCTCGGTGTACTTGCCAACCCGATCGCTCAGGATACGGGCTGGGGCTACGACTGGGTGATTAGCGGCGTCTCGGTCGGGCTTCTGACGGCAGGTGCGGTCTCGCCGCGTGTCGGGCGTGCCATTGGGAAGTGGGGTGGCAGGCGGGTGCTGGCGCTTAGCACCCTCTTGTTGGCTGCCGGGCTCTTGCTTCTTGGATCTTCTCAAAGCATCACATGGTACCTGGCGGCATGGTTACTTGTTGGCGCTGGTATGGGCGCCGGTCTTACTGACGCCGCTTTCTCCACGCTCGGCAGCATCTATGGTGAGAACGCGCGCAGCGCGATCACCTTGCTGACTCTCTTTGCGGGGTTTGCCAGCACTATCTGTTGGCCCTTGAGCGCTTATCTGGTCGAACATCTAGGCTGGAGAGGGACTTGCTTCATCTACGCCGCCATTCAAATTGGCGTCGCCCATCCCATTTTGCTACTGGCGCTACCTCATCGCTCTCTCACCGCGTCAGCTACTTTCGACGAAGGTGCGCGCTCTCCTGCCCGCTTGGCGCCAGGCGAGCTACCAATATTTGCACTTCTCGCCGTGGTGCTCACCTTGAGCGCGGCGATCCTCTCGATGGTTGGTGTCCACCTTCTGCCGCTACTGCAAGCGCGGGGTCTTGAACTTTCGGTGGCCGTCTGGCTCGGCGCCATGGTCGGTCCATCACAGGTCGGTGCCCGCGTCGTCGAGATGTTGGCTGGCCGCCACTATCAGCCAATCTGGACGATGGTGGCCTCGGCAGTTTTGGTGGCAGCTGGTACAGGACTATTGTTCCTGGGGTTTCCGTCGTACTCCATCGCTATCGTGTTGTATGGTGCTGGAAATGGCATTGGATCTGTCGCCCGAGGTACTTTACCGCTGGCGCTCTTTGGATCATCGCAATACCCGGTGCAGATGGGGCGTCTCGCGCGGCCTATTCTTATATCGATGGCGTTATCGCCGTTCATCGGAGCAATTGCCTTTGAGACCGGAGGTGCGAACTTAACTCTTGGGCTTCTGGCGTTCCTGGGAGCAGCAAACGTGCTGCTTGTCGGGTTACTCCGCATCTTGAGCAGACGACGGGCGATAGAGGGTAAGATCAATGAGCGGACTTGATCTCCGACTAGGCTAGAGCGGATTCCGGTCACGTTCGAACGTAGCCTGCACGCCGGAAGAAGTTCCTGCATTCTTGTGTGCTGAAACTACGGACAACGCAACCGATCCTGCGCAGAAGGCGCGGTATTGTGCGCTCAGCTGCCGTACGCAAATGAGCCTTGAATTTGCTGGAAGGCCGGCTCGATATCCCATAGAAGATGCCGCTAATAGATTGACAGGATTCGACAAATCACTAGGGCCTGTGTTCAGTTGAGCAGGATTTTAGTGGCGGCCAACTGCACTCCGGCGAGAAAATTTCTGGCGAGTTTGTCATAGCGGGTGGCGATGGCGCGGAAGTGCTTGATCTGATTGAAGAAGCGTTCGACGAGGTTGCGTTCGCAGTAGAGCGCAAAATCGCACTCCCGCGGGGTTTTGCGGTTGGCCTTGGGCGGGATGACCGGAGTGATTCCGCGCTGGGTGAGGGTGCCGACGAATGGATCGGCGTCGTATGCCTTGTCGCCGATCAGAGCGTCAGGATCGGCGTTGTTGATCAGCGGCTCCGCGCAAGCAAGATCATGAGCTTGACCTGGCGTGAGCATCAGCTCCACGGGATTGCCCAAGGCGTCGACGAGTGCGTGAATTTTGGTGGTCAGTCCGCCGCGCGATCGGCCGATCGCTTGCGGACCGTTTTTTTTCGCGCGCCGGCACTGTGCTGATGGGCGCGCACTATGGTGGCGTCGATCATCATGTATTCGTTGTCGTGATCGCTCGCCAACAGCTTGAAAATGCGCTCGAAAACGCCGCTTTTCGCCCATCGGCTGAAGCGCTGGTGCACGATCTTCCAGTCACCGAAACGCGCAGGAAGATCACGCCAGGGGATTCCCGTTCGGTATCTGTAAAGAACGGCTTCGACGAACAACCGATTGTCCGCCGCATTGCCGCCGACATGGCCTTCACGGCCGGGCAAGAAATCCTTGATCCGATCCCATTGGTCGTCTCGCAACCCAAAGCGCTGCATGGGTCGGCCCTCCTCCGAGCCGACCTCCCATGAATCACTCGACAGCTGATTTGGGAATCCCTCCCGCAGGATCGCGTCGCACTACAGAACGGCGTTCCGCGTTTGATTCTGATCCGTTCTTGTGCGAAGGCCTCCTAACTGAAGACAGGCCCTAATATATAATATCCAGGATCGCGACGGCGGCATCCTGCTGCTTGCGACCTTGTTCGGGATGTATCCTTTCTTGCAGACACTGTTCGCTGACGCCGGCTATCAAGGGCGGCAATTCCACAACGCGCTCAAACAAATATTGCCTCACCTACGAACGCAGATCGTCAAGCGATCGGATCAGGCCAAGGGATTCGTGGTGCTGCCCAAGCGCTGGATCGTTGAGCGCACGCTAGCGTGGCTCAACCGCTGCCGAAAACTCACCAAGGATTGGGAGAACCTCAATCGCACAGCGCTCGCGTTTTTGCGCCTCGCCTCAATCCGGCTCATGCTCCGAAAACTCTGTAATCCTCACTGATGTTTCCGGACAAACTCTTAGGGGAATGGCTGTCACTCGTGAGCGTCATGGCTGCACCCGTATTGGTAGTCACCCACCGTTGGTCGCTTGGGATTGGTTTCGGGTTCGATCTCAATAGGACAAATCTACGCCACGGTGCGCAAAATGGAGACACCGGCTCAATAATTCGGCGACTAGGGTGAAAACTCATTAACGCCTTTGCTCAGATGATACGCCATTGATTCGCTGAGGGAAGGATTCATGAGCAGGAAGCTGTTCTGGCTGAGCGACGAACAATGGGCGCGGATCGAGCTGCATTTGCCTACGGATGTACGGGGCGTGGAACGCGTGGACGATCGTCGCGTCATCAGCGGCATCGTGCATGTGCTCAAGAGCGGCTGCCGTTGGTGCGATTGTCCGGAAGCCTATGGCCCGTATACGACGATCTACAACCGCTTCGTACGCTGGGCGCAGCGCGGCATCTGGGAAAATCTGTTTCGGCAGCTGGCCGGGAACGGGCGCTCGGCAGACACGCAGATGATCGTCTCCACCCACGTCAAGGCGCATCGCTCGGCCGCGGGCGGAAAAGGGGGGAGCAGAAACAGGCTGTCGGCCGCTCACGCGGCGGGCGCAATACGAAGATTCACGCACTCGCAGATGCTAAAGGGCGCCTGATCGCCATCCTGCTGACCGGAGGCGAAGCACACGATTGCCCGGTCGCGGAGCGCCTCATTCGCAGAGTGAAGTCGGCCAAGCGCATGCTCGGCGACAAGGCCTATGACAGCACCGAGTTGCGCGAGGAACTGGACGAGCGCGGAACCAAGCCGGTCATTCCCAACCGCAGCAATAGAAAGAAGCCGTTCAGCTTCAACAAGCGTCTCTACAGGCTTCGCTGGCGCATCGAGAACGCCTTCAACAGATTGAAGGACTTCCGGCGGATCGCAACGCGCTACGACCGACTGGGGCGAAACTATCTCGCCTCTGTCTGTCTTGCAGCCGCCCTTGTATGGTGGATTTAATGAGTCTCGACCCTAATGTTGCAAATCGGCAACAACGATGAGGAAGCGCTGATAAAACTCGGCGCCGCGCGCGCCAAGGCACGGGCAGCGTGGCGCTTGCTCGATATCGAGGTTGCTGCCGATGGCGCCCGCTTCAGCTACGCGCTCGATCGCGACAAGACTGCGGCAGGTGCGGCGGCGTGAAAGTCGCTGCGCACCAATTTATGCCGGCCGGGAGCTGGCCCAGCTGTGGCAGTTCTACATCCAGCTGGTCGAGGCCGCCTTCAAGAACCTCAAGCACGACCGTAAGCGGTCTTCTGGCACCACGGCTGCGACGGTTTGATTTTTTGGCCGAAAGTGGCGTCACGCTGCGAGGTTGTCGGTCGAGCGCTCGGCCGACCAGGCCCAGGGCATGAGCTCGTCGAGGCGTGAGGCCGGCCAGAGATCGACGAGCCTGGTGAGCACGTCGGCGAAGTAGGTTTGCGGATCGACGCCGTTCAATTTGCAGGTTTCGATCAGCGAGGCGATGCAGGCCCAGTTTTCCGCGCCCTGATCGGAGCGGAGCTCATAATGCCCGGATTCTGACGTTCGAGGCGACGGTCACGTATCCGTTTCATCCTCTCAATGGCCAATCTGTGTTGGTCGTCGGGGAGCATCAGTTTGCAGACGTCCCCCATCTGATCATCCGCAAGCCCGATGGCGGTGCATACCACCTGCCGGCGTGGATGGTGAGCGAGTACGCCGGCACGATTCGAATCCTAGCACGGCCGCGGCTCCCCGTTGATTGCCTTTTTGAGCTGCGCCTGCTCGCTGACAGACTCATCGGCTTGTCCTCAGGGGACGAGATTATCCCTGGAGGGCAAGACAATGAGGCAATCGCCGCTACCGCCGTCAGATCTGTTCACGCCACCACGGCCCACATTCGAGTTGACAGCCGATCAGCGCACCACAGCAATGAAGCTGCTGGTAGCGCTGCTGACAGAAGCTATAGACGCGCCCGATCACAGCGCCGACGCAGGCGGCAACCGGGAGGTGGGCGATGAGCAAGATCACGCCTGAACACCTCGCGCGCTCTGCCATCGTCTATGTCCGTCAATCCACGACCTACCAAGTCACCAACAATCTCGAGAGCCAGCGACGCCAATATGGTCTCGTCGATCGGGGCCGACAGCTCGGCTGGAGCGACGTTCAGGTGATCGACGACGATCTCGGTCGCTCCGGCGGTGGTGCCGCCCGCCCGGGATTTGAGAAGCTTCTGGCTGCAATCTGCGAGGGCCGTGTCGGTGCAGTGCTGTCGATCGAGGCCTCGCGGCTCGCGCGCAACGGCCGCGACTGGCACACGTTGCTCGAGTTCTGCGGCCTGGTCGACACGCTGATCATCGACGAGGATGGCATCTACGATTCGCGCTCGCCCAATGACCGACTGCTGCTTGGCATGAAGGGCACCATGAGCGAGATGGAGCTGTCGGTGTTCCGGCAGCGTTCACGCGAGGCCATGCAGCAGAAGGCCCGGCGAGGCGAGCTCTTTCTGACGGTGGCGATCGGTTATGTGAAGGCTGACGATGACCGTATCGAGAAGGACCCGGATCGCCGCGTGCAGGACGCCATCGGGCTCGTGTTCGCGAAGTTTGCCGAGCTGCAGACCGTTCGACAGGTGCTGGTGTGGTTCCGCCAGGAGAATGTCCTGCTGCCGGCCTTTGTCCAGGGCACGGGCAAGCGACCGGTCGAATGGAAGGTGCCGGTCTATCACACGTTGCATCACATGCTGACCAATCCGGTCTACGCCGGTGCCTATGCCTTCGGACGTCGCGCAATGCGTGTCACGATCGAGGGTGGCCGCAAGCGCGTCGTGCGCAGCCTCAACCGCGATCCGAAGGACTGGGACGTTTTGATTAAGGATCACCACAAAGGCTATATCTCATGGGGACAGTTCGAGAGGAATCAGCGCCTGATCGCGGATAATGCAAACGGGAAGAGTTACATGGGACGTGGTTCGATCCGGCGTGGCGAGGCTCTGCTTGCGGGCCTGTTCCGCTGTGGCCGATGCGGCAAGAAGCTCACGGTCGCCTACAGCGGCACGGGCGGGGCAACGCAGCGCTATGTCTGCCGCGGCGCGTTCACGACCATCGCGGCGAACAGCTGCATTGCCTTCGGAGGCATGCGAGTTGACCGCGCCATTGCGGCAGAGGTGCTCGATCGCATCCAGCCGCTCGGAATTGAAGCCGCTCTGGCCGCACTTGCGGCGCAAGATGAGGAGCAATCCGAGAAGAGACGTCAGCTTGAGAATGCCATCCAGGCGGCGCGCTACGAGGCCTCGCGTGCACACCGGCAGTACGATGCCGTAGACCCAGAGAATCGGATTGTTGCCGGTGAGCTGGAGCGGCGTTGGAACGAGAAGCTGAGCCGCGTCCATGCGATCGAAGAAGAGCTCAATCGGATCATTGCAACGCCTGCCCACACTCTCACCTTATCCGATCGTGAACGACTGATGTCGTTGGGTAAAGACCTTGCTCGTGCATGGGACAGTCCAGGCGCAACCGCCGAGACGAAGAAGAAGATCATCCGGCTGCTCATCGCAGAGATCGTCGTGGATATAAGCGATACGCTCAAACTCGTCATCCACTGGCAAGGCGGCGATCACACTGAGCTGACAGTCAAGAAGAACAAGGCTGGTCACAATCGATGGGTCACGGATGCCGATGTCGTCAATCTCGTTGCCGCCTTGGCGCGCCAAATGCCCGACGAAAGTATCGCGGCGGTGTTGAACCGCTCCGGCAAGTCGACTTCGCACGGGCATAGCTGGACGCGGATGCGGGTTTGCTCACTGCGCAAGCAGAACGGCATCGCTGTCTACCGCGAAGGCGAGCGCGACGAACGTGGAGAGGCCACGCTCAACGAGGCCGCCGAGCAACTATCCGTCAGCCCATCTACGATCCGTCGCATGATCAATGCCGGTACCCTTCCAGCGAGCCAACTGTGCAAAGGCGCGCCCTGGATCATTCGTCATGCCGATTTGAGGCACGAGAGGGTACGCCGAGAGGCTGATCGCCGACGCGAACGTCGCCCGGTGTCCACCGATCGGCTCCAAACAAGCTTTGATTTGTAAGGAGAGATTGTCATGGGCAGCAAGAAGCGCCTTCGTCGTGACCGGCGAAGAGCGCGTTCTTGCGATTGAGCACCATCTTGCAGTCATTCTGCCCATATCGGGCAGGATGTCATCATCCACTATCGTTGGCATCCGTTGTGCGGGCGTAGCGCGCGTCGCATTCAGATTGAACGGCGCGTAACGGGCGAGTTCGTGCACGTCGAGCTGGCGCCGGGCGTCGTGACGGTCCTGCCGGCGTGGAAGCTTGATGCGGTCTATTGCGCCGGTCTCAAGGTCGGCGCACCGCAGGTCTCGTTGGCGGCGCTCTGCGCACTGCATGAGCTGCTGGTCGCCTGCGAATCACGGCTGATCTCCGCGGACGGCAACATCGTCACGCAGGAGGCGCAGGATGGGACCGCTGCTACCGCTCGCACGAAGGACGGAGCTTGTTCCGCGGCTGAAGCACACGCCCCCGACAGCACCACGGCAGCTCGACCTCGTTCTCGACGACGTACGACTTCGGGGCATGACTCCGGCGGAGCGCCAAACAGCTCTCAAGTCATTGGCACATCTGCTGCTCGAGGCGAGCGGCATCGCACCGCAGGAGGCCGGCGATGACGACGCATGACGCGCTCCTTCCGGCAACCGTGCTGCAACGCAAGGCGGTCGTCTACGTCCGCCAGTCGACGCCGCAGCAGGTGCAATCAAACCTGGAGAGCCAACGGCGTCAGTACGAGCTTGTCGATGTCGCGAGGCGGCGCGGCTTCACCAACGTCGAGATCATCGACGACGATCTTGGCCGATCTGCGAGTGGCGCTGTCGACCGGCCGGGTTTCGACCGATTGGTCGCCGCTCTTTGCGCCGGGCAGGTTGGCGCTGTACTCTGCCTCGATGCCTCGCGGCTCGCTCGCAATGGCCGCGACTGGCACCATCTCCTGGAGTTGTGCGGATTGGTGGATGCCCGCGTCGTCGACCTTGATGGCGTGTACGACCCGTGCCGGCCGAACGATCGCCTGCTGCTCGGCATGAAGGGCAGCATCAGCGAGTTCGAGCTGGGGATCATCCGATCGCGGATGTACGACGCGGTACGATCGAAGGCGAGGCGCGGCGAGCTGAGGATCTCGATCCCGATCGGCTACATCTGGGACCGGCACGTCGGCCTCGGCCTCGATCCGGATGAACGGCTGCGGGAGGTGATCGGGCTGGTGTTCCAGAAGTTCCGTGAGCTGGGCAGCGCCCGCCAGGTGCTGTTGTGGATGGCGTCGCAGAGCATCCACTTTCCCTACCCGTCGAATGGCAGGACGTTGACGTCGTTCGAGTGGCGGCCGATCAGGTATCGCAATGTCATCTCGATTCTCAAGAATCCCTTCTACGCTGGCGTGTACGCTTACGGGAAGAGCGAGAAGCGCACCTCGATCGTCGATGGCCGTGCGCGCAAGAGCTATGGCCACCGCAAGCCAATGGACGCGTGGGAGGTGTTCATCAAGGATCATCACGAGGGCTACATCAGTTGGGTGGAGTACGAGCGCAATCAGGCGCTGCTCGCTGGCAACGCCTACGGTAAGGTGGGCGACACGAAGTCTGGACGGGGCGGGCGCGCACTTCTGGCCGGCCTCATCTGTTGCGCACGGTGTGGCCGTCGGCTCAACGTTGTCTACACCGGTCGCTATCCCCGCCCAGTCTACAGGTGCGACAAGCCGAACCTGCAGCTTGGCCAGCGGCGTTGTTTCAGCTTCGGCGGCAAACGCATCGATGAGGGGATCGCCGCCGAGATGCTGCGCGCCGTCGCGCCGATGGCGATCGAAGCGGCCAAGGAGGCCGAGCGCATGGTAAGAGACGAGGACAAGGACCGACGGCGCATTGCCGAGCTGGAGCTGCGGCAGGCCGAGTACGATGCATCGTTCGCAGAACGTCGCTATGCCGCTTGCGACCCCGACAATCGCCTGATCGCAGCGCAGCTGGAGAAAGCGTGGGAGGCTGCGCTGCAGCGTGTTGAGACCTGCCGGCAGCGGCTCGATGGGATGCCTGAGCCCGATGCCGGCGCTGCTCGCCCCGACCTCACAGCACTGGCTGATGATCTCTCGACGGCATGGAAGGCGCCAAGGACGACGATGCGAACGCGCCAGCGACTGGTGGGGGCGCTGATCACCGAGATCGTGACCGACGTCGACGAGGCGGCCGGTGAGATCGTGCTCGTCATCCACTGGAAGGGCGGCCAGCATTCCGAGCTCCGCGTCCACAAACCGCGAACTGGCGAGCACGGCTGTAACACACCCGAGCAGGCGCTCGCCGTCATGCGCAGCATGACTGGCCGATGGTCCGATCAGGACATCGCCGCATCACTAAACCGAATGGGAATGCCGACCGGCCAAGGCAAGACCTGGACGGCGAAGCGTGTGGGGGACCTGCGCCGCGTGCATGGTATTCACGGCTACCGCTCCGCCGATAAGAACGGCGAGTGGCTGACACTGCGCGATGCGGCTGCAAAGCTCGGTGTCAGCCATCATCAAATTCGCAAGCTCATCAAGGCCGGGGTCCTGGTCACCGAGCAGATCATGCCCGACGCACCTCATCAGATCCGCGCCGCCGACCTCGCAAGCGACCGGGTCGTCGCCGCGCTCAAGCGGAAAGGTCGCCCGTGTCGGCCCGATTCCGAAAAACAGATCTCAATGTTTCCAGGCACTTGAAGAGGAGGTGTAGAATGAATTGGTCATTACGATGGGACGGATGCCGCGTTCGACGATGTTGGTGTCGAGCTCGATACGGCCATCGTCGAGGAAACGGGTGAGCCCATCCCAGTGGTTCAAGCCGTAGCGGATCTCGTCGGCGATGGGCGCCTTGGCGGAGACGCGCGCGAGCTGATGCTCGAGCCAGGTTTTGAGCGCCGCCACCAGCGGCTTGCTCTTGTCCTGGCGCACCCTGCGGCGTTCATCGCCGCTCACCCCGCGGATCGTCTTCTCGATCGCATAGAGCGCGGCGATGCGTTCGAGCGCTTCACTCGCGATCGGCGCATTGCCGCCCTTGGCAAGGTCGAAGAACTTGCGGCGCAGGTGCGCCCAGCAGAAGGCAAGCGTGATCTCGCCGGGTGCTGCAGCGGCAATGGTCTTGTAGGCGGCATAGCCATCGCATTGCACGATGCCGCGATAGTGATCGAGCAGCTTCAGCGCATGGACCGCGCCGCGCCCGGGAGCGTAGCTATAGGCAATGGCCGGCGGGTCGGTTCCGCCCCACGGCCGGTCGTCCCGGGCAATGGCCCAGAAGTATCCCTGCTTGGTGCGGCCGCGGCCGGGATCGAGCACCGGCGCGATCGTCTCGTCGACCGCGATCTTGCCCGCGGTCAGAATGAGCTCGCGCAGCCGAAGATAGAGGGGCTTGAGCTCGGCGGCCGCATAGCCCACCCAGAACGCCAGCACCGCGCGCTTGATGTCGAGGCCTTGCGCGGCCAGCATCTGGGCTTGCCGGTAGAGCGGCAGGTGCCAGGCGTATTTGGCAACCAGCACATAGGCCACCATCGCCTCGGTCGGCAGCCCGCCCTTGATCAGCCGTTCGGGCGCCGGCGCCTGCACCACCGCCTGCTCGCAGGCCCGGCAGGCATATTTGGGACGATGCGTCACCATCACCCGGAACTGCGCCGGGATCACGTCGAGCCGCTGCGAGGTCTCCTCGCCGATCACATGCATCGGGGCGCGGCAGCAGGGGCAGTTGGTGTCTTCGGGCTCGATCGTCACATGGACGCGCGGCAGATGGGCGGCAAGCGCGCCGCGATTGACGCGGCGCTTGTCGGCGCGGGCGCGAGCACCCACCGGGTCCCTCTTGTCGTCGGCGGCTTCGGTGGCTGCAATGGCTTGCTCGATGTCCTCAAACGCCAGATGCAGCTGCTCCGGATCGAGCTTCTCCGAGCTGCGCCCGAAGTGCGCGCGCTGCAACTGGCGCAGCAAATGACGCAGACGATCATACTGCGACCGCATGTGGTCGCGCTCCGCGATCGCGGTGTCCCGTTCCGCGCGCGCCGCCGCAAGCAGCGCCTGCAGCGCAGCGACATCCGTTGGCAACTGAGCTGTGGTCTCGCTCACGAGAAGTACGGAATTCAGATTCGCGCGCCGTTGTGGCACGCAATCTGCATAACTGATTCAATTCGTCACAGCTCTCATGACGCAGCCGTCGGACGCGGGACATCGTGCGCATGCAGGCGCGACCAATCCAATCCGTCGACGAGGGCAGCGAGCTGCGATGCGGTGAGCCGCATTACGCCGTCGCTGATCGGCGGCCACCGGAACGCGCCGTGCTCGAGCCGTTTCCAGAACAGCACCAGGCCGGACCCGTCCCAAGCCAGGATCTTCAGGCGGTCCGCCCGCTTCGAGCGGAAGATGAAGATCGTCCCCGAGAATGGATCGTGCCGCAGATGCTCGCGCACCAGCGCGGCCAGGCTGTCGGCGCCGCGGCGGAAGTCCACCGGCTTGGTGGCCACCAGTACCCGCACGCCCGCTGGTACGGCAATCATGTGGTCGCCTTCACGGCGCGCAGCACCGCCTGCAAGGTCGCGGCATCGACCCCGGGAGGAACCCGAACCGTGCAAGCGCCGAGCACGATCTCGATCGCCGGGGAGCCGCCCGAGCACGCCGGCGCAACCGGAACCTCCAGGCACCGCGAGCCGGCAGCCACGATTACCGGTGCAAACGCCGACCCGCCCTCATCGACCTCATGTTCCGCCCGGCGCTGGGCAGCACGGCGCCATCCGAACAGCTGCTGCGGCGTCAGCCCGTACCGACGCGCAATCGCCGACACCGTCTCCCCTCTCTGATGGCTCTCGGCGATGATCCGCGCCTTCTGCTCCGCGCTCCAGGCGCGGCGGCGGCCGGCGCCAGTAAACACCTCCAGCCGGCGTACCGGCTCCGGCTTGGATTTGGGCAAAAGCTCAGTGTCCGACATGTCTCCAACCCGCTCGATTCAGCGGTCGGACATTCGCCCATCAGCGGCCGGCGTTTAACGTGGGGTCAAAAGACCGCTTACGCACGACCTGCAGCTACGACCGATTTACCACCAACTCGAACAGCGCATCGAGCGCACATCTTCGTCGCCTTCCTCGCCTACTCTTCACCTAGTCTCACCCCACGGGCCTGCTCGACAGGTTGGCCGCCGTACAGATGCTCGACGTGCACTTCCCCACTACCGACCGCCGCAGCTTGGCCTTGAGCCGCTATACCGAGCTCAACGCCGACCGAAAGCTCCTGGTGGAGCAGCTCAATCTCAACCTGCCTCCCCAGCCGCCGCCGCACCCGACCGCGGCGGGACGGCTCGATCGTGCCCCGCCCCCCGCCGCGTAGTGGAGACCTACCTTGATTTTGCTCACTATTTCTTGAGTAGGGAAAGTTGGGCTGGGGCGCTGGGGCTTCATCCGCTGCGGTGCTTTCTCTAACGCGAAGCCCCGTCTTGCTGGGTGAGGGATCGCAGGGTGTTGGGTTTCCCGGCGGCTCCTTCACTCCAGGAAACGCCGGCGCCGATCGGCGCGTTGCCTTCGGCGCCCCTCTGAATGATCCGTGAGACGCCCGGGGGCGTCCGGGGCGCTGCTCTCCGTTCGTTAAGCGCCGGCAGTCCAACTGTCCGCGTCGGACCTGTCCGACATGTATCGATCCCGATGCGGTAGGCCATGGCCAAAGCTCGAAGCTCGGCCCGCCGGTTCCAGCGGGCGGAGGGGGGTTCAATGCATTTCACACGAGCACTGCGGGAACTAGATCCGCTGCCGGGCGTTAGTTGATTAGGCGACGAGGGGCCAGCGGGGAGCCGGGATGAGCACTAAGCAGGATCAATATCGTCAGGGGGTGTTTTGCCCTCATTGCCGCGCGCCGATGAAACCCGGCGAGCCAGAGTCCATTATGTTCACGCCCGGACGGGCAGAAATCATCTACGTTTGCCAGCGGTGCTGGAACACGACCAGGCGCACGGTCAAGGACAAGCAAAAGGAGCAGGCCGCCTGACACGCCCGTGTGGGGCTCAAAACTGACGACGAGGCTGAGCGGGTTCGCGTGATCCGGCGACATACGTCGCCCCAAAATTGTCGCGTGGCGAAAGTGCGAGGCACGGGGATTTTCCAGCGCGTCTGAAACCATGTCAGTCTACGGGCCGCTTGAACCGCATCTCACTGAGACCCACGAAATAGACCGCGGCCCTTGGGGTGAGGGCGTCGGACTGCCCGTTCACCCTGTAAGACCGCAGTGGCTGTGACAGCAGCCACTAGCAACGCAAGAGTTGAACAGGGGCATAGGCCCTGAGCTGGTAGTCCAACACAGACGACCGGTCCCGATCAAGATGCCACGCGACGGGCAGCGGAGCGGTTCATCGGCGTTGGCAAATGGCGGGAACGCGCGTTCGATTTTCGTCGCGTCTCCGGCCACTGGAATCGCTTTCCTCACGAACGTTGCTAATCCGCAACACATATGCCGACATTCAGCCACCAGATTGGTTGCGTGATGATTTCCGTTGCTTCGATCGGGGGAGCTATTCCATGTCTCTTCCTTACGCCACTGCACGTGGCGATCATCCTACTTGTCAGCGTTGCGCTGGCTGCCGCGGCTCACACCGGTCGCGGGAGCGGAGGAATTATGTCCTCGATGATTGAGGCTACCAGTCCCAACGCGCGCGCAATGGCGGAACTTGCGCTAAGTGGCGAGGAGCGCGGCCTCATCTACGCAGGCGTCATGCGCATGCCAAATGCAGTTGTTGCCCACGCACCGGCGCCCGAAGCCGCCGAAGCGCTGCCCGATGACGTGGCGATGCAGGATTTACCGAGGACCCGGACGCAGCACGTCTCGCTCGTGCGAGGCCATAAATTCGTGAAGTTCGACGGCCGCATCGTGGTCTGCCGCGCGGCAATCAAGGTGAGAAGCGAGCGACAATCAGGATGAGAATGGCGCCGGGGGTAGGCTGACGGAGGGAGGGCGTAGCCCGACCGAAGTCAGGCTACCCCCGGCGAGCGCGTTTTCCCCAGGGGGGATCAACGTCGTGTGGCGGCCGGAGCGGCCGGGCGCAGCATCTGATTCTTCAACTCGAGAAGGATCAGCGCTTGCCTGGCCGACACATCACCGACTGCCAGACGAGGTTGTACATGAAGTCCCGTCACACCCAACCGCCCGCCATCGCCGCCGCGAAAGCCGGGTTCAGCACTGCCACCGCTTACCGGATCGAAGCCGATCCGCGGCTGCCGTCACAGAAGCGGAAGCCGCGCGAGCGGCGGCGTCCCGACCCACTCGCCGGCGTGTGGGACAGCGCGATCGTGCCGATGTTGGAAGCCGCACCCGGCCTCCGCGCGGTGGCGATCTTCGAGGAGCTCTGCCGACGACATCCTGAGATGCCGACAGGGGTGCGCCGGACGCTAGAACGGCGCATCGCCAAATGGCGGGCCCTCCACGGTCCCAACCGGGATGTGATCTTCCGCCAGGAGCACCCGCCGGGCCGGATGGGCCTGTCGGACTTCACCGACATGAGCGGGCTCGGCATCACGATCGCGGGCGAACCGTTCGACCATCGGCTCTACCACTTCCGACTGCCGTTCTCGGGCTTCGAGCATGCCCATGTCGTGCTGGGCGGCGAGAGCTTCGTGGCCTTGGCGGAGGGCCTGCAGAACGCGCTGTGGGCGCTGGGCGGCGTGCCGGAACAGCACCGCAGCGACAGCTTGTCGGCGGCGTTCTGCAACCTCGATCGCGATGCCCAGGTGGACCTGACGCGGCGCTACGAGGAGCTGTGCGCCCATTACGGCATGACGCCGTCGCGCAACAATCCCGGCATCGCGCACGAGAACGGCTCGATCGAGAGCGCCCACGGACATCTCAAGCGGGCGCTCCACGACGAGCTGCTGCTGCGCGGCTCACGCCAGTTCGAGGATCTCGCCGGCTACCGCCGCTTCGTCGACGAGCTGGTCGGGCGGCGCAACGCCAGGAACCGCAAGCGCATCGAGATCGAGCGCGCCGCGCTCAAGCCACTGCCCGATCAAAGAACGACCGACTATGAGGAGGCTCGCGTGCTGGTCACGTCGAGCGGCGGCTTCATCCTGCGGCGCGTGTTCTACAGCGTTCCGTCGCGGCTGATTGGCCACCGGCTGAATGTGCGCCTCCACGATGATCGCCTCGAATGCTTCCTCGGCTCGACGCGGCTGCTGACCTTGCGGCGTGGTCGGCCGCCACAGGCCAGCGGCAAGCACACTCACGTGGTCGACTACCATCACGTCATCCATGCGCTGCGCAGGAAGCCGATGGCGCTGCTCAATCTAGTCTACCGCGATCAGCTGTTCCCGCGCCGGGCCTATGGCCGCGCGTTCGAAGCGCTGCTCGCCAAGGAGAGCGAGAAGCAGGCCTGCCGCACAATGGTCGGCTTGCTTGCGCTCGCCCACGACCGCGCCTGCGAGGCCGAGCTCGCGCACGCGATCGAGGCCGATCTCGACGCCGGCAGGTTGCCCAACCTCGATCGACTGCACGAGCGCTTCAAGCCCGACCGAGCAACAATCCCGGACGTCGCGGTGAAGCTTGCATCGCTCTCCGCCTACGATGAGCTCGCCGCGGTCTGTCCGCCGAAGGCTGCACTCGTGCTCGAGGGAGGCGTGGTATGAAGACCACCGACCCTGCCGACGCCGCGCGCGTCGAACTGTTCCTCGCCGATCTGCGCCTGCCCGCCATCAAGCAGGTGTGGGCGACGCTCGCGCAACAATCCGACAAGGAGGGCTGGCCGGCGGCCCGCTTCCTGGCGGCCCTTGCCGAGCACGAGATCGCCGATCGTGGTCGCCGCCGCATCGAGCGTCACTTGGCCGAAGCCAAGCTGCCGGTGGGCAAGTCCCTCGACAGCTTCGACTTCGATGCGGTGCCGATGATCAGCAAGGCGCAAGTCATGGCGCTGACCGCGGGCGACAGCTGGCTCGAGAAAGGCGCCAATTTGCTCCTGTTTGGTCCGCCCGGTGGCGGGAAGAGTCATCTTGCGGCCGCCATCGGTCTCGCACTCGTCGAGAACGGCTGGCGTGTGCTGTTCACGCGCACGAGCGACCTCGTCCAGCGCCTGCAGATCGCGCGCCGCGAGCTCGCGCTCGAAAGCGCAATCGCCAAGCTCGACAAGTACCACCTGCTGATCTGCGACGACATCGCTTACGTGAGCAAGGACCAAGCTGAAACGAGCGTGCTGTTCGAACTCATTGGCAATCGCTACGAACGGCGCTCGATGCTGATCACCTCCAATCAGTCATTCGGCGAATGGGGCAAGGTCTTTCCCGACCAGGCGATGACCCTCGCCGCGATCGATCGCCTGGTGCACCACGCCACCATCCTCGAGATGAATGTCGAGAGCTATCGGCGTCGTGCCGCGCTCGACCGCAAGCGTGGTCCCGGTCGGCCGCCCGCGCACGCGACAATCAACGAGAAGAGTTGATTATCGCTCCGCGACAATCAAAAACGACAATCAAGGAAAATGCTTGCGAACGGCGCGACTCAGGCCGATCATGACTTCGCTACCGGCCGCCACTTCAAACTCTGATTGTCGCTGCCGTTCTCATTCAGATTGTCGCGCGATAGTGGTCGTCGAACCGGCGAGCCGGGCCGTGGTGGCCCTGATCCCTCGCTATCGCCTCTTGCCGTAGTCGGCATTGAGCAACGCGCGGTAGCCCCGCTTCCGATTGCGGGATTTGCTTGTCAAGCTCCGTGCACTCACGGTTGCCGAATTTATCGTTCAAATTTGAATTTCATTGGGGTTGCGGGATGAGCATCCGCCGGCCCGCGTCCGTGATCCGCAAGCGGACAACTTCAAGCCCGCGCGGCCCGGCGGGCCATGCGCTCCGATCATCTCGTGACGACAGCCACCGGCGCGCGGACCTCCCGTATCTGCTGCAGGACACCGGCGAGCGTCAAGCCGATCACGATAATGGCGCCAATCAGCAGGCAGAGCGCGGTCAAACGTAAGCATCCGCTCAAGACCGCGGGGATGACCGGTTACGTTTGTACTCTGGGAGCAGGTCTCGCAGGTATTCCATCCCGTCGGGGGTAAAGGCAAGGGTCTGTTGGTCGTCGGTGCCGTAGATCCACAGGCGGCCGTCCTCGGGTTCCATGTCCGTGGCCATGTCCCACAACAGCTCCTCGTCCTCTCCGAGGATTTCAGCGGCACGGCTGATGGTGACTGCAGAAGCCGGCGCCGCCATGGTCAGGCAGCGCGGTCGGCAGGGATGGCACGGCGCCAATTCCAGGGCAACAACGCGGCCAGCTCGGTGATCTTGTGATCGGCGATCCGGGCCAACACATCGGCGAGCCAAGCCTGTGGATCGATATCATTCAGTTTGGCGGTCTGGATCAGCGTGAGCATGACCGCGGCGCGCTCGCCGCCGCGATCGGACCCCGCGAACAGCCACGACTTACGGCCGAGGGCAATCCCGCGCAGCTCGCGCTCGGCAGCATTGTTGCTCAGGCAGATGCGGCCGTCTTCGAGGAAGCGCGTGAAGACATCGATACGCTTGAGCATGTAGTCCATGGCCTTGGCCACTTCGTTGTGGCGCGAGAGCCTAGCCCGCTCCCGTTTCATCCAATCGATGAGGCCGTCGACTAGCGGCGCGATATCCCGGCGGCGCATGGCCACGCACTCCTCGGGCGACGAGCCGTCGATCGACCGTTCCAGCATGAAGATGGTGTCCATCTTCTGAACGGCCTCGAAGGCGATCGGCGAGATGACGGCCGACGTCTTCCCGCGCGCCTTCGAGGCGATGTCGGCGAGCTCGAACAGCTTGCGTCTGGCGTGCGCCCAACATCCCGCTTCCGTGATCGCTCCCGGTTTTCGATCCGGCTTGTAGGCCGTGTTGAACCCGGCATAGGCGTCGGCCTGCAGAATTCCGGAATATCCGGCGAGATGCTGCTCGGGATGGATGCCGGCTCGATCGGGTGAGTAGAAGAACACGGCGGCCGGCGGATCGGCGCCGGCAAAGGGTCGGTCGTCACGCACATAGGTCCAAATCCGCCCGGTGCGGGTCTTCACCTTGGCGAGCACCGGCACGGTCGTGTCGTCGCCATAGATCCGCTCGGCGGCGAAGACGTGGGCCTTGATCAGCTCATAGAGCGGCGTCAGCACGGCCGCGCAGGCGCCGACATGATCCGCCATGGTCGAGACCGAGAGCTCGATCCCCTCGCGCGCATATTGCTCGCTCTGCCGGTTGAGCGGCTGGTGGTTGGCATATTTTTCGACCAGCATCATCGCCAGCAGGCTCGGTCCGGCAAAGCCCCCGGGCGATCGCATGGAAGGGCGCGGGCGGCTGCGTGATCGTCTCGCAGGACCGGCAGCTGAACTTCTCCCGCACATGCTCGGTCACGAACCATTGCCGCGGGACGACGTCGAGCGTCTCGGTGACATCCTCCCCGATCTTCGAGAGTCCACAGCACGGGCACGAGGTCGGCGCGGGGTGAACGATGCGCCGGCGCGGCAGATGTTCGGGAAAGTTCCGCCGCGTCGCCTTGCGCCGCGTTAAGCCTGGCACAGGGACGCCCATCGCCTCGGCTTTCGCGGCATCCTCTCCGGCAGCCGCGGCCAGCTCCTCGAGCTGCAACTCCATTTGATCGATAAGTCGCTGGCTGCGCTCGGAGCGCGGGCCGAACATCTCGCGCTTCATCTTGGCGATCAACAATTGCAGGTGCGCGATCATCGCCTCGGCGCCGGAGAGCTTGGCGCGCGTCTCGATCAGCGCCGCCTTCAGCGCATCCTTGTCGTCGGGAACATGATCCGATGTCTCGACCATGCGCACGACTGCAGCACAATCGCGCTGATTTGCGGGATAAAATCAGTCCCCTGAGTCAACGAGCCGCAGCTCATCCGGCCGCCGTGGGCCGCCACGTGTATTGCGGCAGACGCCAATCGATGCCTTCCAAGAGATAGCCGAACTGCGCCGGCGTCACCGCGATTGTCCCGTCCGCCGCCGACGGCCAGATGAAGCGACCGCCCTCCAAGCGCTTCGCGAACAGGCACATGCCCTGGCCGTCGTGCCACAACACCTTGATCAGGCCGCCACGTCGGCCGCGGAACACGAACAGATGGCCATTATGGGGATTACGCTTGAGCGTCTCTTGTACCAGCAGCGCCGGACCGTCAAAGCCCTTGCGCATGTCGGTGTGGCCGGTCGCCAGCCACACCCGCGTCCCGGTCGCGAGCGGGATCATAGCCGCTCCAGCGCGTCGGCCAGAGCAACTGCCCGCGCCGGTGCCACGCCCTTCGGAAGACGCAGCACTCGCCCGTTGCGCAGCACCACCTCGACCACCGGCCCGAGGCCGGCACCACCCGCCGTGACCGCCGCGGCGCCGTTTCCCGTTGCAATCGCAACCGGCACAAACCGAGAGCCCGCATCGGCGGCAACCGACAACATCCCGGTGCGCGCCTGCCGGTGCCACAAGTGAAGCAGATTGGGGTGAACGTCGTGCCGGCGCGCGACTTCGGCTACTCTCGCCTCGGGCGCCAGGCTTTCCTCGACAAATCCGGATCTTCTCAGCCGCGCTCCATCGCCGTCGCCGCTCGGGGCCTGAAAGTATCGTAGCCGTCGCCATATGTGCCCGCTGATTTGCGAATTAATGGGCACATGATCTTACGCGCGGCACAGGACGGGAAGGCGGCCCTCACCGGACGGATACGGTCAATCGGCCCTTGCGGAGTTTGCTCATGGTTCACACCGACTGGCGGGTATTGTCGCTAGCGAACCCGTGACGCCTCACTCTCCGGCGTTCTGATTGTCGTGCTGGCCGGTCATCTCTGGGTCGCTACGCACAGGAAACCGACGAATAGTTAGGGCTGCGGCGCCCGCCGACCGTGGCGCGAGACCCCGCCCAGCGCGCGAGCGCATCGCAGCCCACCCCGAGTATCTTGGGCTGGACGAGCCCCGCGTCTCTGCCATCTTGGTGGGGTTCACTTAAGGATACGGTCGCGACCGCCTGGGCCCGCTCGGCCTGGCCTTTCGTCCTTACTGGCTCCGGCTGGTCCGGGGCTTTTCTTTTGATCTTGAGGCCGGGCTGCTCACTGTTTGTTAAGCGGCCGCGGGGCAAGCTGTCTGCGTCGGAGCCCGTCCGACATGCATCCGCGTCCCTGATGCGTAAGCCCCGGCCTCAGCCCGAAGCTCGGCCGCGGCTTATCTCTCCCGAGCGTCCATCCGAGGCGCAGATTAGATGTATTAGCCGAGACTCGATCTGACAGACTGTGCCTGGTTGAGCGATCGGGTTTTGGTGTCCGATGCCGTTAGGCTGCGATCATCTTCTCCTTCGTCATCGGCATTGCATCAACGAATGTCTGCATCGGTGTTTTGCCGAAGCACCAGCGGCCTTGATGTGGTCTCGCCTCGTTGTATCCGCGAATCCACCCATCGAGATCGGCCTGCAGCTCATCGATTGAACGATACACCTTTTTGCGGAACGCGACACGGTAGAACTCGTTCAGCACGGTTTTGTGGAAGCGCTCGCAGATGCCGTTGGTCTGCGGGCTCTTGGTTTTGGTGCGCGAGTGATCGATGTCCTCGACCGCGAGATAGAGCTCGTACTCGTGCCGCTCCGGATTGCCGCAGTACTCGCTACCGCGGTCGGTCAATACCCGCAGCAGCTTGACGTCATGGCTATCGAAGAAGGGAATCACCCGGTCGTTCAGCAGATCAGCCGCTGTGATCGGCGTCTTGCGATCGTAGAGCTTGGCGCAAGCGACCTTGGCGTAGGTGTCGATGAAGGTCTGCTGGTAGACCCGCCCAACGCCCTTTAGATTGCCGACATAGAACGTATCCTGGGCGCCGCAGTAGCCCGGATGCTCGCTCTCGAACTCGCCATGGGCTTCCTTCTCGGTCTTGGCCTTTTCCAACGCGACGACCTGCGCCTCGGTCAGCACCAGGCCCTCCTGGGCGCTCTTGGCTTCCAGCGCTTTGAGCCGTTTCTTCATGGTCTCCAGGTCGTGACGCAGCCACACGCAGCGCACGCCGGCGGGAGAGACCGTAAGCCCACGTTTTCTCAATTCGTTGGCGATGCGGACTTGGCCGAAGGCCGGCTGCTCAATGGCGAGCGCAACGATGGCGTCTTCGACCTCCTGCGGCACCCGGTTCTTCAGCACAGGCTTCTTGCGGCTGATCTCCTGCAACGCCAGCTCGCCGCCGGTGTCGTGGAGTTCCTTGAACCGGTAGAAGCTATCCCGGCTGTAACCCATGATCTTGCAGGCTTGGCTGACGTTGCCGAGCTGCTTGGCAAGCTCGAGCAGTCCAACCTTGGCTCGGATGATCTTCTGTTCAGTCGTCATGATGGTGTCCTCCAATCGCCGAGGCGGGGCGCTTCGCCACCCCGACCGCTCCGCGCCCCGCCTCGGCTTGCGATTCGCTGCGGGGAAACCAGGACACCCATGTCAGATTAAGTTTTAGCTAACGCAGATTAGTCGCCCAACATGGGTCGTTTGGGCTGAAATCCGGTTCACCGCACCCCTATCAAAAAAAGCCCGGGCTCTGGACGTCCTATTGCGTCTATTGTGCGTGCTGCCTCGGACCTGTCACACAATCCGCTTCCGCGCGAGGGGTGCACGATGCCGCACCGGGACCACGACCGCGAGCCGGTCTGGTCACGGCTTCTCCTTCGTGCGGGCCGCGCCAAGGGGCAATTCCGCTAGCCCCTCGCCGAGCTTCTGCTCGCCCGTCATCGGGCCACTCAACCTCAGCTCTGCCATCTCGGGGACACGCTTCAACCCAAAGCCATGAGCTGGTCGATGAAACGTGCCGGGCTTGGGCTCCCGAGCGGGAGCGCGAAATGGGTCGCGGTCATCGTGCATGATGGTTCCTCTGCGAAGCGAAGGCGGCCATCGCGGCCTCGCGGGGCGGGTCCGCGAGTAGGCTATGAGGTCGGAGGCGGCGGTGGGGGCCTTCGGTGGCCTCGGGGGCGGCGGTTTCGGGGGCCTCGATGGCAGCATGACAACGTTTCCGGCTGTGGTTGACCTGATCGGATCATCCTACACCCACGGGCTTCCTCGTGAATAAGCCACGTGCTAAGCCCTGGTCGGGATGCGGCTGATGGGTGGGGACGGCGGTGATCAGCGCTTCGGTCTTCGGCCCGATGGTGCGTGCCCAGCGCCGGAAGCGGTCCGGCGTCCATTCGGCGTAGCGGGGGTGCGAGTTCGGCATGTGTTCGTGCCATGCCGGCGGCGCGACAGCGGCGCTCGTGGGCGGCGGCGATCCGCCGACCGTGATGGAAAATCTCGACCGTGCGGGCGGGCGGTGACGCGCACGTCGACCTCGGCACGCCTCGACCTCGACATGGTAATCGAGCCGCGGATTTGCGGCCTTGGCAGCGCGAGCTCACCAAAGTAGCGTCGTGGTCGACCGTACTTCCTGTTCACGAAGTCGCCGATCGGACGCCCTTGGGACACTCGTGTTCGGCCAATTCACCAAGACCACACACACAACACAGCTATAAGCCGACGTGCGACGATGGGATGGCCTGGTTCGCCAAGAGTTGTCGGAGGACTTGAGCCTCCGACGTAAATCAGCTGCTAGTTCTGTAGACGTGCTATTTCGTCCTTTACCAGCAACTTGCGACGCTTGAGCTCGACAATTTGGAGACTGTCGATGGACGGATGAACACGGGCTTCGGCAATTTCCGCTTCCAGAGCCCGATGCCGTCTTTGCAGTTCCGCAAGATGCGCTTCTATGGACATACCGGTTCCCTAAGCCAGGTGGAGGACGAGCGGCTCCGACAAGGGTTCGGAGCCGAGCACGCCCGACCCGCAGTGTGCCATTGTTGCATGCAGTCAAGGATGTGCTTGGCTACCGGGAAGCGCTACCGCGCGAATTCCCGCAAGTGTTGCGCGTTCGACACACACCAGTCCGAACGGGCGACATAGGTAACAGAATAGATCGGTCAACTGATTGGGCGAGGAGGGCCTTGCCTATAGGATGGAAGGAACATGCACCGTGGATGCGCTTTGTGATGGCGGCTAAGGAGCAAGGCGAGGCGTTCGCAGGGGCGTCATGATAGGGGAGAGAAACGCCCGTTCGCCAGCTTGATCCCTTCCTCTAATGCGCCCCCCATCTAATCTCGCGGCGCACATTGCCGCTGATCTGTGTGATTTTTGCAACGCTCTGGATTTTTTGTGCAGCGGCCACAGTGGAGCATCAATTTCATGGTCGGTTGCCGACCACACATCAAGGGGGTGTCTTCATGAAATCTACCATTGTCAAGCGCTCCGTGGTCGTGGCTGGCCACAAGACCAGCGTGAGTTTTGAGGATGAATTCTGGTCGGCGCTGAAGGAAATTGCTGGAGGGCGCCTTACAACCTTGTCGGACCTCATTGGTGCGATAGATAAGCAGCGCCAGCACAGCAATCTTTCATCGGCTCTTCGGCTCTTTGTGCTCGACTTCTATCGCAGCCAAGCTTTCGACATGGAGACCAGCGGCGGAATGCCCGAGACGATGGACCGTGCTGCATAGGCGCGGACGCCCCGACGAGCAATTCGAGGGAACGAGGCGGCTTTGGAGGTGCTTTCGGCAGCGTGTCGTGTGAGGACCGATTTCAGCGACTAGGGCTGCGCCATTTATTGGCGGGCGTCGAAGGACTGAGCCTGTTTGGCCTGCACCCGTTTTGGATGACACCCGGTTAAGCGAATCCCGCCTCTCGTTCGAACTCCATAGGGCTCAGATAGCCGATCGTCGAGTGTCTGCGTTTAGAGTTGTAGAAGCGCTCGATATAGTCAAACACGTCTGCCTTTGCTTCATTGCGCGTCCTGTACGTTTTGTTGCTGGTTCGCTCGGTCTTCAGCGACGAGAAGAAGCTCTCCATCGCGGCGTTGTCCCACACGTTGCCTGATCGGCTCATCGAACAGACGACGCCGCTGTCGGCCATCAGCCGCTGGAACTGCTCGCTGGTGTACTGGCTGCCGCGATCGGAGTGATGCAGCAGCGCATCGGGCTTTCCGCGACGCCAGATCGCCATCACCAGCGCATCGGTGACGAGCTGCGCTGTCATAGCGGCGCTCATCGACCAGCCCACCACACGCCGGGAGAAGAGGTCGATGACGGCGGCCACATAGAGCCAGCCTTCCGCTGTCCAGACATACGTGAAGTCAGCGATCCATTTGCGGTTTGGAGCGGCGGCTTCAAAGCTGCGGTCTAGCACGTTCGGAGCGACGGCGCCCGCCTGCCGCTCACCCAGATCGGGCGGCAGGCGGCGCCGGCGCGGACGCGCTTTGAGGGCCTGTAGTCGCATCAATCGCTCGATCCGGTGTAGACCGCACGACAGCCCATCCGCCAGCAAGTCTCGCCACACACGCCTGGCGCCATAGGTCCGGTCGCTCGCCAGGAAGCTGGCGCGGACCTTCGCACCAAGCTCTTCGTCGCTGCGGCTGCGCTGACTGCGCGGGCGTGTCAGCCAGGCATAGAAGCCACCCCGCGAGACACCGAGCGCCTCGCACATCCAGTCCACGGCCCAGATCCCCCGGTGCTTCGCAATGAAGGAGAACTTCACGTCGATTCCTTCGCGAAGTAGGCCGCGGCTTTTTTTAGTATGTCCCGCTCCGCCTTCAGCTTCGCCACTTCGCGCTTGAGCTGCGCGATCTCGAGCTGCTCGGGCTTCATCTGGCCGTGGCCAGGAAAGGCGTGCTGCGGATCCTCGGAGAACTTCTTCACCCAATCGCGCAGTTGCGACGGGTGAACGTTCAGGTCCTGCGATGCCTGCACATAGGACACGCCTCGATCCTTGATCAGGCGCACGGCCTCAAGCTTGAATTCCCGCGTGAACTTCCGTCTCTCCATGACCCACCTCCAGCTCCATCAAAACACCTAACTCGGTGTCTTCGGAACCGGGTGCAGGCCAGTTGCGCTCCATCTGCTCCACCTCGTCCGCAAGTTTAAACCACTCCCGTGCGGCCTCCTCAAACGCCTTTTTTCTCGAGGGATCGTTAGTTCGAGCGGCACGAAGCTTGTCTTCTGCTCCCATCCTACGATATCTGTCGGCTCGAGTTTCCATCAGATCTCAGCCAACGTCCCAAACGGGAAAGGTGAAGCCCTTTTGTTCGGTCGCAGCAGCGCCCGTCCATGTTGCAACCGGTCGAGTTGAGGGAAACACGCGACGCAACTCGGCGAGATCAACCGCGTAGTGTCCGGTGTCGAGCTTACGAGCAAGAAGCCGCCTAGTTTTGATGGCTTTGTAGATGGTGGACTTCGCGAAGAAGCGCTCGATCGCCGCCTCGTACAGGGCCCTGAGGTGGCGGCCGACGTTGCCGCAGACGAAATACTCCTTCTTGGCTCCACTGCGCCATTGCAGGTTGAAGAAGTGATCGCCGCGGAATGGGAATGGCCGCAACAGAATCATGTCGGAATCCATCCACAGCCCGCCACGCTCGTAGAGCACGGCGTAGCGGAAGACGTCGCTGAAATACCGGATCTCGGAGCCGGCGACGATGCGCTCGAACAGGCCGCGCGGCATCACGTCGTCGGCGGCGCGTACCTCGACCCCATGCGGCCGCTGGAACTCGAGCTTCTGCGGCGCTCACCTTAGTTAATTAATTAACGTCAAAGAAGCCTCCCTTAAAGTTACACCGTTCTGGTTGTGAGCCCCATAAGTTCCCCGTATCGTCTTGCCGCGGCGCAGCAAACGGCCAAAGGAGGCGCGTATGTCGGAGAGCTTCGAATGGGAGACAGTGCAGGAGTGCTACCGTCGCGCCAAAGAGGCGCGGCGAATAGCCGAGGCTCCCGAGACCACGCCGGCGGAGAAGGCGGATTTCCTCGAAGTGGAGCGCAGATGGCTGTCCGTGGCGCGCAGCTTACCCAAAGAATAGGGGCTTCTTGTCAGAGGACGAGGAGCGCCCTTCGCCCAGCGCCTAGCGAATGGTCGCGCCGGCGAGGAGACTTTCGTCCGTAGCGTGCAGGCGTACGCAGGCGGGGACGAGATGCGATCACGGGCGGAATGTCCTGCCACGTCTCGTGGAGGCGATCACGGGCTCAACACGCACATTGAGCAAATACGAGTGCAACACGAAGGAGCGGCGACCAATGGCCAGGTCCAAGCAGCGTAATGTGCGTGACATTATCTGTGAGCTAGAGGAACCGATTTACGATATACGGGACTTGGCCAGGGCCATCCATCTGGTGGCCGAGGGCCTAGACGACAGGTGCAAGAAATCGGTGCTCAACACGATTGCAGAACACATCGAAAGGCTGGCCGAGCTAGTCCAAGACGGACGTGGCGAACTGTTCCACCTGCTGCACCCGTCCACCGTAGTACCACTGAAGGGCGTCGCCACCGCGTGACCATAGACCCGATCGTCGCTGATTCCAATGCTTCGAGCGAGGCACGTGATCGCTTCAAGTCATCGATCGCCGACTTGTACGGATCCATCTCCGTAGCGCGCAGGGTGCACCTCCATGTGGGCAAACCTTCGATCAGACTGGGATGTACGATCGTGGAGCGACGGATACTAATGGTCGTCGATCTCATCGCCGGACAGCCAAAAAGGATTGGAAGCCCCTGCATGACGTCGGGCGCGGCGCGCAAATAGGACAGGGCTACGTGTGGGTCGCTTGGGGACGGCGAACTCAGCGAGGACATAGCGCGCCCTATAGGGCGCGACCTTACGGTACGTCAAATCTTATGCCAGCGCCCAACGCGCGGCCCTGTCCGTTACCGGCGCTGAGCCACCCACGCTTCCTGCTCTTGCCGGGCGACATTGGCGGCGAGCTTGGCTGCCTCGATCGCCGAGTTGCCGCGCCGGAAGGCCCGCCAAAGCTCCTCCCAGGTGACCCGGGCGGGGTCGATCCCGTGCCAGATGAGCAGGGCTCGCATGTCTTCGGACCACCGCTCGAATGGCGTCATCGCAAATGCCTCCGAGGCCGGATCAGTTTGGCGGCAGGCTAACACCGCTGGCCGTCGGTCGCTTATCTCCGCCGCCAGCTTTTTTGACCGCCGCCTCGCGGCCTCGCGCGGACGATAGCGGCGTCAGAATTGGGCGGGCCGGCCCCAGTCAGAGGATCATTAGCCCGGGGCTGCCCTACGGTCCCGGAACACGGGAAGGGGGTTCCGCAAGCCGCCCCTCAGCATGTCTCGAAGTTGACTCCATTTCCATTAGGCCGTGGACTCAATTGATCGCAGCCAAATTCGCACGGCGGCGAGCTTGATGAAAGCGAAGAAGGTAGCGCCGAGCTTGTCGTATCGGGTGGCGATGCGGCGGAACTGCTTGAGCCTGTTGAAGAAGCGTTCGACATGGTTGCGCTCGCGGTAGACGGCCTTCTTCCATCGGAACTTCTTCTTCCGGTTGGAGCGGTTGGGAATGTTGGGAATGGCACCTTGGGCCCGGATATGCGCGCGAACGCGATCCGCATCGTAGCCTTTGTCGGCAATGATGATGGCATGCTCCTCGAGGCCGTCGAGCAGCGCCGGGGCGCAGGTAATGTCATGGACCTGGCCGGGAGAGATCAGCAGGCAGAGCGGGCGGCCTTTCTTGCGTTAGCTAAAACTTAATCTGACATGGGTGTCCTGGTTTCCCCGCAGCGAATTGCAAGCCGAGGCGGGGCGCGGAGCGGTCGGGGTGGCGAAGCGCCCCGCCTCGGCGATTGGAGGACACCATCATGACGACTGAACAGAAGATCATCCGAGCCAAGGTTGGACTGCTCGAGCTTGCCAAGCAGCTTGGCAACGTCAGCCAAGCCTGCAAGATCATGGGTTACAGCCGGGATAGCTTCTACCGGTTCAAGGAACTCCACGACACCGGCGGCGAGCTGGCGTTGCAGGAGATCAGCCGCAAGAAGCCTGTGCTGAAGAACCGGGTGCCGCAGGAGGTCGAAGACGCCATCGTTGCGCTCGCCATTGAGCAGCCGGCCTTCGGCCAAGTCCGCATCGCCCGTTGCGGAACCATCGCTTCCTTTGTTCTCGTTTGCGTTCGAGACTCTTGGTGGAGCGGTTGGGAATGCAGACGCGCTTGACGCCCATCGCCTTGGCGGCCGCCTCCTTCTTGCCGGAGTAGAACGCGGCGTCGGCTGCGGCCAGGTGCGGCACCCGACCGAGTTTGGCGCGGTGGACTTCGATAGCCGGGATCAACAGGTCGCAATCATTGGGCCTGCGATCATAGACCTCGTAATCGACCACGATCTGATTTTCGGCCTCCTGCAGTTTCACCATCTTGCCGAATTCGTTCGGCTTGCCAGCGAGGGCTCGAACAGGCTGAGGAGCTTGCCTTCGAAGCGCGTATTGCCTCGGAAGATGCGCGCCCGGGTCTGCCGCATGACCTGCCGCACCAGCGGCACCATCGTATCGAGCTGCTGGCGCAGCCCTTCCAGGGCCATCTGCTTCAGCACCTGCTTTGACCGCTTCACGCCTTCGGCGATCTCGCGTGAGAAGCGCTTGGCTTGGCCAACCACGCGGCTGGTCGCCTCCAGCAGCTGGCGATAGCGCTGCTTCAACCTCTGCTGATTGATCGGGCCTTTGGCGCGCGCGATCCGCGCGATCTCCAACAGCCGCCACTTCACGCTTCGGCTCCGGTCCCGTAGCTTGGCCCCCGCGGCGCCCGCAATCGTACCGATCTTCCGCATGGTCCGGGTCAGCACTCTCACGCCGTCCCCCAGCAGAGTGCTGTCGGTCGGGTAGTGAATGTTGGTCTCAACCACCGTGGTATCCACGCGCATGCGCCGACCCGCGACTATTCCCTCGCTCCAGGCTATCGTCACCATGCGGTCATGGATCTGCTTGATGACGTCCGGCCCGAGCACCAATCCCCACCGCGCCATATCTTGGCATCCGGGACCTTGCCTGCGCCCACGCGCGTAAACTCCCGGTACACCAGATTGGCACGCACCTCGCGCTCCAGCACCGCATAGCTCCAGTTGCGCACGTGCTTGAGGATCAGCAGCCGCAACACCATCTCGGCCGGAGCGTTCCGCCGGCCGCGGCTACGGCTCTTGGGATGCCGCCGCGCCAAAGCCTCGTACACGGTCGCAACGATGCTTTCGTCGTCTAGCACCCGGTCGGCGTGCTTCATCCAGTCTTCGTGAAGATCGCTCACTTCCGCGGCGATCAATCCGTCTCCGAAGCTAATACCAAGTCCCACTGATCAGAACCCATGGGCCCATTGGCGCAAACCTATGGACATGATGCGCCAGGGCTGATCGACGAGCCTGTTCCAGGCCGCGCAGCAATGGTCGACGAGATCGTCGTATGATTTGAACACGCGGTTTGAGAGCCAGTTTTCCCGCATGAACTGCCAGACGTTTTCGACCGGGTTAAGCTCGGGGCATTTTGGCGGCAGCAGAATGATGGTGATGTTGGCCGGGACGACGAGGCGTGTCGACATATGCCAGCCAGCTTGGTCGACCAAGAGGATGGCGTGGGCGGCGGGCGCAACGGCCGCTGCGATTTCCGCCAGGTGCAAGTTCATCGCCTCGGTGTTGCAGGCAGGCAAGATCAGGGCTGCGCCCTTGCCCTCCTTCGGGCAGACCGCACCGAAGATGTAGGTGGAGGCAGTACGCTGGTCGCGGGGCGCGCTGGGGCGGGTGCCGCGCTTGGCCCAGCGGCGGGTGATCTTGTTCTTCTGGCCGATGCGGGCCTCGTCGGCGAACCAGATTTCTATCGTGTCGCAGGGACGTGCCTTCTGGCGGGCGACGGCTTCCAAATGCGCCGGGAAGCTTTTTTAAAATCCTCGATCGCACCCTCGGCTTGAGCATGGTGGCGCGGTCGGGCCGAGAGTTTGCGGTAGCCCATGGCGCGCAGCTCCCGGCTGAGCGTCTGTTTGGCGACCGTGATGCGGAATTCCTCGAAGATCCATTGTACCAGATCGATCAGCCGCCAGCGCACCACGCCGTGCACCGCCGGGATCGGGCCACTCTCGATCATACGGGCGATGGCTTGGCGTTGCACGGCATTGAGCTTGGGTGGGTGACCCGGCGACTTGCCATCCAGGAGACCGTCAGGGCCGCGCGCGTTGAAGCGCAACACCCAGTCACGGACGATCTGCAATCCGACACCGCCGATCTTCGCGGCCTCGCTCCGCCTCGCGCCGTCATAGATCGCCGCAAGAGCCAGAAGTCGGCGGGCCTGAGGGCCGTCTTTCGTCCCCCTTGCCAAACCACGCAGCTGCGACGCTTCAAAATCACGGCGTAATGGAATTGGACCCGACATGACGAACCTCCTTACGTTCGCCATGTTGAATCTGACTCGCCTCAATTCGGGAAGCGCCAAAGAGTCATGATTTCAGAGATACGGTATAAGCTGTCCCCGTCGCATCTCAATCACGCCGCTTCCTCCCCGGCCTCGGCACGGCGGGATCCGGCCGCAGCAGATCGTGATTGAGCTCGCAAATCGCCTCGATCGTTTCCCTCAGCTTCTGATAATTGTCGAGCCAACGGCCCACCTCGGCAACCCGCTCCCGGCGCACGCTGATTTGGCGCGTACGTCCGCCCGCGTAACTCACCGTCAGCACGTACACCTGATGACCCTCGCCGCGCGCACATTTCGGACAGCCGCTCTTGTGGCGCACCACACGCTCCAGAAGCGAGCCGCGCAGCAACTCCCCAGTGACTGGGAGCCGCTCTACCAGTTTCTTGCGTGCCCGAATGGTTCGATCCCGAATCATCCGCTAGAATGAATCAGCGGCGCGCGCCCAAGTCAACAATCCGTTCGACCTTGCAGTTTTTCTCGCCCGCAGCGATTCTAAGCAGCGCTCAAGGTAGGCGAATTTTGCGCCGGGAAGTAGCTAAGCTAGGAGGCTGCTGAAAAACTCGGGAAGGGGTGAGTGATGCGCAATTTTCGAATCCAGGACCGCGCGGCGCCGAATCTTTCGTGGCCATGGAACTGAATGTTAAATCAATGTTGCGCATCCGGACCTCTCCAAAACGCTTTTTCAGCAACCTGCTAGGAACTCGGCCAGAAAGTTATGGCGAAGCGGTAGAAAGCGAGTCCGAGAACGAATGGAAATGAGACTGCGAAAGAATGCGAACAAATGGCCAACTAGTTATGGGGGTGCGACGCAAGGCCCATCCCGGAATGGATATGATCCCATGCGAAAATAGAGCTATCGTCTTATGACATTCAGCAAATATCTCTACCCCGACCGGCCTTGCAGAAAAATGAACCAGGGCCCCAATGATGCTGAGAACATTCAGAGAGCAGGCAATTCAGGAGTGCTATCGTCTCGCGGGCGAGGCTCGGCGCACCGCGGACGCAGCCACCGACCCAGACACGATATCCGATTTCCTTCAATTCGAACGCCAGTGGCTATTTGTGGCTCGCAGCTACGAGGCCAGTAAGCAGTAGGCCGTGCTGCCCAAGCGGCGCCGCCTGAAAGATAAAGTGCGGCGCAACGCCTTCATCCGTAAATGGCGGCTCAAGCATCGGCCGGCGGCCGATAGGCTGTAGGAAGTCGGCGAGCCACTGTTCACGTTCACGAGGTTGCCGCCGAGCCGGTGGCGCGTCTCCGTGCTTGGATCGACGCCATCCGGGAAAAGCTGCGTGCCCGCGCGGCGGTTCTGCAGGCCAAGACCGAGTGAGAGCACCACGGGCGGCGCGAGGACTTGCTGCCCGCCGGCTTTCAGCTCGATCGCGCACGCGCGTTGCTTGCCGAGCCTGATGATCTGACCGTCGACGACATTCAGGAGTCTATCGAGCTTTTCTTCGTGCGCGAGGAGGACGAGTGCAAGGAATGAGAGGCTGCGCTCGTGCGCGACGAAGCCCGCGTCGCCGAGATCAGGGCAAGCCAAACTGCGCGCCTACAACGAATGACGCGCTGGCAACAGCGATCTACGTCGCCGCCGGCGCAATATGGCGTTTAGCCCGGACGGGTCGCGCACCGTCACTACGTCAGGGACAGGACCGCCTGCATCTGGGACGCCACGAGCGCCAAGGAGATCGCGGTCTTGCGTGGCCATAGTACCCCTCTCGCGTCCGCCGCGTTCAGACCCGACGGATCGCGCAGCGTTACGGCGTCATGGGACAACACCACCCGCATCTGGGATGCCGGGGCCGCCACGGAGATTGCTGTCCTGCGCGGCCACGACAATTGTGTGTTGTCCGCTGCTTTCAGCCCCGGTCTCCCGGGCGTGCCGTTCGGGGGATCGCCGCTAGAATTCGTCCGGCTCGCACACGACTGGCGGTTGGTCGTTGTTGTCCTCTTCGTTCTCGGCTTCAGGAGCCGGCGACCCGCTCAGTTTAATTAACTCCAGAAAGGTCCTGATTAATTGCACCTTCCCCGCGCCGGACTAGGATAGTTCGTACGTGACCTCCCTAGAGGGTGAACGGAACCGGTGTCCCGGCCGGCAGTTCACCGCAAGAGCCACTCGGCTTCCACGCTCCCGGGTGGCTTTTCGCTTTCAGATTCGCTTTTTCCCGCCCTATCCTTTTTGTCCATGCCAGCATCCTCAAAGAAGGCCGCGAAGCTCTGTTCCTGGCGCGTCTCAATCCTGCGGGCGCTTGCCCAGTACATCGGGGACGTGCACGCGCCAGATCAGAAAGCGGCCGAAGCTGCCGCGGTCGCGGAACTCAAGCTCAACGAGGAGCAGCGCAAGCGCCTGCCCATGGCGGCTGCTACTTGACGACGTTCGATGGACCTATGGCGAAGCGTCGGGCGGCGCGATTACTTCGGCGGTAGAGTCGAGATGTGGCGCGGTGGCCGTAGGCCGAACATATCTGTTGTCCGCCCCTTTCGTCTGGCGGTGCCTTAGTGGTTCAACCTTGACTCCGTTTCCACATTCCGCTCATCGAACCGGACATGCAGATTTCCCGCATCCGGCTCTCGGACAAGACTTCACGCCTTCACCCACGGCACGTCGTGCCCAAGCCGGCACAGGCGTACGAGCCCGAAGTGCCCGTAAAGGTGCGAGAGTGGATAAGTCCCGCCCCTACTGCGCCTGACCTTGTGCTTGAAGCGCAACCACCGGCGCAGCCGCACAGCGGTGTAGTTGTCGATCGCCCGGTACGCTTTGGTGACGGTGCCTACTTCGAAGTAGTTCGCCCATCCGCGCAGCGTGCGGTTCAACTTCTTCACCATCCCTGTGGTCTCTTGCCATGTCCCCGTTCGGGCGGTCAGCGCGTGGATGTTATCCACCATGCGCTTGATGCTCTTCTTCGATGGCCGGAACCCCAAATACGCCTTGCCGGTTCTCGCTGAATACATCCGCCCGAACGTGTACCCCAAGAAGTCGAACTCCCCTTCCGGCACCTTGCAGATCCGTGTCTTCTCCTCGTTGACCGTGAGCTTCAGCTTTCCCATGATCTCGCGCAGTCGCTGCAAGGCCTCTTCGGCTTTGCCCTTTCGGCACAGGATCACGAGGTCGTCGGCGTAGGTCACGATACGAGAGCCGAGGCTTCGCTCCAACCCGAGCATCTTCCATCCCAGCACGAACCGGCGCATGTAGAGGTTTGCCAGCAATGGTGAGATCGGTGATCCCTGCGGAATGCCGCGCCGGTTGTCCCGAGCCTCGGTTGTGCGTGTCTTCCGTCCTCGATCGTCGGTTTCTTCCACGGGGCATTCCAGCCACATCCTGATCAGATGCAGCATGCGCCGATCTACAATCCGGCGCGCTACCGACTTTAGAAGTTCGGCATGTGGAATGCTCCCGAAGTAGTCCGCGAGGTCGGCGTCGACGACTTCCGGGTGGCTCCGATACAGCAGCGATTCCACCTCGACCACCGCCTGTTGGGCGTTGCGCCCGGGACGGTAGGCGTACTGTTCTGGTGGAAGGTCGGCTTCAAAAATCGGTTCTAGCACCAGCATCGTTGCTGTCATGCATACCCGATCGCGCAAGGTCGAGATGCCCAGCGGCCTGAGTTTGCCGTTGGCTTTCGGTATGAACACTCTTCTGATGGGGTCTGGTCGGTAAGTCTCCTGCTTGAGCGCAAGCGCCAGTTCGCCAAGCCACCGTTGCACTCCATACGCTTCGATGTCCGCAAACTCTTGTCCGTCCACCCCCGGTGCGCCCTTGTTGGAGCGGCACTGGGCATAGGCATGAGCCAAGATGTCGTCGCGGGTGATCTTGTCGTAGAGGGCGTAGAAACGGTAGCCGGCTTCTGCCTTCGCTTTCGCGTGCAACGCCTTCTGCAGTTTCTGAACACTCTTCGGAGTTGATAGGTTGCCCAATCTCCAGGTCCCTCACTACGTCTTGCGTTCGTCTTGAACTGAGGTCCCTTCCCTCCCCCGGCATTACCCGGCTTCCGCGGTACTGCGAACCTCTCCGTCTCCCCAGGGCGTCCGGCCTGTCCCTCGCGGGCGTCCGGTTGGTCATCGCTGACCGCGCCTTGGGGTCTCCCGTGTTGCGCGCGCTTTCCTTGTGTACATGCTGTCGCCACTACCCCGGCGCAGCGGCTGGGCGTACTCCTCCGCTCATTCACCCCCAGCCGTGTCAGCCTTCCCCGAAAGGGTTGTCGGGTCGGCCTGCGCATTGTCCTTTTCGAGGCTTGCTCGGCGTTCACTCGCGTTACGGCCTGCACACTCGCGCTGTCACCAATGCGTGACACGCTTTTCCGAAGGCTCCAGCTATATCGTCACCTCCATAGCTGCTCCGGTTGCTTCCGGCTGGAGCGATTGCCGGGTGGGACTTTCACCCACTGGAAAGCGCCGCCTTTCCACGGCGCACCCCCAAAGCCGGACAACTGAAGACCGAACGCGGACCGGGAACTCGTGCCAACCTCCAGAATGCCGAACGGCCGGCGTCAGATGCACAAGGGAAAATCACCCGAAGCGCCAAAGGGAATTAAGAATGGGGATGCTGGCCCTAACCGCTTCGCCTAAACCGGTTCGGCAGTTCTGGAAATAGCAGCTGGTGACGACGCTCTTCTGGTCGATGGCGAAGGAAGCGTCGTTGTCGGGGATCGCCACGCGCACCAACTGCCCGCGTCCGCGCACCTTGTTCGGCACCTGAAATTCGGGCGGCAAAGCCTCGGTCACTGGCAGCACCCTCTCGATCGAGCCTACGACCATCTGCCCGCGAGACTTGACGACGACCTTCTGGCCTTCCGTCAGGTCGAACAAGTAGCTGTCCGGGATATAGGCAAGCACGAAGCTCGGGCCGGTATAGATGCTGGCGACCTTGTCCTTGGCGCCGCTCAGCACCTCGCCGACGGTGGCCACGTTGGCGCCGACAACGCCGCTCATGGGCGCAAGCAACGCGCCGTTGTCGTAGGCGCGTTGCAGGTCGTCGTACGCCGCCGAGACCTGCGCCAGCGCCTTCTGGTTCGCCTCGGCCTCGCTCTCGAGCGAGCCCTGCTCGGCCTTGAGCGACAGCAGGCGCTCTGAGGCCTGCACGTTTGCCGCCATCATTTCCTGCAGCGTCTTGCTCACCGCCAAGCCGTTGGCGCCGGCCTTCTGTAGCGTGCTGAGAAAGTCCTTGGCCTGCGCGGCATGCTCCTCTGCGAGCGGCAGCAGCGTAGCGACCACCGACTTGCGCGCAGCGAGCTGTGCGGCGCGGCTGCCAATGCGCGCCTTCTCGGCCGCGAGCTCTGCTAGCGATCGCAGGATGGTAGCCGATTCGACGGTCGCGATCTTCTGGCCGGCCTCGACCCGGTCGCCGGGACGGACGAGGACTTCCCGCACACGGGCATCCTGCCAGGGTGCCGCGACCGCGACGTGCTGACGGGTGATGATGGCGTCGGCATTAAGGATCACGCTGCCGCCCCACAGGAGGTAGGCCAACCCCGCGCCCGTCCCGCCCAGGAGCGCCAGGGTCACGACGATCCTGCGCAGCTTCTTCCAAGCCACCTTGCTCGCCTTCAGCTCGTTGCTCATCGCGTCATCGTTTCTGCCGCTCATGCGGCGGCTGCAAGGGAGGAGCGCCGGCGTCCCGGCATGCGGATCGTCAGACGGGCGGCGATCTGCTCGGACGAATCGCCGCGCCCAAAGGGATTGCGCGCTGGCAGAAGCTGCGGCCGGTCGCCCGCGGTCAGCCGCCGCACGCCGGCAACAATGGCGTGATAATCGGACCCGACCAGCGTGCCGAACCCGGCGTCGACGACTTCCGGGCGTTCGGTGGCCTCTCGGGTGATCAGGATCGGCAGCCCGAAGGTCGGGGCTTCTTCCTGAACCCCGCCGGAATCGCTCACGACCGTCCAGGCCCGCCCGAGCAGGTGAACGAAATCCGTGTACTGCAGCGGCTCGAGCAGCCGCACATTGGGCGCGTCGCTCAGAATGCCGAGAACCTCGGCGCGCACCTGCGGGTTGAGGTGCACCGGCAGCACGATCAGCTTGTCGCCGTCCTTGCCGAGGGTGCCCAAGGCGCGCAGCACGCTGCGCAACGGCGCGCCGATGTTTTCGCGCCGGTGAAGGGTCGCGAGGACGAGTTTCTTGTCGCGTGGCAGCGCCGCGACTGCGGGGTCGATCGGGGCATAGCCTTTGCGGATCCTCTCGCGCACCTGCAGCAGGGCGTCGACGACGGTGTTGCCCACCAGTGCAACCCGGTCCGCGGCGACACCCTCGCGCAAGAGATTGTCGCGCGAGCGCGGCGTCGGCGCGAAGTGGAGAGCAGCAGCGAGCGTGATGATGCGGCGGTTGAACTCCTCCGGCCACGGCGAGTGGAGGTCTCCGGTGCGCAGCCCGGCCTCCACATGCGCCACCGGAACGTGGTTCATGAAGCCAGCGGTCGCCGCCGCCGCCGCCGTCGCGGTATCCCCTTGCACGACGATCCAGTCGTAGTCCTTCGATGTCGATGGAGTCGCCGGTCTGCAGGCGCCGGCCGGTGAGGCCGAAGTGCGCGCCCACCGTCTTCGATTTGACGAACCGCAGCGGATCGTCGATCGCGGCCTTGACCGTCAACGCCGTCACCGGGCCGACGCCGGGAATGCGGCAGTAACGCGCCGGCACAGCTCGTCACGGCCGACCAGCCGCACCACCAGCTGGTGCAGCTGCTTGTATTCCGTCCACAGCACCGCCCAGGCGCGCAGCATGCACTCGGTCACCCCGGCGATCAGCGGATCGTGCGCCACCAGGTCGCGAATCCGCGCCGCGAACGAGGCCCGCTGCACGCGCGGTCCTGCCCGCAATCCGAACACCTTGAGCGAGTGCCGAATCTCGTTCTCGATGTCGCGCAGCTTGCGCTTGAGCGTGCGACGATGGCCGAGCAGCAGGCGCAGCTTGTGGCTCTGCACGCTCTTCACATGCACCGGGCGATACCAGCCCGAGCGCACCAGGTGGGCGAGCCCGCGGGCGTCGTTCTTGTCGGTCTTGTTGTGCTGGACCTCCAGCGCCGCGGCGGCATGGTGGGTCTCGAGCAGCACCATCGGCAGGCCGAGCGCGGTGAGCTCGCGGTGCAGCCACGGCGCCACCGCGCCGGCTTCGTGGCCGACCCGGTCGAGCCGCGGCCGGTAAGGCGCGAGCGCCTCGAAGATGATGGCCGGATCGGTAGCCACGGTGGCCTCGAACACGACAGAACCATCACGGCTGTTGACGACGCAGATCGCGGTCTTGGTAGTCGAAGTGTCGAGGGCAGCAGAGAGCTTCATGGCAGGGCGTCCTTTGCGGCGAATCAGGGTTGAACCGCCAGCATGCTGCGCCACCGCTCCCGAACGTGCAGCATCTTGCGCAAGCCCGATTACGTCGCCAATCGTGCGGTTGGTCGGCCGCCGTCACTCCGGCTCATCGCGATCGGTACGACGTCCTGCGAGATCGTGCGACGAACAGCGATGCCAATCATTGCGGCCTGCGATCGGACGATCTTGGGGCGAATAAGCTATCGACTGCTGATTTGGCAGCGGATGGAGGCGCATTGGATGCGTGAGATGACTGCGTTTCTTCTGCAGTTGAAGGGTCACTCGGGCCGTCGTTCGGCTGGCTCGCGGATTGGAGCGGATTCGACGGGAACAAGGCGCTCGACCAGCCGCGCTTGCGCTCTTCAGAGGCAGAAACTGATCCGAGAAGCGAATCGTTAGACGGCGCCGCGGCCTCCGATGCAATGTCGAGCAACTCGACATTGATGTTGTTCGGCATGTCGAAGTTGGGTGCGTCCCCTTTCGCAGTGGACGCTAGCACCCTTTCCGCGAATTTAACATCCGGCTGCTCCCATGAGCCATGATAAGCGGCAACCGCACAGAAAAGCCGATCGGTCTTGGGGCGTCGACGTGTCTCACACCGGTCGGCAAGCCTGACGATCCGTTGTGCGTGCAATGGCGATGTTCAGGCACGGCAGGAACATTGCTGCGTTCACTTTCGATGGAGGGAGCGGCAGACCCGCCAACCCGCTGACTGCTTCCTGCATGCTTGAATAGGCTCGTGGCATTGGCTCATTGCGCGCGGAGACGGCCCACGGCTCGCCGCCGGACTGATGCCAAATGAGCGCGTGCATCGGCATTTTTGCGACAGTTGACGTATACATGCAGGAGGAAACGAAATGCTGCCCCTTTCTTGTGGCGTTCAGGCCTGGGGCAGCGAGGTGAGGGGGAACGAGATGAATCCCGACTGGAGCCCAATCCACGAACGCGCGGCTACGGTAGCGTTTGACAGAGAAGCTGGCTCTGCCCGGCTCGACACCTGGCAGAAGGCCGGGGAGCGAAAGCCACCTGACAAGCGCACGGCCACATCGCCGCTGCTCCGTTTTCTGTATTGGATTTACGAGCGCCGGCTCCTTCGTCAGCTCCAACAGCGACCCATGCCGCGCCACATTGGCATCATCCTGGATGGAAATCGACGCCATGCTCGCAAGCGAGGCTTGAGCGACCCATGTGAAATCTATCAGCGTGGCGCCGACAAGCTTGACGACATCCTGGACTGGTGCGCCGAGCTGCGTATCCCCGCGGTGACCCTCTGGGTGTTTTCTACCGAGAACCTCAAGCGATCTCAGGCCGAGGTTTGCGGAATCCTTGCAGCCATCGAAGCCAAGATCACGGGTATCCGTCCGGTGATGGCCGCCTTGCCGAAGGCCTGAGAGTGTGAGTCACGTGACTATTCACAGGAGTAGTCACGTGAGCAAGGCGATTGAGGTCATCACGTCGGTAGAACGTCGGCGACGCTGAAACGCGGCAGAGAAGGAGCGGCTGGTGTCGGCCTCGCTAGAGCCCAGCGCCAGCGTATCCGCGGTGGCGCGGGAGGCCGGGATCCACCCGAGCCAACTCTATGGATGGCGACGGCAGCTGCTTCGACGCTCGCAGCCGACGGCGAGCTTTGCAGCAGTGCGGATTGCGGCAGAGCCGGGGCCGACTGAGGCTCCGGCTCGTGGCCTGATCGAGGTGGAGTTCGCGAACGGATCGCGGATGCAGATCACCGGAGCGATCGATCCGGCGACGCTGACAACGACGATCGCGACGCTCGCTGGCGGCGGGCGGCGGCGATGATCTCGCTGCCTGCTGGCGCCCGGGTGTGGTTGGCAACCGGCCACACCGACATGCGCAAGGGGTTCGACGGATTGGCGCTGCTGGTGCAAGAGACGCTCAAGCGCAATCCACACACTGGCCATTTGTTCGTGTTCCGCGGTCGGCGCGGCTCGTTGATCAAAGTGCTGTGGCACGCCGGTCAGGGCATGTGCCTGTTCGCAAAGCGGCTCGAACGCGGCCGTTTTGTCTGGCCATCGACCGTTGCGCGCGAAGGCGAGGATCGCACCGTGACGGTCACGCCGGCGCAACTGGGATGTTTGCTGGAAGGCATCGACTGGCGTCTGCCGCAGCACACCTGGCGGTCGCAAGCGGCGGGCTGATTGCGGCATTGTGAATCATTGCGCGATTGCGGGCTCACAAGACGTCCATCTTGTGATTCCATCTTGCGTGATGAGCACGAATGATTCTCTCCCCGACGATGTCGAGACGCTGAAGCAGCTCTTACTGGCGCGCGATGGCGAGCTTGCGCAGGCACGGGCCGAGGCGGCGAGCGCGCGCGCCGAGGGTCTCGAGCGCGGCGGCTCTGATCACGCATCTTCGGCTGACGATCGAGAAGCTCAAGCGCGACCTGTTTGGACCGCGCAACGAGCGCAAGGCACGCCTGGTCGACCAGATGGAGCTTCAGCTCGAAGAGCTGGAAGCGGCGGCGAGCGAGAACGAGCTTGCGGCGGAGAAGGCCGCTGCGCCCGCTCTACGAGCTGATCCGCAGCTGCGTGTTCGCCGGCGATCGTGTGCACGGCGACGAGACCACGGTGCCGGTGCTGGCCAAGCATCAGACGCGCAAAGGTCGACTATGGACCTATGTGCGCGACGACAGGCCGTTCGCAGGTCCTGCCCCGCCGGCCGCGGTGTTTTTCTATTCGCGCGATCGCACTGCCCAGCATCCGGAGGGCCACCTGCGCGACTATGCCGGGATTCTGCAGGCCGATGCCTATGCCGGGTTCAATCGGCTCTACGAGGCCAGCCGCAAACCCGGCCCGATCACCGAGGCGAGCTGCTGGGCGCACGGTCGCCGCGAGCTATTCGAGCCCGCCGATGTGACTGCCAAGGCGCGCGGTTCGCTTGCCGTCATCGCGCCGCTCGCCTTCGAGGCAGTGAAGCGCATCGACGCGATCTTCGACATCGAGCGCGAGATCAACGGGCGTTCCATCGCCGAGCGTCTCGCAGTACGCCGCGAGCGCGTCGCACCGCTCGTGTCGGAGCTCGAGACCTGGATGCGAGCGGAGCGCGCCAAGCTCTCGCGCCACAACGACGTCGCCAAGGCGATGAACTACATGCTCAATCGCTGGGAGACCTTCGCGCGCTTCCTCAACGATGGACGGATCTGCATCACCAACAATGCCGCCGAGCGCGCATTGCGCGGCATCGCGCTCGACCGAAAGTCGTGGCTGTTCGCGGGCTCCGACCGCGGCGGCGAGCGCGCCGCGGTGATGTACACGTTGATCCAGACCGCGCGCCTCAACGTCGATCCGCACGCGTGGCTCGCCGACGTGCTCGCGCGCATCAATGATCACAGCACCCAGACGCTCGATCAGCTACTGCCCTGGAACTGGAAAACGGCCGCCGCCAAACTCGCAGCCTGACTGCTGCGGCCTTCCGCGCCAGCAGTCAGCCCGCGGTCTTCACCGGATGGATACGATCACGGCGCTTGCTCACGATGCTTACATGCGTCAAAAACGCATCCGGATAAAGGCCATCGGTCGCCTCGACCTCCTGCCGGAGCCGGTCATTGCCGCGATTCGTGCGGCCGAGAGGACGGCCGCGCAATACAATTTAATGACATTGACGATTGCAGTTGGGTATGGCGGACGGGAGGAGATCGTCGATGCTGTCCGTAGCTTCGTCAAACTGCAAGCGCAGCAAGGAGCATCGTTGTCCGATGTGATCGAACGCATCACACCCGAAGCTATAGCTTGTCATCTTTATGCAGCGGACCTGCCCGATCCCGACTTGATTATCCGGACGAGTGGCGAAATCCGCTTGTCAGGTTTCCTGCTCTAGCAGAGCGTCAACAGTGAGTTCTACTTTACGGATGTGTTGTGGCCGGCATTTCGCAAGGTTGACTTTCTCCGCGCCATCCGTGCCTATCAGGCACGCAACCGCCGCTTTGGCCGCTGACGAAAGCCACGCGTATCGAGCCGAAATTCCCAACGAGCGGGAAATGCCACCCGGGCAATCCCAAGGAGTTGCGCGACGACGGATGTCTCATGACCCCGAGCAACATCGTTTGCAAGGCGTAGTCTATCAGAAGGCGAGCGGGTAGAGGCCTCGTGCGCGGGCAGCGAGGGCCCCTCGATCGCGCGTCGGCACGCACGTGGCCGACGCCTCTCGTTCTCGCCGGCATGACCTCGCGAACGCTGCCATCGCCTTGCGCGTCGCTTCGTAGCCGTGCGTCGGGTTATGGTTCTCGTCGTGGCCATAGAGCAAGGTCCACATCTACTGAAGCCCGACAGGCGACTTGGCGGACGGGAGGATGCGCCCGCCCGCACCGCTTTTTCGAATACCCGCCGGACGCAATAGCGCACTGCCAAGGCGCTACGTCCGGCGGGTTCAGTCGTGATTGCAATGCCTCTTCGTCGCGATGACGACCTTCTGGGTTCATTGGTGACGAAACTTTAATCTGGGTCCTGGGGAGGCCGTGGGTGGTGGCGTTGTCGCGGCGTCGGGCATCGCGGCATCGCTTACTCGCGTTCCATTAGCCTCCGGAATTTGACATTCGGAATAGATCGTCCCGTTCGCAGCCTCGGTGCGCTCGAGACAATGGGTGGCCTCGGTGGCCGAACCCACGACGGTGAAATCGAAAGCCTGGCCTTTGAGCACGAGCGCGTAACGCCCAGCGGGAAATACAAAATTAGGATCTTCAGGCCGCAACGCCAGCATCTCCGGATTTTCGTTCATCGGTGCCACGCGCAGTTCATAGGACCTGCTGCGCATAGCCCATTCGTCGTCCACGGGCGTGACGCTGGCTGTAGGGTTGAACTTCATGGTGCGCGCGATCCTCGCAATGATGCGGACGGAAACCCGGACAGGGGCGCTGGTAGCGATGTCGCGCCGGAAGACGATGAATTCCACTCCTCCATCTGGAAGGTAGGTACGACTTGGCCGCTTGATCACAGCCGACATGAAAACTCTTTGGTCGGGCACCGCGACCCCAAGCGGTTCCAGTTCGTTGAGTTGCCCATGGCTGATCGCGTAAACGCCGTACACGACGGGTAACACGCGTCGTTGCGGCCGGGTCGAAGGTGAGGGCGCCGCGCCGTCGTGCCCTTGGCTGGCGGGCGCAACCGCCTCAATTGGTGCCGGGAGCGTGGGGCCAAACAAGCCGATTTGACGGTCGAGGATGACGTACCCCGCCACGCCCACAGCCGCGACAAGACACCCCGCCAGCAATTGCGCGAGACGGGACAAAGTCCGCCTCCGCGCCAGCTTCCGGGGAGCGTGCGCTGTGGACGGCAAGAATGCCGAGATCGGGGTCGGATTGTTCGAAATCGATGGCTCTTGCTCGATCGTCAGGACGGGATTGTGCTCGATGCTTTTCTCATCTTGTTGAACGATGCGGGATCTTTCGATCAGCCGGTCCAATGAGTGCGGGGCTCGCAATTCGTCGCGTCGCGAGGAAATCGTCTCGACGCGTTCGATGGCGGCCTCGAGCGCAAGCATCAAGCGCCGACTGTCCTTCACCGTGATGGGCGGATGCCTGTGCCAAGCCTCTTTCTGCAGCTTGAGGCGCGCTAGTTCGTAAACGACGTCGCGCATTTGGGCAGGGTCGTTCTCCATTGACCCGATAAAACGCGCGAGCACGAGAGCAAACTCAAGCTCTGCCGAACTTGTTAGGAGGTCTTGTGCCGCGCTGTCTAGTGCAACTTGTGATGTCATATTAAAGCACTGCCTCCCGTACGCGGCAGTGTGCCCCATACATGGGCGAGAGATAACCCACTTGCAGGGCCGTGGCGACCGCAACCATCTCCAGCGCGATCCGGTCCATGCCGATCTCCCAGGCGCCCGTGCCGGCGAGAACCGCCAAAGCCGATAGGATCACTGGTATGAGGACGAAGACTTTGAAGTGCAGCCCCAGTACGGCACCGACGAGTATGCTGCCGACTGCAAGCATAAGCATGAAACGCCCCCCACGCTTGATGCAACCTGTAGCGCACCTCAGTACCATGGCCAAAAAGTGATGGACGATTGTCTTAATTGAGACAGGCACCCGCGCGGTCCGGCTCCTCATGACCCCCTGGCCCGACTTGGCGCAGAGCACGAAAACCGTGCGAAGCCGATCGCCCAGGCTTCCGTTTGCCGGTGATCGGCTTAACCTCACTTCCGCTGGCTTGTTGGCACACTTCACGACTATGCGATGGGCTGGTTCAGGAAAGCTCCGGCATTCGGCTCGCGAGCCGGAGCGCGATACTTTTCGGCGGGGTCGCGATCATCGTGCATGGCGGGGTCGCTGGGAGTTTAGTGCAGTACCGGCAGCTTGAGGCGGTTGGCTTCCATCGGAGCGATCAGCTTGTCCTCGATCTCCTGCTTGATGGTTTCTAGGGAGCTATGCGGGATTTTGGGTGACGAGGCGATCAGGCGGCGTGGTTTGCCGGCAGTTCGATGACCTCGATGCCATTTTCAAATTTGACACCTGCGACGACCTTCGGTGCGTTAGCTAAAACTTAATCTGACATGGGTGTCCTGGTTTCCCCGCAGCGAATCGCAAGCCGAGGCGGGGCGCGGAGCGGTCGGGGTGGCGAAGCGCCCCGCCTCGGCGATTGGAGGACACCATCATGACGACTGAACAGAAGATCATCCGAGCCAAGGTTGGACTGCTCGAGCTTGCCAAGCAGCTCGGCAACGTCAGCCAAGCCTGCAAGATCATGGGTTACAGCCGGGATAGCTTCTACCGGTTCAAGGAACTCCACGACACCGGCGGCGAGCTGGCGTTGCAGGAGATCAGCCGCAAGAAGCCTGTGCTGAAGAACCGGGTGCCGCAGGAGGTCGAAGACGCCATCGTTGCGCTCGCCATTGAGCAGCCGGCCTTCGGCCAAGTCCGCATCGCCAACGAATTGAGAAAACGTGGGCTTACGGTCTCTCCCGCCGGCGTGCGCTGCGTGTGGCTGCGTCACGACCTGGAGACCATGAAGAAACGGCTCAAAGCGCTGGAAGCCAAGAGCGCCCAGGAGGGCCTGGTGCTGACCGAGGCGCAGGTCGTCGCGTTGGAAAAGGCCAAGACCGAGAAGGAAGCCCATGGCGAGTTCGAGAGCGAGCATCCGGGCTACTGCGGCGCCCAGGATACGTTCTATGTCGGCAATCTAAAGGGCGTTGGGCGGGTCTACCAGCAGACCTTCATCGACACCTACGCCAAGGTCGCTTGCGCCAAGCTCTACGATCGCAAGACGCCGATCACAGCGGCTGATCTGCTGAACGACCGGGTGATTCCCTTCTTCGATAGCCATGACGTCAAGCTGCTGCGGGTATTGACCGACCGCGGTAGCGAGTACTGCGGCAATCCGGAGCGGCACGAGTACGAGCTCTATCTCGCGGTCGAGGACATCGATCACTCGCGCACCAAAACCAAGAGCCCGCAGACCAACGGCATCTGCGAGCGCTTCCACAAAACCGTGCTGAACGAGTTCTACCGTGTCGCGTTCCGCAAAAAGGTGTATCGTTCAATCGATGAGCTGCAGGCCGATCTCGATGGATGGATTCGCAAATACAACGAGGCGAGACCACATCAAGGCCGCTGGTGCTTCGGCAAAACACCGATGCAGACATTCGTTGATGCAATGCCGATGACGAAGGAGAAGATGATCGCAGCCTAACGGCATCGGACACCAAAACCCGATCGCTCAACCAGGCACAGTCTGTCAGATCGAGTCTCGGCTAATACACCTTCGGCAACTGATTTGTGCCTTTTAGCCGCCGCCAGGTCTTCGCTGCGGCGCAGAGCAGCTTGAACACCATCAACTTGGCAGTGGTTGACGACAACGAGCCTTTCGTACGCACCGTCCTGTGCCGGACCGTCGCGAACACGCTTTCGATGGGATTCGTCGTCCGCAAATGGTCCCAATGCTCGGCGGGGAAGTCGTAGAGCGCAAGCAGTGCGTTGCGATCTTTCGTCAGACACTCGACCGCCTTGTCGTACTTCGCTCCGTATTTTTCGGCGAAGACGTCGATCGCCACTTCGGCCGAAGCTCGGTTCGGCGCCAAGTAGACTTTCGCGCAGGTCCTTCTTCATGTTGGCCTGCACCGGCAGGGCGACCTTGTTCAAGATATTTGCGGTTTTGTGCACCCAGCACCGCTGATGCCGTGTGGCGGGGAAGACCTCGTCGAGCGCCTTCCAGAATCCGAGCGCGCCGTCACCGACCGCAATTTCTGGGGCGATCTTCAGCCCACGGCTTTTCGTCTCGACGAGCAGCTCGTGCCAGCTCTGCGCGCTCTCGCGCACGCCGACCTGGAAGCCGATCAGCTCCTTCTTGCCTTCCGGCGTCGCGCCGATCAGCACCAGCATGCATTCGCCGTGGTCTTCCATGCGGGCTTGAAGGAAGACGCCGTCCGCCCACACGTACACGTACCGGCGCGCAGACAGATCGCGCTTCTGCCAGCGTTCGTACTCGCCCTGCCACTCCGCCGTCAGTCTGGAGATCACCGCCGGAGAAAGATTCGGCGCATCCTTGCCCAGGAGTGCCGCCAGCGCCTCCTGGAAGTCGCCCGTCGAGATGCCCCGCAGGTAGAGAACCGGCAAAAGTGCGTCCAAGCTCCTCGTGCGCCGTGCCCACAGCGGCAAGATCGCCGACGTGAAGCGAATCCGCTCGCCATCGCTGGGCGCCGCGCGATCCCGAATCTTCACTCGGGCAACCTCGACAGCGCCGATCCCCGTCTGGATCGTCCGCACTGGGCCGTGGCCGTGCCGCACCAGGCGGTCGCGGCCGTCGGGAAGCTTCATGCCCTTCATCGCGGCGAGAAATGCCTCGGCTTCCATCTCGACAGCCTGCGCAAGCAGCTCCCGCGCACCAGATCGCAAGATATTCGTCAGTGGATCGTCGATCTCGTCGGGCTGACGCAGTGGGACAACGTTGCTATTCTCATTCATGGCGTATCGCTCTCCTCGAGAGGTTCTGGCAGGCTCGACACCCGCCTCGATACGCCGCCTATCTCATTCCGTCATCACCCAGTTTCCCGCATAGCTCGACGGACCCTTGACGCCTCTCAAGCTCCCCCCACATCCTCGCATGGTCCCATCCTGGGCTGGGGCTACCATGGGTCGTCTTGTCACCCCAAGCGAGTATCGGCAGCAAGCTGCGCACTGCCGCAAGCGCGCGGAAACCGTGAGGGACGAACGCGTGCGGGCGGTGTTGGTTTCGATGGCGGAGATGTGGATCAAGCTCGCTGAAGAGGCTGAACGGTCTCTGCCATCCAAGGTCAACGGGGACTGACGTGACACCGTATGAAAACCCAAGTCTCGCGTAGCAGTCCACGCCTCCAGTGCAGCCTGCTGTACGCTGATGAAAGTCCGCACCCTTTTCCCTGGCCCGAAGGCAATCGCGTGAACTACCGTTGTGAGGCTGCTGCTGCTCAATCGGTGTCGCGTACTGATCGGACGTGGTAGGGACGCGCGTTTCATCGCGCCCCCCCGACAGAACCGTACGAGCGGCTTTCCCGAATACGGCTCCCACCTTGGGTGTGTGACGGCAAAGCGCTCGCTTGGCCAAGGATGGGGGATGATCGGTCTCGGGAGCCAGTCGTCCACCAGCTGCGTCATCCGTGCCACGTCATCCGATCCTCTTGGCTGCGACGCCGCAGCATGCGCCGCCAGAGGTCGGTGAATGGTGCCGGAACACATGCAGTGCATGAGCGTTGGTCGGCACTGCGTGGTAGTTGAAGTAGCCATTGACGACATACCGAAACCATTTCCACTGTGTGGGGATCGGCTGGTGCATGCGCCACCACATTTCCTGTTTGATCATCTTGAGCTTCGCTCGCATGCAGTCCCCCCGGGGACATGCCGTCGAGGCTGCCATCAAAGCTGCCGAGCAAGGTGCTAGAGCCGCCGCCGACGTCCGTCAGGCACTCAGCCACGAACTGGAAGAAGCTCGCAATGAAGCGTCAGTGGCGGCGCGCCGATACGAGGTCGTCGACCCTGCCAAGCGGCTCGTTGCGCGCGAACTTGAAGCACGCTGGAACGCAGCACTTGAGCGCGTTGCGCATCTCGAAGAACGCCTCAAGAAGCACGATGCGGCAGCGCTCAGGCCCAAGATCGATCGCGTGGCATTGATGTCGCTTGCGCACGATTTGCTTCCGTTTGGAATGCGCCCGGCACCGACACGCGAACTAACCAGCGGATCCGCCCTTATCCTGATTCGAGAAGTCCTAATCGATCTGGACGATACGATGAATGCGCCCAGGGGGTGGCGGCTCACTCGAACCGTTCTTCGCCACGAAGCTCTTCGTCGATGCCCAGGCCGCGACGTGCGTGCCATCGACGTCCGAAAACAGGGCACGCGCGTGCTCGTGGGCGAGAAGCTCGGCCAGAAACTTGCGTGCCATCTCGGCCTCAAGTTGCAAATTGAGCGCCGATTGTCGCGCCAGCCTATCGTAACGGATCCGAATTGATGACATTGCGCAGAATGAATGCATTCTGCGCCGCCACGATCGGATCGTTGACGGTGGCGATAGTCAGTCGGAAATATTGCAGTGCCTTGGAGATCTCGACGCTGGTCGCGTTCGAGACGTAGATCACGTCCTTGTTCCGCATCTGGAACTTGGTCGCCAGGAAATAACCATCGGGATTTCGCAAATTGATGTTGTAGATCACGGGAATGATCGGTCCCGGGAAGTGCGAGCAGTCGATGCCGAGGCGCTCTGCCAGATCGCGGGTCTCGCCGCGGTAGAGAAATACCGCGGCAGGCTCGGCCAAGGACTGCTCCAATCCGCCAGCCTTGCCGACGCCCTCTGCGAGCGAAATCCGCCAGGCGCCGAACTCGAAATGGCCCTGCCCTCCCGTCTGCAGGAACGATCCGCCGGTAGGCGCCATGGCCCCGAACGCAAGGAAGGTTTGCGGCTCGCGGTACAGGTAGATCGTATCGCCGGGGTGCGCCCAGATATTGTTCGAGGCTCATAGACCAAGGCGCCGAACGGCGCCGTCGCGCGGCGCCCGCTGCGCTCGAGCATGACCCAGGTGTCGTAGCCTTGCGATTTCGGCCCGCCCGCACGCGTGATCGCGTCCAGAACGTGCTCGCCGGCGGCATTGGCGGGAAAGCGATTGGGAGTGTTGACGTCCCCGAGGACGCTGATCAAGGAGGTCCGCTGGTCGATCAACGCGACGACCGCTTGCGGCTCGATTGCCCGGTTCCTCAGCGCATCGACGATCGCATCCTGAACTTCCGACGGCGTGCGACCGGCCGCCCGGATGGCGCCGGCATACGGCACAGTGATGTTGCCCTTGGTGTCGACGTTCTGGTTTGGCAGAGTGACGAAATTGCCGGGACGCACACTGGCCTCGGCCGGTATGAATAGTCCACCCGCCGCGGCCTCGAAAATCGTGACACTCACCGTGTCTCCGATGCCGAACTTGATCTCCCTCGGCGGTCGTCGATCGGTAAATACGTTGCCGATCGTGGGCGAGTAGGTTGCTAGGATGTCGATCACCCGGGGGGTTATGCGGACGAGGGCATAAGGGAGGCGTTCCGGATTCTCGGGGGTCCCGCTGCGGTAAATTTCACCAATCTCCGGCCCTGATGTCGGCATGATGGAGCAGCCGCCACCGCCGACGGCCATAACGCTCAACATCACCGCGCCCAGCAGACCCCTCAGCCCACGCATGATTCCAACTCAGTGTTACGGAAAGTAATGACCGCGGCTAAACCAGGTAAGAGCTTTCCCGTGTTCCTGCAGTGCGAAGAAACTTCAAGAAATGATGCCAAAACATCACACACTAAGCATGGTTTGACTACGGATACTGCCCGTTTTAGGCGATTGCGCGGCGCTTCTCCGCCAGGCAGGCGAAACCTGATCGGGCACGGGCCAACGTTGGGTATCCGCCTCAAGATGTAGCTCTCACCAGCCGCGGCCCCACCCGCTGTAGGTATAGGCGCCCCAAAATCCAACGCCCCCATAGGGACCGTAGGCGCCATAGAGGGGATGACATGAGTACCCGTCAGGGCAAATGATCCGACAGCGCGCGCCGCACGGAGCATAGGGGGCACAGTCGCGACCGGTGCAAGCCTTGCGAACCATCTTGTCACGCACGCCCAGCGCCTCGTCGGCGCGAGCAGCCGCCCCGACCCAGTCGGAAAAGGCCAGCGCAACGGCCACCATCACAACGTAGCAAGTGAGCCAGCGCATCACCCCCTCCCTGACCCCCGTGGCTCGCGAACAGGCGCCGCGATGTTATCCCGCTTCACCGGAAACGCCAATAACCCGTCCGGGGACGGGCTGTCACGCAGAAGGTCGCGGTTCGAGCCAGGTCGCTCCCGCCGTTAACAATCTGACTTTGCGCTCGATTTCGATTTGCGATGACGTCCGCTTCGGCCCGTCCCGACTTTTCGGACCGCCCCATTCCGACTTTTTGCGCCCTCTTTGTTCTTCACCGGAGCTTGCTTCGGCCACAAGGGCGCGCCACCGTCACGTCGCGCAGCGTGGTCGGGTTGAGCGGCCATTGGTCGCGAACAACGCGCGGCAAGCTTCGCGCTCGGTTTGCCAATTTGTTCGGGTTTTCGGCCATGGCTGACTCGGCAAGCCGACGCTGGTCCGCTGGCGCACGCGCCCTTCGGCGAAGACATAAGGCTCCGTCGGCGAGGACTAGGCCATGAACTCATTAAAGCGCATCCAAATTCTTGCTGAGGCAAGTTTTATGGATGCAAGGAAGTTTTCCGGGGTTTTGTCGTAGCGTGTCGCGATCGCGCGAAAATGCTTGAGTTTATTGAAGAAGCGTTCGACCAGGTTGCGGTAGCGATACAGGAATATCGCGCGACAATCTGAATGAGAACGGCAGCGACAATCAGAGTTTGAAGTGGCGGCCGGTAGCGAAGTCATGATCGGCCTGAGTCGCGCCGTTCGCAAGCATTTTCCTTGATTGTCGTTTTTGATTGTCGCGGAGCGATAATCAACTCTTCTCGTTGATTGTCGCGTGCGCGGGCGGCCGACCGGGACCACGCTTGCGGTCGAGCGCGGCACGACGCCGATAGCTCTCGACATTCATCTCGAGGATGGTGGCGTGGTGCACCAGGCGATCGATCGCGGCGAGGGTCATCGCCTGGTCGGGAAAGACCTTGCCCCATTCGCCGAATGACTGATTGGAGGTGATCAGCATCGAGCGCCGTTCGTAGCGATTGCCAATGAGTTCGAACAGCACGCTCGTTTCAGCTTGGTCCTTGCTCACGTAAGCGATGTCGTCGCAGATCAGCAGGTGGTACTTGTCGAGCTTGGCGATTGCGCTTTCGAGCGCGAGCTCGCGGCGCGCGATCTGCAGGCGCTGGACGAGGTCGCTCGTGCGCGTGAACAGCACACGCCAGCCGTTCTCGACGAGTGCGAGACCGATGGCGGCCGCAAGATGACTCTTCCCGCCACCGGGCGGACCAAACAGGAGCAAATTGGCGCCTTTCTCGAGCCAGCTGTCGCCCGCGGTCAGCGCCATGACTTGCGCCTTGCTGATCATCGGCACCGCATCGAAGTCGAAGCTGTCGAGGGACTTGCCCACCGGCAGCTTGGCTTCGGCCAAGTGACGCTCGATGCGGCGGCGACCACGATCGGCGATCTCGTGCTCGGCAAGGGCCGCCAGGAAGCGGGCCGCCGGCCAGCCCTCCTTGTCGGATTGTTGCGCGAGCGTCGCCCACACCTGCTTGATGGCGGGCAGGCGCAGATCGGCGAGGAACAGTTCGACGCGCGCGGCGTCGGCAGGGTCGGTGGTCTTCATACCACGCCTCCCTCGAGCACGAGTGCAGCCTTCGGCGGACAGACCGCGGCGAGCTCATCGTAGGCGGAGAGCGATGCAAGCTTCACCGCGACGTCCGGGATTGTTGCTCGGTCGGGCTTGAAGCGCTCGTGCAGTCGATCGAGGTTGGGCAACCTGCCGGCGTCGAGATCGGCCTCGATCGCGTGCGCGAGCTCGGCCTCGCAGGCGCGGTCGTGGGCGAGCGCAAGCAAGCCGACCATTGTGCGGCAGGCCTGCTTCTCGCTCTCCTTGGCGAGCAGCGCTTCGAACGCGCGGCCATAGGCCCGGCGCGGGAACAGCTGATCGCGGTAGACTAGATTGAGCAGCGCCATCGGCTTCCTGCGCAGCGCATGGATGACGTGATGGTAGTCGACCACGTGAGTGTGCTTGCCGCTGGCCTGTGGCGGCCGACCACGCCGCAAGGTCAGCAGCCGCGTCGAGCCGAGGAAGCATTCGAGGCGATCATCGTGGAGGCGCACATTCAGCCGGTGGCCAATCAGCCGCGACGGAACGCTGTAGAACACGCGCCGCAGGATGAAGCCGCCGCTCGACGTGACCAGCACGCGAGCCTCCTCATAGTCGGTCGTTCTTTGATCGGGCAGTGGCTTGAGCGCGGCGCGCTCGATCTCGATGCGCTTGCGGTTCCTGGCGTTGCGCCGCCCGACCAGCTCGTCGACGAAGCGGCGGTAGCCGGCGAGATCCTCGAACTGGCGTGAGCCGCGCAGCAGCAGCTCGTCGTGGAGCGCCCGCTTGAGATGTCCGTGGGCGCTCTCGATCGAGCCGTTCTCGTGCGCGATGCCGGGATTGTTGCGCGACGGCGTCATGCCGTAATGGGCGCACAGCTCCTCGTAGCGCCGCGTCAGGTCCACCTGGGCATCGCGATCGAGGTTGCAGAACGCCGCCGACAAGCTGTCGCTGCGGTGCTGTTCCGGCACGCCGCCCAGCGCCCACAGCGCGTTCTGCAGGCCCTCCGCCAAGGCCACGAAGCTCTCGCCGCCCAGCACGACATGGGCATGCTCGAAGCCCGAGAACGGCAGTCGGAAGTGGTAGAGCCGATGGTCGAACGGTTCGCCCGCGATCGTGATGCCGAGCCCGCTCATGTCGGTGAAGTCCGACAGGCCCATCCGGCCCGGCGGGTGCTCCTGGCGGAAGATCACATCCCGGTTGGGACCGTGGAGGGCCCGCCATTTGGCGATGCGCCGTTCTAGCGTCCGGCGCACCCCTGTCGGCATCTCAGGATGTCGTCGGCAGAGCTCCTCGAAGATCGCCACCGCGCGGAGGCCGGGTGCGGCTTCCAACATCGGCACGATCGCGCTGTCCCACACGCCGGCGAGTGGGTCGGGACGCCGCCGCTCGCGCGGCTTCCGCTTCTGTGACGGCAGCCGCGGATCGGCTTCGATCCGGTAAGCGGTGGCAGTGCTGAACCCGGCTTTCGCGGCGGCGATGGCGGGCGGTTGGGTGTGACGGGACTTCATGTACAACCTCGTCTGGCAGTCGGTGATGTGTCGGCCAGGCAAGCGCTGATCCTTCTCGAGTTGAAGAATCAGATGCTGCGCCCGGCCGCTCCGGCCGCCACACGACGTTGATCCCCCCTGGGGAAAACGCGCTCGCCGGGGGTAGCCTGACTTCGGTCGGGCTACGCCCTCCCTCCGTCAGCCTACCCCCGCCGCCATTCTCATCCTGATTGTCGCTCGCTTCTCACCTTGATTGCCGCGCGGCACAGGAATGACGAGAATGCCGGCACGTGGTGGCGGTTGGGCATGGGCTTGATGCAGGCCCAGGCACCGCGCGCAGTCAAGTCTTGGCGCAAGGCGTCGGAGTCATAGGCGGCATCGCCCAGCAGGATGTCGCCTTGGCCGAGCGAGGCCAGCATGTCAGCGGCGGCGCGGCCGTCATGGGCTTGGCCTTCGGTCAGCTTGAGCGCGATCGGCAGGCCGCTGGCATCGACCAGCGCATGGATCTTGGTCGTCAGCCCGCCCCGCGAGCGACCCATGCAACGGGATCGATCGTCTTTTTTTGGGTGTTGGCAGCGTGCTGATGCACGCGGATGCTCGAGGAGTTGATCATCTGGATGTCGCCATCGTAAGCCTTTGACACGGCCACCAGAATCCGATCCCACACGCCGGCGCGCCGCCACCGGTTGAAGCGGTTCACGCAGGTCGTATACGGCCCGTAGCGCTCCGGGATGTCGGCCCACGGCGCGCCCGTGCGCAGCCGCCAGAAGATGCCATTGAGCACACGCCGATCGTCGACCCGCGGCACCCCGCGCGGCTTGTTCGGCAACAACGGTTGGATCACCGACCATTCAAAGTCCGTCAGATCAAAGCGCGCCATCGCAGCCTCCCTCGTTCAGGAGGCTTGAATCAGAGTTTCCCAGATTCGAGAATCCCCTTTATGAGTTCATGACCTAGAGCGGCCGGAGGGGGCGCCTTACTGTATTGGGCGAAAATCGACGCGGGTGCCGGAGTCAAGCAGACCTCTTTTTGCAGCGCAGCACAAGCGACGAAGCCGCCACCGCAATAATTCTGTGAGGGGTGGCACGGGCACCTCGGCGAGGCTGTACACCGCTGAAATGTCAGCTCCTCCCCGACAGTGTCGAAATGGCGCGCCCGCGCAATCCCCTTCTCGCGGACAAGAACCTAGCAAATGTATCGTCATGGGCTTCCATGAACACAATTCTGACAGACGCAGTCGCTGAACACGAAACCGAACAGCGCAAGTTCTTGCGCGACGAGCTTTCGCGAGGGGACTTGCGACATTGCGAAAATCTGCGCCGAGACCAACCAGGCATGCCCAGGAATGCACCTCGATTCCGAGTTGCCTGTGGTCCCCGGGAAGCTGATGGTGGAGCCGAAACGAATGTCTTCGGCGACGACCGGCGTTATGATGGAGAAGTCTGTTCGACAAGACGGCACGGTTACCCGATTAGAGGAGGGGGGCTCGGCCCCTGCGCCACGCGTGGGTGGCGCCCCCGATCCGCGTCTCGTCGAGTTGGTTCGTTTGCTCGCCCGCCGTGCGGCGCGGCGATGGTACGCGAAAATCATGGAGGAGCGCGGGCAACCTCGCTCCTGAAGCTGTCGAGGTCCTGCGTTCCATGGAGCTATGCGGGAAACTGGGTGATGTCGGAATGAGATAGGCGGCGTATCGAGGCGGGTGTCGAGCCTGCCAGAACCTCTCGAGGAGAGCGATACGCCATGAATGAGAATAGCACGTTGTCCCACTGCGTCAGCCCGACGAGATCGACGATCCACTGACGAATATCTTGCGATCTGGTGCGCGGGAGCTGCTTGCGCAGGCTGTCGAGATGGAAGCCGAGGCATTTCTCGCCGCGATGAAGGGCATGAAGCTTCCCGACGGCCGCGACCGCGGCCTTACACGTAGCGCTAGGCGCCGGCGAGGAAGAGGACCGGACTGAGTGTCTGTCCGAAAACATATTGAATCCGTTGAATCTGTTGTGATTCAAAGGTGGTGGCCTGATTTGGGGAGGGTCACCGATGTGGACGCCGCAGAACCGCAAACGTTACGACCGCAGCCGGTTGCGATATCCGAGTGATCTGACGGACGAGGAATGGGCGCATATCGCGCCCCTGATCCCGCCCGCCAAGCCCGGCGGCAACAAACGAACGATTGATGTCCGGGAGGTGATGAACGGGGTCATGTACGTCTTGAGCACGGGTTGTCAGTGGCGCGCACTGCCCAAGGACCTCCCGCCGAAGAGCACGGTACATGACTATTTTATATTTTGGAGTTGCGACGGCATTCTCGATCGCATCCACCATGCACTCTATGTCGCGTGCCGCGAGCAGGCTGAACGCGAAGCGAGCCCGACCGCTGCTATCATCGACAGCCAGAGCGTGAAAAGCGCCGAAAAAGGGGGGCCTGCATCGATCCGCATGGCTATGATGCGGGCAAGAAGATCAAGGGCAAGAAGCGCCACGTTCTGGTAGACACGTTGGGTTTGTTGCTCCACGCCATCGTTCATCCCGCTAATATCCAGGATCGCGACGGCGGCATCCTGCTGCTTGCGACCTTGTTCGGGATGTATCCTTTCTTGCAGACACTGTTCGCTGACGCCGGCTATCAAGGGCGGCAATTCCACAACGCGCTCAAACAAATATTGCCTCACCTACGAACGCAGATCGTCAAGCGATCGGATCAGGCCAAGGGATTCGTGGTGCTGCCCAAGCGCTGGATCGTTGAGCGCACGCTAGCGTGGCTCAACCGCTGCCGAAGACTCACCAAGATCGTCCTGACGCCAGAAGAGGGCCAGCTAGCGGTTGACGTGCACGGCGACCTGGCTGGCATTCTGGCCATCGCCCAGGCGAAAGTCCCATCGGCGGGGGCCGGCGAAGCCATTCGCAAGCAAAGCTGGTTGCGGGGAACCGCGGCCAGCTCAACTTGCAGAAGAAAAAAGGCCGCCCTCGTAGGGCGGCCAATGTTGCTGATTTAGCACAGCAAGTAAAGCTGGTTGCGGGGGTAGGATTTGAACCTACGACCTTCAGGTTATGAGCCTGACGAGCTACCGGGCTGCTCCACCCCGCGTCAAAGTCGTGCGAAAACGGTGAGCGTGGGCCCCTCCCCCACGCCGGGCTCTATGTAGCAATCGTGACAGCCGTTGAAAAGCCCGCCCCGGGCTAGTTTCGTCGCAATATCGCAGAGCAATGTCATATATTTTTGCCATGAACGAGAGACCCGCCTTGCGGCCGAGCGTGGCGGTGGGCGAGGCGTTGCGCGGCGTGGCCCGCGACATCCTCGCCGAGGCACGCGCGGCGCTCGAGAACCCGGCAAATTCCGATGCCGAGGCGGTGCATGATTTTCGCCGGGCGATGAAACGCTGGCGCGCGCTGCTGCGCCTGCTCGAGCCCTTCGTGGGGACGGAAGCAAAGCGCCTGCGCGACGAAGCGCGCGACCTCGCCCAAGCGCTGACCGGCGCGCGCAACGCGCAATCCGCGCTCGACGCCCTCGCCGATCTCGAAGGGAACGGTGTCGCCCTGTCGCCGCGGTCGATCGCCGACCTGCGCCGCCGGATCGAGGAGATCAGGCGATCGGCGGAGACGACGCTCAACGGCGACCTGCGCCCGCGGTTGGGCGGCGCGCTCGAGCAGGCGGCCGCCGTGGTCGAGCGCTGGCCGCTGCACACGCTGACCTTCGACGACGTCGCCGACCAGCTCACCCGCTTCTACCGCGAGGCGCGGCGCCTGCTCCCGGCGGACTGGCCCGCGGCCGATGCGGAAGAGCTGCACGAGCTGCGCAAGTGGGTCGTGATCCATCGCTACCAGATCGACATCATCGAGCCGCTGTGGCCGCGCTTCGTCAAGATGTGGGCCGGAGAAGCGCAGCGGCTGCGCGATCGCCTCGGCAGGCATCAAGATCTGCTCATGCTGGCCAGTCTCACCGGGCCCCACCAGCCGCTCGCACGCTGGCGCTCGCGGCTGGCGGAAGCGATCGCCGCGCGCAGGGCCGCGCATGTCGCTGGCGCCGCGCGCATCGCCGCGCGCATCTTCGTCGAGAAGCCGAACGCGCTTCGCCGGCGGCTCGCCGCAATGTGGACGTCCGGCCGCTGAGCCGCGAAAAGTCATTTGCCGACGACCCGCAGCAGCCGCGTGATGAACTCGCCCTGCCCCGGAAGGATCTTCCTGCGGGCCTCGGCGGGCGAAAACCACGCGGCACGGTCGACTTCCGGAAACCACGCCTTGCGCCCGCTCTTGGGGGGCCATTCCACCTCGAAGCGGTTCGAGATCAGGCCCGCCGGGTCGAAATCGCCCTCGAGCCCCCAGGCGGTGACGATCTTGCGGCCGGACTGAACGAGATCGCCGAGGGGAAGAAAATCACCCTGCGGGCGAGTGCCGGTCTCCTCCTCGAACTCGCGCCTGGCCACGGCGAGCGCATCCTCGCCGTCCGCATATTCGCCCTTCGGGATGGACCAGGCGCCCCAATCACGCTTGGCCCAGAACGGGCCGCCGGGATGCACGAGCAATAGCTCGATGCCGGCGCCCGACCTCCGGTACATGAGAATGCCGGAACTGCGCTTGGGCATCGTCCCCGCCTCGCCCGCCGTTCGGAGCCTCTGTTACAACCGGTTGTGGCGGGCGATCGCGCGCGTCACCTCGACCGGGACCGCGGCGTCGGCCTGCGCGCGCAGCGCCCGCGCCGTGCGCGCCGCCGGACGTTCGAGGCAGCGCGCGAGCCATTGCGCGAGATGCGGCACCGCCGAGAGATCCATGTCGATCGCGCGGCTGATGACCGCGGCCACGTTGAGATCGGCGACGGTGAAGTCGTCGCCCAGGAGGTAGGAACGCCCCGCCAGCGCCGCGTCGAGCACCTTGAACGGCGGGTCGACGACCTCGAGCGCGTCGGCGAGCCGCTGCGGGTCGCGATCCGCGGGCGGCAGGCGCACGGCGTGCAGCGACCAGATGTTGACGCCGCGATCGACCTCCTGCGCCGCCCACAGGCTCCATTGCCAGGCCTTGGCTTCGCCCTCGAGCGAAGCCGGATAGAGCCGACCGTGCTTCTTGGCGAGATAGAGCGTGATCGCGAGCGACTCCCACAGCGTGAAACCGCCGTCATCGATCGCCGGCAGGCGGCCGTTGGGGTTGATCGCGAGGTATTCCGGCTTGCGCGCCCCGGCCGGACCGATCTCGATCGGGACATGCTCGTAGTCGAGGCCGAGCTCCTCGGCGATCCAGAGCGCGCGAAAGGCGCGCGTGCGGGCGATGCCGTAGATGCGCAGGCGGCGCTCGATGTCGTCCTTCATGAACTTGACGTAATCAGCGGTTCCGTTCGCGTGCAAGTCCATCCGCGAACCGCCTTGACCGGAGCGCCGCCATGAATCCCGCCGTCACCCGACGCCAGACGCTTCGCACCTTGCTCGGCGCGATGTCCCTTTCGGCACTGCCGCGCGGCGCCGAAGCCTGCTCGCGGGTGCTCTGGAACGACAACCCGATCAAGCTGATCGGCCGCACCCTCGATTGGGACCACGACTTCCAGGAGGCGATCTGGGCCTTGCCGGCCGGCATGCAGCGCTACGGGCTCGTCGCCGACAATCCCGCGCGTTGGAGCTCGCGCTACGGCAGCATCGTGATGAGCGCCTATGACAAGGCGACCGCCGAGGGCTTCAACGAGAAGGGCCTGGCGATCAACATGCTGTATCTGGAGGGGACCCTCTACGAGCAACGCGACCCGCGCAGGGCCGGCATCTCGTTCTTCCAGTGGCCGCAATTCTATCTCGACAATTTCGCGACCGTGAACGA
>CAWJYQ010000030.1:0-272500 GCA_963847045.1 uncultured Alphaproteobacteria bacterium | reverse complement strand
CTAGCGATTCCAACTTCATGTGCTCGAGTTGCAGAGCACAATCCGAACTGAGACGGCTTTTTGAGATTTGCGAAGGATTGCTCCTTTGCGTCCCTCTGTCACCGCCATTGTAGCACGTGTGTAGCCCAGCCTGTAAGGGCCATGAGGACTTGACGTCATCCCCACCTTCCTCCGGCTTATCACCGGCAGTCCCCTTAGAGTGCCCAACTAAATGATGGCAACTAAGGGCGAGGGTTGCGCTCGTTGCGGGACTTAACCCAACATCTCACGACACGAGCTGACGACAGCCATGCAGCACCTGTCTCCGGTCCAGCCGAACTGAAGAGCTCCATCTCTGGTGCTCGCGACCGGGATGTCAAAGGCTGGTAAGGTTCTGCGCGTTGCTTCGAATTGAACCACATGCTCCACCGCTTGTGCGGGCCCCCGTCAATTCCTTTGAGTTTTAATCTTGCGACCGTACTCCCCAGGCGGGATGCTTAATGCGTTAGCTGCGCCACTGAAGGGTAAACCCACCAACGGCTAGCATCCATCGTTTACGGCGTGGACTACCAGGGTATCTAATCCTGTTTGCTCCCCACGCTTTCGCACCTCAGCGTCAGTACCGGGCCAGTGAGCCGCCTTCGCCACTGGTGTTCTTGCGAATATCTACGAATTTCACCTCTACACTCGCAGTTCCACTCACCTCTCCCGGACTCAAGATCGCCAGTATCAAAGGCAGTTCTGGAGTTGAGCTCCAGGATTTCACCCCTGACTTAACAATCCGCCTACGTGCGCTTTACGCCCAGTGATTCCGAGCAACGCTAGCCCCCTTCGTATTACCGCGGCTGCTGGCACGAAGTTAGCCGGGGCTTCTTCTGCGGGTACCGTCATTATCTTCCCCGCCGAAAGGGCTTTACAACCCTAGGGCCTTCATCACCCACGCGGCATGGCTGGATCAGGCTTGCGCCCATTGTCCAATATTCCCCACTGCTGCCTCCCGTAGGAGTCTGGGCCGTGTCTCAGTCCCAGTGAGGCTGATCATCCTCTCAGACCAGCTACTGATCGTCGCCTTGGTGGGCCGTTACCCCACCAACTAGCTAATCAGACGCGGGCCGATCCTTCGGCGATAAATCTTTCCCCGTAAGGGCTTATCCGGTATTAGCCCAAGTTTCCCTGGGTTGTTCCGAACCAAAGGGTACGTTCCCACGTGTTACTCTCCCGTCTGCCGCTCCCGTGTTGCCACGGGCGCTCGACTTGCATGTGTTAGGCCTGCCGCCAGCGTTCGCTCTGAGCCAGGATCAAACTCTCAAGTTGGATGAGAACTTTTCCCGGCTGATCACAACGTTTGACGAGGTCCCACGCCTGGTCGCGCGCGCTCGGGTGCGGGCGATTGTGCATCGCACGCACCTGCCGCTTGCACGACGAGGGTGTTGACCTGAAACGTCGACCGCCGAAGTCTCGTCCGGCCGCAAACCCAATCGAAGACACGTCTCCGATCGAGGAAGCGGCGCGCAGGGACTCCGCCGTCCACGTTTCTCTTTCTTCCTATTCACCTATCAAACAGCCCGGGACCGTGGCGGCCCCACCCCCCGGTAGACCGGAGGGCCGTCGAAGCCCGCAACCTCCGATTAAGATCGGAAGCTTGGTCACCGAATATCAGTGAGGAGCTTCGAAGACGCGCCGTCGCACCGAGGCGGCGGCGTGCCGAATAAAGGGTATATAGGCGTTCGACCACTCAGGTGTCAACACCCCGGGAGGGGAAAATCTGCCCTCCCGGTGCCGCCCGGCAACAGCGATCTTCATAAGCAATATAGGGGGTTTAGAGCGCGTGGAAAGGGCCGCCCACGCCGTACTGCGGCCACATTCCTCCGGCCCTCTACACATCGCAGTGGGAGGTGTCACTTCGGGGGGAACTGCGCCGGCGTCCCATGATCTGGACGGACGGTGTCACCCAACGATTAGGCCAGAAGACTTAGGACGCGGTCGTTGACGGACCGTGGAGGAGGTGGCGTGCGCCGGCCCTTCATGTCAACGCCGGTCGTCCCGGTCGCGTTGGCACCTTCGGTGTTGCGGTGAGCCGTCCGCACCCACGGACGGAGGGGACGTCGGGCTTGGATCAGGGCAGACGACGCGGGGCATTTCGTTCGTACTGGGAGGCCGAGCGCATCGATCTCGGCAACGAGCCGCCGTTGTCAGTCGACGGCGAGAACTCCGGCCTGGTCGACCGTCATCGCGTCTCGGTGCAGTGGTTCAGCGGCACCATTCTCGCCGGCCTGTGCGGCGCCGCGCTCATGAGCGGCGCCGTTTTTGCAGCGCTCGACGGCGAGACCAATTTCGCCACCGTGCCCGAAGGGATCGAAGCCCTGCGCGGCGCGGTCGGCGCCGTCATCGACCGCGTCGCCAATGCCGCGCGCAAGGCCGACCGGCTGCCGCCGCCCGGCGAGGCCAATGCCGCACGCCAAGTGATCCGCGTGTCCGCCACGACGCGCGGGAGCGGCAACCGCGAGATCGTGCGCGTGCGTCCTTTCGTTCGCGTCGCCGGCAACCTGTCGCTCTCGGTATCGGAACTCTCCGCCAACATCCCTCCGTTCAATGCGCAAAAGATCATTGCCCGATCCGTAGGGATCCCGGCCAACGCGGAAGATGCCGCCGGCACCGAGCCCGATGCCGAGGTCTCGTTCGTCACCCGCGACCTCGCCACGGTATTGCCGCGGGCGAAGATCGCGGCGGTGGCCTCCCTCGAGGAGGTGCTGGCGCGCGTGCGCGAAGCCGCCAGTTGGGACGGCAGTTCCAGCCAAAAGCCGGCGCTGCTGGCGAGCTCGATGCCGGCGCTGCTCACCGCCTACGCGCCCGAGCGCCATGGCGATCCCTATGCCGGTTTCGAACCCCGCATCGTGCCGGAGAACGTCACCCTGCTGCCGAAGACCACTGCGCAGGTCACCGGCGGCAACGCCTGGAACGAACGGACGATCGTGCTCAAGAAGGGCGATTCCGTCGCCGCCACTCTGCACGAGATGGGCGCGACCGCGGACGAGGTGAAGGCGATCACGGCGGCGTTCGGTGGACGCGGCAAGGACAGCAGCCCGCGGGACGGCTACAAGTTGCGCGTCCTGCTCGCACCGGCAAGCGACGGCAGCCGGCTGCGGCCGGTGCGCGTCGTCATCGCCACCGATACCAATGTCGAGGCGATGGTGGCGTGGTCGGAGACGGGCAAATACGTCGCCGTCGATGTGCGCAGCGCCAACCGGGTGGCGTCTTCCGACGAGGACGAGGACGACGGCAAGAGCGTGCGGCTTTATCAGAGCATCTACGAGACCGCGCTCCGCAACCACGTCCCGCGGCCGGTGATCGACGACCTGATCCGCATCTATTCCTACGACGTCGATTTCCAGCGCAAGGTTCAGCCCGGCGATTCCTTCGAGATCCTGTACGCGGGCGAGGACGAGAACGCCAACGACAACAGCAAGGCGGATATCCTGTTTGCCCTGCTGACGACCGGCGGGGAAACGCGAAAGTTCTACCGCTACCAGACCAGCGACGACAATCTCGTCGACTATTACGACGAGAGCGGCAAGAGCGCGAAGAAATTCCTGGTGCGCAAGCCGGTCTCCGACGGAAACATCACCTCCGGCTTCGGCGGCCGCAATCACCCCCTGCTCGGCTACAGCAAGATGCATACCGGCGTTGACTGGGGCTCCGCGACGGGCACCCCGGTGTTCGCCGCGGGCAACGGCATCATCGAGCAGGCCGGATGGGAAGGCGGCTACGGCAAGTACATCCGCATCCGCCACGCCAGCGGCTACGAGACCGCCTATGGCCACATGTCGGCTTTCGCGCGCGGCATGGAGCGGGGCAAGAAGGTCCGGCAGGGGCAGGTGATCGGCTATGTCGGCTCCACCGGTCTGTCGACCGGCGCACACCTGCATTACGAGATTCTGATCAACGGCCGCTTCGTCGATCCGATGAAGATCAAATTGCCGCGCGGCCGGGCGCTGGAGGGCGGCATGCTCGCCGGCTTCGACCAGGAACGCACCCGGCTCGACGCCATGATGACCCGCGCCGTACCGTCGCGCTACGCCCAAACCAGATGACTGACGCAACACTGAACATCAGTCATCCGACATCCGTTCTCTGATTATGCCGCGACCGCGAGCTTGCCGTTGAAGGTGAGCCCCTGCTTGTCCGCAGAGATGACGATCTTCTCGCCATCCTTGACACGCCCGGACAGGATCAGCTCGGACAGCGGATCCTGCACCGACTTCTGGATCACGCGCTTGAGCGGTCGCGCGCCATAGGCGGGATCCCAACCCTTCTCGGCGAGCCAGTCGCGCGCCGAAGGCTCCAGCACCAAGCTCATCTTGCGATCCTCGAGCAGCTTCGCCAGCCGTGCCATCTGGATGTCGACGATTTTCGTCATGTCGCTGCGCTTGAGTCGGTGGAACAGGATGATCTCGTCGATCCGATTCAGGAATTCAGGGCGGAAGTTCGCCCGCACCACCGCCATCACCTGGTCGCGCACCGCATCGGTGTCCTGACCCTCCGGCTGGTTCGCCAGGTATTCGGAGCCCAGATTGGAGGTCATCACGATGAGCGTGTTGCGGAAGTCCACGGTATGACCCTGGCCGTCCGTGAGGCGGCCGTCGTCGAGCACCTGCAGGAGCACGTTGAACACGTCGGGGTGCGCCTTCTCGATCTCGTCGAACAGCACCACCTGATAGGGCCGCCGCCGCACGGCCTCCGTGAGCGCGCCACCCTCCTCATAGCCGACATAGCCGGGCGGCGCGCCGATGAGCCGGGCGACCGAATGCTTCTCCATGTACTCCGACATGTCGATGCGGACCATCGCCGTTTCGTCGTCGAACAAGTATTCCGCCAGCGCTTTGGTGAGCTCGGTCTTGCCGACGCCGGTTGGCCCCAGGAACATGAACGACCCGATCGGCCGATGCGGGTCCTGCAAACCAGCGCGCGCACGGCGCACAGCGGTCGAGACCGCCTTGACGGCTTCCGCTTGGCCGATGACGCGCTTGCCCAGCTGCTCCTCCATGCGCAGGAGCTTCTCCTTCTCGCCCTCGAGCATCTTGTCCACCGGTATCCCGGTCCAGCGCGAGACCACCTGCGCCACGTGGTCGGCGGTCACCGCCTCCTCGACCATGGCGCCTTTGCCTTCCGCGGCCTCGATGCCCTTGAGCTTCTTCTCGATCTCCGGAATACGGCCATAGGCGAGCTCGCCCGCGCGCTGATATTCCCCCTTGCGCTGGGCATTGGCGAGCTCGACCCGCAAATGATCGAGCTCGGTCTTGAGCTTCTGGGCGTCGGAGAGCTTGTCCTTCTCGGCTTTCCACCTCGCGGTAAGATCGGCGGACTGCTTCTCGAGCGCGAGCAGCTCCTTTTCCAGTCGCTTGAGCCGCTCCTTGGAGCCCGGATCGGTTTCCTTCTTGAGCGCCTCCTGCTCGATCTTGAGCCGCACGATTTCGCGGTCGATCGAATCGAGCTCCTCGGGCTTGGAATCGACCTGCATCTTGAGCCGCGCCGCCGCCTCATCGATCAGATCGATCGCCTTGTCCGGGAGAAAGCGGTCGCTGATGTAGCGATGCGACAGCGTCGCCGCCGCCACGATCGCCGAATCGGTGATGCGGACGCCGTGGTGCTGCTCGTACCTGTCCTTCAGTCCGCGCAGGATGGAGATCGTGTCCTCGACGCTCGGCTCGTCGACAAAGACCGGCTGGAAGCGCCGCGCGAGCGCCGCATCCTTCTCCACGTGCTTCTTGTATTCGTCGAGCGTGGTCGCCCCGACACAATGCAACTCGCCGCGTGCGAGCGCCGGCTTGAGCAGGTTCGAGGCGTCCATGGCGCCGTCGGCTTTGCCGGCGCCGACCAGCGTGTGCATCTCGTCGATGAACAGGATGATGCCGCCGTCCGATGACGTCACCTCCTGCAGCACCCCTTTGAGCCGCTCCTCGAATTCGCCGCGATATTTCGCGCCCGCGATCAACGCACCCATGTCGAGCGCCAGCAGCTTCTTGTCGTGCAGGCTCTCCGGAACGTCGCCGTTGACGATGCGCTGCGCGAGGCCTTCCACGATCGCGGTCTTGCCCACGCCGGGCTCGCCGATCAGCACGGGATTGTTCTTGGTACGGCGGGAGAGAACCTGAATGGTGCGCCGGATTTCCTCATCGCGGCCGATCACCGGGTCGATCTTGCCGTCGCGGGCGGCCTGGGTGAGATCGCGGGTGTACTTCTTCAGCGCGTCATAAGCGTTCTCGGCGGAGCTGGTGTCGGCGGTACGGCCCTTGCGCAAGGCGTTGATCGCCGCGTTGAGGGCTTGCGGCGTCACGCCGGCGCGCGCGAGAATCCGACCCGCTTCGCTGTCCTTCTCGAGCGCGAGCGCGAGGAGCAGACGCTCCACCGTGACGTAGCTGTCGCCGGCCTTCTCCGCGACCTTCTGGGCCTGATCGAACACGCGCGCCAAAGCCGGCGCGAGATAGACCTGCCCGGCGCCGCCACCCGAAACCTTTGGAAGCTTGGCCAGCGCCGCCTCGACCGCCGCGAGCGCCTCGCGCGAGCGGCCGCCCGCCCGGTCGATCAACCCGCCTGCCAACCCTTCGGGGTCGTCGAGCAGAACCTTGAGCAGATGCTCGGAGGTGAATTGCTGGTGCCCCTCGCGTAGGGCCAGCGATTGCGCAGATTGAACGAACCCGCGGGCGCGATCCGTATATTTCTCGAAATCCATGTCGTCTCCCTCGGCCTGTCCCTCCCGCACCTGCCGGGCGGCGGAACATCGTCAATGGGCTCGATCCCCCGCCATTCACCTAAGCCAAGTGACCGTGAAGGATCAATCGGTCCGAACCGATTGCGATTGGCACAATGCTATGTGGGAACCCCTCGTCGGCGACGGTAGAGGCCTCGAATGATTTTCGAGCGGCGCGCTTGCATCCGGCGCGTTCGCCGCGGCGGACCCGGGTGCCGCGCCGGACTAAGTCCGGGACAGGCTCGGGGCGGACGGCGCTATAGGCAGGCCGCGGTCGACCGGCTAACAAACAGCCATGGCCGTCGAAAGCGCGAAGGTCCACGCCATCTACCGGTATCCGGTCAAGGGCCTTTCCCCCGAGCCGCTCGAGCAGGCCGTGCTTGCGGTTGGCGAGACCCTGCCGTTCGACCGCCTCTACGCCGTCGAGAACGGACCGTCGGGCTTCGATCCCTCTGCTCCCCGCCATCAGCCCAAGCAACGCTACCTCATGCTGATGCGCAACGAACGGCTGGCCCGGCTGCGCACCCGTTTCCACGACTCGACCCATACGCTGGTGATCCGCTCGGACAACCGCGAAGCCGCGCGCGGCGATCTGCGCACGCCCGACGGCCGCGCCGAGATCGAGCGATTCTTCGCGCAGTTCTGCACCGACGAGCTGCGCGGAGCGCCGCGCGTGCTGCACGCACCGGGATTCAGCTTTTCCGACGTCGCCCGCAAGGTCGTCTCGATCATCAACCTGGCCTCGGTGGCCGCGATCGAAGACATTGTCGGCATGCCGGTCCATCCGCTGCGCTTTCGCGGCAACATCTACGTCACGGGCTGGCAGGCTTGGCGCGAGTTCGATCTCGTCGGCGGGGAGATCGCGATCGGCACCAGCGCCCGCCTCAAGATCGTCAAGCGCATCATACGCTGTGCGGCGACCAACGTGGATCCCAAAACCGGCGTCCGCGACCTCTCGATCCCGGACGCGCTGCTGCGTAGCCTCGGCCACGGCGATTGCGGCGTCTATGGCGAGGTGGTGGCTGCCGGGACGATTGCCGCAGGTGACCGCGTCGGCGTCATCGCAGCGTGAGCCGGCAACAGGTTGACCCTGGCGCGGAGATCGCCCGCCGGATCATCGCGATCGTTGCGCCGCCCCACGACGCCCTCTTGCGCGCGACCGCCCCCTCATCGCTGCCGGCTCAACAAAAACACCGCCTGCTCGCCGAGCAGGTTCCAGAACCACCATGGCGCATTGAAGCGCAGCGCCCGGCCCCAGGCATTGAGCGCCGCCGCCTTTTCCATCTTGGCGCCCGCCACGTGGCAAAGCTGGCGGAAATCCTTGATCGTGCAGAAATGAATGTTGGGCGAGTCCCACCAGGCATAGGGAAGATTGTCGGTACGCGGCATATGCCCGCCCAGCAGGAGCTGCAGGCGGATGCGCCAGTGCCCGAAATTTGGAAACGACACGATGGCGTGACGGCCGATGCGCAGCATGTGCTCGAGCACGACGCGCGGATGGCGCGTCGCCTGCAGCGTTTGTGACAGGATCACGTAATCGAAGGCGTCGTCGGGATAATCCGACAGGTCGGTATCGGCATCCCCCTGGATCACCGCCAGCCCTTTCGCCACGCACGTGTTGACGCCCTCGCGCGAGAGTTCGATGCCGCGCCCGTCGACGCCCCGCGTCTCCGCCAGCAGGTGGAGCAGCTCGCCGTCGCCGCACCCGACGTCCAGCACCTTGGCGCCGGGGGCAACCATCTCGGCGACCACGATCAGGTCGACACGCCCGCCGCCGGGCGTGCGAGCCGCCTCCGCCATGGTGAGATCGGGCTTGACGCGCACCAGCATGGTCATCCCCGCGTCGGCGGCAGGCCGCGCGACTTGGCAGCCCCATCGAGAAAACCGCGCACGATCGCGAACAGTTCCGGCTCCTCGAGCAAGAACGCATCGTGACCCTTGTCGGTCACGATTTCCGCAAACGACACGCGCGCGCCGCCGGCGTTGAGCGCATGCACGATGGCGCGCGAGTCGGCGGTCGGAAACAGCCAATCCGACGTAAAGGAGATCACGCAGTAGCGCGTCTGCGTGCCTCTGAAGGCATGGGCGAGCACGCCGTCGAAATCCGCGGCGAGGTCGAAATAATCCATCGCCCGGGTGAGATAAAGATAGGAATTGGCGTCGAAGCGCTCGACGAAGCTGATGCCCTGGTGGCGCAGATAGCTCTCGACCTGGAAATCGGCATCGAAGGAGAAGGTCGGAGTGTCACGGTTCTGGAAGCGGCGGCCGAACTTGCGGTGGAGCGCCGCGTCCGAGAGGTAGGTGATGTGGGCGCCCATGCGCGCGACGGCGAGCCCGCGCCGCGGATTCGTGCCCTCGGCGAAATAGCGCCCCTGCCGCCATTCCGGGTCGGCCATCACGGCCTGCCGGCCGACCTCATGGAAGGCGATGTTCTGCGCCGAATGGCGGGTCGATGTCGCGATCGGCAGCGCGGAGAACACGCGCCGCGGATAGCTCGCGCACCATTGCAGCACCTGCATGCCGCCCATCGAGCCGCCGGCGATCGAAAACAGCGAGTGAATTCCGAGATGATCGAGCAGCATGGCCTGCGCACGCACCATGTCGCGAATGGTGATGACGGGGAAGTCGAGGCCCCAAGGCATGCCGGTGCTCGGATTGGTGGACGCCGGTCCGGTGGTGCCCATGCACCCACCGACCACGTTGGGGCAAATGACGAAATAGCGCTCGGGGTCGATCGGCCGGCCGGGACCGACCATGGTCTCCCACCAGCCCGGCTTCTGCGTCACCGGATGGAGATTGGCAACGTGCTGATCGCCGGTGAGCGCGTGGCAGATCAGCACGGCGTTGCTGCGCTCGGCGTTGAGCGTCCCGTAGGTCTGATAACCGATCTGGAAGGGAACGAGATCGATGCCGGCATCGAGCGGCAGCGGCTTGTCCGGACCGAAACGGGCGACAAGCGAATGGGGGGCGTCGGCCTCGCGCGTGCGGTCGACGTGCTCAAGTGCGACGCTGAGATCGGCCTCGGCCATCTGCTTGCAACCCCGGCCGGCGAAGCGGCGATAGCCGCCGGTTCGTGCGACCAGCCTCAACCTCAGGCGGCCGCGACCGGGTTAGATAGGCCGCACGGCGCTGCTGTCAATGTTTTCTTTGCTTTCGCCCGCTGCCACACCTATCAATGGGCCGCTGGCGATAAGGCATCGCAGGCGCAAAGACGTGCCATGGCGAAACCATCCCAATCCGAGAGGCCTTCGCTCGCCGAGTTGCGGCGCGAGATCGACCGCATCGACGAGAGGATGCACGGTTTGCTGATGGAGCGCGGCGAGATCATCGATCGCCTCATTTCCGTCAAGCAGACACAGGAATCGGGTTCCGCGTTCCGCCCTGCGCGTGAGGCGGAGATGATGCGGCGGCTGGTCGACCGCCACAAGGGTATCCTGCCGCTCGATACCGCCGAAAGCATTTGGCGTGTCATCATTTCCACATTTACATATGTGCAGGCGCCGTTCTCCGTTCACGCCGACCTGTCGGCCGGGGAAGCGACGATGCGTGATTCCGCCCGCTTCCATTTCGGCTTCACCGTGCCGTTCCTCGCGCATATCGGTGCCGCGAGCGTCGTCGCAGCGGTTTCCGACTCCAAGGGCGACCTCGGCTTGGTGCCGGCCTTCACGACGGCCGGCGCCTGGTGGAGCGCGCTCGAGTTCGACACCGCACCCAAGATCATCGCGCGGCTGCCCTTCGTCGAGCGCGCGGACCACCCGGCCGGCCTGCCGGTTTTCGTCATTTCACGGGCGGCGGCGGAGTCCATGGTCAAGGAGGTGGAAGTGTGGAGCGTTCGCGTCGCCGGCTGGAGCACGGGGGCGGCGCACGCGGCCGGGGCGCTGGCCGAGACGATCGCGGTTCCAGATCGCGCCTTCGACGGCGCGGCGCTGCTCGTCTCGGTGCCGCCCGGAGGCAGTATCGACGCGGTGACGGACGTGCTGGTCAAGGCCGGCGCCTCCGTGCGCGCCTCGGCGCTCGTCGGAAGCCACGCGACCCGCTATAGGGTCTCCAGCCAAGGCGAGCGGCCGGTCCCCACCGGCCGTTGATTCCCGGAGTGTGAAATGTCCATCCTGCAGCGTCCGCAACCGCGCCCCGGCGTGCTCGACATCGATCCCTATGTGCCCGGCAAGAGCGCCGCGCCCGGCGCCGCCCGCGTGTTCAAATTATCCTCGAACGAGACCCCGCTCGGCCCGAGCCCGAAGGCCATCGCCGCCTACCGTGCGGTCGGCGAGCATCTGGAGGACTACCCCGACGGCGCCTCGACCGCGTTGCGCGAGGCGATCGGGCACGCCTTCGGGCTCGATCCCGGCCGCATCATCTGCGGCGCAGGCTCAGACGATCTGCTCAATCTCATCGCCGACGCCTATCTGCGCGACGGCGATGAAGCCATCCACACCACCCACGCATTCCTGGTCTATCCGATCGCCACGCTCGGATCCGGCGCCACGCCGGTCGTGGCCGCGGAGAAGGAGCACGCGGCTGATGTCGATGCGATCCTTGCGGCGGTGAGCGCGCGGACCAAGGTCGTTTTCCTCGCCAACCCCAACAATCCGACCGGCACCTATGTGCCGTTCGACGAGGTCAAGCGGCTGCATCGCGGCTTGCCCCCGCACGTGCTGCTGGTGCTCGATGCCGCCTATGCCGAATACGTACGTCGCAACGACTACGAAGCAGGGATCGAGCTCGTTGCCACCTCCGAGAACGTGGTCATGTGCCGCACGTTTTCGAAGATCCATGGGCTGGCCGCGCTGCGCCTCGGCTGGCTGTATGGGCCGGAGCACGTGGTGGACGCCATCAACCGCATCCGTGGGCCGTTCAACGTCAATGCGCCGGCGATGGCGGCGGGTATCGCCGCCATCGCCGACAGCGCGCATGTCGAGGCAGCCCGCGCGCACAACGAAAAATGGCTGGCTTGGCTGATCGTCGAGATTCGCAAGCTCGGGCTCGAGGTGACGCCGAGCGTGGCGAATTTCGTGTTGATCCACTTCCCCGCTGGCAAAGGCCGCACGGCGGAGGACGCCGACAGCTTCCTCACGCGGCAGGGCCTGATCCTGCGCCGCGTCAACGCTTACAAGCTGCCGAATGCGCTGCGGATGACGGTGGGCACCGAGGAGGCGAATCGTCTCGTCGTGGCGGCGTTGGCGGAGTTCATGGACCGCAAATGAGCGGGCCGCCTGCCTTCAACCGCCTTGCGCTGATCGGAACGGGCCTGATCGGCTCTTCGATAGCGCGCGCGGCGCGCGCCCAGGGCGCCGCGCGCTTCATCGTGGCAACCGCCCGTTCGCCGGCCACGCGGCGCCGGGTCGCTGAGCTGGGCCTCGCCGACCAGGTGGTCGAGACCAATGCGGCGGCGGCCGAAGGCGCCGACCTGGTCATCGTCTCGATCCCGGTCGGCGCGTGCGGCGCGGTCGCCGCGGAAATCGGCCCCCATCTCGCCCCCGGGGCGACCGTGTCCGACGCCGGCTCGGTCAAAGGCGCGGTACTGCGGGACATGTCGCCCCATATCCCGGCCGGCGTGCATTTCGTTCCCGCCCACCCGGTGGCCGGGACCGAGAACTCCGGACCGGACGCGGGCTTCGCCGAACTGTTCGTCGACCGCTGGTGCATTCTCACCCCGCCGCCGGGCGCCGAGCCAGCGGCGGTTGCGCGGCTTGCCGCGTTCTGGCGCCTGCTCGGCGCCAATGTCGAAACCATGTCGGCCGAGCACCACGACCTGGTGCTCGGCATCACCAGCCACCTGCCGCATCTCATCGCCTATACCATCGTCGGCACCGCCGATGAGTTGAGCCAAGTGACCCGGTCGGAAGTGCTGCAATTCTCGGCCGGCGGCTTCCGCGACTTCACCCGCATTGCCGCCTCCGATCCGACCATGTGGCGCGACGTCTTCCTCGCCAACAAGGACGCGGTGCTCGAAATGCTCGGCCGCTTCAACGAAGACCTGGCCACGCTGACGCGCGCGATCCGCCGCGGCGACGGAGCGACGCTGTTCGAGCAATTCAGCCGCACGCGCGCGATCCGCCGCGGCATTGTCGAGATCGGCCAGGATTCGCCCGCGCCCGACTTCGGCCGCCCGCATCCCGACCTGCCGCACGGGCCGTTGCCGCGGCCCTATGCGGCGGAGGAGTAGGGCATCGAAACACGGTCGCGCGGCCATCGCCCAATCGATGCAAGTCGATCGGCTGAAGGCAACTCATCGGCTGCAAGGTCGTCGCGCCGCACATCTGCTCGCAGTCCCGCGCCGAGATCAGAACAGCGGCGGCACCACACCTACTTGAAACGGTCCGAGGAAGACCGTACCGTCGACGAAGCGGACCGGAAACGCCACCGCCGGCTTGCCGTCGAGGACCGTGCGCCGGCCGAGCGCCGCGACCAAGCCGGGCGCCGCATTCTGCCGCGCAATCCCCCCGAGCCCGGGAATGAGCCGGTCGAGCGCGCTCAGCGTCGCGCCGACCTGTCCTTCCGACATGATGCGATCGATCTCGAACATCTTGAGAACTTGCTCGATGCCGACGACCGTCACCTGGAGATCGCCGTCGAGGCCGCCCCGCGGAGTGAGCCGCAGAGCGCCGGCACCTGCCGCGATGACGTCGCCCTGCACGATCCGCGCGTTGATGATCTCGAGCCTGCCGTCGCGCGCCTGCCATTCCTTCAACCGCACCGGCCAGGGCTTCGGCGCGATGTCGTCGACGCCGCGCAGCACGGTCGCAATCTCGGCATCGATCGGCTTGCCGGCGAGCGGATGGAGCTTGCCGGCGACGGCAGCATTGAGACGCAAGACGGTTTCGATCACCGGCTTGCCGGGAGTGGACTCGCCGGCTTGACGCCCGTGCAGCTCGAGCCGCTGCGCGCTGAACACGACATCGTCGCCGGCAACGCCCGCTTCGTGGACGGCGGGAGCGTCGAGCGCGAGCGAGGCGCGCTCGACACCCGTTGGCAAGCCACGCACGCTGGCCTGCGCGAGCTTCCAGCCGACGACGAGCGATGGCGGACGGCCCGGCTCGGAAATTTCGAGCGGACCGGCGAACTCGCCGATCAGGAGCTTCGGGTCATAGACCTGGACGGCGGCCAGCGCCGAAGGCAGCTTGAGCTGCAGCGTGGGAGCGCCCTTGAGCTCGAAACCGGCATCGCCGCACCTTACCTCGATGCGAAACGGATAGCCGCCAACCGACTGGGATGCGCAGTTTTGCAACCGCCCGGCCTGTCGCTCGTGCTGGCGCCACGCCGCGATCTCCTCCTCTGCGCGCGCGGCCGCATAGAACCACAGCGCCGTCCAGGCGACGGCGAGCAGCACCACGAGAATGAATGGAGCGAACAGCGGCCAGCGCCGACGGCGGGTGGCGGGATCAGCGGAGTGAGACATCTACGGCGCTCCTATGCCGGCCCGACGCGGCCTATGGACGCCTCCCCGGCGCGCCTTTCCCAAGCGCACCGATTGCGGCGTTTCGAAGTCATTGCCGGCGTTCCAGACCGACTCGCCGGCGCGAGAGCCGGTTGCCTGCTTGCCGTACCGGGGCCAGGTACAGACGAAATGTGCGGCTTGCGTGCTCCGCCACATTCCCTTTGATATCCCCCATGGACCCGAATTCCGAACATGCCGCCGAAGACCTCTGGGTGTTCGCCTATGGCTCGCTGATGTGGCGTCCCGATTTTGCGTTTGCAGAACGGCTCGAGGCGCGGCTCATCGGCGCGCATCGGGCGCTGTGTGTCTATTCCTTCGTTCACCGGGGCACGCCCGAACGGCCGGGCCTGGTGCTGGGCCTCGACCACGGCGGAACCTGCCGTGGCATCGCCTATCGCGTGCCCGCGGCGGTACGCGTCGGTACAATCGCCTACCTGCGCGCACGCGAGCAGGTGACCTCCGTCTACCGCGAATGCATGCGTCCGATCTGGCTCAAAGGTCGGCCCGAACGGCGGGTGCAGGCGCTCTGCTATGTGGTCGATCGGGGACATGCGCAATACGCCGGACGGCTCTCGCTCGAGCAGCAACTGCACCATGTGCGCCAAGGCCACGGCCAATCCGGTGCGAACCGGGACTACGTCATCGCGACGATTGGGGCGCTGGAGCAACTCGGCTACCGCGAAACCGACCTCCACCTGGTGGCCAAGCGGCTTGCGGGAACGCACGAGATGAGCGCGGCATCGACGCCATCCTGAGGCCGTGCCGCGGCGCCGAGCATGCCGTGCGGGCGGAGCTACGTATTACGACGTTGACGGGAGCGAGGCGTCCGCGGTTGCGCCCTTGGCAAAGTCGCGCTCGCCCTCGGCTACGAGTTCGCGTTGACGCGGCCTCGATGTCGCACTGCAGACGCTCCAAGAAGGCTTTCCGGCCGAGACCCGGCGGGATCGGATCGAGCGCCTCGACCCGGATGGTCCCTCGATATCTACGGATCGAGCGGCGCGGCCAGAACAGGCCGGAATTGAGCGCGATCGGGAGGCACGCAACCCCCATCTTCCGATAGAGGTGAGCGACGCCATGTTTGTATCGCGGCTCGGCGCCCGGAGCACGCCGCGTCCCTTCCGGAAAGATGACGATCTGGCGATTGCGCGCGAGCTCCTTCCGCGCGCGCGCGTTCATATCGGCGAGCGCCCGCGCCCCCTTGCTGCGGTCGACCGCGATCATACCGGCCTTCCAGGCATACCAGCCGAAGAACGGGATCCACATCAGCTCCCGTTTCATGATGTAGGCCGGGTCCGGCAGGATCAGCAACAGGGCGAACGTCTCCCACGACGACTGGTGCTTGGCGGCGACGAGCATCGGCCCCGGGTAGATTTTCGACACGCCGCGGAAGTCCACCTTGGTGCCGCAAATCACCCGCAGCAGCCAGAGATTGGAGCGCGCCCAGAACTTGGCGACCGCAAGGATGCCGCTGCGCGGCATCACCAGCGTCGGCAGGGCGGCGACGATCTGCACGAACAGATTGAGATAGAACAGGACATTGAAAAGGACGGAGCGAATGACCAGCACGGGCAAACCTACGGCCGAACCGCGTAGCCCGGATCGAGCGAAGCGAAATCCGGGACGCCTTTGCGTGGAGATCTTCCCCGCATCCGCTTCGCTCCGTGGGGGCGACGAGTACAGCCTAGCTCGCCGCGGCGGCGGCGCCGGCCGGATTAAGCCCCATACGAAGCTTGGCGAAGACGTATTTCAAATATTCGAACACCATCAGCCGCGCCGTTGTCGCGCGCGACCACCAGGGGTCGGCACGCTGACGCTGCGTCACCACCGGGAAAGGCACCAGCGCGACATCGGGAAGCTGGTGCGCGATCTCGGCGAGCGCACGTGGCATGTGATAATTCGACGTCACCACGATCAGCGAGCGAAAGCCGCGGCTTTCGGCCCAACGCTTGGTCTCGATCGCGTTGCCCAGCGTATTGAGCGACCGGTCGAAGTCGACGCAGCAGCGCACCCAGCGCTCGAACTCCGGATTGAGGCGCGAGATCGCGTCGGAATTGGTCGCCCGATAGGCACCGCTGATGAGGAGCCGCTTGCCGCGCCCCGATGCCAGCAACTCGATCGCGTCGGCGATGCGCGAAGCGCCACCGGTGAGGGCGACGATGCCGTCCGCGTTGCGCTCGAGGGCGACTTCGTCGGTCGGAACGCGCCAGACAAACCAGAGGAATCCCAGCCCCGCGAGCAGGAACGCGGCCGTGCAGACCGCGGCGGTCAGCCAGCCGAGACGCCGCAGCAGAATCCCGGACGAGCGCGAGGATGGGTCCGTCGGACGAGTCATCTCGGCGGCGCCGTCACCGGTATTGGTTCCGACCGTCGGCATCTCTGGTCACCCTTCGGGATCATAGTGCAAAATTCGGCGGTCCGGAGGCAACGCCGTTGCGGCCCCATTGACTAATGGATCGTTTCGATCGTGCGGTGCACCGTTCGGCGCGAGGTCGCGGCCGTGATGAAGGCGATCAGCCCCACTTGCACCAGCACCGCCAAGTAGCCCAGCGCCCCGATCGAGGTGCTCCCGAACAAGGCTGCAAACTGGTCCCCTCCCGCGGTGCCGGCGAAGCGGCCGCCGACGAGCTCCGCGAGCGCGAACAGGACCATGGCGGCGCCGCCGCCGATCACGCCCCCCGTCAGGCCCAATCGCAGGAAATGCCGCTGGAAATGCCCGGCGATAAAAGCGTCCCTGGCGCCGATGAGGTGCAGCACCTCGATCACCGGGCGGTTCGTCGCAATGGCGGCACGCGTCGCGAAAGTAACCGAGAGCACGGTGGCGGCAAATACGAGCAGCAGCACGCCGATCCCACCGGCAAGCACCGCGCCGGACATGGCGCGCATGCGGGCCACGAACCCGCGGTGGTCGTCCAGGCTCGCGCCGGCGATCTGCGCGGCGAGCGTGCGGCGCAATTGCGCCAGATCCGGTGCCGCCCCGGGCTCGATCCGAACGACGATGATGCGGGGAACGGGAAGGTCGTCGAGTTGCAGCCCGGTGCCCAGCCACGGCTCGAGCAGGCGCGTCGTTTCCTCCCTGGAATACGGTCGCACCTCGGCGACACCGGGAGCCGCCCGGGCAAGTTCGGCGGCCTTCGCGACCTCCGCCTCGATGTCACGACCGGCCGCTGGGCGGATCTGGATCGTGACCTCGCGTGCCACGTCGGCTTGCCATTCGCTGGCGGCGGCGCGCACCAGCGTGACCGCGCCGGTGGTCAGCGAAGCCAGAAAGGTCATGATGGCGACCACCGCGACCAGGGCGTGGCCGGAGATCGTGGCCCTCGGCACGATCGGCGTCTCGAAGCGCGGCAGCGGCTCCGACGCGGGCTCGCGCGACGGGTGCTCCTGCATCCCGGCATCAGTCGTAGACATGCAGACGACCCTCGTGCAGCACGAGCCGGCGCGCGTCGAACCGATCCATCAGCGCGATGTCGTGCGTGGCGATGACCACAGAGGTCCCGGACTTATGCAGCTCGACGAACAGGCGCAAAAGGCGTCGCGCCAGAGGAGGGTCGACGTTGCCCGTCGGCTCGTCGGCGAGCAGGAGCTGCGGGCGGGCGATGACGGCGCGGGCGATCGCCGCACGCTGCTTCTCTCCGCCGGAGAGCACCGGCGGCAGCGCCCTCATGCGGTCGCCCAGCCCGACCCAGTTCAAGAGCTCGACGACCTCCTCGCGATAGCTCTCCTCGGGATGGCCGATCACCCGCAACGGCAATGCGACATTTTCGTAGGTCGTCATGTGGTCCAGCAGCCGGAAATCCTGGAATACGATGCCGATGCGTCTGCGCAGCGTGGACAGCGCGTCCTTGCTGAGCGTGGCGACATCATGGTCGAACAGCGTGATCAGCCCGCGCGTGGGCCGCAGAGAAAGGAACAGGAGACGCAAGAGCGAGGTTTTGCCGGCCCCCGAGGGCCCGGTGAGGAACTGGAAGGAACGCGGATCGATACGGAACGTGAGGTCGTGCAGGACCTCGGGACCGAGGCCGTAGCGCAATCCTACATGCTCGAACCGGACCACTGCCTCTCCCCTGCCTCCGTGCCTGCCGCGACCCGCGCTTTATAGCAGCGAGCGTGCCGTTCTACTGCGTTCCTTTGCAGGGCTTTGCTGCGAGGCGCGAGGTTCCGCATGGCGCGGCACCCGGCCGCCACCCGTGCCGGTTCCCGCCGCACGGCCGGAGCGCCAGGCTGGGGCCTGCCCCGCTGGTTTCCGGTTCGTTAACGGACGCTCGCTAGCGTCGGACCGAGCCGCGTTGTCCGCGACCGACACGGCCAGGACCCGATCGTGCCGCCGGAGGAGAGCGTCATGGCACGCATTCTGATCGCCGAGGATGAGGAAGCGATCCGCAGCCTCATTGCGCGCGCGCTCCGACAGGACGGCCACGAGGTCATGACGGCGAACGACGGCGCGCAGGCGCTCGAAGTCCTGGTACGCGAGAAGGGCGCGTTCGAGCTGCTGCTTACCGACATCCGCATGCCGGTCATGGACGGTATCGCGCTGGCGCACGCGGCCGCGCGACAGCATCCCGCCGTGACCATCCTGCTGATGACGGGCTATGCCGACCAGCGCGAGCGAGCGCACGACCTTGATGCGCGGATCCACGACGTCATCGCCAAGCCGTTCTCCCTCGGCACCATGCGGCGGGCGGTGAACGACGCCCTCGGCGCCCCGCCACGGCGGGCGAATTAGCGACGACGGGCGCCGGGCCAATGGAAAACGGTCACAGCCCTCACCGCGCCTAGCGCAATCCACGATGGAGCGCCGCCGATTTCGCTGCGCTTCCTCCGGGCTACGGGACGGCTGAGTTCTAGAAATCGTGCAGCAGCCGCTCGATATAGTCGAGCTCGAGCTGCGGACGGAAGCTCTCTCCGAAGCGCCGGCGCAGCTCCTCGAGAATGCGCCGCGCGCGCTGCACGTCGATCTCGCCCGGCACCTTGACCGTGGTGTCGTCGCCGTAATCGCGGCCGCGCAAGGGCCGGCCCAGCGGATCGGTGTCCTGCTGGGCGCGCGGCGGCCCGAGCCGGCCGGGCTGGCCCTTGGGCCCGGGACCCATCATCCCCTGCTGCTGCATAGACTGCGCAAGATTCTGCGCACCTCGCCGCAGCGCCTCGAGCGCACGGCCCTGCGAATCCACCGCGCTGTCGGCGTTGCCCTCTCCGAGCTGGCCTTCCGCATCGCCCATGGCCTCGCCGGCACGACCGAGCTGATCCATCTCGCCCTGCCCTTCCTGGCCCTGGCCGAAGCCCTTCTTGCGCAGCTCCTCCATCAGCTTCTTGAGCTGCTCGCGTAACGCCTGCTGGCCATCCCGCAGCTCGCCCATCTGGTCGCCCTGCTGGCCTTGTTGACCCTGCTGACCGCGCTGGCCGCGCTGGCGGTCGCGCCGCTGGTCCTGGCCCTGTTGGAAGGTACGGTCGCGCAATTGCTGCTGCTTGCGGATCATGTCGCCGAGCTCGTCGAGCGCGGACATCATGTCGTCGCCGTCGCCATCCATCTGCTGCCCGGGACGGGCCATTTGCAGGTTCTCCAGCATCTGCTGGAGCTCCTGCAGCATCCGGCGCGCGGCATCCTTGGCGCCGGAGCGGGCCATCTGCTCCAGCCGGTCGATCATGCTGCGCAGGTCCTGCGGGCGCAGCATGCGCGCATTGGGATCGAGCGGCCGCGCCAGCTGCTGCGGATTCTTGCGCATCTGCTCCGCCAGCGCCTGCAGAAACTTGTCGAGCGCCGCGCGCAGCTGGTCGGTGAGCCGCTTGATCTCTTCGTCGCTGGCGCCGCGCTCCAGCGCCTGGCGCAATGCCTCCTCGGCGGCGCGCAGCGCCTGTTCGGCGTCGGACACGCTGCCGTCCTCGAGATGCACCGCCATGTCCCACATGCGCGCGACGACATCGCGCAACTGGTCGTCGCTCTTCGCGCGCGCCAATTGCCAGAAGATCGAGCGCAGGCCGAGATATACGTTGGTCTCCATGTTGAAGCGCTCGGGCGCCAAGGTGAGCGCATCCAGCGCGTTGAGCACGCTCGCCTGGGTATCGGCGTCGAGCGCGAGTACCCTGCGCTGTTCGACGAGAGCGCGCGCGATCGGTTTCGAGAACGGCCGTTCCGGCAGCCTGAACTCGAACACCGGACTGCGGCCCTCATTGCCTGCCTCGTCGCGCGCGATGAGTGTCATCGCCACGTCGACGCCGGCCCACGGATGCTCGGTCAGATCCTTGGTGACCTGCCCGACGCCATTCTTGGTGCGCGCCTGCGGAAGCACCAGCGGGAAATCGGGCGCTTCATAGAGCGGACGCGGCGGATGGCCGTTGGTGCCTTCGCTATCTTGCAGCTTGAACGTCGCCTGCGCGCCGACGACCCCGTAGTCGTCTTCCAGCTTGTAGGAGAGCTGAACCGCGCCGCGGGCCTGGCCTTCCGGGTCCTTGGCGAGCGCGATGGTCGGCGGCTTGTCCGGAATGGCAGTGAACCGCCATATGACGTCGCTCGCGGCGGCGCCACGCACGGTCGCCGCGCCGGCATCGTTGATCACGAAGCGGCGCTCCTCGGCGCCCTTGGCGGCGGTGCTCTGCGCGCCGGATGCGGGCTCGGCAAGCCCGCCGCTCGTCGCCACGTCGAGGTGAATTCCGGTGGCGCGGATCACCAACGTGCTCCCCGCCGGCACCGACAGGGCGGCGGCGGTCTGCACCGGCTCACCCGGCCGCAGGCCCGGCAGGATCACCGGCGGCCGCCCGGTATAGGTCGGCGGGCTCACCCAGGCGTCGATGCGGAAATTGGCCGGCACCATCACGCCCTGCCAATCGAAGGCGGCGGCGACGCGCTTCAGCCGTTCGCCGCCGGCGGCGAAGAACGTGGCGACGACCAGCATCGCCACGAGGGCCCGCAATGCGAACGGATCGCGTAACGCGAGCCGCGGCGTCGGCGTACCGGCCTTGAGCGTCTTGGCCGCACGCAACGCACGCTCGACATGCGCGCGCCAGAGCGCAAGCGAGAAGGAATCCTCGCTGGGGGCCGCGATGTCGTCGGCCATCGCAGTCGCCGGCCGATGCGGCAGGCCGGAATTGCGGTCAAGCCGCCGCAATCCCTCCATCCGGCTCGGAAGCCGCACCATCAGCAGCGGCGCGAACGCGGCGGCGGTGAGCAGAAAGAATGCGCCCAGCCCGATCGCTCGCCCGATCGGAGGCAGCCACAACCAGAGCCCGAGCCAGGACAACGCCAGGAACAGTCCGATCACGGTGGCGATCGACGCCAGCCCCGGCCACAACCGCTCCCACAAAATCGTCCAGCGCGCGCGAGCAAGCGGCCGCGCCAGCGCATCATCGCCGGCACGCCGCTGCGTGAGGGCTTTGGGCGGTGTCGCGGCGTCCGGGGTCCGATCGGTCAAGTACGTCTCCAGAAACGAGAATCCAAGCATACTAACACGCAACTGGACCGCCGCCAGCGGGCAAACGGAATGCACCCATGACCAAAACGACGGCGCCCAGCAGATCGTTCAATAGCCGTCAAAGCCAAGGTGGCAGGCGGTCGAACGCGATCAGCTCGGAGACCTCCAGGCGCGGCCGCACCAGCGCCCATTCGCTTTCCCGAACAAGCACTTCCGGTACCAATGGACGGGTATTGTAGGTGCCGGCCTGGACCGCGCCATAGGCCCCGGCTGTCATCACCGCAAGGAGATCACCGGGCTGCGGCGAAACCATGTCGCGCTCGAGCGCCAGGAAATCGCCGGATTCGCAGACCGGCCCCGCCACATCGGCGACGACGCGGCGCGCTCCGGGGCGGGGCTCGCGCACCGGACGGATGTCGTGGTGCGCCTCGTAGAGCGTCGGACGAATGAGATCGTTCATCCCGGCGTCGACGATGACGAACGATTTGGTCTCGCCGCGTTTGAGATAGAGCACGCGCGTCAACAGGATGCCGGCATTGCCGACAATCAGGCGGCCGGGCTCGAAGATGAGGGTGCAGGCGAGATCGCGGGTCGCGCGTTTGACCATCGCGGCATAGGCGTCGGGATGGGGCGGCGGCTCGTTGTCCTCGCGATAGGGAATGCCGAGCCCGCCGCCGAGGTCGACGTGGCTGATGGCATGGCCGTCCGCGCGCAGCGTGCGCACGAAGTCGGACAGCAGCGCGAAGGCGTCATCGAACGGCTCCAGCGCGGTGATCTGGCTGCCAATGTGCATGTCGACGCCGATGACCTCGAGGCCGGGGAGGGCGGCCGCGTGGGCATAGACGGAGCGAGCGCGGCTGATCGGAATTCCGAACTTGTTCTCCGCTCTGCCGGTCGCGATCTTGGCGTGGGTCTTGGGGTCGATGTCGGGATTGACGCGAATCGAGATGCGGGCCGCGCGGCCCCTGCCGGCGGCGATCGACGACAGCAGGTCGAGCTCGCCCTCGGATTCGACGTTGACGCAGAGGATATCTTCGTCGACGGCTTGCGCGAGCTCGGCCGCCGTCTTGCCGATGCCGGAGAACATGATCTTGTCCGGCGCGATGCCGGCCGCGAGCGCGCGCCGCAGCTCGCCCCCGGAGACCACGTCGGCACCGGCGCCGAGAGCGGCGAGGGTCTTGACCACCGCCTGGTTGGAGTTCGCCTTCATGGCATAGCAGACGAGCGCCTTCACGTCGGCGAAAGCGCCGGCGAACACCTCATAGTGGCGCTTCAGCGTTGCGGTGGAATAGCAGTAGAACGGGGTGCCGACCGCCTGTGCGAGATCGATGAGATTGACCGCCTCGGCGTGCAGCACGCCATCGCGATAGGCGAAATGGTGCATCAGACGCGTTTCAGTCGATGAGGAAATCGATCGGGGTGCGCCGCGGCGGCGGCGGCGGTTCGCCGGGCGTGACCGGCTGGCCGTCGGGCCCGAGTTGCGGCGGCGCGCCGGGCTGCCCCGGAACGGATTGATCGATCGCCGTCGCCCCGGGCGGCGGGTCGAGGCCGCCCTTGCGCCCGCAGCCGGCAAGGCCGAGCGCGGCGACGAGCGCGCCAATAGCGGCAATCCGGGCTGGTGGTCCCATTCCGAAGTTCGTCAGCACTCGCCGTACGTTCAGATACGAGCTTCGGAATCTGAGGACCACCGGCGACTGCGTGGTTCTAGCGCCCCTTTGAACCCGAAGGTCGCGATCGCATTTGCCGCACAGTGTACGCGAACTTCGGGTGCGGGGCACTAGGCGCAGGTCAGACCGCAATTCCGGCACTCCTCGATCGGCGGCACCATAGCAGAACGCGGATAAGAGGCGACAGCATGGCCGCACCGCTGTCCCTCCGGGGTCGGAGAGGGAGCCTACCGGCGCTCCTTTGCCAAGGCCTTAAGCCACCGGCTCGCTTCCCGGCGCACGTTCTTGGGCGCGGTGCCGCCATGGCTGGCGCGGCTACGCACCGAATCCTCGACCGAGAGCACCGTCCGGATGTCCTCGGTGATGCGCTTGTCGACGGCCTGCATGGTGGCGAGCGGCAGTTCGTCCAGTGGAACATTCTGTGCCGCCGCCAGGGCCACGATGCGCCCGGTGACGTGGTGCGCCTCGCGGAACGGCATGTCGAGCCTGCGCACCAGCCAGTCGGCGAGATCGGTGGCCGTGGCATAGGCTTCGCCGGCGGCTTTGCGCATGCGCGCGACATCGGGCGCCATGTCGCGCACCATGCCGGTCATGGCGGCAACCGACAGCATCAGGGCGGAAAGGGCGTCCATGGCGCCTTCCTTGTCCTCCTGCATGTCCTTCTGGTAGGCGAGCGGCAGGCCCTTCATCACGATCAGCAGCGCTTGGAGCGCGCCGATGATGCGACCGGTTTTCGCGCGGACGAGCTCGGCGGCGTCGGGATTGCGCTTCTGCGGCATGATGGAGGAGCCGGTAGTGAAGCGATCGGACAGCGACACCAGGCCCACGAGCGGCGAGGACCAGATCACGATCTCCTCGGCGAAGCGCGACAGATGCACCGCCGTGATTCCGGTCGCCGACAGTGTCTCCAGCACGAAATCGCGGTCGGACACGGCATCGAGTGAATTCGCCATCGGCTTGTCGAAGCCGAGCGCCTTCGCCGTCATGTCGCGGTCGATCGGGAAGGCGGTACCCGCGAGCGCGGCTGCGCCGAGCGGCGACTGGTTCGCACGCTTGCGCGCGTCCGCGAACCGGCCGCGGTCGCGCGCCGCCATCTCCACATAGGCGAGGAGATGGTGGCCGAAGGTCACGGGCTGGGCGGTCTGCAGATGGGTGAAGCCCGGCATCACGGTCGCGGCGTGCTCGAGCGCCTTCTGCGCGAGCGCGCGCTGGTAATCGGCGAGCGCCCCATCGACGGCATCAATGGCCGACCTGATCCACAGCCGGAAATCGGTCGCGACCTGGTCGTTGCGCGAGCGCGCGGTATGCAGCCGCCCGGCCGCCGGCCCGATCAGGTCGGCAAGCCGGCTTTCCACGTTCATGTGAATGTCCTCGAGCGCCCGCTTGAACTCGAACTTGCCGCTCTCGATCTCCGACAGGATCGTGTCCAGACCGCGAGCGATCCTGCGGGCGTCGTCGGCCGCGATGATGCCTTGTTTGGCCAGCATTGCAGCGTGGGCTTGGCTTGCCGCAATGTCCTGGCGGAAGAGGTGGCGGTCGACATCGATGGAGGCGTTGATGTCCTCCATGGCCGCGTCGGGGCTGCCGCTAAAGCGCCCGCCCCACATCTTGTTGCTCATGGCACGCCTGCCCAGTGTCCCGGTTCCGAAGTTCGCAAACCCTCGCGGCACCCTCTGATGCGAACTTCGGAATCGGGATACTAGCAAACTTGTGATTTCTCGTGCGGTTTTGGATTTGGGGTTCCTAAGCGAGCTTGCGGCTATAATGGCAGGAACTTCAAATCCACCGCTCGAGGTCTTGCCGAGAATGACCAAACCCGAGGAACCAGCGCAAACCCGCGCCCGGAAGCGGCTTGCCATGGTCGTGGCCGGCGGCGTCGCCGGCGTCGCGGTCGGGCTTGCGGCGGTATACGGGATCAAGACGATGGAGCGCAATGCGCCTGCGGCCGCCTGCGGCCAGGCGGCGGAGCTCGCGCGACGCCTCGCGCCGCTCGCGCGCGGGGAGGTGGCGGCGTTTGCCGTCGCCGATCCGTCGCGGCCCGTCCCCGACCTCGCCTTCCAGGACGCGGCCGGGAACGAGCGGCACCTCGCGGATTGGCGCGGGCGTACGCTGCTGCTCAACCTGTGGGCCACCTGGTGCGTGCCGTGTCGCAAGGAGATGCCGGCGCTGGCCGCGCTCGAGAAGAAGCTCGGCGGGCCGCGCTTTGAGGTGGTCGCGGTCAATATCGACACGCGCGATCCCGACAAGCCGCGCGCCTGGCTCAAGGAGGTCGGAATCGATCGGCTTGGCTACTATGCCGACCCGACCGCCAAGGTCTTCCAGGATCTCAAGATCATGGGTCGCGCCGCCGGGATGCCGACGACGCTGCTCATCGATCCGGCCGGCTGCGAGATCGGCACGGTGGCAGGCCCGGCCGAATGGGCGAGCGACGACGCCTTGAAACTCGTGACCGCGGCGCTGCAGAAATAGGGGCTGGCCGGTTGCGGTAGTCGAACTCAGGGCCCGGAGCACGAGCGATGATCGCTGCGATCAGAACCGCATCCACGTCGATGAGTCTGATGGCGGGATTCCTCGCCCTGTCGTCCTCGACGGCATCGGCGGAGCGAGCCGCCTCACCGGGCGCGATCAAGTGCGAAGGGTCGTTCGGTCGAAATGCGAGCCATGCCGGTCTGGTCAAGGCTTTCGGAGGCAAGAACGTCGTCTACCGCGATATCGACGGCCCGGAGGGCAAGAAGATCAAGGGCAGCGTGCTCTACCCGAACGACCCGAAGGCGAGGCTGGAATTCATCTGGCGCGACGGCAAGGCCCGGCACCGCCCGACGATCATCAGGGCGAAGGATCGATCGGCCTGGACCGGCGCGAACGGGATTCGCATCGGCACCGCGCTCGCGGAGGTCGAAAAGATGAACGGCAAACCGTTCAAGCTGTCGGGCTTCGACTGGGATTACGGCGGCAGGGTCACGGACTGGCGCGGTGGCGCGCTGGCAAAGCCGCAGCGGGGCGGCTGCTTTCTCGGTGTCGAATTCGTGCATCCGGAGGGCGCGCCGGAGGCGTATCTGACCAAGGTGTCCGGCGACAGCGAATTCCTTTCCGACAATCCGGATATACGCGCGGTCGAGCCTTACGTGGCGGTGGTCACGATGTCCTATCGCGGACGCTGATACGCTCGACGTCGCCCGGACGGAGCGAGGCAGCGTCACCGGCAAGCCCCTCAGCGCGTCGGGACCGGCTTCTCGCCGCGATAGTCGTAGAAGCCGCGCTGGGTTTTGCGCCCGAGCCAGCCGGCCTCGACGTATTTCACCAAGAGCGGACAGGGACGGTACTTGGAGTCCGCCAAGCCCTCGTGCAGCACCTGCATGACCGAGAGGCAGGTGTCGAGCCCGATGAAGTCGGCGAGCTCAAGCGGTCCCATCGGATGATGGGCGCCGAGCCGCATCGCAGTGTCGATCGCCTCGACATTGCCGACGCCTTCATAGAGCGTATAGATCGCCTCGTTGATCATCGGCAACAGAATCCGGTTGACGATGAAGGCGGGGAAATCCTCCGCCACTGCGATGGTCTTGCCCAGCTTGGTCACGAACTGCTTGGTGGCGTCGAAGGTCGCGTCGTCGGTGGCGATCCCGCGAATGAGCTCGACCAGCTCCATCAGCGGTACCGGATTCATGAAATGAATGCCGATGAAGCGCTCCGGCCGGTCGGTCGACGACGCGAGTCGAGTAATCGAAATCGACGACGTGTTGCTGCCGACGATGGCGTCGGGCTTGAGCACCGGGCACAGGCTCGCGAAGATGCTGCGCTTGAGCTCCTCCTTCTCGGTCGCCGCTTCGATGACGAGATCGCAGTCACCGAACGAGTCCAGTGTCTCCGCCGGCGCGATGCGATCGAGTGCGGCGTGGCGCTCCTCCTCGGTGATGCGCTTGCGGCTCACCTGCCGCGCCATGTTGCCGTTGATGGTGGCGATCCCGGCCTTGATCCGGTCGGCGGAAAGGTCGTTGAGCTTGACGTCGAACCCGGCGAGCGCGCTGACATGGGCGATGCCGCTGCCCATCTGCCCTGCCCCGATCACCCCGATCTTGCGAATATGAAGCGGCATGTTGTCGGAACGGGCCTTCGGCCGCTCTTTGACCTCGATCATGTTCTTTTACCTATTTTACGCCGATCCGGACCGCGACACCACGGTTCCGTGATCGCGGGTGCCGTGACTTAACGGCCCACCTTCCCGAGTTCCGCCGCCAATTCGGGCAGCGCCTGATAGAGATCTGCGACGAGGCCGTAGTCGGCGACCTGGAATATCGGCGCCTCCTCGTCCTTGTTGATGGCGACGATGACCTTCGAATCCTTCATGCCGGCGAGGTGCTGGATCGCCCCCGAAATCCCGACCGCGATGTAAAGCTCGGGCGCCACCACCTTGCCGGTCTGGCCGACCTGCCAGTCGTTGGGTGCGTAGCCGGCATCGACGGCCGCGCGCGAGGCGCCGACCGCGGCGCCCAACTTGTCGGCGACCGGCTCGATATATTTGCTGAAATTCTCTCGGCTTTGCATCGCTCGTCCGCCGGAAATGATGATTCTCGCCGAGGTGAGTTCCGGGCGTTCCGATCGCGACAGTTCCTCGCCGACGAAGTGCGAAATGTCGGGATCGGCCGCAGGCGCCGCCGCCTCGACGGCGGCAGAGCCGCCCTCTCCCGTGGCCGGGAACGTCGAGGTGCGCACCGTGATGACCTTGATCTTGTCCTTCGAGCGCACCGTCTGCACCGCATTGCCGGCATAGATCAATCGCTCGAAAGTATCCGGCGAAATCACCTTGACGATATCGGAGATCTGCATGACGTCGAGCAGCGCGGCGACGCGGGGCATGATGTTCTTGCCCGTGGTCGTCGCCGGAGCGACGATCGCGTCGTATCCGCTCGCGAGCGACTCGACCAGGGCGGCCATCGGCTCCGCCAGCATGTGCTCGTAGGCGGCCGCGTCGGCGAGCAGGACCTTCGCCACGCCGTCGAGCCGGGCGGCGGATTCGGCGACCGGGCGGCAGGCTTTGCCGGCGACGAGCACGTCCACCGGCTGCCCGAGCGCCTTGGCGGCGGTCAGCGCCTTGTGGGTCGCGTCCTTGAGCGACTTGTTGTCGTGCTCGGCGACCAGAAGCGTGGTCATGTCAGCGCCTCTGGGCGTTTCGCGTCCATCGGTCGCATCAAATCAACCCCATCTCGTTCTTGAGCCTGTCGACGAGCTCGCCAACCGTCTTCACCTTGACCCCGGCCTTGCGGCCCGCGGGCTCGGTGGTCTTGAGCACTTCGAGCCGCGGCGCGACGTCGATCCCGTAAGCCTCTGGCGTCTTCTCGTCGATCGGCTTCTTCTTGGCCTTCATGATGTTGGGCAGGCTCGCATAGCGCGGCTCATTGAGGCGCAAATCGGTGGTCACGATCGCCGGGCGCTTGAGCTTGACCGTCTGCAAGCCGCCGTCGACCTCGCGCGTGACCAAGAAGCTATCGCCCTCGACCACGAGCTTCGAGGCAAAGGTGCCCTGGGGCCAGCCCGTGAGCGCCGCCAGCATCTGACCGGTCTGATTGCAGTCGTCGTCGATCGCCTGCTTGCCGAGCAGGACGAGGCCGGGTTGCTCCTGCTCGACGATGGCCTCGAGCAGCTTGGCGACGGCGAGCGGCTCGAGCGCCTTGTCCGTCTTCACCAGGATGCCGCGATCGGCGCCCATGGCCAGCCCGGTGCGAATGGTTTCGGCCGCCTGCGGCGGGCCGATCGACACGCAAACGATCTCCGTCGCCTGGCCCTTCTCCTTGAGCCGGAGCGCCTCCTCGACGGCTATTTCGTCGAAGGGATTCATGGACATCTTGACGTTTGCGAGTTCGACGCCGCTGCCGTCGCTCTTGACGCGAATTTTGACGTTGTAGTCGACAACCCGCTTCACGGGCACCAGGATTTTCATGGAAGCTCGCTCTCGCGACGACAAGCCTCGGCGGCCCCGGACCCCCCGGCCATAGCGCGTAGAAGACGCGCGTAACCGCGCTGACGGACGGCGGCAACCTAATGGCCGCTGTCTCGCAGAGTCAACGGAGGTTGTCCAGCCTCGCGGCGCGGGCGACGCGGTTGGGCCCGATCTGCACGACCGTGTCCGGCACCGGCTGCATGCACTGGAACAGCTTGACCCACGACGGCTTCATCAACGGGAACAGCAGGGCACCGGCCAGCATGCCTCCGAAATGGCACCAATAGGCGACCTCGCTCTTCGATGATGCGCCGAGATTCCACAACTGGGCGATCACGAACAGACCGACCACCCAATATGCGCTGATGCGCAGTGGAATGATGGCGAGGAGCACCGTGATCTTGGCGCAGGGGCGCAGCATGAGATAGGCGACGACCACGCCCGCAATGGCGCCCGAAGCGCCGATCAGCTCGATCCCGGAATGCGGATCATAGGCCACGAAGACGAGCGCGCCGCCGACACCGGAGAGGAGATAGAAGACGAGAAAGCGCAGACGGCCGAGCGCCCGCTCGATGTCGTCGCCGAACACCCACAGGAATACCATGTTGCCGACGAGATGCGCGATATCGGCATGCAAGAACTGGTAGGTAACCAGCGTGGCCAAGGCGGGCATCCAACCCCGTGCGCTCATGTCGCCCATCAAGGCCGCGGGGGTGAGGCTGAACGTGTCGATCATGCGATCGAGCGCGAGCTGGCCGGCGCCCGCCTCGTAGCAGAAGATCGCGAGGTTGGCCGCGATCAGGCCCCAAGTGACGACGGGCTTCACCGGCGTGGCGAAGGGATTGTCGTCGTAGATCGGTACGACCATGCGCTGTCTCGCACCTCAACGGTTCTGTCCGGGCTTCCACAGCACGTCGGACGCACCCCTGTCGTTGGCGTGCCGTCCGGCCACGAACAGAAAATCCGAGAGGCGGTTGACGTATTTGAGCGCGGCCGGGGTGACGCCTTCGCCCGGCCGGTCGTTCAGCTCGACCATCAGCCGCTCGGCGCGACGGCAGACGGTGCGCGCGAGGTGAAGGTAGGCGGCGGCCGGAGTGCCGCCCGGCAGGATGAAGGAACGCAAAGGCGCGAGATCGGCGTTGAGCTGATCGATCTGCCGCTCCAGCCACTCCACCTGCGCGTCGGACACGGTCATGCGGGCACCGCCAGGACCCTTTTCCGACAGGCAGAGATCGGCCTCGACGTCGAACAGGTCGTTCTGGATGCGCCCCAGCACCGCATCGAGCTCGGGGTCGCTGCCGCCGCTGTGGACCCGCACGAGGCCGATCACGGCGTTGGCCTCGTCCAGCGTGCCGTAAGCATCGATACGCAGATCGTATTTCTTGCGCCGCTCGCCGCTGCCGAGCGAAGTCATGCCGTCGTCGCCGGTGCGGGTATAGATTCTGTTGAGAACGACCATCGCCGCTTCCTATTTACCGATCGCCCAGATGGTCAGCATGATCACGATGAGCGCAATGAATTGCAGCAGCACCCGAAGGCGCATCAGCTTCTGCGAGCGATGCGGCGAGCCGCCGCGCGCCATGTTGGCGAGGCCCAGCAGCAATACCACCGCGACGGCGCCGATCGCGATCGGCACAAGGGCGTAGATCAGGACTTCGGTCATCGAGGGTCTCTTAGCACCCTCAAGATGGCGAGACCATTGCTCGGGTTCCAATTCCCGGGTGCGAAATATGGCTGGTCGGGCGTTCACATCTGCGGGATTTGAAATCGCCGGTGTCGCGCATACCATGGCTGCGTCGCTCACCGAGTGAACGCGGATGCAATGCCGTCTTGGACGAATCCCATGCCCCCTCATCGCGATAGCCGTCGGACATGACTTCGCGCGTGCTGGTGCTCGGTGCCGCCGGACGGCTCGGCTTCAAAGCCGCGGAGGCGTTCCGCACCGCGGGCTGGTCGGTCACGAGCCTGGTCCGCCCCAACGGCTCGAAGCGCGCCCCACCCCGCACCGACATCGTCGAGGCGCACGCCCTCGACTATGACGCGGTCAGCGAGGCCGCGCGCGGCGCCGACGTCGTCCTGCACGCGCTCAATCCGTCCTATACCGACTGGTCGCGGCTGGCCTTGCCGCTCGCCTATTCCGCCATCAACGCGGCGGAAACCGCGGGTGCCACGCTGCTCTTTCCCGGCAATCTCTACAACTACGGCTCCCCGCTGCCGCCCACGATCGACGAGACCACGCCGATGCGGCCCTCTTCGCGCAAAGGTCAGCTCCGACTGGCGATGGAGGAGCGGATGGCGGAAGCTGCCGAGCGCGGTGTGCGCACGATCATCCTGCGGGCGGGAGATTTCTTCGGCGGCGGGCGCGGATCATGGCTCGACCTCGTGCTCACCAAGGAGATCGGACGCGGGCGGCTGACCTATCCCGGGCCGCTCGACGTCGTGCATGAGTGGGCCTATCTGCCCGATCTGGCGCAAGCGCTGGTGCGGCTTGCTGCGGCACGCGCAACGCTGCGGCCGTTCGAGGTCTTCGGCTTTCCCGGCCACGCCGTCACCGGACGCGAGTTCACTACCGCCATCGCCCGGGCGGCAGGCGGCCGGCTGGAGGTCAGGCACATGAGCTGGTGGCTCATCCACGCGTTGCGGCCGATTGTGCCGCTCTGTCGGGAGTTGTCCGAGATCGCGTATCTGTGGAACGAGCCGCACCGGATCGACGGGACCAAGCTCGCGGCGCTCGGCGACGTCCCGCGCACGCCGCTTGACGTTGCCGTCGCACGCGCCCTAGCAGGCTGCTGAAAAACTCTCTCGACTGCAAGGGCTGATCGTGATTCCGTCGTTTGCAGGGACGAAGGTGATTTGCCATGCGCGGGGAGCAGCGAGGATCGGAAGGGCTTTTTTCGTATATCGGGCTGGAGGAGCGGATCGCGGCGGATCATCCGCTGCGAGCGATCCGAGCGCTGGTGAATGAGGTGCTTGCGGCGCTGTCGGGCCGGTTTGAGGAGCTCTATTCGCATACGGGGCGGCCTTCGATTCCGCCGGAATATCTTCTGCGGGCCACACTGCTGCAGGCATTCTTCACCGTGCGTTCGGAACGGCAGTTGATGGAACAGATCAACTACAATCTTCTGTTTCGCTGGTTTGTCGGTCTGTCGATCGACGATGCCGTCTGGGACGCTACGGTCTTTACGAAGAACCGTGACCGGCTTCTTGAGGCCGATGTGGCGCGCGAGTTCTTATCCAGCTTGCTGTCGCTACGGAAGGTGAAGCGACTTCTATCGAGCGACCACTTCTCGGTGGATGGAACGCTGCTGAAGGCCTGGGCTTCGATGAAGAGCTTCCGGCCGAAGGACGGTGGCGGCCAGCCGCCCGATGACGGCCGCAACGGCGAGCGTAACTTCCGCCGTGAGAAACGGTCGAATGAAACCCACGAAAGCACGACAGATCCCGATGCCAAGCTCTACCGGAGGGGCGACGGCCAGGAGAGCCGGCTGTGCTACATGGGCCATGTCCTGATGGAGAACCGCAACGGCTTGGTGGTTGCCGGCGACGTGACGCAAGCGACCGGCACAGCCGAGCGCGAGGCGGCCCTCACCCTCATCGACAATCATCGGCCTGCCGGGCAGCGGGTCACGCTCGGCGCCGACAAGGCCTACGACGTCGTCGAGTTCATCGAGGCGCTGCGTGAATGCCAAGTGACGCCCCACATCGCGATCAACGGTCACGTCACCAAGACGGGCAAAACCCGCAAGACGGCCGTCGACGGTCGCATCACCCGACATCCCGGTTACGCGATCAGCCAGGTCATCCGCAAACGGATCGAAGAAATCTTCGGCTGGACCAAGACGATCGGAGGATTGGCGCAGGTCAAAGTCCGCGGGCTTGCCAAGGTGCAAGCCGTCTTCATCTTCGCAATCCTGGCCTACAATCTGGTGCGAATACCCAAGCTTCTGGAGGCCGCATGAGGCGCGGCGCCAAGAGCGCGCTGATCGGCAAGTGGCGGATCATCGAGATGGGGCTCTGGGACAATGATTACTTGGACATGGTTGAGCCCGCCTACATCCAGTTCAAAGCTAACGGGCTCGGTGAGTTCAAGTTCGGATGCGTGGTCGGCGGCCTCGATTGTACCCTCTTTGCCGATGCCGCCGACTTCACCTGGCAAGGCTCCGACGAGATGGACCCCGTCTCCGGGGATGGATGGGCCGAACTCGACGATGATGGTACGATCAACGGCGCAATCAGCTTCCATCTCGGCGACGAATTAACCTTCAAGGCTCGCAAATGGTGAGTTCTTCAGCAGCCTGCTAGAGGACCTTGGCGCATCCGTTTGAACCCTGTTCCGCCAGCGCGGCCGCCCACAGATCGGGAGAGGAAACTTTTCGATGATCGTCGATTTCCAGCACCACTTCACGCCGCATCAGCTGATGCCGAAAGACCTCGGCCGGCGCAAGATCGTCTCTTACGACGAGCACGGCGCCCCCAGCTTCATCTTGCACTGGATGCTGTTCGACCTCGACGAGCACATCCGCATGATGGACGAGGCCGGCATCGACGTCGCCTTCCTCACCAGCGCCGCGGGCATGTGCGCCGATCTCGACAAGTCGCGGCTATGCAACGAAAGCGCCAAGAAGGCCGAACGCGAGTATCCGGGCCGTTTCATCGGCGCCGCGCACGCCAATCCGCTGGGCGGCGCCGACGCCTTCCGCGAGCTCGCACGATGCAAGCATGAGCTCGGCTTTCCCGGCGTCGTGATCACCTCCGAGACCAACGACCTCTATCTCGATGCGCCCGAATTCGAGCCGTTCTGGGCCGAATGCGCAAAACTCGGACTGTTCGTGTTCGTGCACCCGGCGCTCAAGCTCAATCAGACCCAGCAATTCGACGGCTACGACACGGCGCGTTCGGTCGGCCGCGAATTCTCGCTGGTGATGGCGACCATCCGGCTGGTCAATGCCGGCGTGTTCGACCGTCACCCCAACCTCACGGTCCATATGTCGCATCTGGGCGGGGGCCTTTCCGCGCTGCTCGGCCGCATCCGCTCCTACCAGGACAAGGACTTCTGGGGTACCTCGGACAACGCGCGCCACGGCATGAAGCCCAAACAGGATTTCGACTATTACCTTCGCAACAACATGGTGTTCGACACCGCCGGCTTCTGCGGGGCGATCGGCGCCGTGAAAGGCGCATTGATCGAGATTCCGGCCTCACGCATCGTCTTCGCGACCGACTATCCGCAGGAAATCCGCGAGCGCGCCGCAGTGCGCGACTTCGTCGAGGAGCTGGGCACGCTCGGACCGGACGGCGCGGCGATCCTGTCCGGCAATGTCGACAAGTTGCTCAAGCAGCCGGCCAAGGCGGCGTGAGGCAGTAGTAGCGAGTAGCGAATAGTAAATAGCGAATAGATACGCGTTCTCGCCCTCTATTCGCTACTCGCTACTCGCTACTCGCTTCTTCCGATCACCCCGCGAGATGCTTCTCGATCTCGTACACGGGATGCTTGGTCAGGTCCTTGTCGATCTCGGCGATGATCCGACTCTTCACGTCGGCGTGGAAGGCCTGCCTCAGATCCGCGAGCGTGCGCGGCGGAGCGACCACGACGAGCGCCTTCACCTTGCGCTCGCGCACGAGCCGCTCCATGGCCGCGGCGACCCGCTGAGCGAAGCGGTGCTCCTCGAGGTCGTGCCAATCAGTGTCCTCGACCGCGCTCCGAAGGTTCGTGCCGCCCCGCTTGAACGCGCGACCGGGGCGGTCGCTGCCCTGCTCGTGGGTCGGCGGATTTTCGTCGAGGAAGACGCGCTCGGTCTTGAGGTTGGGAAATTTCTCGTCACCGACGTTGTGCAGGAACAGCGCCTTGCGCCCGTCGCCGACGAACACGAAGGCGTCATGAGGAATGTCGAGCTTGTGCATCGGGATCTCCACCCATCAAATGGAAAGCTACCTGCAATAACGCAAGCAGCGTTGATATCGATCAAAAACGAACGGCACTGATGCCGACGGCGACCTCGTCGACCATCCGATTGCCCGTACCCGTTCTAGCCTAATTTGTCGCGCTCAGGAGCCTTCTGGCAATGACTTGCGCCTGGATCTCGGCCGCGCCCTCGAAAATGCTGAGAATCCTGGCGTCGCAGAGAATGCGCGAGACTGGAAACTCGAGCGCGAAGCCATTGCCGCCGTGGATTTGCACCGCGTTGTCGGCATTGACCCACGCCGTGCGGGCGGCCAGCAGCTTGGCCATGCCCGCCTCGAGATCACAACGCTTGCCGGAATCCTTCTGCCGCGCGGCGAAATAGGTGAGCTGGCGGGCGATCATGATCTCGACCGCCATCATCGCGATCTTGTCGGCGACGCGGGGAAACTTGATGATCGGCTGTCCGAATTGCTGGCGCTGCCGAGCGTAGGCAAGCGCCTGCTCCATCGCCGCTTGCGCCACGCCGATCGCGCGCGCGGCGGTCTGGATGCGGGCCGATTCGAAGGTCTGCATGAGCTGCCGGAAACCGAGCCCCTCGCTCCCGCCGAGCAGGTTCGCCGCCTTCACCTCGAAGCCGTCGAAGGCGATCTCGTACTCCTTCATGCCGCGATAGCCGAGCACCTCGATCTCGGTCCCCGACATGCCGGAGGCCGGGAACGGATCGGCATCCGTGCCGCGCGGCTTCTCCCCGAGCAGCATGGACAGCCCGCGATGGCCCGGCTCGTTCGGATCGGTGCGCACGAGCAGCGTCATCAGGTCGGCACGCACCGGATGGGTGATCCAGGTCTTGTTGCCATACACCTTGTAGACACCGCCCTCGCGCACCGCCCGCGTCTTGAGCGAGGCGAGATCGGAGCCGGTATTGGGCTCGGTGAACACCGCCGTCGGCAGCACTTCGCCCGAGGCGATCCTCGGGAGCCATTGGCGTTTCTGTTCCTCGGTGCCGCCGCCGATGATCAGCTCGGCGGCAATCTCGGAACGCGTGCCGAGCGAGCCCACGCCGATATAGCCGCGTGAGAGCTCCTCGGAGACCACGCACATGGATTCCTTGCCGAGTCCGAGGCCGCCGTAATCTTCCGGGATGGTGAGGCCGAACACGCCGAGCTCCGACATTTGTGCGATGATGTCGAGCGGGATGTAACTGTTGCTGCGATGCCATTGCTGCGCGTTCGGAGCGACTTCGCTGTCGGCGAACTTGCGCATCTCGTCGCGGATCGTGGTGAGCGTTTCCTCGAGCCCGCAGTCGCCCACCGTGGCGTCGTGATGCGCCAGCATCAGCTCGACCAGGCGCGCGCGGCGCTCGACATTGTCGGAACCGGCGAGGCCGTCGAGCGGACCCGCGAGGCGCGCGGCGACCGCGCCGGCCGCGAGCCCGAGATCACCCGGGCGCACGATCTCGCCCTGGCTCATGGGGATGCCGCCCTGGATCTGGGCGAGGTATTCGCTGATGCCGATTTCGACGAGCGATCCCTCGATCTCGCCGAGGCCGCCACGGGCATGCATGCGCTCAGCATAGGCCGCGAGCTGGCGCACCGATTCGACGTAGGTTGCGAGCCAGGCAAGACCATGCGTCGCCCGCTGCTCGCGGTCGAGCAACCTATCCACCATTTGATTTTCGACCGTGACGCGCTGGCGCACCGCCAGCGTGGCATCGGCCAGCACCGCCTCGGCCGCCAGCACCGCCTCGCGTGCGAGGGCAACCAGCTTCGCGCCGTCGCGGCCTTGAGCCTTATCGAGCATCTGCCATCTCCGCGCGCCAGCGCTCAAGCAGCGTCCCGCTGCCGGTAATGCACTCGATCCGGAGGCGCGGCCTCCGCAAGACTACGCGTGCAGTGCACAAATGCAACGTTGCAAGCAAATCCGATTTGCCGCGAGTTTGCGCAGTCGTTGCTGCATTATTGACCAGTCGAGGGGACGTTGACGGGCCACGCGCGCGCAGGCTTAGGGATTGTCAAGACAGCCGGGATAGAACGCTCCGATGCGACGCGCCCTCGATATCGCCCTCGACGCCTATTGGCGCTTCCTTGCGGACGACGGCTGGGCGATCGCCAGTCACATCGCGCTCTCGGCGCTGATGGCGATGTTCCCCTTCTTCATCGTGCTGACCTCGCTCGCCGGCTTTTTCTTCGGGTCCGCCGATCTTGCCGACGAGGTCGCAAACCTGATGCTGGCGACGTGGCCCGAGGAGGTGGCCCACCCGATCGCGCGTGAAATCCACAATGTGCTCGTCACCACGCATACCGGCGCGCTCACCCTCGGTGCCGTGTTCGCCATCTATTTCGCCTCGAGCGGCGTCGAAAGCCTGCGGATCGGCCTCAACCGCGCCTATGGCGTGGTAGAGACGCGACATTGGCTCCTGCTGCGGCTCGAATCCATCGCCTATGTGCTGGTGGCCGCAATGGGGCTGCTGGCGCTCGGCTTTCTCATCGTGCTGGGGCCGCTGCTGTTCCGCACGGCGTTGCGCTATGCGCCCTGGCTCGCGCCACTCGAGGGCACATTCACCCTGTTCCGGTTCGTCATCGCGGTGGTCGTCCTCACGATCGCGCTGTTCGTCGCACATAAGTGGCTGCCGTCCGGACGACGGCGCATCGTCGAGATCCTGCCCGGCATCGTCGCCACCCTGGCCCTATGGATCGTCGCCGGTGTCGCCTTCGGCCGCTACCTCGCCGAGTATTCCGTGACCTATGTGAGCTACTATGCCGGCTTGGCCTCGGCCATGATCGCGCTGGTGTTCCTGTATTGGACGGCGTCGATCTTCATCTATGGCGGTGCTCTCAACGCCGCGATATTTCGGCCCCGCCTCCCGGATGCGAAGCGCGGGCAAGCGCCGGCCGGCGGCGTCTGATCCGGGAACCCGGTTGTTTGTCGACATTCAAGCGGCGGCAAGTTTCGCGACGACGGTCTTGAACCGCGCCTCGATCGCCGGCCGCATCCCGTGACGGCCCGCTTCCACGACCGTCTCTCCGCCCACGAGTACCGTTTTGACCGCGCTGCGCCCAGCAACGAAAATCCAGGCATCGAGCCAGAGATCCCCGGAGCGAGCGGCGAGATCCGGATCATCGGCGTCGAGCAGCACGACATCCGCGCGCGAACCGGCGGCGAGCGCGCCGATCGGCCGTTGCAGGGCTTGAGCGCCAGCAGCCAGCACGGCGGCGAGCAGCCGTCGTCCGGCCGATTCCCCTTCACGCAGCGTCATGACGTTGCGGGCGCGCCGCAGCAGACGCTGCCCGTATTCGAGTTGCCGCAGCTCCGCTGCGGCGTCGATCTGGATGTTGCTGTCGGTTCCGATGCCGAAACGTCCGCCGGCCGCGAGAAGGGTCGCGCCGTCGAAAATGCCGTCGCCGAGCGAAGCTTCCGTGAGCGGACAAAGGCCGACCACCGCTTGCGAAGCCGCTACATCCTTAATTTCCGCCTCCGTCGTATGGGTCGCATGGATCACGCACCAGCGCGAATCGACCTCGACATTTTCCAGCAGCCATTCGACCGGGCGGTGGCCGAGCGCCGCAACGCAGTCCTCCACCTCCCGCATTTGCTCGGCGGCGTGGATATGGATCGGCCCATCGGGCGCGCTGCGGCAGATCGTGCGTAGCGTCGCGGGGGTGACCGCGCGCAGCGAATGGGGAGCAATGCCGACGCGCGCCGCCGGCAGAGCCGTCACGGCCGCTCGGCTGCGCTCGACCAGGGCGAGAAACCGATCCGGATCGTTGATGAAGCGGCGCTGACCGGGGGCCGCCGGGGCGCCGCCGAAACCGCCATAGGCGTAGAACGAAGGCAGCAGCGTGAGGCCGATCCGGGTTTGCGCGCTGGCGGCGGCGATACGGTGCGCCATCTCGCCGAGTTCGGCATAGGGCCGGCCGTCGACGTCGTGATGCAGGTAGTGGAACTCGCCGACGGTGGTGAAGCCCGCTTCCAGCATGTCCATGTATGCGAATGCGGCGATCGCCTCGACGTCATCGGGCGAGAGCCGTTGCAAGAAGCGATACATGACCTCACGCCAGGTCCAGAAGCTGTCGACGCCCGGCCCGCGGTGCTCGGCCCATCCGGCCATGCCGCGTTGGAAGGCGTGGCAATGCAGATTGGGAACTCCCGGGACGGCGATGCCGGCGAGGCGGTCAGCTCCGGCGCGTGGCGCGTCTTCTGCGACCGCGACAATGTCGCCATCGGCGACCGAGATGCGCACGGCGCGCGCCCACCCGGAGGGCAGCAGCGCATGATCGAAAAAAAGCTCGCGTCGCAAATCCCGTTCTCCGCCCCGCCCGACGTTGGACGCGGCATAATCCTCGACAATAGTCGGCGCTGCGTCTTTATGTATAGAGCATCGGCACAACGAGGATGGCATGCGGTTCGACACGATCTGGCTCGATGCGCGCCTTGCAACGCTTTCGCCCGACCGGACCGGCCTGGGGGTGGTGGAGCGCGGCGCGGTCGCCGCGTCCGCGGGACGTATTGCTTTCGCCGGTCCGGTGGGGGAACTGCCGGCCGGCTGGGATGCCGTCAGCCGGATCGCCGTCGACGGCCGCTGGATCACGCCGGGGCTGATCGACTGCCATACCCATCTCGTCTACGGCGGAGACCGTGCGCATGAGTTCGAGCTGCGGCTCGCCGGCGGCTCCTATGAGGAGATCGCGCGCGCCGGCGGCGGCATCGTCTCCACCGTGAAAGCGACGCGGGCGGCGAGCGAGGACGATCTCGTGCGCGAGAGCCTGCCTCGCCTCGATCGGCTGCTCGCGGAAGGTGTCACCACCGTCGAAATCAAATCGGGCTACGGGCTCGAGCGCGGGACCGAGATGCGCATGCTGCGCGCCGCGCGACGGCTTGCGCGCGAGCGCAACGTCCACGTGGTCACCAGCTTTCTCGGTGCGCACGCGCTGCCCCCGGAGGCGAACGGCGACAAGGAGCGCTATATCGACGAGGTCTGTGCGCTGATTCCCGAAATCGCTCGCGACCAGCTCGCCGATGCGGTCGATGCGTTCTGCGAGAATATCGCCTTCTCGCCGCAGCAGACCGCGCGGGTGCTCGCGGCCGCTCGGGCGTCGGGGCTGCCGGTCAAGCTGCATGCCGATCAACTCAGCAACCTGCACGGCGCAAAGCTCGCCGCCGAGCACGGCGCGCTTTCGGCCGACCACCTCGAATACACCGACGATGACGGCGTCGCGGCGATGGCGCGCGCGGGCAGCGTTGCGGTGCTGCTGCCCGGAGCGTTCTACGTCCTGCGCGAAAGGCAGCAGCCTCCGGTCGAAAGCCTGCGTCGCCTGAAGGTTCCGATCGCGCTCGCGACCGACAGCAATCCCGGCACGTCGCCGATCACGTCGCTGCTGATGATCCTGAACATGGCGGCTACGCTCTTTCGACTCACGATCGACGAGGCGGTCGCCGGCGTGACGCGGGAAGCCGCGCGCGCGCTCGGCCGCCTCGGCGACGTCGGCACGCTCGAGCGGGGCAAATGGTGCGACCTCGCCATCTGGGATATCGAGCGGCCGGCCGAGCTCGCTTACCGCATCGGCTTCAATCCGCTCTACCGCCGCGTGCGGAGAGGCGAATGATCGTCACGCTGAAGCCGGGTCGCATGACGCTCGCCGACTGGCGCGCCATCGCCGACGGCGCCGAGGCCCGGCTCGATCCTGCGGCGGTGCCGGCAATCGCGGCGAGCGCGCGGGCGGTCGACGCTATCGTCGCCCGTGGTGAGCCGGTCTATGGCATCAATACCGGTTTCGGCAAGCTCGCGAGCGTCCGCATCGGGCCCGCCGATCTCGCCACGCTCCAGCGCAACATCGTGCTGTCGCATGCGGCCGGCGTCGGCAAGCCGATGCAGGCCGCGAACGTGCGGCTGATGATGGCGCTGAAGCTCGCCAGCCTCGGCCGGGGCGCCTCCGGCGTGCGGCCGCACACCGTCGCCCTGCTGGAAGCCATGCTGGCGCGCGGCCTCTTGCCCGTGGTCCCGAGCCAAGGCTCCGTCGGGACTTCCGGCGACCTCGCGCCCCTTGCACACTTGGCAGCCGCGATGCTTGGCATCGGCCAAGTTGACCTCGCCGGCGAAACCCAGCCGGCCGATGCCGCCCTCGCGCGCGCCGGGCTCGCCCCGGCCACGCTCGGGCCCAAGGAAGGGCTGGCGCTCCTCAACGGGACGCAGTTTTCGACCGCCGAGGCCATGACCGGCCTGTTCGCCATCGAACGGGTATTTCGTGCGGGGCTCGTCACCGGCGCGCTCGCGACCGACGCCGCCAAGGGCTCGGACACGCCCTTCGATGCGCGCATCCACGCGTTGCGGGGGCACCGCGGCCAGATCGAGGTCGCCGCCGCCCTGCGCGGCCTGATGGCGGGCAGCGCAATCCGTGCGTCCCACCTCGTCGGCGACGACCGCGTCCAGGATCCCTATTGCCTGCGCTGCCAGCCGCAGGTGATGGGCGCGGTGCTCGACCTCGCGCGGCAGGCGGCGGCGATCCTGGGCACGGAAGCCAACGGCGTTTCCGACAACCCGCTGATCCTTGCCGAGAGCGGTGAAGCGCTCTCCGGCGGTAATTTTCACGGCGAGCCGGTGGCTTTCGCCGCCGACATGCTGGCGATCGCGATCTGCGAGATCGGCTCGCTCGCCGAACGGCGCATCGCCATGCTGATCGATCCCGCGTTGTCCGGCTTGCCGGCCTTCCTCACCCCGCAACCGGGCCTCAATTCCGGATTGATGCTGGCGCAGGTGACGGCGGCGGCACTGGTCGCCGAGAACAAGCAGCTGGCCCATCCAGCCAGCGTCGATTCGATCCCGACCTGCGCCAACCAGGAGGATCACGTAGCTATGTCGGCCCATGGCGCGCGCCGGCTCGCCGCCATGGCGGAGAACGCGGTGAACGTGGTCGCGATCGAGCTCATCGCCGCCGCGCAAGGTTGCGACTTCCACCGGCCGCTCGCGTCGAGCGCACCGCTCGAGCGCGCGCGCGCAAGGCTGCGCGAGCGCGTGCCGCAGCTCGATTGCGACCGCTACCTCGCTCCCGACATCGCCGCGGCAGCCGAACTCGTACGCTCCGGCGCGCTCGCCGTCGCCGCCCGTGCCGACCTGCCGGCCTTCGAAGGGATAGGCGCATGACCGATCCTTGGCTCACCGTGACGCGGGGCGAGGCGCCGTTGTTGGTATCGTTTCCGCATACCGGCGTGAGCATCCCGGCGGATTGCGCGTCCGCTTTGGTATCCTTTCCGCTCGCGCGCCACGACGCCGACCGGCACATCGACAAGCTCTACGCCTTCGCCGGCGAGCTCGGAGCGACGACCGTGCATACCGCGCTGTCGCGCACGGTGATCGACGTCAACCGCGATCCCTCCGGCGCCTCGCTCTACCCCGGGCAGATGACCACCGGCCTCCTTCCGACGGAAACCTTCGACGGGCGCCCCCTCTACCGTGACGGTCGGACGCCGACTGCGGAGGAGATCGAACGCCGCAAAGCCCTCTACTTCGCGCCCTATCACGCCGCGCTCGCCGCGGAGATCGAGCGGTTGCGCGGAATGCATCCGCGCGTGGTGCTCTACGACTGCCACTCGATCCGATCGGTGATTCCTCGCCTGTTTCCCGGCGAGCTGCCCGTGTTCAATATCGGCACCAATTCCGGCAAGAGCTGCGACGCCGCGTTGGAAGCGGCGGTCGCCCGGCGTTGCACCGCGAGCGCGTGGTCGCACGTGGTCAACGGCCGCTTCACCGGCGGCTGGATCACTCGCACCTATGGCCGCCCGGCCGAAGGCGTGCACGCCGTGCAGATGGAGCTCGCCATGCGCGGCTACCTGCCCGACGAGAGCGATCCGCCGCGCTGGGATGCCGAATTCGCCAAGCCGATCCAGCAGACCTTGCGTGCGGTGCTCGAAGACTGCGTCGCCTTCGCGCGCGGGTGACACTGAATGTTGTGAGGGACGCATGCCCACTCGCCTCGACAATGCCCGCGTCATCCGCGCGCCGCGCGGCTCGAAACTGTCCGCCAAGAGCTGGCAGACCGAGGCGCCGCTGCGCATGCTGATGAACAATCTCGATCCCGAGGTGGCGGAGAAGCCGCACGAGCTCGTCGTCTATGGCGGCCTCGGCCGGGCCGCGCGCGACTGGGAGAGCTTCGACCGCATCGTCGCGGCCTTGCGCGATCTGGAAGCGGACGAGACGCTGTGCGTGCAGTCGGGAAAGCCGGTGGGCGTGTTCCGTACCCATGCGGACGCGCCGCGGGTGCTGATCGCCAACTCCAACCTGGTGCCGCACTGGGCGACGCTCGAGCAGTTCAATGCGCTCGATCGCAAGGGCCTGATGATGTACGGCCAGATGACCGCCGGCTCCTGGATCTATATCGGCTCGCAGGGCATCGTGCAGGGCACCTACGAGACCTTCGCCGAACTGCTGCGACGACACTACGGCGGCAGCCTCGCCGGCAAATGGATCCTCACCGCCGGCCTCGGCGGCATGGGCGGCGCGCAGCCGCTCGCCGCCACTATGGCGGGGGCGTCGCTGCTGGCGATCGAGTGCCAGCCTTCGCGCATCGAAATGCGGCTCAAGACCGGCTACCTCGACGCGCAGGCGAAGGATCTCGACGAGGCACTGGCGATGATGGAGCGCGCCGGCCGCGAGCAAAAGCCGGTTTCAGTCGGCGTGCTCGGCAATGCCGCCGAGATGCTGCCCGAGCTCGTGCGGCGGGGCGTCAAGCCCGACGCCGTCACCGACCAGACCTCGGCGCACGATCCGATCAACGGCTATCTGCCGGCGGGCTGGACGCTCGGCGAGTGGGAGGCGCGCCGCGCCGCCGATCCCAAGGGCGTCGAGCAGGCCGCGAAGCGCTCGATGGCGGAGCATGTGCGCGCGATGCTCGACTTCTGGCGGCGCGGCGTGCCGACCTTCGACTACGGCAACAATATCCGCCAGATGGCGAAGGAGACGGGCGTTGTCGATGCGTTCGATTTCCCCGGTTTCGTACCGGCCTATATCCGCCCGCTGTTCTGCCGCGGCATCGGCCCGTTCCGCTGGGCCGCGCTGTCGGGCGATCCCGAGGACATCTTTCGCACCGACGCCAAAGTCAAGGAGTTGATGCCCGATGACGGGCACCTGCGCGGCTGGCTCGACATGGCGAAGTCGCGCATCCATTTCCAGGGCCTGCCCGCGCGCATCTGCTGGGTCGGCCTCGGCGACCGGCATCGCCTCGGGCTCGCCTTCAACGAAATGGTGGCGAACGGGGAGCTCAAGGCGCCAATCGTGATCGGCCGCGATCACCTCGATTCCGGCTCCGTCGCAAGCCCCAACCGCGAGACCGAGGGCATGAAGGATGGTTCGGATGCGGTGTCGGACTGGCCGCTGATCAACGCGCTGCTCAACTGCGCCTCGGGCGCGACCTGGGTCTCGTTCCACCACGGCGGCGGCGTCGGCATCGGCTTCTCGCAACACGCCGGCATGGTCGTCGTGTGCGACGGCACGCCGGCGGCGGCGCGACGCATCGAACGCGTCCTATGGAACGATCCGGCGAGCGGCGTCATGCGCCACGCCGACGCGGGCTACGAGGAAGCGATCGCCTGCGCAAAGCGATACAAGCTCAAGCTGCCAAGCATCGACGGATGATCCTATCCGTTTCATTCGACGCGAACGCTTCTTGCGCTTTTCGCTCTCGCATTCGCGGACCGTTCAATAGCGAAACTGGCTGTGGGCACTTCGCCGGCTCACCGCCAGCCGCCGCCGCCGTTCACGTAGACGGTGTCGGCGGTCATGAAGGCGCACGCATCCGAGCACATGAACAGCACCAGCTCGCCGATCTCCTCCGGCTCGCCGAAGCGCTGCATCGGCACGTCGTCCAGGAATCGTTGCATCAATTCCGGCGAGGTCTGTGCCGCGGCCTGGAAAGGTGTTCTGATCGGGCCCGGGGAAATCGACAGGCAGCGAATACCGAGATGCGCGAATTCGCGCGCAACGCCGAGCGTCATCGAAACCACCGCCCCTTTCGCCGCGGCATAGTGCACCGAGCTCCCAGGGCCGCCGCGCCGGTGCGCCATGCTCGCCATGTTGACGATCACGCCGTGCCGGTTGCCCTGCATGTGGGGCAGAATCGCCTGCATGCAGTGAAACGTACCCTTCACGTTGAGCTCGAATGTATCGTCGAACAGCTTCTCGTCGATGTCGAGAAACTTCGATCGGCGCAATGCCGCGCCTGCCGAGTTGAACTGAAACTGGATGGTTCCGAATGCATCGACGGCTTGCCGTACCATGTCGTCGACCTGCGTGCGCGAGGTGACATCGGTCCGCAAGACGAGGGCCTTGCCCCCTCGCGCCAGGACCTGCTCGGCGGTCTGGCGCGCACCATCGTGGTTCAAGTCGGCGCATACGACATTGGCGCGCTCGCGGGCAAAGATCAGCGCGGTGGCTCGGCCGATGCCACTGGCGGCACCGGTGACGATGATCGTCTTTGCCGCGAAATAGTCCGGCGTCTTGGGCATGGCGTGGCTCCTCGTGGATGCTCGGCCGCAAACCGCGGGTCGGCGAGTTCGTCACGAGACTCCAACCTACGCCTCCCGCTCGATCAATGCCCCTCGGCTGCCAGCACCGCCTCGGCCCGTATCTCCTCCGTCAGCCGCGCCTTGAGCGCGGAGAATTCCGGGCTGGTCTTGATGGTGTAATGGCGCGGATGCGGCAGAACGATCCCGACCTCGGCCTTGATCCGCCCCGGCCGCGCCGTCATCACCAGCACGCGAGAACCGAGAAAGATCGCCTCCTCGATATCATGGGTCACGAACAGCACGGTCTTGCGCGCGCGCTCCCAGATACCGAGCAGGAGCTCCTGCATCAGCGCGCGGGTCTGGTTGTCGAGAGCGCCGAACGGCTCGTCGAGCAGAAGGATCGCGGGGTCGTTGGCCAGCGCCCGCGCAATGGCGGTGCGCTGCTGCATGCCGCCGGACAGCTGCTTCGGATAGTGGTGCTCGAAGCCGGCCAGGCCGATCCGCCCGAGCCATTCGCGTACGGCTTCGCGGCGACGCTCCCGCGGCACGCCCTTCTCGCGCAGGCCAAAGGCGATGTTGTCGGCGACCGTTAGCCACGGGAACAGAGTGTAGGACTGGAACACCATGCCGCGGTCGGGACCGGGCTCGCGCACCGGCGCGCCGTCCAGGGTGATGCGCCCGGTGGTCGGGCGATCGAGCCCGGCGACGAGGCGGAGCAACGTCGACTTGCCGCAGCCCGACGGCCCGAGGATGGTGACGAAGTCGTTGTCGGGGATCTCCAGGCTCGTCGGCTCGAGGGCGCGCGTCGGCTTCCCGCGACGCACGCCGGGGAAGATGCGTGAGACGTTTTCGATCACGAGCTTGCTCACGCCAAGCTCCAGGGGAACAGCCGCTTGTTGCCCCACTTGAACAGGAAATCGGAGATCAATCCGATGACACCGATCACGATGATGCCGAAGATGATCTGGCCGGTGGCGAGCAGCGCCTGGCTGTCGATGATCATGTGGCCGATCCCGGAGGACGAGCCGATCAACTCGGCGACGATCACGTAAGTCCAGGCCCAACCGAGCACGAGCCGCAGGCTCTCCGCGATTTCGGGCGCCGAGGCCGGGATCAACACGCGGGCGAGGATGCCACGGTCGCGCGCGCCGAGCGTCAGCGCCGCCTCCACGAGGTCGCGGCGCACGCCCGTAACGGCGAGCGCCACCATCAGCACGATCTGGAACACGGAACCGATGAAGATGACGAGGAGCTTCTGCAATTCGCCGAGGCCGGCCCACAAGATCAGCAGGGGGATGAAGGCGGATGCCGGCAGATAGCGCGCAAACGAGACGAACGGCTCGAGGAACGCCTCGATCGGCTTGTAGGCGCCCATCAGAATTCCGACCGGTACCGCCACCAGCGCCGCCAGCGCGAAACCGCCCACAACGCGCCAGATCGTGATGCCGATATCGCCGAGGAAGCCGTGCTTGGTCAAAAGGTTGTAGCCTTCCTCGAGCATCGTGAGCGGGTCGGCCAGGAAGGTCTTGGAGACGTAGCCGCCGAGCGTGGCATAGCTCCAGGCGGCCGCAAACAGAACGAAGAACAGGAGTCCAAGCGCGACGCGGGCCGCGTTCGAGATCGGCGCAAGGGGCTTCATGCCGCGGCCATGCGATGGTCCAGATCATCCAACCCGCAAATAGGTGCCGTCATTCTTCCGGGCGCGCCCGCTTTGCCCACTTGGAGAGCTGGGGGGCGCAGCGTCGCGAGTCGATCGATCGGAGCCGGTTAGGTGAATTCGCCTGACGCCGCGCTCCGGCCATCCGTCACTGAATGAACCGGGTATCCGCGAGCTTCGTCAAATCCGGGACCTGCTTGATGACGCCGATCTCGAGCAGGAGCTCGGCTGCTTCCTTGGAGAAGGTGTTGAACTCACCGGTAAAGAAGGTCTTGTTGGCAGCCTGATCCTGCCAGCGCAGATATTTCGCAGAGCTCCCGAACTGCTCGCCGGACTGCTTCACGTCGGCGCCCATGATGTCATAGGCCTTCTTGGGATCGTTCTTGATCATCGCGACCGCTTCGAAATAGCTCTTCACCAGCGCCTTCACCGCCGGCTCGTGCTCGGTAATGAATTTGGGCGTGCACCCGAACGTATCCATCACCATCGGATAGTCGAGCGTCGTGGCGATGATCTTGCCCGCTTCCGGTTTCGCGCGCACGGCCGAAAGATACGGCTCGTAGGTCATGGCGGCGTCGTTCTGGCCGGCGATGAACGCTTGCGCCGCCGGCCCGGGCTCCATGTTGACCACGGTCACATCCTTGACCGTGAGGCCGTTCTTCTTGAGGAACCAGGCGAGCGTGAAATAGGGTGCCGTGCCGGGCGCGGAAGCCGCAACCGTCTTGCCCTTTACGTCCTTGATGCTGGCGACGTTGTTGCGCACGGCCATCCCATCGGCGCCGTATGACTTGTCCATCTGGAACAGCTGCGTGGTGGCGACGCCGTTTGCGTTCCACACGATCCAGGTCTCCACGGTCGTGGCAGCGCACTGGATGTCTCCCGAGGCGATGGCGAGATGCCGGCTCGCCTGCGGGATCTTCTTGATGGTGACGTCGAGGCCGTTCTTCGCGAAGATGCCGGCCTCCTTGGCCAAAGTGAGCGGCGCAAAGCCCGTCCACCCCGAGATTCCGATGGCAACCTTGGTACCCTGCGCGATCGCGGGCGTGGCCGAAAAAAATGCGGCCAGCGCGGCCGCGACAATCCTGATCCGCGTCATGTTCCGCTCCATCCGGAAGAGATTGGATGATCGATGCCACCACGGCGGTCGGAGCAAGTCAAATACAGGCGGCGGGTCTCTCCGCTCTGCCCGCGAATTGCGCTACTTGATCATGTACGCAGCAAAAAGGGCCGCCCCGCCGAGGAGCGGCCCCTGTCGTCTTGCGCCGGCCTCCGCGACGCGGCGTGTTTTCACCCGATATAGGCGACGCGCTCCTGCGCCTTCACCTCGGCTGCCGTCGCGGGCTGGGCCGGAAGCTGCAGCACGGTTGCCTCCTGAGCCTCGAGCAGATCGGTGAGAAGGACCGTCTGGCCGTCGGGAAACTCGAGCGCATCATGATGCACCCGCGGCTGGTCCTTGTTGATCTGCCGGAAGATCGCCGTCCGATGTTTCATCCGACGCGCACCCAGGCCGAGGAATCCGGATGCCGTGCACGCGACCTCCCGCGAGAACGCCAACTCCGTGCCCGGCAGCACGCACACCGCCGTACCGGCATCCTCCGATGCCGCAAATCCGCGTGTGCCGGTACCGAAGTTGCGCGTCGTGAGCTTGTCGCCAACCTTGGCAGCACGCGACTTCACGTTGTGTAGGCTGTAGTCGCACATGGTGAGGACTCCTTTCCTCGTAGCCCCCCATGGCCCCTCGAACCAGCGAAAAAGCAAGAATAGTGCCAAAAGAAGGAGGAATGGTGTCATGCCGTCTATCGCGCGTCAGGCGTGCGATCATGCGGCTCCGCCGCTCGCCTCCACCGCGTCGTCCAGCGTACGCAATCCCGGACGCAACGCGTTGACCAGCACCGCCATGTTGCCGGGCGGGTGCCGGTTGGTCCGCATCAACTCATGCGCGTAGGGGATCTTGTCCCAGGGAAACACCTCGCTCATGCAGGGGTCGATGCGACGGTCGAGCACGAACTGGTTGGCCGCGCTCGCCTGCTTGAGATGCGCGAAGTGCGACCCCTGAATGCGCTTCTGCCGCATCCAGACATAGCGCGCGTCGAAGGTGAGATTGTAACCCGACGTGCCGGCGCAGAACACCACCATGCCGCCGCGCTTAACGACCAAACACGAAACCGGGAACGTCGCCTCGCCGGGATGCTCGAACACGATATCGACGTCGCGCTTTTGCGTGATGTCCCAGATCGCCTTGCCGAACTTGCGCGCCTCCTTGACCCAGCCGTCGTATTCCGGCGTGCCGACCTTGGGCATCTGCCCCCAGCAGGAAAACTCCTTGCGATTGATCACCCCCTTGGCGCCCAGCTGCATCACGTAGTCGCGCTTGCTTTCGTCCGAGATGATGCCGATGGCATTTGCGCCCGACGCGGCCGCGAGCTGAACACCGAACACGCCGAGCCCGCCGGAGGCCCCCCAGACCAGCACGTGGTCGCCGGGCTTGAGGGTATGCGGCGAGTGCCCGTACAGCATGCGGTAGGCGGTGGCGAGCGTGAGCGTATAGCAGGCCGCCTCCTCCCAGGTGAGGTGCGCGGGCTTCGGCATCAGCTGGCGCGACTGCACGCGGCAGAATTGCGCGAACGATCCGTCCGGCGTCTCGTAGCCCCAAATGCGCTGCGAGGGCGACAGCAGCGGGTCGCCGCCATTGCACTCCTCGTCGTCGCCGTCATCCTGATTGCAGTGAATAATGACCTCATCGCCGACCTTCCAGCGCCGGACCTTGGAGCCGCAGGCCCAAACAATCCCCGAAGCGTCCGAGCCGGCGATGTGAAAAGGATTCTTGTGGACGTCGAGCGGCGAGATCGGGATGCCGAGGCCCGCCCAAACGCCGTTGTAGTTGACGCCACCCGCCATCACCCAGACCAGCACCTCGTCCTCGCCGATCGGCCAGGTCGGCAGCACTTCGAGCTGCATGGCGGTCTCGGGCGGACCGTGACGTTCTTTGCGGATCGCCCAGGCGTGCATCCGCGCCGGCACGTGACCGAGCGGCGGAACTTCGCCGATTCCGTAGAGGTCTTTCGGGACCGCCGCATGCGGCGGCTTCGTCATCGCAACGGCCGGCATGGGTCGCCTCCGCATTCCGAACGCGGGACGGCAGTCTGACGCATTTGATGTTGCATCGCAATATCGACGACGGTGCCCGGCCCAACGGTGCGACGGCGCTCCTCGCTTCGGCACCAGCCCTGGCGGTCTGCTGACACCTTGCGCGATTTGCGTTAGCTTCGCCCCCATTGTGTCGCAAAATCGCGCCGTGGCGCTCGCGCCCAGCCGCGAGGGGGAGGATATCGTGATCGGAATAGACAGCATCATCATCATGCTGATCGTCGGCGCGATCGCCGGCTGGCTAGCCGGGCAAATCGTGCGTGGCTTTGGGTTCGGACTCATCTGGAACATCGTCATCGGCATCGTGGGCGCCTTCATCGGCGTCTGGCTGCTCACACAACTGGGCTTCATGCCGTTCGCGGGCTTCATCGGCTCAATTGTCAACGCTACGATCGGCGCCGTCATCCTCCTGGTGATCGTCGGGTTCATCCGGCGCTAGCGCGGACATTCCTGCTGCGGCTCGCATTCGAGCCGCAGACAAACACGGCGACCCTCGCAAGCAGCGTCTGCGCGCTCAGCCGCGCGTTCTCGCCGCGCAGCCGGACAGGCGGTCGGCGGGCGTGCGCGCAGCGAGATCGCCCGTGCAGAAGGCGCTTGCGGGCGTCTCGGGAGTATGGTGCACTGCACAATCGCCGGGCAGAGGCCAAGCGAGGCGACTTCATGAGCGAGCCATCGGACGGCGCAGGGCGCCGGCGCGACCGGCCCTGGATTTTTCGCACCTATGCCGGCCATTCGACGGCGCGCGACTCCAACACGCTCTATCGCAAGAACCTCGGCAAGGGGCAGACCGGGCTCTCTGTCGCCTTCGATCTGCCAACTCAAACCGGCTACGACAGCGACCATCCGCTCGCCGCGGGCGAGGTCGGCAAGGTCGGCGTGCCGATCTCGCATCTCGGCGACATGCGTACGCTGTTTGAGGAAATCCCGCTCGGGGAGATGAATACCTCGATGACCATCAACGCGACGGCGGCCTGGCTGCTGGCGCTCTATGTAGCCCTTGCCGACGAGCAGGGGGTCGCGCGCGCGAAGCTGCAGGGCACGACGCAGAACGACATCATCAAGGAATATCTTTCGCGCGGCACCTACGTGTTCCCGCCGGCGCCGTCCCTGCGGCTCACCAAGGACACGATCCTGTTCACGACCCGCGAGATGCCGAAATGGAATCCCATGAACGTGTGTTCGTATCACCTGCAGGAGGCGGGCGCGACACCGGTGCAGGAGCTCGCGTTTGCGCTCGCCACCGCGATCGCGGTGCTCGACACTGTGAAGGCATCCGGCACCGTCGAACCAGGCGCGTTCGGCGAGGTGGTCGGGCGTATCTCGTTCTTCGTCAATGCCGGCCTGCGCTTCATCACCGAAGTGTGCAAGATGCGCGCCTTCGCCGAGCTGTGGGACGAGATCACCGCCGCGCGCTATGGCGTCAATGACCCCAAGCAGCGGCTCTTCCGCTACGGCGTGCAGGTCAACTCGCTCGGGCTGACCGAGCAGCAGCCGGAGAACAACGTCGCCCGCATCCTCATCGAGATGCTGGCGGTGACGTTGTCGAAGAGCGCGCGCGCGCGCGCGGTGCAGCTGCCGGCCTGGAACGAGGCGCTCGGCCTGCCGCGGCCGTGGGATCAGCAATGGTCGCTGCGCATGCAGCAGATCCTCGCCTACGAGACCGACCTGTTGGAATACGACGACGTCTTCGACGGATCGCCGGCGATCGCGGCCAAGGTCGAGGCTCTCAAGCGCGAGGCCAGGGAGGAGCTCGCTCACATCGAGGCGCTGGGCGGCGCGGTGGCCGCCGTCGACCAAGGCTACATGAAGCAGCAGCTCGTGGAATCCAACACCCGCCGCATCGAAGCGATCGAGCGCGGCGAGCAGACCGTGGTCGGGGTCAACCGCTTCGTCGAGAGCGAGGCCTCGCCCCTCGCCGGCGCCGCTGACGCCATCCTCACCGTATCGCCGGAGGCCGAGACCGAGCAGATCGAGCGCCTCAAGGCGTGGCGCGCCGGGCGCGACGCGAAGGCAGTGGCGGCAGCGCTGAAGGAGCTGCGTGCCGCGGCGCGCGAGAACCGCAACATCATGCCGGCCTCCGTCGTGTGCGCCAAAGCCGGGGTCACGACGGGAGAATGGGGCTTCGCGCTGCGCGAAAGCTTCGGCGAGTACCGCGCGCCGACCGGCGTCGGACGCGCGCCGCGCAACGAGACCGTCGGCCTCGACGATCTGCGCGCCGACGTCGACCGTGTGTCGCGCAAGCTCGGCCGGCGGCTCAAATTCGTGGTCGGCAAGCCCGGCCTCGACGGGCATTCCAACGGCGCCGAGCAGATCGCCGCCCGCGCACGCGATGCCGGAATGGACGTGATCTACGAGGGCATCCGCCTCACCCCGGCGGAGATCGTCGAGGCCGCGCGCGAGCAACGCGCGCACGTGGTCGGGCTGTCGATCCTTTCGGGCTCGCATCTGCCGCTGGTCAAGGACGTAGTCGCGCGCATGAAGAACGCCGGGCTCGACGACGTTCCGGTCGTGGTGGGCGGCATCATTCCGCCGGAGGACGCGCAGGCCCTGCAGCAGGCCGGGGTCGCCGCCGTCTATACGCCCAAGGATTTCGAGCTCAACCGCATCATGGCCGATATCGTGCGGATCGTCGATCGCACCGAGGCATAGCGATCCGGCCGGCGAGCGGCCGCCCCGGCGCCGAAAATTCTGCGCCGTGGCCGCGCTGCAACGCTGTGCGAAACCGGCAATCAATTCAATCTCGTAGGAGCAGCCTCGATAAGATCACGCGGCGGCGGCGCGGGCGGGCTTGCAGCCGCTTGTCTTGACTCGCCACAGTGCTGACGCGAGCGTCGGCCAAGCGTTGCAACAACCGCGCTGGGGTGGCGTGAGTACGGGGGCCTTGCGATGAAAAAGCTGAGCTTCGCCAGCATCGGCATCTTGGCGCTGGCGGCCGCGTTGCGGCCAGCCGCGGCGGCCGACTTGGAGCCCTACTACGGCCGTCCGCCCGCGGTGATCATCTTTACCTGGACCGGCTTCTATTTCGGCGCGCATGTCGGCGGCGGTTGGGGAAGCAAGGAAGTGACCGCGCAGCCGTTCACATACGCGGGGGCGCTGTTTGCGCCGGCGTCGACGACGCTCGACCCCACCGGATGGTTGGCCGGCGGCCAGATCGGAGCCAACTATCAGGCCGGCTCGTGGGTATTCGGCGTCGAGGCGCAGATTAGCTGGGCGGATCTCAGCGGCGACGCCAGCTGTCCGTCGACGCTGGCCGGCGTCACGCTGACGACGAACTGCCACGCCAAAGTCGACGCCCTCGGCACGATCGCGGGCCGGCTGGGCGTGGCCATCGACCGCGTACTCGTCTACGGCAAGGGCGGCGCCGCCTGGGCCAACGACAAATACGAGCTGACCTCGACGCTGCTGGCCTTCAACGCCAACCAGACAAGATGGGGCTGGATGCTCGGCGGCGGCCTGGAATACGCCTTCACCGACTCCTGGTCCGCCAAGATCGAGTACAACTATCTGGATTTCGGAACCCGCCCGGTCGAGTTCACGGACACGACCGACATCTTCTCTCTCGATACCAACATTCACCAGCGCATCCACGTCGTGAAGACCGGCATCAACTATCGGTTTGGCTGGGCCCCGGTGGGGGTTCGCTACTGATCGCACGATACCGCCCGTTGAGTTCGCCGTGCTCGATGCATCCAGCAAAATGATCCGCTTCGGTTACCGCCGTTCCACCACGACGCCGAGCGCCTGCGTGAGCGTGCTCGGGCTCAATGGCTTGGTGAGATAGCCGTTCATCCCCGCCGCAAGCGCGCGCGCTTCGTCCGCGGCATTGCCGCGGCCCGAGACTCCGATGATCGGCACTGCGCCGGCGGGCGCGGCGAGCGCGCGGATGCGCCGCGTCGCTTCCACGCCGTCGATGTCGGGCAGCGTCACGTCCATCAGCACGGCGTCGTAACGCGCTTGCGCGACCGCTTCGACCGCCGCCGCGCCGGTGCCGACGAAATCCGGGCGGTGCCCGAGCTCGCTGAGCATGGTGTTGAGCAGCACGCGTCCGTAAGGATTGTCCTCGACGCACAGGACGGCAAGCGAACGCACCGCCGAGCCACGCGCAGCGACTCCGTCGGCGGGCGGTATCCCCTGCGCCTGCGCCACCGCGTCCACGGTGACGCTGAGCCGAAACCGGCTGCCGCCCTTGGGCTTGCTCGCGACCGTCAAATCGCCGCCCATGGCCTTGGCGATGCGCCGGACCGAGGCCAGCCCCAGCCCGGCGCCGCCATATCTGCGCGCGACCTGCTCGTTCGCTTGGGCAAAGGGCCGAAATAGCCGCTTGATCTCGGCGGTGGTCAATCCGATGCCAGTGTCGAACAGCGTGAACACGAGGCGTACCTGCCCGCGCGCGGCCTTCGCGCAGACCACGTCGAGGCGGACGCTGCCGCGCTCGGTGAACTTCACGGCGTTGTCGATCAGGTTTTCCAGCGCGGCCCGCAGCCGCAATGGATCGCCGATCACCGCCTCCGGCAGGTCGCCCGAGATATTCGTTTCCACCACGAGCCCCTTGGCCTCGGCTCGCGCGGCAAGCGAGGCGGCGAGCGCGTCGACGAGGCGGCGGGGGCGAATGAGCTCGCGCCGCAGGACGAGCCCCTTGGCATCGGCCCGCGCGGCATCGATGATCAGCGACGTCAGCAGCGCGAGATGCTCGGCCGTGCTCTTGATCGCCACCGCCCAGCCGCGCTCGCGCTCGCCGAGGCCGGAGGCGGCCAAGAGCTCGCCCAGCGCCAGGATGCCGGTCAGGGGTGTTCTGATCTCATGCGCGATATCCGCCAGCGCCGCCTCGATCGCACGCGCGCGCGACCTCCGCTTGGCGCGACCCGGCCGCTTGCCGCCGACTGTCCTCGTGCTCGGCATCGCTTCCTCGGGAGCAGACGATCAACGCAGAACCTCAGCCGGCCACCGGCTCAGGCGAGTCCGATCATATGGCGGATATCGGCCGGGGTTGCACCGTTCTCCCGCAGCGCGCGCAAGGCGGTTGCGCGCGTCGATTTCGAGAGCTTTTGCCCATCTGCATCGAGGATCAGACGATGGTGATGGTAGTCGGGTGCAGGCAGGCCGAGCAACGCCTGCAGCAACCGGTGGACGCTGGTCGACCAGAACAGATCCTGCCCGCGCACGACATGGGTCACGCCCTGTCGCGCGTCGTCGACGACGACCGAGAGATGATAGCTCGTCGGCGTGTCCTTGCGGGCCAAGACCACGTCGCCCCACATTGCCGGCGCGGCGGAGATTTCTCCGCTAGCGCCGCCGGAGCCGGTCTCCCACCATGTCAGCGGCCCGGCTCGCGCCATCGCCGCCGACATGTCGAGCCGCAAAGCATAAGGTTCTCCGGTCGCGATGCGCCGGCGGCGTTCGGCCGGCGGGAGCGCGCTTGCGTCGCCGGGATAGAGCGGCGCGCCGTCGGGATCGCGCGGCCATGGCGCCCGCGCCTCGCGCGCGGCGACGAGTTCCGCGATCTCGCTACGGCTCTCGAAGCTCGGATAGATGAGGCCGAGCCGGTCGAGCTCGCCCAACGCCACGCGATAATCGTCGAGATGCGCGCGCTGGCGCCACACCGGCTGCTCCCAAGTGATGCCGAGCCAGGCCAGATCCTCGTAGATCGCGTGTTCGTATTCCGGCCGGCAGCGCGCGCTGTCGATGTCCTCGATGCGCAGCAGCAGCCGCCCTCCGGCTGCGCGCGCCATGTCGAAATTGCTCAGCGCGGACAGTGCATGGCCGAGATGCAAGTAGCCGTTCGGACTCGGCGCGAAGCGGAACACGGGAGGGCTCATGCGCTCGGACCACGCCTGAGAAAAAGGGTTGCTTTGGCAGGCCATTTGTAGATGCTTCGCGCCGGTCATGTCTTTCTTCATCCACACCGAAGCCGACCTCGACGATGCCATCTCGCGTTTGATCGCCGCCGATCCGCGCTTCGGCGCCGTGCTGGCTCGCGCGGGGCGGCCGCCCTTGCGGCGGCGGGCGGACGGATTCGCCGGGCTCGCCTCGATCGTGGTTTCGCAGCAGCTGTCGACGGCGAGCGCGAAGGCGATCTGGGGACGGCTCACGGCGGCCTTCGATCCGTTCGACCATGCCGCAGTGCTGCGCGCGCGCTCGACCAGGCTCGCCCGCGCCGGGCTGTCGGCGCCCAAAATCCGCACGCTGAAGGCGATCGCAAAGGCGATCGAGCGCGGCGATCTCGATCTGCGCGCGCTCGTCGACCGGCCGGCCGACGAGGCCCATGCCACGCTGACCGCGGTTCACGGCATCGGGCCGTGGACCGCCGACATCTATCTGCTGTTCTGCCTCGGCCATGCCGACGCCTGGCCCGCCGGCGATCTCGCCTTGCAAGAGGCGACGCGGCTGGTGCTCACGCTCGAGACCCGCCCGACCGTCAAGGAGATGGGCCCGCTCGCGGAATCCTGGCGGCCCTGGCGCGGTGCCGCCGCCTGCATGCTGTGGACCTACTACCGCGCGGCCAAGCAGCGCGACGGCGCGCCGATCGCGGCGGAGGCGCGGAGGGCGAATGGCTGAGCTCGACGGTCCGCGGCTCGAGCCGCGCTCGGGTCCGGCGCGCCAGCTCGTCGTGTTCCTGCACGGCTACGGCGCCGACGGCAACGACCTCATCGATATCGGCCGGGCGTGGCAAGGGCTCATGCCGCAGGCCGCTTTCGTGTCCCCGCACGCGCCGGAGCCCTGCGGCCAGGCGCCGGTCGGCAGGCAATGGTTCCCGCTCACCTTCCGCGATCCCAACGAGCGCTGGACCGGCGTCAACAAGGCCGCGCCGGTGCTCGAACGCTTTCTCGACGACGAGCTCGGGCGACGCAACCTGCCCCCCGCCGCACTCGCGCTCGTCGGCTTCAGCCAGGGCACCATGATGGCGCTGCATGTCGGCCTGCGGCGCCCGGCGGCGCCGAGCGCGATCGTCGGCTATTCCGGGCTGCTGGTGGTGCCGCCCGACGGCAATGCCGAAAAGTTCGCGGCCGAGATCAAGTCGCGGCCGCCGGTCCTGCTCGTCCACGGCGACCAGGACGACCTGATTCCCGCGCCGGCGCTGTTCCAGGCCGCCAACGCGCTCGGCTCGCTCGGGGTGCCGGTCGAGTGGCACCTATCCGCCGGCATCGGCCACGGCATCGACCAGGAAGGCCTGCGCCAGGGCGGCGAGTTTCTGGCCCGCCGGTTGGCGGGAACGCGCTGACGCCCACCGGCGCCAGTACTCGCGGCGCGACGAGAGCAGGGCCATGCAGTCCGAGACCTTCGCGCTCATCGTCGGCGGCGGACCGGTCGGCCTTACGGCCGCGATCGAACTCGCCTGGCGTGGCGTCCCCGCCATGCTGGTCACGGACAGGCTCGACACCGCGCAGCATCCCAAATGCAACAACACCAATGCGCGCTCGATGGAGCATTTCCGCCGCCTCGGCATCGCCGGCGAGTTGCGCTCGGAGGGCCTGCCGCCCGACGTCGAGCGCGCTTCTGCCTACGTCACGCGGTTCTGCGGCCATGAATTCGGCCGCCTGCCGCGCCCTTATTCGGACTGGCCGACGCCGGAGATCCCCAACAACGTCTCGCAGATCGTGCTCGAGCGGGTGCTGCGCCGCCGCGCCGAGCGCGCGCGCGACGCGCAAGTCCATTTCGGCTGGCGGCTCAATTCGTTTTCCGTGCATGACGATCACGTCGCCGCCGAGGTCGAGCACGTGCAAACCGGCGAGCAACGCCACGTCGAAGCGCGCTACCTCCTCGGCATCGACGGCGCCAGCAGCACGGTACGCCGCGCGCTCGGCTTTGCCATGATCGGCGAGGACGGCAGCACGCACCGCGCCTTCATGGGCGGCACCATGCTGTCCTTTTTCATCCGCGCGCCCGGGCTGATGGTGGCGAGCCGGCGCCCGCCCACCAACATGACGTGGATCCTCAACCCCGAAATGCGCGGCATGATGTATTCCCAGGACGGGCGCGAGACCTGGGTCGTCCACTACCAGGTCGCCGCCGACATGGACTGGCGCGCGGTCGACGCCAAGACGGTGATCGCCGCGATGATCGGCGCCGACGTCGATTTCGAGATCATCTCCGGCGGGCCGTGGACCGGCGGGCTCGCGCTCGTCGCCGAGCATTATCAGGCCGGCCGCGTCTTCCTCGCCGGCGATGCCGCGCATCTGTTCACCCCGCTCGGCGGGCTCGGCATGAATACCGGCATCGGCGACGTGATGAATCTATGTTGGAAGCTCGCCGCCGTGCACGAGGGCTGGGCCGGACCGCGGCTCCTCGAAAGCTACGAGATCGAGCGCCGGCCCATGGGCGTGCGCAATTCGCAATTGGGCGTGCGCTGCACCCGCATCATGGACGGCTGGATCCCGCCGCCGGATATCGAGGACGACAGCGCGACGGCGGAAGCCGCCCGCCGCGCGTTCGGCGCCAGGATCATGGCGGAGGACAGGCCGCAATATCTCACCGTCGGCATCCAGCTCGGCGAGCGCTACGAGCCGTCGCCGATCATCTGGCCCGACGGCGAAGCGGCTCCGCCCGACCACTGGGACCGCTACACGCCGGTGGATCGGCCGGGCGCGCGGGCGCCGCATTTCTGGCTGGCCGACGGGCGCGCCGCCTATGACGAGTTCGGCAGAGGCTTCACGCTCCTCGATTTCGGCGCGCCCGACGGCGCGAGCGCCCTGGACGCGGCGGCACAAGCGCGCGGCCTGCCGCTGAAGACGCTGCGGCTCCAAGCCCCCGACGGACTTTATCGCCGCAGGCTCGCGCTCATCCGTCCCGACCAGCATATCGCCTGGCACGGCGACAGCGTCGCCGATCCGCTCGCGGTCATCGATAGGATGCGCGGTGCCTGAAGAATGCGCCGCGACTGATTCGCGACGCCGGCCGAACCGTCTTGCGTGACCGGCACTGCTTTTCGCCGGGCGCCGGATCGTCGTCGCCGCGCCAAGCCGCGCCAAGCCGCGCCGCCCGGGCGGTTCCGAGGCCTGCGCCCTCGCCCGCATAACCCGTGGAGCGGGCTTCACAATCTCGTCATGCTCCCCTATAGACTAGCGCCTGTCCCGCTCCTTCGGAACAAGGAGACCAGGAACGCCGTGAACGTGTCGCCCGCAGGCTTTCCCGCCCTCGTGCTCAACGCGGATTTTCGTCCGCTCAGCTATTACCCGCTGTCGCTGTGGTCGTGGCAGGACGCCATCAAGGCTGTGTTTCTCGAGCGCGTGAACATCGTCGCCGAATACGACCGCGCGGTGCGCAGCCCGAGCTTGGAGATGAAGCTGCCGAGCGTCGTCTCGCTCAAGACCTTCGTGAAACCCGCGACGCAACCCGCCTTCACCCGGTTCAACGTGTTCCTGCGCGACAAGTTCAGCTGCCAGTACTGCGGAGCGCGCGAGGACCTCACCTTCGACCACCTGGTGCCGCGCTCGCGCGGCGGCCACACCACCTGGATCAACGTCGTCGCCGCCTGCTCGCCCTGCAATCTCAGGAAGGGCAACATGACGGTGCAGGAGGCGCGGATGTGGCCGTCGCAGATGCCGTTCCAGCCGAGCGTCAATCACCTTCACCGCAACGGCCGGCGCTTTCCGCCCAACTATCTGCACGAAAGCTGGCTCGACTATCTCTACTGGGACACCGAGCTCGATCCGTAAGCGCGGTTATCGACGATCGCTTGCCGCGTTGGCGCTCTCTGCCATTGTCGTCCCGGCGCAGGCGGGGGGAACTATATTCCAGAGCCGGTGGTCATGGGTTCCCGCTTTCGCGAGGACGACAGCCGGAACAAGATTCGGCCAATCAAGTTCGGTAAGCGCATCGTTCGTTGGATCATGATGATGTCGCTCTGAACGCCTTCGTCGAATGCCATCAAACCAAAACCAGACATCGACCCGCGCTATATTCGGCGCGCTGTTCCTCGCCCTTCTGCTCGCCGCGCTCGACCAGACCATCGTCTCGACGGCATTGCCGACCATGGTCGGCGAGCTGGGCGGGCTCAGTCATCTGTCGTGGGTGGTCACCGCCTATCTGCTCACCAGCACGGTCGTCGGTCCGCTCTATGGAAAATTCGGCGATCTGCATGGCCGCAAGATCGTCCTGCAAGTGGCCATCGCCGTGTTCCTCGTGGGGTCGGCGCTGTGCGGCATCGCACAGGACATGGTGCAGCTCATCGTCTTCCGCGCGCTGCAGGGCATCGGCGGCGGCGGGTTGATCGTCGTCACCATTGCGGTGATCGGCGACCTCATCCCTCCGCGCGAGCGCGGGCGCTACCAGGGATTCTTCGGTGCGGTGTTCGGGCTCGCCACCATCATCGGTCCGCTGCTCGGCGGCTTCTTCGTCGATCACCTGAGCTGGCGCTGGATTTTCTACATCAATCTGCCGACCGGCATCGTCGCTCTGGTCGTCATCGCCGCCGTGCTGCCGTCGCGCGGCGCGCGCCAGCAGCACGCGATCGACTATGGCGGCGCGCTCCTGCTCACCGCCGCGCTCAGCGCCGTCATCCTGTTCACCAGTCTCGGCGGCACCACGTTTGCGTGGACGTCGCCGGTCACGCTCGGCCTGATGGCGGCGAGCGTCGCCGCCGTTGCCGCCTTCGTCGCAGTGGAGCGGCGCGCGCGCGAGCCGATCCTGCCGATGGACCTGTTCGCCAACCGCAATTTCACGGTCGCGAGCAGCGTCGGCCTGATCGTGGGGCTGTCGCTGTTCGGCGCGGTGACGTTCCTGCCGATCTATCTCCAGGTCGTGAAAGGCGTGAGCCCGTCCACCTCCGGCCTCATGCTGATGCCGATGATGCTCGGCATGCTGGTGACCTCCGTGATCAGCGGCCGCCTCATCAGCCGCTTCGGCCGCTACAAGCTGTTCCCCATCGTCGGCACCGCCACCATGACCTTCGGGCTCGGCACGCTGTCGCTGCTCTCGATCGAAACCGATGCGTGGCAGACCTCGCTCGACGCGCTCTGGCTCGGGCTCGGCATGGGCATGGTGATGCAGGTGCTGATCATCGCGGTGCAGAACAGCGTCGACTACAAGCATCTCGGCGTGGCGACCTCCGGCACGATGCTGTTCCGCTCGCTGGGCGGCGCGCTCGGCGTCGCGTTGTTCGGCGCGATCTTCGCCAATCGCCTGCACGCACAGCTCTCCGGACCCGGCATGGAGTTCCTGTCGACGGTCATTCCGTCCGCGGTGCGGGGCCTGCCGCCGCAAATGCACGCGGAATACGTCGCCGCGGTGATGGCGGCGCTGCGCCCGGTGTTCGTGGCCGCGGCCGCAATCTCGGCGCTGGGCTTCGCGCTGGCCTGGCTGCTGCGCGAGAGCCCGCTGCGCGAGGGCGCGCCGGCGGAAGGCATGGGCGAGAGCTTCGCCATGCCGCGCGACGCCACCTCCCTGCAGGAGCTCGAGCGCATCGTCACGCTGCTGATCGCGCGCGAGAACCGCTGGCGGGTCTATGCCGATCTCGCGCGCCGCGCGGCCATCGACCTGCCGGCGCCGGAGCTGTGGATGCTGGCGCGGCTGGGCGAGCGCGAGCCGATGAGCACGCGCTCGCTCGGCGCCGAGCTGAAGATTCCGGAGGCGGCACTGGCGCCGCCGCTGGACGCCCTGTGCCGGCGAGGCCTCGCGGCGGAGGACAAGAACGGAGAGCTGCGTCTCACGCCGGCCGGCCTCGCCATGCGCGACCGCCTGGTCGCCGCCCGGCGCCAGGGCCTCGCCGACATGCTCGCGCGCTGGCGACCCGAGCAGCACCCCGACGTGCTCGCGCTGATCGAGCGCATGGCGCAGGCGCTGACCAGCGACCTGCCTGCCCCGCAGGCGGCGTGACCCGTCCACCAGACGCCGGATCCCGCCGGTCCAGGCCGGATCAACCTGGGATAGTAAATCTTCCTGTAAATTACAGGCGCAAAACAGAGGGGCCCTGCCGCCCACAACCGCTGCGTGTTTCGCCGCCCTCTCCCCGCGCGCCGACGGCCGCGCGAGGCTCTTCCTCGCACACTCCGCACACCCCCGCATCCTCGCGCACCTTTGGAACGTACCTGAGTCATACCTCACTCACGTAACGTAGTCAAGCTACAAATCGTGTTCATGAGGGTCAGGCTTTACCTTCGGGTCGTCATCCCGCTTCGGCTTATTGGAGGACGATCATTCCGAAAGCACCGCCGCCGCCTGCCTCACTGCCGCTTCGCCCGGCCGCGCCATTCCATCGCCGCGCCCCACGCGGCGACGGCGGCGAGCGCGAGCGAGACGAGCGCGTTGTAGCCGGCAAGCGAGAGCCCCAGGAAGCGCCAGGCGGCCTCGTCGCAGCGCACGACGCTGATCGACTGCAGCTTGCCGAGGAGGCCGCCGGCGGAGCCGAGATCGTCGAGCCCGCCCGAACATTCCTGCGGCCCCGGCCACCAGCGCCATTCGATCCCGGAATGGTAGACCCCGAGCCCGGCATTCCACAGCATGCCGAGCGCGATCGCGACGAGCGCGGCCGTGAGCACCTTGCGCGACGCGCCGGCGTGATCGCCGAGCATGACCAGCACGGCGAGCGGGATCGCGAAATAATAGGCGTAGCGCTGCTCGAGGCAGAGCGGGCACGGCTTCAGGCCCAGCCCGTACTGGAAGAACCAGGCGCCGAGGATGGCGACCGCGCCCACGACCGCGACCGCGACCGCCGCCGCGGTGACCGGGCGGGATCGGATCGTGCTCACCGTCATCTCGCTCATGCCGGGCGTCACCCTGCGCGATCGCCGCTGCCGGACCATCGCTCCTGGCGCCCATATAGCGACGCGAAGGCGGCAATAATAGGCAACGGTATCGGGCCGTTGACCCCCTACCCTGCGCCGCTATGATCCCGCCGGCGAAGCCCCTGTGGCGGAATTGGTAGACGCGCCTGACTCAAAATCAGGTGGTGGCAACATCGTGCTGGTTCGAGTCCGGCCAGGGGCACCAGATTGTTCTAGCCGCGGCCTCCGCAAGCCACGCGAGCGCTCGCCGCGAGATTTGCGGACCGGAGCGACCCGACCAACACATCAATAGAGATGGCATGCGACGGTGTGACCGGGAGACGCCTCGATCAGCGCCGGCTCCTCTTCCCGGCAGCGCGGCATCGCAAACGGGCAGCGCGGATGGAACCGGCAGCCTCGCGGCGGATTGAGCGCGCTCGGCACCTCTCCGCTGAGAACGATCTCCTCGCGCGGCTCGTCGGGATGCGACGGCAGAGACGCCGCGAACAGCGCCTTGGTGTAGGGATGGAGCGGCGCCGTGCAGAGCTCGAGGCTGTCGGCGACCTCCACGAGCTTGCCGAGATACATCACGGCGGTCCTGCTGGCTGAGATGCGACACGGCGGCCAGATCGTGGGCGATGAACAGGTAGCTCACGCCGAGCCGCGCCTGGATGTCTTCCAGGAGGACGATGATGTGGGCTCGGATCGAGACGTCGAGCGCGGAGACCGGCTCGTCGAGCACGACGAGCTGCGCATTGGTGGAGAGCGCGCGCGCGATCGCCAGTCGCTGGCGCTGTCCGCCGCTGAACTCGTGCGGGAAAAGCCGCGCCATGTCCGGCCGCAGCCCGACCAGCTCGAACAGCTCGCTGACGCGCGAATGCAGCTCCGGCCGCGAGATCGTCTCGTGGGCCTGCAGCGGCTCGGCGATGATGTCGCCGACCCGCATCCGCGGGCTCAACGAGCTGTAAGGGATCCTGGAACACGACCTGAACCTTGCGCCGGTAGTCTTGGAGCTGCCCGGTCCGGCAATGCCGAGATGTTCCGCCCCTCGAAGGCGATGGCGCCGGCAGTGGGCCGCTCGGCCGCCAGGACCAGCTTGGACGTCGTGGTCTTGCCGCAGCCCGACTCGCCCACGAGGCCGAGGGTTTCGCCCCGGTTCACGGTGAAGCTGATGCCGTCGACCGCCTTGACCGAGCCCGCCGACTTCCACAGCCCGCCCCTTCACGGGGAAATGCTTCTTCAGGTCGCGCACCTCGAGAAGCGGCTCAGCCATTCCCGGCCTCCGCCATTTCCGCCTGCCAGCAGCGCGTCGTCCCGCCGCTGCCGTCGCGATGGTCGCGGGGCTCCTCGCTACGGCAACGCTCCATCGCTTGCGCGCAGCGCGGGTGGAAGCTGCAGCCCGATGGAAGCGCGGAAAGATCGGGCGGCTGGCCGGGCACCGCATAGAGCGGCTCCTTGGTGCCGAGCTTGGGAATCGAGTCGAGCAGCGCCTTGGTGTAGGGGTGCCGCGGGGCATAGAACAGGCCGCGCACCGACTGCTTCTCGACGATCTTGCCCGCGTACATCACGGCAACCGTGTCGCACATCTTGGCGACGATGCCGAGATTGTGGGTGACGAAGATCAGGGCGACGTTGCTCGCCTGCTGCATCTCCTTCAGCAGGTTGAGATATTGCAGCTGGATGGTGACGTCGAGATTGGTGGTGGGCTCGTCGGCGATGATCAATCGAGGATCGCCGGCCTGGGCGATGGCGCCGACGATGCGCTGGCGCATGCCTCCGCTCATCTGATGCGGGAACTCCCTGCAGGCGCTTCTCCGGCGAGGGAATGCGAACCGCCGCGAGGAGCTCGCTGACGCGCCGGTACAGCGGCCGGCCACGCAGCAGGCCGTGGTAATAGGCCGGCTCGGCCACCTGGTTGCCGATCGAGAACAGCGGATCGAGCGACGCCATCGGATCCTGCAGGATGCTGGCGATGCGCCGGCCGCGGACCTCGCGCATCTCGCGCGCGCTCAGGTCCAGCAGGTTCCTCGCCGTCGAGCTCGATGCGGCCGGCGACGATGCGGGCGCTCGGCTGCGAGCAGCCGCACGATCGAATGGCACGTGGTTGTCTTGCCGCAGCCGGACTCGCCCACGAGTCCGAATGTCTCGCCCGCTTCGACGGTGAAGCTGACGCCGTCGACCGCCTTGACGACGCGATTGCCGCCGAAGCCGAAGTAATGCGTCCTGAGACCCTCGACGCGGAGCAACGGCGGCGACACCGGACCGCCTCAGCGATTGCGAAGCTGCGGATCGAGCCGCACGCGCAGCCAGTCCCCGAGCATGTTGGCGGAAAGCACGAGCATGCAGATGCAGATGCCGGGGAAGACCGCCAGCCACCACTTGCCCTCCATCAGGGCGTCGCGCTCCTGCGCCATCATCAATCCCCACGACGGCTCCGGCGGCGGCACGCCGACGCCGAGGAAGCTGAGCGACGCCTCGATGATGACCGCCACGCCGACCTGCAGGCTGAACAGCACCATGACGGTATTCATGACGTTGGGGACGAGGTGACGGAAAATGATCCGCGGCTTGCTGATCCCGTTGATCTCGGCCAGCTTGACGAAGTCGCGCTCGCGCAGCGCCAGCACCTCGCCGCGGACCGCGCGCGAGTAGCGGCTCCAGAACACCAGGGCGAGAATGAGGACCACGTTCCACACCCCCGGACCGCGCACGCTCAACAGCAGGATCGCGAAGACGAGCGAAGGCAATGTCAGCCATGCGTCCGTGACCCGCATGATGATCTGATCCCACCACCTCCCCATGTAGCCGGCGAGCACGCCGAGCAATGTTCCGATGGTGCCCGCCACCAGGGTGCCGGTGAGCGCGACGAGGAGCGAGATGCGGGCGCCGTACATCAAGCCGGCTGAGCACGTCGCGACCGAGGAAGTCCGTGCCGAGCGGCGTGGCGAGGCTGCCGCCTTCCACCCAGAACGGCGGCATTTCGTCGATGTACGGGCAGTCTCGGCGTGCCGTATCGTTCCAGGCATTGCGCGTGCGTGGGCGCCACCGGGTCGAGCTTGCTGTGTGGCGCGATCACGGGCGCGAAAACGGCGACGAAGGCCAGGAGGCCGAGCATGATGCAGCGGAATCGTCGGCAGCCCGCGCAGCAGGCGGAACAGGCGCCGGACGCGGGGGGTGTCGGTCGCGATCGAGCGTACGTCATCGAAGACGATAGCCATCGTGAGGCCCCTTATCGCGAGAGTCTGACGCGCGGGTCGACGTAGCCGTAGAGCACATCGATCATGAAGTTCAGCAGCACGATCATCACGCCCGACATCAGCACCACGCCCTGCACCATCGGAAAATCGCGATTGGTCAGGCCGTCGTAGAGCAGCAGGCCGACGCCGGGCCAGTTGAAGATCACCTCGATCACGATCGCCACGTTCAACATGATGACGAGGTTGAGTCCGGCGATGGTGAGGATCGGGATCATCGCATTCTTCAAGGCGTGCTTGGCGATCACGATCGCCTCGGGCACGCCCTTGAGGCGCACGAGCTTCACATAGTCGGTGCCGAGGACGTCGAGCATGCCGGACCGGCTGATGCGCAGCATGGCCCCGGAGAAGTACCAGCCGAGCGCGAACGCCGGCATGACGAGATGGTCCCAATCCCGGAACCAGAACGTCACCCAGGTCGAAGGCTCGCTCGCGACGAAGGCGCTTTGGCCTTTGCCGAGCACCGGGAGCCAGCCCAGATTCACCCCGAACACGATGATGAGGACAAGGCCGACGAAGAAGCCCGGAACCGACAATCCGAGCAGGGCGACCATCTTGCCGAGGCTGTCCCACCACGTGTTGACCTTCAGCGCCGAGATCATGCCGAGCGGCACGCCGATGAGGATGGAGATGAAGAAGGCGGCGAAGCCCAGCTTCAGCGAGTTGGGCAGGCGCTCGAAGTAGATCGTGGCGACCGGCAGCGACTTCTCGAAGGAGTGGCCGAAATCGCCGCGGACCAGGTCCGCCATGAAGCTCGCGTACTGCACGTAGAACGGGCGGTCGAGGCCCCAGTCATGCCGCAGCTGCTGCACATAGGCGGGATCCGCGCCGATTTCGCCTTTCATCTCGACGGGGTCGCCGCTGAGCCGCACCAGCGTGAACACGATGGTGACGAGCAGCCACAGCGTGATGATGCTGTAGAAGCCCCGGATCAGGATGTACTTCTGCATACCGCACCTGCGGTCTTCAATTTTCCGCCCGCACCTCCCAGACCTCCCACGGCCACGGATAAGGAGCGTTCAGCGTGTCCCAATAGCGGTGGAAGCCCTCTCCCGCCGGCAGCACGCGCGGCCCGACCGCGTGCACGAAGGGGTTCAGGTAGATCGGCACGATGTAGTAGTTCTCGATGAGGATGCGCTGGATCTTCTTGACCACCTCGTCGCGGTACTCGGCGTCGTGACTCGCCTGGTAATCCTTCCACAGGCTTTCGATCTGCGGCTCGCAGACGAACGACGACGGGCTCTCGCAGACGGCGTAAACCCTGATGCTCGCTGCGGCTCCGCCCGCGCGCGGATCGATGTTGTGCACGATGGTACGATTGCCTTGATAGCCCTTGCGGCCGCGGCCGACCTTCGCCCGGAACGCCGGCCCCTCCAGAACCTCGAGCTTGCCGCGAATGCCCACGGCGCGCAGATCGACGAGGATGCGCTCGGCCATGTCGAAATACGGCACGAACGGAACGTACCAGTCGAAGTCGAAGCCGTTCGGGAACCCGGCCTGCGCAAGGAGCTGTTTCGCCTTCCCGGGGTTGTACTCGGGCACGGGCAGGTCCTTGCCGTCACCGTGCAGCGCATCGGGGTTCTCGGCGCTGAGCCAATTGCCCGTCGGGATGCCGATGCCCTGCGACTCTTGCTTGGCGAGGAACGAGCGATTGACCGCCAGGCTCACCGCCTCGCGCACGCGCTTGTCGTGGAACGGGCTGTCGGGCTCGTTGTAACCGGGGAACAGGAGGAACCACGGCCCGGTGAAATTCTTGTCCCAGCGCAGGTTCTTGTCCGCCATGACGCGCGGCAGGAGCTTTCCGGTCATGCCGTAGGCCAGATCGAGCTCGCCGGTTTGCAGGCCGGCCAGCCGGCTCGCGGGGTCCCTGATGCCCTTGACCACGATCGTCTTCGTGGCCGGCGTGCGGCGCCAATAGTCCTCCCAGGCCTCGAAAACCATCTGCGACCCGGCCACCTGGCTGGCGAGCTTGTAGGGACCGGCGCCGACCGGATGCGCCTTGAAGCCATCGCTTCCGACCTTCTCGTAATATTGCCGCGGAACGATCCAGCCGATACCGCTCACGCCGCCGTTGTAGAGCGTCATGAAGTCCAGGAACGGCTCCTTGAAATTGAAGATGATCGTGCGGTCGTCCACGATCTTGATGTTGCTGAGCTTGTCATGGAAAATTTTGGCGTAAGCGCCCTTGAAGTTCTCGTAGGTCCACTTGACGTCGGCGGTGGTGAGCGGCGTTCCGTCCTGGAACTTCAGGCCGGAGCGCAGCCGGAAAGCGGCCTGTTTGAAGTCCGCGCTCTGCTCGGCGTGCTCCGCCAGGCTGTAGGTAAACACGCCCTGCGGCATGGTCTTTATCAGGGCGTCGTGGACCAGATAATCGTACTCCTGCTGCGTCAGGGCGTAGATATGCGTGATGGGATCGAGCCAGCCCGGGTCGAGGGCAAAGTGCTGCGCCAAGGTCAGGGTGCCGCGGGGCTTGCCGCGGTGAGGATCGATCTCGGCATCCTTGATATCGAGCTTCACCAACGGGCCGGAGAGGATCGGGGTCCCCGCCTGCTGCGCAATGCTTGCGCTCCCCGACATCACGATCAAACCCAGAGCACTGACGAACGCAGCAAATCTGCTGATCATGGCGCGGCTCCCTAGTTGGTGCTGATAGCTCTCCGTACCCTCGTTATCGGATCGTGCAGATCTTCATATGCCGGCGCACGGCGCGCCCGGCCTGCCGGAGGCAGGATCGCCGACGCAGGCCGTGGCGTCGTGACGGCAACGCAGATTCGGGCTGCGCGGCAACGTCCCAGCTTCTTGACGGACGTGACGCCTCGCTGCCGCACTCCCGGGCGGGGCAAGATGCCGCCGTCAGGAAAATGCGGACACCACGCCATAGGCTGCCGCGTCGACGGCTTCATGGCGTCCCCTGTCCTGGTTCGTGATTCGAAGGCTCTTGTTTCCAAGCCTTGCAATCAGAGTATACCAAGCTCGCAACTTTGTATCCGGCAAATTGTCACGCCGTGGAGCCCTAGTCCCGCTCGTCGGCTCCACCTCCGGCGCCCACAAGCCATTGGACAACTTCGGTCCGACCCGGAGCGCCGCCGGTTGTCAGCGTTGAAGAGATTGCCGGCGGCCACGCCTTGACAGGTGAGTTGCCGCCATGCCGAGGCCGTCGCAGCGCAGGCGTGGAGCTCGACTGGACGACGCGGGTCCGGTTCGTTGCATGCATGCCAGGTGCGGCAATCCCGCGAACCCTCGCGCGAGAGGGATGGTTGAATACACGCACCCGGAGCGTCTAGCCTAGCGGGTTAACGTCAACCGGAGGTCGTCGCGTGTCCCAACCCCATATCCGATCCGTCGCGCTCGGGCATCTCGGCCGAGCGTTCGTCGCAGCGCTGGTCGTCGTAACCGGCGCGGTCGTCTCCGCAGGTCCTGTGCAGGCGCAGGACTTCACGATGAAATTCGCCACGCTGACCATCAACGACATCCAGCACGAATTCATCAAGATGTATAAGGCGGAGCTGGAGAAGGCGACGAACAACCGCATCAAGGTCGACATCTATCCGGCCGGCCAGCTCGGCTCGGCGGCGCGGCAAGCCGAAGGCTTGCGGCTCGGAACGATCGAGGCGGCGTCCGGACCGGCAGAGCTGTTCGTCGGCGCCGATCCGCGCTTCCAGGGCCTGGCCATGGCCGGCCTGTTCAAGAATCTCGCCCACGTGCGCAGCGCCGTGCTGGTGCCGGCTCTTCGCCAGGCGGTCGCCGAGGTCGCCAATTCGCGCGGCCTCGTGCTGCTCGGCATCATGGTCTACGACACCCAGGGCTTCGCCTTCAAAACCCCGGTCACCAAGCTCGCCGAGTTCGCCGGCAAGCGCATTCGCGTGCTGGCGAGCGAGGGCGAGCAGGCGCAGGTCAATGCGCTCGGCGGATCGGCGGTGCCGATGTCGCTCGGCGAGGTCCTGCCCGCGCTGACCCAGGGCACGATCGACGGCGCCAATTCCGGCTTGCCGGTGTTCGTGGCGTTCAAATACTACGACGCCGCCCCGAACGTGCTCGACACGCATCTGTGGGCGATCGTGACGCTGAACCTGGTCAGCAAGGCCTGGTATGACCGGCTCCCGGCGGACCTGAAGGAGGCGGTGACGAAGGCCGGCGCCAAGGTCGAGCCCGAGGCCAACAAGTGGGGCGCCGACCTGCTGGTGAAGGATACGAACATATGGAAGGAGCACGGCGGCAAGATCGCGACCCTGTCGCCGGCCGAGCAGCAGGAGGCCGAGCAGCGCGCCTCCGCGGCCATTCAGCCCGTGCTCGCCAAGAGCGCCCCGCTGAAGGCATTCTACGACAAGATCAAGGCGGCGGCCGCGACGGTGCAGTAGGGGGCGAATAGCGAATAGCGAGTAGCGAGTAGCGAATAGCAAATAGAGTAGATGGGTCAGCGCGCCTTCTACCTACCTTGACCCGGTCCGGGGTCGTCATTGCCGGGCTTGAACCCGGCAATCCATCTTCTTCGCAACAAACTTTGCGAAATAGATGGACCCGCGGGTCAAGCCCCATAGGCGCTAGAGCGCATCCCGATTAGGTCGAATCGGGATGCGCCCTAATTCCTTGGCTTTGCGCATGTCCTTGGCGGAAAACCGGTGCCCACTTTTCCGGGACATGCGCTAAGCTATGGGGTCAAGCCCGCGGGTGACGCAGTGGGGAGAGCACGAGCTACAATCCCCTCGGCAGCCGCAGCGTCTCGAGCGCGGGCAGGCCGTAATCCGACCAGCTGGAATAGACCCGCTGCAGGAACTGCATCGGTGGCAACGAGATCGGCGGGTAGTCGAATTTCTTGGTGGCGTCGATCAGCACCTTGGCGCCCAGACGCTCGGACAGGATCACATTCGGCGGATGCACCGAGGGATCGAGCTCGACGGCACCCGAGTTCGGGATGATGCGCAGGTCGCGGTCGGGCTGCACCCGCCATGACAGGATCCAGTCGCGCATGAACGGGTCGCGGATATCGACGTCGTCGTCGGTCACCACCAGCCACTTGAAATAGCTGGTTCCGAAATGGCCGAGCGTCCCGAACATCACCTGGTCGACCTGACCGGTATAGGTCTTGCGCAGGCTGACCCAGAGCACCGCGGTGCCGCCGCCGGCCTCGAGCACGTGGGCGTCGGCGATGCCGGGAATGTTGAGCGTCTCGGTGAGGTGCCGGATGAGTCCGGCCTCGAGCAACACTTTCTTGATCATGGACAATTCGCTGGGCGGGAACTGGCTGACCACACCCATCACGATCGGGTTCTTGCGGTGGGTGATGCACTTGACGGTGAACACCGGCCCCGCGCGCCCTCCCGCCATGTAGCCGGTGAACTCGCCGAACGGCCCTTCGGGCTCGGTCTGGTCCATCGAGACCTCGCCCTCGACCACGAGCTCGGCGCTGGCCGGGACCTCGAGATCGACGGTTTCGCATTTCACCATTTCGACCGGCGCGCCGCGAATGCCGCCGGCCACCGCCAGCTCGTCCTCACCGTAGCGCGAGGGCGCGACCAGATAATGCACGGGATCCGCACCCACGTAGAACGCCGCCGGCATCGACTGGCCACGCAGCTTCCATTTGGTGTGATGGATGGCGCCGCCGCGGTCCGGCGCGCCGAACAGGATGCCGGTCTTGTTCGGTCCCTTCACCTGGCAGCGACGGATGCCGAGATTGCGGCGCCCGGTATCGGGATCGCGCGTCACCCACAGCGGCGTGAAATAGGGGCCCGCGTCCTTGCCCGGCGTCCACACCGGCGTGGGGATCTTGGTGAGATCGACCTCGCCCGGACCGAGCTTGACCTCCTTGCAGGGTCCATCGCCGACCATGACGGTGGGGATCGGCGTCTTGATGCCGCGATGGACGCGCGCATTGATCGCCCTGGCGTCGGGCTCGCATTCGAGCGCGGTCGCGATCATGTCGGAGGAGGCGGCGACCACGCCGGCGACCACGCGGCCGCCGGGAAAGCCGCGGATGTTGCGAAAGCCGATGCCGACGCGGCGATGCTCGGGCATGGCGCGGAACATCATGCGCACGACCGTGCTGATCTCCCAGTCGCGATCCACCTCGCGCTCCACCCATTTGAGCAGGTTCTTCCGCTCGAGCGTTTCCAGGTAGGGGCGCAAACCGTCGAAGGGCATGGTGTACTCCTGGATGGCATGAACCCGGACCATAGCGATGCCCGGCCGGCAATGGTACCGCCAACGCCTCGCCGTGCATGATTCCGCCGGCGATACGAAGGAGGCCAAGCGCGCGAACATGCGCCCAAAAGGCGAAGGGATTCGCGGCTTCGAGCAAGCGCTCGAACGCCTCGAAAGCGGGCACCGCCTGCAGGTTGACCGAAATCTCTTCGGCGTCCCGGCCGCCGACCGGTGGTGAACGATCTCGATGTCGACCCCGCAGACGCGCGGTCGATCGGCAATGGTATCGTTGGCGCGACACCCCGCCGCTCCGCCCGATGATCCTCTGTCGAGCAGGGGTTTGAACGCCCGATCGAATTGTTGCGACTACAGCATGGACGCGTGCGCGGGGCGATATGTCCGTTTGCGTGCGGACATGCCGGGGATCGTACGTCCGCGTGAGGAATGTGGAATGCGCCGCCGCGAGCGCGGTGCGCGCCACCGCGGGCGCGCAGGACAAATCGACAAGGTCGCGTTCGTGTTGGGCAATATCCGCAACCATGTCGACGGCGTAGGCGGCGCCGACAAGGTGACCATCGCGCTGGTCGTGCACGGCCCCGCCCTCAAGGCGTTCCACAGCGCGGCGGCGAATGCCGATCTCACCCACCGCGTCGGCGGTTTCGCGCAGGCCGGCCTTGAACTCTATGCCTGCGGCAACACGATGAAGGCGCAGAACGTCACGCTGCGAGACCTGGTGCCCGGCTTCGTCGTCGCCGACCGCGGCGGGGTCGTGAAGATCGCCGAGTTGCAGGCGGCGGGATACGTGTATCTGCGGCCTTGAGCGGCGTTGCGGCGCGTGAAGACCATGCGTCGCATTTCTAACGACTGCCTCGGGCTCCTAAATGCCGTAGCCGTCGACGATGGCGTGGTGCCACGCCCCCTCCCAAGCCTGCATTCTCTTGTAGTCTGCTTTTGATGCATCTGTTGTTGGTCTGCGCGGCACCGGAGGGAGCGTCAAGAGATAAAAGTTCTCGTTCACCGCGTCTATAGGACCGAAGCTTTTCGTTCGTGCATATTCTATATCGACGAGCATGATCCGGACATCCGTCCCAACCGGCACGCCCTCCGCGATCAGCGCAGCTCGCAAATCCTCTTCCTTGCCATACGCAAACAACCCGTCCCTGAACGCCTTCTGTCCGACGTCATCGAACAGCTTCGAGAGGAATGCATAGTTGTGCTGGACCTGCTCGCCGACCTTGGCCGGATCCCAGTACTTGGTAGCCACCATCGCTCCTCTCCCTTGTACCCCTTCGATTCCGCAGTGTCGCACTGCATGGTTGAATAACACTGTTAACTCGCTCAGTGCAAGAACCAGGCGCGCCGGTGTGTGCCCTCACGAACTTCGTGTAGGCGCGGTTGCAGGCGGCGCCGAGCGGACCTGCTCAGCATTCCGAAGCAACGGCGTTTTCCTCCGATCTTTCTCCCAGATCGCTATGCTTTCGCGACGGTCTCAGGCTGCCGGCGTGACAGGTGGGAAAGCTCGATCCCCGCGCATAGAAGACGGCGATCAATCTCCTCGTCAGACATCGCTTGGTCCGCCAGCGGCTGCTGCGCCAAAAGCTCCGCGGTCTCGTAAGCCGCTGACGTGACCGCTGCCAGCTCCGCACCGGAAAACGATTCGAAAACCGAGAGCTGCTCGTGCACATGGGCGCTATCGCTGCCGACGTTGCTGTGGACTTTGAGGAAACGATAGGCACGGCATTGCGGCGGGCAGATCTCCTTGACCTTGCGGATGAAGGCATCGTCGCGCTCGACCGCCATGCGCTCCAAGCAGTAGCTGAAGCCGAACAGAGCGATCGGGTTACTCGACTCCACATAGGCGCGAAAGCGCTGCACGAACGCGTCCGCGCTTGGCGGTTGAATGAGCCGGACCACTTCCGCCGCCGGAAGTCCCAAACCCTCGATATCTCGATAGGCGAGCTCCGCGTGGCCTGTTTCTTCCGCCGCCTTCTGGCGGGCGAACTCCGCAAGGTCCGTTCGCCCCAATGCTTCGAACCGCTCGGCGGCGCGGCAGAACAGGCCTGGCATGCGTCCGGCAAAAACGTAATTGCCCGCCAGCCACCGAATGTATCGCGGCAATGTGTACGACCCGGGCACGGATGCCGGCCCGGCCGGAACGAGGCCTGCAGCGATGGCGCCCTCGACCAAGCTCGCGGCCAGGCTCGCGCGCTCGGCAGCCACCGACGACACCGGCAGCGCCGTCACCTCGGACGAGGAGATGTCCATCAGCCAACACCGGCCATCCGGCACCGCGATCAGCAGCGCGTGCGGAGAGATGCGGATGCACTGCGTCTGCGCGGCGTCCTTCATCTCAGCATGCTCCTCACGCCTTGGTGCGCATTCGCACCTGGAAGCTGTCGAACGACATTTCGGCCACTTGCCACCAAAGATAGCTGTCGCTCCGGAAGGCGACGAAGCTGTCGAGGATTTTCTTGAAGCGCGGGTTTGTCGCGGCCGTTTCCGCATAGACGTCGTTCGCCGCCTTGTAGCAGGCTTCCATGATCTCCTGCGAGAACGGCCGCAGCTGCGCGCCCCCGGCAACAAGCCGTTTCAATGCCCGGGGGTTTTCGGCGTCGTATTTGCCCGTCATCCAGTTCCCGGCGTCGTGCGACGCAGCCAGCAATGCAGCCTGATAATGCTTGGGCAACGCATTCCATTTCTCCAAGTTGACGAGTGTGTGGGCGTTCGCGCTGCCCTCCCACCATGCGGGGTAATAGTAGTATTTCGCGATCTTGTGGAAACCGAGCTTCTCGTCGTCATAAGGCCCGACCCATTCCGCCGCGTCGATGGTGCCCTTTTCGAGCGCCGCGTAGATATCGCCGGGCGCCAGCTGCTGCGGCACCACGCCGACCTTGCTGATGATCTTGCCGGCGAAGCCGCCGATCCGGAATTTCAGGCCCTGCAGATCCTCTTTCGTGTGGATTTCCTTGCGGAACCAGCCGCCCATCTGGCAGCCGGTGTTGCCCATCGGCAGGCCGTAACAATTGAAACGCGCGAATACCTCCTGCAACAAATCATTGCCGCCGCCGTGCTCCAGCCAGGATTCCATCTGCCGCGCATTGAGGCCGAATGGCACCGCGGAGCCAAAAGCGAGCGCGGGATCCTTGCCCCAGTAGTAATAGGCCCCGGTATGGCCGAGTTCGACGGTCTGGTTCTGGACGGCGTCGAGCACCGCCAGGCCGGGTACGATCTCGCCGGCCGCAAAGACCTGGATCTGAAATCTATTGTCGCTGATCTCGCCCACGCGCTTGGCGAAGACTTCGCACGCACCGTAGAGAGCGTCGAGCGACTTCGGCCAACTCGCCGCAAGCCGCCATCTCACTTGCGGCATGGACTGTGCAATGGCCGGCATGGCGACCGAAATGGCGCCGGCACCCGCGCCAATCGCAGTCAGGAATTGACGGCGTTTCATACCAGATCGTCCCGAGACTTCGCGTTGGCCTTAATACTTGAATTATATCATTTCATTTGTTTATGAGGAATAGGCGGACTTGATGTCGGCAGGCAAGCTCGGCGAGTTGAGAACTGCCTCATCGAATTCGGTGTTTTCGTGTAAGTTCGGTTCGTTCTTCGCTGGTTTCAAAGCGAGCCTGTGGTTCGGGATGCGGGCCGCGTTCAGGAAAGCCCGTCGTCAGCCGAGCCGGGTCGCGATCCAATTGACTGATTGCATTGGGATTTGTGAGTGCATGCGGTCCTGACCTCCCTCGCCGGGGATGCGAGGACTCGCAAAGCGGAATTCGAGGATACCGAGCACCGCGTCGGTGATCGGATTGGAGGCCGCCGAGTGCGTGACGTTTCGGCATGGTTGCGAGGACTCGGTCTCGGCCAGTACGCGAGAGCCTTCGAGAACAACGAGATCGACTTCGATTCCCTCCCCCATCTCACCGAGGGCATGCTGGAGCGAATTGGGTTGCCGGTCGGTCCGCGGGCCAAGCTGCTTGCCGCTATCTCGCAATTGTCTCCCCGGCCGAGCGCGGGCCCGGAAATCAAAACGGACGAGCGGGCGCCAGGCAGAATTGCAGGCGAGCGACGGCAACCTGAACGTCGCCAGGTCACGGTCATGTTCTGCGACCTCGTCGACTCCACGAGGCTCGCCGGATCGCTCGACCCCGAGGATTTTGGGTCTGTGATGCAGGCGTATCAAAAGGCGTGCGGAGCGATCATAGAGCGCTACGAAGGTCATGTGTCGCAATATCGCGGCGACGGTATCGAGGTGTATTTCGGCTGGCCCGCCGCGCACGAGGACGCGGCCGAGCGCGCCGTACGCGCGGGGCTCGAGGTGGTCGAGGCCGTGAAGGCCATCGCAGGTCCGGAACCACTGTCCGTGCGCGTGGGCATGAGCACCGGCATGGTCATGGTCGGCGAGCCTGGGCTCGGGGATCCGTCGACGCCCTCCGGCGCGGTCGGCGAAGCGCTGCACGTCGCGGCTCGTCTGCAATCTCTCGCCGCGCCCAATTCCGTTGTCATCTCCGAGGCCACGAGCCGACTGGTTTCCGCGCGGTTCGATCGTGACGATCTCGGACTGCAGCGCTTGAAGGGCGTGGCGGCGCCCATTCGCGCGTTCCGGATTCGGCGCGTGCGGGAGGATACGAGCCGCTTCCATGTCGCACGCGCGGCCATACTGACGCCCCTGGTCGGGCGGCGCACGGAGTTGGCGTTCTTGCAGCAACGATGGCGCGACGCCAAAGAAGGCGAAGGGCAGACGGTATGTATTTCAGGCGTGGCCGGGATCGGAAAATCCCGCATCATCCACGAACTGAGGGAACGGATAAAACCCGAGCCGCACATCGGGCTGAGCTTTCAGTGCTTGCCGCATTGCATGCAGAGCCCACTGTTCCCGGTCATCCGGCAAATCGAAAGGCTTTGTGAGCTCGCGAGCGATGACTCCCCCGAGGTCAAACTCGAGAAAATCGAGAAATTGCTGTCACGTGCGACAAGTGAGGTCGACAAGGCGCTGCCGTTCGTCGCGGAAATGCTCTCGATCCCGATTGAAACTCGGCATGCCCCGCTGGCGCTCAGCGCCCAGCAGGAGAAGAACCAGACGTTATTGGTGCTCGTCGAGCTCCTGCTCGCTCTCTCGGAGAAAAATCCGCTGCTTTGCGTGGTCGAGGACGCACAGTGGATCGACCCCTCGACACAGGAGCTTCTCGATCTGATAGCGGGCCAAATCGAAAAAGCGCGGGTTCTGCTGATCGTGACGCACCGGCCGGAGTACTCGGGCATTCGCGGCGACGTGAGCGGCCTTAGCATCACCCGTCTCGGACGCCGTGACCTCGCCGAGATGGCGCGGCTGGCGTTACGCGAACAAGCGGTTTCGCCCGCGGTGATGAAAAGAATCATCGAGGACAGCGACTCCATACCGCTTTTCGTCGAAGAGCTGGCGCGCGGCACCGTCGAGTTGGGCAGCATCAACGAGCGCCGGTATCAACGAGCCGCGCATGGAGTTGTCGGTCTCCTGGTTGGTGCCGGAGACCTTGCGTGACTCGCTCGTGGCACGGCTCGACCGAGCGCCGCAGGCGCGAAACGTGGCGCAGATGGCCGCGGTGATCGGACGTGAATTTTCTTACGACATGCTGCGTCGGGTTTCGTCTTTGACCAGTTCGGAGCTCGATTTGACGCTCGCCCATCTCGAACAGAGCGAAATTGTTCAGCTCATCGACGACAAGGCGTCTCCGCGCTACGCGTTCAAGCACGCGCTCGTGCGCGACGCTGCCTATGAGTTCCTGCTCAAATCCAGTCGCGCGGAGATCCACGCGAGAGTTGCTTCGATTCTCGAGACGGAAAGGCCGGAAATCGTCGCCGGTCAGCCGGAGCTTCTCGCCTATCATTACGGCATGGCGCGCAACGCGGAATTCGCGGCGCTATACTGGTTGTCGGGAGGCCGGCGCGCCCGCCGCCGCTCAGCCAATCTGGAGGCCATCGTCCAGTTTCAAAAGGCGCTGGAATTTCTGGAATTGTTGCCGAATTCGCCGGAGCGCATGTCCAAGGAGCTGGAAATTCAGCTGTCCCTTGGCCTCTGCTTCATCGCGGTACGGGGATATTCAGCGGACGACACCCGCAAATCGTTCGAACGTGCTCGCAGCTTGAGCATCGAAGTCGGCGAACCACAGAAAGAGATACAGGCCGCCTTCGGGCTGTGGGGACACTATTGGACGCGGCCCATCACGACCGCGCGATCACGCTCGGTGAGACGCTGCTCGCCAAGGCCGAGCAACTGCGCGATCCGATATCGCTGAGCGTGGGACATCGTGTGCTTGGAAGCACGCTGTTCACCCTCGGCGATTTCGTTCAAGCGCGCGCGCATCTCGAGCAAGCCGTTGCGCTGGGCGAGCGAGTAGCCAGCGAGGAAACCTCGCTATCCTACGCGGTGGATCCCCGCATCGCCGCTCAGCTCATACTGGCCTGGGACTTGTGGGTGCTGGGCTATCCCGAACAGGCGCGTCACAACGTGTTGCAAGCTCTCGGGCTGGCGGCCGAGCGAGGCGACCCTTACAGCGTTGCGTTCGCCCACTACGTGACCTCCGTTGTGCACCTGCTGCGTGGGGAGTTTCAAAGCTCGCTCGCGTACGCGATCGAGGCTTAACCGTGGCGAGGGAGCATGGCATCGATCTCTACGCGCTCTATTCGCGCTTCGGACGCGGCTGTGCGCTCGCGAACTTGGGCCAAGTGGAGCAGGCAATCTCGGAGATTCGGGAAGCGATTGAAAAAGCGCGCCGCAGCAAGCTTGGCCACCTGCGAGGCTTCATGCTCGCTTGGCTCGCCGGCTTCCAGGCACAGACCGGCGACCCGGATACGGCCTTGCGACCATCGATGGAGCGCTGAAACAGATCGATGACGTTTCAGGACGCGCATGGGAGGCGGAGCTGCGAAGGTTGCGCGGAGATGCCCTGCTGGCAGCGCGTCCCGACGCGCGGACGAAGCGGAACGTAGCTATAACGATGCCATCACCATCGCGCAGCACCAGCGCAGCCGCTCGTTCGAACTCCGCGCCGCCACGTCGCTGGCGCGGCTGCTGCAAAGCCAAGGCCGAAAACAGGAGGCGCGCCCGCGGCTCGCTGCGGTTTTCGACTGGTTCACCGAGCTTCCGATACAGCCGATCTCGCGGCAGCTAAGAAGCTGCTCGCGCAGTTGGGCTGATCTGCGATCGGTGCCCGATCAATAGGGCAACTACCGTCGGCCGACGGATGCGGAGGTCTTGCCGCGCCGTGGCCGGCGTGCAATCTCGGCCGCCTGGCCGATAACCGCAAGTCAAGCTGTTGCATATTTCTCCTTTTACGTGTATAATTAATTTTTATCTCGTAATACGCGAGGATAGAGAAATGACGTTGGAAGGGCGCGCTCGCCGCGCCGGCCTTGATCGCGCTTCTCTGCGGGTGCGCAGGCACGTGCGCCGCGCAAGCCCCCCCGCCGACAGTCTCCCCGGATCGTCCGGAGTCACCTCTCCCGACGCCGATCCGGCGCTGTTCTTTAACGATTACAGTTGGCGCAGCTTCATCGCGCTCAACTGGCCCGCGGTCACGGCGCTGCCGATCGCGGCAAGCCGGATCGCACGAAGAGCTTCGGCGATGCAGCGGGCCACCCGTGTGGACGACGTGGAAGTCACGTTACGAGATCTTCCAGCCGGGCGGAGCGACGCCCTCTCCCTGGCCCTCCTATGCAGGCGCGAACCCATGCGGCCAGGGCATCGCCAACGATGTGGTGACGCTGCATTCGTTTCGACCCTTCAGCGATTTCAACCAAGCCGGTTTCGACCTGAAAAAAATTCTCAATCCTCTGGTCGCACAAAACCGCACCTATGTGCGTTACGAGGTGCGGGTGAACGAGCCGGAATTCAATTCGATCGTCGACCATAAATGGTACATCGCCAACTACCTGCCGACGCAGACGACCTTCGTTCCCTTCAATGAAGGTTCGACTGCGATCAAGGCCGCTTGGCGCATTCTCACCGATAAGGACACACCGGCCATCCGCGCGCGCTATTACGTCGTGAAAACGCCCAAGTCTACGACGTGCGTTCCCGCAATGCACGGCGCAGGACATCGCCCTGGTCGGTCTGCACATCGTCACCAAGACGAAAAGTCAGCCGCAGTGGATATGGTCCAGCTTCGAGCATGTCGACAACGTGCCGGGAAAGACCACCGAGCCCAAGCCGCCCGCCGGCGTGCCGTTTTCATTCCATGACCCGAACCAGCCGCCGACGCTCGACCCTCCGCTGCCGCCACACACGATATCGGCGGCCAATCCACCCGACCTCGATCCAACTCCGATGCAGGTGGTGCGTCAGCAAGCGATCGCGCCGGAGACCATGGCGATCAACCAAGCCTATTGGAACCTGCCCGGCATCAAGGGCACGGTATGGCAGCACTACATGTTGGTGATGACCCAATGGCCGACCGACCCCATACCGCAAATCCCCGACAATGCGGAACGCCCAACCCAAGCAACGGCTTCGCGCTGAGCAACACCACCATGGAAACCTATTTCCAATTCGATACCGTCAGCTGCATGCAATGCCACCAGAAGTCCAATAACGCCGGGCGCGACTTCGTCATGTTCGTGACCACGGATGCATTTCCGCCGCGCGTCCCCGATCCGCCCGAACCGTTCGGCAACCACATCATCGGCGACGCTGTCCCGCCTTCCGAAACCCGTGAGCGGATCCGGACGTCAAGTCGCTCATCGAGCGCTCGACGCGGCGGACAAGAAATGAAGGCCGTACCACTGCCTGTTCGCCCTTCCTGGGGGCCCGCATGGCCGTCAGCTACGTCACCCATATCCTTCCGTTGTTCCAACAAATCGACATCCAGCACATGGGTTTCTTCTGCAACCTCGCGAGCTATGACGACGTCAAGAGCAATGCCCAGCACATCCTCGGCCGCCTCAAAGGCGAGCGCGGGCCGCTGATGCCGCCGCATACAAGCGGTGGTCCGTGGCCGCCGACACATCGCCCTGTTCGAGACGTGGATCAGCGAAGGCTGCCAGCCGTAGTCGAGCTCAGCGCCTTCCGCAACGAGACCGCGTCCTCGAGGCGATCATCGCCCGGGAAGATCTCCGTTGCGACGGCAAGTCGCGCGCCGAAATTACCGAGCCTGCGCGTGTCGTCGTCGCTTCCTGCATCAAGCCAACGCCTTCGGCGCCCTCGGCACGGGCGATGACGCCGAGACTTGCCGACCGACGACAAGTATGTTCACGTGATCACCGACGCCCCCCGCCATGAGCCATATGCACTCCCGCATTCCCCACTTCCTCCGCGATGAGCCCGACGCGCAACGCCCGCATCCTGCCTAGCCGCACCCAACACGATTTGCCCCCCCCCTTCTGTCAGAAACAGTTCAGCTTCACCCCTCCCTTCACCTATTTTCTCTCGTCAGGATTTCGCGCAGCGTCGCCGGATGGTAACCGGCGGTGCACGATCTCGATATCGAGTCCGGGCAGGCGCGCGGTCGCCTTTGTTGCGTCGAATTCACGCTGTCGTGTAGCGCCCTTGCATTGCGACATCGCCCGCCTCCATCTGGACGTCGAATGCCGAGGCCATCACCATCGGCCTGCCGCGGAGCAAGCAGTATCATTCGGTCGAGGATATTGGCTCTGTTCGGGGAATAATGACCGAGGAGTTGACGAAAAAAGTCGTGGTCTGGGCCACCGAGATCGCGGGTTACGCCGCCGGGCTTCCGTCAAGGCAGGCGCGCGACGCCTATCTTGCAGAACGCCGGCGCGAGCTCGTCGCAGGCGCGGTGGCGGAGGGCGCCGCGGAGGAGGACGCGGCCATCCTGGCCGACGCTTGCGTGAGCGCCGCCCGCCGCATCATGACCGAGCTGCTGGCGCAACGCGCCGGCGCGCCCAGGGGGCGGGCCTAGCGAGCTCGCTTCAGACCGGGCGACCGCGGCTTCTCCCATTCGAATCGTTGCGATGACAGGACAAGGAGACTTGCGATGAAGACCCATGGATCGGCCCGCTGGCAGGGCGGACTCAAGGACGGCAAGGGTGCGATCTCGACCAAGAGCGGCGCGCTCCAGGACTATCCCTACGGCTTCAGCAGCCGCTTCGAAGGCAAGCCCGGCACCAATCCGGAAGAGCTGATCGGCGCCGCCCATGCCGGTTGCTTCACGATGGCGCTGTCGTTGATCCTCGGCGAGGCCAAACTCACCGCCGAACGCATGGACTCCACCGCCGAGGTCACGCTCGAAAAAGTCGCCGACGGCTTCGCCATCACCGCCGTCCATCTGACCTTGCAGGCCAAGGTGCCGGGCGCCGATCAGGCGAAGTTCGCAGAGCTTGCCGCCAAGGCGAAGGCCGGCTGTCCGGTTTCCAAGCTGCTGAATGCGACGATCACCCTCGATGCGACGCTGGTCGCTTGATCGAACGACGTGCACGGTCGTCTGCGAAACGCGGGATGGATCGCGGCCTTCATCATCCTGTGCGCAGCTTGGGGCTACGAGGCGGTGAAGGCTTCGCGGCACTCGCCGCCGGCCAACGACGCAGGCATCTGGATCTGCCCCATCCTGGGCAAATGCGGCCCGGCCGGAACGCCGGGCCTCGGACGATGGTAGCGAGCCGCCGGTAAGCCGCTTGGAGGAACCCGCGGGGCGACACCGACCTGCGACCCCACGCACACCGGCAGGCACGGCACGCGGAGTGGGACGCGCCATGGAAGCGAAATCCATTCTGATATCGGGGATCGGCATCGCCGGGCCGACGCTCGCTTACTGGCTCGCGGCACGTGGTTTCGAGCCCACGCTGGTCGAGCGTGCCCCACGGCTGCGCGCCGGGGGCTATGTCATCGACTTCTGGGGTGTAGGCTACGACGTGGCGGAATGGATGGGGCTCCTCCCGGATCTTCGCCACGAGGGTTACGACGTCGAGGAGGTCCGGTTCGTCGATGCGTCGGGACGCCGGGTCGGAGGCTTCAGCGTCGATGTGCTCCGCCGGCTCACCAACGGCCGCTACGTGAGCCTTCCGCGCGGCGATCTCGCGCAGCTTGTCTATCGCAAGCTCGCGAACCGTTGCGAGACGATGTTCGACGACGGCGTGACCGCCATCAAGCAGGAGGGCGGCGGTGTGTGGGTCGAATTCGGGCGCACGCCGGCGCGCCGCTTCGATCTCGTGATCGGGGCCGACGGGCTGCACTCGGAGATTCGCCGCCTCGCGTTCGGCGAGGAGCACCGGTTCGAGAAATATCTGGGCTATCTGGTCGTGGCATGCGAGGTGAAGGGCTACCGGCCCAGGGACGGACGCGTCTATGTGAGCTACGCCGTCCCGGGCAAGCAGGTTGCTCGCTTCGCCATGCGCGAGGATCGGACCTTGTTCCTGTTCGTGTGGGCCGCGCGCGAGCCGCCGGCTGTCGGCCCGCACGATGCCCAGGCGCAGCGCGCGATCCTGCACGCGGCATTCGGCGATGCCGGTTGGGAGTGTCCGAAGATCCTCGCAGCCCTCGACCGGTCGGAGGAACTGTACTTCGATCCCGTCAGCCAGATCCGGATGGATGCCTGGTCGAAGGGTCGCGTCGCGCTCGTCGGCGACGCGGCTTTCTGCCCCTCGTTGCTCGCGGGTCAAGGCTCGGCGCTCGCCATGGCCGCTGCTTATGTTCTCGCCGGCGAACTCGGCAACGCGCGAAACAACCCCGAGGAGGCGTTTCGGCGCTATGAGAGCTTGTTGCGGCCATTGATCTCCGGCAAGCAAAAGGCGGCCGAGCAATTCGCCGGCGCCTTCGCACCGAGGACGCAGCTCGGTCTGTGGTTGCGCAATCAGGTTACCAGGGCCTTCGCGCTCCCGTTCGTCGCGAAGCTCGCACTGGGACAAAGCCTGTCGGACCGGATCGAGCTTCCACATTACCCGCCGGCTTCTTGATCCGCTCACTGCGGGGGGCCCCGCGTTGGATGATAATTATGGCTTATGCACGTAGCGGGTTTCCGCCCGGCGATTTCGCACTGCACTATCATGGCTGCCCTCCCTCGAAATCCGCGAACGAGCGCGACCATGTGTGACGCAGCCCACTTTCCGGTCGCACGCGTCAATGTAAGCTGGGGTGCGGCCATCCCGGTGCAGCGCGGTCTTTTCGAGCGACCGGCAGGTCCGGCCACCGGCAGGGGGCGACCATGGCGACCAGGATCATCTTGCTTTCCGACGGCACGGGAAACGCCGCGTCCAAGGTCTGGCGAACGAACGTCTGGCGGCTGTTCGAGTCGCTCGACCTCACTCAATCCGATCAGGTCGCCTTCTACGACGACGGGGTCGGCACCTCGTCGTTCAAGCCGATGGCGATCCTGGGTGGAGCCTTCGGGTGGGGCCTGAAGCGAAACGTCATCGATCTCTACAAATTCGTCTGTCGCAACTACCGCTCCAGCGAGGATGAAATCTTCGGGTTCGGCTTCAGCCGCGGCGCCTTCACCATTCGAATCGTCACCGGTCTCATCGTCGACCAGGGCCTCGTTCCCTATACCAGCGAGGCGGAGCTGGATCGACGGGCGCGGGACGCCTATCGCGCGTTCCGAAGGGAGAACTTTCACACCGTCTGGCGGATCGAAAAGCCGTTCCAGCTCGCGCGCGACTTGCTGGTCCCCAGCACCTACGACAAAGCCCAGAACCGGCAGGTCGAGCGGATTCGATTTCTCGGCTTGTGGGATACGGTCGCCGCCTACGGGCTGCCGGTGGACGAGATGACGCGCGGCGTGAGCGAATGGATATGGCCGCTGGAGCTGCCGGAACGTCGATTGTGCGACCAGGTCGAGCGTGCCTGCCATGCGCTGTCGCTGGACGACGAGCGCACGACGTTCCATCCGGTATTATGGAACGAGCGCCATGAATCGCAGGCGGCTCCCGACGCGGACGGAATATGGCGCACCGGAAACGAACGCATAAGCCAGGTCTGGTTCGCCGGCGCGCACGCCAATGTCGGCGGTGGTTACCCGGACGATGCCCTCGCTCACATACCGCTGTGCTGGATCATGGCGGAGGCGCGAGATTGCGGGCTCAGGTTCAAGACCAGTCCGCCCGCCGATTCCGACGCCATGGCGCAGCGGGAATCCGCCCGCGACAAGGACGGACGGCTTTATGACCCCCGGCGCGGCATCGGCGGCTACTATCGCTATGGGCCGCGAAAGATCTCCGATCTCTGTCACATGCAATTCTCGAAAAACGCCGATGACGAGGTCGAGATTTCGGTTCCGAAGATCCATGAAAGCGCGCTCAAGCGCGTACGCGAGGGGGCCCACGTCTACGCGCCGATCGGCCTTCCCTTGCAATATGCGGTGGTGACCGAGGACCGGCGGATCGTGCCGCCGGAACAAAGCCACTATGAATCGCCCGTGCGCGCGCAGGCGCGCGCCAAGGCCCAGGAGTCGGTCTGGAATCTGGTCTGGTGCCGACGGGTGGTCTACTTCGCGACGGTCGCAGCATCGCTGCAGCTGCTGCTGTATCCGTTGTTTCGCCCGCTGCCGCGCGCCGACGAGCTGTCGACGATGTTGCGGCCGGTCTCCGACCTCTTTCGGCTGGTCGGCGCCTTCGTCCCGGACGCGCTCGACGTCTGGCTCGACACCTATGCCGCAGATCCAAGCCAGTTCCTGATCGCAGCCGGCGCGGTCGTAGCCTTGATCCTGCTGGGTTCCGCGATCGGCGCCAAGATCACCGACGAGATGCGCAGCGTCTGGAAGTCGGAGTCGCCGGTGCCGCGCGGCGGATGGTTCCACGACCGGGTCTACCGCTTGCGCACGAACGCGGCCTATCAATGGACCATCTGGTTCATCAAGCGGCATCTGGCGCCGTTCCTGTTCGCGGCCGCCTTCCTCTATCTCGGGCTGGCATTCGCCAGTCACCTGATTTTCAATTTCGAGGACGCTGCCGGTCTCGTATGCCGCGGCACCGACGCAAGCAACTTGAAGCGGCTGGAGCCGGACGAGGAAAGCGGGCCGCTGCCGTTCTCCATCAGCAACATCTGCACGGCCAGCGGGATCAATCTCGAGCACGGCGGCATATACCGGCTCACGGTCAAGCAGGACGGCCCCTGGCACGATGGCGGCATCGCCACTGGCACGCGCGGGTTCTATTCCGTCGACGTGAATTGGAAGGCGCCGGCGGCGATATCGCTGACCTGGCCGCTCAAGCGCGACTATCTCAGGCCCTGGTTCCGCGTGATCGCGCGGGTCGGCTCGATCGGCTCGTACGAAAAGTTTCTCGATCCCGCTCCGCCGCCCGCGCCGGACGGAATCCTGCAGGAGTGGTTCAGACCGGAACGATCCGGTGAATTGTTCATCTACGTGAACGATGCGGTGCTCGCGCTGCCCTGGTTGCAGGACATCTTCTATCGCAACAATTCCGGCACGGGGACGCTGACGGTCAAGAGGCTTTAGCCCGTAAGCGTTATCCGCGCCCGGTGCGCGTGCTCAGCGCCGCGCGCGCGAGCCTGCCCCGTCGTCGCATTGGTCCGGCCGCGGCTTCGGGCCGCGCAGCTCGCGCGGCACCTTGCAGTTGTCGACGCGCTGCTCGTCGCTCGCCTTGCCACCGAGCCGCTCCTTGCCGGTGCGGATCGGCTCGACTTGGCTCCGAGTTCGGTTCTCCATTCGCACGCGATGTCGTCGCCGCGACCGTCACGATCAGCGCCAACGCTGCGATGCAGGTCCGATCTGCAAGCATGGTCCATTGCATCGGCGCTTTTTCCGGTTGCGGGGCGTCGTTACTCGCCCGGAGGTTACCGAACGGCCCAGGAATTCGGATCATGCGCACTCCGTTTCTTGCTTTCAAATCGACGTGCGCGCGATCGAAAGGGGTCGGCTGCAGCTGCCGCCCGATGTCCTCAGGCCCGCGGCCCCGCTGCCGGTCGCGCCGGCGCTCCTGGCGACCGCCGCCGCGCGCGCAGGCGACATGTGCAAACGCGCCTTGCATGCCGGCTTCGCCTGACATAACGCTCGGCCGACATGAAGAACAGCCGGGGTGCCGGGCATGGCAACCGACATGCGGCAGGGAGGACGATGTGAGCGAAGATCGTTACCAGCGCGGCCAGCAAATTCGCGAATCCGTGCTCGGGCCGGCGCATGCCGCACGCTCCGCGAAAAATCGCACCCCGTTCAACGCCGACTTCCAGGATTTCCTCATGGAATATGCTTGGGGCACGATCTGGGCCCGGCCGGGCCTCGACCGCAAGACCCGCAGCATGATCACCATCGCCATGCTGGTCGGCATGGGCAAGCTCGACGAGCTCAAGCTGCACGTCCGTGCGACGCGCAATACCGGCGTGAGCCGCGACGAGGTCAAGGAGCTGCTGATGCATGCCGCGATCTATTGCGGCGTGCCCGCCGCCTTCGGCGCCTTCCAGGTCGCGGCGCAGATTTTCGACGAGATGGACGGCGAGGCGGCGGCGAAGACATGAAGCTTTCGCTTGCATCGCTCGGCGCCGAGCCGGGCGAGCATTTCCTGAATCAGGTCAAGCTCGCCGAGCGGCTCGGCTTCCACGCCTTCTTTCACAACGACAAGAAATGGGCGCGCGAGGTGTTCTCCCGCCTGGGAGCGGCCACGCAGTGCACGACCATTATCGGGCTCGGCACCAGCGTGATCGATCCCTACACGCGGCACGCGGCGCTGCTCGCGCAGGCGACGGCGACGCTGGCGGAACTGGCGCCCGGACGCTTCCGCGTGATCATGGGATCGGGCAGCCATTTCGAGACGCTGCCCGGCTATGGCAGCCCGAAGCCGGTCGCCGGCCTGCGCGAAGCCGTCGAGCTGATGCGGCGGCTGTGGCGCGGCGAGAAGATCAGCCTCGACGGCGAGGTGGTGAGATTCATGGACGGCGCGCTCGACTGGAAACCGACGGAGATCCCGCCGCTCTATATCGCCAGCCGCGGACCGCAGATCCTCAAGCTCGCCGGCGCCGTCGCCGACGGGGTGCTGATCGGCAGCTTCGCCACGCCGCCCGGCATCGGTCACGCGAAAGAGCACATCCTGGCGGGGCTCGCCGCCTCCAACCGCGGCTGGCGCGACATCCGGCTCTGTTCCTGGATCTATCTCTCCCTGCTCGAACGCGCGGACGACCCCGTGCCGGAGAGCGTCAAGCGCGGGGTGAGCTTCGCATTCTGGAGCAGCCGCAAGGTGCTCGGCGCCATGGTCGACGAGCTCGCGCCAGATGCGTCCGATGCCTTCCGCAAGTTCATCCGGGAGGCACCGCACGAATGGTCGCCATCGATCATGGACGAGTTGCGCCGGCTGATGCCCCGCGGCGTCATCGACAGCCTCGCGCTGGTCGGTACCGCGTCGCAGGTGGTCGAGCGGCTCAAGGCGCTGGCAGGCGCCGGCGTGGAGGAGATCGTGATCTGGCCGTTTCCCCGCGAGCGCCAGGACATGGCCGATTTCATGCATGAGCTCGCGCGCGACGTGCTGCCGCGTGTGGCGGATCCGGCCGCGCCGGCGGCGTAGCGCAGATGCGGCTGATCGTAGCCCGCACGAAGCCTGAAGCGCGTTTGCGCGGCTCTCCGCCGCGCCGCGGCGTAACGTGGGGCAACCGCGCCGGAATTTCGCTACGCTCCATCCGGGTTGCGGATTAGAGCTCGGCTGCCATGGCCGTCACGCTGATGTCGGTTCCCGATATTCCCCTGGTGCGTCCGGGCGACGACCTGGCCGCGCTCATCATCGCCGGCTGCGAACGGAGCGGGCTCGCACCGGCGGACGGCGACGTCGTGGTGGTGGCGCAAAAAATCGTCTCCAAGGCGGAGGGACGCTACGTCGACCTCGCGCAGGTTCAACCCTCGGCACGGGCCGAGGACCTCGCGGTGCAAGTCGACAAGGACCCGCGCCTCGTCGAGGTCATCCTGCGCGAGTCGCGGCGCGTGGTGCGCCACCGACCCGGCGTGCTGATCGTCGAGCACCGGCTCGGCTGCATCATGGCGAATGCCGGCGTCGATCGTTCCAACGTCGACCCCGACATGGGAGCGGAGCCCGTGCTGCTGCTGCCGCGCGATCCCGACGCGTCGGCCGCGGCCTTGCGCGACCGGTTCGCGGCGCGCTTTCAACGCGGGCTCGCGGTCGTCATCACCGACAGCTTCGGCCGGGCGTGGCGGCGCGGCACGGTCGGCGTCGCGCTCGGAGCCGCCGGACTGCCTGTGCTCATGGACATGCGCGGGCGACCCGATCTGTTCGGGCACGCCTTGCGCGTGACGCAAACGGGCTTTGCCGACGAGATCGCCAGTGCGGCCTCGCTGCTCATGGGTCAGGCCGCAGAGGCGCGGCCGGTGGTGCTCCTGCGCGGCCTCGCATGGACCGGTGCAGCGACCGCAGCCGCAGCGCTGATCCGGGGCGCAGAAGAGGACTTGTTCCGGTGAGCGCCGGCGGCGGCCCGAGCAAGAGCCTCGTCGTCGCGCTGTCCGGCGGCATCGGCGGCGCCAAGCTCGTGCTGGGCTTGAGCCGCGTCGTGCCCGCGGGCGATCTCGTGGTCATCGCCAATACCGGCGACGACTTCGAGCATCTCGGGCTTTCCATCTCGCCCGACCTCGACACCGTCATGTATGCGCTCGCGGGTCTCGACGACCGGCGGCGCGGCTGGGGCCGGCGCGCGGAGACCTGGAGCTTCATGGCCGCACTCCGGGCGCTCGGCGGCGAGACCTGGTTTCAGCTCGGCGACGGCGACCTCGCCACCCATGTGGAGCGGACGCGCCGCCGCGCGGCGGGCGAAACGCTCTCCGCCGTCACCGCCGATTTCTGTCGCCGCCTGGGGATCACGACCCGGCTCCTCCCGATGAGCGACGATCCGGTGCGCACGCGCCTGCGCACCAACGAAGGCTGGCTCGATTTCCAGGACTATTTCGTGCGGCAGCGCTGCGCCCCCGCGGTGCTGGAGCTCGCATATCAGGGCGTTGCAGGCGCGCGCGCGCATCCCGACGCGCTGGCCGCGCTCGCCGATCCGCGGCTGCGCGCGGTCGTGATCTCGCCCTCCAATCCGTTTCTCAGCATTGAACCGATCCTCGCAGTTCCGGGCCTGCGCGCAGCCATCGCGCAATCTGCAGCGCCGGTGGTGGCGGTGTCGCCCATCATCGGTGGCCGCGCGGTGAAGGGGCCGACCGCCAAAATGATGGCCGAGCTCGGCCTTCCCGTCGGCGCCGTCGCGGTGGCGGGCCGATACCGGGATCTGCTCGACGGCTACGTGCTCGACCGGGCCGATGCGGACCAAGCCTCCGATGCCGCCGGCCTTGGCATGGCGGTCACCGTGGCGCATACGTTGATGTCGACCCTCGCGGAGCGAGAGGCGCTGGCGCTCAGGGTGCTCGCCACCGCCGACGCGCTGACCAAAGTCATGGCATGACCGGCTGCCGCATGAACGCTCACCCGACCATCCATGCCGTAGTACCCGTCAAGGACACCCGCCATGCCAAGCAGCGGCTCGCGGGCGTGCTGTCGCGTGCACAGCGGCAGGAATTGGCCCTGGCCATGCTGGAAGACGTGCTGGCGACGCTCGCCTCGGTGTCCGATCTTGCCGGTATCCTCGTGGTTACGATCGACGCCGCGGCGGCCGCCTTGGCCGCGCAATATGGCGCCGGCGTCGTGAGCGAGGGCGCGTGCGGCGGGCACACCGGCGCGGTCGCGGCGGCGGCACGGCGGCTCGCGGGAGCCGCCATGCTCGCACTGCCTGCCGACATCCCGCTGGTCGAACCGGACGACATCGAGAAGCTGATGCACGCGCACCGCAACGACCCGCATCGCCGCGCCTTCGTCATCACGCCGGCGCACGACGAACGCGGGTCCAACGCCGTGCTGTGCTCGCCGGCCGGCGTGGTGGCGCTGCGCTTCGGCGAGGACAGCTTCTTTCCCCATCTCGCCGCCGCGAGATCGTGCGGCGTCGAGCCCGAGGTGGTGCGCCTGCCGCGCATCGCCCTCGACATCGATACCCCAGGCGATCTGGCGCTGTTCCTGCGTACTCCGGCACAGACGCTCGCGCATGCGCTGCTCCGGGGCTGGCGCATCGATCCCAACGAAACAGCTATTGCGCCGGCTTGAACACGGGGATGCTCAAGCTCTCATCCACCGTTGCGAAGGCGACTGCGACGGGAAGGCCGACGGCGAGCTCCGCGTTGTCGATCGCGACGACGTTGCTCAGCATCATCGGTCCTTCGTCGAGCTCGATCAGCGCGACGTTGTAGGGGACCTTGCCCTCCCAGGCGGGATGATAGGCGCGGTGGAACACGACGAAGGAGAACACCGTGCCGCGCCCGCTCACCGCCTGCCACTGCGCCTCGGCGGCGAGACAGTCTGGGCACACCGCGCCGGCGGGATAGCGCAGGCGGCCGCAATGGCTGCAACGTTGCAGCAGCAGCTCGCCGCGCCGGCAGCCGTCCCAGAACGGACGATTGACGTCGTTGACGGTCGGGCGGATCGGTGCGGCTTGCGGCTTGTCGTTCATGTCGTCGATCCGCCGTCTCCAAGATGTGCCGCATGCGGTGCGGCCCGTGCCGGGATGGAGCGAAGCGAAATCCGGGGCTCAGCTGGGCGGAGAGATTCCCGCATTGCGCCATAGCGCGTCGAAGACGCGCGTAAACGCGCTTTAGGCTCCTTGCGGGCTACGAATTTCTGCGGCCTCATCATCAATGCCCCAGGATCAGACAGCTCGCGGTGTTGAGCGTCATGCCGCGGCCGGTCACGAGGCAAAGCTCGGCGTCCTCGACCTGGCGCGCGCCGCATTCGCCGCGCAGTTGCCGCACGCCTTCGACGATGTGCAGCCAGCCCTGCATGTAGGACTCCGACAGATTGCCGCCGGCGGTATTGATCGGGAGTTCCCCGCCCAGCGTGATGCGCGTGCCGCCCGCGACGAAGTCGCCGGCCTCGCCTTCGCGGCAGAAGCCGGCATGCTCCAGCCAGAACAGCACTGCCACGGTGAAATTGTCGTAGAGCTGCGCCAGGTCGATGTCTCGCGGCGACACGCCGGCCATGCGATAGGCGTCCGCCACGCAATCGCGCTGGTGCGGCAGATACCACCACTCCCGCAGCCGCAAATTCTCCGTGGTGTGACCCTGCCCCATGCCCCAGATCGCCACCGGCCGCTTGCGGGCATCGCGCGCGCGCTCAGGCGAGGTGACGATCACGCAGACGGCGCCGTCGCTGATCAGGCAGCAGTCGAGCAGCCGCAGCGGCTCGACGATCAGCCGGGAATTCTGGTGGTCGTCGACGGTGATGGGATCGCGCATGACGGCGTCGGGATTGAGCGCGGCGTGCTTGCGGCAGGTCACCGCGATCCAGCCGAGATGCTCGGAGCGCGTGCCGTAGAGCGCCATGTGGCGGCGGAAGCCCATGGCGCTGTTGGCGGCATTGCCGAACATGCCCCACACGCCCCAGGAGTCGTCGCCGCCGGCGGCGGCCGCGAAGCGCGAGCCGCCGGTGCGCGCCGTGTCGGCGAAGATGCAGGCGACGGTTTGAGCCATGCCGGTCGCGATCGCCATGGCCGCGATTTGGACGAGCGCGCCGCCCGTGGCGCCGCCCATGGTCAAGCTGCCGGTGAAGCGCGGATTGATCCCGAGGAGCTCGCCCACGTTGAGGTAATTCTTCGGACCTTCAGGCGACGTGGTACCCGGCATGGTGAGCAAGCCGTCGACCTCGCGCTTGTCGATGCCGCCGTCCTCGAGCGCCAGACGAAAGGCCTGCGCCGCGAGCGAGAGCGGCGTCTCGCGCGGCAGCTTGCCCTGCCGCGTCGCCCCCACGCCGACGATCGACGCGCGCCTCCAGGCCACTCATTTCCCCTTGAACACGGGCTGGCGCTTCTCGCGGAACGCGAGGCGCCCTTCGTTGCGGTCTTCGGTGAGCGCGAGCTCGCTGAAAAGCGCCCGCTCGAAATCGAGGTTCTCGGCCCGATGCGTCCCCGCCGCCACGCGCAGCGCGCGCTTGGCGGCGATCACGGAAAGCGGGGCGTTGCGCGCGATGGCACGCGCATGCGCCATGGCGGTGTCGAGGAGCGCCTCCGGCGCGCACAGTTCCGAGACGAGACCGGCGGCGAGCGCGCGCGCGGCGTCGATCGGCTCGCCGGTCAGAATCATCTGCGCGGCGAGCGAGGCACCCGCGACGGCGGGGAGCCGCTGCGTGCCGCCGCTGCCCGGCAGGCTGCCGATGCGGACCTCGGGCAAGGCGAAGCGTGCGCCGTGCGCCGCGATGCGCAGATCGCAGGCGAGCGCGAGCTCGAGCCCGCCGCCATAGGCGACGCCGTTGACGGCGGCGATCACCGGCTTCTCGAACCTGTCCAGCGGCTCGACGATGCGCGGGCGCTGCGGGTCGGGCGCCGGCGCGGCGCTGAGATCGCCGCCCGCGCAGAACGCAGTGCCGGCGCCGGTGAGCACAACCGCACGCACCGAGGGATCGGCCGCGAACGCCGCGAAGGCCGCGGTCAATTCCGCGCGCATCTCGTCGTTGATGGCGTTGCGCTTGTCCGGCCGATTGAGCGTGAGGAGCGCCACGGCCTCTTCGACGCGAATCTCGATCGTGCTCAATAGAACACCTTTTCGTCGATCAGGCGCCGGCACTCGGCCGCGTCGAAGCCGAGCAGCTCGGACGCAACCTCGATCGTGTGCTCGCCGAGGAGCGGCGGCGGTCCGGGCGCAACGCGCTCCTCGCCGACGCCGTGGAAGGGCGGGAGGTTGACCAACACCGAGCCCATCTCCGCATGCGCCACGCGATGCCAATAGCCACGCGCGACGAGCTGCGGATCGACGGTGACGTCGGCGCTCGTCGCCACCATGGCGGCGGCGACGCCGTGCGCCTGCAACCGCGCGACGAGCTCGGCGGCCGGCAGGCGCCGGGTTGCCTGCGCCACCCATCCCTCGATCGCATCCCGGCGCGCCTCGCGGCCGGCAGGCGTCGCAAGCGCCTCAGTGCGCATCCATTCCGGCGCGGCGAGCGCGGCGAGGAGTCCCTGCCACTGGCGGTCGTCTTCGATTTCGATCGCGCACCAGGCGTCCTCGCCGGCGCAGGGAAAGACGCCGCGGGGCACGGCGCCCGCGCGGCGGTTGCCGTCGATCCGCGGCAGCGTGCCGGTCGCCGACCACTCCAGAATGGATGGCCCGAGCATGTTCACCGTCGATTCGATCTGCGCGAGCTCGATGTACTGGCCTTCTCCGGTACGCGCGCGATGCAGGGCCGCGGCCAGCACGGCCACGAGCGCATGGCCGGGATTGGGCACGTGATCGGGGTAGTGCGTCCCGGTGCCGATCGGCGCGCGGCCGGGCCGCCCCGCCATGTTGAGCAAACCGCAGAGCGCGGCAATGGTCGAGCCGAAGCCGATATGATCGCGATGCGGCCCGCTCGCCCCCTGCATGGGCATGGCGAGGTAGATCACCGACGGGTTCACCGCCGCCACCTCGGCGTAGCCGAGGCCCCATTTCTCCATCACGCCGGGACGAAAATTGTTGCTGACGACGGAGCATCGGCCGGCCAGCCGCAGCGCGATCTGCCGCGCCTGCGGATGCGACATGTTGAGCGCGATGCTCTTCTTGCTGGTGTTGCGCGAGGCAAAATAGCCCGAGCTTTCCAGCGGTTTCGCGCCGGGCTGGTGCGGGCCGGAGAGCCGCAGATTGTCGGGATGGCTGCGCGACTTCGACCTTGATCACCTCGGCGCCCAGATCGGCGAGAATGCGGGTGACGAAGGCACCGGCGCCGATCCAGCAAAAATCCAGCACGCGCAAACCCGCAAGCCGCATCGCCTTCAGCCCGGACCGGCGCCGGCTTCGGCGTCGCTCTGCGCAAGGCGCAGCCCTTCGCGCAAAAGCTCTCGATCGTGCTCGCCCAGCTGCGGCGCCGCCCCGCGCCGGCGCGCCGGCGTGCGGCTCATGCGATAGGGCGGCCCGGGAAAGACCAGGTTCTTGCCCAGGCCAGCGTCGAACTGCGGCTGGAAATACGAATTGGCCTCGAGCTGCACGTCGTGCACGATGTCGGCGATGCTGTTCACGGGAGCGATGGCGATGCGGCGCGCCTGACCTTCGCGATAGAGCTCCTCCTTGCCGCGCGTGCGGCAGAACTCGTGGAATATTTTTGCAAAGCGCGCGACGCCCTCGGACGACTGGCGGAACCTGAAATCCCGCCATTGCGGCGCGCGCAATTCCGCGCCGCCAGGCACGCCCGACGCGCCGATCCATTCCATCAGCGCAACGAATGCCTTGACGGTGCCGAGGCGGCCGGCCACCACGCTGACATGGCCGTCCCTGCAGGGATAGACGCCGGTGCCGGCCTCGCGCGCGATATCGCCCTGGCGCCGCCGCACCCGCGCGTTGATCGACCATTCCGCCACGGCATCTTCGAGCGCGAATGCCACGCATTCCTGTCCCGACACGTCGATCCAGCGGCCCTTGCCTGTCTGCGTACGTTCGTAGAGCGCGGCGAGCGCGGCGACCGCGCCGTAGATGCCGGACGCGAGCATCGCCTGCTCACCCTGGATGGCGAGCGGCTCGGTATCGGCGTAGCCGCCGAGCGAGAGGAGCCCGCCCGCCGCGAGCAGGGTCAAGTCGGTGGCCGCATATCCGGCATAGGGGCCGGCGCGGCCGAACGGCGAGATCGATACCACGACGAGACCGGGATTGTGCCGACGGATGCGCTCGAAATCGACCGCCGCGCTCGCGGGCGCGGACGACGACGGGGTCTCGATCAGCACGTCGCTCGTTGCGGCGAGCCGCATGAACAGCTCGCTTCCACCGGCGGTGGCAAGATCGAGAGTGACGCTGCGCTTGCCGGCGTCGAGAAACGCATGCGCGAAACTTGCGCGCTCGCCGTCGGGCCCGCGCGCATACGGAGCGAGGTTGCGCAGCGGCGATCCCCGCGGCCCCTCGACGCGCACGACATCGGCGCCGAGATCGGCGAGGAGCCGACCGGCATAAGCCGCGTAATTCGTCGTGAGATCGAGCACGCCGATGCCGGCGAGCGCACCCGCGTCGGCGCGAGCCTCAACCATCAATCGGTCCCGTCCAGTTTGAGCAGGAAGGCGTCCCAACGGTTCATCAGCCGGTCGTGACGGCTGTAGCGCTCGAGCGCGGTCGTGCCCTTGACGGCGGCCACCCCGTTGAGCAGGGCGTTGGCGACCGCCATCGGCGCGACCATGGAATTCTGCATTCCGGTGCCGCCCGAGGCCGCGAGCAGGACCACATCGGCGATCTGGCCGAGCGCCGATATCGGGGAATCGGTCACCGCAATCACCTTGGCCTTGTTCTCCTTCGCCCACATGGCGACACGGTGCGTCCCCCTCGCATAGCGCGGGAAAGTGATTGCCAACACGCAGTCCTCGGGCTTCATCTCCACCAGCCGCGGCGTTGCGAACGCGTCGTTGGAGGCGAGCAGCGAAATGTCGGTGCGCAGCCGGTCGAGCACCAGCGCGAAATAATGGGCGACCGGAAACGTGGTAAATCCGGCGACCACATACACCCGGCGCGACCGCGCGAGGAGATTGACCGCTTGGTCAAACGCGCCGGCGTCGAGATTGGCGATCGTGCGATGCAGATTCTGCCAATCGTGGCTCAGCGAGGCACCGAAGCTCGTGCCTCCGAGATGGCCGGCGACCTGGCTTTCGTTGATCGGGTCACCGGTGCGGGAAAGCTGGCCGCGCACCAATTCGCGCATCCGCTCCTGCAGATCGGGGAAGCCGTTGAGGCCGAGGCGATAGGTGAAGCGCACGATCGTCGAGGGATTGACATCGAGTTCCCCCGCCATCTGGTCGACGGTGGAGAACGCCACCGCCTGCGGGTGCTCGACGATGTATTCGGCGATACGCTTCTGCGACTGCGTGAGCCGGTCGTAGCGTCGGCGCAGCTCCTCGATCACGTCGCCGGAGCTGGCGGCGTTGGGCGCGACCTTGGCCTCGGCCTTGCGGATCGGCATTGCACTCAGCCTTCGACGTTGCGCAGCAGGTTGTAGCTCGGATAGGACTTCGCCCATTTGTCCGGATAGGCGCGGTCGATGCCTTGCGTGAAATAGCTGCCGACGCCGAGATCGATCGGCACGTCGATCACCCACGGGCGCCGGCTGGCGAAGGCCTTCGCGAGCGTAGGTGCCAGCGCGGCGGGATCCTCGATGCGCGCGCCTTCGGCGCCATAGGCGCGCGCGAGCGCGACATAGTCGGGATTGTAAGGCTTTCCGGTATCCTTGCGCACGAAATGGCACCAAGGATGCGAACGCGCATAGCTGCGCTCCATGCCCTTGCGCTCGATGCCGAGCTCGTAATTGTTGAGGACCACCCAGATCGCGGGCAAGTCGTATTCCACCGCCGAAGCGACCACCTGCGAGGTCATGTTGAAGGCGCCGTCGCCGACGAGGGCGATGCCGGGGCGGCCGTCGGCGGCCAGCGCGCCCGGGATGCCGGAGGAGGCCCAGCCCATCTCGGCCATGCCGGGACTGATCTGCCAGGCGCCCGGCGTGCAGATTTTCATGTAGGCCTCGGCATATTGGGTGACGTCGCCGATGTCGACATAGACGCGGCCGTCCGCGGGCAGCGCGCGGCCGACCTCATGCACAAGGCGGGCGGGATGGGTGGGCGTGCTGGCCGCCGTCTGCAGCGGGCGGATTTCCTCCTCCCACTCGGCGCGGAAACCCTGCGCACGCTCGAGCCAAGCCTGATGCTTCCTATTGCCGGGACCGCCCACGGCGGCGGCGAGATCCTCGAGAAAAAGCTTGGCGTCGCTGACGAGCCCGAGCTCGACCGGGAAATTGCGGCCGACCTCCTGGTAGTCGAGATCGACCTGCACGATCTTGGTCTGCGAAACGTCGTAGATCGACCCCTTGCGCCAGTTGGCGGTGTGATTGTCGGAGAAGCGCGCCCCCACGCCGATCACGAGATCGGCTTCGCGGCTCGCACGCGCCGCGCAAAGAAAGCCCGAACGTCCGAGCGTGCCGATGGAGAGTGCGTGATCCTCCGGCAGCATGCCCTTGGCCGGCAACGTCGTGACCGTCGGGATGTGGAGTTTCTCCGCCGCGGCCTTTAGCGCCGCCGCCGCGCGCGAGCGCACCACACCGCCGCCGGCGAGAAGGAGTGGACGCTCGGCCTCGGCGATCATGCGCGCGATGCGCTCCACATTGCCGGCGTCCGCGCGCGGGCGATTGAGCTGCGGCGCGCGCGCCGACGGCGCTTCGATCTCGCCTTCGACCGGCGCGAGCTGGATGTCGTAGGGCACTTCGACGAAGACCGGACCGGGGCGGCCGGAGGTCGCGGCTTTCAGGGCATAGTTGAGGATTTCGATGGTCGTGTCGGGCCGCACCAGCATCCACGTTCCTTTGCAGACCGGGCGGAAGATGCTCGTCGCGTCCTCGAAGCCGTGATAGTAGATTTCCTGCATTCCGGCCTTGCCGAGAAAATGCGTGGTCGCGCCGCCGGCGATGATCAGCAGCGGCGAGGAACTCGTGCATGGCGCTGGCGCAGGCGCCGACCGCGTTGAGCAGACCCGGCCCCTTCGACACGATAACCGGCGCGACGCGGCCGCTGACGCGGTGGTAGAGATCAGCCATGTGCACGGCGTGGGACTCGTGCTTGGCCTGGATGCCCTCGAGGTGCGGCTTCTCGGTCAACGCGTCGAGAAAGGGCCAGACCGCGCCGCCGGCATAGCCGAAATAATGCCGGAATCCGGCCACCTCGAACCATCGGGCAATCGCATCGACCACGCGCATTTTTCTTTTGCTCCTTGACGCGTCCACGCCGCCGCGGAATGTTTGCAACAAAATTCGTTGCAGTCAACGAAGCGGCGCGTTGGAAACGGAGATGGCCGCCGTGCCGCCCGAGGTTGTGCAACCGCAAGTGAGGACAATCGTGCATCGGCTGCTGCTGGCCGCGGTCGCGGCGACCTACGCGCTCATCGGCCTTGCCCCCATGGGGGAGCAAACGCATGCGCAGTCGGCGTCCACCATTGCGCCGGCGTGGCCAAGCAAGCCGATCCGGATCGTGGTGCCGTGGCCGCCGGGAGGAAGCGCCGATCTGATCGGGGCCCCATGGACCGCCGACTCCGGAATATGGGTCCCCGCCTTCGCGGGGACGACGGCGGGATGAAATGACCGACCAGGCTCTATATGACCAGGAGACTTCAGTGGAGCGGCGACGATATCGAGTTGCGGTGCTCGGCGCCACCGGAGCGCTCGGCAGCGGGGTAGCCTTGCGTCTCGCCGCGGCCGGCCACACGGTGACCATCGGTTCCCGCGACGCGGCGCGAGCGTGCGCCGCGGCGGCAAAGTTCGCGGTGCGCGTCGGCGCGGAGATGGCGGGCGCCGACAACCGCGCCGCGGCGGCCGCCGCCGAAGTCGTGTTCCTGACAGTGCCCTACGCCGCGCAGCGCGCAACCGTGGAAGAGGTGCTCGACCAGCTTCAGGGCAAGATTCTGGTCGACTCCACCGTGCCGCTTAATCCGCCCAAGGTGAGCATCGTGCAGCTTCCCGAAGGTCGCTCCGCCGTCGCAGCGATCCAGGATCTGGCGGGCAAGTCCGTGCGCGTCGTCTCGGCTTTTCAGAACGTCTCCGCGCAACACCTCGAGGATATCACGCACACGGTGGATTGCGATGTGCTCGTCTGCGGTGACGATCGCGGCGCCTGCGAAGTGGTGATCGGACTGGCCTCCGACATGGGTTTGCGTGGGCTCTATGCCGGCCCCATCGCCAATTCCGCCGCCGCCGAGGCGCTGACTTCGGTGCTCATCGCGATCAATCGCCGCTACAAGGTTCCAGGCGGCGCCGGGATTCGCATCACCGGGATTCCGGAATCGTAGTGCGGGTCAGCGCTGAGCCGCCCGCATATTCGGCCAGCCGAATGCCGCTTCCATTTCGCGGCGCACCTTCACGGCGAGATCATTCTCGTCGCAGGTGACGTCGCTCCATCTGAGGCATTCGCCCTCCGCCACGGCTCGCTTGAGCCGGACCTCGTGCGCGAGGCCGAGCGGCAGGAGGCCCTCGGCGAGCGAGCGCTCGGCCGGAATCTGCTTGCCCCAGACGCAGAAACCGCCCTCGCCGTCGAGCACTTCGCCGCTCGCGAGCGCGCGCTTGGCGGTGGCGACGACGTCGGAGCGGAAGCCGTTGGGCGCTCCGGTCGGCTCCCTGCGCAGGGCGGCGCTGGCGATCGACACCCCGAGCTCGAGCCCGATCATGTGGATCGGCCGGTAGAGCGCGGCATAGCGCCCGCTCTTGTCCGGCAGCATCGCGTATTCCTTGAAGCATTGCCGCGTATAGTCGCTCTCGCCCTCGAACACCACGTAGGTGCCGAGCGCGAGATGATGCGGCACGTCGCGGCCGTCGCGATAGACCGACGAGACCACCTCGGTGACGCCGGCCATCGCGAGCGTCCCGCCGGCGGACTTCGGCTTGCACACCTCGGCGAGCTCGAAGCGCGTCGCCGGTGGAAAGCTCAGGCCCTCGCGCTGAGGCAGAAGCCCGGTGGCGTTGCAGACCGCGGTCATCTCGATGCCGGACTTGGTACCGTCGACGAAGCTGTTGAACATCTTGGGGTTGATCGAATTGCGGTCCTCGATCGACAGATATTTGTCGAGGATGTCCCACACCGTGTCGGGGGTGGAGCGGTGATAGTGCGGCTCGTAGCGCGTGCCCTTGCCGGCAGCGACCACGGTGAAGCCGCAAGCGCGCGCCCAGTCGACGTGCTCGCAGATCAGCGCCGGCTGGTCGCCCCAAGCGAGGCTGTAGACGACGCCCGCGCTCTTCGCCTTGCGCGCAAGCAACGGACCTGCGAGCGCGTCGGCCTCGACATTGACCATGACGATGTGCTTGCCGTGGGCGACGGCGGCGAGCGCATGCTGGATACCGGCGCCAGGCACGCCGGTCGCCTCGACGATCACCTCGATATCGGGGAACGCGATCAGTGCCGACGCATCCGGCGTGACATGCGTGGCTCCGGTCTTCAGCGCCTCGCCGGGCGACGGCGCCGAAATCGCCTCGTCGCTCCATCCGGCAGTGCGAAGCTGGCGCAAGGCGCGCGCGACATCAAGGTCGGCGACGGCGACCACATGCATCCCGCACGTCAGGCGCGCCTGGGCGAGAAACATGGTGCCGAACTTGCCGGCTCCGATCACGCCGACGGTGACGGGCCGATCGGCAGCCGCACGCTCGAGCAGGAGGGCGTGGAGATTTATTGGCACATCGCGCGGGTGACGAAAGTCTCCGTCGGGCAGTTCGTTTCGCTCGGGGTGCGGCGCTCGAGCAAGACCTTGGCCGGGCATTTGAGCTCCGACTGCGTGTCGACGCTCTTGCCGCCCTGGAATCCCTTGCCGCGGCAGAGCGCATCGGCCGCCGCCTGACAATCCGGGCTGCCGTTCCGCGCCGGCAGGCAGCGCTCGTGTGCGGTCAGGACGCGGGCACCTGGCAATCCGATCACGGCACCGGTCGCATCTTTGGCGGCATCGAGGGTCTGATTGCCCAATTTATCGAAAGTTGCCTGCGCGTCCTCCATGTCCGACTTGAACTTGGTTGTTCCCTCTTCCAGCCAACGGCCGAACGTCTCGACCATGCCGGGCTGGGGAGCAGGATTCGGCGGCGCGTGCGGCTGCAGTCCGAGATTCGGCAGCAGGGACGGGACGGGAAAGAAGCCTGGAGCGGTTGCGCTCTCGTTTGGAGCCCGGTTTTGATCCTGACTTGGACGAGGACCCGGCGACTGGGCCTCCTGGGCCAGTACCGGCCAACACAGCAAAAGCGCGCACCCGCCAGCCAGCGCCATCCTCGCCGCGCTGAACCCACCCGTTGTTCCCGGCCGGCTGCTCATTACGGTTCCGTCGAGATCACAGCCACGCGCAGGCTGCGCATGGGCCGTGGCAAAATTGGGGAACAGCGAGCACCAATGGAACCAGCAGAAGAGATCTGGAACAATCAAAACGCATAAAGCGCGGCGATGATGCCGGCGACCAGCACCGCCGCGGCAACCGTCACCCAGAAGCCCAATCGCTCCTCGAGGATGGCGCGCGCCTGCACGCCGTAGCGGTTGAGCACGAACGCCACGAGATAGAACCGCATGCCGCGTGCGACGATCGACAGCAGCACGAACAACAGCAGATTGTAACCGGCGAATCCTGATGCGATGGTCACGATCTTGTAGGGAATCGGAGTGAGTCCCTTGATGAGGATGATCCAGCCGCCCCACTGCGCGTAGGCCGCGCGGAATGCCTCGACTTTGTCGCCGTAACCGTAAAGCCCGATGAGCCACAGGCCGACCGAATCGTAAAGCCAAGCCCCGATCAGATAGCCGAGCACGCCGCCGGCCACCGAGGTCAATGTGCACACGGTGGCGTAGAACCAAGCCTTGTCCGGCCGGGCAAGCGCCATGGGAACCAGCATGGCGTCGGGGGGAACCGGAAAGACCGAGCTCTCCACGAACGAGACGGCGCCCATCAGCCACGTCGCGTGCGGCTTGTCAGCGGCGGCGATGCACCAGTCGTAAAGGCGGCGGAGCAAGCTAGGCTTGCGCAGAACATATTCCGCCTTGGGCGGATCCGCGGCACTCAACCCCATTCGTCGTCCCCGTCGGCCACGCTAGCCGGATCGGCTCGACTTGCGCAGTTAAACATGTCCGAAATGCGGTAAAAGCGGCTCTCAGGAGGGCCCGACTGTGCGCTCGGCGCCCGCCGTCAGCGCCGCTTGCGAGCGCGGCTGCGGTCAAGAGCCACGACCTTGCGCCGCAACGGCGCGTCGGGACCCTCCTTCGGAAGCTTCTCGGCGATGCCGAGCAGCCGCTCGCGCCGCGCCATCTCCAGCCACACCTCCCTGGGATGGACGCCGGAGGCGACCCAGAGCACGACGAGATTGTAAAGCAGATCGGCGCTCTCGCGCACGACCGACCCGGAATCGCCGTGCATGGCATCGATCACCACTTCGACCGCTTCCTCGGCCAGCTTCTTCGCCATCTTGCTGCGGCCGGAACGCAGCAACCGTGCCGTCCGCGACGTGGCTGGATCGGCTGTTCGAGCGGCAAGCACAGCCGCGTAGAGGCGATCGAGCAAATCACTCATGCCGATCAGAATACCGCCAACTCCCGAAATGATGTCAATGATTATGGACGGACCATGGCCGGGGCGACCTGAAGCGAATAAGGCCGACGCCGCCCGATGGCGACGCCGGCCTACGCTCGCTCACTGGACTCAACTCGTACGCAACGCACTATGTTTGCACCGCCTCTCCTGGTCCCGAGGCCATGCTAGCGGGCCGCGAAACGCCCGCCTCTCCCTATCTAGGCGCAGGTCGGGGCGTAAGAATGCCGCCGGCAACTAATATTTTCGTAATGTCGGGCAGCGGACGCTCGAGCGCCGCCTGAAGCAATGTCTTACGGTTGCGGGCCGGCTAATCCTCGGAAGCGAGCAGCGAGGCATTTCCACCGGCGGCAGCGGTGTTGACGGTCACTACCCGCTCGGTCGCGAACCGCCGCAGGTAGTTCGGGCCGCCCGCCTTCGGCCCGGTGCCTGAGAGCTCCGTGCCCCCGAACGGCTGGGTGCCGACCACAGCTCCGATCATGCTGCGGTTCACGTAGACATTGCCGCTGGCAAGGCGGCCGGCGACGCGCTCGACGGTAGCGTCGATACGGGAATGAACGCCGAGCGTGAGGGCGTAACCGCTCGCCGCAATCTCGTCGAGCAGGCGGCCGAGCTCGTCGGCACGCCAAGGCACGACGTGCAGGATCGGCCCGAACACTTCCTCCCGGAGGTCACTCGCGCGCTCGAGCGCGATAATGGTCGGCGGCACGTAGGTTCCGTCCGCCGGCAAGGGATTGAACCGGTCCCAGCGGAAGCGCACACGCCCGTGTTTCTCATTGACGGCGATCCAGTGGTCGAGCCTGTCCTTCGCCTCGGCGTCGATCACCGGCCCGACATGGGTCGCCGGCTCACGCGGGTCGCCGAGCCGTAGCTCACGCGCAGCGCCCGCGATCATCTCGAGCACGGGGTCGGCGACGTCCTCCTGCAGGCACAACAACCGCAGCGCCGAGCAACGCTGGCCGGCGGAACGGAAGGCCGAGGTGATGACGTCGTCGGTGACTTGCTCCGGCAATGCGGTGGCGTCGACGATCATCGGATTGATGCCGCCGGTCTCGGCGATCAACGGCACGATCGCCGCATCTTTCGCCGCGAGCGCGCGATTGATCCCGCGAGCCACTTCGGTCGAGCCGGTAAACGCGACGCCGGCAACGCGAGCATCGGCGACGAGCGCGGCGCCGACACGGCCGTCGCCCGGGAGAAGGTGCAGCGCGCCCGGCGGGATCCCCGCCTCATGCAGTACGCGCACCGTCTCGGCGGCGACGAGCGGCGTCTGCTCGGCGGGTTTTGCCACGACGCTATTGCCGGCAACGAGGGCGGCCGCGATCTGGCCGAGAAAGATCGAGAGCGGAAAATTCCATGGACTGATGCAGACGAAGACGCCGCGGCCGCGGTAGCGCAGCTCGTTGCTCTCACCGGTGGGGCCGGGCAAGCGTTCGGCCACGAGCGCGCGGTGCGCCTCGAGCGCGTAATAGCGGCAGAAATCCACCGCCTCACGCACCTCACCTAGGCTATCCTCGAGCGTCTTGCCGCCCTCGGCCTGCAACAGCGCGATCAGCCGGCCGCGCCGCGCTTCGAGGAGGTCGCTCGCGCGGTCGAGCGCGGCGGCACGGATGGCGATCGGCGTCGCCGCCCATCGGGCAAAGCCCGATTGCGCCGCCGCCATCGCCGCTGACGCGAGCGCGTCACTGGCCTCTTCGACGCGGCCGATCACTTTGGCATCGATCGGCGAGCGGACCTGCCGCTCGATGCCGCCACGCATCCGGCCATCGATGAGCGGAGCGGCCTCTCCCGGCATCGCGCTATTGCGGATATCCGCGAGCAGGGCGGTGAGGCTCGCCCGGTCGCCGAATTCGATGCCTGCGGAATTGCGCCGCCCCGGGCGGTAGAGGTCGCGCGGCAACGGGATCTTCGGATTGCGCGCGTCGCGCGGCTCGCCGATGCGGTTCTGCGGACGTTCGAGCAGCAACGCGACCGGCACTGAAGGATCGGCGGCGACCGAGACGAACGAGGTGTTGGCGCCGTTCTCCAACAGGCGCCGCACCAGGTAGGCGAGAAGATCACGGTGGCCCCCGACCGGCGCGTAGACCCGGCAGGCCGCCCCGGGGTGGTCCGCGAGCAACAGGTCGTAGAGCACCTCGCCCATGCCGTGCAGGCGCTGGAACTCGTAGCCTTCGACGCCGCCGGCGTCCTCGATCACGCTCGCCACCGTGAGCGCGTTGTGGGTGGCGAACTGCGGGTAGAGCCATTCGCGCTCCGCGAGCAGCTTGCGCGCGCATGCGGCGTAGCAAAGATCGGTCATGGGTTTGCGGGTGAACACCGGATAGTCGGAGAGCCCGCGCTCCTGGGCGCGCTTGACCTCGGTGTCCCAATAGGCGCCCTTGACCAGCCGCACCATCAACCGGCGCCCGAGCGCGCGCGCGGTTTCGCCGAGCCAGTCGATCACCGCAGGCGCGCGCTTCTGATAGGCCTGCACCGCGACCCCGAAGCCGTCCCAGCCGCGCAACGAGGAGTCGCCGAGGACGGCAGCAATCACCTCGAGCGTGAGCTCGAGCCGGTCGGCTTCCTCGGCGTCGACGGTGAAGTTGATATCGCGGGCGCGCGCCCGGCGCGCCAGCTCGAGCACCCGCGGCACCAGTTCGGCCAGAACCAGATCACGCGAGAGCGGTTCGAAGCGTGGATTCAAGGCAGACAGCTTGACCGAAATGCTGGGGCGGTCGGGCGGTGAGACATTGCCGGCGCTCGCGCCAATGGCATCGATTGCGTGCGCGTAGGAGGCGAAATAGCGCTCGGCATCGGCCGCTGTGCGTGCGCCCTCCCCGAGCATGTCGAAGGAATAGCGCAGGGCGCGATGCACGCGGGCGCGGGCGAGCGCTTCCTCGATGGTCTGGCCGAGGACGAAATGCGAGGCCAGGAGCCGCATCGCCTGGCGCGTGGCCGCGCGCACGGCGGGAAGGCCCAGACGTTTGACCAGGCTCTCCAGGATCGAGTCAGGGGTCTCGCCGGGGTGGATGATGCGGGCGGTCAGTCCCAGCGTCCAGGCCGAGGCCGAGACCAAGAGGGCGTTCGATCGCACGTGGTGGGACGACCAGTCGCCGGTCGCGAGCTTGTCCTCGATCAGCCGGTCGGCGGTCGCTGCGTCGGGCACTCGCAGCAGCGCCTCCGCCAGCACCATGAGCGCGAGCCCTTCCCTGGTGGACAGCGAATAGGCGTGCAGAAAATCCTCGATCCCGCCGAGGCCGCCGGCCCGGGCCCGGATGCCCTCGATGAGACGCCTGGCATAGGCGTCGATGCGCCGCTCCTGCGCCGCCCCGCGGCTCGCATGGGCCATGAGGGCGACCGCCAGGGCCTCGTCGGATGGGGCGTAGGGGGCGCTGAAGGCCAATCCAGCACTGGCATCCGTAGCGCCGGAACTCTTCCTATCTGCAGCCATGACGAGCGGCCCGTAGCGTTCACAAATGTTAACAGCGCTTCATGCCATTGAACCGCAGAATAACCGCATGCATGGACAAAGTGGCCGCGCCCGGTGTTCGAAATTTTGTGACGGGTGGGTCCGAACCGAGATCTTGCCTTGCGCTTTGCACCATCATGTTCTTTTCTGCCCGCCTCAGCCACGATCGCGGCCGGGCGAGCCGGGAGCCGGAGATTTGTAGAGGGAGTACGGCAGCCCATGGGCCTCCTCAATCTCAGGCGGATAGGCCCCCTCGCCTATCTGGTCGCTGCCGCATTCGCGCTCGTCTCGGCTTGGCCCGCCGCCGCGCAGACCCCCATCAAATTCTCGCTCGATGGGCGCCTCCAGGGACCGGAGGCGCTGATCCTGCTCCCGCAGGACCGGGGTTATTTCAAAAGCCACGGGCTGGACGTGACCCTGGACGAGGCGACTACGCTGCTCGAGCCGATCACCCGGGTCGCTACCGGCGGGTACGACATGGCCTTCGCCGACATCAACGCGCTCATCCGCTACCGTGACCAGCACCCCTCGCCACCGGTCAAGGTGGTGTTCATGGTGTACAACAAACCGCCTTACGCCATCGTGACGCGCAAGAGCCGCGGCATCACCGAGCCCAAGCAGCTCGAGGGCAAGAAGCTCGGCGCGCCTTCGGCGGGCGCCACTTTCGCGCAGTGGCCGTTATTCGCCAAGCTCAACGGCATCGATGTGTCAAAGGTGACGATCGAGAACATAGGCATTCCCGTGCGTGCGCCGATGCTCGCTGCCGGCCAGATCGACGCGGCGCTCGGTTACTCATTCAGGCTCTATGTCGACCTCAAGGACCGGGGCGTACCGGTGGACGACATCGTGCTGATGCCGATGGCCAATTACGGCCTGAAGCTCTATGGCAGCGCCGTTATCGTCAATCCAAAATTCGCCGCCGAGAAGCCCGAGGCGGTCAGGAGGTTCCTGCACGTCTTCCTAAAAGGCCTCAAGGAAGCGATCAGGCATCCCGCCGAGGCCGTGGATTCGATTGCCAAACGCGACGACGCGGCGAAACGCGAGGTCGAGCTCGAGCGCCTGCGCATGGCCATCCGGGACAATATCGTCACGCCGGAGGTGAGGGCAAATGGCCTCGGCGCGGTCGAGACGACGCGACTCGAAGCATCGATCGACCAGATCGGACTGGTTTATACGTTCAAAGCCAAACCCAGGCCCGACGACGTCTTCGACGCCTCGTTCCTGCCGCCGGCCGAGGAGCGCAGCGTCAATTGAGCCGGCGACCTGTGCGATGCGACCGCGCACCGTGATCGCGGTCGAATCTCGCGCTCACGGTTACTTTGCGTCGATCCGGCGGACGCCGCTAGTGTGGCCGTTCAGAAGTCCGCATCATTCTCGCGGCGAGCCCGAAATGCGGACTTCTGACCCAAAGCCACACTAGATCAATAAGTTGCTAGTGTCCCTCGATTCCGAAGTTCGCAAACGAGGGTGCCGCTTAACGATGCGAACTTCGGAATCGGGACACTAGCCTATTGTTAGAGCATGATCTTTTCCGAAAGCCGTCACCCGCTTTTCAAGCTCATGCACTAGGCGCGACCGGCCTTGCCCCCGCAGAGGATTCCGCTGCCGCAGCTCTGCCCGGCCTTCAGCTTCACGCCCGCCGGCGCGCGGGCTCCTTGGTCCGAAGCTTGGGCGCCACCTCGGTCGCGAACAGCTCGAGCGAGGCGAGCGCCTTCTCGACGCCATACCAAGGCGGGTAGTGCAGCATGACCGAGCTGGCGCCGGTCATGTCGCGCAAGCGCTCGATCTTCTCCACGACGGTTGCAGGCGAGCCGTGCAGGATGATGTCGCGCGCCAGCATGTCGTAGTCGCGCCGGCTCGTGGCGCCGCCTTCGGATACGGTGCCGAGATAGCCCGAAGTGTGGCCGCTGGAGAAATGTTGGAGGTGGCGCATGATGCCTGCCTCGCTCTCGGCCTTGGCCTTGGCGTCGGTTTCCGCGACATAGGTCCAGCGCGCGATGTCGATGTGGCCGCGCCCGGGATTGGAGCGCAGGCGCGGCGGCGTCTCCTCGAGATGCCGGCGATAGCCGGCGGTCTGCCGCGCCAATTCCGGGAACGGCGTCCAGGTCGAGAGCATCAGCCCGAAGCCCATGCGCCCGGCCACCGCGATCGAGCGCTCGGTGGCCCCGGCGAGGAAGATCGGCGGATAGGGCTGCTGCAGCGAGTGGGGAAACAGCTCGTACTCGCCGTCCACCTTGAGATTGAAATACTTGCCACGGTGATCGGCGCGCTTGTCGAGAAAGATATCCATCAGGAGCGGCAGCGCTTCTTCCTGGATGTCGCGGCGGGCCTCAAAATCGATACCGAAGCCGTCGAATTCGTACTTGCGGTACCCGGAGCCGAGCCCGAGTGCGAAGCGCCCCTGGCTCAGGATATCGACGAAGGCAGCGTTCTCCGCGACGCGCAGCGGATTGGCGAGCGGCAACGTCACCACGGCGGTGCCGATCTTGATCCGCCTGGTAAGGGCGGCGAGGTAGCCGGCATAGACGAAGACATCGGGCATGATGCCGTATTGATTGCTGAAATGGTGCTCCGCCACCCAGGCGTAATCGAAGCCCAGTTCGTCCGCGCGCACGATCTCGCGCGTCACCCGCGCATGCACGTCGCGGTGCGGATAGGGCTCGACGTCGATATTCGAGTGCGATGTGAAGAGAATTCCGAACTCCATGCGCCTCGCTCCTCTAGTCTTTCGCCACCCTAGCAACTTGCGGCACGGCGGCAAAGCCGCCTGGTGCCCCGAACCCGAAGTTCATGCACACCGTGCGGCAAATGCGATCGCGAACTTCGGGTTCAAAAAGGGGCGCCTAGGATCATAACATTGCTAGTGGCCCTTAGATTCCGAAGTTCGTATCTGAACGTGCCGCGAGCGCTGAACGAGCTTCGGAATCGGACCACTAGCGTCAATCGGTGCGCGGGCGCAGATCGACGATACGCCTGGCCTTGATCGAGCGCTCGTGGTCGTAGAGCGACCCGCGCGCCACGAACTCGACCTCGGGACGCAGCGACACGGCGGCGCGCACGCGCCGCACCACCTCCTCGCCCAAGGCGGGATCGGCATCGCACTCGATGCGGATCACCAGCCGCTCCATCGCGTCGGTTCCGCTGGCGCCGGCGAACACGACCTGGAATTCGGCGATCTCCGTCAGGTTTGACAGCGTGTCGAGGATGACGTCGGTGTTGACCAGCATGCCGCGGCATTTGACCAGGTTGCCGGTGCGGCGGGGCGTCACCACCACGCGCTCGCCGGCGCGGCCGCAGAGCGGGCACGGCGCGCGCGACAGCGTGACGATATCGCCGACGAGATAGCGCAACAGCACGGTGCCGCGCCGGTGCAAATGCGTAATGGCGAGCGCGCCGCTCTCGCCGTCCGGCAGCGGACGACCGGTCGCGGGCTCGACCACCTCGAGATGATAGAGATCAGGAACGACGTTCTGCACGGCGGCGTCCTCGGCGCATTGCACCAGGCCGCCCTGCATCTCGGTGAAGGCATAGCGGGCGCGGATCGCGACCGCAGCCGCGCCCAGGCGAGCGAGCCCATCCCGCAGGGCCGCCCGCAGCGTCGCCGGCACCGGCTCGCCCGAGGTCAACACGAGCCGCACGTCGGAGAAGTCGGCGCCGCGCCGGCAGGCCTCGTCGAGAAAGCGGCGGATGAAGCTCGGCACGCCCCACAGCACGGTAGGGCGAAAGGGCTCGAGGATCGCCAGCGCCTCGCTGAGCGAATTGCGCACCTTGAACTCGGAATTGGCCGCACCGGTCAAGCCGTGCACCACCGGCAGCCCCGCGATCATGGCGGAGCGGATGACGCTGAGGAACGCGCCGGTGGGGAAACCCGCCAGTGGATAGAGATTCGCCACGCGATCGCCGGCGGCCAGTCCTTCCGCCTCGTTGCAACGGCGCGCCTGGTCCCAGATGGCATAGGCGTCGTGCGCGGTGTTGTAGAAGGGCGACGGCCGCCCGCTGGTTGTCCCGGTGGTATAGGCCACATCCCAGAGGACACGCTCCTCCGCGGAAAAATCGGAAGGGAGATCGTCAGGGCGCAGGCGGAACGCCTCGGGATCGGCGATGTAGTCGTCCTTGCGGGTGAGCGGCAGGGCTTGAAGATCGTCGAGCGAATGAATGTCGGTCGCCTGCAGGCGGAGCTCGCGAAACCGAGCGCGATAGAACGGATGCGCGGCAACGACCGCCGCGAGCGTGCGCCGTAGCCGCGTTGCCCCGAGGAATTCAAGGTCCGGCATTGCTCAGAAGTTCCTGGGCGCGCCGCCCGAGCACGGCGTCGCGCGCGAGCCGCGGAACAGAAAGCAACTCGACGCGCGTGACGCAATCGAGCTCGCCCATGTCGAAGGGGTAATCGCTACCGAGCAGGACCCGCTCGGCGCCGGCCGTCGCAATGAGGAATTCGAGCGCGCGCGAGGAATGCACGATCGAATCGTAGTGCAGGCGGGCGAGCGAATCCTGCGGCGATCCACGCAGCCGTGCCTTCGGCTCGGCGCGCACGTCGAAGGCATGCAGGAAGCGGCCGGCCTGGTAGGGCAGGAAGCCGCCGCCGTGGCAGAGGCAGAAATTGACATCGGGGTAGCGCTCGATCACGCCGCCGAAGACCAACGCGGCACCGGCCATCGTGGTCTCGAACGGCAGGCCGACGAAGTTGCGCATGTAGTACGACTTGAGCCGGTCGCCCGGGAGAATCTCGCCGTGCGGATGGACGAGCACGAAGGCCTTGCGCTCATTCGCCACCGTCCACACCGGCTCGAGCGCGGGATCGTCGAGATTCCTGCCGTTGACGTTGGAACCGATCTGGGCGCCGCGCAGGCCGAGCGTGCGCATGGCGCGTGCGAGCTCGTCCGCCGCCCGCTGTGGATCCTGTAGTGGCAAGGTCGCAAGGGCCACGAAGCGGTGTGGATGGCGCGCCGCCGCCGCGGCGATCTCGTCGTTCTGCAACATAGCGCAGGCCAAGCCGAGCGCCGGCTCGGCGTCGTAGAAAAAGGTGTGGACCGTGGCACAGACCGCCTGCCTGTCGATGCGGTGCCGATCCATATCGGCAAGCCGCAGGTCGAGGTCCCAGCATTCCCGCGGCATCGGCTGCTGCACCACCTTGCCCGCGATCTCCATGACTGTGGAGCCGTCGGCTCGCGCGACGAGCTTTGGCGCCAGCCGCGGCGCCTCCCGGCCGAGCCGCCGGATGGTTTCCTCCGGCAGCATGTGGGCGTGGATGTCGATGGCGGGGCTGCGGGTCATCGATCGGTCTACATAAGGTCTCGCCACCCTCACCGCAATTTCAGGTGTCGTCCCCGCGCAGGCGGGGACCCATCGTGCCAAATGCGCCGGCCTCTGGAATATTGGTCCCCGCTTTCGCGGGGACGACAACGGAGAGAATCATCACGTCACGCTGCCGCCCGCGTCTCCTCCGCCATCGTCGCGGAGATTTTCTCCGCCACCATGATGGTCGGAATGTTGGTATTGCCGCGCGGCACGGTGGGCATGATCGAGGCGTCGACGACGCGAAGGCCGGACACGCCGCGAACGCGGCCTGCAACATCGACCACCGCATCGCGGTCACTGGCGGCGCCCATGCGGCAGGTGCCGACGGGATGGAAGGTGCCGGCGACGTTATTGCGGATGTGCTCGGCGAGCGCCTCGTCGTCCGCGGCGAGCGTTGCGAGATCGACGCGCCGGTCGGCGAGCGTGGAGAAGATCGGGCCGGCGAGCGGGGGCACGAGATCAACCAGCGCGGCGATGACCGCGCTCTGCACCTTGTTGGCGGGCGTGATGCGGTTGAGCCGGCGCAGGCGGTCGGTGAACTTCACCGGGAAGGTGACGCCGGTCATGGCGCGCACCTGTTCGTGCGTCAGGATTTCGACAGCGCGGCGGAAGCCCTGCTTGAAACGCGCAAGGTCGAGCTCGTGGCCGGTGAAGTTGAACTCCACACAGGGCGGCATGGCGGCGTCGGCGGCCGCCAGCGATACGCGGCCGCGCGCCATCGGCTTGAGCAGGCTCGGCGCGAGATTGGCGACCTGGAAGCCGAGCGGGCTCCAGGAGGTCTTGCACTGCACGTTGATGTACATGTCGGTCGGCGGCGCGCCCGGCAAACCCGAGGAATAGCGGAACGCGGTCATGGGATGCGGCCGCAGCCATTCCGGCTGCCGCGCGTGGCGGCGCTGCAGGAGGCCGACGAAGACGATGGCATGGTTGGAGAGATTCTCGCCGACCCCGGGCAGGTCCGCCCGCACCGCGATGCCATGCTCGCGCAAATGGCCGGCGGGACCGATGCCGGAACGCATCAGGAAGGCGGGCGAATGCACGCCGCCCACTGACAGGATGGTCTCGCGCGCGTTGAATTGCTTGAGTTCGCCGCCCACGCGCGCGGTGACGCCGGTGACGCGGCGACCCTCGAACAGGAGGCCGGCGGCGGTGGCGGCGCTGATGATGGTCAGGTTGCGCCGCGCGCGCACCGATGCATCGAGGTAGCAGATCGCAGCCGAGGCGCGCTTGTCCGGCCAGTTGCTCATCGGCACCGCGCCGTAGCCATCGCGGAAATCGGCGTTCATGTCGGCAATGAACGGGATCTGGCGCTCCTGTGCGAAGGCCGCGACCGCCTTCGACAGCGGCGCCCAATCCTCCGGCTTGGTGCGGCGGATCGGTACCGGACCGTCCTTGCCGTGCAGCTCGCCGTCGAAATCGAGCTCATGCTCGAGCTTGCGGTAAAAGGGGAGCACGTCGCTCCAACCCCATCCAGCCGCACCGTGCGCCTCCCACTCGGCGTAATCGTCGGGCGTGCCGCGGTAGGCCACCATGCCCATCACCGAGGAGCCGCCGCCCATGACGCGCCCCTGGGAAAAGCCGACCAGCGGCGAATTCTGCTTCCGGCGCCAGTGCACCTTGAGCCCGGGCCAGAAATAGGCGTCGTTATAGTAGGAGGTGGCGTAAGTATCGAGCACGTCGGCGGGCTCCTTGCCCGGCGGCGTATCGGGCCCCGCTTCGAGCAGCAGCACCTTGGTGCCGGAGTGCGCGGAGAGCCGATTGGCCAGCACGCATCCGGCAGCGCCGCCGCCGATGATGATGAAGTCGAAACTGTCGGTCATGGGTCCTTGGGCGGTTCGATGATTGGCGCGCGCGGGCAGGCCCTTGCGCGGCGGCATGACGGCAGTCGAAATGGCTGCCATAATCATTCGACATTAAGCATGCCTCGGAGGAAAGCCCAATGCCGAATACCCCGTCGCGCGCCGCGCGAACCACCTCGCACATTCTGCGGCGCGCGCTGCTGGCGATGATGCTGACCGCGGCGGCCGCGATACCCGAGAGTGCACGCGCGGAATATCCGGAGCGGCAGATCACCATGGTCGCCTGCTTTCCCGCCGGCGGCGGCACCGATATCGCGGCGCGGCTGATCAACACCCAGCTCGGCGAGGCCTTGGGCAAGCCCGTGATCGTGGAGAACCGCGGCGGCGCCGGCGGCAGTATCGGGACGGCCGCGGTCGCGCGGGCGGCTCCCGATGGGTACACCATCCTGGTGTGCTCGAGTGCCTTCGTCGTCAACCCCAGCCTTTATGCCAACGTCACCTACGATCCGTTCAAGGACTTCATCCCGATCATGGTGATCGGCGCGTCGCCCAATGCCTTCGTGGTGCCGGCCCAGTCGGAGATCAAGACCATGCCCGAGCTGATCGCCAAGGCGAAGGCGAGCCCGGGAAAATTGAATTGGGCGAGCCCCGGCGCCGGCACCACGCCCTATCTCGCCGGCGAGCTGCTGCAACTGCGGACCGGAACCAAGATGGTGCACATTCCATTTGCCGGCGCCGGCCCCGCAACCCAGGCCGCCGTCGCCGGCCAGGTCGACATGTACACCGCCAATATCGGATCGCTGATGGGGTTGATTGAGGGGGGCAAGCTGCGCCCGATCGCGGTGACGTCGAAGCAGCGCTGGCCCGACCTCCCCAATGTCCCATCGCTCGACGAGCTCGGCATCAAGAATGCCGAATCCGACACCTTCCAGGGCATCTACGTGCCGGCCGGAACGCCGCAACCAGTCGTCGACCGCCTCGCGAAGGAGCTCGCCGCCATCCTCGCGCGCCCCGACGTGCGGGAGAAGTTCGTCAAAGCCGGGTTACCCGTCGTGGCCGAAGGACCCGAAGTGTTCCGCGCGCGCATCGCGCGCGAGGTCCCGATGTACAAGGAGATCATCGACAAGGCGGGGCTGAAGATCAAATGATGCTCGCCCTGGTGCCAATATGCTCGGTGTCATCGCCCGCAAAGGCGGACGATCCAGTACTCACCGGCGGGAGATGTGAGGCACGGTTACGCCTCAACTAGCGTGTCAGTGGATACTGGATGCCCGCTTTCGCGGGCATGACGCCGAATATGTGGTGGGACTGAGCATAGGGAAGACGCATGCCGAAACCGCTGGCGGGAATCCGGGTCATCGAGCTTGCGAATTTCATTGCCGGCCCGCTCGCCGGCACGCTGCTCGCCGACATGGGCGCCGACGTGATCAAGGTCGAGCCGCCCCAGGGCGACATGAGCCGGGCAACGCCGCCGATCCGCAACGGTGAGAGCGTGAGCTTTGTCGCGCTCAACCGCAATAAGCGCAGCCTGGTGCTCGATCTCAAGCAGCCCGAGGCGATCGAGATCATGCGCAAGCTCGCGGCGACATCGGACGTATTCCTGGAGGCTTACCGGCCCGGCGCGCTTGACAAGCTCGGACTCGGCGCCGCCGAGGTGAAGGCCGAACAGCCGCGCATCGTCTATACCTCGGTGTCGGGCTTCGGCCAGAGCGGCCCCGACCGCCGTCGCGCCGGCGTCAACCTGATCATCGAGGCATTCTCGGGCGTGCTCTCGGTGACCGGCGAGCCGGGCAGGATGCCGATGCGACCAGGCGTGCAGACCGCCGATGTGTTCGGCGCGCTGTTTGCGACCTACGCGACCCTCGCCGGGCTCGTGGGCGCCGCACGCCACGGCGAAGGACGCATCGCCGATGTCTCGCTGGTCGAGGCGTCGATCGCGGCGGCGGCCTGGGAGGCGGCGGAATATCTCGAGACCGGCGAAGTGCCGCAGCCGCTCGGTCATCGGCATCGCCTCAACGCGCCCTATCAGCTGTTCGAAACGAGGGACCATCGCTACCTGGCGATCGGAACGCCGAACGATGCGCTGTTCGGCCGGCTCATGCAGGTCCTCGGCCTCGAGGCGCATGCGAGTGAACCGCGCTTCTCCTCCTACGCCACACGCAAGGCCAACGAGGACGCGTTGCTGCCGTTGGTCGAGCCCGCCGTCCGCGCGCGTGATAGCGCCGAGCTCGAACAAGCGCTGCGCGATGCCGGCGTGCCTTGCGCGCGGGTGAACAACTTCAAGGAGGTGTTCGACGACCCCCAGATCGTCGCCCGCGGCGTGGTGCAGGAGGTCGCGCATCCGCGGCTCGGCAGGATGCGCGCCACCCGCAATCCGGTCCTCTTCGATCACGACGGCCCGACGATCGAGCGGCACGCGCCGATGCTGGGCGAGCACTCCGAGGAGGTGCTGATCGAGCTCGGCCATGCACCGGCGGCGATCCGCCAGCTCGCTGCGGCGGGCGTGACGCGCCTGGCGGCGGCGCAGCGAAAGCCCGTATCCGTCATGCGCGGGCTTGACCCGCGCATCCGGATCTCCTTTCGAAGAATTGGTGGTTGCCGGGTCCCAGCCGCGGCAATGACGACCAGCGAGGATCGACACCATGCCGCTTGCACGCAGCTTTCTCTACGTTCCGGCCAATCGCGAAAAATTCCTGGAGAAGGCGATCGCGCTGCCGTCGGACGCCTTCATCTTCGATCTCGAAGATTCCGTGCCGCCGGCCGAGAAGGCGAACGCGCGCGCCGGCGTGCGCGAATACGCGCCGAAGATTGCAAGCGACCGCGTGTGGGTGCGCGTAAACGGGCTCGACAGCGGGCTCGCTGCCGCCGACCTCGAAGCCACCGTCGGCGTCGCCGGACTCGCTGGATTCTTCCTGCCTAAGGTCGAAACTCCCGACGAGGTCGAGCGCTGGGACGCCATGATCGGCGCGCTCGAGGACGGGCGCGGCGTCGCGCGCTGGCACGCTCAAGCTCGTCATTTCGATCGAGAGCGCGCGCGGCGTGCTCAACGCCTACGGTATGGCGACCGTGGCGGCGCGCGTCGTGTCGCTGACCTTCGGCGGCGCGCAGGACGGCGACCTCAACACCGACCTCGGCTGCGCCTGGTCGATCGAGGGCCCGGAAATGCTGCACGCGCGTTCGCATACGTTGCTGGCGGCGCGGGCGGCGCGCTTCGATACCCCGCTCGACGGCGTGTTCGCCGACGTGCGCGACGCCGAAGGCTTCGAGCGCGACACCGCGCTCTCGCGCCGGCTCGGCTACCGCGGCCGCAAGCTCATCCACCCCGCGCAGATCGAGCCTTGCAACCGGCTCTATCGCCCCAGCGCGGCCGAGCTCGACTATTACGCCCGCGTGCTGGAGGCGTTCGAGACGGCGGTGTCGCACGGCAGCGCCTCGACCACCGTCGACGGCCGCATGATCGATCTCGCCATGGCCAATGCGGCACGGCGCGTGCTCGCGGCGGAAGCGGCATGGAACAAGGCGGGGTAGATCGTCCGCAACAAGGCCCCGCGGCTCAAGTCGGATTCGGCAACCGCTCCGCGCTATTGGACCGCGAGGTTTGCCGCTTCAGGATGCGATCGAGCGCCGCCCGGCCCGCGGCTGACGCCTCTTCTCGGCTGAAGAAATAGTCGCCCGTGCTCTCGCCCCAATTGGGATCGTCGCTCCGGATAATGATGTAACCGTACGTTCCGATTGGTCTGGTACGGCGCTACACCAAGAGGCAAAATTTGGAATCATCAGCCATGAAACCAATATGCGCGCGGGCGCCGGCACACGCCAGCCCTGCGGCGATTTCTTCTAGCAATTCTAAAGCGAGTCCCGGTCAAGTGGACGCAAAACGGTGCCACGCGTTCGGTGGACTCCCCTCCCCCTTGTGGGGCTACGGGATGCAGGGATCTGATTCGCGTTTACTGTTGACGCCAACGAAAACGAGAGTCGTTTCAACGTCTTGGAGTGAACATGACGCCTATTCCGAGATTCCTGCATGCTGTCGGCTAACCCGTTGATTTTACTGGATACGACTCGGATGTCTGAATCCCGTAGCCCTTGTGGGGAGGGGTTGGGGGTGGGGGTCCGTGTTGGAGGACACGCCTCGCGCCACAACTACGACCCCCCTCCCCAGCCCTCCCCCACAAGGGGGGAGGGAGCACACCGAGCTTGCGGCTCGTTGATTCCATTTCAACGGGCACAGCTTTAGTGTAGCTCCCCGAGCAACCACTCCTGTTATCAAAGTTCGAACCGCGAGCACTCCAGGGATCTCACTTCTTTGCGAAGCCGAACGGCGCCGTGGCCTCTTCGAACAGCTCGATCACTGTGCCTGGCTCGGATTCGTCGGTGAGCCCGACCGTGATGAGCTGGCCATCGGAGGTGCGCGCACTGGCAATGCGCCGCGGTTGCCAATCGCTCTGCCCGAGCATGTGTCGGATGATCGAAACCTCCTCTACGACAGCCTCGTAGACCCGATCCGGCTCGAAGCGCTCGCAATGACAGCGCGCGCACAGCAGCCGCTGCGGAAAAAATCCGGTGCTGCACCGCACGCAACGCCAGATGCCGACGCCCCGGTTCATTCCATCCGCTCCAGGATCGGCCGCGGCGGCGGTGCCGCCGTAGCGATACATGGTCATGCCGTAACCGGTGGCGACCGCGAGCCGGCGTCCTTCACCTGCCGCTCGCCGGCGCGATGCTGCAGTTGCAGCACCGCCTCGGAAATGCCGTTGAGGCCGCCGGCCGGGCCGCCGGGCTGGCCGGCCGAAAGCATCCCGCCCCAGGTATTGACGGGAAACCGCCTCTCGCCGATGTCGCGGCGCGCGAAGCGCGCGAGATCGTTGCCGGGGATCATGCCGAGATCGTTGAGCTGCGCCAGCACCATGGTGGGGTAGTCGTCGTAGATCGAGGCGACATCGACCTGCTCGGGCCGCACGCCCGCCGCACGCCACAGCTCGTCCGCGAAGGTGGCAATGCCGGTCGCGAGTCCGTCGCCCTCCTGGTTGTCGTAGTTGAAGCTCGCGCGATGCGCGCGCACGCGCACCGGCGCGCGGCCGTGCGGACAACGGTCGGGATGGGCGACGACGATGGCCTGCGCCCCCGCCACGACCGGCACGCAGTCGTAGCGCGACAGCGGATCGGCCACGAGCGGCGCCGCGAGGTATTCCTCCATGGTCATGGGCGTGCGGTAGACGGCATAGGGGTTGTTCGCCGCCCAGGCGCGTTGGGCGATCGCGATCTGGCCGTAGTCGGATTTCTGCAGGCCGTACTTCTTCATCTGCCGGCTGGTCACCAGCGCATAGACGCCGTTCGGCCCGCCGTGGCCGAGCGGCGCCAGAGTGCACTGCGTCACGATGTTGAAATTCGCCGCCACCTTGGCGTAGCCGCCGAGCCCGGTGGCATCGCCGCCCACCACGAGAACCAGCGACGCGGCGCCGCTTTCGACCGCGCGCAGCGCGTGCCCCAGCATGTTCATGGCGGAGGAGCCGCCGTTGGTGTCCTGCACGAGCCAGCGCAGCGACAGGCCGAGCTTCCAGGCGAGGTCGACGGCGGCATCGGGGGCGAGCGAGAACGAGGCCGCCGCCATGCCGTCGATCTCGCGCGCGTCGATCGCGGCATCCTGCAGCGCGGCGACCACGGCGTCGCGGATGAAGGTGTGCGTCGACTGCCCGGGCTGCGGGCGGCGGGTATAGGCCGATTGCCCTACGGCGATGATGGCGGCGTGGGTATGCATGATTGGGTTCGAGTAGCGCGTTGAGAGCGGGCGTTCCTGATGTTAGCCTCGCGGCCTTCGTCCGCGAAGCCTGTCCTCAACGCAGCGGTGGCGCGGCCCGGCGTCCCGTTCCTTCCCCTCATTCCCCGAGGCAATCAATGATCCGCGCTGCAATCGTCGGGCTGGGGCGCTGGGGCCGCTCGCTGGTGGCGTCGGTGCAGGGCAAGAGCGACGACATCCGCTTCGTCCTCGCCCATACCCGCACGCGGGCGACGGCGGAGGAGTTCTGCCGCGAGCAGGGCGTGCCGCTCGTCGACGGCTACGAGCAGCTGCTCGCCGACCCGAACGTCGACGCGGTCGTGCTCGCCACGCCGCACAGCCTGCACGAGCGCCAGATCACGGCGGCGGCGGCGGCGGGCAAACACATCCACGTGGAAAAACCGATTACGCTGACCCGCGCCAGCGCGGACGCCGCGGTCGCAGCCGCGCGCAAGGCGGGTGTGGTGCTCGCGGTGGGCTACTGCCGCCGCTTTCATCCCTCGGTGGTCGAGTTGCGCCAGCGGCTGCGGGACGGACGGCTCGGCAGCGTCGTTTCGATGGTGGCGCAGCACACCACCAGCACCGCGCAGTTCCTCGCGCCGGACAATTGGCGCACCGCGCCCGAGGAGGCGCCGGGCGGAGCACTCACCGCCGTCGGAGTGCATTCGCTCGACCACATGATCGAGTTCGCCGGCCGCGTGCGCGACGTACGCTGCGTCACCGCCCGCAACTTTCCCGGCCCTTCGGATGACACCACCACCGTCATGCTGCGCTTCGAAAGCGGCGCCACCGGCCTCATCTTCTGCTCGGTCGCAACCGCCACCAATTTCAGCTTCACGCTCTACGGCAGCAAAGGCCTGGCGGAGATTTCGCGGCCTGACCTGGCGCGCTTGCGCTTCGTGCCGACGTCGGTCGCGGCCCCTGCCGGCCCGGTGACCGCGCCTCCCGACGAGATCAGCGAGCACGCCACCTTCGACATGCTCAACGCCGAGCTCACCGAATTCGCGCGCGCGATCCGCGAGCGCACGCCCTATCCGGTTACGATCGACGAGGTGCTGCACGGCATGGCGGTCTTCGACGCCATCGTGAGGGCGGGACAATCCGGACAAATCGAAGCGGTCGCCGAGCCGGCCGGCCGCATAACATAGCCGAGCAAACCGTTCAGGAGCGCCCATGGAGAAGCTGATCATCACGGTTGCCTGCAACTCGCGCACGTCCTATCCGCACAACCATCTTTGTCCGCCGCAGGAGGATATCCCAGGGGTGGCGCAGCAATATATCGACGCCATCAATGCCGGCGCCGCGATCGCGCATATCCACGGCCGGCGCACGCTCGAGGAGACGATCCAGGCCGACGGCCGGCAGGTGTCGCGCATCCATCACGACGACTGGAAGCGCCTGCAGGATGCCATCATGAGCAAGGTCGATCCGATCATGCAGTTCGGCGTCGCCTCCGCGCGCATCGAGGAGAAGATCAAGCTGATGGAGCTCGGCCCCGACATGATGGCGGTCTGCTTCAACGCTCACGACGAGTATTTCCAGCCCGAGCCCTCGCTGCCGCCTAAGCGCATGATGGCGATCCATCCGGTCGAGGAGCTCCTCGCCTATGCCAAGGCGGCCGACGACCACAAGGTGAAGCTCGAATGCGAATGCTTCACCACCGGCGCGTTCTGGCACCTCGAATTCGTGCGCAAGCAGGGATATTTGCGGCGGAACACCTATACCACGCTGTTTATCGGCTGGCCCGGCGGCACTTGGACGCCGCCGACCGAGCGCGCCCTGCAGTTCATGGTGGACAACCTGCCGCCGGGCTGCATCTGGAACGTGAGCGTGATGAACCCGGAGAAACAGTGGCCGATCCTGGCGCTGGCGGTCGCGCTCGGCGGCCACGTGCGCGTCGGCTACGAGGACAATCCCTTCATCGCGCCGGGCGAGTTCGCCAAGAACAACGCCGTGCTGGTGGAGCGCATGATGGGCATCGCGCGCGGGCTCGGCCGCGAGGTCGCCAGCCCCGACGAGGCGCGCAAGATCCTCGGCCTGACCCGAGCGCAGTGATCGTTGATGCAAAAGCGCAAGCTGGGAAATTCCGCGCTCGAGGTATCCGTGGTCGGGCTCGGCGGCAATAATTTCGGCGGCCGCATCGATTTTCAGGCAGCGCAACGCGTGGTGCACAAGGCGATCGCGCTCGGCGTCACCTTGATCGACACCGCCGACAGCTATGGCAACCGCGGCGGCTCGGAAGAGGCGCTGGGCCGCATTCTCGGCAGCAAGCGCAAGGAGATCGTGCTCGCGACCAAGTTCGGCCTGCCGATGGACGGCGCCGGCACGCGCAGCGGGGCGTCACGGCGCTATGTCATGCAGGCGGCGGACGCGAGTCTGAAGCGGCTGCGTACCGATTGGATCGACCTCTACCAACTGCACCGGCCCGACCCGCAGACGCCGATCGAAGAAACGCTGGGCGCGCTCGACGAGCTCGTGCGGCAGGGCAAGGTCCGCGCCATCGGCTGCTCGAACCTTTCGGCGCGGCAGGTGATCGCGGCGCACGACGCAGCGCGCCGCCACAGGCTGACAGCCTTCGTGTCCTGCCAGGACGAATACAGCCTGCTCGTGCGCGACATCGAGCGCGAGCTCGTTCCGGCGGCGAAGGCGCGCGGGCTCGGCATCTTGCCCTATTTCCCGCTCGCCAGCGGGCTCCTGACCGGCAAATACCGGCGCGGCGCGCCGCTGCCGCCGGGCTCGCGGCTGGCCAAGAGCGCGCACCACGCGCAGGATTTCATCAGCGAACGCAACTGGCGCATCGTCGGCGAGCTCGAGGCATTCGCCGCGCGCCGGGGCCGCAGCATGCTCGAGCTCGCCGTCAGCTGGCTGCTGCGCGACGGCGTGGTCGCCAGCGTCATCGCCGGGGCGACCACGCCGGAGCAGGTCGAGCAGAACGTCCGCGCCGCCGGCTGGACGCTCTCCGCCGAGGATTTGGCCGAGATCGACCGGATCACGACGTAGTCAATGCGGCACGGCTTTGCGGCGGCCGAGATATTTTCCGAGATTGGCGAGGTTCGCGCGGATGGCCGCCTCGTCGACCATGGCGGGATCGAAGTCGGGATCGTCCCACTCGATCATGCCCTCGTGGTGGAGGTGCGCGGGATCGGCAATCGCCCGCAGGAACGTCTCGTAGCCCATCGGCCCGCCGATATCGGCCGGCGGGCAGCGCCCTTGCGCGCTGACGAGACGGGGATAAGCGACGGCGGGATTCGCCGGGGACATTCCCTCCAGCACGACGGTATGGCCCCAATCCTCGCCGTACACGTAGTCATAGCGGAACGTATCGGCGAGCGCCAAAACGTCGGCGAGCGTCGCGGTCTCCGCCGCGAGCGGGCTGGATGCCGGATCGTCGCGGTCGAGCAAGCCCCAAGCCGTGTCATCCACGCGGAACTCGAACGGATGGCAGTTCTGCCATCCGATCGCGATTTGCAGCACGAAGTGCAGGTCGTCGAGGCGAATCGCGACGGGCACCTCGACGCGGCGGATCACCGCCGGCGTCACTTCGTCGATTTCGATGCGCAGATGCGCGATCATCCGTGTCTCAAGACCGCCCGAGCCCCGCCGGATGTGGCGCCGCAAGTCGGGGCGATCCGACTTGCGGCGCCAAGCCCGGCAACGACTCCAACACACCGATTGCCGGGAGAGCTTCCTATTCCGCCGCCTGCTGGAAGGTGAGCATGTCGTCGCGCGGGCCGAGGTCGACGATCTTGCCGTCCTTGATGACCCAGGAGAGATGCTTGCCGCCCTGCAGCACGGTGATGTCGGCGATCGGGTCCTTGTTGAGCACGATGATGTCGGCGAGCCTGCCGGCCGCGACCTCACCGACTTGACCTTCAAGCCCGACGGCGAAGGCATTGTCGCGGGTCGCCGCCACGATGGCTTCGAGCGGCGTAAAGCCGCCGTACTTGACGAAGATTTCCAGCTCCTTGGCATGCAGCTCGCCATAGGGCGTGAAGGAGTTGTTGCCGGTGTCGGTGCCGACGAGGAGCTTGATCCCGAGCTTGCGCGCCTTGTGCATCAGCTCGCACAACAGGTCGAAATGCCGCTTCATGCGGGTGATGTCGAGCTGCACCTGCTCGGCGCCGACCTTCTGGCCGAGTTCGACCACGACCGCCAGGAAGGTGGCGGTCGGAATGATCGGCATGCCGGCCTTGGCCACCGCTTCGAGATCGCGGTCGGTGGCGAGATCGGCGTGGATGATCCAGTCGACGCCCGCCTCGGCGGCGGCGCGCGTGGAGCCGGCGCCACGGGAGTGGATCCCGACGCGCAGGTTGCGCCGGTGCGCCTCGCCGACCACGGCCGCGATCTCCTCCTTCGCCAGCATCTGCAACTCGCCCGAGCGGCTATCGGCCATCTTGATGAAATTGACGCCGTGCTTGCCTTGTCGCCGCACCTCGGTGACCATCTCGTCGGCGGTGTTGCACAGCTTGCCGATGGAATGGTCGGGCGTCCCCTCCCACGACGGCTCGTCGTCCTCGATGCAGCCGTAGGTGACGATCATCCGGCCGGCGACGTACATGCGCGGTCCATCCATCAGCCCGAGCCGGATGGCGTCGCGCACGCCGACGTCGGTGAACCAAGTGCCGCCCGGCACCGAGATGCTGGTGACGCCGGAGCGCAGCACCTTTTGCACGCTGCGCGCGGATTTCAGCGTGGAGAATTCCGGCCGTGTCGTGCCTTTGCCTTTGCCCTCGCCTTTGATTATCGGGTAGCCGTAGGAGACGTGGCAATGCGCGTCGATCAGGCCCGGCATGATCCATTGCCCGCCGGCATCGACGACCTCGACATTCCGGCGATCTTCGAGCTCGACGCCGGGCGGCAGCGCGCCCACGCTCTTGATCCGATTGCCTTCGATCACTATGGCGTCGTTGCGCGATGGCGGCTTGCCGGAGCCGTCGAGCAGGGTGCCGTTGCGGACCACCAGGGTCTTCCTGCTCGCAGCGCTCATGACGATCCTCCCGTTGCGGGGTGCCGGACGCGGACGTTACCCCCAAACCCGCAGCGGTGTAAACAAGCGTTTAACTCGAGCTGCCGCGCCCCGGTCCGCGCGACCCGCCGGATTGACATTTCCGGCGCGGCATGCGGCTAGGAGCCGATGGACAAGGCGAGTTCGAAACGCGCCACGGCGCAAGCGGGGGCGCGAGCCACGATCGGGACGGCTGCCCGCGACGACGAGGAGGGAACGCGGGAGCGCATTCTGCGCACGGCCGAGCGGCTGTTCGCCGAGCGCGGGTTCAACGGCGTGTCGGTGCGCGAGCTCGCCGCCGCCGCGCAGGTGAACATCGCCAGCATCGGTTATCATTTCAGCAACAAGGAAGGCCTGCTGTCGGAGGTCTACCGCCGCCACTGCGAGCCCATGATCGCGGAGCGGTTGCGCGGGCTCAAGGCCGCCTCGCGACTGCGCGGTCGGGCCAAGGTCGCCGCCATCATCGGGGCGTTCATCCGCCCGGCCCTGGCGCAGGTCGAGGTGGAGGACGGCGCGACCTTCATCCGCCTGCGCGCGGTGCTGTCCGGCGAGAACTCCGAGCTCTTGGAAAAGCTGGTGGCGGAGAATTTCGACCAGTCGAGCAGCGCCTTCATCGACGAGCTGTGCGAATGCCTGCCGCATCTGTCGCGCACCGACGTCTGCTGGCGCTTCCACTTCCTGCTCGGCACCATCTATTACACCGCAGCCGGGCCGCATCGCATCGCCGCGTTCTCCCATGGGCGCTGCGATCCCTCCGACACCGAGGCCGTCATCAAGGAGCTGGTCCCGTTCATGACGCGGGCCTTCTACGCTCTGCCGACGAAACCGCGGCGGTCCGCGCGCAAGAAGCGGTGAGCGCGGCCATGGCTGCTGCGCGGCGCCTCTGCAAAAGGCGTTCTTCGCGGACGATGACAACAGAACGAGCGTTGGCTTAATATTGGCGTTCCCTAAGGAACACCGCCATGGCCGACAAGCACTACGACCGCTCGACGCAAGACCTCGGCAACATCGTCAATCTCGGGCACGTCAATGTCTGCATCAGCGACCAGCACCTGGCGACCCATTACTACGTCACCGGCCTCGGTCTCACCCGCGATCCCTTCCTCAACACCGGCGCCCGCCTGATGTGGGTCAATGTCGGCATGAGCCAGTTCCACCTGCCCACCGGCCAGCCGGACTTGTTGCGGGGCGTCACCGGGCTGGTCGTGCCGGACCGCGCCGCGCTGCTCGATCGCCTGACCCAGATGCGCAAGCCGCTGGAGGAAACGAAATTCGACTTCCGCGAAAGCAACGACTGCGTGGAGACCGTCTGTCCCTGGGGCAATCGCATCAACGTGCATGCGCCGGACGAGAGCCGCTTCGGCCGTATCGTGCTGGGGATGCCTTATATCGAATTCGACGTGCGGCCGGGCACGGCGGACCGCATCGCCCGCTTCTACCGCGAGGTCATGGGCGCGCTCGCCGCTGTGGTCGAGAACGGGGGCGGCCGCAAGGCGCAAGTGCAGGTGGGCGAGAAGCAATACTGGTACTTCCGCGAGACCGATGCGCCGGAGAAGCCCTACGACCGCCACCACGCGCAGATCTATATCGCGAACTTCTCCGCTCCCTACGAGCGGCTGAAGGCGCTCGGCCTCCTCACCATGGAGGTCAACGACTATGAATATCGCTTCAAGGACGTCGTCGACCTCGATACGCGCGAGGTGCTGTTCACGGTGGAGCACGAGGTTCGCAGCCAGACCCATCCGCTCTACGGCCGCCCGCTGGTCAATCGCAACCCGGCGCAGACCAACCGCAACTACAAGCCCGGCCACGACACCATGTCGTGGGCCATGGGCTGAACCGAGCGCATGTTCGTTGCCCCCATGCGACGCGCCTTGGTGATCGGTGGCTCGCTCGGCGGATTGCTCGCCGCGCATCTCCTGCGCAGTACCGGCTGGGACGCCGTCGTGTTCGAGCGCAACCCCGAGGATCTCACCGGCCGCGGCGCCGGCATCAGCACGCATCCTCAGCTCATCGACATCCTCCGCCGGGTCGGAATCGACTTCGACGAGTTCGATGGGGATCAAGGTCGACACCGTCATCTGTCTCGACAAGCACGGCAACACCTATCTCGAAACCGAGACCGCGCGCACCATGAGCTCGTGGGGGCGGCTCTATCGCTCCCTGCGCGACCCGCTGCCGTCCGGGAGCTATCGCCTGGGCATGTCGCTTCACGACGTCGAGCAGGACGAGGACGGCGTGACCGCCGTCTTCGCCGACGGCGCGCGCGTGCGCGGAGATCTGCTGGTCGGCGCCGACGGGGTGCGCTCCACGGTGCGCGAGCAATTCCTGCCCGATCTGATGCCGCAATATGCCGGCTACGTCGCCTGGCGGGCGATGCTGGACGAGCGCGACGTCCCGCCTGATATCCGGTCGCAGCTGTTCGAGCGCTACACGTTCTGCCTGCCGGAGGGGGAATTGCTTCTTGCCTACCCGGTTCCCGGCCGCAACAACGAGACGCAGCGCGGCCGCCGCGCCTACAACATCGTCTGGTACCGGCCCACCGACCCCGAGCGTGCCCTGGTCGACCTGTGCACCGACGCCAGCGGCCGATGCCACGGCACCACTATTCCGCCGCCGCTGATCCGGCCCGAAATCACCGCCGCCATCAAGGCGACCGCGCGCGCCCTGGTGGCGCCGCAAGTGGCGGAAATCTTTGCCCGCACCCCGCAGCCGTTCTTCCAGCCGATCTTCGATCTCGATTCGCCGCAGACGGTGTTCGGGCGCGTCGCGCTCCTGGGCGACGCCGCCTTCGTGGCCCGGCCCCATGTCGGCGCCGGCGTCACCAAGGCGGCGTTGGATGCGGCGAGCCTCGCCGAGGCGGTCGCAACGGACGACGTCGCCGCCGGCCTGCTGCAATACCAGCGCGAGCAAAAGCCCTTCGGCAGCGGGCTCGTCGCGCTCGGCCGACAGGAGGGCGCCTATCTGAGCGCCCAGCTCAAGCCGCGCGAGCAACGCGCCGCGACCGAGCTCAGCCGCGACATCAACGACGTGCTGCTCGCCCACAATTCGCGCAGCGAGAACCTGCGCAAAGTGCTGGTCGGTGCGCGTCGCGGACTGTAGGTTGGGTCAGCGCGGCCCCGAGACGATCCGCCCTGGCTGCGCCCTTGATACGCGCATAACCCAACATTCGGGAGCACGCGGTCGGGTTACGCGCGGAAACAGGCGATCGGCAAGAATCGCAGAGTTCTTGCCAGCGCTGACCCAGCCTACGAACTTCCCACTGGAATGACGCTCACCGACACTTCGAGGCGCTGGCCGCCGGAGGCGTAGATGACGCCGTCGATCGGAGCGACGTCGGCGTAGTCGCGGCCGATGGCAAGCACGACGTGATCGTCGCCGGCGAAAATTCCGTTGGTCGGATCAAGCCCGCACCAGCCGGACTCCTCCCCGCATCCCACCAGCACCCAGGCGTGCATCGCGTCGGCGCCGGCGAGGTCGTCCTCCTGCGCACGCCCGGACCTGAGATAGCCGCTGACATAGGCGGCGGGCAGACCAAGCCCGCGCATCCCGGAAATCATGATGTGGGCGAAGTCCTGGCAGACGCCACGGCGCAGCGCGAACGACATCGGCGGCGTCGTCGACGCCGTGGTCGCGCCGATCTCGTAGATAAAGTCCGCCTTGATCCGCCGCATGAGATCGACCGCGGCGTCGAGCACGGCCCGTCCCGGCGCGAAGCTCTCGGCAGCGTAGGCGCGGATTTCCGGATCGAGCGAGACTTGCCGGCTCGGAAACACGTAGTGCACGGGCGAGTTCGGCGACAGATCGGTCGAAGCGAACGCGGCGTCGCGAACCGCTTCCCACGGCGGCGTCGCCGGCGGCGCGCCGGCAACTTTGACCGCAACCCGCGCCGCGACCCGAACGCTCAGCCATTCGTGCGGCTGATCGAACTCGATCCACGTCACCCGGTTGCCGAAGAAATCCTGCCCTTCGCGCCGCGCGATCGGGGATGGCTCGATCTCCAGGGCGGCGGCGTGAACGCGCTGTCCCGGCCGGTCGATCGGAGTGAGTCGCAACACGTGGCGCGCGTAAGCGACCGCAGACGCGTAATCGTAGCTCGTGACCTGCCGGATGTCGTAGATCATCCCAGCGCCTCCCACCGCGACTGCGCCCGCTCATGGGTGGTGAAGTAGGTCGACGCGATGACATCGGCGAGCTTCATCAGGGCGTCTTCGGCGCCGAGAAACGTCGCCGCGTCGAGCGCGGCGGCATCGGCGGTGCGGAACCGGGTCGCGAGCGCGGTTGTGATCTGCTCGGGCGGCGACAGGCGGCCGTCTTCGCTGCGCTGTGGCAGCACGGCGAGATGGGCTTCGATACGCGCCAATTGATAGGCGAGCGAGCGCGGATTGTTGGGATCGAGCACCACCAGATCGATGACGGGTACCGGCGCCGCCACCATGACGTAGCGCAGCCGATAGGTGATCTGGCTGTCTGCGAGCTCCAGCAGGACGTCGAGCGCGCCGTCGAGCGCGGTGAACGCGAACTGGCGGACGAAGCGGCAGGTCGCGAGGGCGCGCTCGATGCGGCGGCCCAGCTCGAGGAAACGCCAACCCGCGAGCTGGCTCATGTTTTCCTGTGCCAATCCCGAGAACGAGGCGACGATGCGCAGCGCGCTATTGGTGCGCTCGAAGATCGCGCTCTCCGTCGGCGGCCGCTCGATCGGCGCATTGATGAGTTCGAACAGATCGGTCAGCGCCCGCCAGGCGTCGGGGGAGAAACGGTCGCGGATCACCGATGCCGCCGACTGCGCCGCGCCGACGAGATAAGGCAGCGCGCCGTCGAGGTCGCGGCGCTGCAGGGCGGCGGCGGCGACCAGCACCGGCTTGACGTTGGGCAGCTCCGTCGGCACGGCTTCCCATGCGCCGAGCAGCGACGCGATGCGCGCGAGCACCCGCATGGCGGCCTCGTCGCTGTCGCTCGATCGGTTGACGAGCGCACGGATGAGCCGCAGCGTCGCCTCCGCCCGCTCCACATAGCGCGCGACCCAGAACAGGTTGGCGGCAGCGCGGCTCGGCAGCGCTCCGGTCGCACGTGAGATGACGATGCGGTCCGGCGCGGGCAGCAGCGTCGTTTCGGCGACCGGCTTGTCGGAGAGCACCCAGGCGTCGGCCGTGCTGCCGCCGCGCTGCAGGCTCACCGCGCGCGCGTCGACGTCATTGGCCACGCGCACGAAGCCGCCCGGCATGACGTGCCAGCCGTCGTTCCCACGCGCCAGGAACAGGCGCAGCGTGAACGGCCGCGGCTCGAGCCTGCCGTTGCGCCAAACCGGCGTCGTCGACAGCGTGACCGCCTCCTTGGCGACGAAGTCGATGCCGCGATGGGCGATCTGGTCCAGAATTCGTGCCCGCTCATGGGGCTCGAGCGCGGCGCCGAGCACCTCCCGGCGCTCGCCGTAACCCGGCAGCTCGCCGAGGAAGGCCGAGGCGATCACCATCTCGTCGAGCCGCGCGACGACCTCGCCCCGCGCACGCGCCTGGCCCAGCCACCAGGTCGCGACGTTGGGCAGCGCGAGATCGCGGCCGAGCACGGCCGACGCCAGCGCCGGCAGAAAGCTCAGCATCGCCCGTGCCTCGACCACGCCGGAACCGAGCGCGTTGGCGATCACCACCGTGCCGTCGCGCACGGCCTGCACCAGCCCGGGCACGCCGAGGCGGGAGCGGGCGTTGAGCTCGAGCGGATCGGCGAAATCCGAGTCGAGCCGCCGGACGAGCACCTCGGTCCGCTTGAGGCCGGACACCGTTCGGATGAACACGCCGTCGTCGCGCACGGCCAGGTCCTCGCCCTCGACCAGGAGGAAGCCGAGATAGCGGGCGAGATAGGCGTGCTCGAAATAGGTCTCGTTCAGCGGCCCCGGCGTGAGCACGCAGATGCGGGCATCTTCCTGGCGATTGAGCGCGGAAAGGGAGGCCTGCACCGCCTGAAAGAACGGCGCCAGGCGCTGCGCCTTGAGCTCGCGGTAGAGATCGGGCATCGCACGAGACAGGGCGAGGCGGTTCTCAAGCGCGTAGCCCGCGCCGGAGGGCGCCTGGGTGCGGTCACCCAGGACCCACCAACGGCCAGCGGGCGAGCGCCCGACATCGACGGCGTAGAATCGCAGATATGCGCCGCCGCGCGGCGTGACGCCGACCAGGGGCCGCAAGAACTCCGGATTGCCGGCCATGGCCGCGGCCGGCAGCCTCCCCTCACGCGCGAGCCGCGCCGGCCCATAGGCATCGGCCAGCACCGCTTCGAGCAATTCCGCGCGCTGGATCAGTCCGGCTTCGAGCACCTGCCAATCCGACGCGGCAATGAGCAGCGGTACGTGGCTGAGCGGCCAGGGCCGCTCGGCGCCGGCCGCATCCTCGTAGACGCGATAGAAGACGCCGGAATCGTGCAGATGGCGATCGGCGGCGGCGAAGCGCCGGCCGATCTCGCTTCCTCCCAGTCCCGCGAGCAAGGCCAAGAGCGGCTGCCAATGGGCGCGCACGCGGCCCTCGCGGTCGACCATCTCGTCGAAAATGCCGGACAGCGGCCGATAGCCCGCCAACAAAGCCCCGATATCATCCTGTGCGGAGGCTCTGTCGCGTTGCCCGGCCATGCGGCTATCAGACATGAGACGGACGCCTGAGGTCGAGCGTCATCGGGTACTCGAGCGAGCGCTCCTCCCCGGGCACATCGAAGAACCCCGGCGTATAGCCGTGGTCCTGGAAACGCGCCAGGCGCCGCGCCTCTGCTTCGAAGGCGTTGACCGGAAAGGTCTCGTAGTTGCGTCCACCGGGATGAGCGACGTGGTAGACGCACCCGCCGAGCGAGCGCCGGTTCCAGCGATCGAAAATATCGAACGTCAGCGGGGCGTGCCCGTTGATGGTCGGATGCAGCGCCGACGGCAGCTTCCACGCCTTGAACCGGACGCCGGCGACGTATTCGCCGGGGCGCCCGGTCGAGGCGAGCGGCACGAGCCGACCGTTGCAGGTGACGGCGTGGCGCGCGGGGTTCAAGCCTGCCACCCTCACCTGCAGCCGCTCGACCGAGGAATCGACGAAGCGCGCGGTGACGCCGGCGGTCGCGTCCTCGCCGAGAACGTGCCAAGGCTCCAATGCGTGGCGCAATTCGAGCGTGACGCCGCCGTGCTGGACGGCGCCGTAGAACGGAAAACGAAACTCGCGCTGCGCGTGAAACCACTCCGGATCGAACGGATAGCCGACGCCGCGAAGATCGTCCAAGACGCCGAGAAAGTCCTCCCAAACGAAGTGCTCCAGCATGAACCGGTCGTGCAAAGCGGTGCCCCATCGCACCAGCGCGCCGCGCTGCGGCTTGCGCCAGAACGAGGAGATCAGGGCGCGCAGGAGCAATTGTTGCGCCAAGCTCATGCGCGCGTGCGGCGGCATCTCGAACGAGCGGAACTCGACGAGGCCCAGCCGCCCGGTCGGGCCGTCGGGCGAGAACAGCTTGTCGATGCAGAGCTCGGTCCGGTGGGTATTGCCGGTGACGTCGACAAGGAGATTGCGAAACAGGCGATCGACCAGCCACGGCCGCAGCGGCTCGCCCTCGCCCATCGCCGGCACCATCGCGAGCGCGATTTCGAGCTCGTAGAGCTGGTCCTGGCGCGCTTCGTCGACACGCGGCGCCTGGCTGGTCGGACCGATGAACAGGCCCGAGAACAGGTAGGACAGCGAAGGATGGCGCTGCCAATAGAGAATGAGGCTCTTGAGCAGATCGGGGCGGCGCAAGAACGGGCTGTCCGTGGCTGTCGGCCCGCCGAGCACGATGTGATTGCCGCCACCGGTTCCGGTGTGGCGGCCGTCGATCATGAACTTCTCGGTGCCCAGCCGGGCGAGGCGCGTTTCCGCGTAAAGCGCATTCGTGAGCTCGACGGCCTCGCGCCAATTCGCAGCAGGGTGGACGTTGACTTCGATCACGCCGGGATCGGGCGTCACCTTGATCACGTTCAAGCGTGGATCGGGCGGCGGCTCGTAGCCTTCCACGTGGATCGGCATGCCGAGCTCGGCCGCGGCCGCTTCGACGGCGGCGAGCAGCTCGAGATAGTCCTCCAGTCGTTCGACCGGCGGCATGAACACGCAAAGGCGCCCATCACGCGGCTCGACGGTGAGCGCGGTGCGCACGGGAACCTCGGATGCGGAGGCGAAGGCGACCGCGCGCGCGGGCGCCGCCTGTGCCCGGCGGAATTCCACCACCTTGGCGCGGGCGGCGACGCCTTCGCTGCGATGGGCAACGGCCTGGGTGAGCAGTTCGGGATCGGGCAATCCGCCGCGCTCGGCCGTGGGATCGGCCGGCACGAGATGCGGATAATCGACCGGCCGCAGATGCGGCAGGGAACTGAGCGGCAGGCGAAAGCCGATCGAAGAGTCCCCAGGCGTCAGGAACAGGCGCCGCCGCCGGGTCTGCCAGAGCTCGCTGACCCAGCCCGGCGCCGCCTGCGCGGTCCAGCGCTGGACCGGCAGCACGTAGCCGGCCGGCGCACCCAGATGCCGTTCGAACGTGCGCATGATGCGGTCGCGCTCGGCCGGATCGTCGATCTTGGGATCCTCGGGATCGACATTCTCCGGCAGCTCGCCCTGGGCGAGCATGCGCTGGGCCGGGTCTTCGAATGCGGGCTGCACGTAATCGGCGCCGAGACCGAGGCGGGCGGCGACCGACTGCGTGAAACGCAAGGCGTCGTCCGCGAGCGGCCGATGAACCCCGGTTTCGGCCGCGATGAGCGCGGCGTTGCGCCAGATCGGCTTGCCGTCGCGCCGCCAGTAGAGCGCGAAGGCCCAGCGCGGCAGCGGCTCGCCGGGATACCATTTGCCCTGGCCGTAATGCAGCAGTCCCCCCGGAGCGAAGTGCTCGCGCAGGCGGCGGATCAGATCGTCGGCGCGAACGCGCTTGGCCGGACCGAGCGCGGCGGTGTTCCATTCCGCCGACTGATAGTCGTCGATCGAAACGAAGGTGGGCTCGCCTCCCATGGTCAGGCGGACGTCGTTTTCCGCCAGATCGCGATCGACCTTCTGTCCCAGCGCGTCGAGCTCCGCCCAGGCCTCGTCGGAGAACGGATAGGTCACCCGCGGTTTTTCCGCGATGCGGGCGACCGCCATGTCGAAGAAGAACGAGACGTCCGACGGTTCGACCACGCCGCTGATCGGCGCGGCAGCGCGGAAATGCGGCGTGGCCGCGAGCGGAAGATGGCCTTCGGCGCACAATAGCCCGGAGGTGGCGTCGAGCCCGAGCCAGCCGGCGCCGGGCACGTAGACCTCGGCCCAGGCGTGCAGATCGGTGAAGTCCTGCGTCGCGCCCGCGGGCCCGTCGAGGGCGGCCACATCGGGACGTAATTGAATGAGATAGCCCGAGACGAACCGTGCTGCAAAGCCGACGTGCCGCAGGATCTGCACGAGCAGCCACGCACTGTCCCGACATGAGCCCGACTTCGCCGCGAGCGTGTCTTCCGGCATCTGCACGCCCGCTTCCATGCGGATCACGTAGCGGATTTCCTGCTGCAGGCGTTGATTGAGCTCGACCAGGAAATCGACGGTGTTTCTCCGGTCGGGCGGGGTCGAGGCGAGGAACGCCGACAGCCGCGGCCCGGCGGGGTCGGCAGCGAGATAGGGCGCAAGCTCCTCCGCGAACTCGGTGGGATAGGCGAACGGAAAGTTCTCCGCGAACGGTTCGACGAAGAAATCGAACGGATTGACGACCGCCATCTCGGCGGTGAGGTCGACGGTGACGCTGAATTCGCGCGTCTTCTCCGGAAACACGAAGCGCGCCAGCCAGTTTCCGTTCGGATCCTGCTGCCAGTTCACGAAGTGCTGCGCCGGCGCCACCTTGAGCACGTAGCTCGGAACGCGGGTGCGGCAATGCGGCGCCGGCCGCAGCCGGATGATCTGCGGCCCGAGCCAGACCGGCCGGTCGTATTGGTAGCGGGTGACGTGGTGAAGCGAGACCAGGATCGACATGCGCTGCTCTGATGCTAAGGCGGCGGCATTATTATGCAATTTTCAATGCAATTTTTGGGCCGGCGGGCCGCGCGGGCCACGGATACGGCGGCAATCGGGCGCGTTCGACCTCCGGTCGCCAGAGTGCCGCACCGATGCCACACAGCCGCTCTCCGCCCCTCATCGGCATTGCCTCAAGGCCGGATCGTCGGGTCCCGGCTCATGCGCGAACAGGCTTGCCCTGGACGACCGCGGCGTGGCGACAAATCGTTGTCTTTCCCGGCCGACCTGCGGCAAGCTCTCGAACCATGACCAACTCGCTGGGCTTTCGCAAAAAATTCGCCGTCATCGCGCCCTCCACCAACACCTCGGTGCAGCCGGAATTCGACGCCATGCGGCCGCGTGGCGTCACCAATCACTTCGGCCGCATCTACATCCCCAACGATCCGATCCGCGACGATGACGAGTTCAACCAGCTCATGGACAATATCCGCAAGGCGATGTTGCAGGCGGTCGACGAGGTGATGACGTGCGAGCCCGATTACCTGATCATGGGCATGTCCTCGGAGACATTCTGGGACGGACTTGCGGGCAGCGTGCGCCTGCGCGAACGCGTGGAGGCGCGCGCCGGCGTCAAGGTCTCGATGGGCTCGGATGCCGCACAAGCTGCGCTCAAGCGCTACGGTGCGAAGCGCATCGGCGTGATCACGCCCTATATGCCGGTCGGCGACGAGCAGGTTCGCCGCTTCTTCAGCGATTGCGGTTTCGAGGTGGTCCGCCTCAAGGGCCTCAAATGCGCCAGTCCGGTATTGATCGCGCATGTCGCGGAACGCCAGCTGCGCGACGCCATCACCGAGGTGGACGGGCCGGACGTCGACGCCGTGATCCAGGTCGGCACCAATCTCGTGATGGCGCGGCTCGCCGGCATCGCCGAGTTCTGGCTCGACAAGCCGGTGCTCGCGATCAATACCTGCATCTATTGGTGGTCGCTGCGCCAGAACGGCATCGACGACAAGATCGAGGGCTTCGGCTCGCTGCTCTTGGAGTATTGAGCGGCGATTCGGCACGGCGCCGCGCAAGCGCGCGCCGCTGCGTGTCGGCGGTGACTGAAGGAACCGCTGCGCGGCGGTCGTTACGGCAAGACGCGCGCGGCGACGCTATAGTCGCCGGCACTGCCGCCCGGTTGCTCCGAAGCCTTGTCGGCGAAGACGAGCGCCGTGACGGTAATCGAGAGCACGGCGCAGCTGTAGAAGAAAGCGACCGCGAGTTTGTGCATAGCGGTACCCCTATCAAGGACCGACCACTCGCGATCTTAAGGTTAATTGGTTAACGAAAATGCTTAACCGGCCGGGCTCCCGCAGCGTGTCACGGCCGGGCCATGAGGTCGGCTTCGAACAGCCGGCGATGGAGGCCGCCCGGGCGGTCGCCGAAGAGGCGGTTGGGTCCCGGCCGAATTATGGCCGCGACATGAGCTCGGCGCGCAGCAGGCGGCCATAACTCCAAGCCAACCAGACGGCGAACACCAACTCATAGAGCGCGAACCACCGCAAGCCTCGGCCGAGCCAGAAATAGGTGACCGCCAGCACGAAGCGCGCGACGATGCCGACGACGTTTGGCCAGCGCGCGTAGACCGGTTGGATCCAGCCCGGAAGGTACAGGATCGTCGTGACCAGCAACATGATTCCCCACAGCCGCACCCAGCCGACTGACGGGGCGCCGGGCAGGTCGGCAGCCCGCGCCAACCAGCCCGGCACAGCGAGGGCGATAAGGCCGACCGCCGTCTCCACGACGAGGGTGAAGCCCAGCAGTCTGCGGTAAACGGTGTGCTGCGTTGCCGCCTGCGCCCGCGTCCAGCCGATCGATAGAGCATCCGTCATGACATTCTCCAGCGGGTCAGAAGGTCAACAGATAGGCCACAAGGTCGTTTTTCTCGGCGGCGGGCAGCGTCGTGCCATAGACGTGGCCGCCGTTGCCATTGCCGACAAGTTGCGTATCGAGACAGAAACCTTCCGCCAAGGCCTGGCGCGGATCGCAGGGCGGAGCAACGAAGCCGCCATTGCTCCCATCCAGCACCTCCAGGCCGCGCACGAAGGTGACCGGCCGCTGCGCCGGCGGCTCCAGCAGGGCGCGCAGGGTCGGAACCGAGCCGTTGTGGAGATACGGCCCGTTGAGCCATAGCCCGGGAAGCGGTTCCGCGACGTAGCCTTCAATCTTGCGGAAGGATTTGAACCCCCAGTCGCGGCCTTCGCGGTAATTGTTGTAAGTGTCGCGCGCGGCCTCGGTCCACATGTTCGACCGGTTGATGTCGGTGCCGACCTCCGCAACAGCAATCACGGTGAGCGTGCGCTTGCCGTCAGGGGCATGGCATTCGGCGCAGTTGGCGGCGAATACGACCTTGCCGCGCTCGACGGCGGCGGCGTCGGGCCGGTGCGGAGACGGCGGCGCAGGCAAGGCACGCAGGTAGCGCCCGATGCGTTCCATGGCCGGGAAGTTGAATTCCTTCGCGACCGCGCCGTCACCGAGCGCCGAGCTGATCACCACCTCTCGCAGCGAGTTGTTCAAGCCGTCCCAATGAAATGGTGCAGGCGAGCGAATTTGCTCGCGCGCGTTCAGGTTCCATACCGCCTGCATGTCGCTGTTGCCGATGGTCCCATCGTCGGCAAGACGCAGCATGCCGAATTTGACCGGATTGAACGGATCGATCCGGCCTGGTCCCCAGGCTGGACGGCGGTTCGCCCAGGCGAAAGCTTCGCCTTGCTCCAGCAGCCGCTTGCGCACGTAGGGGATGAGGACGAAGCGATACATCAGGCGATCGAGCCAGGACAGCTCGACCTTGGCCGCCATCGCCGGAATCAGGTGATCGGCGGTGAAATGATCGTCCGCCGCGCAGCGCGAGAGGAAACGCTGATAGCCCTGGATGTCGATGGTGTTGGCGGCGCCGCCGAAATAGAGTTGCGGTTCGGCATCCGGAGCAAGGCGCGCACGCACAGTGTGGCAGACCGCGCAATTGATCGACACCCGCTCGACCCCGACCCTCGCCCGCGAGAAGCCCACGGGCACGTCGACGGCGGGATTGCGTCCTCGTTCATAGACCAAGCCGAATGCGGCATAGCCCTGCGGGCGCGGCAGGTGGTGGGCGCAAACCTCCGGCATCGCGACCCAGATCGGATAGGGAATGCCGCTAGCGCCGTCATTTCCGATCGACCCGTACTTGAAATACTCCTCGTCCGACGCGAATGCCGGCAGGATCGGCGCCATCAGCCACTGAAATGCGCCCCAAGCGAAGACGGCGAGCGCGAGAAGGCTGGCCAGCACCGCGACGATCCGCCCGCGCGGGGCGCGTCCCTCCTCCGCCGCCCGCATCCGCTCCCAGGCGAGATAGAGGCAGATCGCTTGCGGTGCGCCGAAGATGAAATCGAACAGTCCGAAAATGATGTAGTGCCCGCCGGCCACGGCCATAAAGATGGTGCCCGCAAACCGGCACACAACCGCGAAGACCGCAGCGAAACGGTGGGCGCAAGGATCGATCGCGGCAGGAATGTAGAACCCAGCAAGAAGCATGACCAGCATCGCGGAAAGACGCGGCCAGACCAGCGGCGTCGCCGGATCGACCCTGGCGAGTGCGAGCACCTGCGCGGTATAGGCGATGGAGACGATGCCCACGACAATATTGGCGGCGATCCCGGCCCACACCAGCCAGCGGTACCAGCGGAGCGCGCTTGGCTCACTTGCGTGCGTCGTCGTCGCCGTCGCCATCGAACGGTCCTAGAAAGTCAGCAAGTAGGCGATGAGGTCGTTTTTCTCCGGCGCCGACAGCGCCGTGCCGTAGAGGTGGCCGCCGTTGCCGCTGCCGGGCAGCCGGGTGTCGTAGCAGAAGCCCTGCGCCAGCGGCTGCCCGGGCGTGCAAGGCGGGGACACGAAGCCGCCGTTTCTGACGTCGATCACGTCGATGCCGCGCACGAAGGCCGCCGGCCGCTGTGCCGGCGGCGCGAGCAGATCGCGCAGCGTCGGAACCGAGCCGTTGTGCAAATAGGGCCCGCGCAGCCAGAGCCCGTCGAGCGGCATATTGGCGTAGCCGTCGGTCTTGACGAAGTGCTTGAACTGGTAGGGCGTGCCAGCGAACAGCTCGGTGAGCTGGCGTTGGCGAAACGCCTCGGTATAGGAATCGAGCCGCCCCGGATCGGTCCCGAGCTTGGCGTTCGGCTCGACCTTGCCGAGGTTGGCGCCCTCGAACACGTAGCGGTCGCGGTCCTGGTAGCCGTGACAGGCCGCGCAGGCATTCATGTAGAGCGCGCGGCCGCGCGCCGCCGCCGCGGCATCGACCTGATGCGGGCTCGCGGGCGGGCGCAGATCGCCGAGCCAAGCCGCGACCCGTTCAATGGCGGCATGGTCGACCGTCTCCGGCGTCACCCCGGCGCCGAGCGCGGCGGAGAGGTTGCGTTCCGCCAGCGAGGAATTGTTGCCGTCCCAGTGCAGCTGCATGCCCTCGCGCGGCTTCTGGTAGAAGATCGACGGGAAATCGCTGGCGCCGTGGCGCTCGGCCGGGGCGATGCTGGCGAGCGGCATCCGCATCTGCACCAGCTTGTAGGGGTTGAAGGTGTCGACGCGACCCGGCCCCCACGCCGCCTGCTCGGCCAGGAACGGCGCCAGCCGCGAGCGCCGCTGGATGAAGCCCTCGCGCACGCGCGGGATGACGTAGAATTTCCACACCTGCCGCTCGATCAGTCCGAGATTGGCTCCCGCCGCCTGCATCGCCGGAATGAGCGTGTCCGGGGCGAGCCGCTCGTCCGCCCCGGCATCGAGCACGAAACGGATAAAGCGGTAGAGGTCGAGATTGTTGGACGGCATGCCCGCGACCATGACGCGCGCCGCACCTTCGGCGGTGCGGTAGGTCCCCGTATGGCAGACGGCGCAGTTGAACCAGACGAGATCGACGCCCTGGTAGTCGCGCTTGGAAATGCCGATGGGCAGATCCTCCTGTCGGCCCTGGCCATCGGTGCGGTAGAGAAAGCCGAAGGCACCGTAGTCGAGGCGCCCTCCGAACACCTCCGGGAACAGCCGCGGCAGCGCCTGCCAGACCCAATAGGGCATGCCGCTGCCTTCGTCGGCGCCGATCGAGCCGCGCTCGAAATGGGCGACCATGTCGGGATAGCTTTCGGTGCTGTTGCGCGTGAGGCGCTTGGCGGCGACGAGGCCGAGCGCGACGGCAACGAGGCCGACGAGCAGCAGCAGCACGAGCACGATCAGCGCCGCCAAGAGCAGGCGCCGGCGCCGGTGCAACTCGGTTTCGACATAGGTCACGGGCGGTTCGGGGGCCACGGCGGACCTCGGTTATTGAGTTGACGCGTTTTCTGCGGCGAACCGGTCCCCACTTCGCCGGAAAACGCTATGGCCTGCCGGCGCCGCGGCGACCGGCGGCAGGTTCAGCGTCGGCCGCGTCGCGTAGATCGTCATCAATTCATCGATCATCGCCTGGCGGCTGGGGAAGCGGGCGAGCTCGTAGCAGCCCATCGGGTTCTTCGGCGCGTTGAGCAGGCACTTGTTGCAATAGGTGCACGGCCGCTCCGGCTGGTCGCGGCCCATGGCCCACTGCTCGACCAGATCGTTGTTGGCGACCAGCGAGCGCGCGATGGCGACGCCGTCGAACGCGCCCGATGCGATCCCGGCGCGGATGAAGGACGCCGTCTGATAGCCGCCGGTATTGAGCACGGGCACCGATACGGCGGCCTTGATGGCGCGCGCCTCGTCCAGACTGACGCCTTCGATCGGCAAGCCCTTCTTCATGCGGAACCAGATCCAGCGGAAGATCGGCCGCAGCAGGCGGTAGCGGAACAGCAGGAAATTGCGGAACGTGTCCACGCCGGAGGAGATCATGGCGTCGTAGGTGGTGGCGATGGTCTCGAACGAGAAATCCCCGGGCGGATTGAGCGGGTGGGGAAACAGCGAGCCGGTTGACGCGTGGATCGCGTCGGCCCCTTCGCTCTCGCACCATTTCGCGACCTCGACGGTGTCGGCGAGCACGTTGCCCTTCTTCTCCCAGGGAATGACGTTGTTGCGATCGACGGCGCTGAGCTTGACCTGCAGGTGAAAACCGCGCCCGACCCGGGCGCGAATGGCACGGATCACCTCGAGCAGGAAGCGAGCGCGGTTCTGCAACGATCCGCCGTATTCGTCGCTGCGATCGTTGATGCCGGAGGAGAGGAACTGCGTGAACAGGTAGCCGTTGGCAGCGTGCAGCTCGACGCCGTCGAGGCCGGCTTCGCGCGCACGCCAGGCGCCGGCGGCAAATGCCTCCACGAGGTGATTGATCTCGGCCTTGCCGGCGGCGCGGCAGAGGAATCCGTGCAGCGATTCCTTGCGGCTGGTGGAGCTCAACGCCGGGCGGTGCGAATTGTGCACGCCCGGAATGTCCATCTGCCGGCCGGAATGGCTGAGCTGCATGATGTATTTGCAATCGAAGCGGTGCACCGCCGCGCCGAGCCGCTCCCACAACGGAATGAAATCGTCGCGGTGGATGGTGGCGTAGCCGGCGATGATGCGCCCTTCCATCAGCACCGGCACGTAGGAGGAGATGACGGCGCCGACGCCGCCGGCGGCGAACTTGCATTCCCAGTTGATGCGGGTCTGCGTCAGCGAGCCGTCCTCGTTGTCGAACTTGCCCGAGATGTTCGACCGGAAGATGCGGTTCTTGACCGTCAGGTTGCGGAACCGGAGCGGGGTGAAGATGACGTCTTCGCTCATGACGCGGGCTCGCTCGCTGCTTCGGCGCTGGCGCGTTCCCACACCGCGCGCAGGAGGGCAGGAACGAATGCGGCGGCCGGACATTGCGCCCAGTGTCCCTGCATGAATGCGAGCTCGCCGCCGGGCGCGCGCTCGCGCGCGGCATCGAGCTCGAGCACGACCAAGGTGCCCGCGCGCACCGCGCCAGCCACGGTCGCGCCCGGCATGGTGGCCTGCCGCAGCACGCTCGGCGGCGCGAACAGGCACTGCGCCACCACGGCGTCGGGCGAGGATCGCCACCGCCGCTCGGCCCACAATTCGTGCATGCGCTCGAAGCCGCGAACGAGATTGTGGACGGCGATCCCGGTGGCATGGACTCCGGCAGGATCGTCCTTCACCAGCGTCGCCAGCAGGCGACGCGAACGCGTGAGCCGGCCGCTGAGATTGAGCATGACCCGCTCCAGCGGGTTGCGGCTATGCACGGCGGCGTCGAGCACGCGGGCGGCCGCCCAGCTCTCGCCGCTGCCCCGGTAGTCGGCGACGAACAGCCGCCCGACCGCCTGCTGCGCCGCCGGGCCGAGCTCAGGGGCGCCGGCGTCGGCACGCACGGCGGCCGCGAGGCCTGCGATGGTCTCCTCGTCCCATAGCGGCTTACCGCCGGCGGGATCGAGCCGGCACCGCAGGGCCTCCTGCGCGCTCGCCCGCACGCGATCCTCGCGCGGTGCCACCGACGGCAGCGGCACGCCGTAAAGGTGCAGCGCGCCGCGGATCCGCTGCACCAGCATGCGATTGATCAGCGGGCCGCGCCGCTCGAAACGCCGGTCGAGCCGGCCGTCGTCGGCGAGGACCCGGATGTCCGCGCCCGTGTCGACCTGCATCAGATCGATCAGACCCGGGATGCGGAACGATCGGCTCATCGCGCGACCCGTTACATGGTCCAGGGGAAGAAGACGTTGCGGACGTCGGCGAAATGCGGCCGCAGCTGCGGCGCATGCCGCTCCAACACGGTGCGCATGCTGTTGTCCTGCACCCATGCGAAGCCCGCCGGCGTATAGACCTCGGGCCTGAAATCGGTGGTGAAGAAGCGGTCGCTCTTGAGCCGCCGCGACGCCATCAGGATGAAGATGCGGAAAGCGGTGTCGGAAAATCCGAAGCCGGGCGGCGCCGTCTCGCAATGCAGGCCGACCAGCAGATCGACCTGCTCTACTGACGTGTAGATGGCGGCGAGCTCGCGCTGCCAGTCGGTGTTGGAGGTGAGCTCGGCGAAGCTCTTCGGCACGTGCATGCCGAGATGGCGGCGGAATGCGCAGTAGCGCGGCACGCCCCGCTCGCGATCGCGCAGCACATCGGTCGCCGCGATGTCGAGGAAGATCGCATCCTTCTTGTGCAGCTTGCGCAGCCCGTTGGGGTAATTGTGCAGCACCAGCGCGCCGGGATGGCTGGTGGCGAGCGAATAGAGCACGTCGTCGTACGGCACTTTGGCGTAGAGCTCGCGCACCGCCCCGCCGGCCACCGTCATGAACTCGCAGGCGAGGATCTCGCCGCCGTCGCGGTGACGACGGAAGGAGAAGGCGTCGGGGAGGAGCGAATGCATGCGGTAGACGGCGGTGAACTCCTCGGTCATCGCGTAAGGCGCGGCATGGTGATTTGGCGGCGAGCCGGGAATGCCGGAGAGGATCTCTCCATCGCCGAGCCTGCCGTAGGCGCGCGAATAGTGCTCGCCGAGGAGGCCCCAGAAGTTGCCGCGCATGGCGAAGCGCCCTTCCGGCGAGTTCATCAGCGCCGGCGTCCATTCGACCGTGTGAATCTTCGCAATCAGCGCGGCGTTGACCAGGCGCGCCTTCTGGAACAGCCATTCCCCATCGGCCGCGGGATAGTCGAGGCGCAACCGATCGACGATCGCGTTGTGCTCGCGCGCGAAGAGCGTGTGCAGCACCGACAGGCCGACCCACCAATTGCCGTTCACGCCCGCCAGCTCGAGATCGGGGACCTCGCTCTTGGGATCAACCGGAAGATGGCCGCGGTCATCGAGATGGATCTTGCCGTCGGCGCGAATCTGGCCGGTCGCCGGGTCGGTGCGGATCGGGGTTTGGTATTCGAGCTCCGACCCGTAGATCTGCGAGCCGTCCCACCAATGAGTCTCGGTGTTGCGAAAGGTCGCGGGCTGGCCCTGATCGGCGGGGCAGAGGCGACCGTCCGGCAAGGTCCGCAGGATGGTCATGTCGGGCGCGGACCAGTCGTCCCCGGGCGGCAGCGGCAGGCGGTGCGGCGGGTTGGCGGTATCGCCGCCGCCGTGACTGAGCCAATCGTGCACCATGAATTGCAGCCAGGCGGCGACGAGCACGTTGAGGTGCGGCACCGGCACGAAGCTGCGGCGCGCCAGAAGATCTCTGCTCACCCGGCGCGGATTGGGCTCGTAGAGATCCGGCGGCTTCTCGCCATAGGTGTCGCCGATCGGCACGTTGCGGCCGAAGCGGGCGCCGGCCATGCCCATCCACGGGCAGCCGAGATCATTGTAGCTGCCGTCGGCCGCGCGCTGATCGCGAGGATACGCGCCGCCGACCGGCTCGAGCGCCGAGGGATCGCGCTCGGTATCAGATAGATTGCGCTCGCGCATATTGACGCGATGGCCGAGGACCGTCGGCATCGCGAGCAGGAAGGGAAGTCGATACCAGACACGGAATCGATTGGTCAGTTCGGCGAAACGCCCAAGCAACCGCTCGTAAAGCGGAGTAGCCACGTTCCCCTCCTGCGGATAGCGCGCTTACATCAACGACCTCGTCGTGCCTCGTGGGTGCCGATCTCCCTCGGCGAGATGGGGCCGCCGTTTTGAACGGTTCTTGAATCCATATTGCAGCCGGCAATTCCTGGTTGCAAGTAACCTTGTTCACATAGGATGCCCGCAGGGGACGCGGCGGCGGAGGGACAACGGCTCTTGCGAGCGACGGCGGGAAGGCTTGGCGCGATAGCGATGCGCTATGCCAGCCGCGCCACCACGCGCGCCGCATCGTGGCGCAGCTGTTCGAGATCGTCGCGCCCTGACCGCGCCCGTGGTTCGACAGACCTTCGCCGAGCAGCGGCGCCGGGTCAGCCTGCTGTGGGGCCGGAGTACGGCGACGCACTCGCCGGACCGCCGCGGTCGCCGTTGACCAGCTTCCACAGCTGCGCCGGCGAGAGCGGCAGCGCGCGCAGCTCGACGCCGAGCGGAGCGAGCGCCGCCGCGACTGCGTTCGCCGCCGTCGCCGCCACCGCGACCATGCCGCCCTCGCCCGCGCCCTTGGCGCCGAGCGGATTGGTCTTGGAGCGCCGAAGTTCCAGCGTGATCGCGCGGACGTTGGGAAAGTCGGAGGCGACCGGCACGAGATAATCGGCGAGCGACGCATTGAGGATTTGCCCCTCGCCGTCGTAGAGGATCTGGTCGAGGAACACGCCGCCCAGCCCCTGCACCAAGGCGCCGATGGCCTGGCCGTGGACGATGTGCGGGTTGATGGCGCGGCCGACGTCCTCGATCGCCACGTAGTCGAGGATTTCCACCTCGCCGGTGCGCACGTCGACCGCGACGTGGCAGGCATGGGCGCCGTAGCTGTAGGTGCGGATCGCGGTCGCAAAGCTTCCTTCCGCCTCGATGCCGGCAAACTCCGCGAGGCGCGCGCGCTGCTCGCCGGCGCGGACCTCGCCGCCGGCGATCGTGATCTCCTCGTTGGGCAGGCCGAAGCGCTCGGTGGCGGCGGCGCGGATCGCGGCGATGAGGTTGTTGCAGCCGTCCATCACCGCCGAGCCGCCCACCACCATGGACCTTGAGGCAAAAGTGCCGAAGCCCTCGCGCAGATAGGTGGTCGAGCCGTGCAGGATGCGCACGCGCTCGAATGGCAGGTCGAGCGTTTCGGCGGCGACCTGCGCCAGCGTGGTCTCGAGCCCCTGCCCCAGCACCGACGAGCCCACGCGCACGGTCACGCAGCCGTCGGGCTCAACCGTGACGCGCGCATTCTCCTTGCCCGCGCCGCCGCTCTCCACGAACGGCACCGCGGCGAGGCCGTGATAGCGCCCGTCGATCAGACGGCCCTGCAGCGGCTTCTTCTCGGGCCAGCCGATCTCGCTCAGCGCGCGCTCGAAGGTGGCGTGATAGTCGCCGGTGTCGAAGTCGGTCTCGCCCTCGTAAGGGACGAGCTTGCCGGTCGCGAACGGCAGCTCGGCCTCGCGGATCAGGTTCCGGCGGCGGAAGTCCATCGGGTCGAGGCCGAGATCGCGGGCGACGATGTCGAACAGCCGCTCGCGAAAGAAGTTGGCCTCGAACCGCCCGGGCGCGCGCACGGTCCCGACCGGGGTCTTGCTCGTCACCAGCGCCTCGACGGTGAGGGCGACGTCGCGGATGCGGTAAGGACCGGGCAGGAATTGCGCCGCCTTTGCCGGCACGACGCCGCCGTTGGTGCGGATATAGGCGCCCATGTCGCCGTAGATGGAGCCGCGCAGGCCGAGGATGACGCCGTCGCGGGTGCAGGCGATCTCGATGTCGCAGTCCACCTCGCGCGAGTGGTTGGTCGCCATCAGGTGCTCGCGCCGGTCCTCGATCCATTTGACCGGACGCCCGACCTGGCGGGCCGCGAACGGAACGAGGAAATCCTCGGGATAGAACTCTCCGCGCACGCCGAAGCCGCCCCCGACGTCGAGCTCGATCATGTCGATGGCGTCCTCGGCGAGCCCGAGCATCGGCGCGAGCGCGCGCCGATTGAAGAACAATACCTTGCTGGCGCCGAGCACGGTGAGCTTGCCCTTCGCCTCGTCCCATTCGGCGACGAGGCCGCGGGTCTCCAGCGGCGCTCCGGTCAGGCGATGACAGCTGAAGCTTTCGCGCCGGGTATACGCCGCCTTGGCGAAGGCCGCGTCGGCGTCGCCGAACGACACCGCGTAGCGCAGCGCGCGGTTGCTGCCGGCGCCCTCGAACAGCAGCGCTTCGTCGCGCGCCGCCGCATGCCGGTCCGGCAGCGCCGGCAGCGGCTCGATCTCGACCGCGATGGCCGCGAGCGCGTCTTCGGCCAGCGCCTGGCTCTCGGCGACCACCACCGCGATCGGCTCGCCGACGTAGCGGACCTTGTCCTTGGCGATCACCGGCTGCCGATAGGGCGCAAATTCCGGGAGGTTCGCGAGCCGCAGCGGGATCAGCGGAATGGTTTCGCCGATCTCGGCCGCGGTGATGACGGCGCGCACGCCCTCCTTCGCCCGTGCGCCCGACGCATCGATCCGCTTGATGCGGCCGTGCGCCATGCTGCTGCGCAGCACCACCGCGTGCAGCATCCGGTCGCGCTGCACATCGTCGACGAACTTGCCGGCACCGGTGAGAAAACGCCGATCCTCCGCCCGATCGACCGGCTGACCGATCAGCGGTGCGGATGTCACGTTCATGGACGATGTTCGCGCAGGAGGTTGAATGGGGTTGAACGGTAGTCGGCGCCCCGCGAAACTGCAACCGACCGACGGCATGCCGCTCCCGAGCGCGGCTCATCAACGAGCAGGGGTCGACCAATGAAAATCATCGATATGAGCCACGTGATGAACGTCCACACGCCCGGCTGGGTCGGATACGCCGGCAACAAGATGTACTACGCGCAGAACCTGCAGACGCAGATGATCGTCGCCCAGCGCATCGACACCGCGCTGCACGTCGGCACTCATTTCGACGGTGCCATGCACGCCACCGACAACCGCAAGGGCGACATGGCCTCGCTGCCGCTCGACTACCTGGTCAACCGCGGCGTGGTGGTCGACATCTCCGGCAAGATGTCGGACTGGGCGGTGATCACGCCGGACATCATCGAGGGCGCCGGCGCCGACATCCGCGCGGGCGACATCTTGATCCTGCACACGGGATGGCACCGCCATTACGAGGGCCGGCCGCAGCAGGACCTGGTGAAGTATTTCTGCTACCACCCCGGCCCCAATCTCGACACCCTGCACTGGATGTTCGAGAAGAAGATCAAGTGGTGGGGCATGGACACCGGCTCGTGCGACCACGCCATGAACACCTCGATCCGCACCATGCGCCCGGATCTGGCCGCGCAATTCACCAAGCTGCACGGCAAGACGCCGGGGGAATTCTTCGGCACGTTCGAATACGTGCACAAGAAATCCAAGCGCCGGGTCGTGTCCGACGTCTTTCCCTTCCACAACTGGGCGTTCCAGGAGGGCCTCCTCCACGCCGAGAACCTCGGCGGCGACATCGAGCTCATGCTCAACAAGCGCGCGCTGATCGGCGCATTCCCCTGGCGCTACGAGGGCCTCGAAGGCTGCCCCTGCCGCATCGTCGCCTTCCTCGATGCCGGCGACAACGTGGAGGCGGTCGGCAATGCCGCCAAGGCGATCATGGATGCGTGAGGCGCGATCACCCTGGCCGCCGGGGAATTGGCCCGTCCTGGGGGGCCGATTCAGGAGCAACAGTTGTTTCCGAGACCTTGGCTTCCAATACAACCCGCCCCCCTCTAGGATGACGCTTCCACCTGCTGAAAGCGGATCCGGCATCCGTTCCGGCCACTCGGGGACAAGCCATGCTCAAGGAATACCATTATGACCATCTCATCCGTTGGCCGCGCGGGGAGCGGGCCGCCGTCTTCTTGACCTTCGACTTCCAGGGCGGCGAGGACGTGAAGCCGGACAAGAACGGCATTCTGAATTACGAGATGTGGAGCCAGGGTGAATACGGCCCCCACCACGCGATCTACCGGCTGCTGCGGATTTTGAAGGAAGAGGACATCAAGGCAACTTTCTTGACTTGCGGAGCCATCGCGGAGCGCTTCCCGGAGGCGGTGCAGGCCATCCTCGACCACGGCCATGTGGTTGAAGGCCACGGCTACAATCACGAGATCGCGCGCTACCTGCCGCGCGATCAGGAAGATCAGGTGATGAAGAAGGCCATCGCCATGATCCAGAAGCGCACGGGACGGCGCTGCTATGGTTGGCGCTCGTGCACCCAGAGCACGAACACCATCGAGCTGCTGATCGACAACGGCTTCGCGTTCAACACCAACTGCTTCCACGAGGAGCTGCCGTTCCTCTGGGAGAAGGACGGCAAGCTCTTGGTCGAGCTGCCGCGGCAGCCGTTCGGTGACGGCACGCTGTTCGGCCACCGCCATGGCGAATACGGCAATCCCTATCACGGGCTGGAGAGCTGGAAGGCCTATTTCGACGAGCTCTACGCGGAGAGCAGCGCGGAGCACCCGAAATACATTCCGTTCACGATGCATCCCTATATCATCGGCCGACCCGGGCGCACGCTGGCGTTGCGGGGCATCATCCATCACATGAAGCAGGCCGGAAATCTCTGGTTCCCCACCGGCATCGAGCTGGCCGAATGGTGCCTCGACAACGTGTTCCAGGCTGAATGCCAGAAGCTTCGCGCATCCGCCGGATGACGCCAATGACGGCGCAGCATCGCGCCGGCCGCGTACAATTGCGGCAGTGACAGGCGCGCCGATGCGCCGGTCACTCCGTGTATTGGCCATAACGCGGACATTCAGCGGGCCCACCGCGAGAGACCACGCCGCATGGGCGTAGCGCCGCAAGACGCCGACGAGGAATGACGATGGTCAAAGCGATGCTGATTGGCGCTGCGGTCCACCTTGCCGTGGCCATGCTGTCGGCCGTGCCGCCCCAAGCTCAACCAGCGGCGGATTTCTATCGCGGCAAGACCTTGCGCATGCTGATCGGTTACGGCCCGGGCGGAGGCTACGACATCTACGGCCGGCTCGTTGCCGAATTTCTGCCGCGGCATTTGCCCGGCAGTCCGACGATCGTCGCGCAGAACATGCCGGGCGCGGGCAGCTTCGTGGCGGCAAAATACATGTACGAGGTCGCGCCCAAGGACGGCACCGTGTTCGGCAGTCTCGCCCAGACGCTGGCCCTCGACAGCATGACGAACGCCAGTGCCAAGCTCGACGTGGCGAAAATGCCCTATATCGGCCGCGTGGTGACCAACATCGATACCGGTGCTGCGCTGCTGAAGGCCGGCATTACGTCGTTCGAGGATGTCCGGGCGAAACAATACAATGTCGGTGCGTCCGGTGGCGGGTCCACGACGGTTCTGTTCCCGACCGCGCTCAACACCTATGCCGGAGCGAAGTTCAAGCTTGTGCGCGGATATAGCGGCACGACCGATATCTTGCTCGCGATGGAACGGGGTGAGGTCGATATTGTCGGAGCCTATGGCCTGCCCGGCATTCTGGTCAGCCATCCCGGCTGGGTGCGCCGCGGGGAAGCGACCATCCTGTACCAAGCCGCGCTCAAGCGGCATCGCCTGCTGCCGAACGTGCCGACCCTTCCCGAGCTCGCGCAGTCCGATGAAGGGCGCGAGGTCCTGCACGCCGCGGCCAGCACCGGCGAAATCGGCCGCTCCATCGTCACGACGCCGGGCGTGCCGCCGGAGCGGCTCGCGCTGCTGCGAACAGCGTTTGCGGCCATGCTCAAGGATCCGGCTTTCGTGACCGCCTGCGAGAAACGACACCTGATGGTTGACGGTGCGGCCGGGGAAGAGATCGATGAAATCGTCCGCGAGACCTTGCAGTTGCCGCAGGCCGTGGCCGAGAAGATCGGGCAGATGATGCAATAGCTCGAGCGCGTGATCTGCGTCCCGTGCGATAATTCCCCATAGGGGGGCCGGGTCATAGGCGCCAACTTAGCCGCGCCCCGGTGTCATCGTCCGCGAAGGCGGACGATCCAGTAATCGCGGGGCCGCGTGAGAGCACCGTTCCGGCCTCGAATCGCACGTTCCTCGGTTACTGGATGCCCGCCTTCGTGGGCATGACGGCGGAGGGATTGGTTAAGTTAACGCCAAATGGGGTGAGAGGTTACGCCTGAGCGGTGAACGCCCACTCGCACGCCGCGGCCTGGCCATTTTCGCGGCTTGCGGACGCTCGGCGTCTTGACTAGCCTTTTTGTTTGTACGCAAACGAACTCCGCCGGGCCCGGCACCCGAACAGCACGGCAGCAATGGCCAAGATTTCCGCACCGGACGGGGTCAGGCTCCACGTCGAGGAGGTCGGCTCCGGAACGCCGGTCGTCTTCGTGCATGAATATGCCGGCGACTACCGCAGCTGGGAGCCGCAGGCGCGCCATTTCAGCCGCCAGCACCGCTGCGTCAGCTACAGCCAGCGCGGCTATCCGCCCTCCGACGTGCCCTCCGATCCCGCGCGTTACTCTCAGGAGATCGCGCGCGACGACGTGATCGCGGTGATGGACGCGCTCGGCATCGACAAGGCGCACGTGGTCGGGCACTCGATGGGCGCCTACACCGCGCTGCATGTCGGCATCCGCTACCCGCGGCGCTGCCTGTCGGTGACCGCCGCCGGCTGCGGCTGGGGCTCGGCGCCGGACGCCGCGACCCGCGACGCCATGCGGGCACTGGCGGCCGAGACCGGCAAGATGTTCGCCGAGGAAGGCATCGCCGCGGCGGCGGCGAAATACGCCGACGCGCCGATGCGGCAGGCCTTCAAGCACAAGGACCCGCGCGGCTGGGCCGAGTTCGCGCGCATGCTGGCGGAGCACTCGGCCGAGGGCCACGCGCACACCATGCTCAACCTGCAGCTCAAGCGGCCGACGCTGTGGGAGATGGAAACGCAGCTCCGGCGGTTCTCGGTGCCGCTCCTGGTGATCGTCGGCGACGAGGACGATCTCTGCCTCGACGGCAGCGTGTTCCTCAAGCGCACCGTGCCGACCGCGGCGCTGCTGGTGGTGCCGCGCGCGGGCCACACCATCAACAGCGAGGAGCCGGCGGCGGTGAATGCGGCGCTCGCCGAGCTGTTCGCGGCCGCGGAGGCGGGGCGCTGGCTCGCGCACAAGCCGGCATGAGGGTGATTGTTCTCGATCGACCGTGAGAGGAGACCGCCATGGACCTTAAGCTCGACGGCAAGACCGCGCTCGTCACCGGCGGCAGCGAGGGGATCGGCAAGGGCATTGCCCGCGCGCTGGCGAAGGAAGGCGTCGACGTCGCGATCTGCGCGCGGCGCAAGGAGCCGCTCGAGCAGGCGGCGGCCGAAATCGCCAAGGAAACCAACCGCAAGATCGTCGCCATCACGGCCGACCTCACCAAGGACGCGGATGCCCGGAATTTCATCGAGCAGGGTCACAAGGCGCTCGGCCGCGTCGACATCATGGTCAACAATGCGGGCTCCGCGCCCGGCGGAGTGATCGAGCATCTGTCCGAGGCCGCCTGGGAAGTCTCGCTGCAGCTCAAATTCATGGGCTACGTGCGCTGCCTGCGCTACGTGCTGCCGATCATGGTCGCGCAGGGCGGCGGCCGCGTGGTCAACCTGATCGGCAACGACGGCGTCAAGCCGTCCTATTGGGAGATCGCGCCGGGCGCCGCCAACGCCGCCGGCCAGAACCTGACCCTGTCGCTCGCCGGCCAGTACGGCAAGCACAACATCAGCTTCTGCGCGGTCAATCCCGGACCGGTGCGCACCGAGCGCTGGGCCGGCCTGGTGGCGGCGATGTCGCGCGACATGGGCTTGCCCTACGAGGAGGCCGACAAGCTCGCGCCGGCCGCCATCCCGCTCGGCCGCATCGCCGAGGTCGAGGAGGTCGCCAATCTCGTCGTCATGCTGGCCTCGCCGCTGATGCACATGGTCAACGGCACCCAGATCGAGATCGACGGCGGGCAGGAGAAAGTGCTGATGGATCGTGCCCGCGACCGCAAGTAACGGTGATAACGGCGGTGCCGGGTTTTTCGGCATCGCTGCGCGATTATGTGAGCTTGACAAGCTTCGGGCGCCGGTTCGATGATTTGCGTACAAACGAATTGGTGGATTGAGCCTGGTCGAGCCATTTACTCGACTGTCGCCCCCGCGAAAGCGGGGGCCCATAACCACGGTCTCTGGAATATGGGTCCCCAACGCATGTCGGCTATAGCCGACATGCGCACCAACAAAGTACCGATCTCGGGTAAACCCGAGATCGGATGCGCGGGGACGACACACAACAAAACATGACATCAAAACGGAGCACCGCATGAGCACCAAATCCCAGTTGCTTCGGCTGGCCGCGGCGAGCGCCGTGGTCGGCTGTCTCGGCACGCCCGCGCTCGCGCAGGACACGCTCAAGGTCGGCGAGCTCAACAGCTACAAGGCGCAGCCGGCCTTCCTCGAGCCCTACAAGAAGGGCTGGGAGCTCGCGGTCGAGGAGGTCAACGCCAAGGGCGGCTTGCTCGGCAAGAAGCTCGAGGTGGTCTCGCGCGACGACGGGGCGAACCCCGGCGACGCGGTGCGTGCCGCCAACGAGCTCGTCACTCGCGAGGGAACCAACATCCTCGCCGGCACCTTCCTCTCCCATATCGGGCTCGCGGTCACCGACTTCGCCGGCAAGGAGAAGGTGTTCTTCCTCGCCGCCGAGCCGCTCACCGACAAGATCACCTGGCAGAACGGCAACCGCTACACGTTCCGCCTGCGGCCCTCGACCTACATGCAGGTCGCGATGCTGCTGCCCGACGCGGTGGCGGCGAAGAAGAAGCGCTGGGCCGTGGTCTATCCCAACTTCGAGTACGGCCAGTCGGCGGCGAGCTGGTTCAAGACCATGCTCAAGAAGGCGCAGCCCGACGTCGAGTTCGTGACCGAGCAGGCTCCGCCGCTCGGCAAGGTCGATGCCGGCGCGGTGGTGCAGGCGATCGACGATGCCAAGCCCGACGCCATCTTCAACGTGCTGTTCGGGCCCGATCTGGCCAAGCTCGTGCGCGAGGGCACGACCCGCGGCACCTTCAAAGACCGCACCGTGGTCAGCCTGCTGTCCGGCGAGCCGGAATATCTCGATCCGCTCAAGGACGAGGCCCCGGTCGGCTGGATCGTCACCGGCTATCCCTGGGACGCCATCGACACGCCCGCCCACAAGGCATTCGTCGCCGCCTATCAGAAGCGCTGGAACGACTATCCGCGGCTGGGCTCGGTGGTCGGCTACGACACCATCAAGTCGCTCGCCGCCGGCATCGCCAAGGCGGGCTCGACCGACACCGACAAGCTCATCGCCGCCTTCCGCGGGCTCAAGGTCGAGAGCCCGTTGGGACCGTTCGAATACCGCGCGCTCGACCATCAGGCGACGATGGGCGCCTATGTCGGCAAGATCGCGCTCAAGAACGGCAAGGGCACGATGTCGGACTTCAAATATGTCAGTGGCGCGAGCGTGCTGCCGCCGGACGAAGAGGTAAAGAAGCTGCGCCCCGCCGCAGCGATGAATTGATCGCGACAGCGGGATATTGGCGCGGTCTCTCCTCAGCAAAGGGGATGTGAAAACCCGAGCGAGATGAAGATTGTCGTCCCCGCGTAAGCGGGGACCCATCTATCAGCGACACGTGCTGCAAAATGGGTCCCCGCTTTCGCGGGGACGACAGCGGGTGTTACCGACGCAATCAACCGCGTCCGTGTGCGCGCAGCGGCCCTCTCACCGCATGACCCTCGAAGCCCTCCTGTTCCAGGCGCTCAACGGCCTCGCCGCGGCGTCGAGCCTGTTCTTCGTGGGCGCGGGCCTGTCGCTGATCTTCGGCGTCACCCGCATCATCAACATCGCCCACGGCTCCTTCTACATGGTCGGGCTTTATCTCGCCGCCACCTTCGCCATCGAGGTCGGCGGGGCGCTCGGCTTCTGGGGCGGCATCGTCGCCGCCGCCCTGGTGGTGGGAGCGCTCGGCGCGCTGATCGAGGTGCTGCTGCTGCGCCGCATCTATCAGGCGCCGGAGCTGTTCCAGCTGCTCGCCACTTTCGCGCTCGTCCTGATCATCAACGACGCGGCGCAATTGATCTGGGGCCCCGAAGACCTGCTCGGTCCGCGCGCGCCCGGCCTGCGCGGGTCGGTCGAGATCCTCGGCCGCAACTTCCCGAGCTACGACCTGTTCCTGATCGTGATCGGCCCGCTCGTCCTCATCCTGCTGCATCTGATGCTGGCGAAGACGCGCTTCGGGCGGCTCATTCGCGCCGCCACGCAGGACCGCGAGATGGTTGGCGCGCTCGGCGTCAACCAGGCGCTGCTGTTCACCGTCGTGTTCGTGCTCGGCTCCTTCCTCGCCGGCTTCGGCGGCGCGCTGCAGGTGGCGCGCGAGCCGGCCAATCTGTGGCTCGACCTCACCGTCATCGGCGACGCCTTCGTCGTGGTGGTGGTCGGCGGCATGGGCTCGATCGGCGGCGCCTTCCTCGCCGCGGTCATCATCGCCGAGGTGAAGGCGTTGTGCATCGGGATCGGCCTGGTCCACTTCGGCGACTTCGCCGTGAATTTCTCCAAGCTCACGCTGGTGGCCGAGTTCCTGGTGATGGCGGTCGTGCTGATCGTGCGGCCCTACGGGCTGCTCGGCCGCGCGCAAGCCGCGGTGCGCAATCCGGCCGAGATCGACGACCCGATCCGGCCGGCGTCGCTGCCGCTCCAGGTGCTCGCCGCCGCGCTGCTCGCCGCCCTTCTGCTGCTGCCGTTTGCCGACGCCGCCATGCCCTACGCGCTGGTGCTCGGCATCGACGTGCTGATCGCGATCCTGTTCGCGACCTCGCTGCATTTCATCATGGGCCCCGGCGGCATGCATTCCTTCGGCCACGCCGCCTATTTCGGCCTCGGCGCCTACGGCGCGGGCCTGATGGTCAAATTTCTCGCCGCCCCGACGCCGCTCGCGCTCGTCGCCGCGCCCTTCGCGGCGCTCGCGGGAGCGCTGCTGTTCGGCTGGTTCGCGGTGCGGCTGTCCGGCGTCTATCTCGCGATGCTGACGCTCGCCTTCGCGCAGATCGTCTGGTCGATCCTGTTCCAGTGGGAGGAGGTCACCGGCGGCTCCAACGGCATTCTCGGCATCTGGCCGCAGCCGCCGTTCGACAGCCGCCCGGGGTTCTATCTCCTGACGCTGGCCGCGGTAGTTGCGGGCATCCTGCTGTTGCGGCGCTTCCTGTTCGCGCCGTTCGGCTACGCCATGCGCGCCGGGCGCGACTCCGCGCTGCGCGCCGAGGCGATCGGTATCGACGTCAGGCGCGTGCATTGGATCGGCTTTGCCGTCGCCGGCACCTTCGCCGGCATCGCCGGCGGGCTGTTCGCCTTCGCCAAGGGCACGATCTCACCCGACGTGGCCTGGGTGTCGCGCTCGATCGACGCCATGGTCATGGTACTCCTCGGCGGCATCCAGACCCTGACCGGGCCGATCGTCGGCGCCGCCGTCTTCACCGTCCTGCAGGACAACGTCATGCGTCAGACCACGTTCTGGCGCGGGCTCCTCGGCGCGGTGATCCTGCTGCTGGTGCTGGTGTTCCCGGGCGGCATCGTCGGGTCCTTGAGCAAGCGCCTTGCGGCGCGGAGAAAAGGCGCATGAGCATCCTCGCCGTGCGCAACCTGAGCAAGGCCTTCGGCGGCGTGCGCGCCGTCGATGACGTCAGCTTCGATGTCGGCGACGGCGAGTTCCTGGCGCTGATCGGGCCGAACGGCGCGGGCAAGTCGACCTGCTTCAACATGATCAACGGCCAGCTCGCGCCCGACCGCGGCGACATCCTCTTTGCCGGTCGCAGCATCGTCGGCTTGCGCTCGCGCGAGGTCTGGCGCCTCGGCGTCGGACGCACCTTTCAGGTCGCGGCGACCTTCGGCTCGATGACCGTGGCCGAGAACGTGCAGATGGCGCTCATAAGCCACCACGGCGAAATCTTCAATTTCGGCGCGGCGTTCGAACGTCGCCATCGCGGCCGCGCGGTCGAGTTGCTCGAGCAGGTCGGGATGGAGGATGCCGCCTCCCGCGCCTGCAAGGAGCTCGCCTACGGCGACGTCAAGCGCGTCGAGCTCGCCGTCGCGCTCGCCAACGATCCGCGCCTCCTGTTGATGGACGAGCCCACCGCCGGCATGGCGCCGCGCGAGCGCGACGAGCTGATCGCGCTGGTGAAGCGGCTGGTGGTCGAGCGTGGGATCTCGGTGCTGTTCACCGAGCATTCGATGGACGTGGTGTTCGCCTATGCCGACCGCATCATCGTGCTGGCGCGCGGCGTGCTGATCGCCGACGGCAGCGCCGAGGCCATCCGCGCCGACACGCAGGTGCAGCAGGTCTATCTCGGCACCGGCCGCACCTTCAGGCCCCATGCCGAGGCGCGGCCAGGAGCGGGAACATGAGCGGGGACATGAGCGTGGCGATGCTCGAGGTGGAACGGCTCAGGGCGTGGTACGGCGCCGCGCAGATCCTGTTCGAGCCGTCGTTCCATGTCGGCCGCGGCGAGGTGGTGGCGCTGATGGGGAGGAACGGCGCCGGCAAGTCGACGACGTTCAAGACGCTGATGGCGCTGATCCCGCAGCGCGCGGGCAGCGTGCGCTTCCTCGGCGAGGACATTTCGCAGCTCAAGCCGTTCCAGATCGCACGCCGGGGGCTCGGCTTCGTGCCGGAGGACCGGCGCATCTTCTCCGACCTGACCGTGCTCGAGAACCTCGACGTCGGCCGCCAGCCTCCGCGATCTCATCGCGACGGACAGCCGGCGCCGGCGTGGACCGCGGACAAGCTGTTCGCGATCTTTCCCAATCTCGGCGCCATGCCCGATCGGCGCGGCGCCCATATGAGCGGCGGCGAGCAGCAGATGCTCACCGTCGCCCGCACCTTGATGGGCAATCCGCTGCTGGTGCTGCTCGACGAGCCCTCCGAGGGCGTGGCGCCGGTGATCGTGGAGCAGATGGCCAACACCATCCTCGAGCTCAAGAAGGAAGGGCTCTCCGTGCTGCTGTCGGAGCAGAACATGCATTTCGCCGAGCTCGTCTGCGACCGCGCCTATGTGCTGGAGAAGGGCCAGCTGCAATGGCACGGGCGCATGGCCGATCTCGCCGAGGACGTGGCGGCGCAGCGCCGCCTCCTTTCGGTTTGACCATGGCCGCTCCCCGCACCCGCCGCCGCAACGCCGCCAAATCCGAGTATCGGCTCGACGAGCAGGTCGGCTTCCTGCTGCGCGTGGCGATGCAGCGGCACACCTCGATCTTCATGTCGCGGATCATCAAGGGGCTGACGCAGACGCAGTTCGCGGCACTGGCGAAACTGCGCGAAGTCGGCCCCTGCTCGCAGAACCAGCTCGGGCGCCTGATCTACCTCGACGCCGCCACCACCAAGGGCGTGGTCGACCGGCTCGAGGGCCGCGGCTTCGTCACCATCCGCGCCGATGCGCGCGACCGCCGCCGCCGCGCCATATCGCTGACCGACGCCGGCCGCGCCGCCGCCGACGCGGCGGTGAAGGTGGCGCGGCAGATCACGCGCCACACGCTCGTGCCACTCACCACCGCCGAGCAGCGGGCAGTGATCCGGCTGTTGCGCAAGCTGACGTAAGGCTACGGCGGGCATGCGGGGCACTTGGTGCGGCGGCACTTTCCCGCACCGACACGTTCGCGGCAGCCTCGCAAGGCAGTGGCTGAGCCGTTCATCAGTTAAATATCGCGGGTTTAGGCGTGTTTCAGCTGCGGTCGTACTAACGAAAGTCTGTGATGGCTGTCACTTCATGCTCCGACCGAATCGCTACGCTGCAAACGTCGGCCTGCTCACGGTGAGCGGTCGAAGAGAAAGTGGAGAATGGAAATGAGCAAGACCAGCACGACGACGGCGGACCGGGGCTCGGAGGTCCGTACTTTGTCGGACAACGAGATCGAAAACGTCAACGGTGGCTTCTACGTCATCGCATTGGCCCTTTTGTTCGCGGCCGGCGAGATTGCCGGCGGCATGATATTCGACGCCTACCATGGCGGCGACCCCAACATTCTTCCCCCGGAAGGTGTCGGCCTCGGCGCGTGAAGCGCCCTTTCGCGTCCCGGCGAAATGGCTCGTCAAATCGATGACCGTCTCCGGGCGCAACGAGAACGGGGGCGCAGCAGGAATGCTGCGCCCCCACCCGACCCGATGTTTGGACGGATTGTCAGGATCTGACGACGCGGAAATCGAGGGATTTTGTGAACGAGACAATCAGGTACGCGAGCTGACCGACGTCGAGCATTGGGTCACCGACGTCCTCCGACAGCCAAAGATGCAATGGATCACGCTGCCGTGACCTTGATTGCTTTGGTCATTGCAGCCGCTCCATGTGCGGTGACATTTGGACGCTTCAAGAAGCGCTGGGCAGGATCAACCGCGGGGAGCAACTGACCGATCAGGATGGCGATGATCGCGATCACCACGAGGCCGCCCCCCACATGATCGATTTCGTCGTCCTTCAAATCGCGGACCTCGCGTTTGGCTTCGGAGCCTGCGCTGAAGCGGCCCGCCCCCGGGGGTACATGCTCATGAGACGGATCCTTGGTTCGATCGGGCACGACTTGCCCGCATCGGATGCGTGTGGGCGGTGCCGGGGCGGTGTGTGAGCATCATCCCATGGAAGGCAGATCTGACGTGAGGTCGGATTTCCCGAGGTTCCGACCGTCTCGCTTTGTGGCATTTACGAGAGGGTTCATGCGCACCCGGCCATAGCGGGCCAAGTCGTGGTCCGAACGACTCGGCAGCGTGCACAGGCCCTGCCCGCCATTCTTCAAATGCGCTCCCGATCAGGCCACGCCCGCGACCGCTGGCACCCGCGAGACGTCGACAACCTGCGCCCCCTTGGAGGGGACGGCGCTCGCTTCGCGGGACGAGACCTCGCTGATCCGCCGATCCTTCACCAGGAATATGCGATGTGCGCGCCGGATCAACGCCGGCCGATGTGCCACCACAATGCGGGTGATCGGCATTTTCGCGATGAGGTCCACGATCGCCTCCTCGGTGGCCTCATCCAGGTTCGCGGTGCCCTCGTCGAGCACGAGGATGCGCGGTCGACCATAGAGCGCGCGCGCCAACAGCACTCGCTGCCGTTGGCCTCCGGAAAGCGTCGATCCCATGTCGCCGACCAGTCCGAGATACTGCATCGGCGCCCGCATGATGTCGTCGTGCACCTGCGCCGCGATCGCTGCCTCCTGCACCCGCTTCATGTCGAGATCGGGATCGAAGAAGGCGATATTGTCGGCGATCGTTCCAGACAAAAGGCGGTCATCCTGCGCGACCACGCCTACATGTCTCCGCCATGCCCGCCACAGCTCCGGGGACGCGCGGTGACCGTCGAGCTCGATCGTGCCCGACGTCGGCTGGTGCAGTCCCAGGAGCAGCTTCAACAGGGTGGTCTTGCCGCCGCCCGACGGCCCGGTGATGGCGACAAAGCTGCCAGGCTCGATGTCGAAGCCGACATCCTGGAGGATGAGCTGGTCGGAGGCGCCGTAGCGAAACGAGAGCTCGCGCACCTTGATGGCGCCTTTGACCTCGAGGCTCTGCAGACTGGCGGCATCGGTCTCGGGGACGGCGGTGACGATGTCCGCCAGCCGGTCGAGGTGCAGACCCAGCAGCCGGAACTGCACGAGCTGATTGATGAATCCCACGGCGCGGTCACTGAACGTTTGGCGAAACGACAGGAATGCGAACAACATACCGACGGAGAAACCCTGGCCGGTCAGGATCAGACGGGCGCCGAGATAGACGATGATGACGTAGACCAAGCCGGTCAGGAGGGTCTGAATGAACGTCATCGAGATCTGGTACTTGCCGACAGAGATGCCGGCGTTGGTCACCTCCGCACTGAGGTTGCGCCAGGCGCTTTCGCGCTCGCCCTCGCGCCCCATCAGCTTGATCGTGGTCGCCGCTCGCACCGACTCCATCAGGTGCGACTGCTCCTTGGCACGCGCCAGGATCTCCTCCTCCATGCGATGCCGCATGCCCGGAAAGAGCGCCAGCACGAGCACTACGTGCAAGACTACGGAAAACACCACGATCGCGGCCAACGTCGCCGAGTAGAAGAAGAGGATGACCGTTGCGATCAACGCCATCACGCCGTCGATGATCGACGAAACGACGCCGCGCGTGATCGCTTCCTGGATCGGCTGAACCGCGCCGATCCGCGAGAGGATGTCGCCGACGTGACGCTTCTCGAAGAATTCGGCCGGCAGGCGCAGCATGTGCCGGACCAGATTGCCGACGATCTGGAAGCTCAGCAGATGGCCGAACACCCTGAGCGTCCAGCCCCGCAAGGCTTCCATCAACGCCTGAATGACGGCCAGGGCGCCGAAGGCGAGCCCAAGCACAATGAGGAGATCCTGGTCGGCGTGAAATACCGCTTCATCGATCACGAGCTGGATCTGGAACGGGGCGGCGAAGGCGGCGACCTGGAGGACGATCGAAAGCAGGATCACGTGCAAAAAGGCGCTGCCAAAGCCGGTCATTTGCGACCACAGGCTCGTTAGCCGGATCGGAGCACGCGCGTGGACGGCCTGGAAGTTCGCCGCGGGCGTAAGCTCGAGCACCACCCCGGTGAAGTGCTTCGACACTTCCTCGGGCGTCAGCTTGCGCACGCCGGTGGCGGGATCGTGGATCACGACCGCCCGCGACGTGGCCGACCGCAGCACGACGTAGTGATTGAGGTCCCAATGCAGGATCGCCGGCGCTTTGACCTTGTGCAGGGCAGACAGCTCGACCCGCAGCGCGCGGGACGAAAGTCCCAGCTGGTCCGCCAGGCCCATCAGGCTTCGCAGCGACATGCCCGACAGCGACAGGGCGAAGCGCTGACGCAGGCCGTTAAGGTCGACGTCATGACCGTGAAAGCGGGCGATCATGGCGATGCAGGCGAGCCCGCACTCCGCCAACTCGCTCGCAAGCAGGAGCGGAAGTCGCGGCGCCCGAGAAAGATTGACGTGCTCCAGGATGCTCATGATCGCTCCGCTACTGCGAAAAGGGGATCGAACAACCATCGAATCAACGAGCGCCGGTCGAACACCACGTCGGCGGTGAGAAGCATGCCGGGCTGCAGCGGGATCGCCTCGCCGTAGGCGTGAATGTCCTCGTGCGCCAAGGCGACCCGGACGCGGAACACCGGCTCCTCGATCTTCAAGCCGGGGATCGAAATCTCGGTGGGGCCGAGTACCGTTCGCGACATGGCCTTGATCGAACCTTTCACGGTGCCGAACCGCTGATGCGGAAAGGCCTGGAGCATCAGGCGCGTCTCCTGGCCGGGCCGAATGAACCCGGCGGCGCTCGACGGCGCGAGCAGTTCGGCTTCGAGCCTTGCACCGTCCGGGATGACCACCGCGACGGTGCCGCCCGGCGATATCGGTTGCCCGGCCGCGACCGGCAACGCGGCGACGCGCCCGGCGACCGGCGACAGCACGAATTGCACACGGTGCGCCTCGGCGTCGTTCATTCGCTGTTCGAGGTTGGCTTCCGCCGCCCTGCTTTCGGCCGCGGCGCTCGCTTTCTCGAGCACGATTGCCGACAGACGCGCCGTGACGTCGGCGATGTCTCGCTCGGTGCTCGAAATCAGGCGGCGCTGGGTCGCCAGGTCTTGCTCCGCCGACAGCGCGGCGCCACGCCGCGCGTCGCGATCGCGCAGCGGCAGCAGCCCGCGAGCGGCCAGCTCGTCGCTGCGTGCGGCCTCCTGACGGGCAAGATGCAGCCGCTGATCCTGCAGCTCGGCCTGCATTTGCACCTGATGAAGCTCATCACGCAGCCTGCCGAGGCGCGCAGCGGCCTGAACGGATTCCGCATCGAGCCGCTCGATCTGACTCTGCGCTTTGGCCTTGGCAGCCTCGGCCTCGGCATGCAACTGGGCAATGGCCTGCTCACCGACATTGCCCGCGGCCGTATCGGCGGCGATCCGGATTTCGGCGAGCTTCGCTCCCTGCGCGATGCGATCTCCCTCCTTCACTCCCAGGCTCAGAATGAACCCGCCGGATGAAGCGGTGGCTCGGATAAGCCCCTGGTCGGGAACGAGCCACCCGGTGACGGTCGCCTTGCGGGCGTACGTGGCCATGGACACGAAAATGACGGCGCCGAGCACGATTGCGGCCATCACCGATCCCAGACATCGAACCGACAGCGGCGTGGCCAGGACGACCGAGCCCGACAGGCGCCGCTGCGTCGCGTGGAAAATGGCCTCTCGGCGGAACAAGTCAGTCATGTATCCCCCCGCTCACAGCAACCTCAGCTCGTTCCTCGTTCAATCACCGACATGCCCCGCCGTTTGTGCCGTGGGCTCCAGCGGTTGTTCGATCCTCGCCTTGCCGCTCGGTCCGCCGCTGTGACGGCGATCACAGCTCATCCGATTGTCGTCGCACTTGCAGGTGCTGACGCGTGCCGCCTGGAGCACGCGACGATGAATGAAGTCGTCGTCCGAAACGCGCATCGGTTCATTGCGACGTGATCCGGTTCCATTGCGTCAGGCCACGGTCCAGCTTGTTCTTCAGCAGCGCCGCCTCGAGGGCCGCGGCTTCGTCGTGGTGCGCCCCGACGCGCGCGACCGCCGCCGCCGCGCCATCGCGCTGACCGAGTCGGGCCGCGCCGCCGTCGATGCGGCGGTGAAGGTCGCCGGCCAGATCACCCGCCACACGCTGACCCCGCTCACTGCCGCCCAGCAGAAGGCGGTGATCCGATTGCTGCGCAAGCTGAGGTGAGCCGGGGGGGGCGACCAAGCGCAGACTTGTGCCGCGCGATTAACGCCACGCCTCGCCGCGGATGCTCCGCCTGTTGACAACTGCCAGATATGAGTTCGGGCCGTTTCCGAATCAGGCCATTGTCAAAGCTGACCGAATCAGATCAAAATAGAACAGATGTAGAACGTCGTCCGCAAACCACTGAATGCACATGCAAAATACGTCGCACGCCGTGATGGCGCAGAGGGCCGAGCTAAAGAACAGCCTCGATGACTTTCCCACGCCGCCTTGGGCGACTCGGGCTCTTATGGAGCATGTCGTCGTTGGCAAAAGCGCCCTTAGTTCAATGACATGTCTTGAGCCTGCCTGCGGTCGCGGGCATATGTCGGTGGCGCTTGCTCCTTATTTTCGTGAGGTCTCTTCTTTCGACGTGTTCGACTATGGCTTTGGCGAAATTTCCGATTTCCTGAAAAACAGGCACCCTGAGCGGTCATTTGACTGGGTCATTACGAATCCGCCGTTTCGCCTCGGCGAAGAATTCATCGATCGGTCGATGAAAATTGCCCGCTGCGGGGTCGCGATGCTCTCGCGCACCGTGTTCATCGAAAGTGTCGGCCGATATGAGCGCCTGTTTAGGGCGAACCCACCGTCACGGGTTGCACAATTCACTGAACGTGTTCCAATGGTCAAAGGGCGAATAGATAAGAAAGCATCAACCGCGACGGGGTATGCTTGGCTCGTATGGCAGAAGGACCAACTTAACGGTCGCGCTGAACTTGTTTGGATACCGGCCTGTCGCAAGGCGCTTGAGCGGGAGGGGGATTACCAACAAGCACCGCGTATGCCGGAATTTCAGACTCCTGCAACCATCATTCCGATGAGAAAAGAGGGAGATCTTTTTACGAGGGGGTAGATGGGACTTGTCCTCGAACTGGCCTGCACCCGGTTCCGAAGACACCGAGTTAGGTGTTTTGATGGAGCTGGAGGCGGGTCATGGAGAGACGGAAGTTCACGCGGGAATTCAAGCTTGAGGCCGTGCGCCTGATCAAGGATCGAGGCGTGTCCTATGTGCAGGCATCGCAGGACCTGAACGTTCACCCGTCGCAACTGCGCGATTGGGTGAAGAAGTTCTCCGAGGATCCGCAGCACGCCTTTCCTGGCCACGGCCAGATGAAGCCCGAGCAGCTCGAGATCGCGCAGCTCAAGCGCGAAGTGGCGAAGCTGAAGGCGGAGCGGGACATACTAAAAAAAGCCGCGGCCTACTTCGCGAAGGAATCGACGTGAAGTTCTCCTTCATTGCGAAGCACCGGGGGATCTGGGCCGTGGACTGGATGTGCGAGGCGCTCGGTGTCTCGCGGGGTGGCTTCTATGCCTGGCTGACACGCCCGCGCAGTCAGCGCAGCCGCAGCGACGAAGAGCTTGGTGCGAAGGTCCGCGCCAGCTTCCTGGCGAGCGACCGGACCTATGGCGCCAGGCGTGTGTGGCGAGACTTGCTGGCGGATGGGCTGTCGTGCGGTCTACACCGGATCGAGCGATTGATGCGACTACAGGCCCTCAAAGCGCGTCCGCGCCGGCGCCGCCTGCCGCCCGATCTGGGTGAGCGGCAGGCGGGCGCCGTCGCTCCGAACGTGCTAGACCGCAGCTTTGAAGCCGCCGCTCCAAACCGCAAATGGATCGCTGACTTCACGTATGTCTGGACAGCGGAAGGCTGGCTCTATGTGGCCGCCGTCATCGACCTCTTCTCCCGGCGTGTGGTGGGCTGGTCGATGAGCGCCGCTATGACAGCGCAGCTCGTCACCGATGCGCTGGTGATGGCGATCTGGCGTCGCGGAAAGCCCGATGCGCTGCTGCATCACTCCGATCGCGGCAGCCAGTACACCAGCGAGCAGTTCCAGCGGCTGATGGCCGACAGCGGCGTCGTCTGTTCGATGAGCCGATCAGGCAACGTGTGGGACAACGCCGCGATGGAGAGCTTCTTCTCGTCGCTGAAGACCGAGCGAACCAGCAACAAAACGTACAGGACGCGCAATGAAGCAAAGGCAGACGTGTTTGACTATATCGAGCGCTTCTACAACTCTAAACGCAGACACTCGACGATCGGCTATCTGAGCCCTATGGAGTTCGAACGAGAGGCGGGATTCGCTTAACCGGGTGTCATCCAAAACGGGTGCAGGCCAAACTGCTGAAGCCTGAAATCGAAAAGACGATTAAGCGGCTAGATTCGAAAACCTTCGAACCGGACCCAATTGCCGGACCGCATTTTTCCAAGATAACTAGCGTGATGAGTTCCGCGTACAAGCGGCATGGGTACATACTTGAACGTGCGATCTTAGAGTCACTGCGGCTGTGTCCTTATTTTGAGGTTTGGAACGACCCCGCATTTCAAGTACCCTCTGCTGTTGAGCATATAGTTGATGGCTCGATCGCTGAGCCAACCAAACTAATCGGCACGGATTACCCGTACTCTGATGGTCAGCGGACCTTGCAGGTCGACGCAGTCGTCTTTAACAAGAACACAGGTTCAGTAGGTGCATATGAAGTTAAGCGAGGAGCTGGGTTACACGACTCCGGCAAACGACGCTCTATGCTTAAAGACGCGCTTTGCATACAGGTCCTGCTGAAGCACTATGCGAAGCAACGCGGCTATGACCCAATGAGCGTGTTCAGCCACTTCATATTTTTCTATGGCAAATGTTCGATACCAAAGCCATTCGCCATCACAGGTGCCGAGATGGACCAACATTTCGCTTGGGCTGTGTATGAATCTGTCGATGAGGTGAACAAGTATTTTCAAAGTCGGCTCTTCTCGATATTGGCGGGAGCGCAATAGGCGGTAGGCGGCCAGGATAGGCGAGCCGGCCCGCCTGCCCGTTGGAATGTGTGCACGGCCGCATTTCCTTCCGGACGGGGTTGGTCCGCTGTCACTTGGGTGCCCGGCATGAAAATCCTCACCTATCGCCATCGCGCTGACCGAGGCCGGCCGCGCCGCCGCCGACGCGGCGGTGAAGGTGGCGCGCGAGATCACCCGCCACACGCTCACCCCGCTCACCGCCGCCGAGCAGAAGGCGGTGATCCGATTGCTGCACAAGCTTGACGTAAGGCTACTCAGAGAAGACGCGGGATGATCATCTTGGTTTGCGTTCGGTAGAGGACGTAGCGCTCGCCGAACACGGCAGTCAGCAGCTTCTCTTCTGCGCTGGCGCGCCACACGAACGTTGGAACAATGCCGGCAAGCACAATCACGACAGCGGGCCAGCTGGCAAAAGCGAGCGCCTCACCCGTGGCGAGCATGGAGAGGCCGAGATAGATGGGATGGCGGACAAGCCCATAGGGGCCGGTCGTGACGAGGCCCCTCGCCTCATCTGCGACGGGGACAAAGGTCCATGCGGGACCCAGTTCCATCCGGGCCCTGAGGACGAGGGCGCCGCCCGCTAACGCGAGAAGGCATCCGGTCATTGCGAGCAGGAGGGTCGCGTAACCCCCCAGGTTACCGGGAAAGGCGAGGAGGGAGGAGAAGAACAAGGCAAAGGCTGTGACGTTTGCAAGGACGGGCACGCGGTCGCCGTGGCCGGTGCCCGTGCCGGGTGCTCGGCCTCGCCCCCTGACGACGAGCACCATGGGTGCCGCGAAAGCAAGCAGCGAAGTCGCGCGCAGAACGTCGATCAGCGTTGCCGACATGTCTTCGATGGGCGCAGGCGCATGAGATAGAGCGCGATGGGCAGCAGCACGATTGGGAGGACATAGCTCACCACGAGGGCCAGCGCCGGCTGGTCGGCCCAGCCGGCACCGATCGCCGCGAACACGAAGCCGGTGGGCACGCTGCCGATGGCCAGTGCCGCGGTGAATTTCGCGAGCGGCATCCCCGCAAGGCCGGCCAGAAACACCATGGCTTCTGGAATGCTGTAGGGAAGGCTGCGCGTGAGGACGATCGCCCACGCACCGGCCCGTTCGAACAAGCTCTCCATCCTGTTCAATGACTGGAGGCCGGCAAATCGGCGCAGCATGCGCCGTGCGGAGCCGAGCATGAGGGCATAACCCAAGAGGCCGCCGGTGATCAGGCCGACGCTGCCCAACAGCCCCCCGAGGAAGGCGCCGTAGATGATGCCAAGAGCTGCGATCACGACAGTCTGGGGCACCGGCAACACCAGATCGGCCCAGATCAGCGCGATCCCCGCGGCCAATGCCCAGGCGTCGTAGTTTCGGAGCGCAAGGACCGCGTCGTTGGCCTCCTGAGCTGTTGGGATCGGGGCGCAGGAGGTCAGCGCCAGCGCCAGAATGCCGACCACGACCAAGCCCAATCTCAATTCAGCCTCCGGGCTCCCAGGACGGATCATTGAGCCGGCGCCCTCACTCACCGGATACAGACGGCGCGCGAGCGCCGACCATCCAGCAGGCGGCGGTGAAGCGGACTTCGGCTCCGTGCACATAGGGGTCAAAGGCGGCGCGCACCGTTTCGACGACCTGCGTGCGGGTCCGGTCGTCCGCCTCCTGAAGAATCAGCCCCACGGGACCGAGCCGGCTCGCGTAACGCATCAACTCCTGCTCGGGCAGGGTGCAGGCGATATCGATCGGCCGGATGTCGATCCCGGCCCAGCCGCTCTCCTCCAGGATGGAGAGCACGCGGCGCCGGTCCGCGAAGGCGAACTGCCCCGGTGCGTCCGGCCGGCGCGCGGGGAGGTTCGGCAGGAGCGGTGCCGCGGCGCGCTCGGCCGCTGTCATGAACGGATTTTCCGCAGCGCTTCGAAACGCGACGAAGCGGAGCTCGGCATCGTCCCGTGCGGCACGCCGCAGGTTCGCGAAGGCCCGCACCGGATCGGTGAAGAACATGACGCCGAAGCGCGAGACGATCATGTCGAAGCTCCCAGGCTCGAACGCGTGGGTCTGCGCGTCGGCACAGATGAAGCTTGCCGGCGTGCCTTCCCGTGCGGCGCGGGCGCGGGCGAAGGCGATCATCGGCTCCGAAATGTCGATGCCGATGGAGCGGCCTTTCGCTCCGAGCCGCCGCGCGACGGCGAGCGTCGTGCTGCCGGTGCCGCAGCCGACGTCGAGCGCCCGGCCTGCGGATGCGGCGGAAACCGCTTCGACCAGCAGGTCTTCGAACGGATTCAGGACCCGGTCGAGCAACTCCTGCGCCTCGACCCAGGCGCGTCCGGCGGGGCCGTTCCAAAGCGTCGCCTGCTCGTCATTGGTCTGCTGCGTGGCATCCATGATCGCCTCCTCTTGCTTGCCTTCGAGAAGCGGAGGCTGCAGGCTGCCAGTTCAAGTCGACTTGAGGTCAAGAGCATGAGAGACCTGGACATCGCCGAGGTGGCGCGGCGGTCGGGCGTTCCCGCCTCGACGCTGCGGTTCTACGAGGACAAGGGGCTGATCGCCTGGATCGGCAGGCGGGGCCTGCGCCGGCTGTTCGATCCCGGCGTGCTGGAACGGCTGGCGCTGATCGCGCTGGCGCGCAGCTCCGGCTTTTCGCTCGATGAGATCGCCCTCATGTTCGCGCCGGACGGGCGGCCGCGCATCGACCGGCGGATGCTCGCCGCCAAGGCGGAGGAGCTGGACAGGACGATCCGCAAACTGCGCGCCATGCGCGATGGCCTGCGGCACGCCGCTGCGTGCCCCGCGCCGAGCTACATGGAATGCCCGACCTTCCGCCGCCTCCTGCGGGCCGCCGCGTCCGGAGCGATCGGAGCGCCACGGAAGAGCGCTCCACAGCTACGGTGGAGCTGAGCTCGGCAGCAAGCGGCACGTGATCGCCGACCACCAGGGAATCCGGCGGTGAAGGCGGCGCGAAAAATCACCTACGCCACACCCACGCCGCTCCACCGCCGCGGAGCAGCGCGAGCGCGATCCGGCTGTTGCGCAAGCCGACCCGAGTCCAGGCACGCTCGCCGGAATTTGACCACATCACAACTACGTGATATAGATACGATATGAATTGACTACTAAACGCATCTATACTAGTGTCAGCAAATCCTCGCTCATGAGGGGCGTCTCCGGAGACGTCTTGCAGGCGGAGCGGGGGAGTGGCGTCCCGGGACTGCGGTGCGACCGCGGCCGGGAGGTTGCGGGACCCGAACGGCTCTGGCCTTGCGGCCTGGCCGCGGAAAGTCGCGGCATGGTCCGGCGGCACTGTCGGACACGTGACGCGTGGTCCTTCGGCCGAAAATCGCCACGGCGGAGCGCCGCGAGGCGCCGTCCCGGTCGCACGGGACGGCCCGCGTCTCGCTAACGCGGTTGTCGCGCCTCGCAAGCGCGACCGGACTAAAAGTCGCCTCCCGGCGCTCCGCCCACCCCTCGTCGGGGCGGGCTCGCAGCGGCAAAGGCTACGGCAGACATACCCGCCGACGCTTCGGCAAAGGCGGGACAAAGAGGAAAGCGAGAACCCGGACGCAGCAACGCGCGGCGGGAATGAAGAAGACTGCGCTCTTTGACATGGTGAATAGGAAACGACGCGAGCGGCGCAGCGGCAACGGCGCGCTCGAGAGCCATCGCGTCGGCGGCAACGCACTCGGTCCCGGCCGAGGGCGCGCTTCGCCGCGCCTTCAGTCCGTGGGATGGGTTTCGCGCGAGCGCTCAACCCATCCCATGACTGGGTGCGTTACGACCCACGCTTGAGAATGGCGCGCAGGCGTTGCGGCGTCACGGGGAGGCGGGTGATCGCGCCGGGAATGCCGATGGCGTCGTCAATGGCGGAGGCGAGCGCGGCGCCGACCGGGTTGATGCCGCCCTCGCCCGCGCCCTTGAGCCCGAGCGGATTGAGCGGCGAGGGCGCATCCTGCGTGATCAGCACGTCGGGCATGGGCACCTCGCGCGCGGTCGGCATGAGATAGTCGGCGAAATTGACCGACAGCGGCTCGCCGCGCTCGTCGTAGAGAAACTCCTCCAGCAGCGTGCCGCCCACGCCCTGCGCGAAGCCGCCGACGAGCTGGCCCTCGACCAGCATCGGATTGACCGCGCGGCCGATGTCGTAGGCGAGGAGATAGCGCTCGATGGTCACGCCGCCGGTCTCGCGGTCGACCTTGGCGACCGCGACATGCACGCCGTAGGGATAGTTCATGTGGTCGGTGTGGAACCAGCCCTCGGCCGAGAGCCCCGGCACCCGCGCGCCGCGCAGCTTCGAGGCCGGCTCCAACGCCTTGGCGATCTCGCCCAGCGTGATCGACGGCCCCGCAACGGCCCCTTTGCGCACCACCTTGCCCTCGACCACATCGAGCGCACCGGCATCCTGCTGCAGCAGCTCGGCCGCAAGCTCGATCGCCTTGTCCCGGACCGCGGCCGCGGCGCGGCGGGTGGCCTCGCCCGTCATCACCGTGACGCGCGACGCGAAGGCGCCCATGCCGAAGGCGATGCGGTCGGTGCGCCCGTGCAGCACCCGCACGCGCCGGTAGTCGACGCCGAGCGCGTCGGCGCAGATCTGCGCCACCACGGTCTCGACGCCCTGGCCGACCGAGGCCGCGCCGGTCACCACCTCGACCAGGCCCGAGCCGTCGATCGACACGCGCACGCCTTCGAACGGCCCGAGCCCGCTCTTCTCGACGAAGATCGCAAGCCCGGCCCCGACGCATTCGCCGCCGGCACGGCGGCGGTTGAGCTCGTCCTGCAGCGCGTCCCAATCGGCGGCGGCGAGCGCCTTGTCGATCAGCCCGGCATAGTCGCCGGAGTCGAGCACGATCTCGGTGCCGAGCGTCGCCAGCGGCCGCTGGTACGGCATCTCCTCCTTGGGAACGAGATTGCGCCGGCGGACCTCGATCGGGTCGAGCCCGAGGCGCGCCGCGACCGCGTCGATCAGCCGCTCGCGCACGAACGTGCTCTCGAACCGGCCGGGCGCGCGATACGTGCCGCCCGGCGTCTTGTTGGTGAGGCGAACGTGGCCGAGCGCACGATAGGCCGGCACGCGATAGGGCCCCGGCAGCATCCCCGCCGCGAGATCGGGCACCGTGGCCGCGTGGGTGCGCACATAGGCGCCCTGGTCGTGGAAGAATTCGTCGTCGATGGCGAGGATGCGGCCCTGCGCGTCGACCGCCGCGCGCACCTGGTGGCGCTGCTGGCGCGAATGATTGGCCGCGACGAGGTGCTCGCGCCGGTCCTCGATCCACTTCACCGGCCGGCCGAGCCGCAGCGCCGCGAGGCACACCAGCACGTCCTCCGGGTAGAGCTCGCCGCGGATGCCGAAGCCGCCGCCGACATGGCCCTCGAACAGATGCACGGTCGCGGGGTCGCGGCCGAGCATGCGGGCGATGTTGTCGCGGTTCCAGTGCAGGACCTTGGCGGCGCCGTGCAGTTCCAGCACGTCCTTCGCGGCGTCGTAGCGCGCGATGGCGCCGCGGGTTTCGAGCGGGACGCCGGAATGGCGGCCGACCGCGAGATCGAGCTCGACGACGGCATGCGCGATACGGAACGCCGCGGCGACGTCGCCGTAGGACTTCTCGACGACGGCCGGCTCGGTCGAGCGGCGGTCCTCGAATTCCCCCGGCGTTGCGGCGGCGTCGAGCACGACCGGCAGCTCCTCGACCGCGACGGTGACGAGATCGGCGGCGTCCTCCGCCACATAGGGATCGGTCGCGAACACCGCCGCGACCGGCTCGCCGACATAGCGTACGCGCTGGCGCGCCAGGATGGGCTGGCGATAGGGCGCCAGGCCCTCGATGCGGGTCAGGCGAAAATCGATCGGCGGAATGTCGGCAACGTCGGCGCAGCTCCACACCGCGGCGACGCCCGGCATTGCCAGGGCCGCGCCGGGGTCGATCGACGCGATTCGCCCATGCGCGTGCGCCGAGCGCACCACGCGCATGTGCAGCATGTGGGGAAAGCCGACGTCGGCGGCGAAGGCGCCGCGCCCCGTCACCAGCGGCCGGTCCTCGAGGCGAGGCACGGAACGTCCGACGACGCTCATGTCAGGCCTTCATGCGTGCGCCGGCCGCGCGCAGCGCGGCGCGAATGCGCTGCGGCGTCGCCGGGAACTCGTCGATCGAGACGCCGAACGGCGCCAACGCGTCGTTGATTGCGTTGACGACGGCGGCGGGCGCGCCGATCGCACCGCCCTCGCCCAGCCCCTTGGCCTTGGTGATCGAGGCCGGCGTCCAGGTCTCGAGGTGATGGATCTCGATCGGCGGAATCTCGCACGCCGTCGGCGGCAGATAGTCCGCGAGGCTTGCGGTGAGGATGTTGCCGCTCTCGTCGTAGATGATCTCCTCGAGCAGCGCGTTGGCGATACCCTGGGCGACGCCGCCGTGAACCTGTCCGTCGACGATCATCGGATTGATCAGCCGTCCGGCATCCTCGGCCACCACAAACTTCTCGATCATGACACGGCCGGTCTCGATGTCGACCTCGACGACGGCGGCATGGCAGGCATTGGAGAAGGTTCCGGGCGGATCGTAGGTCGCGCTCTCGGCGAGACCGGGACCGATCTCGCCCTTGAAGCGATGGGTCTGATGATAGGCGGCGCGCGCCAGCGTCGCGACCGGAATGCTGCGGTCGGTGCCGGCGACGCGGGCGACGTCGGCTTCCAGCACGATGTCGTCCGCGGACGCCTCGAGCAGGATTCCCGCCATGGCCGCGAGCTTGGCGCGCACCTTGCGCGCCGCGAGCAGGGTGGCGCCACCGGCGATCACCAGGGAGCGGCTGGCAAACGTGCCCCAGCCGTAGGGCGTGCGGTCGGTATCGCCGTGCACGACCTTGATGCGGTCCGGCGAGGTGCCGAGCTCGTCGGCGATGATCTGCGACAGCGTGGTGCGCAGGCCTTGTCCGTGCGGCGACGCGCCGATCCGCGCCTCGACGAAGCCGGACGGATCCATGGTGATCTCGACGGTCTCCCAGCCCGGCGTCACCTCCATGCCGCGCGCCGCGAAGGCCGGCGTGCCGTAGCCGGTGCGCTCGGAAAAGGTCGCGAAGCCGAGGCCGAGATGGCGGCCTTGCGCGCGTGCCTTCGCCTGGCGGGCGCGGAACGCCGGCACGCCGACGGCGGCGACCGCCGCCTCCATGGTCTCGACATAGGTGGCCTCGTCGAAGACGAGGCCGGTCGCCGACGTATAGGGAAAGCTCTTGACCAGGTTGCGGCGCCGATCTCGATCGGGTCGAGGCCGAAGGCGGCCGCCGCCTTGTCCATCAGGCGCTCGATCGCGAAGGTGATCACCGGACGGGAGACGCCGCGATAGGGCGCCATCGGGCAGGTATTGGTCGTGACGCCGCGCGACACGCAGCCATAGTCGCGCAAGTCGTAGGGGCCCGGCATCTCCGCCATCGCCATCAGCGGCTCGACGCCGCAGGTGGTCGGGTAGCAGGAATAGGCGCCGATGTCGGCGAGGATGTCGGCGGCGAGCGCGACCAACCTGGCGTCGGCGTCGAAGGCGCCCTCGAGCGAGATGGCTTGGTCGCGGCTGTGGAAGCAGGCGACGAGGTTCTCGCGCCGGTCCTCGGCCCAGGCCACCGAGGTCCGCAGCTCCCGCGCCAGCCAGGTCACGACCACGAATTCCGCCGCCAGCGACATCTTCTGGCCGAAGCCCCCGCCGACATCGGGCGCGATCACCCGCAGGTCCGATTCCGGCATGCCGATCAGCTCGGCGATGATCGTGCGCATGACATGCGGCGTCTGCGTGGCGCAGGTGAGCGTGACGCGCCCGCTGCCGGCGTCCCACGCCGCATGCGCGGCGCGCGGTTCGAGCGGCAGCGCATTCTGCCGATGCGAGCGGATGTCGAGCTTGATCCGGCGCTGCGCGCTCGCCCAGGCCGCATCGAACCCCGGGGTCTTGAGGCGCCCTTCGACCACGACGTTGCCGGCCGCCTCGCCGTGCACCAGCGGGGCGGCGGGAGCGACCGCGGCGGCGGCGCCGACCACCGCCGGCATCTCTTCGATCTCCACCTCGATGAGGTCGGCAAGGTCCTCGGCTTCCTCCCTGGTCGGGGCGAGCACCGCCGCGATCGGCTCGCCGACGAAGCGCACCACATCCTTGGCCAGCACCGGCTGGCTGATCGGCACGTAGTTGAACTTGTGCAGCATCGGCCGGATCGGCTTCACCGCCGCGAGCTCGGCGGCGGTGACGACCGCCGCACCTGCCGGGGCTTTGATGCGCGTGATCCGCCCCGATGCGACCGGGCTGCGCACGAAGCGCACCCAGCGCGCCGCCGGCAGGTCGCCGGTGAAGCGGCCATTGCCGGCCACCAGCGCGGGGTCCTCGAGCCGTCGGATCGCGCGACCGACCCAGCCCCCACCGCCATCCTTCTTGGCGTCGACGGCCATCACCGGTCACCCAGGCGCGCGAATACACGGCGCGGATTCGCATCGGCGAGCGCTTCGATCTGCGCCGTCGACAGACCCGCCGATCGCAGCAGCGCGAGCGGCGCCATGTCGGCAGGCGGAAACGAGTAATCGGTGCCGAGCACGACGTTGTCAGGTCCGACCACATCGAGCAGGAAGCGCAGCGCCTTGGGCGCGTGCACAATGCTGTCGTAGGCCATCTGCGCGGCATAGGCCGACGGCGGCCGGGCCGCGACATCGCCCTGGGCGGCGCGGTCCATGCGCTCGTGCATGATGTCGAACCGGCCGGCGAGGTAGGGATAGGCGCCGCCGCCGTGGGAGAGCACCAGCGTAAGGCGGGGAAAACGGTCGAGCACGCCGGTCATCAGCAGCGATCCGATGCCGAGCGTGGTGTCGAATGTATACTGCGCGACCTGCGCGAGGCCGAACTTGGCGGCCCGCGGCGCGGGCCCGACCAGGACGGGATGGATCAGCACGGGCATACCGAGCGCCTCGGCCTTGCCCCAGAACGCGTCGAGCGGCAGCTCGCCGAGATTGACGTTCTCGATATTGGCGGAGACGATCACGCCGCAGGCTCCCAGGCCCACGACGCGCGCGAGCTCCTGCGCCGCGGCCTCGGCTTGGATCAGCGGGACCGAGCCGATCCAGGCGAAGCGATCCGCATTGTCCGCGCACCACGCCGCCAGCGTGTCGTTGAGCATCCGATGCCAGGCGATGCAGGCGTCGAGCGCGAGGCCGTAGCCGAAGATGTCCGGCCAGGTGCCGACGATCTGCAGGTCGATGCCCTGCGCGTCGAGCCAGGCGCGCCGCTCGGCGACCGGCTCGATCAGGCGCGGAAAGAATGGGCGGACCTTGAAGCCGTAGTCGAAATGCAGCGCCGGCGACGCGCCGGCAGTGCGCAGGAGCCGCACGCCGATATCGCCGCCGCGCGCGGCGACGGCATCGATCAATTGCGGCGGAACGTAGTGGGCATGAATGTCGATCGGCATGCGGTCCCCGACCTGCCGGCTCGCGCGGCCGGAATCAGCGCGCGGGCGCCCGCCGCATCTCGGCGGCCGTGCTGCGCACGGCCTTGATGATGTTCTGATAGCCGGTGCAGCGGCAGAGATTGGAGGCGAGCACGTCGAGAATCTCGTCGTCCGTGACGTCGGGCTCGGTCTCCAGCATGTTCACCGCCAGCATCAGGAAGCCCGGCGTGCAAAAGCCGCACTGGAGCGCATGGTGCGCAATGAACGCGCTCTGCAGCGGGTGGAGCTTGTCACCGTCGGCAAGGCCCTCGACCGTGCGGATGCGCTTGCCCTGCGCCTGCACGGCGAACATCAGGCAAGACCTCACCGCCTCGTCGTCGAGGATCACCGTGCAAGCGCCGCAGATGCCGTGCTCGCAGCCGATATGCGTTCCGGTCAATCCGCAATCGTCGCGGATGACGTCGACCAGGGTCTTTCTCGGCTCGACCCGCACGGCGTAGTCGTGCCCGTTGATGTGGAGATTGAGATCGATCTTCTCGGTCATCGCCGGCTGTCGCGCTATCGCTCTTGGGGGATCATGGCAGCGACCGCTCCAACGCGCGGCGCGTCATGGTGCGCACGAGGTCGCGGCGATACTCCGCGCTCGTCTGCGCGTCTTCCATCGGATCGATCGCCTCGGCGGCGCGGTCGGCGGCGGCAGCAAAGGCCTCCGCGGCCGGCGCCCGACCGCTCAGCACCTGCTCCGCCTCGGCAATCCTCCGGGCATGGGCCTCCGCTGCGCCGACGGCCAGCCGCGGCTCGACGATAGTTCCGCCTTCGACGCGGTAGACCGCCAGCGCCATGGCGAGCGCGAAATCGCCGGCGCGGCGGTTGAACTCGCAGAAGCCGAACCGGGTCGCGGGCGGCAGCAGCGGCAGGCGCACCTCGGTCAGCAGCTCGTCCTCCGCCAGCGCCGTGGTCATGACCCCGGCGAAAAATTCGCGGGCGGGAATGACGCGCGTGCCGCGCACGCTCTGCGCGACCATCTCGGCCCCGAGCGCCGCCGCGACCGTGCACCACTCCGACGCCGGATCGGCATGCGCGACGCTGCCGCAAAACGTGCCGCGCGTGCGGATAGGGTAATGGGCAATGTGGCGCACCACGGTCGAGAGCAGCAGGCCGAGCGGCCCATCGACGACGGGACGATGGAAAGCGGCATGGCGCACGCACGCGCCGATGCGAAGCCGGTCGCCGTCGACGGAGAGCCGGCGCAGCGCCTCGACACCATTGATGTCGACGAGATGCGCCGGCCGCGTCAGCCGAAACGCCATGATCGGAACGAGGCTCTGCCCGCCCGCCAGCACGCGCCCGTCGTGCGGCGCGACCTCGGCCAGCAGAGCGACCGCCTCGTCGACCGTTCTCGGGGCATGATAGCGGAAGGGAGCAGCCTTCATCCTCGACCCGTGTCGGGCGTCGCGCTAGCCGATCGCTTCGGCGATGTCTTCGAGCGGCGCCGCCGATCGCGAACGTCCGCGCCGCGTAGCCGTTGCAGTGATACATGCAATTTCCGGCGTGTAAAGCGCAAGGCGGCGCCGTTCGCAGGGCATCGCAGTGGAGATGCGCGCTGCGCTCGCAAGCGCTACCGCTCGCCGGCCGCGAGGCCAGGGGAAGGATTCCCCTCCGCGGCTGCGTCCTGATGCAGCTCTCCGCCGCGCATGAGCCGCCGGGCGATATCGGCGGTCTGCAAGGCGGCGCGCTCGGTCGGCGAATGCGCGGCAAGATAGCGGGCGACCGCGATCAAGATGTGCCGTCCCTCACGGGTGTCGCCCCACTCCCCGAACTGGCGCACGCCGGCTTCCAGCATCTGATAGGCGTGAAAGCCCGCGTCCTCGCGCAACAGCGCCCGGCCCAACGTGACGATAAGCGCGCGCGGCGGGTGACCGAGCGCGAGATGGTGCGCCACCAGACGCGCCGCCGGTTCGACCTGCCGCTGGCGGTCGAAGGCGTCGAGCAGCGCCGCTCGGAGGGCCTCTTCTTCGGCGGGCAGATCCTCGAGGAGCTCGTCGCCGTCGCCGGGAATGCGGGCCGGCGGCACGTTCAGATAGCGGGCGAGATAGAGTGCCATCGCGCCATGCAGGACGCCGCGTGCGGCCTCGGCCTCCCGGTCCGCGGCGGCGACGTCGATCCGCTCGATCATCCGATGAACGGCATTGGCGTAGGTAAAGACGTGATGCGCCGTCTCCCAGTCCGAGTGCTCGTTGGCGCTGCCGAAGCGAGCCACCCGCAGCGCCGCCGCGTAGGCCAGGGAGCGGCCGAGGTCGACGGGAGCGGCCCCGGCGCGGACCGCCGCCTTGATCGCATCCATGATCGCGACAGGCTCGTCGCCGAGGAGCGCGTGCGCGAGTGCCGTATGCTCCGACCAGCGGTCTTCTCGCCGCGCGGCGGCGAACAGCTCCGGCAGCTCCGTTGCCGTCATCCGGCACAGGGCGACGAGGTCCGCCGGCTGGCGCCACGCTGTCGTTTCCTCGGCGCCGCGCGCGGCAACCATCTGGCCGACGACCGTCGGCAGCACGGCTTGCGCGTGCTCCCAGCCGATCAAATCGAGGCACTCGAAAGCCTTATTGATGAAGTCGAGCGAGTGTCCGGCGTCGGCGAAGGCGCGGTCGGTCTCGGCGGTCAGCAACAGATCGGCGAGCTCGGCCGATGCGGCCCCGCCCGCGACGGCCGTGAGCACGGTGCGCTCGGCCGCTTCCCGATGGCGCACGGCCGTCCACCGCCGCAGCCAGCGCTCGAGGGTCGCAAGATCGGGCCGGCTCGCGAGCGGCGCACGCTCCTGGCGCGGCGCCTGTCCCTCGCAATCATCCGCGACGCGGCGCGCGCCGTGAAACAGAGCGAGATAGGTCTCTTCCGCCGCCAGCACGGGCAGGAGATTTGCGAGCGCGGTCAGAATGGTCAGGCCCACGCCCCAACCGTCGCGGTTGTGCGCGCCGAACAACGCGATCTGCCGGGTGACGTCGACCGCCGGCACGCCGGCGGCGAACTCGCCGTGCACCGCCTTGGCGATGACAAGGCCGAGGTCATGGGCAAGGCCGTCGTGGAGCCGTCGGCGCCAATGCGCCGCCGGATCGGCGTGGCCGAACGTCGGCTTCACCCAGACCTCCGAGTCGCGCACTTCGACGGGGCAGACCGGCACGTCGTCGGCCCACAGATCGAACGTGCAGCCGCTCGCGAGATCGAAGCGAGCATGGTGCCAGTGGCAGGTCAGGATGCCGTCCTCGACGCTGCCGCGGTCGAGCGGAAAGCCCATATGGGGGCAGCGATTGTCGAGCGCGAAGATGCGCCCGCGGTCGTGCACCACGAGGATCGGACGATGCGCCCCGCGCACGACGAGCCGCCCCTCGGCCTTGAGCTCCGCGAGGCTGCCCGCGCGCACGAAGTTTGTGACTGGAATATTCATGGGCGATCCCGTCCGGCAATCGTCCGTTGCGGCGGCCCGGCGGCACAGCCCTTCGACGACGTGGCCCGGATATGAACGGCCTTGCGACCGTCAGGATGGCCCTTTTCGGCAGCGCCGCCAAGACCGACCGGATGTCGCTGACTGCAGGCAGCGCAGCCCCCGCGGTTTTCAGTCGGCCGCGAGCGGGACATGGCAAGCCGAACTCAAGGATAGCAAGAACGTTGAGGTATCACGCTGTCCGGCGAGGGCCTGCTTGTCGGACTGCTAGGCGGAGCCGGCAGCACTCGAAGCGAAATGACAATCACGCCGGCTGGGGGCGGACCCCTCCTCGCGACGGCAGCAACCGCTGCCTTCGCGCCTCTATGTGCCGCGTTGCTGCGCTGCGGACCCGAGCGCTCTGTCGCTGCCCGGCCTTCCCCGGCTCTGCGGAGGAACCCAAGCCTACAAAACGCGTTCTCCCCACGTTAAATGCGCAGCCGAAGCCTGCCTCCGGTACCTCGACGTTGACGACGCCTCGGCTGGACATGGCTCAATGTCGGCAGGGCCATGCTGAAAGCGGCGATCGTACGGACTGTAGATTTTTGCGCCCGGCACGCCGGGATCGTCATTGTTGCGGCGGTGCTGGTGGCCGTCGCGGCTTCGGTGTTCGCGGTCCGGAACTTTGCGATCACGACCGATGTCACCAAGCTGATTTCCACAGAAAATTCCCCCGTCCGAAGGAATCAGGAGGCTTACGAGGCGGCCTTTCCCCCGCAGAAGCTTCTCGTCGTGATCGAAGCGCCGACGCCGGAGGCAGCGCAACAGGCCGCCGACAGACTGATGAAGGCGCTGCCCGCGCGCTCCGACGTTCTGCGTTCGATCGTGCAGCCGGGCGGGGGCGCGTTTTTCCAACGTAACGCCTTGCTGTTCATGCCGGCCCCCGCCGTCGCCGCCATCGCGGGCAAGTTGATCGGCGCCAAGCCTGTGCTGGAAATGCTGGCGTCCGACCCCACCCTGCGCGGTATTGCCAACGCCCTGTCGTTTGCGTCCGCGGGCGTGCAGCAGAAGCAGATCAAGCTGGACGACCTAGATCGGCCGTTGACGCTGGCAGCGGATAGTCTGGACAGTGTCCTCGCGGGGCGCCCGGCCAACTTCTCGTGGCGCGCCCTTTTGCAAGGACACCCGGCGCCCCCCGACGAGCTGCGTCGTTTCATCGCCATCGACCCGGCCTTGAACTACGCGGCGCTGGAACCGGGAAAAGCGGCGACCGATGCGGTGCGGCGGATCGCAGCAGACCAGAAGCTCGCGTCCGACTTCGATGCGCACGTCAAGCTGACGGGAGAAGTCCCCATCAACGACGAGGAATTCGCGACGGTTCGCGACAGCGCGCCGGTCGAGATTTCGGCGGCACTCGGCGCGGTCCTTATTGTCCTGTGGCTCGCGCTGCGATCGCCGCGCCTCATCCTTGCCGTCATGTTCGCTCTGGCCATCGGGTTTGCCGCCACCGCCGGGCTCGGGCTATTGACGGTCGGCAGGCTCAATCTGATTTCAGTTGCATTCGCCGTCCTGTTCATGGGAATCGGCGTCGATTTCGGATTGCAATTCAGTGTGCGCTACCGGTCGGAGCGCCATGAGCTCGACGATCTGCGGTCGGCCTTGCACTCGGCCGCGAGCAAGGCCGGAATTCCTTTGGGGCTGGCCGCCGCGGCGACCGCCGCGGCCTTCTTCTCGTTCCTGCCGACCGACTTTCGCGGCCTTTCCGAGCTCGGCGTGATTGCCGGCTCGGGAATGATCATCGCGTTCATCACCACCATCACGGTGCTGCCCGCCGCCTTGAGGTTATTGAAGCCGCCGCCCGAGCCGCACCAGATGGGTTTTGCGGCGCTGGCCCCGCTCGATAGCTTCATGATGCGACACCGTATCCCGATCGTCGTGTCGACGATCGGCGCGGTTGCGCTGGCGTCCCCGCTACTGCTGAAGCTGGATTTCGATTTCAATCCCCTTCACCTCCAGAATCCGAAGGTCGAGGCGGTTGCGACGTTCCTCGGGCTTCGGGGAGATCCCACATTGGGTGCGAATGCCATCAATGTCATGGCTCCCTCCCTTGTCGACGCCACCGGGGTCGCCGACCGCTTGGCGCGGCTTCCGCAAGTCGAGCGCACCGTGACGCTCGACGGTTTCGTACCCGATGCGCAAGACCAGAAGCTCGCGGCTATTCGAAACGCCAATGCCGCGCTGGAAAGCACCCTCAATACCACCGTGGGACGATCGCTTCCGACGGACCAGCAGACGGTCGAGGCGCTCAAATCCGCGGCTGCGCGCCTGTCGCAGATCGCGCAGCCGGACAAGGGACCCGGAGCGCTCGCGGCACGTCGCCTTTCCGCTCTTCTCACCAAACTCGCCGCCGCGCCGCCCAAGCTTCGCAACGCGGCGGACAGGGCGTTTGCTGAGCCGCTGAGATACGATCTTGACCAGCTCAAACTGATGCTCGAACCGCAGCGTATCACGCGCCAGGAGCTGCCACCCGATCTCACCAGGAGCTGGGTGGCACCGGACGGCAGAGCGCGGGTCGAAGTTCTGCCGAAGGGCGACCCCGACGACGTCGCAACGTTGCGCCACTTCGCGACAGCCGTGCTCGCTGTCGAGCCGACCGCGACCGGCGCCCCGGTCGTTCTTCAGCAGGCGGCAGCCGTGGTGGTGCGGGCCTTCGTCGAGGCGAGCGGCCTGGCTCTGGTCTCGATTGCCATCTTGCTGTGGATCACGCTGCGCCGCCTTGGAGACGTATTGCTGACGCTTGTGCCGCTGGTGCTCGCGGCGATCGCCACGCTGGAAATTTCCGTGCTGATCGGGCCGCGGCTCAATTTCGCGAATATCATCGCGCTTCCACTCTTGCTCGGCGTGGGCGTGGCTTTCAAGATCTACTACATCATGGCGTGGCGTGCCGGCAAAACCGACCTCTTGCAGTCGACTCTGACCCGGGCGGTGATCTTCAGCGCGATGACGACCGGCACGGCTTTCGGCAGCCTTTGGCTCTTAGGCCAACGTTGGCTGCGGCCGTGCTGTTCCAGCCGGTCCTGATGGGGCCGCCGCGCCGGAACAAGAAAGAGATGGGCAACGTGCCGGCGGCGACCGCGGCCGGCTGAGCGTGCGCCTACGACTTAGCAGCCCGAGCAAATGGACATGATGCGTTTCAAGCGGGAGCTGTCGTCGTCGGCTTTTTGCCGCTGTTTCAGCGAAGGAAGCGTGATCGCCCTGGGCACGGCTGCGAGCTCGGTCGTGCCGTCGGTGTCCTCGAAGTCGGCAAAATTCTTGACGTCCGACGTTGCGACCTTCGCCTCGCTCGCTGCGGCGGCGGGCGCCGGCACGGCGCTACGTCCGGCGACGGCAATCGGAGCCTCACGTTGCGGGACCTCGCCAGCGAGCACGGTCGCGGCAGCGGGACGCTTCGCGCTTCCTGCCTTATCCGCGAACATCGGCACGTTCGGCAGGAAATCATTGGCCGATCGGTAGGCGACCGGCGCCGCGAGCGGGGCCTCGAGCACGCCCGGACCACCGCGCGGCCCAAATCTATAGTTCAGACCGACGCGCACGATATTGTCGCGGAAGTCGATGCCCTTGGCGGTGCTTCCGAGCCCGAGCACATTGGGTATTCGTGCCGATGTCGAAAAATCTTCGATGCTGACGTAAAGGTACTCCAGCCTGGTCGACCAGTTGCTCCACAAGGCGATGTCTACGCCCGCGCCGGCCGTCCATCCGAGCGCGCTTCCCGAATGCGACTGGAAGCTCCCGGTCACCCCGCCGACCGTCACGGTCAAATCGTCTGACAGGTTTGCCAGCGCTGCGCCGGCCGTCACATACGGCATGATCCAATCGAAGGCCAAACCAAATCTGGCGCGTCCGGTTAAGAGCGACCTGATCCTCACTGCCTCGGTGGCGGTACAGCCGCCCGTGCATGCAACTGCGAAGCTGGCTTGTTGTCCCGACCACTGCGCGTCGAACTCGGCGCCGAACACGGCCATGCCGGCCTGCCAGTTGAATCCGACCTGCCCTCCGGCAATGGCGCCGCTCGGCTTGCCCGACCCGCCCAAGCTCGTTCCGCTCAGCTCCGTCGCGCCGAGCCCGAAGAGGGTCGTTGTACCGCCCTGAAACTCGCCGTTGAAGGATGTGTCGGTCGAACCCTGCGCCCAACCGTAGCCAGCGTTCACCCCGAAATAGAGGCCTGTCCACTCAACCGCTTGCCGCGGAATGAAAGGAATAGGCCGGTAGACCTGTGGCGCGGCTACCGGCCAGTCAGCCGCCGACGACACCGCGGGCGTCAAGAAGAGCGCGGCAAGCGCCGTTACTGCTCGAATTTTCATGGCATCCCCGATCGCGCGTCCCACCGATCCTAGTTCACCAGCGGACTTTAACGGTGGCAGATTTGTCACAACTCCCCCGAAAAAGAGAGTGGCTCAGCGCTCAGGGTTCGACCGCGCGGCGCTGCCGCGACCGCGCGAAGGCTGTGGACTCGACAACCCGTTCAGCACGGGCTCGTCACCCATGTCTTAGGGACGATTCTTAGGGACGATCTGTCACCTATGCGTCGGCGTCGGCCCGAAAACGGGGCAAGTCCCCGTCTCTGCGAGGGCGAGGTTTGGCGTTCCCCTGAGGTTCGGATGAGGCTCTTCGCGACCGGCCGCCGTCGAGAACACGGCACCAGTCGTCAGCGCCGCACGCGCCTTAGACTAGCCGTGAAAATTTTCGATTGCGCCGAGCACCACGACGCCACCGACGATGGCCACCATGGCGGCTCGCATGAGCCACGAATCACCTTGCTGCTCCGACTTGCCTTCGAGATGCGAAGCGACCGCGGCCAAGCCCAGGCCGGCGACGATAATCGCTATTCCGATCCACACCATCGTGCTTTCACCTCCAATCGAACTGCCCCACAAGCGGGCAATGATTGCCGCCGGCCATCCGATGGCGCAAGCCGCCTCGAAGGAGATGGAGGGTTGACGCCTGCGCATGGCGCGCCGCCGAGAAGCGTCGAAGGTGCGCCGTGTCGACCACCAGGATGGGCTCGCCGACCTCAAACACGTAAATTTCGCGGAAACATTCCGTAGGATCTGCCACGCGGGCTGGTCGTCAGATACGCGGCAAGCCCGAGACGATCGTGAGCGACAACCGCACCACACTGACCAGGGATGCCGTCCTGCGATGCGTCGACGATCAGGTCGCCTGGCACTCCATCACACCGGGTAAGCCGGCGCAGAACGTCTTCGCCGAGTCGCTCATCGGCCGGCTGCGGGACGAATTGCTCAACGAGACCCTGTTCTGCTCGCTCCCGCATACGCGCACCTTGCTCGAGGAGTGGCGCCGACTACAACCACACTCGGCCCCACTCGCCGCCCGGCTGGATGAGCCCTGCCATCTACGCCGCGGCACGGCGTCCGCTACGCTCCGTCGACGGCTCCGCTCTGCGGATCGCCGCCATCACCGCCCAGGCGGGCGTCACCAGTGACCTGCCCCCCGATTCCCCGACTACGCCAAGCTGGAAAATCCCAGTTTTGCATCAGTGGCCAGAAGGACCACTATGCGGTAGTTGATAAATCGTCCCTCGGAGCATTGACCGCGCCAAGACCGGAAAGGCTGTCATGACCAAGTCAGATGAAGATGCAATCCGCGACGTTGAATTGAGGTTCAACGAGGCATGGGGCCGACACGACCCGGACGGCATGGTCGACTCGCTTGTCGACGATGCTCAGTTCGTTACTGTCAACGGCGCATGGACCAAGACTCGCGATGGCTTCCGGGACTTGATGCGGCGCCTGCACGGCGCCAACGGACCATTTCGATCGAGTACCCGCGAGACGCCGGAGATGCATGTGCGCTTTCTCGCGCCGGATGTAGCGGTCGTGCATACGCGGTTCCACATCTACGGCGACGTTGACGAGAGCGAGCGGACCAGTATCGGTACCCGCGTGGTGCGCAAGCTTGATGGCCGGTGGCGGACTGTCGCCGTGCAGAACACGGATTTGCGGCCTGGCCGGAGGCACTAAGCGGAGTGATGGTCAGGGACGGGCATGGCAGACGTCGCAGGACAAGGCATAGGAGCGCGGGTTCGCCGCAAGGAAGATTCACGTTTCCTGCGCGGGCGCGGCAACTATGTCTCTGACATGGTCCTGCCCGACCAGAGCGAAGTCGCCTTCCTGCGCAGCCCGATTGCTCACGGCCGTATCCGGCGCATTGCGAAGCCGCCGGATAGCGAAGGGCGCGTGTTCATCCGGTCAGACCTCAACGAGGTCGCGGCCATGATCGCGCCGACCACAGTCCCAGGTTACAAGCTCTCCGAATGGCATCCGCTGGCGCATGACAAGGTGCGCTTTGTGGGCGAGGCCGTCGCGATGTGCGTTGCGCCGACGCGCGCCGAAGCCGAGGACCTGACGGAGGAGATCGAGGTCGAGCTCGACGAGCTTCCCGTGCTGGTCGACGCGCTTGCCGCGCGCGTCGCGGACAACACCCGCGTGCACGAGCAATGGAACGATAATTCGTTCCTCACGCTGAACCTCGATAATGGCTATGCGGCCAACGCGAAAGACGCGCCGGTCGTCGTCAAGCGGGAAGTCTCGCTCAACCGGCAGGCCATGGTGCCGATGGAGGGCAAGGCGATCCTGGCGCACTGGGACGAGCGTGCCGACCAGCTCGTCGTCTACTATTCGACGCAAGTGCCGCACGTCGTTCGGGTGGGACTTGCGCAGTTTCTCGGCATCGACCAGGGAAGGGTGCGTGTCATCTCGCCCGATGTGGGCGGCGGCTTCGGTTACAAGGTCATCGTGCATCCCGAAGAGCTGTGCGTGGCGTGGTTGGCGCTCAAGTATCGCCGGCCCTTCCGTTATATCGAGGATCGGCGCGAGCACCTGGTCGTCGGAGCCAATACGCGCCAGCATCACTACCAGCTCACCGCGCACGCGGATGAGCGCGGCCGTCTCTTGGCGCTCGATGCCGAGATCACGATCGACGGCGGTGCCTACTCCAACTGGCCGTTCACGGTGGCGCTCGAGCCGGGACAGGCGACCGGAAATCTGCCGGGGCCCTATGATTTTCGCGGCTACCGCTGCAGGACCCACTGCGTCGCGACCAACAAGCCTGGTTTCCTGCCGTACCGCGGCGTCGCCCGCACCGGGGTCTGCTTCGCCATGGAATTGATGATCGACGCGATCGCACGCGCGGTCGGCCGCGAGCCGTGGGAGGTGCGGCACGACAATCTCGTTCCCGCGGCGGCGATGCCCTACGACAATGTCGCGCGCAAGCACTACGACAGCGGCGACTACCGCAAGGCGCTGATCACGGCACGCGACAAGATCGGCCTTGCGGCATGGCGCGAGCGCCAGCGCAGGGGCGAGCCCGACGGCCGGCGCATCGGCATCGGCTTCGCATCCTATTGCGAGCAGACCGCGCACGGAACGAGCGTATTCTCCGGATGGGGCCTGCCGATCGTGCCGGGCTACGACCAGGCGACCGTGCGGGTGGTGCCGGATGGCGGGCTCGAGGTTCGCGCCGGCGTGCATTCGCACGGCCAGGGCATGGAAACCACGATGGCCCAGATCGCGCACGAGGTCACCGGCGTGGCGCTCGAGCGGATACGGGTCATTCTCGGCGACACCGGCACCACGCCCTATTCCACCGGAACCTACGCGTCGCGCAGCATCGTCATGTCGGGCGGCGCCGTCGCCAACGCATGCAAGGAGCTGTTGCCGCGCTTCGTCGCGATCGGCGCCCATCTCATGCAGGCCGCGGTGAGCACCGTGAGGTACGACAAGGGCATGATCGTGGGGCCGCAGAAATCGATCCCGCTGCGTGAGGTCGCCGAAGCCTGGTATCTGCGCCCGCAGGAGCTGCCGCCGGACGTCGATCGCGGCGGCCTCGAGGCCACGGTGGCGTTCAAGCCCGAGCGCGACACCGGCGCCTTCAGCTATGCGTCGCACGCCGCCGTGGTCGCGGTCGATACCGGCACCGGCGAGGTCGAGATCCTCGACTACGTCGCGGTCGAGGATTGCGGCACGCTGGTCAACCCGATGGTGGTCGAGGGGCAATCGCTGGGCGGCATTGCGCAGGGCATCGGCACCGCGCTGTACGAGGAGAGCCCATTCGACGCCAATGGGCAGCCGCTCGCGTCGACCTTTGCCGACTATCTGCTGCCCGGACCGACCGAGATTCCCGCCGTCCGGATTTTTCATATGGAGACGCCGTCGCCCTATACCGAGTTCGGCATCAAGGGCATGGGCGAGGGCGGCGCGATCGCGCCGCCCGCCGTGATCTTCAACGCGGTCAACGACGCACTCGAGCCGTTGGGCGTAGAGCTGGCCGAGACGCCGCTGACGCCGCGCCGCCTGTTGGAGGCGCTCGAACGCGCCCGCTCGTCGGCGCCTCTCTCGTCGGGCGCCGCATGAAGGCCGCGCGTTTCGACTATGTGCGGCCTCCCGACGTCGGCGAGGCCCTCGCGGCCTTGGCCCAAGCCGAGGGCGGCGGCAAGCTTCTGGCCGGCGGCCAGTCGCTCGGTCCGATGCTGAACCTGCGGCTGGCGCGTCCCTCGCTCCTCGTCGACATCTCACGCCTGGAGGCGCTGGCGCGTGTGGACGACATCGGCCCTGCCTTTCGCATCGGCGCCGGCGTCACCCATTCCCGGCTCGAGGATTTGCGCGGCCGGCTCGCCGGCGGCGAGATGCTGTGCGAGGTGGCGGCCGGCATCGCCTATCGCGCCGTGCGCAACCGCGGCACGATCGGCGGCAGCATTGCCCATGCCGACCCCGCGGCGGACTGGCCGCTGGCGCTGGCGGCGCTCGGCGCAACGGTCAATGTCAGGGCTGTCGACGGCGTGCGCTCCATCCCGGTCGAGCAATTCGTGCTGGGCGCCTTCTCCACGGCCCTGCGGGAGACCGAGATCATCGAGACCGTCGACGTGCCCAAGCTCTCGCGCGCGGGGCGCTACGGCACCTACAAGTTTTGCCGAAAGACCGGAGATTTTGCCGAGGCGAGCGCGGCGGCCGTGTTCGATCCGGAAAGGCGGTGCGCGCGCGTCTATCTCGCCGCGGTTCGCCCGGTGCCGGTCTCGCTCGCGGCGATCGCAGCGCGTGTCGCCCGGGAAGGACAATCAGCCGCCTCGGGAGAAGCGGTGGCGCGGGCGATTGCCGAAGCGGCGGGCGACCTCGATCCGGTGCAGCGTCGCATGGCGGCGTCCGTCACGGCGCGTGCCCTGCAGCAGGTATTTGCATGATGCAGCCGATCGCGCTCACCGTGAACGGCAGGGCATTGCAGGCGCTGGTCGAGCCGCGCACCCATCTCGCCGATTTTCTGCGCGAGCATTGCCGGCTCACCGGGACGCATCTCGGTTGCGAGCACGGCGTTTGCGGTGCCTGCACCGTACTGATCGCCGGCGCGCCGGCGCGCTCCTGCCTCACCTACGCGGTCGCCTGCGACGGGCTCGCGATCGACACCATCGAAGGATTCGACGACGACGCGATCATGGCGGACCTGCGCGAGGCATTCTCGCGCGAGCACGCGCTGCAATGCGGCTTCTGCACCCCCGGGATGCTGATTGCGGCCCGCGATATCGTGCAGCGAGTGCCGAATGCCGACGGGCGCCGCATCCGGGTCGAGCTGTCCGGCAATCTCTGCCGCTGCACGGGCTATCGCGGCATCGTCAATGCCGTGCGCAGCGTGCTCGAGGCCCGACGTGAGCAACCGCTCGCGAGCGAGACCGGACAGCGCCCCGCCACCGCCATTCCGCTGGTGGCGTTCGAGCCGAAAAGCGATGCGGTGGCGGCGCCGGTTGCGCCGGCTGCGGCCCCCGCCGAGTCGCGCCAAGGCTGGACCCGCTTCGAGGAGGCCTTCGTCATTCGCAAGCCGCCCGCGACGGTGTGGGCCGCCTTCGCGGACATTCCTGCGGTCGCGGCCTGCCTGCCGGGCGCCACGGTGGACGAACATGACGCCAACGCGGTGAAGGGAAAGATAGCAGTGAAGCTCGGTCCGATCTGGGCATCCTTTGCCGGCTCGGCTGTCATCGAGCGCGACGATGCGGCGCTCGTCGGCGTGATCCGCGGCGCCGGCCGCGACCGCGGGACGGGCTCGCGTACAAAGGGAGAAGTGACCTATCGCCTCGCGGGCGAGGACGATGGCCGGCAGACGCGGGTCTCCTTGTCGGTCGAATACAGCCTGCAGGGCGCGCTCGCGCAGTTCGCGCGCTCCGGCATCGCCCGCGACCTCGCGCGTCGCCTGGTTGCCGATTTCGCCTCCAATCTCAACGCCCGCCTCGCCGGCGAAGCGCCGGCCCCGCGGTCGAGCGCGCCGCTCAATGTCGGGCGCTTGCTGCGGCTGTGGCTCGGCGAGCGGGTCCGACGCTTGTTTGACCGCGGAGGGGCATAGTCGACCCGCGTGTGGCCCCATCGCGCAGCGATTTTGCCTTGATAAAAACTGCCTGTTCCGGTGCCGAGATTCCTCTTTGAACTTTACAACGATAATGCCTGCGTCACAGTTGACGCGTTGGACGCCTTTGGCCGGGCCGGCCACGCGAAGATGCCGCGGGAGCGGCATGGGCTCGCCGGGCCTGAGCAGCTCAAGAGCGCATGAGCGCCCATCGCCCCGCGACTCGCCGGGGGCGCACGCATTCGCTTTACAAGCCCAACAGCCTCTCCGCGTTGCCGTGCGCGATGCGCTCCCGGTCCGCCTCGCTGACCGGGAGGTGTTGCAGGAACGCACGCGCCTCCGCCATCGACCCGTACGGGTGATCAACCGAGAACATGATCCGTTCAACGCCGACCTCGAGCAGCAGGTTGAGGAACGTCGCTGCAAAATTGAAGCCGCCAAAGGTGTAGTGAACATTCTCGCGTAGATAGGCACCGAGGGGACGATCGAGCTTCGTCACATCCTTCGGCAGGTTCCTGTTGAGCCTGGGCAACATGAACGGAATGCCTTCGCCCAGGTGGCCGATGATGACTTGCAGTTTCGGGTAGCGGTCGAACACGCCACCGAGGATCATGCGAATGAGGTGGACCGCGGTTTCGATGTGCCAGCCCCAGCCTGCGCTCGCGAATGTGGCGGTCACGGACGGAGAGAACCCGGCGAAGGAAGCCTCGACAACCGCCTTCGGCGGCACGGTCGGGTGCAGATAGATCGGGACGTTGAGCGCTTCGGCACACTCCAAGATCGGCCAGAAGAACTTGTCGTCCAGATAGCGGCCGCGCGTGTGGCCGTTGATCAGCGTGCCCTTGAAGCCCTGCTGCCGGACCCGGCGATCGAGCTCTTCGGCCGCTTTGTCCGGCGCCGCGGTCGCCAAGGCGGCAAAGGCGGCGAACCTCGTCGGATTCTTCTTCACGGCCTCTGCGAGGAAATCGTTCGATTCGACAGCAATCGATAATTGCTCCGCCGCTTCGGACTGCTCGACCCCCGGAGAATTGAGCGAGAGCACCTGCATGTCGATGCCGGCCGCATCCATCTCGGCGATGCGCTTGTCGCCGACATCCTGAAGCTGCTCGCCAATCCTTGCGCCGCGGGGCCCCCGGTTGCGAAGCTGTTCGGTGAAATCCTTGCCCGGACCCGCCAGGAATCTCGGGCTGACGAAATGTTCTTCAAGGGTGATGGTTCTCATCTCGGCTCCGTGTGACGCTTTGGATGGGCTGCCCCCGACATTCTAGCCGGTCGAGTGTCTGCGCGTTATGGGTATTCGTCGGCGCAGTCTATCAAGGATACCACGCGCTTACTCGGGGCGCCCGGCAATGCTGCTGTTTCTCACACCCGCCTGTCGGCGAACCCGCCATCGCGGCCTCCCCGGCTGCGCCGCGCGCGTGGGGGCGGCGTGCGGTCCTCGTCGCATCATTCAGGAAACGTGATCGTCATCGCAGAACCGTTCGGATAGACACATGGCTGATCAAACGAGGGTTCCGTCCGTGACCATCCAGGAAACCGCTTCGCGCTACGCGCCTTTCATGCTGAGCATTTTGCGCATCGTCGCGGCCTTGCTGTTTTTCGAGCACGGCACGTCACGGCTTTTCGGCTGGCCGTCGCCGCTGCCCGCGCCTGCGCTGTTCTCGATGTACTGGTTCGCCGGCTCGATCGAGCTCGTCGGTGGTGCGCTTCTCGTGCTCGGACTTTTCACAAGGCCGGCGGCGCTGGTGATGTCGGGCGAGATGGCGTTCGCCTATTTCATCAGCCACGCACCGTCGGGCTTTTTCCCGATCCTCAACCGCGGCGACGGCGCCATCCTCTACTGCTTCGTCTTTCTCTATATCGCGTTCGCAGGCGGCGGTCCTTGGAGCGTCGATGCGCTGATCCGGCGCAAGCCGAGCCCGCGCCGAATCGCTCCACTCGAACAGCAACGCTCATGAGCGTCAATGTGGTCTAACGGCGGCGGCGGGCACCCGATGGATTTTGCCCGGAGACCACGATTGTCGTGGACCCGATACCCTGCTGCCTGACCAGCGCGAACAGGGCAGCGGCGTTCTGGGGGTGTAGCCTGACGCAGCCGTGCGAGGCCGGTCCGCCGAGCCGGCTGATTTCATAGCTGCCATGGATCGCGTAGCCGCCATGGAAGAAGATCGAATGCGGCATGGGGGAATTGTAGTATTCCTTGGAAAACCAGGTCCGCTCCAGGCGTTGGGGAGAATAAGTCCCATTAGGAGTGCCGTAGCCGGCTCGGCCGGTCGACACGGCGAAGCGATAGCGCGGCGCGCCGTCGACAGACACCGTCATCTGTTGGGTGTTCTTGTCGACCGAAATCAGGACATGCGCCCGCGCACCGGATGCGATCAGGCTCAATATCGCGGCGATAATACAGGAACGGATTTTCATGCGAGAGATCCTGAACCCGACGTCGCGCGCCCGGAGCAGCGGCCACAGCGTAAGTTACTTCGACGTGAAAGCACTGCAACCCCTCGACAACCCGTTCGGCACGAGGTTGTCACCCATGTCTTGGGGACGATCTGTGACCTATGTGTCCGGGCCGGACAAGCGGTAGGCTGGCGGAGGGAGAGGAACCGGAAACCAACATTCTCCATGCGCCTGCAAAACCGGCCAGGTGGTGCAGCTCCAACTCGATGCTCACGAAGCTGTCCGCCTTTCGCGCGCAAGATCGTCTGCTGAAATCTTTGCTGAGCTGCAAATCCGTATCATGCAGCTGGCACGCGAAGGGTCTTTTGCCGTCCAGCTTGCGCCTACCTCGGGCGCAATTGTCACGCAATTCCAATGAGATGGATCGCGCACGGATTCGCCGGTTCGAATCGTATATGCCCAGCCAGCTAGTCCGGCTACCGCGCCATTTCGCGGCTCTGGGTACACCACCCTGTCTCGCCATGGCGAGGGCAAGTCTTCGATTCGCTGAGCCGCGAGACTTACGTGATCTGGGTCCAGGTGAGATACGACCGCGAGGGGGAGCCAGGCCGCGGGCCCCGGGCAGACCCTTGCCAGAGGCCCATAGCTCGTGATCCAGTGAGAGCACTGTCGTCCCGTCAGTTGGGGGTTTCAAAATGGATCAGCGCCCGATCCGGACGTCCGAAGTGCTTGCGTTTGCGCCCGAGCAGAAGTCGCAGCATGAAACTCATGTGATTGACGAAGCGGGGCATCGGATCGTTGCTTTACTCCGGGAGGCCGCGGACATCTCGGCCGAGAACGTGGAACGCGCCATGACCATGGCGCACAAAACCTCAATGCAGCTGCGAGCCGCCGAGGATCGGATAACCCAGCTCGAGGCCGAGGTGGAGCGTCTCCTGGATCGTGCCACGCGGGCCGAGGGATGGCTAGAAGTCATCAAGCAGGAGATCGAGGACAAGTTAATCGCCTCCATGGAAGCCAACCGCCCCGAGCTGCCGCTACTGCATTAGCTCGAACGAGCAAGGGTCGGGGAAGCCCATTGTTGGGACAGGAACCCCCGCCGTGCACGATGACCGCGACCCATTTCGCGCTCCGGCTCGTGAACCGAAACCCGGCACCTTTCACCGACCGGCGCATGGTTTCGGGATGAAGCGTGCCTTCGACGCTGTGGAGCTGAGGTTGAGCGGCCCGATGATAACGCGGTCGCCGTGGTGACGCACTGCCGACACCGGGATCGGCATGACGGCGGGGCAGCAAGCCAGCTGTTCGAGGGGTTCAGCCAAGCCGATAGGACGCGCTAACCGGCGCCTATACCACGCCGTCGCCTAATGACCGCAGGAGGGATAAAATGCGCCGGCCCCAGTGCACCACCGGGCCCGCCGGCTTACCATGGTCCGACCGGGACGCTCACAGAGGACGCGCATCGATGAGCCGGCACCGGTTTTTTATTTCATGGAGTTAAATGAGCCGAAAGCGGCGCGCGGGCTTTTTCCGTGGTTGTCGTGCTATTGTTACCGAGTTGACGTTCGCGGACGAAATATTATTGCTGTCTCGGGCAGACTGGATAAATGGGATGATCCCAATTGGCGAGCCTATCTCCCGCCAACGCTGCTCGCCCGCGCCGACAAGGTGATCGAGGCACCAATCGACATCTCGAGAAAGGACGCTCATGCGTAAATCGATGCTCGCTCTGGCGACGGCCATAAGCGTCACATCTGGCTTCATTCATACTGCGTGTGCCGATGCCATTGATGGCGATTGGTGCGCCCCCAACGGCAAGCGAATGTCGATTCGTGGCCCAGCTATTGTCACACCCGGAGGCCAGGAGACGAGCGGGAACTACTCCCGACATTTCTTTTCTTACGTCATTCCGGCGGGCGAAACGGGTGCAGGCGCGACCGTAGAAATCCAGTTGCTCAGCGAATACCTCGCCCACGCGCGCCAGGGCGGCGACGCATCGGTGCAAGAGTGGCGGCGTTGTCAGCCGGGGGTAAGCTGAGGGACTGTCCCTGGTCGTGTGCCCGAACGCGGCGCGGCTTCCAAGTGTTTATCTGGCGAATTCGGGCTTAGGAGGATACGATGGCCTACACACTCGAACAGTTTTGCGCTGACGCGAAGGCGGCGATGAAGGCCGATCCGGGCGATGACGGCCGGGAGAAGGCGCGCGACTATCTCGCCAAGCTGCTCAAGGAAAAGGAATTTGTGCAGAAATATTGCAGCACTGAGCACCCGCCCGGCACGACGCTGCTCTATCGCGATCCTGAGCTCGATTTCAACATCCTGGCGCATTGCTTCAAGGGCGGCGCGAAATCGCCGCCGCACGACCACGGGACCTCCTGGGCGATCTACGGTCAGGCGATCGGCCACACCAATGTCGAGGTATGGCGAAGGAAGGACGGCGCCAAGGGCGACAAACAGCACGGCCATGCCGATCTGGAGAAGATCGATTCCTACGAGCTGAACGCAGGCGAAGCCGGCGTCTTTCATCCCGGCATCGTGCATACCGTTGAGTTCACGCCGGGTTCCCGCTACATCCGCGTTACCGGCACCGATCTCAACCAGCTTGTGCAGGGTGTCTACGATCTCGAAAAGCATACGGTCGCGCCGGGCAATCCGGCGGCGCACATCAACGCCAAGGCGATGTGACGCGTTGAAGCTCGACGCAAACCAGCTCGGCTTTGCCGGGCATGATCTGAAGCGGCCCGAGTGTGTGCTCGCCACCAAAGAAAATGTTCCTGAGCTGCTGATGGTGACCGATTCGAAACTCGGTCTCCGAAACCGACGGCTTGATGCGATAAGTGGTCTTTTTGGCCTGCTCGAACACCGATTGCGCAGCGGCTACACCGACTGCGGTGGCGCCGACAACCGCCACCCCGATGGCAACCGCCATGATGACGAACTGCCTGATGCTGCGTGACATGATTGCCTCCCATCTCTCGATCCGTAGAGGCAGACTATCGGCGTTTGATTCCCGCCGGTATGACGGGCGTCACAGGCTCGCGAAGTTTTCCTGCCGGCTGCCGCAGTAGGCGAAGCTGTTCGAGGAGTTCAGCCAGGCCGACGCCACGACCGCGCAGCCCTTCGGCGGCACCGGCCTCGGGCTTGCCATCACCCGCAAGCTCGCGCGCATGATGGGCGGCGATGTGACGGTGGCGAGCGAGCCGGGCAAAGGGTCGGTGTTCACCGTGCGGCTGCCGGCCGGCGCGGACACCTAGGCAGAATGGGGCAGCTTGACCAACGGTCGGGTTTTGACCACAGACAGACGCCCGCGTCGGTGCTCGCCCCGTGCCGACGAGGCGAACGAATAGGGGGCTACGAACCTTGTATGAACGAACTCGTCCTTGACCCGCGGCTATGCTGGAACGCCCTCAACGATCGAAAGCGGTGAGTTGGTTGGAATGATCCGATTCAGACGCCAACCTGAGCCCGCAAATAGCGTCCGGAACTCCTCTTCGGTCCTTTCCTTGCCGCCCGAAAAGAGCATCATGATCAGATCCATAAACTTGATTGGAGAGAAACTCCTGTCGGCCGGTACGACGCTGTCGACCACAAGGAGCCGGCCGCCATTGAAGACACCCGCTGGACAGGCAGACAGGATCCTGATGCTTTGCTCATCCGACCAGTCGTGGATGATCCGCTTCATGATGTAGACGTCTCCGCCGGGCGGAACGGCCTGGAACATGTCTCCCTCGACAACCTTGACCCGGTTCCGGAATTGTTTGAGGGGGCCATTTTCAATGGTCGCGACTACCTGCGGAAGTTCAAGCAGCGTCGCCGTCATTTCCGGATAACGTTCCAGGATGGTTGCCAGGAAAAGCCCGTATCCGCCGGCAACTTCGGTCAGCGAGCGTATGTCTGAAAAGTCATAGGCGTTGGCGATTGCCATGGCCTCGGTTGTCGAGAAGGACGTCATCGCTCGATTGAAATTCCCAGCGGCTTCGGGGTCCGTCTCGAAATATTTGAAGACCGACATGCCGTAGATGCGATCGGCCGCCGCCAGTGCGAACCGTTTCGTGCAGCGAACCAATGGTGCGCACATGCCAATCATCGGCAAACATGACAGCCACATCCCGCAGGGTCGCAGGCGCGTTGGTTCGCAACACCTCAGACAAGGGTGTCTGTTCCCATTTGCCGTCCGATGTCTGAGTGAAAACCCCGAGACTGGATGTTGAGCGCATAAGGCGGAAAAGCAGTTCGGGCCGGGCACCAACCTTTTCGGCAAGTTCCTGAACGGTCATCGGACCGTTCTCGAGGTGGTCTGGAATGCCGAAACCTGCAACAGCCGATACGGCAGACGAGGCGACCAACCCCATCAGGATATGCATCATGCTGGCGGTAGGTGGTAGCTCGCTCAGTTCCTTCTGCATGGCGTCCCTCCGATTTCATTAATCAACGCTGCGGTAGAGTCGAGATGTGGCGCGGTGGCCGTAGGCCGAACATATCTGTTGTCCGCCCCTTTCGTCTGGCGGTGCCTTAGTGGTTCAACCTTGACTCCGTTTCCACATTCCGCTCATCGAACCGGACATGCAGATTTCCCGCATCCGGCTCTCGGACAAGACTTCACGCCTTCACCCACGGCACGTCGTGCCCAAGCCGGCACAGGCGTACGAGCCCGAAGTGCCCGTAAAGGTGCGAGAGTGGATAAGTCCCGCCCCTACTGCGCCTGACCTTGTGCTTGAAGCGCAACCACCGGCGCAGCCGCACAGCGGTGTAGTTGTCGATCGCCCGGTACGCTTTGGTGACGGTGCCTACTTCGAAGTAGTTCGCCCATCCGCGCAGCGTGCGGTTCAACTTCTTCACCATCCCTGTGGTCTCTTGCCATGTCCCCGTTCGGGCGGTCAGCGCGTGGATGTTATCCACCATGCGCTTGATGCTCTTCTTCGATGGCCGGAACCCCAAATACGCCTTGCCGGTTCTCGCTGAATACATCCGCCCGAACGTGTACCCCAAGAAGTCGAACTCCCCTTCCGGCACCTTGCAGATCCGTGTCTTCTCCTCGTTGACCGTGAGCTTCAGCTTTCCCATGATCTCGCGCAGTCGCTGCAAGGCCTCTTCGGCTTTGCCCTTTCGGCACAGGATCACGAGGTCGTCGGCGTAGGTCACGATACGAGAGCCGAGGCTTCGCTCCAACCCGAGCATCTTCCATCCCAGCACGAACCGGCGCATGTAGAGGTTTGCCAGCAATGGTGAGATCGGTGATCCCTGCGGAATGCCGCGCCGGTTGTCCCGAGCCTCGGTTGTGCGTGTCTTCCGTCCTCGATCGTCGGTTTCTTCCACGGGGCATTCCAGCCACATCCTGATCAGATGCAGCATGCGCCGATCTACAATCCGGCGCGCTACCGACTTTAGAAGTTCGGCATGTGGAATGCTCCCGAAGGAAGTTGTCACACACTACCCATCTCCGCGACATCTCAAGATCAGTGACGATACTGCGTGAGCGGCATCCGTTTGAGGGCCGCGCATTGCCGGTTATGCGCACCATGCGGCGCCGCGGCGTTCTGCTGCTGCTCGTCGTGCTTCCGGATGGCAGCCGTTCGCTCATTCCCGCGAGCTGGAGCGACTGGCAAGCGGGCGCCGATGACCCATTCGAATCCGGTGCCGCCCACCGCGAGCCCTGCCTCGCGCCGCTGGCGGATTTGCTCCGCGCACGGGCCCTCGTGGACGCTGTCCTCGGCCGCTGTCTGATTCCACAAGCAGCGCCAGCGGCCGACGAGGAGAGTTGCCATGCAACTGACCCTGGCGTTTCTCGAAGCTCCCCCACCGCAACCAACGTTGAGCAACCAGCTCGATGCCGAAGCACGCGTCGAGGCCGTCAGGATTCTCGCACAAATCATCGCATACGCGATCGAGACGGCCGAACGAATGGAGATAACCGATGAATGACCTTACAAAGATCGGCGCCTCGCATCTGAGCCGCGCCGCCTACGTCTATCTCCGACAGTCCACGGCCGCTCAAGTCGAGCACAATCGCGAGTCCACACAACGCCAATATGCCTTGGCCGCCAGGGCGACTGCGCTCGGCTGGCCGGCGCAGCGGGTCATCGTCATCGACGAAGATCTCGGCCTGTCCGGCTCCGGCGTCGTCGAGCGCAGCGGCTTCTCGCGGCTCACGGCGGACGTCGCGCTTAGACATGTCGGGATCGTGCTCGGTCTCGAGGTCTCCCGCCTCGCCCGCAACAATGCCGACTGGTATCGCCTGCTCGATCTCTGCGGCCTCACCGACACGCTCATCGGTGATGCCGACGGCGTTTATCACCCGGCCATGTTCAACGATCGATTGCTGCTTGGCCTCAAGGGCACCATGAGCGAGGCCGAGTTGCATGTGTTGCGCGCACGCCTGCTCGGCGGCATCCGCAACAAGGCGGCGCGTGGCGAGTTGCGCCGCGGGCTTCCCGTGGGCTTCGTGTGGGGTGAGGAGGATGGTGAGGTGCGCTTCCATCCGGATGAAGCCGTGTGCGCGGCGATCCGCACCGTGTTCGCACGGTTCGCCGAGCTAGGATCGGTGCGCCGCGTGTGGCTGTGGCTGCGCACCGAGGGCTTGTCATTCCCGATGCAGACCCGCTATGGCGGCGGCGTGCGCTGGGTCGACCCCAGCTACATCGCCGTCTATCATGTGCTCACGAATCCCGTCTACGCGGGCGCCTACGCGTATGGCAAGAGCCGCCATGAGGTCACTCTCGATGCCTCCGGCGCGCGCAAGAAGCGCGTACGCAAGCTGCCGCGGTCGCAATGGTCTGTGCTCATTCCGAGCCACCACGAAGGCTTCATCGATTGGGGCACGTACGAGAGCAATCGTGCGCGGATCACGGCCAACACCCATCCGCAACCACATCAATCAGGTGGTGGCGCCGTGAGAGAGGGAAGCGCCCTGCTGCAGGGGCTGGCCGTCTGCGGCCAATGCGGACGCAGGTTGCGCACGCATTACACCGGCCGCACCGCATCTGCAGGCTATCACTGCGCCGGCAAGAGCATCGTCGAGGGCCGCGGCATCTATTGCCTCAACGTCGGCGCCATACAAATCGACGAGGTGGCGGCGCGCGCTGTGCTTGCCGCGCTTGCGCCGCTTGGTGTCGAGGCCGCGCTCGCCGCGGCGGAGCGCATCGAAGCCGACCACGACGGCGCGCTGGCGCAGTGGCGTCTCGCGGTCGAGCGGGCAGGCTACGACGCGCAATGCGCCGAACGTCGCTATCGCACCGTCGACCCCGACAACCGTCTCGTCGCCCGTGGCATCGAGGCCGAGTGGGAGAAGTGCCTGCGCGAACTGGAAAAGGCCAAGGCCGAGTTTGCACGTCGCGAACAGCTGCGCCCCAGAACGCTCAGGGTGGACGAACGCATCCGCTTGCTCGCCCTCGGCGCCGACTTGTTCAAAGCCTGGCAGGCCCCAACCACGTCGCCGCGCGACAAGAAGGAGCTGCTGCGCACGTTGCTCGAGGAAGTCATCATCACAGTCCACAAGGACGAACGCCGCGCGCACCTCACGCTGCGTTGGCGGGGCGGTGCTCTCACCGACATCGACCTCGATTTGCCCCGTCCTCGTCCGGCAATCGTGCGCACCGATGAGGACACGATCGCACTGGTGCGCCGCCTGGCTGCTCATTACCCCGACGCCATCATCGCCGGGATCCTCAATCGTCAAGACCGCAAGAGCGCTTACGGGCATCGCTTCACGGCCAATCTTGTCGGCAATTTACGCCGACATTGGAGCATCCCCTGTTTCGAGCGTCCGACCAGCCCGCCGGAGGGCGAACTGCTGACCATCAAACAAACGGCCACTGCGCTCGGTGTCGCAACCTCGACGATCCATCGCTGGCTCAACGATGGCATCATCGCCGGCGAACAGCTCACTTACGGTGCGCCGTGGCGCATTCGCCTCACCGACGACTTGCGCGCCCGTGTCGCGGAAGAAGCTCCCGACGGCTGCCTCACCATGTACCAAACCATGCGCCTGCTGGGCGTTTCCCGGCAAACGGTGTGGCAGCGTGTCAAGCGCGGCGAGATCGAAGCCGTCCATGTCAGGAGTGGACGCAAAAAGGGCTTGCGGCTCAAGCTGATCCGCTCTCAGACCGATCTCTTCGAGCAACCTGCATAAGCTAGGGGGCAGTATGAAGCACGATCGAAGTAGTCCGCGAGGTCGGCGTCGACGACTTCCGGGTGGCTCCGATACAGCAGCAATTCCACCTCGACCACCGCCTGTTGGGCGTTGCGCCCGGGACGGTAGGCGTACTGTTCTGGTGGAAGGTCGGCTTCAAAAATCGGTTCTAGCACCAGCATCGTTGCTGTCATGCATACCCGATCGCGCAAGGTCGAGATGCCCAGCGGCCTGAGTTTGCCGTTGGCTTTCGGTATGAACACTCTTCTGATGGGGTCTGGTCGGTAAGTCTCCTGCTTGAGCGCAAGCGCCAGTTCGCCAAGCCACCGTTGCACTCCATACGCTTCGATGTCCGCAAACTCTTGTCCGTCCACCCCCGGTGCGCCCTTGTTGGAGCGGCACTGGGCATAGGCATGAGCCAAGATGTCGTCGCGGGTGATCTTGTCGTAGAGGGCGTAGAAACGGTAGCCGGCTTCTGCCTTCGCTTTCGCGTGCAACGCCTTCTGCAGTTTCTGAACACTCTTCGGAGTTGATAGGTTGCCCAATCTCCAGGTCCCTCACTACGTCTTGCGTTCGTCTTGAACTGAGGTCCCTTCCCTCCCCCGGCATTACCCGGCTTCCGCGGTACTGCGAACCTCTCCGTCTCCCCAGGGCGTCCGGCCTGTCCCTCGCGGGCGTCCGGTTGGTCATCGCTGACCGCGCCTTGGGGTCTCCCGTGTTGCGCGCGCTTTCCTTGTGTACATGCTGTCGCCACTACCCCGGCGCAGCGGCTGGGCGTACTCCTCCGCTCATTCACCCCCAGCCGTGTCAGCCTTCCCCGAAAGGGTTGTCGGGTCGGCCTGCGCATTGTCCTTTTCGAGGCTTGCTCGGCGTTCACTCGCGTTACGGCCTGCACACTCGCGCTGTCACCAATGCGTGACACGCTTTTCCGAAGGCTCCAGCTATATCGTCACCTCCATAGCTGCTCCGGTTGCTTCCGGCTGGAGCGATTGCCGGGTGGGACTTTCACCCACTGGAAAGCGCCGCCTTTCCACGGCGCACACCCAACTCAGACCTCATGCCTCCGGTTGGCGGACGGTGATACGAGCGTGTTTCGTCATCCATCCTGCGCGTGCCGGGAGCACGACCACCCCTCCGCCGAAACAAACGACTCTCAGCCTACAAACCTTTAAAAGTACAGCTGATTTTGATCGCGCCCACGGCCGAGGTCCATGCGACCAAATGCGCATAGTTAGACCGTTATAGTGCCCTCAATGGGGATTTTGTTCTCGTTTGGGTCTGTTGTCATGCGGCTTTGAGCCCAGTGGCTTGGACGAGGGCATCGAGGTCATCGACAACGCGCTGATAGAGGCGATCGAGTTGAGATCGCTTCGAGTGCTGGATTCGAGCATCCGCGCTGACGGGGCTGAGAAGGCCGGCGGCAAGTGGAACATAGACACGTTCGAAAAGCTTCAGGAAGACCAGACAGATTGAGTATCCGTGCGGCAGGAGTTGTCAGTGTTGAGAGAGGAACCGATCTCATGTGAGAACTGACCCAGAGCTGCGTCGTACGGTCAGATAGCCGGTGGCGATTCTTATGCGCAGACGTCACAGCGCGTTCAATTTGCGAACCAGATCGCTAGTTCGAATAACGGCAGAACCGAGATTGCAACACCAAGGATAATGGATTGTCCGAGCATAAGTTGTGGCCACTCGTCGGCGCCGATTTTGATCATTACGCCGCCCGAACTCGGCCCCCTCGTTTGGTTCTCCTCACCGGTGCGATGGTTTGCGAACGAGGGCGCCGGCCTGCTGAGGTGAGCGGACGACCGCGCCGATTTCTTTCCCGATCTACGCGGCTGATATTGCCGGCCACGGTTGATCATGCCTCTAGCACCTGCAGCTCCCAACAGGATGTCGGCTCGATTTCAGAACGATTCACTTTGCCCCAAGGACCTGCTGGTGCTTCCGCGGCAGTTGAGCATGGAATAAGCTGGCCCACTTGGTGGGCTGATGGAATTGCTTCGTGATAATTGTCTGGAGGCGACCATGCGGATGATGCTCAGATTCACTCTTCCTGTCGAAAAAGGGAACCAGGCGTTCAACGACGGTTCGCTCGGGAGAACGATGGAATCGATAATGACCAAGCTGAAACCGGAGGCTGCGTACTTCGCGCCATTGGATGGCAAGCGCTCCGGGATGTTGTTTTTTGATATTGCCGAACCGTCTCAAGTTGTTGAAGTTGTCGAACCGTTTTTCTTGAATCTGGACGCCGCGGTGGAGCTTGTACCGGTTATGAACGGAGAAGATTTGCGTAAGGGCCTTGCGAAGGCGAGCCAAAAATGAGGGTCATCGCGCCGACGAGGTAATCGAATGACGCGGCGCGAGTTCATCACGCTGCTCGGCGGCGCAGCGGCGGCATGGCCGCTCGCGGCGCGCGCAAGAAGTGAGGAGCTGCGGAGGATTGGTTTTCTGGGTGCCGCCAGCTCCTCGGTTGCCGGCCCATGGCTTTCTGCTCTCACTCAGCGGCTCGGTGAACTCGGTTGGGTGGAAGGAGGCAACCTTCAGATCGCTGTCGGGTGGGCAGAAGGACGCAACGACCGTGCAGCTGAGATCGCACGTGAACTTGCAACGGCTGATGTAGAATTGATTGTGACTTATGCAACGGGGCCAGCTCTTGCTGCCAAACGGGCTACCGCCACGATCCCAATCGTTTTTGCGCTAGCTGCGGATCCGGTCGGAAGCGGTCTGGTCGCCAGTCTAGCCAGACCCGGTAGCAATGCGACTGGCCTCTCTTCTATCAATCTTGATCTGGTCGGCAAACGAGTTGAACTTCTTCGCGAGATCGTTCCTGGCCTAAGGCGGCTGGCCGTCCTGGGCAACGTCGGAGTGGCTGATAGCGCGTTTGAGTTGAGGGAGGTCCTAGGAACCGCTGAAACGCTCGGGCTCGAAGCGACCCGCGCCGAAATCAAAGTGGCTGCCGACATCGCGCCTGCGCTAGAAGCGATCAAAACCGAGCAACAGGCGTTGTTCGTAGTTGGCGATCCGCTGACATTCACGAACCGGACACAAATTATTAGCTGGGCACGCGAGCAACGACTTCCCGCGATGTATTCCAACCGCGAGTTCGTTGCGGCGGGAGGTCTAATGTCCTACGGGCCGAACTTCTCTAGTCTTTTCCGTCGCGCCGCAGAGCTTAGCGACAAGATTTTGCGCGGCGCAAAACCGGCCGACATCCCCGTCGAGCAGCCGACCAAGTTTGACCTGGTCATCAATGTCAGGACAGCTCAGGCGCTCGGCGTTGCCGTACCCGATAAACTGCTCGCCTTTGCCGAAGAGGTCATCGAGTGACCCGCCGCAAACTCATCGCGCTCCTCTGGGGCGCGGCGGCCGCGTGGCCGCTGGCGGCGCGCGCGCAGCAGCAGGCGATGCCGGTGATTGGATATTTGGGCGCTAGCACGCCCTCCAACTGGGCGGCATGGACTGCGGCCTTTGTGCAGGGGTTGCGCGAGTTTGGTTGGATAGAAGGCCGCACCATAAGGATCGAATATCGCTGGGCTGAAGGACAGAACCGGCGATATGCTGAAATCGCAGCTGAATTCGCCCGGCTTAAAGTGGATGTCATACTGACGGTGGGAAGCGCCGTTGCCGCTGCCAAGCAGGCAACTACGACCGTTCCGATCGTGTTCGCGCTGGCTGTCGATCCGCTCGCGTCCGGGCTGGTCAAATCGCTCGCACGTCCAGGCGGCAACGTTACCGGCTTCTCAGTACAATCGGTCGAGCTCGCTGGCAAACGAATCGAAATGTTGCGCGAGCTGCTACCAGAGCTTCGGCGATTAGCAGTTATCTTTGATGCTGGCTATTCCGCGTCCGTCCTCGAGAAAGACGAGGTTAAATCATCAGCGCGCAAGCTCGGCATCGAGGTCGACATCCTCGCAATCCGACGTGCTGAAGATATTGCGCCCGCTTTTGAGAGTCCGTCTCAAAACTTCAACAAGGATTACAAAGCTTTCGCAGCATGAGGCGGATAGATGCGAGTTTCAAGAACGCGAGAGCGTTGCGATTAAGATTTTCCCAGTCCTTGGCGAGGCGTCGACAACGGTTGAGCCACGCAATCGTACGTTCGACAATCCAACGCTTGGGTAATGGCACGAACCCTTTCGCTTGATCGGATCGTTTGACGATTTCGGTTTCGAGACAAGGCAGTACTTTGGCGAGGGCATTACCGAAGATTGGTCCTTGATAGGCGCTGTCGGCAAACAGCTTTTCGAGGAATGGGAACTGACCGAACAGCGTCGCCAGCAATGCGATGCCGCCATCGCGATCCTGAACGTCGGCGGAATGGACGATGGCGTGCAGCAACAGACCCAGCGTGTCGACGAGAATATGCCGCTTCTTGCCCTTGATCAGTTTGCCCGCATCGAACCCGTGCAAATCGATGCGAGCCCCCCCTTTTCGGCGCTCTTCACGCTTTGACTATCGATGATACAAGCGGTGGGACTGGCTTCTCGTTCCGCCTTCTCGCGGCATTCGACGTAGAGCGTGTGATGAATGCGATCCAGCACGCCGTCGCACTGCCACCAAATGAAGTAGTTGTGGACCGTGCTGCGCGGCGGAAAATCCTTCGGAAGGTAGCGCCATTGGCAGCCGGTGCTCAGGATATACATGACCCCGTTCATCACCGCGCGCATGTCGGTTCGCCGCTTACCGCCGCCTGATTTCGCTGGCGGAATGCAGGGCTCTACATGCGCCCATTCATCGTCGGTTAGATCGCTTGGGTATCTCAGGTGATCACGATTGTATTTGCTGCGGTTCTCATGCGTCCACATCGGCGGTCTCCCATCGAATCGGACCGCCTTCCTTGAATCACAATTGATTCAGAGGATTCAACAAGTTTTGGGACGGACACTTAGGGTCCAGGATGGTCCCAAGCGCCCGGCCCTGTACGCTGCCCGGCACATTGGTGGATACGCGGACATAATCATCACCAGACTTTACGAAAAGCGTAGCCGTGCCGCCGGCCTCAGCCTTGACCTTGTCGACAATCGTGAAATCGTTGTTCACCTTGGTTGAGCCAAAATACAAGCCCGGGGTCGTCTTGTCGGCTGTCTGATCGGTTCCCTCGGCCTTGGGGGCGCCCAATTTCGCCGTCTCGGCCTTCAATATCGCCATGGCCTTCGCGACTTTTGGGTCCGCTTGCGCGTTCCCAGGACTCGTCATGAGCGTGGACGTTGCGACGAAGCAACCAGCGGCCAGGAGACCAACAAGAAAGCTTTTGCGATTCATGTGAGTGGACTCCTCTATGAGAGACGGGCGTTCCGCAACGCCCAGGTTCAACGCTGCGGTGGATGTCGCCCATGTTCAGAGCCAGGGGCAAGTTGCTCGGAGAAAACGCCGGCGAAACCAGGATTTTTTTCTTAGCTTAACACGCCTGGCAATCGGCGGCTAGGATGTCACGCCAATAGGCCGAACGCGCTCGCCCTGCTGCGCGCGTGCCGCGACCATGCCGCCGCGCCTCCGAGCAGCGTGATGAACTGGCGGCGCTTCATTCGATCACCTCGTCGGCGCGGGCGAGCAGCGTCGGCGGCACATCGAGGCCGAGCGCCTTGGCGGTTTTTAGGTTGATGATCAATTCAAACTTGATCGGCTGCTGCACAGGCAGGTCCGCAGGACTGGTACCCTTGAGGATTCGATCGACATAGGACGCGCCGCGCCGATAGAGGTCGGCATTGTCCACGCCGTAGGATAACAAGCCGCCGCTCAGCGCGAAGTAGCGGAACGGATAAACCGCAGGCAGCCGATGGCGCGCAGCAAGCGTAATGATCAAATCGCGATGGACGGCCGTGAGGGGACTCGGCAGCACGATGAGACTGCCGTTCGATTGATGCGCAAAGGCCTCGAGTCCTCGCTCGATCTCCGCAGCGTCGCGCGCGAGCACAGGCGTCAGCTGCACGTTGACAGACGCAGCCACCCCCTCAAGCGCACGCAGGAGTCCGGTGCTTGACGCAAGGCCATGCGCCAGTATGACCGCAGCCTGGGTCGTGCTCGGGGTGATCTCCTTCAGCAATTCCAGCCATTTTGACGAGGTCCCGACGGCTCGCATCGCGTTCGCTTTCGCGCGCCAGGCGGTACGCGAGTAGCGTGCCGTTAGCCTGTCAAACTCTCGCCGTACTACCGCCGTAGCACGCCTCTGTGAGGGAGAGGCGGCCGACATGGAAACGACTAGATGCAGAAGAGCGAAATCGCTTGGAAAACAGCCGCTCGCCTGGCCGCTCTGGCTGACGAAGCAGACGACCCTGAAGAGCGCGAATATTTTGCGCGCATACGCGACGCCTGGATCACATTAGCGAACCGCTGTGAATTTCTAGATGTCCCTGACGTGATCGAAAAATAGTTCCCCGCGCCAATTTGCTGCTTTATGAATTGGTCGGCCACGACGCGCCGCTGCGCAACAGCGCGTACTGGCCGAGCCCCCGACCGCCAGGTTGGCTCCCGGTGGTCGGGTGCTTGTGCTCGCGACGTTTATTACGCGAGAGCGATTCATGCCACTGACTCCGACAGTCGATCCAGGGCACCACCATTTCGAAACGGGCGACATTTATTTCTACATGAACAACAGAGACCAGCGTGTTCGTTGCGGCGTCACCACCTTAGCGCTCGAACTACTCGAACCCGAGCTTCCGCAAACCAGGGAGGGCCGCACTCAAGCGTTCGAACAGCGTCGAACCCGCATCGAGCGTGCCGCTAGTCTCAAATTCGACCGCGGAGAATTAGAGGCGGATGGTCGTACCGTACTTGTGAGAGCTAACGATCTGGTCTAGGGCGTCCACCGCACCGATCCACCGATCGCCCGCAAATGCGCCGCGATCGCGTGGTTCCTACGGCGCGCATGACATGACGACTCACCCCCGCCTCGGCGCGGCATTCTTTTTGCCCGCTGTGCTATGATCCGCGCCGGCCGCTACGCGTCGCTGCGCAACAGCGCGTCGTGGCCGAGTTCCCGACCCGTCGGCCTCGCAGCGGCGGGTCGGGCGCTACTACGCGGGCGGTGCGGTAGGGTGCGTCGTGCTCCGCTGCTGGAATAAGCAACGGCCCGAGCGGCCGAGAAGGTGTGGCGATGACAGCCGATCCCGTGGATAAAGACATTTTGATCGCGCTCAATGAGGTTGGTCAGCCAATAAAGAGGGTCTTCGTAGAATTGAGTGGGTGATTTTGAGGTTGAAAACTTCACAAAGCTGGGGATTGGAAGGGGCATTTGCATTTTTGCGGGATTTGAATTTGGCATGACTGATGGATGGCACGAGCATCGAAACGTCGACGGCGGCTTTGGGATACGTATTCGTTTCCTGGTTTTCGACCGGAACCGACAGTGCGCGGAATCTTCGGTGATCCGAAAGCACGCGTGATCACGCTCAAACGACGCTCAAAAAAACGGCATGCGGGTGCTGCGGTCGCGTGCAGATGGGTTGGTATGACCGCAAGGTCCGCCGGGTACGCGATCTGTCCTGCGGAGACACGCGGATATTTCTGGAATTGGAGGTGCGGCGAGTTGAGTGCCGCCGTTGCGGCAAGGTGAAGCGGGAGCGGCTCGACTTTCTGGCGGACAACCCGCTTTACACCAAGCGCTTTGCCTATTTTGTCGGTCGACGCTGCCGGCAGGCGACGATCAAGGACGTGGCGAAGGAACTGGCGCTCGATTGGCACACGGTCAAGGCGCTGGAAATGCAATACATGCAAGCCCAGCTCGCGCGCGCTGGCACGCCCGGCCCGCAGGTGGTCGGGATCGACGAGATCGCGATCCGCAAGGGCCACACCTACCGGATTGTGGTGAGCGATCTGGTGCGCGGCCGACCGATCTGGTTCGGCGGCGAGGACCGTTCGGAGGCGAGCATGGGCCAGTTCTACAGCTGGCTCGGTGCGAGGAAGAGTTCGCGTCTTCGCCTTGCGGTGATGGACATGTGGAAGCCCTTCCGCTTGGCGACACAGACACATGCGCCGCAAGCCGCGATTTTGTTCGACAAGTTCCATGTCATGCGGCATCTGGGCGAGGCCTTGGATACGGTTCGCAAGCGCGAGTATGCGCGGCTTGCGGGTCGCGACCGCCGTTATATCAAGGGTCAGAAATACACGTTGCTGTCGCGCAAGGAGAACCTCACGCTCGACGGCAGGAGGGCGTTGAAGACACTGCTGGCGGCCAACAAGCGGCTCAACACCGCCTACGTCCTCAAGGAGAGCTTCGGCCAGTTGTGGAGCTACGAGCGCGAGGGCTGGGCACGGCGCTTCTTCGAGAACTGGCGGGCGAGCCTCAAGTGGCAGCGGCTCACACCTTACGAGAAGTTCGCCGCGATGATCGACCGTCATTGGGACGGCATTGCGGCCTACTGCCGGCCTGAGAACAAGGTCTCGCTCGGCTTCGTCGAAGGGCTCAACAACAAGATCCGGGTGATCCAGCGTCGCGCCTACGGCTTGCGCGACGAAGACTACCTTCGGCTCAAAATCCTCACCTGCATGCTGCCGACCCTGTAGCGGTCTCGTTCCTGATGCGCTCTGTCGGCGGCTCGGCAGGGCATGGCCTTGTCACAAATTCACGGCTCGAGCGCCCACATCGCTGTGGACATGATGGACAACGCAAGCGCGTTGCCCACATGCCCACAGCGACAATAATAACAGAAGACAGCCGCTCGAAATTTGGCCTAAAATTATCCACACGAGTTCACGGTGAGGCCAAATTCGGAAGCTCTCGGAGGTGCAGCGGACATAGCGCGAATTTGTCGGGCGCGCTGGTCCGACGCGATTGGACCCTGGCTGTGTGAAAACGCCTCGCTGTGCGATTCTCGCGAAATGATTCGCGGGAGCATCGGATGAGGCGCTTCGTTGAGGGGGTGGATCGCGGGCAAGCCACGCTCTTCCCTCAATGCCTGGAAGATTGGATTTGCGAGGATAATCCAGTTCGCGCGGTCGATGTCTTTGTCGAAGGGCTCGATCTTGCGGAGCTCGGGTTCGCTGGGGTCGATCCCGAGGCTACCGGACGGCCTGCATATCATCCATCGGTACTGCTGAAGCTCTACATCTACGGCTACCTCAATCGGGTTCAGTCGAGCCGCCGGCTTGAGCGTGAAGCCGGGCGCAATGTCGAGGTGATGTGGCTGACGGGCCGGCTGGTTCCCGACCACAAGACGATTGCTGATTTCCGCAAGGATAACGGGCGTGCGATCCGCAAGGTGTGTGCGCGGTTTGTCGCGCTGTGCCGGGAGCTTGGCCTGCTGGCGACGGCGAGCGTCGCCATCGATGGCAGCAAGTTCAAGGCGGTGAACACCCGCGACAAGAACTTCACGCGAGCGAAGATGGAGCGCCGGCTGGTGCAGATCGAGGAGAGCGTGGCGCGGTATCTGAGCCAGCTCGACACTGCCGACCGGCAGGAGCCGTCGGAAGCACTCGCGGCCAAAACGGCGCATCTGAAGGAGAAGATTGCCAAGCTTGCGAGCGAGGTTGAGCGATTGAAAGCGCTCGAGAAGGAGATGATGGCCTCGCCCGATCAACAGATCTCGCTGACCGATCCTGATTCACGGTCGATGGCCACCAGTGGCCGCGGCTCCGGCGTTGTCGGCTACAACGTCCAGGTGGCCGTGGATACCGAGCATCATCTGATCGTCACGCACGAGGTGACGAATACCGGCTCGGATCGCTCACAACTTGCCAACATCGCGATGCAGGCCAAGGAGGTTCTCGGCACTGAGCATCTCGAGGCGGTTGCCGATCGCGGCTACTACAACAGCCCCGAGATTCTGGCCTGCGAACAAGCCAACATTACCGTGACGCTGCCGAAGCCGATGACCTCGGGTGCGAAGGCGGACGGCCGCTTCGGCAAGCAGGACTTCGTCTACAGCGCCGCTGAGGATGTCTATCGCTGCCCCGCCGGCGAGAAGCTGACCTATCGTTATACGAACGAAGAAGACGGCAAAATGCTACGCCGCTACTGGACGACGGCATGCCCACGCTGCCCGCTCAAGTCTCAGTGTACGACGGGAGGGGAACGGCGCATCACGCGATGGGAGCACGAGCACCTGCTCGAAGCCGTGCAGCAGCGTCTCGATGCCAATCCGCAAGCAATGCGCCAGCGTCGCGAGACGGTCGAGCATCCCTTCGCGACACTGAAGATGCGGATGGGGGCGAACCACTTTCTGATGAAGCGCTTGCCGAAAGTCGCAACCGAAATGGCCCTGCACGTAGTCGCCTACAATCTCACGCGGGTCATGAATATCATTGGTGTGCAACAGCTCCTGGTGGCGATGCGGGCATGCCTTGGTTGCCGTTCCAGGGGCAGCCCGGCATTCGCCTGAGCGGCTAACCCGGCAAACTCGTCCACTAGAAGCAGCGGTTAGCCTCCCGCTATCGTCGCTCGAAGGCGGAGGAATCTGATACCTCCACGACCGGTCTAAACTCACTTGTTCTGATCAGCAGACCAACCCCAGTCTCGCGGCTGAAATCGCTCCGTGCTAGTCCTGCAGCCAGTGCGTTTTCGCACAACCAAGACCCACAGCGGCCATAGGTCGGATCGAAATCCTGCAGCGCAGCATTCCAGACGGTGGTGCTATCCTTAGCGCGGACGCGCCGTCGACCACGGCCCACATTCTAGCAGATCCCTGCACCAGCAGCGCAGACGCGGGGAGAGCAAACAGCAACTCAGAATCAGTTTAGCCCCATTATCAACACGCCTCAAAGGCCGCCCTTGGGCCGCACGAAGCACTGCACAGTGTCGGCCAGCATAAAAAGATACGCCTGACCATCCGGCGCGTAATCTTGAACGATTTTCCCCGGGGGGATCGTACGCCACTCATCTTTTATCCAGGCATACCACCTATCTTGCGGATACTTCTCGTCAGCAGGCTCCACCTTAAATTTCGTCTTCACCGTGTCCGCTACGCCGCAACAGAAGAGAGATTTCTTGTCTCGATAGGGATTTTGGGCGTTGTCAGGACGTTGCAGATTCTGAAACCAATTCTTATTAGGTCCATCCGGCCATTCTCCGCCCGCAAGAACGTCCATTGGGAGCACAAGAGTAACTAATGCGACCAATCCGGCCGTGAGACCGCGTGGAAACATTGTGACCCTCTTCTCGCTGTTCTGCTGTTTATGAAATGAAGCGGTAGGTACCGCCCGTGGTAAGCGCCTACACTAAACGCTCATTTCGTCGCGACCCGTATTGGAAAGGCGAATACGAAACGATGATACGGGTGCACCATGAAATCTGATGCCCCACCCAAAAGCGCGAGAACGGTACCCCAATTCACTAGCGACAAGATCGTCGGCTCTCCACTGTAGGTTTTTACCGGCTCCATCGCGATTATGAGAGATTCACTGAGTGGCTGCTGGCGATAGTCCAGCCGCAACTGCGGTCCCACCTCGGCAGGGCACAGCACAAGACCGACTTGTCTTGCACGGTTGTAAACGTCTGCTAGAGGGAGTTCGGATTCCACGCCGAGTTCAGCGGCCGAAACGACCGCAAGCTCCACCTCGGTTTTCGCTGTTACGTAAGGAAATGCGGGCCGACCCATAATCTCGTTGGCAGCATCGCCGATTTTAATGTTCGCTGCATCGAGGGCATCGCGATAAGCATCGACTCCCTTGTAGGAGCCAATCGTTGTCGTTCGCCAAATCTGAAATGGAGCTTGCGTCCTGATATCGAGCCTACTCGACAGCCCACGTGATATTGGTTGCTCTTGCGCGATAGCGACGCTCGAGAAGACCGCAAGTGTCAGGCAACAGACAAACAAGGCCGGAAGGCAAGTCTTGTTATGTCCGTCCAATCGCCACCCGCCTCCGGCGAGAAGCTCTGACAGGCAAGCAAACCGGTGGCGGCCAAAGCCGCAAAGCCTCGTAGGAAACATGGTCACCCTCCCGCTGTTCCCACTGTTTCTGAAACATTGTTTTTGTTTATCGGTAACGAGGGAGGTCGCTCTTGTGTGTGAGCTACGTCACACAGAGAAAAAAAGAGTTGGGGTTTCCAGCCGCCGCGGGGGCAACGATCCTGTGCGGTCACTTCGGGGTGCGCGCCAGCTTTGCGGGGGTGAAGCGGAAGTTGGCCTGGAGGCGCGGGGCCGCGTGGCCGCTGCGACGGCGCTCGGCATCGAAATCCCGCCTACGCTGCTTGCCCGCGCCGACGAGGTCGTCGACTAGATGCTTCTTGTTGCAGTGCATGAGTTGGGAATTGGCACTTCGCTACAGGCGTCAGCGCATTGAATTTACGGTCGATATTGGAGGTAGTGCGGACATGCCGCGACCTCGTCGGGCCTGTCCGTCCGACGTGAATGACCCAACTGCGCCCATTGGTGGCTGCTCACCCGCACCGCATACCGAGCGTGCCGCCGCTGTTGCGAGAGGAGCGACCCGATGTTGCGGCTTGCGACGCAGGTATGCCTCATCATGGTCCCTTGAATCCGTCGTGGCCGTCGCAGTAATCTTCGGCGCCCACATGATTGAGCAAGCAAAATTTCCTTAAGGAGAGATGCCATGCCGATCTACATCTCGCGCGGGCGTTTTACTTCGGACGCCGTCAAAGGCATGCTGGCTAAGCCAGAAAATCGTGAGGAAGCCGTTGCCAAACTCTTCCAGAGCGTAGGAGGCAGGCTCATCGGCTGGTACTTGACCTTCGGCCGCCATGATTGGCTGGTCATTGCTGAGTTCCCTGATGAAAAGGCCGCCGCCTCTGCGATACTGGCCGCTGCCGCGGGAGGCAGTTTATCGGAAATCGAGACGACCGTCGCGATGACGGCGAAAGATGCTCACGCCACCTTCGAATCCGCTGGAAAAGCGGCGAAGGGCTTCCGCAGCGCCGGGCGCTCGTAGGTTCGGGCGAGACTTTCAATCCAAGCGCCTCCCATTCCGGATGCCGTCCGTTTCTCCGCGTCGCATGTGCTCGGCCTCGGCGTGCCGCCGAAGCCGCTCACCGCGCCGACGAGGTGATCGAATGAGCACCCGGCGTGAGTTCATCACGCTGCTCGGCGGGGCAGCGGCGGCGTGGCCGCTCACGGCGCGCGCGCAGCGAACCGAGCGCTCGCGGCGCATCGGCGTGCTGATGTCGCTCGGCGAGGACGATCCGGAGGATCAGCGGCGGCGCGTCGCGTTCCAGCAGGCCCTGCGGGAGCTCGGATGGAACGAGGGCGGCAACCTGCACATCGACTACCGCTGGTACGGCGGCGATCCGGCCCGCGCGCGGGTGTTGGCGAAAGAACTCGTCGACCTCCAGCCGGACCTGGTCGTCGCCACCGCCACGGCTGGCTTGGCGGCGCTCGCGCTGCAGATGCGCGCCATCCCGATCGTGTTCGTGGCGGTCTCCGATCCGGTCGGGCAAGGCTTTGTCGCCAGCCTGGCGCGGCCGGGCGGCAACGCCACCGGCCTCACCTTTTTCGAGTTCTCGGTCATCGGCAAGATGCTTGATGCGCTGAAGCAGATCGCACCCGCGGTCTCACGGGTTTCGCTCGCGTTCAATCCCGACTCCTTGTCCAATCCGCCGTTCCTGCGCGCGATCGAGGCCGCGGCTCCAGCCCTCGCCGTGGAGCTGATCAAGGCGCCGATGCGCGACGTAGGCGAGATCGAGGCTGCAATTGCAACCGCCGCGCAGCGAGGCGGCAGCGGCCTACTGTTCGTGCCCGACCCATTCACCAATGCGCATCGCGATCTCATCGTCGGCCTAGTGGCCCGTCACCGCTTGCCGGCAATCTACTTCCTGCGCTCGTTCGTCGCCGCGGGCGGCCTGCTGTCCTACGGTATTGACGTGAACGACCTGTTTAGACGTGCCGCACCCTACGTCGATCGCGTTCTCAAGGGCGCGAAGCCGGCCGAGCTGCCGGTGCAGCAGCCCACCAAGTTCGAGCTGGCGATCAACCTGAAGGCAGCCAAGGCGCTCGGTCTCGACGTGCCGTCCGCGTTGCTCGCCCTCGCCGACGAGGTGATCGAATGATGAGACGCCGCGAACTCATCAAGCTGCTCGGCGGCGTGGCCGCCGCGTGGCCGCTCGCGGCGCGGGCGCAGCAGCCGCGTAGCACGCGGCTCGTAGGCCTGTTGCTCGCGCAGTTTGAAGGCAGTCAGGAAGCAAGAGATCGAGTGGCAGCGATTAGAGAGGGACTTGAGAAGCTCGGTTGGATCGAAGGCCATAACCTGCGGTTCGAGACGCGGTATGCGAACGGGAGTGCAGACCGCATGAGTGAGGAAGCCGCGCAACTCGTGCAGTTAAGGCCGGACGTACTAATCGCCTCCGCCACATCAGCACTGGCGACGTTAAAAAAGGCGACCAGCACTATTCCCATCGTCTTCGCACAGGTGACAGACCCAGTCGGGGCTGGCTTCGTCAGGAGTTTTGCGCGACCAGGGGGAAACATTACAGGATTTACGCAGCACGAGTTTTCGATCGGCATCAAATGGCTGGAACTGCTCAAAGAACTTGCGCCGCGAACCGAGCACGTCGGACTCATCTATGATCCGCATAATCCCGCAACGAGCGGATACCTATCCATCATCAAGAGCGGCGCGCCGCCTTTTAAGGTTCAATTGTCGGAGCATCCGGTGCGCGACGAGCCCGAAATCGAACGCGCGGTCGAGGCCGTTGCAGGAAGGCCGAACGGCGGGCTCGTGATATTGCCCGGCCCTGCGCCGTCAGTGAGTTGCAAACTGATCATTGCGCTTGCCAACAAGCATCGGCTCCCCGCCGTTTATCCCTTCCGCTACTGGGTCGCAAGCGGCGGATTGGCGTTCTACGGGATCGACAATATCGAACTACATAGACAGACCGCGATCTACGTGGACCGCATACTGAAAGGCGAGAAGCCGGGGGACCTGCCGATCCAGAATGCGACAAGATTTCGAACTTGTCATCAATATGAAGGCCGCGAAGGCAGTCGGCATCGATCCGCCGAATAGCTTGCTCGCTCGCACGGACGAGGTGATCGAATGATCGGGCGCCGCGACTTCATCATGCTGCTCGGCGGCGCGGCGGTATGGCCGCTCGCGGCGCGGGCACAGCAGGCGGCGGTGCCGGTGATTGGGTTTCTCAGCAGCCTGTCAGTTAGCGATCGGCTCCGCATCGTAAGCGCGTTCCACAAGGGCTTAAACGAGGCTGGCTATGTCGAGGGTCGCAATGTCGCCATCGAGTACCGCTTCGCGGAAGGGCAGTACAATCGGCTGCCTGCGCTCGCGACTGACCTGGTCCGCCGTCAGGTAGCCGTGTTGGCGGCCATCAGCGGGACTCCTGCGGCGCTGGCAGCAAAGGTGACGACCGGCACAATACCGATCGTGTTCGCAATTGGTGGCGATCCGGTAGCTCCAGGTCTCGTCACCAGTCTCAATCGACCGGGCGGCAACGTCACGGGCGTCACGTTCTTCACGGCTCCACTCTCTACCAAGCGTTTGGAGCTGGTGCGGCAACTGGCGCCTAAGGCGACGACCATTGCTGTCCTCATAAACCCCGAGAATCCACCGAGCCTGTTGGAGGGGGAGAGCGTTCCGGCTGCCGCACCGGGTTTCGGGCTGCATGCTACCGTCCTCGGCGCCAGCACCGCGGGCCAAATCGACGAGGCTTTCACAGCCATTGTGCAACAGCAAATCGGCGCGCTGTACGTCAGCGCTGATCCCCTCTTCTTCGCTCAACGCGCCAAGGTCGCCGCCCTTGCAGCACGCCATGCTGTGCCGGCGAGCTACGCGGACCGGGAGATTGCCGAAGCTGGCGGCCTGATCAGCTACGGAGCGAGCCGGTCAGACGCCTACCGCCAGGCGGGCGTCTACGTCGGTCGGATTTTGAATGGCGAAAGACCCGGCGACTTGCCGGTCGTGCTGCCTACGAAGTTCGAATTGGTGCTCAACCTCAAGGCGGCCAAAGCGCTTGGCATTACCGTGCCGGCAACGCTACTCGCCATCGTCGATGAGGTGATCGAATGAACCGTCGCGACTTCATCACGCTGCTCGGCGGCGCGGCGGTGGCGTGGCCGCTAGCGGCTCACGCGCAGCAGTCGACCCAGCCTGCAAAAATTGGCGTCCTGTATCCTGGCCTCGCGTCAACTTTACCTTCACGCATCACTGCATTCCGGGAAGGACTTCAAGCGGTAGGTTACCGAGAGCCGGATAACGTCGAATTGGTCCTTCGGTCGGCCGGTGGTGATCCCGCACGCATTACATTACTTGCAATGGAGTTGGTGGACCGCAAAGTAGATGTGCTCGTCCCAGTCAGTTCGCCCGCGGTGAAGGCCGCTCGATCGGTGTCTACCACCATTCCCATCGTTGCGTTCGATTTGGAATCCGATCCCATAGGCAGCGGTTTAATCAACAGCTTTTCGCGGCCTGGAGGCCAGGTGACTGGCGTATTTTTCGATTTTCCTGAATTCGGCAAAAAGTGGTTGGAATTATTGAAGGAAGCAATGCCGCAGCTCAGCAGCGTCGCTGTTTTATGGGATCCTGCGACCGATCCGGTGCAAAAGAGCGCAGTCGAAGCCGCGAGTAAAGAGTTGAACGTCAAACTTGAAATTATGGAGGTTCCAGGCCTCGCGTACCTAGACGATTTAATTCTCGCGGCAAGCGGCAAGGGCGTGGAAGCAATTCTGATGTTGTCTTCGCCGGTATTTGGTACGAATCCTGAGCGCGTCGCGGGACTTACGGTGGGGGCTCGACTTCCGGCCGTGACACTATTTCCAGATTTTGCGCGAGCCGGCGGGCTGATGGCCTACGGAGTGCATCCGCCAAACATCTTTCGCCAGGGAGCGGCTATCGTTGCAAAGGTATTGCGCGGCTCAAGGCCAGCTGAGGTGCCAGCAGAATTGCCGACGAAGTTCGAGCTTATTGTCAACCTTAAGACCGCAAAGAGGTTGGGAATTGTGTTCCCAACATCGATCCTTCTGCGCGCCACGGAGGTGATTGAGTGAGGCGGCGCGAGTTCATCACGCTGCTCGGCGGCGCGGCAGCGGCATGGCCGCTCGCGGCGCGCGCGCAGCAACCGACAAAAATCTTCCGGATCGGGTTCTTGGGTTTCGGTACCCGTGCTGCTTGGGCCAATCGAATAGAGGCGCGCGTTCATGTCCTCGATCATGCGCTGGCGCAGCGGGCGGACGGCATCCATGCTCATGGTAACTCCTGTCTTGGGATGAGGTTGGCGACACCTCGATCCTCAAGACAGGGCACCTCGCCCGCTACCAACGATCTCTTCCCTGGGGATAGCGCTCAGGCCGACCCCACAGCCGCCACTATCGCGAAGCGATTTAGTGCCCTGGCACGACTTGGACCGGGGCCAATGCAGCGGCATGTCCGCACCCGGTGGAAGCGGAAATGCGAGCTTGAGGAGGGACTTCGCGTTTTGACCCCAAGCGGTCCTAGCCGGCATTGAAATCCCGCAGCGCAACAGTCCCTGCGGTGCTGAGGTGTGCTATCCTTTCCGTCGGAAGCACGGGAGGGACCGGGCAGTGCACCGGCGCTCGTTCATCACGCTTCTCGGCGGCGCGGCGGCTTGGCCGCTAGTAGCGGTGCGGGCGCAGCAGCCGGAGCGGATGCGGCACATCGGCGTGCTCATGCCGCGCGCGGACGATCCGGTATTGCAGGAGCGCAACGCGGCGTTCCTCCAGGCGCTGCAGCAGTTGGGTTGGACCGTCGGGCGCAACCTGCGGATCGACTACCGCTGGCCGGGAGGCGATGCCGAGCGCATTCGCAAATACGCAGCGGAATTGGTCGCGCTCGCGCCGGACGTCATCTTGACCTCTGGCACCACGAACGTCGGGCCGTTGCTGCAGGCAACCCGCACAGTGCCGATCGTGTTCCCGATCGTCGGTGATCCGGTCGGCGCTGGCTTCGTCGATACCCTAGCGCGGCCGGGCGGCAACGCCACCGGATTCATGTCGTTTGAATACAGCCTGAGCGGGAAATGGCTGGAGCTGCTCAAGGAGATCGCGCCGCACGTGACACAAGCGGCGGTCCTTCGGGACGCCGCTGCAATGTCCGGACCCGCCCAGTTCGGCGTCATCCAGGCCGTGGCGCCGTCGCTCAGGGTGGAGGTCAACTCGATCAATATGCGCGACGCCGGCGAGATCGAGCGCGGGGTCGCGGCTTTTGCGCGCTCCTCGACGAGTGGCGGACTGATCGTGACGGCGAGCGGGCCGGCACGGCGTCATCGCGATCTGATCATCACGCTGGCGGCCCGGCATAAGCTGCCTGCGGTCTACTCCCAACGCTTCTACGTCACCGCCGGCGGCCTGATCTCCTATGGTGCAGATTACACCGACCAGTACCGGCGCGCGGCCGGCTACGTCGATCGCATCCTGAAGGGCGAGAAGCCGGCCGACCTGCCAGTGCAGGCGCCGACCAAATACGAGCTGGTGATCAATCTCAAGACCGCCAAGGCGCTCGCTCTCACCGTGCCGCAAACGCTGCAAGTGGCGGCCGATGAGGTGATCGAGTAAGTCTGGCTTCTGCACACCGTGTTGCTGCATCTGCTCACGGTAGCAATTGGCACTCCTCGTCGAATTGCTGCAACGGAAGCTCTCGGAGGTGCAGCGGACATAGCGCGAATTTGTCGGGCGCGCTGGTCCGACGCAATTGACCCACAAGAGACATGCGTGGCTCTGGATTGCTGCTGCGCAAACTGACCAAATTCTCCTATTTCGCTGGTCGCAATTTCCTGATTTGATCGACTGTGTGTCGCAAGCCGACATGACGCGGTCCTCAGCTTTGGGAAAGGCAATGCGACGACGTGATTTCATCACGCTGATCGGCGGCGCAGTGGCGGGCTGGCCGCTCGCGGCGCGCGGGCAGAGCGAGCGGATGCGGCGCATCGGCGTATTCCTGCCCTCGGCCGCGAGTGATCCCGAATCGATGTCCCGCATCACGGCGCTCTTGCAGGGGCTCCAAGCACTGGGTTGGACTGACGGCCGTAACGTCCGCATCGAATTCCGCTGGGGCGCGGGCGATGCAGGGCAGTATAACAAGATGGCAGCGGAGTTGATCGCGCTTGCGCCGGATGTCGTCGTCGCCCTTGGCACGCTGACTGTAGGTGCGCTGCAGCGCGCGACCCGCACCGTACCGATTGTATTCGTGCAGGTCTCCGACCCGGTCGGCGGCGGCATCGTGGAAAGCCTGGCGCGGCCAGGCGGCAATGCCACGGGCTTTGCCTCGCCGGAATACAGCACGAGCGGGAAATATCTGGAACTACTCAAAGAGATCACTCCCAGGCTGACGCGCGCGGCGGTCACACGGGATCCCGGTAACATCGCGGGAACCGCCCAGTTCGCCGCGATCCAGACAGTGGCGTCGCCGCTCGGGGTGGAACTGCGGCCGTTCGATGTGCGCGATGCCGGTGAAATCGAGCGCGCCGTCACGGCCTTCGCGCGCCAGCCGAATGGCGGCCTAATCGTGACAGCGAGCGCCCCAGCGCAGCTGCATCGCGCTCTGATCATTAAACTTGCGGACTCGGCACCGTTTGCCAACAGTCTATCCTTACCGCTTCTTTGTTGCCTACGGCGGCCTGATCTCCTATGGGGTCGATGCCGCCGACCAGCTCCGCCGCGCCGCCGGCTACGTCGACCGTATCCTCAAGGGCGAGAAGCCGGCCGACCTCCCGGTGCAGGCGCCGACCAAATTCGAGCTGGTGATCAATCTCAAGACGGCCAAGGCGCTGGGGCTCGAAGTGCCGCCGGCACTCCTGGCGCGCGCCGACGAGGTCATCGAATAGAGAGTTGGTCTGCTGCGATTGCTCAAAGCCGCTTGTGGCACAAGGCTGCCCAAGCCAATGCGGCAGGCATGTCCGCAGCCGGCGGAAGCTGACGTACAAGCCTTCGGGAGGCATTCGGGTTTTGACCCCATTTCGGAAGTAGTGCACCCATCGTAATCCGTGCCTGAGGCCAGTTTTGGCCCCTTCCAGTGTGCTGGGTTCCGCCGTTACCATGCGCTGTTTTGAGCGACAGGCAGTTAAGGCGAGGAAAGGCGGAGGCATGGGCAACACGATGAGCTTCTTTACCGATGGGCAGGCCTACGAGCGGCTGATGGGGCGCTGGAGCCGCGCAGCGGGCGAGACGTTCCTCGACTGGCTCTCGCCGCCGAAGGGGTTGAACTGGCTCGACGTCGGTTGCGGGACCAGCGCTTTCACCGAGCTTGTTATTGATCGTTGCGCACCCGTGCACATCACTGCCATCGATCCGGCCGAGGATCAGATTGCCTACGCTCGTAACCGCCCTATAAAAATGCGCGCAGCGTTCCTCGTAGGCGATGCGCAGTTTCTGCCGTTCGCGGATCACGAATTCGACGTCGCTGCCATGGCGCTGGTCATCAGCTTCGTTCCCGATGCGCCGAAGGCCGTGGCCGAGATGAAGCGCGTGGTTAAGCCGCACGGAACAGTCGGCGCCTACATGTGGGATGCCTTGGGCGGAGGGTACGTCCAACAGCCCCTTATGGCGGCCCTCGCAGCCATGAACGTCGAGGTGGCTGCCCGTCCCGGCCGAAGAAACTCCCAGATCAACGAGATGTATGGATTGTTCGAAATGGCGGGATTTCAGCAAGTCGCGAGCCGCACCATCGAAATCGAAGTTTCCTATGCGAATTTCGACGACTACTGGACCGCGCAAACCGGGTTGGCGAACGACGTCGTTCAGGCCATCCGCAGAATGTCCGAACCAGACGTCGCGCGTCTGAAATCCTATTTAGAGGAGCATCTCCCGACCGACCGCAATGGTCGCATCGCTTATCCGGCACGAGCTAATGCCGTAAAAGGCTCGGTGCCCATGTGATTTCGATGCGGCAGCTCATGGAACAATCTCATCATTGGGAAATAGATTTCCAGTTGTCAGATAGGGCCGGCATCGATGTCGAATGCGTCTGAACGGATTCTTGTCACAGGCGCTGGCGTTGCCGGTGGCGCGGTTCTCCGGCAGTTGGCCGCCACCAATCGAACAACTTGCGCTCTCGTTCGCAATGCCAAACGTGCCGAGCCGTTCCGGAAGCTTGGCGTTAAATTGATCGAAGGTGATTTCGCAAACAAAGAGTCCTGGAAGCGGGCGCTGGACGGCGTTGTCGCTGTCTTCAATATCACGGTGGCGCACCGGGACGCGGTTGCTTGGAACGCTGCGTTTCTGGATCGGGCCAAGCAAAGCGAGGTGAGGCACGTCGTGCAACTGTCGGGCATGAGCGTGTCGCCGTCGTCACCCGCGGAATTTCATCGGCAAATGAGCGAATGTGATGAGGCGTTAAAAGCATCCGGTGTCAGCTACACAATCTTGCAGCCGAATGTCTTTCACCAGAACATGCTGAGAATGGCTGCACCAATTCGTGAGCACGGCCGCTTTCGGTCGGCGGTCGGCGATGCTCGCATTAGCATGATCGATGTTCGCGATATTGGCGAAGTCGCAGTCAAAGCCCTGACCGAAGACGGTCATGCTGGCAAGGTCTATGTGCTGACTGGCCCCGAGTCCTTGACCTATTTCGACGTTGCAAGGTTGCTGTCTAAGGTGGTTGGAAAGACAGTAGTCTATGAGGCGCTTACCGAAGACGAAGCGGTGAGAGAGCTAATTGAGAACGGCGTGCCAGAGTCCGTCGCGCGCACTCGGGTCGGCGTTCACCAAAGCTTTTCAAGTGGCGCTTTTGCAGAGGTAACCAGCGATGTGCAAAAATTGCTACATCGGGCGCCGCGCTCTTTCGCCGAATTTGCACGCGACTACGCCTCCGCATTTCATTGACTTGTGCAAGCGCTTGCCGGCAAGCGGAGCACCGTCTGCCCCTTCCATCGGCAGGCTGGATATGCGGCAAACCGCCTTCGCACCACGGTCGCCTGGCGGATCAATCCCGAAGTCCGTGATGAGAAATTAGCCGATGGCCGCTTGTGGCACGTCAGATGCTGCGGCGCCGCAATTTTGGTGGCGATTGGAGGCATAGCGGACGTTTCTAGGTTGTCTGCCGGCAGGCGCACGGTGAACACCGCGCCCTTGCCCGGCTCGCTCGCTACCGTCACGTCGCCGCCCCTGTGGGGCACCGCGCGCGGCGCGCAGGTGGCGCTGATCCGCGAGTTGGGCGCCACGCTGGTTGACTACCAACGCGAAGACTTCACGCGCGTCCTGCCGGGCGGGTTCGATGTCGTCTTCGACGGCATCGGCGAATTCGCCGCTCGGTCGCGGCGCTCAAGCGCGGCGGCCTGCTCTGCGCCTACGGCTACTCGGCGGGCGTGCAGGCGCAGCGTCGCATGCTCACCATGTTGATGTGGATTGCGCGCCTGTATCTCTGGAGGTGGTTGCCTGGCGGCAAGCGTGCCCGCTTCTACTCGATCAACGTGATGCGGGCGCGACATCCCGCCTGGTTCCGGGAGGACCTCGAGCGGCTCTTCGGCCTGTTGGCAACTCGCGCCATCCGGCCGCGCGTCGCCGAGCGGATCTCCTTCGATGAGGTCGCCGAGGCACACCGCCGCCTCGAGGCGGGCGGTCTCGAGGGCAAGCTCGTCCTGTGCCCGGACCTCCCGTCGCGACGCGACCGGGTGCCGCCTCAGCGCGAGCCGGGGCCGGCTTCCCAGACTGATACTTGAAAAACGAGCTGCTCTCGGGCTCGCGGACGAGCAAACGTCCTCGGCGCCCTGGCGCGCTACACCTTGATCTCAATCAAGGCGCCTGCGCTGCTAACGCTATTTCTACCACCGCATGTCCACCGACGCTCCTGCCCGGCCCCTGTGCCCCGAGTGCCAGGAGCCCATGAAGCTCGTGAAGACGATGCATTTGGGCGGGCTGCCGGAAATCTTCGTGACGCTGCAAGCAGGCGGAAACCAAGGTGCAAGAGCAGAGAGCGGCATAAGCCGCGTCCCGAGGGCGGGACCTGACCGGCTCCTCTCACTCCCGCCTCCTTGATTCAGAACGATTTCAGGCCCGCCCCAAGGACCTGCCGGTGCTTCCGCGGCAGCCTGAGTGTGCGGTAAGCTGGCGCAGCAGTTTCGGAGGGTTCCGAAGGGGGAGCCCATGCTCGACGTAGGACGGCGCCACTTCATCACGCTGCTCGGCGGTACGGCGGCGGCGTGGCCGCTCACGGCGCGGGCGCAGCAGCCGGCGAAGCTGCCGACCATCGGGTTCTTAGGCCAGAGCACGCCGTTGGTCGAGAGCCAACGGCTTGCCGCCTTCTTGAAGCGGCTGCGCGAGCTCGGATGGATTGAGGGTCACACCGTTGCGATCGAGTATGCGTGGGGGGAAGGAAGCAGCGAACGCTTCGCCGAGATCGCGGCCAACTTTGTCCGGCTTAAGGTCGATGTGATTGTCACGTCGGGAACGGCAAATGTCGTTGCGGCAAAACAGGCGACATCGCTTATCCCTATCGTGTTCGCGGTGGCGGGGGACCCGATTGCCAACAACCTCGTCGAGTCACTGGCGCGATCGGGCGGCAACGTGACCGGCCTGTCAACTTTGGCGACTGATCTTGCGGGCAAGCGACTCGAACTTTTGCGCGAGGCTGTTTCCGGGCTCCGCCGGTTGGCGACCATTGGCAATGTCGGCAATTCCCTGGCCGTGCTGGAGATGAGCGAGGTTCAGGCGGCGGCCGGCAGGCTTGGTCTCGAGGCCGCCACGCTCGAAATCCGGCGAGCGGAGGATATCGCGCCTGCCTTCGAGGCGCTCAAAGGCCGCGCGGATGCCCTTTACGTGGTTGCGGATCCGCTCGTAAATACCAACCGTGCCCGGATCCACACCTTGGCCACGGGGGCGCGGCTGCCGGCGATTTATAATGCCCGGGAGCACGTCGAAGCGGGTGGGTTGATCTCCTATGGACCCGATTTCGCGGAGCTGTACCGGCGCGCCGCCGACTTTGTGGACCGGATTTTGCGTGGAGCAAAGCCGACGGACATCCCGGTCGAGCAGCCGACCAAATTCGATTTGGCGGTGAACTTGACCACCGCGAAGGCGCTCGGCCTCGAAATTCCGCCGAGCCTCATCGCCCGCGCCGACGAGGTAATCGAATGACCGTGCACGTTGGGCGCCGCGATTTCGTCACGCTGCTCGGCGGCGCGGCGGCGTGGCCGGTCGCGGCGGGGGCGCAGCAGCAGCCGATGCCGGTAGTTGGATTTCTCCACCGTGGTACGCCTGACGGGTTTACGGCGCGTCTGCGCGCGTTTCGCGACGGCCTAAAAGACCTGGGGTATGTCGAGGGCGAGAACGTAGCGATCGAATACCGCTGGGGCGAGAATCTACTGGATCGATTGCCGGCCCTGGCGGCAGAATTGGTTCGCCAACGGGTCAACGTGATCGCGGCGCCCGGAGGCCCTCCTCAGGCGTTGGCGGCCAAGGCGGCAACCACGAAGATCCCCATCGTCTTCCAAGTCGGCGAAGATCCGGTGAGGCTTGGTCTTGTCGCCAGCCTCGCGCGGCCGGGCGGCAACCTGACGGGTATCAATGTCTTCAGTGCCGAGTTGAGCGCCAAGCGGCTGGAACTCCTGCGCACGCTGGTGCCGGGAGCAACTCGCGTGGCTGTGCTCGTCAATCCGGCCAATGCCGCGACGACAACGACCGTGTTGAGAGACCTAGAACCGGCTAGTCGCGCCATGGGGCTGCAAATCCAGGTCCTCAATGCCAGCACCCCCCAGGAGATCGATGCGGTCTTTGCACCTTTTGTGCGCGAGCGGCCTGACGCCATTTTTGTCAGCATCGACCAGTTTTTTTTCAGCCGGCGTGTCCAATTAGTCAATCTGGCGTCGCGCTATGCGGTTCCGGCGACGTATGCACTGCGCGACTTTCCCGAAGTCGGCGGCCTGATGAGCTATGGAGCGGACCTTTCCGATGCGTTCCGTCAGGTCGGCGTCTATACCGGCCGCATCCTCAAAGGCGCCAAACCAGTGGACCTGCCGGTTATTCAGGCAAGCAAGTTTGAACTGGTCATCAACCACCAGACTGCCCGGATGCTTGACCTCACCGTGCCGCCGTCACTGCTCGGCACTGCCGACGAGGTTATCGAATGAGCACCCGCCGCGATTTCATCACGCTGCTCGGCGGCGCGGCGGCCGCGTGGCCGCTCGCGGGGCGTGCGCAGCAGGGCGAGCGGGTGCGGCGCATTGCCGTGCTGATGAACCTGATAGCGGACGATGCAGAAGGACAATCTCGCATTGCAGCTTTTTTGCAGGGCATGCGGGAGTTAGGTTGGAGTCCCGACCGCAACATGCGGATCGACATCCGCTGGGCCGGAAACGACGACGAACGTTATCGCCGATACGCAGCCGAACTTGCAGCACTTGCGCCCGACGTCTTTCTCGCGTCCGCTAGTCCGGCCGTGATGGCATTGCAACAGGTGGCTTCCACGGTGCCGATCGTATTCGTCGGCGTAGCCGACCCCGTCGGTGCCGCCTTTGTCGACAGCATGGCACGGCCGGGCGGTAGGATCACCGGATTTACCCAATTCGAATATGGCATCAGCGCGAAATGGCTTGAGTTTCTCAAAGAAATCGCGCCGCGCGTAACGCGAGTGGCGGTGCTGCGCAATCCCGCCATTGCCTCCGGGAGCGGGCAGTTGGGTGCACTCCAAGCCGTGGCACCCTCATTGGGGATGGAGTTGCGCCCTGTCGATGTCCGCCATGCTGAGGAGATCGAGCGTGCGGTCGCTGCGTTCGTACGCGGAGCTAATGATGGCCTCGTCGTAACGGGCGGCGGAAGTGCGGTTCATCGCAAACTCATTGTTTCGGTTGCTGCCCGCCACCAGTTACCGGCGGTGTATCCCTACCGTTACTACGCTACCAGTGGTGGACTTATTTCGTATGGCCCCGATCTGGTCGATCAATTCCGGCAAGCAGCCGGCTATATCGACCGCATTCTCAAGGGCGAGAAGCCCGGCGATTTACCAGTGCAGGCAGCGACCAAGTACGAGCTGGTAATCAACCTCAAGACCGCCAAGTCGCTCGGCCTCGAGGTGCCGCCGACGCTGCTCGCGCTCGCGGACGAGGTCATCGAATGATGAGACGGCGCGAGTTCATCACGCTGCTGGGCGGCGCGGCGGCGGCGTGGCCGTTCGCGGCGCGAGCGCAGGCCGAGCGCATGCGCCGCATCGGCGTATTGATCGGCACCGGCAATGATGCACAAGGACAATCGTGGATGGCGGCTTTCCAACAACAGCTCAGACAACTCGGTTGGATGGATGGTCGCAACATCCAGATCGATCTCGTTTGGGGCGGCGCTGATATCGATCATATTCGGACAAGCGCGACCAAGATGGTGAGTTCGAAGCCTGACCTCATGTTCGTCTATTCAGTGCGCGTCCTGAACGTGGTGCGGCAGGCAACCCGCGAGCTGCCAGTTGTGTTCATTGCAACCAACGATCCAGTCGGCCTTGGCATTGTCAAAAGCCTGGCGCATCCGGGCGGCAACCTCACCGGCTTCATGCTTTATGAAGTCTCGGTGGCGGGCAAGCTGGTAGAGCTTCTCAAGGAGATGGTGCCGCATCTTGCAAGGGTGGCATTGCTTTATAATCCGACCAATACCAGCGCCATGCCGTACTGGCGTCTCATTCAGAGCATCGCAAACTCCAATGGCATCTCCCCGGTCTCGTTTCCCGTTCATGACGTCGCCAGCATCGAACATGCTATCGTAGCATTCGCGCATGAGCCCAATGGCGGCGTGGTGCTGCCAACGGACGTAACCACGACTACATATCGGGAATTGATTGTCGCTCTAGCCGCCCGGCATCGGCTCCCGGTGGTCTATTCGTTTCGTTCAATCGTGGCCAGCGGCGGATTGATATCTTACGGGCCAGATACTTCCGATCTGTTCCTCCGCGCGGCGTCTTATGTCGACCGCATTCTTAAAGGCGAAAAACCGTCTGACCTGCCGGTACAAGCGCCGACCAAGTTCACCTTGGCGGTCAATCTAAGAACCGCAAAAGCGCTGGCTCTCACTATGCCGACATCCATTCTGCTGCGCGCCGACGAGGTCATTGAATGAGAAGGCGGGAGTTCATCACGCTCGTCGGCGGCGCGGCGGCAACGTGGCCCCTCGGCTTAGCAGCAGAAAAACTGCTTCCCGCCCACCGAATTGGCGTACTTGCGCAGGACCTACAGCCCGGGCTGCTCGAAACATTCCGTGATCGGCTTCGAGAGCTTGGGTATGTTGAGGGAACCAGCATCGCTATAGAATTACGGAATGCAGCAGGGCGCAATGAACTGCTGGCGGGGTTCGCGGAAGAGCTGCTGCGGCTCAACGTCGAAGTGATCGTTGCGATTAATACGCCAGCTGCGCTATCGGTCAAGAAGGCGACCGCCAATGTACCGATCGTGATGATGCGAGTAGCCGATCCCGTAAAATCGGGACTGGTCGTTAGTCTCGCTCGCCCAGGCGGGAACGTCACGGGCTTGAGCTTCATGCCGGACGCGCTCGGACCAAAAGGCGTCGAGCTGCTGACGCAGATACTTCCCAAGACCAGACGCATGGCTGCGCTCTATCAAGGAAATAACCCGGGGGCCGTCGTCATCATCGATGAGGTCGAGCGAACGGGTGCGCAATTGGGGTTGCAGTTTGTTCGTCTTCCAGTGCGCGAACCGAAGGATTATGAGCACGCTTTCGAAATGGCGTCTCGTGCCGGGTCGGAGGCGCTCTTCGTGATGGATGACGGAGCGATGACAGCGCATCGCCGGGAAATCCTTGATCTCGCGGCAAAGCGCAGTCTCCCGGTAGTCTCGATTTATAGAGATTTCGCAAAGGCAGGCGGCCTCATTGCCTACGGACCCAATTTGAACGTCGTTTATCGACGTGCCGCCGACTACGTCGACAAGCTGATCAGGGGCGCGCGAGCAAGTGATCTTCCGGTCGAGCAGCCCGTCACTTTCGATCTTGCAATCAATTTGAAGACCGCGAGGGCTCTAGCACTGACTGTTCCACAGTCGGTGCTGATCGGCGCCGACGAGGTGATCGAATGAGCGCGCATCTCAAGCGGCGGCAATTCATCACGCTGGTCGGCGGCGCGGCGGTCGCATGGCCGCTCGCGGCGCGGGCGCAGCGTGCGCAGCGGCGAATCGGCGTGCTCATGATGTATGCCGAGAGCGACCCGCAAGCACAGATCCGCATTAAGGCGCTAGAAGAAGTGCTGCAGATGCTGGGCTGGACAAAGGGTGGCACCTTGCGCATCGACTATTGCTGGGTTGGGGCCGATAGCGGCCGCTTCCAACAGCATGCGGCGGACCTCGTGAGATCAAAAGAGGAGGTAATTGTCGCCGTTTCATCTCCCGCAGTCAGGGCGCTGCAACGGGAGTCCCACGATATCCCGATCGTATTTACGCAGGTGTCCGATCCGGTAGGCCAAGGCATCGTCAAAAACATGGCCCTGCCGGGCGGCGACATCACAGGGTTCACCACTACGATCCAGAAATCGGCGGCAAATGGCTCGAACTACTCAAAGAAGCGGCACCCAACCTCACGAGAGCAGCCATTGTCTTTAATCCCAGGACCGCGCCCTACACGGCACTGTACGTGCGTGCCGTCGAAGCGGTTGCCCCGTCGATCCCCGTAAAAGTGGTCACTTCACCTGTTCACGACGACACCGAAATCGAAGCGGCCTTCGCGAAGCATGCGCGCGACCAGGGCAGCGGGCTGATAGTGATGACAGACGCCTTTACTTCGGCTCATCGTAAGCGGATCATTGAACTTGCGGCGCGGTTTGCTCTTCCGGCGATATACCCATACCGATACTACGTCGTCGACGGCGGATTGATGTCATACGGGATCGACCAAGTCGAGCAATATCGCGGAGCGGCCGTCTATGTTGATCGAATCTTGAAGGGCGAAAAGGCTGGCGATTTACCGGTGCAAGCGCCGACCAAGTTCCAGCTGACTATCAACCTCAAGACCGCGCGAGCACTCGACCTGCCGCCAACCCTACTCGCGCGTGCCGATGAGGTTATCGAATAGCGCGCCCCCGTTCAGCGTGCGGTTCTGTTAGGATTGACGGGCTCGATCCGAAGCCTATCCGCGGAGGACCCAGTGACTGTGCCGACGAGGTGACCTTGTCTCGCAAGGGCGCGAAGAGCCGAACGGGCGATCGCAAGCTTCGTTCTGCCGGAACGAAGACGCCGGTTGACCGGATGCGGAAGCCGCGTGTCGATCTGGAGCAGCAGCTCGAAAAATATAGGCGGGAACTCGCCGAGGCTCGGGAGCAGCAGACCGCGACCTCGGAGGTGCTGCGGGTTATCTCGGGCTCACCGGGTGACCTGCGGCCCGTCTTCGAGGCCATACTGGCAAACGCGGCGCGGCTGTGCGAGGCCGAATTCAGTAACTTGCTGCTGGCCGAAGGTGACGCGTTCCGACACGTGGCATCTCATGGCGCACCACCAAAATATCTTGAGGCGCGTCGGCGCCAACCGTTGATTGGTGTGAGGCCAGGAGCCGCTCTCGATCGATTGGTAAAGACAAAACAAGTCGTCCACATCGCTGACCTTGTCACCGAGAGAGCGTCTGACAGCGGCGTTCTGGCTAAGCTTGCCGGTGCTCGGACCTTGCTAGCGGTGCCCATGCTCAAGGACGGCGAGCTCATCGGGCAAATCGGCATTTACCGCCGGGAGGTTCGGCCCTTTACGGAGAAGCAGATCGAGCTGGTAGCGAACTTCGCTAACCAGGCCGTCATCGCCATCGAGAACACGCGGCTGCTCAACGAATTGCGCGGATCGCTGCAGCAGCAGACTGCAACCTCGGAGGTGTTGCAGGTAATCTCGAGCTCGCCCGGCGACCTGGCGCCTGTGTTTCAGGTCATGCTGGAGAACGCGACGCGGGTCTGTGACGCCAAATTCGGCAACATGCTTCTCTTCGAGGGTGGCGCGTTTCGAACCGTTGCCCTGCACAATGCCCCGCCTGCATTTGCCGAGGCGCGGCAGCGCACCCCCGTGCTTCGTCCCCTTCCCGGGACCGGGCTCGAACGGGTGATTGCGACGAAGCAGACGGTGGAGACCGCCGACGCCCAAGCCGAACCGGCCTATCATGCTGATCCCGACCGCGCCGCTTTTTTGAAACTCGCTGGCGCCCGCACCTTCGTCACAGTTCCAATGCTGAAAGAAAATGAGCTGGTCGGCGCGATCGCCATCTACCGCCAGGAGGTGCGGCCGTTCACTCCCAAGCAAATTGAATTGATCACCAATTTCGCCAAGCAAGCCGTCATCGCGATCGAGAACACCCGCCTGCTCAACGAGCTGCGCGAATCGCTGCAGCAGCAGACCGCCACCGCCGACGTGCTCAAGGTAATCAGCCGATCGACCTTTGATCTGCAGATAGTGCTCGATACCCTCGTCGAGTTTGCTGCTCGTTTATGCGAGGCCGAAATGGCATCGATGAACCGCCAGTTTGGAGCGGCATACCGTCAGGTAGCAAGCTATGGCTTTTCGCCCGAATTCAAGAAGTTCATGGAGACGCACCCGGTTGAATTGCAACGGGGCACGACGGTTGCGCGCGCTATACAGGAAAAGAGGCCTGTTCAAATCCCCGACGTTCTCGCCGATAAGGATTTCGACTACAAAGAGGGTGCCAAGATCGGCGGGGTTCGCACTGTTGCCGCCGTACCCATGCTTAAGGGTGATGATCTGGTCGGCGTGATTGCTATTTATCGCCGCGAAGTGCGGCCGTTCACCGACAAACAAATCGAGTTAGTAACAACCTTCGCTGACCAGGCGGTGATCGCGATCGAGAACGTGCGGCTGTTCGAGGCCGAGCAGCAACGCACGCGCGAGCTGAGCGAGGCGCTGGAGCAGCAGACGGCGACCTCGGAGGTGCTGCGCGTGATCAGCAGCTCTCCTGGCGAATTGGAGCCAGTATTCCAGGCCATGCTGGAGAACGCGACGCGCCTATGCGAAGCTGGATTTGCCAACTTGCTCCTCGGCGAGGGGGACCAGTTTCGTCGCGTCAGCCTGTATAACGCCCCGCCCGCATTCGCGGAGTATTTGCGGCGCACACCGATGGTTCGTCCCCACCCGGACTCCGCCTTGGGCCGCACAGCCCTCACGAAACAGGTGGTCCACATCATCGATACCAAGACGACGCCGGCCTACCTCGAGCGGGATCCGACCACAGTCGCTGGCGCGGAGCTTGCCGGCCATCGCACCGTGCTTGCGGTCCCCATGCTCAAGGAGAACGCGCTGATCGGCGTCATCGTGGTCTTTCGCCCAGAGGTACGCCCCTTCACCGAGAAGCATATCGAGCTGGTAAGCAATTTTGCCAAGCAGGCCGTCATCGCGATCGAGAACACGCGGCTGCTCAACGAGCTGCGTCAGCGCACCGACGATCTGAGCGAGGCGCTGGAGCAGCAGACCGCGACCTCGGAGGTGCTCGGCATTATATCCAGCTCTCCCGGTGATCTCGGGCCGGTGTTCCAGGCGATGTTGGCAAACGCAACCAAGCTGTGCGGCGCCAAGTTCGGAATTCTGAACCTCTATGATGGCGAGGTTTTCACTCGAGACGCAGCCTATGGCGTACCGGCGGCGTTTGCATATCACCAGGAGCCGATTAGACCGCATCCGCGCAGTGGACTCGCTGAGGTCGCCAGAACGAAACGGGTCGTGCATATCGAAGATATTCGCGCGCGGGCACCGTACCTTGAGCGAAGTCCGCCTGTCGTTCAGCTTGCCGAGCTCGGCGGCGCTCGCACGCTGATGCTGGTGCCGATGCTGAAGGAAAGCAGGCTAATAGGGGTCATCGGCATTTACCGTCAGGAGGTCCGCCCCTTCACCGAAAAACAGATCGAGCTGGTACAAAATTTCGCTGCCCAGTCGGTCATCGCTATTGAGAATACGCGCCTGCTCAACGAGCTGCGCGAATTGCTGGCGCAACAAACCGCCACTGCCGACGTGCTGAAGGTGATCAGCCGGTCGGTTTTTGACCTGCAGACGGTGCTCCAAACCCTCGTCGAATTCGGCTGCACGGTTGTGCGATGCCGACAAGGCGACCATCACCAGGAAGAGGGGCGATGCCTTCTTTCGGGCGGAAGCCTACGGCTTTTCCCCAGAATTCATCGAGTACGTCAAGGACATCCCCATAAAGCCAGAACGTGGGACAGCTCAGGGCCGAGCCTTGCTGGAAGGCGAGATTGTTCATATCCCCGATGTGCTGAGCGACCCGGAGTACAGTTGGGTGAAGGCGCAGGAATTGGGCAATTATCGCACCGCTCTCGCCGTGCCGATGCTTCGCGAGGACGTCCCCATCGGGGTACTAGCCTTGGCACGCACGCAGGTGCGGCCGTTCACCGACCGTGAGGTTGAGCTGGTCTCGACGTTCGCCGACCAGGCCGCGATTGCGATCGAGAACGTGCGGTTGTTCGACGAAATCCAGGATAAGAACCGGCAGCTCCACCAGGCCAGCGAGCACAAGTCGCAGTTTGTCTCCAGCGTGAGTCACGAGCTGCGCACGCCGCTTAATGCCATCATCGGGCTCACCGAAATGATGGTCACCAACGCGGCCCGTTTCGGCACCGAAAAGGCGCAGGAGCCGCTGCAGCGCGTGAACCGCGCCGGGACTCACCTGCTCGGCCTCATCAACCAGGTGCTCGACTTGTCGAAGATCGAAGCCGGGAAACTTGAGCTTAATCCTCAGACCGTGCAACTCGCACCGCTGATCGAAGAGGTGATCGGTACCGCGCGGCAACTTGCCGAGCAGAACAAGAACCGCCTCGTGGTCGAGGCCCAAGAGGACCTCGGCACGATAACCGTTGACCCCATGCGGTTGCGGCAAATCCTGCTCAACCTGTTGAGCAACGCCTGCAAGTTCACCAAGAAGGGCGAGGTTAATGCTGCGAGGCAAATAGGGTCAGGAACGGCCGCGACTGGATCGAGCTGTCGGTCTCCGACACCGGGATCGGCATGACGGCGGAGCAGCAGGCAAAGCTGTTCGAGGAATTCAGCCAGGCCGACGCGACGACCGCGCAGCGCTTCGGCGGCACCGGGCTGGGCCTCGCCATCACCCGCAAGCTCGCGCGCATGATGGGCGGCGACGTGACAGTGGCGAGCGAGCCGGGCAAGGGCTCGGTCTTTACGGTGCGCCTGCCGGCCGGCGCGGACACCTAAGCAGACCAAACGGACGCTCTCGCGGACCATGTCTGCACCTGGCAGAACCGTGCGCCCGCAACGAGGTGTTCGGGTGGTACAAGGAGGTTCGAGTCAAGATCTCGACGGTCACGCGATCAAGGCTCTCCTCGACGCCGCCTCGGTGCAGATGAAGTAGCGGAGGTGCACCTGGGCGACTGCTGGTCAATGTTTCACGGCGGATATCTCACACCTTCGTGCGATAGCCGTTCGCAACGCGGGGCGTCAGGCGGAAGAAGTGGCGGCCCGCTCATCCTCAAGCGTGCGTCGGCGAGCCGTGACCGACCATAGGCATCGGCAAGCACGTCGGGGTCGTGGTCGCTCCACTGGCCGGCCGGGCACCATGAACCCGACCACCTCGCCGGTAGGGATGCCGTGGATGTGAGCGCTCGCCTACGGCCAGCGCGAGGACCGCACGCCGATCCACGGCTGCGAGCCGCCCTGGAGGCGCACCCCGCCCTTGACAGCACCTCAGTGATCGAAATGGAATTCCAGCACCGTCGCGCCGTCCCTGACCGAGGTGCGGATGCGATCGGCATTCTGCCGGAGCATGAACCCGGCCAGCCGCCGATAGCCCGCTTCGGTTTCCATGATCTCCCGCCCTGAGGGCCGCTCATCGGGAAATTCCAGCGGCGCGCCGCGATAGTCGATCCTCACATCGAGATTGAATTCGTCGAAACGCGCCTCGATGGTGACCGGCCCCTGCGGCTCGCAGTGCTCGCGGATGGCCTCGACCGCCTGGTTGATGGAGAATGCGACCCGGACCATCACGTCCGGGCGCGCGCCCCAGCCCCGCCCGGCCGCGTCGAAGAATTCGTTCACCTCGGCGACCGCATCCACGGCCGCCGGATCGAGGACGAACGCCACCCGCTGGCGCTGGCCGATGCGAAACACGCCGTTGAGGAGGAGCGCGGTAAGGGTGCCGAGAACGATGGACGAGCCCACGATCGGCTGGAGCGCGTGCGGAATGTCCGAGGCGAAGCTCGGGATGATTTCGGCCGCGACGCCGCTGGCGATGCCGAGACCGATCACGATGGTGCGCCTGGCGTCCAGCATGCGCGAGGTGATCGTCTGGAGGCCGCTGATCAGCACGAAGCAGGCCGAGAACAGTAGCGCCGCCCCCATGACCGGACGCGGCATCAAGATGAGCGAGCCGGTGACCGACGGCAGGAAAGCGAGCGCGATCAGGATCGCGCCCACGGCGTAGCCGATCACCCGGCTGCTCATCCCGGTCGCCGCCTGCAGGCCGATATTGGCGGTCGACGGCGTGAGCCCGAGCGTGCCCATGAGGCCGGCAAATATGTTGGCCAGTCCGTTTGCGAGCGTGCCGCGGCTGATCGAGCCCATCTCGGCGCGCACCCAGGAGGCGTCGTTGATCCGCTGCAGCGCCGTGATGTCGCCGATCCCCTTGAGGGTGACGGCGAGGGCGGCGACCGTGAAGGGCATGATCATGGCCGGCGAGAACGCCCAGCCGCCGTGGTCGAAGTGCGGTATCGCGAACAGGTGCAATTCAGCGAGCACGCCCCACGCTTCTTTCGGCAACACTCCGGTGACGATCGCCGCGCCGTAGCCGGCCGTGATGCCGATCATCGCGCAGAGCAGCTTGGCCTGGCCCTTGCCCCAGACGTTCAGGCCGACCGTGGTCATCAGCGTCACGGCCCCGACCAGCCAATAATCGCGGCCGACCGGCTCCTTCACGCCGATGCCGATCACGTAACGGCAGCCGATCGCCGCGAGACTGGTCCCGACCAGGAACACCACGAGACCGCCGATCTCGGGCGGAAGCAGCGGTCGGATGCGGTGTAGGATCGGCGACAGCGCGGACTGGATGACGCCCCCAACCAAGGTCATGCCGAAAACGAGGGGGAGGCCGCCCAGCTTGAGGGCGGCGATCGAGGGCTCGAGGAAGATGCCGTCATGGCAGGACGGACAGAGATATCGGCTGCCGACCGGTCCGCGCGGCAGCGATTGCAGGATCGCGGCGACGCCAAGCGCCATCAGCGAGAAGCTGAGTATATTGACCGAGGCCTCGGTCGGCAGTTCGGCCAATTGGATCACGAGCGCGGGAAAAATGAGCTGAATCCGCACCAGGCTGACGTGCTGGAAGCCGATGAACGCGGTGAGCAGCGGCGGCGGAACGTCGTCGAGGCCGTGGATGAATTCTCCCGGCTTCTTTGTTTGCGCGGACGGTCGCGTGCTCCGCCACAACTGGAGCCAGGGGGGGCGCGGTGATTGTCTGACCAGTCGAGCGAGCCGAAGCCGCTCGGGAGCGTCGGGCGTGCCCGTCACTGCCGCAGCTTGCCGATGCCGTCGGCTTGCGTCGGGCAGATCACGAACTCGCCGGTGAAGCCGCCGATGTCGAACAGCCGCTTGACTTCGCCGATCACCCCGCAGAGCGCGAGCTTGCCCTGTTGTCCGGCCGCGGCTCGATTGGCAATGAGCAGGGCGCGAAACCCTGCGCTACTGATATAGACGATGTTCTTGAGATCGACCACGAGCGAACTACGGCCGGCTTGCACCAGCGAGACCAATCGGTCGCCGAACTCGCTCGCGGTCGTGCTGTCGAGGCGACCATAAGGCTCAACGATGGTGATGTCCTCGGTCACCTCTTCCAATAGCTTCATGCGGCCTCCCCCGTCGTCATCTCTCGCAGTCTCTGCATCAGATGCCGTCCGTCGACTGGCCTTTGCCGGGCTTGCCCAAGCCCCGTTTGCTGATCCGCGTGCAAAGGATGCACCTCCGCCCATCTCCCAGCAAACTTAGAACTTCACCGGCGCCGAGGTCCCGTCCCTGGTTGCAGTCTGTGATCACGCGTCCCGCCGTTATCTCAGGGGCCGCTCAATGCCGAGAAGTTTTCTGAGCCGCTGATGATCAGCGAGCCGGAAATCAGCCTTTGAAGGCGTGACGCGGTTGACGGTTGGCATGATCACCTCCGTCCGGCCGATCCACTGCCACCACCTCGTACTACTAAAGGCGAGCCCTGAGTGTGAACTAGTTCACACTCGTCCGCGTGTGCTGCTCGCATTGTTCGTGCTTCCCCCCAGAAACAATTCTGAGGATTTTGACGCTTATGCCGCAGCCGACCCTCCCCGATGATCCGGATATGGCGCTGCTCTTTCTCGGCTCTTGGTTCGAGAAGTTGCTCCACGCGCCTGAGCGCGACGACGCCACGCTCGATGCCATGGCGGGGCACATCATCCTAGACGAACGTCCAAAGACGCTGCTCGGATTGGTTATCACGGCCCTCGCGGAGAAGTGGCTCCGCCGACGTCTGTGGATGGTAGACTTCGACAGGCTCCCGCCCTCCGATCAGGGCGTTCGCGTTGTGGTCGATGCGGTCCTTCGCTCATGCCCGCCTGAGCGAATGTCTACCAACCGCCTTTCGCCTGCGCTTCGGCTACTATCGTAGCGGCCGCTCGCGCGACTGGCTCAAAGGTCAAGAACCCGAACGCGCTGGCAGTTAAACGCGAAGCAGAAGAGGATTGGCGATAGCCGGGACGAATAAGCCCAGTTCGGGCTGTCTGCTACGAAATGGATTGCTGTATTGCCCCACTGAACCACGCCAATAACTTCTTTCGACCCTTTCCATCTCCTCGTGTGCGGAAGTCGCGCACACGCCTGTGCCGCCGCATTCCTCGCGGATGGAAGACCAAGACGGGGGCGCTCCGCCACATGCCCAGCAAGTTGACATTGCCATGTCTCCTTCCGTTCAGGTCGTCAGGATGAGATTATGGCCGCCCCCGAGCGTTTCGTACTTAAGCGAGGCCTGAATCCTCCTGAATAGCTGCTGGAAAGGAGGGGGAGGAAGGGGCCTCAGTTCAAGAGAGATTTTGGCTCTCGCTCCGGACTTGATCCTGACCGGCAGCACCGCCGCAATGCCAATATTTCAGAAGGAGACCCGCACCATACCAATCGTCTTCGTGAGGTTCCCGATCCGAGCGCTGGCTTCGTTTCGCGAGCCTAGCGCGGCCAGCAAGGGGCTGATAGTTGTAAAATTACTCCGATACCTGCTGACTGATGGTCGCCGGTTCGATATCATGAGATGGGTTGTTGGCTGGGGTCCGGATGCATACCGTCGGGTCAATGGCGAAATTCCTCGACGGCACTTGCAAGCCTCCGGGTTGGAATTCAGCTCTTCTCAACGCGGAGGCGACGATGCGGTATCCATCTTTGATTGGCCTGTTCTTTGCTGGTCTACTGCTCAATGGCCCCGCGGCTGCGCAAAGCGCCGGTGGCGTCGTCCGGATCGGAATTCTCAACGACCAATCCGGCCCCTATGCAGATTTCGGGGGCAAGACCTCGGTCGATGCCGCGCGTATGGCTGTCGAGGAACTGGGCGGCAAGGTCCTGGGAAAATCGGTCGAGATCATCATCGGCGATCATCAGAACAAGCCGGACTTGGCGTCGGCCCTCGTGCGGCGCTGGTTTGATGTCGACGGAGTGAGTGCGGTTGCCGAGCTGACAAATTCAGCGGTTGCGCTGACAGTGCAGCAAATCGCCAAGGAGCAAGGAAGAATCACGTTATCCACCGGACCGGCGACAACGCGACTCACCAACGAGGATTGCTCGCCGACCGGTTTTCACTGGGCGTTCGACACCTATTCGCAGGCAGTTGGTACGGCACGTGCGGTTATCGCCGAAGGCGGCAAGAGCTGGTTCCTGCTGGTTGCCGATTATGCCTTCGGTCATCAGATGGCCAGCGATCTCGGCAAGGTCGTCACGTCGAGCGGCGGCACCGTTGTCGGCGAAGTCCGACATCCGCTCAACACGAGCGACTTCTCATCATTTCTGTTACAGGCGCAGAGCTCGAAAGCTCAAATTATCGGCCTGGCGAATGCCGGCGCCGATACCATCAACTCGGTCAAGCAGGCGGCCGAATACCGCATCGCCGCAGGAGGCCAGAAGCTGGTCGGCCTCGTGGTCGTGATCAGCGACATCCGTGCGCTGGGCCTGGCGACGGCAAACGGGCTGGTCTTCACCACGGCTTTCTATTGGGATCGGGACGAGGCGTCGCGGGCTTGGTCGAAGCGGTTTTTCGCGCGGACCGGCCGGATGCCCGGAATGGTTCAGGCCGGAACCTATTCTGCCGTGCTTCACTATCTCAAGGCGATGAAGGCAGCAGGGACGGTGGACGGCAAGGCAGTCGCGGGGAAGATAAGGGAGTTGCCGGTTGACGATTTCTTCGCGAAAGGACGGGTGCGCGAGGACGGCCGCTTGATGCACGACATGTATCTGGTCGAGGTCAAGGCACCGAACGAATTCAAGGCACCATGGGACTACTACAAGGTTCTCCGCCGCATTCCAGCCGAAGAGGCAGCACAGCCGCTGAGCGAGAGCAAGTGCTCGCTTGTGAAGAAATAGGAGTTTCCCGTTTTTGGAATTCCGAGCGGCGAAATAGTACCGGAAGATCATCTTGATCGCCTAATTGGATCTCCTTTTCTGCGCTGTTGGGCCGTTGCGATGGATGCGATGCGATTAAAACGCCGCTCAATTGCGCAGCTGGCAATGAAACGGTTGGGGGATTAAGGCTTGTCGCCCGCTTCCGAAAATATCGGGCATCTTGCTGGCTCGGATGATTATCGGCGTGCCCAGGCGGCAACCAACGAAATCCTTCGTGTAATTTCGCTGGCGGCGACCGATCCGCAACCTGTGTTTGATCTTATCGCTGAAAGCGCGACCAAGCTGTGCGGCGCTGAGGTATGCACCGTCACCCGCTTCGATGGCGAGTTGATTTATCTCGACGCCATCTTTGGCTCGAATTCAGCAGGGATCGAAGCCCTGCGTTGCACTTTCCCCATGCAGCCAAGCGACGCGGGAGGCGCGGCGCGCGCGATCCATCAATGCGGGGTCATCCAGATCCCTGATGTCCGCGCGGACCCGCACTACAAAATTCAGGAGGCAGCTCTTACCTCCGGCTTCCGCGCGATTGTTGCAGTGCCAATGCTGCGGGAAGGACGCGCCATCGGCGCCATTACTGTCGGCCGGGCCTACCCTGGCTTGTTCAGCGATATGCAGGTCCAACTGCTTACCACATTCGCCGCCCAGGCCGTCATTGCGATCGAAAACACGCGCCTGCTTAACGAGCTGCGCCAGCGGACGGATGACCTGTCCGAGTTGCTAGAGCAACAGACAGCGACGAGCGAGATTCTGCGCGTAATATCGGCCTCGCCCACGGACGTTCAGCCGATCTTCGACGCCATCGTTCGAAGGGCGAGCCGGCTGTGCGGCGGCGAGTACGCCATAGTGACACGCTATGACGGCGAGCTCCTTCATCTCGCCGCGCAACACAACCCAAGGCCTGGCACCGCTGACGCGACAGCCAAATTCTTCCCACAGGTCCCACGCCGTGAGACGTCGATCACGGCGCGCGCTCTCGTCGACGCCGCAGTGGTTCACGTTCCGAACATCGACACCGAGGAATTGGGACCGTCGGCGCGCGAGACATATCGTCGTATCAGGCTGCGAGCTGTTATCGCCGTGCCGATGGTCTACGAGGGTCGCCCCATCGGGGTGGTCTCGGTTTCCCGCGGCGCACCGGGCCCCTTCTCGGATCGTCAGATTGATCTGCTCCGAACGTTTGCCGATCAGGCGGTGATCGCGATCGAGAACGTGCGGCTCTTTACCGAGCTACAGGCGAGCAATCGCGATCTGAGCGAATTGCTGGCGCAGCAGACCGCCACCGCCGATGTGCTCAAGGTCATCAGCCGCTCGACTTTCGATCTGCAGGCCGTGCTCGATACGCTGGTCGAGTCGGCAGCAAGGCTGTGTGACGCCGACATGGCGGCGATGCTTCGTCCGAAGGGTTCCATCTACGAATACGCCGCAAGTTATAGCTCTCTGCAGGTATTGACGACGAAATGAAGCACATTCAGTTCGAGGTGGGACGAAGCTCAGTGACCGGGAGGACCGTGCTTGAACGCCAGGTCGTTCATATTCACGACGCTCAAGCCGATCCGGAATTGAAATCGTTCGCGGGGGTAAGACTGTCAGGCGCGCGCACGATGCTCGGCGTCCCGCTCCTACGGGAAGGGAGTCCGATCGGCGTAGCCGTCTTGATGCGCCGCAAGGTGCAGCCGTTCACCGACAAGCAGATCGAGTTAGCCCAGACCTTCGCAGACCAGGCAGTGATCGCGATCGAGAACGTGCGGCTGTTCGACGAGGTGCAGGCGCGCACGCGCGAGGTGCAGGAATCGCTCGAGTATCAGACGGCAATCAGTGATGTGCTCGACGTCATCTCCCGCTCGCCCAATGAATTGCAGCCGGTGCTCGATACCATCGTCCAGACCGCCAGCCGGCTATGCGATGCCGAGTTCGCCGTCATCTATATGCTGCGGGATGACAAGTACCATCTGGTGGCGGCCGACAATACCGAAGCGGCAGTCGTCAGATATGCGTCCGAGCATCCCACTGCGGTGGGGCGCGGCTCACTGGTCGGCCGAACCGCGCTCGAGTGCAAGACCGTTCATATTCCGGATTGCCTGGCGGACCCTGAGTACACATTCCACGATCTCCAGGTCATCGCCCAGTATCGCTCGATACTCGGGGTTCCGCTGCTGCGTCACGGAGTTCCGATCGGCGTCATCGCCCTGGTACGCACCGCCGTAAAACCGTTCGCCGACAAGCAGATCGAGCTGGTCGAGACCTTCGCCGACCAGGCGGTGATCGCGATCGAGAACGCGCGGCTGTTCGAGGCCGAGCAGGCGCGCACGCGCGAGCTTTCCGAGGCGCTGGAGCAGCAGACCGCGACCTCGGAGGTGCTGCAGGTGATCTCCAGTTCACCGGGCGAGTTGGAACCCGTCTTCGACGCCATGTTGGCGAACGCGACGCGACTGTGCGAGGCAAGCTACGGCACCATGTGGCTATGCGAAGGCGACGGCTTCCGTACCTCTGCGCTCCACGGTGCCTGGCCTGCGTTCTATACGGAGCGATTGCAGAGCGGAGCGCTGTTTCGGCCGTCGCCGGACGTCCCGCTGGCCCGCGTCGCTCAAACCCGCAAGCCGGTCTCTATTGCCGACTTGCGGGAGTATCGGACGTACCTCGAAGGAGAACCATTGGCGGTCGCCGCGGTCGAGGACGCCGGCATTCGCACGTTCCTCGCTGTGCCGATGCTCAAGGAGAACGAGTTGGTCGGGGTGATCGGGATTTACCGCAAGGAGGTGCGCCCGTTCACCGACAAGCAGATCGCGCTGGTGACGAACTTCGCCGCGCAGGCGGTTATCGCAATCGAGAACACACGGCTGCTCAATGAGCTACGGCAGCGGACCGATGATCTGAGCGAAGCGCTGGAGCAGCAGACCGCGACCTCGGAGGTTCTCCGCGTCATTTCGCAGCTCGCCGGGCGAGCTCGAGCCGGTGTTCGAGGCGATGCTGGCGAACGCGACGCGCATCTGCGAGGCGAATTTCGGTGTTCTATTTCGATTCGAGGATGGCGCGGCGCGTGCCGCTGCAATGCTCGGAGTACCGCCGGCATTTGCCGAGTTCTGGCAGCGCGGACCACAACGACCGAGCCGGCGAACGGCCCTCGGCCGCGTCGTGGAGAGCAAGCAGACGGTTCATATCGTCGATGTCTCGACGGAGCCGGCTTACGTCGAGGGCGAACCCGTCTACGTGGCCGCCGCCAATCTCGGACGCTTCCGGACTTTCCTCAACGTTCCGATGCTCAAGGAAAATGAGCTAATTGGCGTCTTCGCCATCTACCGTCAGGAAGTCCGCCCCTTTACCGACAAGCAGATCGAATGGGTCAAGAGCTTTGCCAGCCAAGCCGTCATCGCGATCGAGAATACACGCCTGCTCAACGAGCTACGCGAATCGCTACTCCAGCAGACCGCCACGGCCGATGTGCTCAAGGTGATCAGCCGCTCGACCTTCGATCTGCAAACGGTATTCGACACACTTGTCGAATTCGGCAGCGCGGCTTTGCCGTGCGGACAAGGCGAATCTGACGCTTCTACGGGGCGACAATATCCAATATGTGTCGGCCTACGGCATGCAGCCGGGCTATTTGGACTATATGTCATCCAAGCAATTGAAGCTCGATCGCCGGTCCGTCAGCGGCAGAACCATGCTCGAGCGAGGAATTGTTCATATCCACGATGTATTGGCCGATCCGGAGTTTACCTTATTCGACGCGCAGAAACGTGACGCCTTCCGTACCGCACTCGGCGTTCCCCTGCTGCGCGAAGGGTATCCAATCGGTACATTCTTTCTGGCACGAGCGACGGTCGAGCCATTCAGCCAACAGCAAATCGATCTCGTCACTACCTTCGCCGACCAGGCGGTGATCGCGATCGAGAATGTGCGGCTGTTCGACGAGGTGCAGGCGCGCACGCGCGAGCTTGCGCAGTCGGTCGGAGAGCTGCGCGCGCTCGGAGACGTCAGCCAAGCGGTCAATTCGACGGTCGAGCTTGAAACCGTCTTGACCACAATCGTCGCCAAGGCGACTCAACTCTCCAGCACAGAGGCCGGCGCGATCTATGTGTTCGACGAGACAGGCCAAGAATTCCGGTTGCGCGCCACCTACGGTATGGATGATAAGCTGATCGCCGCGATCAGGGACCGTCATGTCCATTTCGGCGACACAGCGATTCGGCAGGGCTGCAGACGCAGCGCGCGCCGATCCAGATTGCGGACGTTCAGGCCGATCCGTCGTCGGTCCTCGATGTCATCGTCCGCGCCGGTTTCCGCGCCCTGCTGGTCGTACCGCTGCTCGCCGCCGATCGGATCGTCGGCGCGCTGGTGGTCCGCCGCAAGGCAGCCCGGCGAATTTTTCAAAAGCACGGTCGATCTGCTGCAGACCTTCGCCGCGCAATCGGTGCTGGCGATCCAGAACGCGCGTCTGTTCCACGAGATCGAGGAAAAGAGCCAGCAGCTCGAAATCGCCAGTCAGCACAAGTCGCAGTTCCTCGCCAGCATGAGCCATGAGCTGCGCACGCCGCTCAACGCCATTATCGGCGTTACCGAGATGCTGCGTGAGGATGCCGAGGCGTTGAAGCAGGACGTCGAGCCGCTCGATCGCGTGCTGCGGCGCGGGCCGGCACCTGCTCGCCTTGATCAATGACATTCTCGACCTGTCAAAGATCGAGGCGGGGCGCATGGAGCTTCATCTCGAATCGTTCCCGCTGGCGCCGCTGATCGAGGACGTCGCCAAGACCATCGAGCCGATGGCGACGAAGAACGGCAACCGTATCGTCATCGACTGTCCGTCGGACCTCGGCACGGTCCACGCCGACCAGACCCGGTTCCGGCAGGCGCTGCTCAATCTGGCGAGCAACGCCAATAAGTTCACCGAGAAAGGCACCGTCACCATCGCCGCCCAGGCGCAGCGGATCGAGGCCGCGACGGATCACGATTGCCGTCACCGATACCGGGATCGGCATGACCGAAGAGCAGATGGGGAGGCTGTTCCAGGAATTCTCGCAGGCAGACGCCTCGACCACCCGCAAATACGGCGGCACTGGCCTTGGCCTGGCCATCAGCCGGCATTTCTGCCGCATGATGGGCGGCGACATCACGGTGGAAAGCAAGCCGGGCGAGGGCTCGACCTTCACCATCCGCCTGCCGCGGATCGTGCAGAGCGAGCAGGGCTAGCGAGCCAGGACGCGCAGAGGCGCGTCCGGAGCCCGTTCATCCGATCACCGAGGAAGCAGAAGAGCCGCTGATCCTGGTCGTGGACGACGATGCGACCGTGCGCGAGCTTGTGGTGCGGCACCTGGAGCGGGCGGGATTTGCCGCGGTTGCGGCCAGCGGTGGCCAGGAAGGGCTTCGGCTGGTGCGGGAACTGCGGCCGGCGGCGGTGACACTCGACATCATGATGCCCGACCTCGACGGCTGGACGGTGCTCGCCGCGATCAAGGGCGATCCTGCGCTGGCCACCATTCCGGTGGTGCTGATGTCGATCGTGGACCAGAAGAACCGCGGCTATGCGCTGGGAGCGGCGGACTACCTGGTGAAGCCGGTCGACCGCATCAAGCTCGTGGAGACGCTGACCAGCATCTGCGGCTCGACCGCGGGACACGCCCTTCTGGTCGACGATGACGAGGTGGTCCGCCGCGGCGTACGCCAGGCGCTGGAGCCGATCGGCTGGAAGGTGACCGAGGCGGAGAACGGCCAATGCGGTCGAGTCTACTCACCGCCGCGCGGCCTGACGTGATCATTCTCGACCTGATGATGCCGGAGATGGACGGGTTCGAGTTCATGGACGAACTGCGCGGGCGGCCGGACTGGCAAGAGATTCCCGGTCGTGGTCATCACCGCGAAGGACCTGACGGAGGAGGACCGCAACCGCCTCAATGGCGGAGTGGAGCGCATCATTCAAAAGAGCGATCGCGACGAAATGCTACGTCAACTCAGTCGCGAGATCAGCAGGTGCGTCAAACGCCGGTCCACGAGGGTCGCATGAAGATTCTCTATGTCGAGGACAACGACGACAACGTTTACATGCTGAAAAACCGGCTCTCGCGGGCGGGGTTCACCGTCGTCATCGCGACCGACGGGGCGCAGGGCGTTGCCATGGCAGCGTCGGAGCAGCCCGACCTCATTCTCATGGACCTCACTCTACCCGGCATCGACGGCGAAGAAGCAACCCGGCGGATCAAAGCCGACCCAGCCACGAAGCATATTCCGGTTATTGCCCTCACCGCGAATGCCATGAGTGGCGATAGGGAAAAAGCGATAGCGGCAGGGCTGCGACGATTTCGATACCAAGCCGGTAGAGCTGCAGCGGCTGCTCGGCAAGATCCGTGCGCTGACGCCGGCCGGGAGTGCCTCGTGAGCGACAGCGACGCCGCGCTGCTGGTCGTTGACGATATCGAGGACAATCGATTCGCCCTGAGCCGACGGCTTGCCCGCCAGGGCTATCTGAACGTGACGACCGCCGCCGATGGCCGGCAGGCCCTGGAATTGCTCAATTCCAAGCCGTTCGATCTCGTGCTGCTCGATATCATGATGCCGAACGTGAACGGCTACGAAGTGCTGGCGGCAATGAAGGCGAGCGAGAGCCTCCGGCATATCCCAGTCGTCATGATCTCCGCCATCGACGAGATCGACAGCGTCGTTCGCTGTATCGAACTGGGGGCAGAGGACTACCTGCCCAAACCGTTTAATCCGACCTTGTTGCGCGCCCGAGTCGGCGCCTGCCTGGAACGCAAGCGGCTTCACGACCAGGTGACGGCGCGCACGAGCGAATTGTCGGAGGCGCTGGAGCAGCAGACCGCGACCTCGGAGGTTCTCCGCGTTATTTCGAGCTCGCCCGGCGAGCTGGAGCCGGTGTTCCAGGCCATGCTGGAAAACGCTACGCGCATCTGCGAAGCCAAGTTCGCAACGCTTTATCTGTGTGAAGGCGATGGCTTCCGCGCCTTGGCGATGCACAACACGCCTCCTGCGTTTGCCGAGGCGCGCGTGCGAGCGGAAATCATTCACCCGCATCCCGACACCACACTGGCACGCGCAGCAAGCACCAAACGGGCTGCACAAATTGCCGACGTCACGACCTCGCAGGCTTACATCGACCGCGATCCGTCTCGCATGGCCGCCGTCGCACTTGGAGGCTATCGTACCGTGCTCAGCGTGCCGATGCTCAAAGAAGACACGCTGGCCGGCGTTATCAGCATTTACCGCCACCAGGTGCGCCCGTTCACCGATAAGCAAATCGAGCTGGTTCAGAACTTCGCCGCCCAGGCCGTCATCGCCATTGAGAACACCCGGCTGCTCAACGAGCTGCGCGAATCGCTGCAGCAGCAGACCGCGACCTCGGAGGTGCTCCGGGTCATTTCGACGTCCCCCGGCGAACTGGAACCTGTATTCAACGCGATGCTCAACAACGCGGTGCGTATCTGCGAGGCGAACTTTGGTAATTTGTTTGTCTATGAAGGTGATGCTTTTCGCATCGTTGCATTGCAGAGCGCGCCGCCCGCATGGGCCGAGAGGTGGCAGCGCGAACCGGTGCTTTCAATCCCAGACAAATCGGAGATTCCTCTAGCCCGCCTCGCCAGAACCAAGGAGGTGATCCACATTTCCGACCTCAGGGCCGAGCTATCCTATATCGAGCGCGATTATCCCATCGTCGCCTTGGTCGAACTCGCTGGCGCTCGGACCTACCTCGCCGTTCCAATGCTCAGGGAAGACGAGCTACTCGGCGCCATTGCGATCTACCGCCAGGAGGTTCGGCCCTTCACCGGCAAACAGATCGAGCTGGTCCAGAATTTCGCCAACCAGGCAGTCATCGCCATCGAGAACACCCGCCTGCTCAACGAGCTGCGCGAGTCTCTACAGCAGCAGACCGCGACCGCCGACGTGCTCAAGGTGATCAACCGCTCGACCTTCGATTTGCAGACCGTGCTCGATACGCTGGTCGAGTCGGCCGCCAGGCTGTGCGAAGCCGACCGGGCGACCATCAATCGCCAGCATGGCAGCGCATTCCAGCAGGTCGCCAGCTACGGCCAGACGCCCGAGCATGCGGCCTTCATGGCGACTCACCCGATTCCGGCCGGAAGAGGGTCACTGGTCGGACGAACCATCGAAGATGGCAAGGTCGTTCATATCCACGACGTGCTCGCCGACCCGGAATTCACCTTCCGGGAAACCGTGCAGATCAGCGGCGTCCGCACCATGCTAGGCGTTCCGATGCTGCGCGAGGGGACGCCGATCGGCGTCATCAACCTGCAGCGGACTACCGTACGGCCGTTTACCGAGCGGCAGATTGAGCTGGCAACCACCTTCGCCGACCAGGCGGTGATCGCGATCGAGAACGTGCGGCTGTTTGACGAAGTGCAGGCGCGCACGCGCGAACTGTCCGAGGCGCTGGAGCAGCAAACGGCGACCTCGGAGGTTCTGCAAGTCATCAGTAGCTCGCCCGGGGAGCTGGAGCCTGTGTTCCAGGCCATGCTGGCGAATGCCACTCGCATTTGTGAGGCCAAATTCGGCACGCTTTGGCTCCGCGAAGGAGACGCGTTCCGCGCCGTTGCGTTGCACAACGCGCCGCCCGCATATGCCCAGGCACGCAGACGCGAGCTGCGTCTCCGACCGCCGCCTGACACCGCCCTCGGGCGTGCTGCGTCCACCAAGCAAGTGGTACACATCGAGGACATTACGACGCATGGATCTTACGAGCCGGACTGGCTCGCCGCCATTGAACTTGGCAACTATCGGACGGTCGTGTGCGTCCCGATGCTCAAGGACGATGAACTGATCGGTGCGATCAGCATTTTTCGCCAAGAGGTGCGTCGGTTCACCGACAAGCAGGTCGATCTGCTGCAGAACTTCGCGCGTCAGGCAGTGATCGCCATCGAGAACACGCGGCTGCTCAACGAGCTGCGCGAATCCCTCCAACAGCAGACCGCCACCGCCGAGGTGTTGGGCGTTATCTCCAGTTCGCCAGGCGAGCTTCAGCCGGTGTTCGACGCCATGCTGGCAAATGCGGTGCGTCTGTGCCAGGCCAGTTACGGCCACATGTGGCTCTGCGAAGGCAACGCATTTCGCACCGTGGCGCTTCATGGCGCGCTGCCGGCAGCGAACCAATGGCAAAGCGGAGCCTTGTTCCATGGCAGTCCGGAAGTCCCATCGGTCCACGCCGTCAGGACCCGTCAGCCGGTCCACGTTGCCGATCTTCGTACGACAAAAGCCTACCTTGCCGGCGATCAATTGGCGCGCGCTGGTGCCGACATCGCGGACATCCGCACATTGGTCGCCGTGCCGATGCTCAAGGAGAACGAATTGATCGGAGTTATAATCATCTACCGCAAGGAGGTCCGACCGTTCACCGACAAGCAGGTCGAGCTGGTCACGAACTTCGCCCATCAGGCCGTAATCGCTATCGAGAATACGCGGCTGCTTAACGAGCTGCGCGAATCACTGCAGCAACAGACCGCAACGGCAGACGTGCTCAAGGTCATCAGTCGTTCGACCTTCGATCTGCAGACGGTGCTCAATACGTTGGTTGAGTTTGCCGCACAGCTGTGCGAGGCGGATAGGGCAGCCATCCACCGTCGGGTCGGTGAAGATTACCCGTTTGTCGCCAGCCACGGCTTTCCACTCGAGTTCGAAGAGTTCATGCGAGGTCGCCCGTTCGCGCCGGAAAAAGACACGGCCTTCGGGAGGGCGATACTTGAAGCCGCAACCGTCCATATTCCGGACATCGAGGCAGTTCCGGCTAGTTCCGATGCGGTGCAGCACTGGAGGCAAATTGGTGGCTATCGCACTGTGCTCGCTGTCCCGCTCATGCGGGAAGGCGGTGTGGTCGGCGCGGTTGTGCTCACGCGCTCCACAGTGAGTCCTTTCTCGGACAAGCAGATCGAGCTGGTCGAGACCTTCGCCGACCAAGCGGTGATCGCTATCGAGAACGTGCGGCTGTTCGACGAGGTGCAGGCGCGCACCCGCGATCTCACCGAGTTGCTGGAGCAGCAGACCGCGACCTCGGAAGTACTGCGCATGATCAGCTCCTCGCCCGGTGAGCTGATGCCGGTATTCCAGTCGATCCTTGCGAACGCGACCCGCCTTTGCGAAGCGCAGATCGGCAACTTGCATCTGTGTGAGGGAGACGCATTGCGCATCGTGGCCATGCACGATTCGCCCCCCGAATGGACCGAGTATCGGCGGCAAAATCCGGTTCTTCGCCCCGGCCCACATACCGGGCTTGGCCGGGTAATGCGCACCAAGCAGACCGTTCACATCGAAGACATTATGGCGGATCAGACCGGACGGAATGATCCGCTTCGCATCGCGTTCGCCAAGCTCGTCGGCGCGCGGACCTTTCTGGCGGTTCCGATGCTCAAGGACGACGGGTTGGTCGGCATGATCGTCATCTACCGGCTGCAGGTATGCCCGTTCACCGACAAACAGATCGAGTTGGTCCAAAACTTTGCAAGCCAAGCCGTCATCGCGATCGAAAACATGCGGCTGCTTAACGAACTGCGCCAGCGCACCGGCGACCTCACGGAATTGCTGCAGCAGCAGACCGCCACCGCCGACGTGCTGCGTCTGATATCGACTTCGCCTGGCGAGCTCCAGCCTGTTTTCAGTGCGATGTTGGAGAACGCCCTGCAAATCTGTGCGGCCAAGTTCGGCCTGCTCTACCGGTATAGCGACGACGCGTTCGTCGCGCGGGCGATGGTCGGTGCGCCGCCCGCCCTGGTCGACGCTTTGCTGGACAAACCGTTTGTGCCCGGCCCGGCCGTTCCCCTCGGACGGCTGTTGCGGACCAAACAGGTGATCCGCACCATCGACGCAGGCGCGGAAGAGAGCAAACCCCTTTCGGCCCAGCTGGCGGACGCTCGCTCGCATATCGCTGTGCCGATGCTCAAAGACAACGAGCTGATCGGAGCAATCTGCATCTACCGTCAGGAAGTCCGGCCGTTCACCGACAAGCAGGTCGAGCTTGTGAGCAACTTTGCGCAGCAGGCCGTCATTGCTATCGAGAACACTCGGCTGCTCAACGAGCTGCGCGAATCGTTGCAGCAGCAGACCGCAACTGCCGACGTGCTCAAGGTCATCAGTCGCTCGACTTTTAACCTGCAAACGGTGCTCGATACCTTGGTCCAGTCGGTTGCGCGGTTGTGCGAAGCGGACATGGCGGCGCTGCTTCGCCTGACGGGCACGATCTACCAACATGCCGCGAGCCATGGTCTGCCAGCCGATTTTCATGAATTCATGACCAACATGCGGTTTGTACCAGGACAGGGCTCAATCACTGGACGAGCGGCCCTCACAGGGAACGTTGTCCACGTTACAGATGTCCTCAGTGAACCGGACTTCGAGCTCGTTGATGCCATGAAGAGAATTGGAGCGCGCACTGAGCTGGGCGTCCCGCTGTTGCGAGAAGGAATTCCAATCGGTGTCATTGTGCTGATGCGCCGGACCGTGCGTCGGTTCAGCGACCGACAGATCGAGCTCGCTACTACTTTCGCCGATCAGGCGGTGATTGCGATCGAGAATGTGCGACTGTTCGACGAAATCCAGGACAAGAACCGTCAGCTCGCATTGGCGAGCGAGAACAAGTCGCAGTTCGTCTCCAGCATGAGCCACGAACTTCGCACCCCGCTCAACGCCATCATCGGGCTCACCGAGATGATGGTCACGAACGCTGCGCGCTTCGGTACGGAAAAGGCGCTAGAGCCGCTGCAGCGGGTGAACCGCGCTGGGACGCACCTACTCGGCCTCATTAACCAGGTGCTCGATTTGTCGAAGATCGAAGCGGGCAAACTTGAGCTTAATCCTCAGACCGTGCAACTCGCACCGCTGATCGAAGAGGTGATCGGTACTGCGCGACAGCTTGCCGATCAGAACAAGAACCGTCTCACAGCCGAGGCCGCGGGCGATCTTGGCTCTCTCAGCGTTGACCCTATGCGCCTGCGGCAAATCCTGTTCAATCTATTGAGCAATGCCTGCAAGTTCACGAAGGACGGCGAGGTCAAGCTGCGGGCCAGCAGGGTCAACGGACACGACTGGGTGGAGCTGTCGGTCTCCGATACTGGGATTGGCATGACGGCTGAGCAGCAGGCAAAGCTATTTGAGGAGTTTACCCAAGCCGATGCCTCGACTGCGCAGCGATTTGGCGGCACTGGCCTCGGCCTAGCCATCACGCGCAAGCTCGCCCGCATGATGGGCGGTGACGTGACAGTGACGAGCGAGCCGGGCAAAGGCTCGGCTTTTACTGTACGCCTGCCGGGCGGCGCACACACATAAACGCGGTCATGCGCAGGTTTTCGGACGCCGGCAATCACGATGTAACCATGCGTGCGGGCGGTTGCGGCTGCGGGCCGCTCTCTGGCGCCAGTGGAAAACACCACGACGTCGCCGAGCGGCACTGGCCGCGCTGCGAATCTTGGGGGAGCTGCGTAACACGGCCAGCAGCGGCCGTGGCCCTTGGCCTATCGCACGGAGCAAAGCCCTCTGCTTCGGGCTCTCCAATGCCTACTTCAAATCGCTCGGCCTTCCGTCTCTGTTTGGAGCGTGTTAGCGCAACTTCTCGAACCGCCGCATACGGACCCGTATGTACGGTGGTGTGGGAGGGGCGGAGTCGAGAGGCTCCCCCCTATCCCGATCTATGGCACTTTGCGACGGGGTCCAAGCCCTTGAGTTTACGGTCGCTTCTCTAATCGGCCGTCAGGGTCAAGCACTTTCAGGCCATCCACCACTCCGGTGTCGATGTCGCTCGCGGGCTTCGCTTCTCTTCGGACTCGGCACCAAGGCCCTTCCATCATGGGATTCGAAGACGAGGTGGAACAATCTTTTGGGCGACCTTGCCGTCAATGTGACTGCAGGTTCAAGCGGCCGTACGAACTCACCTCATCCATCGTCGAGGGACATCATTCCACCGTTGGGCGGATCTCAGGTTTTCTCGTATCTGATTTGATCCCGTACGGTTCTCACGCTGCGGCGACCTCCCTGGTCCATCATCCACAAGCTGGCAGGCCGATTACCCCATCTTTCGGGAGTAAGAGCGCAGGACTGCCTCCAAGGCCGCGTCGGTCATGCCAGCTCAGCGTACAATTCCATCTTGACAGAGATGGATCTCAGCGAATTGGGCGTAGGAATCGGCAAGCTCGAATTCGACCGGACCCGTGGTCTTGGTCCAGCCGCGTCCAATTTCGGCGAGCGTATATTCGAACCCGTTCACCATATCGATACGCACGCGGTGTTCCGCGCCAGTTACCGGATTGAGGATGGGTTCGCCGCGGCCTTCGGTGACGCCCTTGACGACCAGATGTCCGCGTCGCGCCGCGACGTCGGACTGGAAGTCGATCGGGGCGAAGATCGGGTCGTGCAGCTTTTCGAGGGTCGAGGCAAAAACGTTGAAGACAGTTGCTCCTGGCTTGGTGTCCTGACCACTCAGGATGCGCAGCAGTGCGCCGCGCTGCGCCTCGGTCGCCCGCTCGTCAATAACCACCGCCGCTTCACCCTTGCCCTCATGAATGGCACCCGGCCAGCGGAATATGCCGACGAACTTCAAGCCATCGAGCTTCGTGTCGCCATGATGGCCTTGTTCGATCTGCATACCTGCAACAGCCTGGCAATGACCATGGGTTGGTAGACCGTTGAATTGGCAGGGACAGCCGTAAGAGCAATTGCAGTTCACAAACTCGCGTCCATGAATTGTCCAGTTCGTATCGACCATATTAGCCTCCGGATGGTTTGGCGCCTTAAAGGGGGGCGCACGCTTCATCGATAATGATAGCAAGATCAGCGAATATCCAAAAGACCGAAGCCGACAGCCTTTACTCAAAACGGTGTATCGCCAACTGAACCTTGAGAGCATCGCAAAGCGATCCTTGCGACCCTTGCCCTGCTCGATCCGCAGCAGCAGGCGTTCGAAATCAATGTCCGACACCTTCAGCGCCACCACCTCGGAGACGCGCAGACCCGCAGCGTAGGCGGCGCTCAGCGCGGCCTTGTACTTCGGTCCGGGGGGCAGCCTCCAGCAGCCGCGCCACCTCAAGACCACTGGGATTTTGTGCGGCTCGCGCACGAAGGTGAGATGTCGTGCCATCTCCCGGTGGTCGAGGGTCACGGTGAAGAAGAAGCGCAGCGCCGCAACCGAACCGTTGATGCTCGGCGCACCCACGCCGGTCTGCGTTTGATGCAGCTGAAAACGCCGAAGGTCCCCCTGGCGGTATCCGGCGAGCGGCCGAGGAAGGCTGTGAAGGTCCGCACGTGCCGGATTTAGTCGTCGCGTGTCTTCTCGACGAAGTTGCGCACGCTCATGTCTAGGAACGCCACTCCCATTGCCTGGTGCCCGAGCAAAAGCCCATCCGCTCACAACGCAGCGCAGGCGGATCTCGCTCTGCTCGAAGCGGGGGCTATGCGGCCTTCTTGGCTACCAGATTCTGGTAGGCGGCCGTCTCGAAGTCCATGTAGCCGGTGAACGACACCGAATCGGCGAAGGGCAGGATCTGCGTCGCCCAGTAGCCGCCGAGGCCATTCTTCCGGTCGATCCAGTAGAAGAGATTGGCGAGCCCCGCCCAACCGAGCGCCCCGGCCGGGCGGCCAGTTGGCGCATCCTCGTCGTTGATCATGAAGGTGTAGCACCATGACTTCGGCATGCCCGGAAAGAATTCCGCATCGTTAGATAATGACGGAATCACGCCCGGCAGCATCTTGATCTTCTTGTCGCCAAGTCCGTTCGTCACTGCGGCGCGCACGGTCTCGGCCTTGAGCACCCGCCCATTCTCGCCTGCCCCGTCGTTCAGCCACATGCGGATGAAGCGGCAATAGTCGCCGATGGTCGCATAGAGGCCGTGCCCGCCCATGTGGACCTCGGGGTCCTGCGGCAGATCGAAATCGGCGAGCGGCGTCAGCGAGCCGTCGGCTTCGCGCTGATGCATGCCTGCGAGCCGAGCGCGCATCGACGGCGAGAGGCTGAAGGAAGAGTCCGTCATGCCGAGCGGCTCGAAAATCCGCTCCTGCATAACCTCGCCGAGCCGCTTGCCGCGGATCGCTTCCACGATCTGGCCTGCCCAGTCCATATTGCTGCCGTATTCCCATTGGTCTCCGGGATCGAACAGGAGCGGCGTCATGATCGACGCCTTCGAGGCCGTGATGACGCTCGGTTGGCCGTGCTCCTTGGCGAGGCGATTGTAGCTCTGGCTGAAGAAGTCATAGCCGAAGCCGGCAGTGTGCAGCATCAACATGCGCGTGGTGATGTCGCGCTTCGGTGCCCGGAGCTTCGGCTTGCCTGCCGCATCAAACCCGTCGAGCACCTGCAGCTTGCCGATATCGGGCGTGTAGGTTTTCGCGGGGGCGTCGAGGTCAAGCTTGCCTTCCTCGACGCACTGCATCACGGCCGTACCCGTGATCGCCTTGGTCGTGGAGAAAATGGCGAAGACGGTGTCGGTCGTCATGTCGGCGACCTGGCCGAGCATGCGCTTGCCGGCCGCACCCTCGTAGATGTTGCCGTTACGATCGGTGATCATAGCGACAACGCCCGGCACCCGCGGGCTGTTCGAAATTACTCGGCTCAGCACGTGATCGATCGTCTGCTGCAATGCACTGGTCATTGTTTCCTCCCCGTTCGACCTGCCGTTTCAAGGAAACGCGGTGCCTACGGATGCAAGTATAGCGGGTCTCAGGCGAATCCGTGTCAACATTCGGCGGCGAGAGCGCCGCCCAAACTTAAGCCAGACGAGGAACCGGAGAACCCTCCTCAAGAATGGCTGCGTCCGGAAGTGATGCTGTGGACGGCTCCTGAACCGGGCACGTGAGTGCCATGGATGTGGGTGCTGTTAAGGCTCCCATGATTCGGAGGAGCAAACATGCAAACGATTACGACAATCGGCCTCGATATCGCAAAGTCGGTCTTTCAGGTCCACGGCATCGACGCAGAAGGCAAGGTGGTCATCCGCCGTCAGCTGAAGCGCCGCTACGTCCTGGCGTTCTTCCAGAAGCTACCGTCGTGCCTCATTGGTATTGAGGCCTGCGCCTCATCACATCATGGGTCGCGCGAGCTGCAGGCGCTCGGGCACACGGTGCGGTTGATGCCGCCGGCCTACGTGAAGCCTTACGTCAAACGGCAGAAGAATGACGCCACTGACGCAGAGACCATCTGCGAGGCGGTCACCAGGGCCAACATGCGGTTTATATCAACCAAGACACCCGAGCAGCAGGGCGGCCTGGTGCTAAAGGCTCCGGCGGCACGCGCGTCAGCGCGCGCGCGTGGCCTTGGCCGCCCATGGGGCGCCGCGTTCCACCCGTGGCGCGCCCGCCGCGAACATGCCGTGAGCGGTGCGAGCGACCCCACTTCGGTGTAGCCTCGTACCTTCCAACGGCAGGGAGCCAGTCATGGAAGAAAGTCGCCACCGATTCCTGCATCTATGACCGCCCTTGGCGGAGTAGGTGGGGCCTCTCGCAGAGTGAGCGCCGAAAGCAACCAGGTTGCCTTGGACAAGGATGAGGCGTGGCGCGATTCGCCGGGGAGCTAGGGACCATTTTGAGCCGGCACTCTTCGGCTCCAGTTCAACACCTCGTGAGCATCGATCGGCCGGTTGAACCCCTTCAAGCTCAGCTGACCGATGGGTGAGCCTTCCACCCATCGTTCGACGGCGCCGAACGCCCGTTGACTGATTACGATTTGGCCCGGCTTTGCCTCGTCGCAGAGCCGCGACGCAAGATTTATGACGCTGCCATGAGCGGTGTATTCGCGACGATGCTCGAAGCCGACCTGGCCAAGCGTCGCGTAGCCGGAGGCGATTCCAATTCCGAATCCGAGAACGTGACCCTTCCGGGCCCACTCCTTCGCCAACTCCGCCACCTTTTCCCGCATATCGAGCGCGAGCTGGACAGCTCGTTCGGTATGATCGGGACAGGGGATCGGATCGTTGAAGATGATCATGATGCCGCCCCCGGCGAACCGTTCCAGCGTGCCTTCATATCGGAAGATGAGCTGTCCCATGCTTTCCTGATATTCCCGCAGGACTTCCATCACCTCTTCGGGCTCGGACGCCTCGGTGAAGGCGGTGAACCCGCGCAGCTCGCAGAACAGCACCGTCACCTCCCGACGGTGGCTTGCCAGACGCGAGGCGGGCGCATCCGAGGAAGCAATCACCTGCGCCACTTGCGGAGCCAAAAATCGCCGCAAACGGTCGATCCGCTCGATTGCCGCGACTTGCTTGGCGACCCGCTCCTCAAGCGAACGGTTCCAACTCGAGAGTTGCTCGGTTTGCTCCTTCAGCTGCGCCGCTTGCAGTTGCGCGGCATCGTGAAGTTCCTTGATGCGCAGCAACGAGCGGATGCGAGCCACCACCACCGCTTGCTCGAATGGCTTGGTGATATAGTCATCGCCGCCTGCCTCGAGACCACTGACGATGTCGCGGGTATCGACTTTGGCCGTCACCAGAATGACAGGTATGTAGCGAAGTGTAACATCCTGCCTGAGTTCCTTGAGAACGGAGATGCCGTCGATCTTCGGCATCATGATGTCGAGAAGGATCAGATCGGGCTCGAGCTCGCGCGCGCACCTGAGCGCATCATCACCATCGACCGCGATGACCACCTCGTATCCCTGCGCGCTCAGTCGAACCCGCAGCACTTCCAGATTCGTGGGGTCGTCATCGACCACCAATATTCGAGGCGGAGTTCGCAAGCGACAACACTCGCCAATTATGCTCGGTATTCTCGATGACCTCGCCGCTCAAACGATGGATGCACCGCCGAGCGTCAAGATCGCTAGGAGTGCCAACAGACTTAGCAAAGCCTATGCCGCGTTGCTCGCCGCGAGGCTTCGGGTGCTTTGCATTGGCACAAGACTTCGGGCGCTCGCCTGTAGCCGGGATTCCCAGGACGGTACGGGTCAAGCCGTCCGAGATCGGCCTCCTATTTCTGCAACAGGGAAATCATAGCACATGCCGCCGCCCGGCACATGTTTTGGAATGGGTTGCCCATCAACTCAATTCGAACCCGTCATCAACCACCAGACCTAATGCTCGGCCCCACCGTGTTACCGACGCTGGTCGCCCGCAGCGACGAGATGATGGACTGAGAGGCAGGGATTTACCGCCGCTCTATTTCATATGCGCGGCGCAGTACAATTTGCTTGGCGACGAGGGAAAACGGCTCAGTTACTGGGAGTCGACGTTTTAAGCTCGGGCTGAAGTCTGTGAGTTGTTATTCGTTCGACGAACGAGAGCCATCGCGTTCTCTCATCTGAGCTGCAATCCCCACGCTGTGGGGAGCCCCTGCCCCCGGGGGTGGCCTCCGGGGCGTACGATGGACCAGGCGGGTGCCTTCTTTATATATCGTGGTGACCCCGAAATATTTTTGCCCCAAAATCCCGAGAGGACCGCCGGGGTGCTGTCCAGGACAATTTGGTACAAAACTACGCAGCCGCTCGCGCGTCGGAGCGCCGTTCGCTGCGCTGCTCGCCACGAGGCCCATGCGCTGTGGAAGGCGAGCACGCTGCCGCTTGATGGGAGGCGAAGGCCCCCCTACCAGAGATATCTGGGGGCATGTGCCATGGAGTTAACACTCAGGCGGCGATAGGTTTCCCGGTCTGGCGCCCCCAGCATGCACACGACTCCCGCTAAACCCGCGGTGCGTCCTCCGCTGCCAATTCGATATCGCGCGGCAGCGCGAACGAGGAGGCCTCCGAGATTTTCATCTGGCATAGCTGCTTGAGCCATTCCGGCCCGAGTATCTTTCCATTGAGCCGCGCTCGGACATCGCCGCGGACCACGGCGAGGTAGAGCTGCCGCTCCGCCTCCGCCACATCCCCGAAACGGCGGACGATGTGATAGTCGAGCATTTTCTGAGGGGACAACCATTTGGACATCGCCGGTTTTCCTTCAGGATCGGGCGGCGAGCATTAAGTCGTCGGAACGCCCCGATTGGAACGCCAAGCGGGAGAGAATGAACCTCGAAAACCCTCGCCGCGCCAGGGGTGACCCCCGATCAGCGCCGATGGCTTATCGTGCTCGTCGCTGCCATCATCCGCGGGGCAAGTGGGTTCCTCTTGCTGTGGTGGCTCGGATGACTGGCAGAGGAAGGCCACGATGACGCAGAAGCCGAAGCCGCCTCGTCCACCTAAACCGGCAGCACCGCCACCGATTGAGCCGCTGCCGCCTGCGGCTTAGAGGATCACGCGGACAGGGCAGGGCATGCCGCTCGTTTTGCGGCCCTCTTGGGTCGCACGCCAGTCCGGCGAACGCTCGGTGCATGCAGCGTGGCGATGATCGACTTGCATTCGCCGCAGATAATGTCCGCCGCGTCGTGCTCGTTCTTATCGTTCGCTTTCATCACGTCGAAGATCATCGGCTGCGTCTTATTGCAGGTGGGGCACCACACACGGGGAAAGCGCTCCTTCAGGTCACGAGCAACCGTGGCGTTGTGTGGCATATGGGTCCTTTGGGTGGCGAGCGGCCGCCGGACGGGTGCTGCGTCACTGCACCAGATTGCCGACGATACTCAACGCACGCGTCATCAGCGGGCCACGCCGCGGCGTGTGGGACGCGAAGTCAGTGAACAGCGTGCTGGCGCCGGCATAGGGCGTTTCATTTGATCCTGCAGCCCGCCGCCTTGCTCTTGCTGCCCGCGCTGTGCAAAAGCCTCTTGCTTGTCGCGACCAATTTACGACAACTCACCAATTCGATGTCGGCGTTTACTTGCATCATTGGGGCTGTCTCCGCTGGAGAGCCTACACACAGACCGTGCGCCGCCCATGGACAATAGAGCGGTCTTCTTCATTTGGAAGACCGATGCTCAAGAAACAACGCTACGGCAGCTTGTCACCGAGACACCTCACAAAGCGTTACCACGGCACTTAAAGGCTGGAAGGACAGCGCGATCACCAAGGCTGCTGCAGCCGGACTGATCAAGGCCAAGGCGTACCATCTGCCGCGTGGGAGCGCACCCGGCGCTGTCTCAATCTTTTTGCGCCCTGCTCGGCGAGCGAGATTGCCGAGGCTCCAGTGATTCTCTCCGAGTCCTTTTGCGAGCAACCGGAGGGCGGATTGTGTTGAAGAAAGGCTAATGCATCAGCACTGAGTTCCGTCACGTCCGTCAGGTTCTGATCGGCCATCTCTATGATGCGCTTTGCCAGGATCGTCCGCGCCGCGAGTGACTTGGATGGCTCGGTGAGATCGCTGCCAATACCCAGTAAGAAAGCCCAGGCACCATCGAACGCATCGCAAATCATACGGCTCTTGCTAAAATCAAATGCCAGGGGAGATTGAACCATCATGCAAACTCCTCACCCGAACATGCTGCGGTTGCGAGAGCGGGGGGCGCTCAAGTGGGTCCTGCGATGCAGTGGATTGAAGGCCCGGTCGCTTTGCGACGGCGGCTCGATCGATCGAAGGTACGCCCGCCACAGTCGGAAGTACAGCTACGGTTTGGTGACGATCCGCAAACTGCTCACCCGCTGCGGTGCCTGAATGCCGCTGACGCATTGGAGGCTGGCCTTTGACACATTCTCCCAGATTGCCCAGGAGCGTGAAAATATTCTTCGAGTACCCCCAGGGAAGCGATCCCTATTGCACGACGACTGTATTTAGCAACACAATCGCACGATATTTGATGCAGATGGGCGTTGGGCGTGTGGCCTTCGGAGCACCCGACCGAACTCGCAATTTATTTCCGCTGCAGCTATGTGACGGCATGCCATCGCCCTCGAAAAAGAAAGCCGCCACTCATGATATTTGTCTTCGCCCCGCTCCAGGCAGCGGGTTGTTTCACGCGCTTGCAATTGCGGGATTGCTTGTGATTATCGGCGGGGCGCTGATCATTTCCGGCAACCCGATCGCGCTCGGGTAAGTACCAGGGAAACTCGACACCCGGGTCATCGCGGGATAGTCTTGAGGCTAGTCGATAGGCTGGGAGACCAACATGGAACAGATTTTGATCAACCTCGTTACAGGGGCGCTTGGTGGCGTTGGCGTAGGTAAATCATCGCCGACCTTTGATCTCGGTATGATTGGTAACATTGTTTCCGGTTTGATCGGAGGCGGGGTGCTCGGCCAGATCGTTACGTTATTGCTGCCGGCGATCACGGCCGCAGCGCAATCGGGCAATCTGAGCATTGGCGGCATCATTTCACAGGCGATCGCTGGAGGCGCTGGCGGCGCCATACTCACGGTAATCATTGGCGCAATCAAAAACAAAGCTGCTGGCTGACGGGCAGCTGGATGATGTACCTTTTCGACGATAAGCTCACTTTTCGACGATAAGCTCACTTCGCGGGTTGGCTTTCGGCTTGCGTGTTTGCGAGCGCCTGAATGGCAAATCGCGTGACGCGCCCTTCCCACGCATCAGAGTCTAGGCGTCGATATGCCGAAGTCGGCGGGCTGATGGAATTGGCTTGAGGATGCGTGGCGTCTGGCCGGAGCTATGCGGGAAACTGGGTGATGACGGAATGAGATAGGCGGCGTATCGAGGCGGGTGTCGAGCCTGCCAGAACCTCTCGAGGAGAGCGATACGCCATGAATGAGAATAGCAACGTTGTCCCACTGCGTCAGCCCGACGAGATCGACGATCCACTGACGAATATCTTGCGATCTGGTGCGCGGGAGCTGCTTGCGCAGGCTGTCGAGATGGAAGCCGAGGCATTTCTCGCCGCGATGAAGGGCATGAAGCTTCCCGACGGCCGCGACCGCCTGGTGCGGCACGGCCACGGCCCAGTGCGGACGATCCAGACGGGGATCGGCGCTGTCGAGGTTGCCCGAGTGAAGATTCGGGATCGCGCGGCGCCCAGCGATGGCGAGCGGATTCGCTTCACGTCGGCGATCTTGCCGCTGTGGGCACGGCGCACGAGGAGCTTGGACGCACTTTTGCCGGTTCTCTACCTGCGGGGCATCTCGACGGGCGACTTCCAGGAGGCGCTGGCGGCACTCCTGGGCAAGGATGCGCCAAATCTTTCTCCGGCGGTGATCTCCAGACTGACGGCGGAGTGGCAGGGCGAGTACGAACGCTGGCAGAAGCGCGATCTGTCTGCGCGCCGGTACGTGTACGTGTGGGCGGACGGCGTCTTCCTTCAAGCCCGCATGGAAGACCACGGCGAATGCATGCTGGTGCTGATCGGCGCGACGCCGGAAGGCAAGAAGGAGCTGATCGGCTTCCAGGTCGGCGTGCGCGAGAGCGCGCAGAGCTGGCACGAGCTGCTCGTCGAGACGAAAAGCCGTGGGCTGAAGATCGCCCCAGAAATTGCGGTCGGTGACGGCGCGCTCGGATTCTGGAAGGCGCTCGACGAGGTCTTCCCCGCCACACGGCATCAGCGGTGCTGGGTGCACAAAACCGCAAATATCTTGAACAAGGTCGCCCTGCCGGTGCAGGCCAACATGAAGAAGGACCTGCGCGAAGTCTACTTGGCGCCGAACCGAGCTTCGGCCGAAGTGGCGATCGACGTCTTCGCCGAAAAATACGGAGCGAAGTACGACAAGGCGGTCGAGTGTCTGACGAAAGATCGCAACGCACTGCTTGCGCTCTACGACTTCCCCGCCGAGCATTGGGACCATTTGCGGACGACGAATCCCATCGAAAGCGTGTTCGCGACGGTCCGGCACAGGACGGTGCGTACGAAAGGCTCGTTGTCGTCAACCACTGCCAAGTTGATGGTGTTCAAGCTGCTCTGCGCCGCAGCGAAGACCTGGCGGCGGCTAAAAGGCACAAATCAGTTGCCGAAGGTCGTCGCAGGTGTCAAATTTGAAAATGGCATCGAGGTCATCGAACTGCCGGCAAACCACGCCGCCTGATCGCCTCGTCACCCAAAATCCCGCATAGCTCGTCTGGCCGGCGTCTATGCCGGTCGCATCCTCAGGCGCCCACCCGGAGACCTACCAGTTGCGCAGGCGAGCAGTTCGAATTGGTCATCAACCTCAAAACCGCCAAGGCGCTCGGCCTCGAAGTGCCGCCGACGCTGCTCGCCCGCGCCGACGAGGTGATCGAATGAGGAGCAGGCGCGAGTTCATCACGCTACTCGGCGGCGCGGCGGCGGCGTGGCCGCTCGCGGCGCGCGCACAGCAGCCGGCGATGCCGGTGGTCGGACTTCTCCACAGTCAGTCGGCTGACGGATACAAGGAACCGCTGCGCGGATTTCGCCAGGGACTTAAGGAAGCAGGCTATATCGAGGGCGAAAACGTTGCGATTGAATACCGCTTCGCCGAGAGTCAAATTGACCTTCTGCCGGTGCTGGCCGCTGACCTAGTCCGCCGGCCGCTGGCCGTGATCGTTGCTGCCGGAGGTCCGCCTGCGGTTGCGCAAAGGAGGTTACGTCAACGATCCCTATCGTCTTCGTCACGGCCGATGATCCGGTCAGGCTCGGCTATGTCGCGAGCCTCGCTCGGTTGGGCGGCAACCTTACGGGAATCAGCTTCTTCAACGCTGAGTTGGCGACAAAACGGCTGGAGCTTCTGCGCACGCTCGTGCCCTCCGTCCTGCGTATTGCCGTATTGCTCGATCCCACCATTGCCGCGGTCAGCAATGCAACGTTGCGGGACCTTGAACCGGCCGCTCGCGCGATGGGGATGCAAATCCAGGCCGTCAATGCCAGCACCAGCGGGGAGATCAATACGGCCTTCGCGTCGTTTGCGCGCGAGCGGGTGGACGCGTTCTTTGCCGGTCCCGGTGCCTTCTTTCTGACACGCCGTGTGCAGTTGGCCCAACTTGCGGCGCGTCATGGCTTCCCCGCGATCTACGCGGAACGTGATTACGTCGATGTGGGTGGGCTGATGAGTTATGGGACAAACATAACAGATGCATATCGTCAGGTCGGCGTCTACACCGGCCGCATCCTCAAGGGCGCCAAGCCCGCTGACCTGCCGGTCCTGCGGGCGAGTAAGTTCGAGCTAATCATCAACGCGGAAACCGCCCGAATGCTCGGCCTCACTGTGCCGTCGTCGCTGCTTTCCATCGCCGACGAGGTGATCGAATAGAGATGCTATTCAAGTATGATGGCCTTTATGTCAGCGCCCGGACGGCGTTGGCATTACAGCCGTACCGGCAGCGACCTGACCCACCGGTTTCTGCTGATAGTCGAGGCTTTGGCCCCCCTGCGCGCGCGCTCCTGCGTCGACGGCGCGGCGGTGTGTTGCGACGACGACGGCAGGCCGAGCTTGACCGCATCCGCTACCGGCGGCCGCTGCCCTTGGGACGTCCGCCCTTGGGGCGGGAGGGCTTTGAACCTAGACTCTGGGCTAGTTCGACGTTGGAGGCAGCGGTGTCGTGACCAACAGGCGCGTCAATTACGTTGTTGTACTGATGCTGTTGTCTTGGCCGGTTCAAGCTCAACCGCTACCGCCCGACCAAGCCTGCGCAACTATAGTGCGAACCTTGGACGATGCGACAGGCCATCGTGACAGCAACCGTGAAGCGCTCCGGCGCGCGCTCATTGCATGTCGGCTCTTTGCCACAGGGACGCCATCGCCGGCAGCGCCTGCTGATCCCCTTGCCGACATAGAACCCAATCCGCGCGGCATAACCAGGGCCGAGGTCGAGGCGGCGATCGCCGACTGGTGCAGCACTCACATGCAGGCACCGCTATGTCAGAAGCTGCTTCGTCGCTGAAGAAAGCCCGCCGCAAGTCGTCGGCGGTGAACGCGCGGCCGCGCCTCCGCGATCCGATGCATGTCCCGCTCGCCGCGGGGCGGAAACAGCCCGGTGGTTGCACGAGATCAAGCACGACGGCTTCCGCGTCATCGCGCGCAAGGACGGTGCCCGCGTGCGGCTCTACAGCCGCCCCGGCAACGACTTCACCCACTGGTTCTCGCCGATCGTCGAGGCGCTGGCCCGCCTGCGCGCGCTCTATGATCTTCGATAGCCTGGGAGGGCCGGCAGCGCCGCCTACTTTTCAGAACAATTCAGGCCTGCCCCAAGGACCTGCCGGTGCTTCCGCGGCAGCCTGAGTGTGCGGGTAGTCTAGCCCTACCGGTTCCGTCACTGCTGGCGACCCACAAGCCGGAGGGCGGGCCCTGGCGGGAGGGAAGACGCCCCCATGCTCCACGTGAGGCGCCGCGAGTTCATCACGCGGCGCGGCGGCGGCGTGGCCGCTGGCGGCGCGCGCGCAGCAGCCGGGTGCGCGGCGCCCATGGCAACTCACTCGATCACCTCGTCGGCGCGGGCGAGCAAGGCTGGCGGCATTTCGAGCCCGAGTGCCTTGGCGGTGATCAGGTTCACGACGAGATCGAATTTAGTCGGTTGCTCGACCGGGATGTCGGCCGGCTTCACCCCGCGCAGAATCTTGTCGACATAATCGGCGGCGCGCCGAAACAGGTCTGGGAAGTTTGCTCCATAGGACATCAAAGCACCCGCTTCGACGAACACCTGATTACTGACCATCGTCGGAAGTCGCGCGTCTAGCGCCAAGGTGTTGATGCGAATCCGATTGACCAACACGAGCGGGTCGCCACAGACATAAAGTGCCGCCGCGCCGGTCTTCAGCGCTTCTAAGGCGGGCGCGATATCCTCGGCTCGCCGGATTTCTAATCTGGCGGCCTCAAGGCCGAGCCCGCGCGCCGTTGCCTGAACCTCGCCCATCTCGAGCACAGCAGCCGGATAGTTAGCATTGGCCAAGATCGCCAAGGGACAGCCTCGCGCAAGAGCTCGAGTTGCTTACCAGCAAGATCGGTCGCCTGGATCGAAAGGATTCCCCCGCGAATTTACAAGTGTCGTCGGCATTGCGGTCCAGCGAATGTCGATCGGTCCGACTCGCCAACCACTCTAAGGCAGGCTGAGCGTGCGGTAGACCGACTGCGGAGGCGAAGGTCCAACATAAGGCGGCGTGAATTTTTCGGTGTGCTCGGAGGGGCGGTGCCATGGCCGAGGCGCTAGCCGCCGATCTGGTTCAGGTGAAAGTATTTATCGCAGCCCCACCCCTGCGGCACTCGCAGCCAAGGTGGCGACTACGACGATTCCGATCGGGGGTCTGGAAATATTGACCCCGTACTGCCTATGCCGATTGAAGATCGGCCCGGTAGTCCAGCAGCAACAGCAAGTCTAGCCCAAGGACGACCACAAGAAGGAATAGTCGCCGCGTTCACGATGCTGTCGCACTCAGTTGGCATAATGGCATCGTGGGCCTCAACCTCGGGCCACATCCTTCTGGCCTTGAGCCTCCGCTTCGGCGGGGGCTTCTCTTTGCGCGCGGAAATCCACCCGGTGTCACACTCGTTTGCATCCTGCGCATCTGCGACAGCGTGATCTTACCTTCCAAATTAATCTGATCGCCAAGCGCTGTTGTCAAACTGTTGCCGTGCCACCGCCGTAGCATGCCCCTGTGAGGGAGAGGCGGCCGACATGGAAACGACTAGATGCAGAAGAGCGAAATCGCTTGGAAAACAGCCGCTCGCCTGGCCGCTCTGGCCGACGAAACAGACGACCCTGAAGAGCGCGAATATTTTGGGCGCTTACGCGACGCCTGGATCACATTAGCGAACCGCTGTGAATTTCTAGATGTCCCTGACGTGATCGAAAAATAGTTCCCCGCGCCAATTTGCTGCTTTATGAATCTGTCGGTCACGACGCGCCGCCGCGCAACAGCGCGTGCGTGGAGTACGCGCGCGAGTGTGTGCGGCTCGCGGGATTGATCAAGGACGAACGGCTTCGCGACCATCTTCTCAACATGGCCCGCGAGTCGATGGCCACGGACGCTGACGGCATGGCAAACGGCACCAGTCGTTAACGATTCAGTAACGCCTATGGACCTAGGGTGGCAGAAACCTGTCAGAGTTATGTTTGATGCACACGCTGAGCAGCGCGGCACAGGCCGTAGGTGTCGCCAAGTCCACGATCCGCAGGGCTGTCCAGGCCGGTCGCCTTGCCGCGCACAGGCTGAGTAGCGGGAGCTATGCGATTTATCCCGGTGAGCTTCGCCGAGTGTTTCCAGCGCGAACGCTCTCGAAAAACGATAATGAACGCAATGGATTCGGCTTCCCGGTCTGGGACGTAAGCTGAGCGGAACTCATTCCTCACCCATCATAACTAGCCCTAGTCACGGCTCCTTCGCGATGATGCGATTGAGGCGAACTCTGTCCTGCACATCACCAGAAATATCGAAACTGCTAACCCCGGTCTACCACCCTCACAAGGAGGTATGGCCATCAGGTTCGAGGTGGCCTCGATCAAATTTGGCACTGGCGGCCCGCTCAATGCGGGCGCGGCGCTGTTTGAACGCTTGGACGCGGCCTTGCTTAGGATACCTGCCACATTAACCGCTCCGATTTTCAGATGATCGCGGGCGGATAGTGTAGTTCCATTCAGGATGGAACGGGTCACCGTTGATGTCGAGGGTCTTCATCTCGGCATCGCTGACCTTGATGCCCTTCTCGTAGGTCCGCGTGTCGAGCGCACTCTCGACCTTCAGGCCAGTCTTGGTCGTCGTCGCCGCGATCAGCTCGACGACGGCCAATCTGTCCGTCAACGGTCGGCCACGCCAGGTCTGCGTGATGTGGCAGAACAAGCGGTGCTCGATCTTGTTCCACTTCGAAGTACCCGGCGGATAGTGATGAACGTGGATTACAAGGCCCGTCGCATCGGCGAGCTTTTGCAGCTGGACTTTCCACAACCGCACGCGCGCTCCATTCGAGCCGCCGCAGTCGGCCGTGATCGTCAGCTCGCTCGCATGCGGATATCGCTCACGCCCCATCTCATCGAGCCAGCGGCGGATCGAGGCGACGGCGAACTCGGCTGTATCGCTCGTGATCCCGACGCTGACCCAGCCCGCATTGGCCGTCACGTCGTACACGCCATAGGGCACGATCTTGCCGAGTTCCTTGTTCTCGAAGTCGTGCACCTTCACGCGCCGCGGATCGCCCTTGGGCCGATAGTCCGTGCCGCCGTTCCGGTAGTTGCCGATCAACTCTTTCTTCTTCGTGTCGACGGAGATGACGGGCTGGCCCGCAGCCTGCGCCGCAACCACCTTGGTATTGATGTGCTCGAATTGGTCGTTGCGATCCGGATGCTTCGAGCCCTCGTCGGCCTTGCGGTTCGATTGCCGGCTGTAGCCGAGCGTCGGCAACAGTCTGCGCACGCTGTTGGGGCTGATCTTGTGGCCCATCTTCTGTAAGGCGACAGCCAGCTTGTCGTGGCTCTTCGACACCCACAGCAGTGGTCGCACCGGACACCCGAGCGTGACCGGCTCGACGATACGCCGCAGATCCTCAATGAGAGTTCCATCCCCGAACGACAGATGTCGCCGGCCACCACCCTTTCGTCGCACCCGCCCCTTCGGCAACGGTGCGGCGTCGAGATCCTTCAGGCCGCGACCGATCGTCGAGCGCGCGAGCCCCGTGATCTCATGGACCGCCTCCAGACCGCCCCATCCCGCAGCCCGTACCTCTCCGGATGCGAACACCCGCTGACCGCGCTCATCGAGCTTCGAGCCGACGGTATCCCAGCGTTTGCGAATCGCTTGCGTGTCAATCATGCCTACCCATACTGCCGGATCGGCACACCAGGAATCCCGCCACCCCGAGTCACATCACCGCAATGGCGCCCGGGCACGAACCGATTCACTTGTTGTGGCGGGTGTCCTTAGTGGGTGGAAGGTCGGGTTCGAGGAGTTCGAGCGCCAATCTGGTGACGCCGCAACGAACACGCTGGTTCCCATTGCTCATGTAGAAGTAGACAATGTCGGTCGCGAGATGGTGGTGGCCGGGATCGGCAGTGGCTGTGAGCGGCATGTCGCTGTTTCTACCTCCCGACACGTAGCCCGGCACCGATCGCTTTTAACACTAATGGCAAAAAGGAGTCGCCACTGCGCAGTCGGGGTGTGACAATCTCTTCGGCTCGGCTCGGGGCCGTTGATAGTGCATATGACTGGAACCGGGTGATGCTACCGAACGTCAACTCGGAGCCTGGTTGGGAGTGTTAGATATGCGTCGGACCATCTTTGCTTTTGTTCTCCTTCTCGCATCCGCTGCGACGGCTTCAGCGCAGGGCTTGTTCCCCTCGGTGTGGCAGACTCAGAGGGGCGGTGTGCTGAAGGTGTTGCGGGTGGATGCTGGTGGAAATTTCACCGGAGTTTTCATCAGTAGTCCAACGGGTCCCTGTCCGGGAGTTCCTTATAATCTGGTAGGAAGTGTTCGAGGCCCTCGGGTTGTCTTTCAGACCTCGAGGAACTGGACATCGGATTGCAACGTGACGACCAACTGGTCTGGACGCTTTGTCAGTCCGACTACTATCGTCGCAAGGGGAAGCGCCTTGGTTGCCGGTCGCAGGGTACGGGGCGTAGAGGTTTTCCAGCGCATCTGAAAGCCGGCAAATTTGTGCGTGAGAGAATCGTCTTCGACGTAGGCCGACAGCTTGGGCTTCGGCGTGCACCCTCGATTTTAAAGGCACAAGCGACGGCTGAAGCGTCGCCGCGACCCGAACCGATTACGCGACGCTGCCACCCAAGAGGAGGATGACGGCATGAACGAAGCAGCAAAAGTGCAGGCGGAAGCCATTTTCAAACGCCGCGAAGCGGAAAGAGCGGAATTTGAGGCTCAGCTCCAGGCGCAGCGGAATAAAACCCAACGCCTTCGGGCGCTACGGTTGGCTAGAGAAGAAGCGAGGTGGGTAGAGCACCGACCAAAAGTCATTGAAGACGTAAAAGAAGGTCTTGTAACGCTACGCGAAAAGACAGCTGAAATACGGATAAAGTGCCCTGAGAGAAATTGAGAGAAATCCCACCAAGGTCGGCTGGTTTGGGTTTCCGTACCGCGCCGCTCCCCGTAGCGCTGTGTCGGCGTTCCAGGATTGAGGCCAAGCGCGGCAAGGTGGTGATGAGGGATATCGACTCGTTTCTATGCCTGTTGTCTGAACCAAATGACTGCCGCACGCTCAGCCTTGTCAGAAAAGGAAAAATCCTTGAAAATGGGCGAACCCCGCGGGGCTGGGGGGTTCGTGGGACGGTCAAGTCCGAAGAGTGCTGGATATTTTCACCGGGGCCGCGTCCTTTGAGAGTTGTGTTTTGAGACCGACTTGGGCCTCATATGCGTTAGCTAAAACTTAATCTGACATGGGTGTCCTGGTTTCCCCGCAGCGAATCGCAAGCCGAGGCGGGGCGCGGAGCGGTCGGGGTGGCGAAGCGCCCCGCCTCGGCGATTGGAGGACACCATCATGACGACTGAACAGAAGATCATCCGAGCCAAGGTTGGACTGCGCGAGGTCGACGGCATCGGGCCGGTGCGCGCCGCCAGCATTCTTGCCGCCTGGGCAGAGCAGAAGGCGGTGCGGGAGATCATGATCTTCCTGCACAGCCATGGGGTCGGTACCGCCCGGGCGGTGCGGATATTCAAGACCTATGGCGCCGACGCCATCCAGGTCATGACCGAAAATCCTTATCGGCTCGCCCGCGACATTCGCGGCATCGGATTCAAGACCGCCGATGCAATCGCCATGAGGCTCGGCATCGAAAAGACCGCGATGGTCCGGGTTCGCGCCGGCATCTCCTATGCACTGACCGAGGCCATGGACGAAGGCCATTGCGGACTGCCGACCGATGAGCTGGTGCCGCTTGCCGAGAAGCTGCTCGAGGTCCCAGGGGAACTGGTGCGCACCGCACTCGAGCTCGAACTGACGGAGGGCGCCGTCATCGCCGACCGGGTGGGCGAGATACCGCCGAGGGCGAGCTCGTCGTCAACTTTGACGGCCGAGCCGTCACCTACGGGTTTGGCGAACTCGACATGCTGGTACCCGCGTACGCGGCGACCATTCATAAGAGCCAGGGCTCGGAATATCCGGCCGTGGTTATTCCGGTCATGACGCAGCATTACGCCATGCTGCAGCGGAACCTCCTTTATACAGGAGTCACTCGGGGCAAGCGGCTGGTGGTGCTGGTCGGACAGAAGAAGGCCATCGCCATCGCGGTGCGCAACGTCTCGGGCCGGCGACGGTGGTCGAAGCTGGCCGAGTGGCTGCGTCCAAAATCATCTGTCTCACGACAGTTCGGCATGACGAGCTAACCATGGTGGCAGAGGACTTTGTCCGGGATCCGCAGATCCGGAAGTGGCTCGATGGGGTGGAGCCAGTTTGGACTCTGCTCACCTTCGACAGTTTGCGCGCGCTAAGGCAGGAGCCGTCCGCAGCTCAAACCGCAATCAGGATCGCCACTGATCTCAGTGCTGACGAGATCGCCGCCTCAGCATTGGCCTGCAACACGTTCATCCTACTGCGACAGGCGATCGAACGTGGTGGCCTGCCGCTGACCGCAACCGGCAACCTGTCGCGCGCGGTTGTCGCCGAGATGTGCAAGCTCATCGAATGGCCGGGCTATGACCAAGCCGATGCGTTTCGGCTCCACAAGGTCATTAACGAGCCCGACTTCCTGCCGCTGCATATTGTTCGAATGCTCGCAGCGGCGGCCAACTTCGTACGAATACATCGCGGGAAGTTGGTGGCGACCCCCTTGGGTAGGTCCATGCTGACCGATGCGCGGCGAGGCTGCCTACCGGCGATCCTATTTCATCTTGCATTGTGGCACATGGATCTCGGGTATTTCGGTCGCGGAGATTGCTCGGCTCATGGCCTCAGGACGACGCCGGTGTCGTGCTTTGGTCGCTGTCGATCTGCGCCTATGACTGGCAAACCAGCGAGAAACTGACGCGGCTTTGCACCATCCCGGAACCTGCGATGTTTTCGGGAACGTGGGACAGGACGCCTACGCGATGGAGGCCAGGATCCTCCGACCGCTGCTCTGTTCGGACTGCTCGAACACCGTAGCGAAAAGATGCCAGGCGATCGGTTCAGCGAGCATCATTTTTACCGCAAGGCCGCCTTGTTCGATCGACTGCTGGCCTTCGACGTTGCAGTAGAATTCGCTGGAGGGCGCCCGGCATTGAAGGCTGTCGCCATTATTCGTCGACAGTTCCGCGTCCACGACTGCGCTAACATCACCAGAAACTGCGAACATAGGCTCTGATGTGTCGATCTTTGCGACCCCGCGGAGACCTCCTGGGAAAAATTAGCCCGTCGATCGCTACTTAAAGAGGGAGCGACCACTGGCAGCTCCCGCAGATGTACAACGCCCTCGATCCCCGTCGTCTCTCCGCCGCCGAGCGGCTCGATGAGATCGCCGAGATTCTGGCGGCCGACCTTATGCGCCTCCGTGCGCGTAAGTCCAGTGCTTTATCTCGCGACCCCGGAGAAAGTTCGCTCGACTTCTCGGCCGACCAACGCGGTCATGCGCGCCCGAGAGAACGCGAGGGGCGCGCATGAGCGACACAATATTGGCCCGGGTGGCTGCCCTGAAAACGACGCGAACCATTGATCTAAAACAGCAGTGGCGCGAGCTCTTCGGAGCGGAACCTCCGCCGTATAACCGCCGCTTCCTCGAAAGCCGGCTCGCCTACCGTATTCAGGAACTCGCCTACGGGGGGCTCAAGCCGGAGACGATCGCACGGCTCAAGGCCATTGCCGAGGACCTCGACGGAGGTGATCCCGATCGGCGCCGACGGAGCGCAGGGCAGGATCGGCCGATCGCTGGCACGAGGCTCATCCGGGAATGGCAAGGCGTCGAGCACTGCGTGACGGTGCGCGATGAGGATTTCGAATATCAGGGACGTCCATACAAATCTCTGTCCGCGGTTGCCCGCGCGATCACCGGCACGCGCTGGAACGGTTTGATATTTTTTGGCTTGAAGAACCACCGGCCCTCCCGATGAAGAAGCCTATTGTTCGAAAGCTCCGGTGCGCTGTCTATACCCGGAAGTCGACCGAGGAAGGGCTCGACATGGAGTTCAACAGCCTCGATGCGCAACGCGAGGCTTGCGAGGCCTACGTCGCGAGCCAGAAGGCCGAGGGCTGGCTGCTCGTCCCCGACCGCTACGACGACGGGGGCTTCTCCGGCGGCACCCTGGACCGCCCCGCCCTGCAACGCTTAATCGGGGACATCGAGGCGAGGCGCGTCGACGTGGTGGTCGTCTACAAGATCGACCGTCTGTCTCGGTCGCTGATGGATTTCGCGAAGTTGGTCGAGGTCTTCGACCGCAACAATGTCACCTTTGTCAGCGTGACCCAGTCGTTCAATACCACTACTTCCATGGGACGGCTCACCCTCAACATCCTGCTCTCCTTCGCCCAGTTCGAACGCGAGGTGATCGGAGAGCGCATCCGCGACAAATTTGCGGCATCACGCAAGAAGGGCATGTGGATGGGCGGCTGGGCCCCGCTCGGCTACGACATCAAGGACCACAAGCTACTCATCAATGAAGCCGAAGCCGCGGCGGTGCGGATGATTTTCGAGCGGTTCATCAAGATCGGCTCAGCTACCGAACTTGTGCGAAAGCTCAGGGCCGAAGGCATCTGCGGCAAACAGGGCAAGCTGGTCGACAAGGGCTACATCTACAAGCTGCTCAACAACCGGGTTTATATCGGCGAGGCGGTGCACAAGGGCGTGGCCTATCCGGGCGAGCACCAGGCCATCATCGATCGCACCCTGTGGGATCGGGTGCATACCGTCCTGAGCGAGAGTCCGCGGAAGCGCGCCGCAAACACCCGGGCGCAGACACCGTCCCTGCTCAAAGGCCTGATCTTCGGCCCGACTGGCCGAGCAATGACGCCGGCGCATACCCGAAAGGCCGGCAAGCTCTATCGCTATTACGTCTCGACCGACGTTCTGAAGCGCGATGCTGAGGCCTGTCCGGTGCGGCGAGTACCGGCTGCCGAGATCGAAGGCGCGGTGATTGACCAGCTGCATGGCCTCCTGCGAGCGCCAGAGATCATCGTGCGGACATGGCGCACGGCGCAGCGGACGATGGACAACATCAACGAGGCTGAGGTGCGCGAAGCGCTGACCCGGCTCGATCCGCTGTGGGACGAGCTGTTCCCCGCCGAACAGGCGCGCATCGTGCAGCTTCTCGTGGAGCGGGTCGATGTCAGCCCTGACGGCGCCGATATCCGGTTGCGGACCGAGGGTCTGACAAATCTGGTCGCAGACCTGCGCGCCGTCACACCGGGATCCAGGAGGGCGGCGTGATGGCGGAGATCAACCCCGACGACGAACAACGAACCGTCACGGTACGTGTGCCGATTTCCGTCCGCCGACGCGGCGGCCGGAAGCTCGTTGTCGCGCCCGACGGTACGAACATCACAGCGGCGCCCGTCTGCGTCACATCGACAACGCCATGGTCAAGGCGATCGCAAGGGCGTTTCGCTGGCGCGAAATGCTGGAGAACGGCACGTATGCGACCATCGCGGAGATTGCCGCCGCCGAGAAGATCAACGAGTTCCTACGTAGGACGGGTACTGCGGCTGACGCTGCTGGCGCCGGACATTGTGGCAGCGATACTAGATGGACGGCAGCGGGCGCAGATAACGCTGGCGGTGCTGATGCGACGATTTCCGGTGCTCTGGACCGCGCAGAGATCGGAATTTCTGCGCTTACTGCCATGACGTCCTAGGAACTTGAAGTTCGTGTGGTTTTGTTCCCACGAGATGCCTTCAGCAATTCAATACAGAATTCAATTCAGTTAATCCTTCGCCTTCAGTTGCGCTTCGTTCGCAGTAATGAACGCCCGAATGTCATCCGACAGCTTTATACAAGGTGACGGGAAAGCGCCCCATGCCATAGATCGAGACTGCGCCTTTTTCGCTGACCTTCATGCGGATACTGGAAGATGCACCCTTTTTGAGGGCCGCATTTTCGTTGCGGAGGCGCTCGCTTGAGTTTTCAGCTCTTCTTCGGACACGGCTCTCCTCTTCGGTTGCGCCACTTCTGAAGTCGAATGGCCATTCAGTCCAGGAGCTCGA
>CAWJYQ010000029.1:0-90230 GCA_963847045.1 uncultured Alphaproteobacteria bacterium | reverse complement strand
GGGAGCCATCGCCGAGCCCTGCCCCGTCCTCCTGTCACTGACCGAGACGACCCCGTCTTCCAGGATGGCCGCGATAACCGGCGCACGCCACGCTCGATCACTTGGGCGTCACGCCGCTTTTACAATCGTTTTGAAAGCTTAACTTTACGAATGTGCTTCGCAGCCCTAATGCACCTTGGCTGGCGGGGACCAAGAGGCGGTCACCAATGACATTGCTTGTTGCGTTTCTAGTTTGCTGTAGCGCAGCCGTTTTTCTCGCCCACGCGTTTGACGCCTATCAGGCGGGATAGCGCCGCCGAGAGTTTGGCGGGGCACTCCCGCTCGCCAGCGCTAGCAATACAGCGAGCCGGAGATACACCGGGCGGCGCGCCTCGGTGAGTTTCCTGCAGTCGATATATTTAGCCAACCCTCAGATTTTCCGCGGAAATCTTGCCGCGATTTTCCTTCTCTTCATAACTTACCTTGGCACCCTCGTTGAGCGTACTCAGGCCAGCCCTCTCCACCGCAGAGATGTGAACGAACACGTCTCTGCCGCCCTTGTCGGGTTGAATAAATCCGAAACCCTTTGCTGGATTGAACCACTTCACAGTACCTGTCGCCACGTCTCACTCCCTTTTTGAAAACCACACGGCGACAGCTTAGGTCGGCCACCCGCTAGATCACAAGAAAAACCCGCCGGTATTGGTCGGCGGGCTCTCATGCCTGGTGTCGCGGTTTGCGGTACTAATCCGCGACAGATTTTCGATAGCGCAAACCGCTTGACGGCCGGTTACCGCGGCCACCCGCTCAAAAACTCGCAAGAGCAGTTTCGATCACGCACAGTTCTTCCTCGAACAGCTTCGTCGCGGGCCCTACATCGATCCAGCCCTGAGGCCTGTCTAGCAGCTGCTTCCGGAGCCGCTGGCGATGCGCTCGGAGATCCTCGAGCGCATCGCGGTCCTTCAAGGAAAGATACCCTTCGACAATTAATTTCATTGCCTCCGACATAACCAAATCCGCCGATCAAAATACCCGCCGGCCGAATGGGCCGACGGGCATATCGTTGCGTGCTTTCGGGATTAGCGCAACATCACCGCATTACCTTTTAACCGCCTGCGATGGCTCGCCAGCCGCCGCCGGTTACCCTTCCGGTGAGATCGACGGTGCCGCTTCGGGGCGCTCGTCTCGGCAAAAACTGCAGCGGCCCTCTTGCGCCAAAATCCCCTGTGCGAAACACTGTTCCGGCAAAGGGCCCATGAGAAAAAGTTGCATTCCTTTGATGGAGTTCGAGCAATGTTTGACGTGAGCCGATCAACCGGACTATACGCTCTCCTGTTTTGCAGCGGCCTCCTACTAACTTCGCAGGCACACGCTTTCGATTTGAACGGAGCCTGGGCGACGGGCGCTGACCAGTGCAAACAAGTCTTTGTCAAAAAAGGCGATAAAATCACCTTTGCTCAATTTTCCGAAGAGTTCGGCGGCGGATTTGTCGCAGATGGAAATGACGTCAGAAGCAAAACTGCGCGATGCATCATCACGTCGAGGAAAGAGACGGGTGACACCATCGATTTTCAGGCCGCATGCGCCTCGGAAATCATGGCGACGAGCGTTAACCTGCGTCTGAAAATCCTTGATGCCAACACCGTATCCCGCATTTTCACGGATCCGGCCATGGCGGGAATGGAGCTTACCTTTTATCGTTGCTCGATGTAATTTCTCTCGCAATCGCAGCGCTGTAGTTCATGACGTCTCCCGCTCGGAAGCCATCCGCCGGCTGGTCGAGATCGGGCTTAAGGCGAAGGGGAAATAGCCCTAACATGGTCGACATCCGCAGCGACCGGTGAGCACCTCACACTGCCTCGGGGCTTCGAATGATCCTCGATATCCTCACAGTTCTATTTTTCGTTGCGGGTTTTGTTCTTCTTTTCCGTCTGATCAAGCAAGGGCGGCGCGATGTTCCTCGCGGACCTTACGTGACCAAAACGGGCAGAACTGCCAACCTCACCCTGCACTCAATTAGGCCCAACGAGTACGCCGTGATTGACGGCGGAAAGAGGGTTGGACGGATGATGCTCGCGGGTGACCCGCACGCAGAAGTCTGGCTGCGGAATTGCAGCCTTCCAGGACCCGGCGTTTCCAGCGGGACAGCTGCCAGCCTTGAAGTTGCACAGGTGGAGTTTCGACAAGAGTGGAAAAAAAGAAAGATCGGACTGCAGCTTAAGGCGAAGGGGAAATGAACATGAAGGCGTTTGGTGGATTGGTCGCCCTTCTCTTCGCCACTGGAATAGTGAATGAAGGAGCGACCAATGATCAGGATTGCTCCCCATTGGCCAAACGTTTCATAATGCCGGCAAGCCGAAAGCGAAACGCTGCAACATGACGGAGGGAGCGAATGGCCTATACCCTTGAGCAATTGAGCGCTGACATCCGCGAGACCCTTAAGGCGGATTCCGGGGTGACCGGCAAGCAGCTGGTGTGCAAACTCGTGTCGAAGGCGCTGCTCGACCAGGAATTCGTTGCTAGGCACCTGACCGCCGAGCAGTGCCGCCCGCGCAAGGTGTTGTACGAGGATCCGGAGCTGGGCTTCTGCGTTTGCGGACATGTTTACGAGAACGCCGCTCACGGCGCGCCGCACGATCACGGTTCCAGTTGGGCAATCTACGGCTTGGCGATTGGTGATACGGAGATGACCGACTGGCGCGTTGTCAAGCAAGGTGAGGGTGACGAGCCGACTCTGGTCGAGCCGGCCAAAACTTATGTCCTGAAGCCGGGCGATAGCCACTTCTATGATGTCGGTGTGGTCCATTCGCCGAAGCGAGAGGGGCTCACGAAGCTGGTGCGTGTTGAGGGCAGGAACCTGGATCACGTGCAGCGTTCGAACATCAGGGCGGCCTGAGTGAAGCTGGACGGATGGACGATCGGGAAACGCCGCGGCGCCGCGGGTTTGATCGCAACACGAATCTCGGCGCCTTCCATGAGAGGCTCGTGGAAGTCACACTGGCCTGTCAGTGCGAAGCGCGGGGCTCGCTTCGGAAGAAGCAGGATCGCGCCGCCGGCGTCATAATATCTCCAATGCGGGGACTGAAGGTATGTCGGGCAACAAGATCAAACGCATCGATGCACGCGCATTGAAAGCCCAACTTCACGATGGCGGCGAGTTGGCCCTGCTCGACGCGCGCGAGGAACTGCTGTTCGGCAGGCGCCATCTTCTAATGGCATCTTGCGTTCCGCTCAGCCGATTGGAGCTGCTGGTCGACGATCTGGTGCCGCGGCGCGGTGCACGCGTCATCTGGTGCGATGATGGTGAAGGGTTGGCGGCGCGCGCCGCGGAACGGATGTCCGCGCTCGGCTATCATGACGTCGCTTCGCTGGACGGCGGAATCGCTGCGTGGGAGGCGGCAGGCTTTCGCATCTATAGCGGCGTGCACGTGCCCAGCAAGGCGTTTGCCGAAGTAGTCGAGCAGGTGTTGATCGATCGCAAGGCCAAAATCGCAATCTACGACAGCCGCTCCTACGAGGAGTATCACAATAACAGCATTCCAACGGCCATCAGCGTGCCCGGCGCGGAGCTGGACTATCGCTTCGTGGATCTCATGCCGTCGCCCGATACAACGGTCATCGTCAATTGTGGCGGTCGCACGCGCAGTATCATCGGGGCTCAATCGCTGATCAATGCCGGCGTGCGCAACAAAGTCGTGTCTCTGAAGGACGGCACCATGGCCTGGCACCTCGCGGGTCTCGAAGTAGTGCATGGGGCGACGCGAAAGCCGCCCGAGGTCAGTGCGCACGGACTGCAGTCCGCTGGCGAGGCCGCTGCACGGGTTGCCGCGCGCTGCGGCATCGCGCGTATCGACAAGTGTACGCTCGAGTCATGGCGCGCCGAGGCAGCCCAGCGCAGCCTGTACGTCCTGGACGTGCGCTCACCTGAGGAATACGAGGCTGGTCATTTGCGCGGTGCACGCTCGGCGCCCGGCGGCCAGCTTGTGCAGGAAACTGACGCGCATATGGCGACCTGGGGCGCCCGCGTCGTGCTTGTCGACGACAACGGCGTCCGCGCAACCATGACTGCGTCGTGGCTGAAACAAATGGGTTGGCCGGATATTGCGGTTCTGGCCGCTGGCCCGGCCGATGGCGACTGGGAAACCGGACCCTATGTGCCGCGCGTTCCTGGTCTCGAAGCGGCCTCGGCGCCGCAAATCGATGCGATGGATTTGCGCGATCGATTGGCCGCAGGCAAGGTGACGGTGGTTGATCTCAACCTGAGCACGCGCTACGCGCTGGGCCATATTCCGGGTGCCTGGTTTGCAATCCGATCGCGCCTTGGCGCGGCGCTGGCGGCGACGCTCTCCTCCCATCAGGCGATTGTGCTGACGTCGCCAGATGGCGCGCTTGCTTCACTGGCGGCGGTGGAGTTGCAGGCCGTCGCGTCCGTACCGGTGATGACACTTGCTGGTGGCACGCAGGCTTGGGTTCGGGCGGGATTGCCTCTCGAGAGGGGAGCAACCCGAATGACGGACCAGCCCGACGATGTGTTTCTCTCGCCGCGCGAGCGCGGCCAGAATCGCGAGGACGCGATGCGCGAATACCTGATCTGGGAGATCAATCTGGTCAACGATATGGCCAAGGACGACGACCACCGCTTCCGCATCACCGCATGAACTGAAGCTGTCGCGTTTTACTCCGCTCTCATCACGCCCGAAAGCAGCCATTCCATATCCGCTTCGCTTGTTACTCGGACCAAGCAACCACGCGGCGCCAACTGGGTCTTTTTTAGCATAGTCACCAACAGAGTCATCGAAGATCGTTTAGGAAGCGCCGCACTCGAAAAGCTTTTTGCCATTCTCATCCGAGACGATCACCAAACTCGACTGGCAAAATTCGCCGCCTTTTTTTAATTCGTCAGCGACAACCACCGCCATACGTTTCGCGTACTCAAAACTCGGGAGGTTGCTTCCCGCATCGTCTGGAAACAACTTCGAGCCGTCGGAGATATGAAAAAAGTAACGCATCGCGTCCCAATAATTTAAGAGACAGCTGGCATCCAGTGACAAATCGGCAAACTTGGGTCTGGGTTGGATTAAAACGTGTTCATATTGGACGCCCGAGCCGGTTTTCGCCGACTCGGAGGTCACCAAGGGCAAAGTCATCCCCGCATGCTCAGGGAGACACCTAGCTTCGCTGCCATCACGCTCGTTGCACCGGGAGAACGCTTTAGTGCCTTTGCGATTTTCTGGACCCCTCGTTTTTCCCGCGCCATTCCTTTCAAAGTGCGATGGTCTTCCTTCGACCATGCGCGACGGACAACTTTCTTCTTGGCCATTTCGGCTCCTCTCTTGAGTACGGCCACCTACCACACAAACTCTTTGGCAATTCAAAGACCATCTCATTTTCACAGAGAGAATTTTAGGAACATCATGCAGCACTTTTTCTGCCCATTCGAAGTCAAGCTAGACAACGCCGGAGACGACGGCACGATCCCTGGATACGGCTCGGTATTCGGTAACGTCGATTTCTATGGCGACACGGTCGCAAAGGCGCGTTTAGGAAGTCCATTGCCGACGCGAAATCAGGTGCTGGCAGTTGGCCCGCGATGCTTTTGCAGCACGGCGACCAAACGGCGCAAGGGAAAACGCCTATTGGAATTTGGACCGATATGTCGGAAGACGAGCGCAGCTTAAAACTAACCGGCAAGCTGGCGATCAAAACAGAACGCGGTGCCAACGCTTACGCGTTGTTAAAGATGAAACCCCGGCCAGCGCTTGACGGATTGAGCATCGGATATCGCTGCACCGATTACGAGCTACACAAGGCAGGGAGCCTGGCACGTCGCACGATCAAGGCTGTCGATTTGGTGGAAGTCTCACTTGGTGACGTTCCCCGCGAATTCTCTCGCAAGAATCGCGAGCGTCAAGTCTGGCTATGAGGCCGCGCCCGAAATGACGATGAGAGACTTGGCTTGGATGAATTTCATAGTTGGGCGATAGCAAGAGGCTGGATTCGTAGGCGAATCTTCGTTTTGCCCTTGGGCTTCAATCTAAGGGCTCGGATTGTTAGCGATTAGTTATTCCGCAAAAACAGTTTACGCTTGTTAACTCCACGCCTCTGTTCCGACACTGAATATCTTAGATAGGCCGCGAGCGCGTCGAAATATCGCTCCGGCGAATCAACATGATGTGAGAAGCGTCTGATGGGCGCCCGGCCTCAAGTTGGGATTTGTACCGCGCTGGTACCCGACTTGAGGCCGTACTTTTTTTGACGCCAAAGGCGCGGACCCGGCTAAGACTGGCCGTGAACAGCAACAGCGCGTCGGCTTGGGCGCGATGGGCGGCGTAGCTTAAGACTGACGTTTCTTGGTCGGTACGACAATCAATACGCAGCGAAGTTCATCGATCCGTCGCGCAAAATCCAACGCGTTTGCCTTCAACATGTCTAGCGCATGACCCCGGTGACCTTCATCTTCTAGCTCTGTGATCCGCTCATTGAGTGCGTCAAGGTCGTCACTCAATTGTTGAATTAAGCGTTGAATTGGAAAGCACCGAGCCGGAAGTTTAGCGGTCGGTTGTAGCTTGGGACGCGTAGTTAGCCGGTTACCGGCTCGTTGCCATTGCGCGGTCATTGCCCCTCCGAATCCTGAAGCTGGCTGGTCACTCTACCTCATTTGCCAACTGCGGCTCGCTATTTCACCACCCGCATTCCCTGCCACCGCTCTAACCGGCAGATCGCGTCTGCCAATTCTTGCGTGTCCAACACGGCGATTAATCGGCTGATCACTGCCTCAGGATCGCTCGCGTCGGATTCAAGGTGTTCGGCGACAATAAAACCGACCTGACGCAGCGCAGCTAAAACTAACTCTTGATCGGTCACAGCACTCACGGACTCCCCTGAGCACGAATAAGGATAACGCCGCGACGTAACGCTACAACTACACTCGCTGCTTAACCTAACCCATCAAGGTAGCTGCGGGTGCTCACAGCGCACTCAAATCATCCGGCACGTCGCCGAACTTTCGCAACACAGCAGCATCGCAATAATCACCGGTTGCCGGATCACCAGAACGGCTGAATGCGATTGCACCGGTATGGCCTAATATCTTGCACAAGCCTCAGCACGCCCAATCGCGACCGCCGCGTTCGGACACTCGATGGGTTCACCAACAACAACGCTGCCCTCAGCGACATCGAACGGCAACGCTACGTAATATGTAATTCCGGGCATAGCTTCGCCCCTACTCAATCATACCAATCCTTGCGATCACGCGCCACGGATTCAAACTTGCCACGCGCATAGCCGTTTGAGACGGCGGGCCGTAGTTCGGCAATCTGCGTCTCAAGAAATTCGTTCGTGACTAGCAACGCTTTCGCCGCGTCACGAGCATTCCCGCCACAGGCCGCGATGGCTTGATCGGTCGCTGTTGCAGACGATCAGGCTCAAGTTGAGCAGGCCTTGCGGGTTCGGGTGGTATAAATGCATCGTGCCACATTTGTTTAATGTTCGCAATATGTTCTTATTGGCTACGAGGGCACTGGCCCCTTTCGATCCCATCTTAAGTTGCTGTTCCTTTTGGTTTTTCGGTCTGTTACTTTTGATCCCTGCGCAACTCACACAACCGAAGCGCCAAAAATACAACCTTGTGTTCTCCGTAGTTCTCCGACCGTGAACGGAATTTCGAAAACGCACGGTCACCCGGTGCTGTTGAGGCCGCCTCAGTTGGCGGCCGTGCAAAGACGACACCGATACACGAGCTAGAGCGCTGCATGCGATGCAAGGATTGCTCACAGGAGCGAGGCTACGCGTACAAGCGGAGGCATTTGGTGGCGCTGCGGCCGACGAAGATGGCCGTTCAGAGGTTCAAAGAGAACGTCGAAGACTTGGCCGCGATCCTCACGGCCCCGGACGTGACGCCCGACCTTGCTCTGGTAGGCAGTTTTCGTTCGCTGGCGGAAGCCGTGATCGTTGAACCCCGGAAGGCCGGTGAAGAATACGAGGTGCGGATAAGGGGCCATCTAGCGGCTCCAATGGGCGCGGAAGTGTCGGCTTTACAGGTGGTAGCGGGGGAGTGAGCTCGAACCCCCAAATTTATTCGCTTAGCGAGCTGCCGTGCGATTTTGTCGCCAACGGCCTGCGAACTGGGCCAAATTCTTCCCGCAGCCCGAGTGTAAGGCTAAGCTCTAGATCGGTGAGTTCGGCTTGCCTGTCCCTGGACGTACTCCCGCAGTGCCCGATTGATGCGTGTTTGATAGCCCTCACTTGCCGTCGTGTGGCTTTTAAACCAGGCCACGACGTCGGAATCCAGGCGAAGCGTCAGTTGCTGCTTGACAGGCCGATAGAAGAGGCCGCGCTTGGCGCCGGACCAATCGAGAATCTCCGGCGCGTCGGATGTGTCGATAGCATCGTCGCGAAGCGCCGCCAGCGACTTCAGTTCCGCCCGCTGTTTGGGCGTCAACCGCTTAGAAGTTCCCTTCTTCTTCATAAGCCTTCCTTTCATGAGCGGTGGCCTTCCGAGCGCTGATGATGCGGCCGACCGGCTCGCCTTCTTCCGATTCGTCGGGCCAAGTATGAACAACCAGCAATAAGACCGGTCCTGCGAGTCCGATGGTGTGCCAGCGATCACCGTCCGGGTGTAGGTCAGGCCTCGACACGTGGAGCGGATCGTCAAACACCAGCACAGCGGTTTCGAACGATAGGCCATGCTTGGCGCGGTTTGCCTTGGCCTTATCGCTATCCCACGTCCAACGCATCGCCGCTCCGAGGCTGTCGTTACAAATATGACGTTACAGACACGTGGTGTCAAGATTTCAGAGTCGGCCCTGTGGTGTTGCCAGCGCGCTCGGCAACCGCGATTGGTGGCATACTCCGCAATGCATGACTCGCTCGCGAAAGCATCCAAGGGTAACATGATCGACAATCCGGATCAGGTTGAGCGTCTTATTGCCAGGTTAAGACAATCCTTGCCGCTCTTTGCGACCGTCACTCCTGAGGTAGCCGCCGTCATACGGGAGCGGTCTCCTACGGCCGCCGATCCGCAGCGTCGATATCCGATCACCTGGGTCGACTACGCCGGTGACGAGGGAGGAATAGTCTGCAAGGTCGAGCTTGGCGCGGAGGTTGGAGACAGCGCTCTATTCGCATCAATTACGCATCTGCGTTTCGGTCATGCGGCACCGATTGCCCGTCAAATCGCGGGGTACCAGAAGCATCGGGTCAAACGCCTGCGGGGTGTCGGCCAGAGAAGCCAGACCTGAGGGGATTTTTTTGCTACGAGTTGCAGCGTGAAATCATGGATCTCCGCAGAGATGGCGATCGCGGCGCCCGATCGGCCGCTCCATCACAGCGCCACGGCGAAAGAATAGATCCTATGCAGGCGCGACGGACGGGAGGTTTGGTACCATCTCGGTTCCTACCTACCACCAGCGCATAGGAGACACTGATGGAAGCCCAGACAGTAGACACCCTGCCGCCCGTCGCAGCTGATCATGACCCGGTCCGCTGTCTTCTGGCAATCGAATTGAGCAAGAAGAGTTGGATCGTGGCGATCACCACGGCACTGTCCGACAAGATCAGCCGGTACACATTGGATGGGTGTGACTGGAAGGGGCTTTTGGAGTTGATGGAGCGGGTCCGCACGCGCGTTGCTCGAGAGGTGGGCCGACCAGTGGAAATGATCTCATGCTACGAGGCGGGCTATGACGGGTTCTGGCTCCACCGTCTGCTCGAACGCCAGGGCGTGCGCAGCCATGTGATTGATCCGGCGAGCGTGCAGGTGGATCGGCGGGCACGACGAGCCAAGACGGATCACATCGATGCCAAGCGGTTGCTGCGATCATTAATGGCATATCTGCGCGGTGAGCCGAAGGTGTGGAGTGTGTTGCGCGTGCCAAGTGTCGCCGAAGAGGATGACCGTCGGCTGCACCGTGAGCGTGATCGGCTGATCGCCGAACGTGGCCAGCACGTCAACCGCATCAAGGGACTGTGTGCGATCCACGGCATCTATGACTACGAGCCAATGCGGCGTGACCGGATGCTGCGGCTGGAGCAGTTGCACACCGGTGACGGACGCGAGTTGCCGCCGCGGCTCAAAGCCGAGATCGCACGCGAATTGCAGCGCCTGGAGCTCATACTGGGGATGCTTAAGGAGATTGAGGCGGAGCGCGATGCCATTGCGTTGACCGAAAACGTCTCGGCGCATACCAACGCCAAGAAGATCCAGAATCTCGTCAAGCTCAAGGCTATCGGAGCGGAGATTGCCACCGTGTTGACTGGCGAAGTGTTCTACCGCCCATTCAACAATCGCCAGCAGGTGGCGAGCTATGTGGGCCTCACGCCGAGTCCTTTCCAGAGCGGCTCCAAGTGCCGTGATCAGGGCATCAGCAAGGCCGGCAATCCTAAGGCCCGCTCAACTATGATCGAGCTGGCCTGGTTGTGGCTTCGTCATCAGCCCGACAGCCCTTTGAGTATCTGGTTCCAAGAGCGTGTCGGGACCCTCAAGGGTCGCATCCGGCGCATCACTATCGTCGCGGTGGCCCGCAAGTTGCTGATCGCCCTGTGGCGCTATTTGGAGACCGGCATGGTGCCGACGGGCGCCGTTCTGAACTGATGAGAGCACGGATGGAATCCTGAAGACCGATAGGAGGAACATCCCGATCCAAGGTGGATGTGTGACCGCTTGGGCACATGGCTGCAAGACGCCGTCTAATAGATGGGTCCCATCCTCCTTGGAGCCCCCTTGCCCTCGCAACGATGCATGAGGGACCTTGGTGCGGGCGCAATCCCGACCGGATATAAGTTGATGCGGCGAGTGCCGCATACCTCAATAAGGGCTCCGCCTTGGATCAAATGGACCAAATAGAAACGTAACTTCAACCGAAGAACGCCTGACGACAAAAGGGGAGATTAACTCGTTCGTTGAGAAACCCGCGAGCGCCTGACATGGCCCAGACCATTATCGCTCGGCGCGTGCTTTCGCCGTCAAGCCCTTGCGCCCAAAGGCGCAACCCTTGCGGGCGTTTGGGGCTTGACCGCGAAAGCACGGCCAAGCAAGGGACCATCACGCCATGAATGCAGACACAGGCCTCTTGGGAAGCAAGAAAGCGAAGCCCTCGCAAAAACCTCTTGACTGGCGAAGCCTCATATAAGTGCCCATCTTCGTCGGCCGGAACCGCGAACCACTAGGAGTGCACAAAAATTAAAACTCACCGCAAACTCACCAAAAAAATTCGTCCGCGCCATTGCGGCCTCCGGTCTGCACCCATCCTAGATAGAAAGACGCCGCGCGGCTTTCCTTTTGAAGCCATCAGTGATTTTCGGAAATGAGGTTAATCCGGGTTATCGTGTTGAACCGCTATAGCAGGTGGCGCGCTGGCTTGGGGGATGTCCCGATCGCTGTTGAACTACGTCGGGCCGATGTTGCCGGAATGAATGTTACGCGGCCCTCGTGACGTGGGCAACGGGCTTGATCGTCATGCGATTGTGGCGAGCTTGAAGGGCCGCACGCAGAACCGACAATTGCTTGTGCGCCTTCAATCGTCGGAAGCCCTTGTTGGCCTCGATCATGCCGGCCGCGACCCATCGCAAGGCCATACCAGCATCTCGCCAGCGTTTGACGTTGCGCGTGACGCGGCGAATGGTACCCATCATGTTCTCGGCGATGTTGGTACAGGCGAGCGATCGACGAAGCTCCTTCGGCAGCTTCAACCGGACGACAGTCAGGATTTCGTCGAGGCCTTCGAGGATGCTGGCGGCTACGCCGGGCCATTGCTGGTCGAGTCGACGCGCGAGATTGCGGATCAATTTTTCAGCCTTGTCGGCGTCATCGAGCTCCCAGGCCTGGCGCAGTACCCGACGGGTGGCCGCATGATGTTCTTTCGGCAGGCGTTCCATGATGTTGCGCGCCTTGTGGATCTGGCAGCGCTGGATCGCAGCGGCCGAACCGAAGGTGCGGCGGATCGCCTTCGACAACGCTTTCGCGCCGTCGGCGATGAACAGTCTTGGCACCGTCGGGTCGAGCCCGCGCGAGACCAGGTTGTCCAGCAGGGCCTGAACCGTTGCGGCATTCTCGGTCGCCCCTTCCACCAGCGCCAGCGGATGCTTGTTGCCTTCGCCGTCAACCCCGATCGCGGCGACCAGCACGAGATCATCGCCGAGATGCAGCCCATCGATTTGGACCACCAGAAGGTCGAGCGCGGACAGGTCGGCAGCCATGAAGTCGGCCAGCCGCGCCGCCGACAGCGCTACGAACCTCCGCGAGGCCGCCGACTTCGAAACCCCCGATCCGGGCGGTGCCGGCACGTCACCCTCGGGCAGCCGGACAGCGCGGCCGAACCGGCGCGTCGACACATTGATCAGCATCAGGTTCATCGCCCAGCGACCGAGCCAATCCTCCTCCGCCGCCGTTTCCCAGCTCGGGATCGTGACCTCGCGGCCGTCCACGCCCCGGACCCGGGGCCGCTCGACCTCGATCTTGCCGCCGTGGAAGCCGATCCGTCCCCGCGTTCGGCCCCTACGGTGCGCCCGCCGCGCCGCGTCGCGACCGTGGCGCGGCCCGCAGGCCGCCGTGACATCCGCCTCCATCATCGTGCCGAGCGCCTCGATCCCTGCCGCAAGGCAGAACCGATCGAAGCTCGCCCGCACCTCTGCAAACGCTTCGTCCACAGCCCCAGTCGCCGGCGGACCAGCCGGTGTGATATCTCTCGTCATGGCGTTGCTCTCCTTTGTGGAATCAGCACCCCGAGCCTACCGGCTCAAGGTGGGCAACGCCGACCTCTTCAGAAATTCAACAGGACCCGGGACATCCCCATCATCAAGGATGGCGATCGGCATATCGCCACGGGATGCGTTGCGGGCCCGTCTGAAACAAGACCTCCACCAAAAGCCGAGCAAGCTCTAGCGAACTATATCGCACGAAAATACGAGCCGGAGCGGAGCTTAAAGGACATTGAAGAGATCGATTGCGCCGACGTCCTTTCAATTTACTTGTCGGATGTTGGCGAGCCGGGGCAGCAATTTGAAATAGAGGCGCGAATTGGTCGTCTGAACGATTTTTGGGGCGATAGAAAACTATCACACGTCAATGCGCGAAGCTGTGCGGCCTATGTCAAACATCGATCTGGACCAGGGGGTGCACGGCGCGACCTCGAGACCCTTCGAGCCGCCATCAACCATCATGCAAAAGAGGGGCTGCATCGCGGGCTGGTTCGGGTGTCGCTCCCGCCCAAGGGCGAGGCGCGCAGTCGCTGGTTGACCCGCAGTGAAGCGGCGAGATTGGTTTGGCAATGCTGGCGCTATCGCGAACAGCAAATCGTGCATTCTGGCAGGCTGGCGGGCGCTCTGGTGCAGACGGAACGAAGGCCGTTGAGGCACATTGCCAGGTTCATTTTGATCGGTCTCTATACGGGTACGAGGGCCGGAGCGATCGCCTCTGCCTCGCCCCATGCCGAGACGGGGCGGTCTTATGTCGATCTTGAGCGCGGAATCCTCTACCGCAAGACCATCGGCAAACGAGCGACCAAGAAGCGTCAGACGCCGGTACCGCTTCCCCCGCGGCTGCTTATGCATATGCGGCGCTGGAAGGAGCGCAAGCTGATCGCCACTTGCTTTGTCGAGTTCAACGGCAAGCCGGTGGCCTCGGTCAAGAAGGGGTTTAAGACGGCCGTGAGGCTTGCTGGGCTACCGGGTGAGGTCACGGCCCACACCCTTCGCCACACGGCTGCCACCTGGCTGATGCAGCGCGCGGTGCCAATCTGGGAGGCGGCCGGGTTCCTAGGCATGTCGCCGGAGGTCTTGGAGACCACCTACGGTCATCATCATCCCGATCACCTGCGCCGGGCGGCTGCCGCGATCGGGCAAAAAGACCGGGTCGTTTCGGTGGTTGAAACGGTGGTTGACATGGGAACCGGGGTCGATCAGAAGAAAAACCCCAATGAAATCTGGTCGGAGTGGCAGGATTCGAACCTGCGACCCCTGCGTCCCGAACGCAGTGCTCTACCGGGCTGAGCCACACTCCGACTGAGACCGCGGCTTATAGCCGGGGGTTTCGCGCACCGCAAGAAGCCGATTCTGGAGATTATGGACCCGTGACTGTGGCCCTGAGCACCCTGATTTTGCCGGCCGGCGAGGCCGCTCTCGCCGAGGCCGCGCGCACGCTTTCAGCGGGCGGCCTGGTCGCGTTCCCGACCGAGACCGTCTATGGGCTCGGCGCCGACGCCACCAACCCGGCGGCCGTCGCCCGGCTCTACCAGGCCAAGGGCCGCCCGGCCTTCAATCCGCTGATCTCGCATGTCGCCGATCTCGCCGCGGCAGAAAGAATCGGCCGCTTCGACACCCAGGCGGCCGCGCTCGCACGCGCCTTCTGGCCGGGACCGCTGACGCTGGTGCTGCCGAAGACGCAAGGCTGCGCCGTGGCAGAGCTGGCAACCGCCGGCCTCGACACCATCGCCATCCGCGTGCCATCGCACCCCCTCGCCCGCGCGATCCTCACCGCCTTCGGCAAGCCCGTGGTGGCGCCGTCGGCCAATCTGTCCGGCCATGTCTCGCCGACCACGGCGGCGCATGTGCAAAGCGATCTCGAGGGCCGCATCGACCTGATCGTCGACGGCGGCCCGGTCGAGGTCGGCGTCGAATCCACCATCGTCGGCTGTTTCGAGACGCCGATGCTGCTCCGTCCGGGCGGCCTGCCGCGCGAGGCCATCGAGCGCGTGCTCGGCCGCGGGCTCAAGCAGCCGCCGGCGGACGCCGAGACCGACAGCGGCCAGCCGCTGGCGCCGGGCATGCTCGCCTCGCATTACGCGCCGCGCACGCGCGTGCGGCTGAACGCCACCACGATTGAGCCCGGCGAGGCGCTGCTCGCCTTCGGCCCTCCCCTCGCCGGCGCGGAACACGCCGCCGCTGTCATGAATCTGTCCGCTCGCGGTGATCTGAATGAAGCCGCCGCCAATCTTTTCGGTTATCTTCGCGCGCTCGACGCGAAAGCCGCGGCGATGATCGCGGTGATGCCCATTCCCCACCACGGGCTGGGCGAAGCCATCAACGACCGACTGCGCCGCGCCGCCGTCGGGCGGGAATGACCGGGACTTGACTAGAATGAATATCGTGCAACCGACCGCGCCGCCGCCTGCTCTCTCCAGCGATCTCGTCACAAAGTTCCGCAAGATCGTCGGCGACAAATATGCGGTGACCAATCAGGCCGACATCGCGCCCTACACCACCGAGGAGCGCGACCTGTTCCGCGGCCACTCGCCGCTGGTGCTGCGCCCGGGCTCGACCGCGGAAGTATCCGCGATCTGCAAGCTCGCCAACGAGCACAAGATCGCGCTGGTGCCGCAGGGCGGCAACACCGGTCTCGTCGGCGGCCAGACGCCGCACAATGGCGAGGTCGTGATCTCGATGCGGCGGATGGACAGGATCCGCGAGGTCGACACCGCGTCGAACACCATGACCTGCGAGGCCGGCGTGATCCTGCAGGTGGCGCAGCAGCGCGCAGCCTCGGTCGACCGGCTGTTTCCGCTGTCCCTCGGCGCGGAGGGAAGCTGCACCATCGGCGGCAATCTCTCGACCAATGCCGGCGGCACCACCGCGCTCGCCTATGGCGTGGCGCGCGAGATGGCGCTCGGGCTCGAGGTCGTGCTCGCTGACGGGCGTGTGATGAACCTGCTGTCGAAGCTGAAAAAGGACAACACCGGCTACGATCTGCGCAACCTCTTCATCGGCGCCGAAGGCACGCTCGGCATCATCACCGCGGCGACGGTGAAGATGTATCCGAAGCCGCGCGAGATCGAGACCGCCTTTGTCGGCCTCAAATCGCCGGCGGAAGCGCTGAAGCTGCTGTCGCTGTCGCAGAACGAGGCGGCGGGCACGCTGACGAGCTTCGAGCTGCTCTCCGAAATGTCCGTCGACTTCTCGGTCCGTCACGGCATCGACGTGCGCGATCCCTTGTCGGCCAAGCACGCGTGGTATGTGCTGATGGAGCTGTCCTCGCCGCGCGACGACGCCCGCGCGACGCTGGAGGCGATCCTGGCCAAGGGACTCGAAGACGGCATTGTCGATGACGCCGTGATCGCGGCCAACCTGAGCCAGCGCCAGGCGTTCTGGAAGCTGCGCGACGAGATGTCGGCGGCGCAGAAGCCGGAAGGCGGCTCGATCAAGCACGACATTTCCGTGCCCGTCGCAGCAGTCCCCGATTTCATCGCGGAGGCGGATGCGGCCGTCGTCAAGCTGATCCCGGGCTCGCGGCCGGTGCCGTTCGGTCATCTTGGCGACGGAAATATTCATTACAACGTCAGCCAGCCCGTCGGCGGCGACACCGCCGATTTCATGAACCGCTGGCACGAGGTGAACAAGGTCGTGTTCGATATCGTGCTGCGCATGGGCGGATCGATCTCGGCCGAGCACGGCATCGGCGTGCTCAAGCGCGACGAACTGCCCGATGTGAAGGACAGGACCGCGATCGAGCTGATGCGCGCGATCAAGGCGATGCTCGATCCCAACGGCATCATGAACCCGGGCAAGGTGCTCTAGAGCATGATCCGGAAAAGTGGAAACCGGTTTTCCGAAAAGATCATGCTCCAAACAAGGAAATTAGATCATAATGCGATTAGACCTAATCGCATCATGATCTAAGTCAGGTTGTTGGTCATGATTGCCGGGCTCGCCATTACCGAGATCGAGGACACCGATGTTGCCGCCGTGGTGTCGCTGTGGGAGCGCTGCGCGCTGACGCGGCCGTGGAACGATCCCACCGCCGACATCGCGCTGGCGCGGAACGGTCCGAGTTCAACCATCCTGCTCGGCCGCGAGGACGACCGCATCGTGGCTTCCGCCATGGTCGGCCACGACGGTCATCGCGGCTGGGTCTATTATGTCGCGGTCGATCCCGACCGGCGCGGCCAGGGGCTCGGCCGCGCCATCATGAACGCGGCGGAAGACTGGCTGCGGGCGGCCGGCATCGCAAAGCTGCAATTGCTGGTGCGGCGCGAGAACGCCAAGGCGAGCGCCTTCTACGAGACCATCGGCTATGACGAAGCGCCCGTCACCGTCTTCGCCAAATGGCTCGACGGCCGCGAGGGCGCGCCGTAGTTTCCTCTATCCGGATCTATTTCAGGCATGAGCATTTCCGACCGTGTCCGCGTCAAAAACGTCCGCCTGCTCTCCGATAATTACGGCACATTGAAAACGACGAGGTTCGACTGGCGCCGTGGCGACGGCAAGTGGCAGACCCAAGAGCGCGAGACCTATGACCGCGGCGGTGCCGTGACCGTACTGCCCTATAACCTTGCGCAGCGCACCGTGGTGCTGATCAAGCAGTTCCGCTATCCCGCCTATGTCGGCGGCCATGACGATTTGATGGTCGAGACGATTGCCGGGCTGCTCGACGGTGAGACGCCGGAGGTGCGAATCCGCGCCGAGGCGGAGGAAGAATCGGGCTATCGCCTGCACGAAGCCCGAAAAGTCTTCGAAGCCTTCATGAGCCCGGGCGCGCTGACGGAAAGAATCCATTTCTTCGTCGCCGCCTACGAACCCGATATGCGTATCGGTGACGGCGGCGGACTCGCGCACGAAGGCGAGGACATCGAGGTGCTGGAGCTATCGATCGACGAGGCGCTCGCGATGATCGCCGACGGCCGCATCGTCGATGCCAAGACCATCATGCTGCTGCAATACGCCGCGCTGAATATTTTCAGATGAGCCGCAGCCACAAAAAGCTAAATCGCCTTCGCCGCGACATTGGCGGCCGAGAGAATGTCGCGCCGCACGCGCTCGTCCTTCACTGCGCGCGCCATGGCCGCCGCGCCCGAGAGGATCGCAAGCAGCGCCAGCGCCCGTTCGCGGGCATGGGCGCCGCGCAGGCCAGAGGCGATCGCCTCCACCAGAAGCTCGAGCTCGGCCTCATAGACCGCGCGCGTCGCTTCGTCGGCGCGCGCGACATCGGAGGAAAAGCTCGGCAGGCCGCAGGCTTGATCGAGCGCGACCTCCATGCGTGGGCCGAGATAGAAGTCGATGAACGGCTCGCGCCAGTTGCGGCCGTGGGTCTCCTGGAATTTCAGGATGCCTCCGCGCAGGAACGACAGCCCGTCGACCACCGCGAGCCGGAACGCCTCAGCCTTGGAATCGAAATGGGCGTAGAACGCGCCCGACGTCAGCCCCGCCCCTTTCGCCAGCGCATCGACACCGGCCCCGCCGAAGCCGCTCGCGCGGAAGCCGCGCCCGGCCGCTTCCACCAGCCGCGCCCGCGCATCGCCCTCATCCTTCTTCGGTCGCGCCATTCAGGAGCCTCCCGGTTATTTGATAACGATCGTTATATTATCATTGACAGGATAACGATCGTTATGTTTAAGAGATAACGATCGTTATCTAATGATCGCCACGACCGCCGCAACGGCGGCGCGGGAAACCCGTTCACGGAGAACACACATGCCGATCCAGATCATCGTTCCCGAAGGCGCGCTCACTCCGGCCGCCGAGGCCGAAGCCTTCCGCAAGCTGACCGAGCTGTTGCTGCGGCTGCATGGCCTCACCGGCAATCGCTTCATGACGCCGAACGTCATCGGCGAAGTGACCGTGGTTCCGAAGGGCCGCACGTTTTCCGGCGGCAAGCCCGCCGACATCGCCGTATTCGAGCTGAAGGTGCCGTCCTTCGTGCTGCCGACGCAGGAATTGAAGGACGCCTGGATCGCGGAAGGCACAAAAATCATCGAGGAAGCAGCAGCCGGCCGCATCAAGCGCGAGCACATCTACGCCAACGTCAATTATGCGGTCGAAGGCGCCTGGGGCATCGGCGGCAAGGCCTTCAGCAACGAAGCGCTCGGATCGGCGGTAGCTGCAGCGTGATCAGGAGCACGGTGCGGGGTACATAGGAGGACAATGAGTAACTCAAAACAGGCTGCCCTGCTCGTCGTCGACCGAAGGCGGCGGCGCCTTGCGCGGCGCGGCCTTCCTCGGCTTCGGCGCATCCTCGGCGGCGCGCTGCTCGTCGGTGATCGGCAGCAGCAATTGCGCGTCATCATTGTCGGCGTGGTTCACCCGCGTCGATACCTCATGCCAGGTGAACTCGCCCTCGAGCGGCCCCCTCAGCAGCGCCATCACCGGCGAGGCGTCGTCGCTGCCGCAATCGAGCCAGCGGGCGAAATCATCGCCCGTCAGGGTGACGGGCACGCGGTGATGCAGAACAGCGAGGTCCGGGCTTGCCGGTGCCGTGACGATTGCCACCGTGTCGAGTTCCTCGCCGTTCGGCCCGATCCAGGTTTCCGCGAGCGCCGCGAGACCGAAGAGGTGACCATCGCGGCGATGAATGAAAAAGGGACGCTTGCGCCCGCCCGAAACCTGCCATTCGTAATAGCCGTCGGCGGGAATGAGGCAGCGCCGCCGCCGCATCGCGTTCTTGAACGCGGGCTTGTCGTTGACAGTCTCGGAACGCGCGTTGATCAGGAGCGTGATTTTGCGGGGATCCTTGACCCAGGACGGAACCAGTCCCCAACGCATCAATTTGAAATGTCGCGCACCATTTTCGATAATGACTACAGGTATAGGTTGTGTCGGCGCAATATTATGCCGTGGCGGGAAATTCGGCTGCTCGGAATAGCCAAATACCTGCCGTATCGCAGCCGGTGGCGAGGTAATGACAAAGCGTCCGCACATTCTGTAGCCTAAATAGGCATCCGTTCAGCACCTTTTAACCCCGAACCGGAAGACTGCCAGTGATGACCGCCACGGCCCACCCATCCGCGCGATCCGCACCGCACCCGACGGGCCTTCATCCGGCAGCCCGCGCGGCGGAACTCAGGGCCGCGAACATCAATCCGCAGACGGGCCTCGCCACCGACTATCTCAATCACTTCAACGAAGCCATCATGCTGCTCGAGATGATTCCGGACATGCCGGAATGCTCGGAGGATTTTCTTGCCTGGACGCCCCTGTCCTATGCCGAGCATTTTACCGCTTCCCATTTCAAGGCGAAGGAGCTTGCGATCTCGGCTTACGAATCCGCCGATCCCGATGTCCGCGCCGAATTCGACCAGATGGCGGAGACCATGACTTCCATCCTGAAGGAAGTCGGCGTCGCGATGGCCGAGGCGACCAAGGACGAGACCAAGGCGAAGCTCGCCGAACAGGCGATCGGCTGGCTCAAGCCGCTGGTGGCTGCCGCCGGCGGCGTCATCAATGGCTGCTATGAAGCCGACGTCGAGACCATCATGGCAGCCTGATCGCCGTGGTCGTGACCGATCCCGCCTCGCGTCCCCAGCTTGCGGTCTCTGCCGTCATCTTCCGCGAGGGCAAGGTGCTGCTGGTGCGCCGCGCGCGCTCGCCGGGAAAGGGGTTTTACTCGCTGCCGGGCGGGCGGGTCGAATTCGGCGAGAGCCTGCACGAGGCTCTTGCGCGTGAGGTCGACGAGGAGACGGGGCTCCGAATCGAAATTGTCGGGCTTGCCGGCTGGCGCGAGGTGCTCCCTGGCGGATCTGGCGGCGGACACTATGTGATCATGTCGTTCGCGGCGCGCTGGGTGGCCCGGGAGCCGGTCCTGAACGACGAGCACGACGATTTCAAGTGGCTCGAGCCCGGCGCCTTCGGCGATCTCAAGCTGACCGGGGGCCTCTCGGAGATGGTCGAGGCCGCCCGCAAGCTGGTCGAGGGCTAGCCTTAGCGCCAAGTAGCCTTGGCGCCTTGCTTCCAGCGCATTTAAAAGGCTATCACCCGGGGCATCCCTCGGAACCGGTTAATGTCGAAGCGACTTCTCGCCATTCTGATCGCTGTTTTCTGCCTTTGCGCGCCCGCACGCGCCGAAGACGCCGCCGCGCCCTTCGACGGCGACCTGCAGCGGCTGGCCGAGATCCTCGGCACGCTGCATTATTTGCGGGGCATTTGCGGCAGCAATGAAGGCGGCAAATGGCGCAACCAGATGCAGGCCCTGATCGACGCCGAGACCCCCTCCGGCGACCGCCGCGCCCGCATGATCGCGGGCTTCAACCGCGGCTATAACGGCTTCCAGCAAACCTACCGCACCTGCACGCCGGCGGCGCTCGTCGCCATCCGCCGCTATATCGACGAAGGCTCGAAAATTTCGCGCGACCTCACGGCCCGCTATGCCAACTGAGACGACCCTTTTCTTCGATCTCGACGGCACGCTGACGGACCCCAAACCCGGCATCACCGCCTCGATCCAGTATGCGCTGGGCAAGCTCGATCGTGAGGTGCCCTCGCAGGACGAACTGGTCTGGTGCATCGGCCCGCCCTTGCGCGCGAGCTTTGTGATGCTGCTGGGCGGCGACGAACTCGCCGATCGCGCGGTGGCGCTCTATCGCGAACGGTTTGGCGATGTCGGACTGTTCGAGAACAGTGTCTATCCCGATATCGCCCACGTGCTGGCGTTGCTCACGCAACCTTCCCGGCAGATGTTCGTTGCGACAAGCAAGCCGCACGTCTTTGCCAAGAGGATCATTAATCACTTTGGCCTTGCAGGCCATTTCGAGCACGTCTTCGGCTCCGAGCTCGACGGCACGCGCGTCCACAAGGCCGATCTTCTCGCCTACGCGCTCGAGCAGACCGGCGTCGATCCTCGGCGGGCCCTGATGATCGGCGACCGCAGCCATGACGTCGCCGGCGCAAAGGCCAACGGCATGGACGCGGTCGGCGTGACTTACGGCTATGGCAGCCGCGACGAGCTGTTAGCTGCGGGCGCCCGTCATCTTTGCGCCTCGCCGCGTGCGATTTGGGACATGATCCACAGCGGAGCAAACGCCGCGCGCGCCGTTAACCTTTCCTAAAGAAGTGGTCTAGGCTGTGCGGGCAAGCATGCTACACCACTCGCGTCCGACGCGTTCCGCAACGGAATCGCGTGAATCCCTTCTGTTGATTTTTCATGCGCCCCATGTCTTTCGCCTTCGCCCGCGAGCTGCTGCCTGACAACGAACAGAAGCAGGCCGCGCTCAGCTATCTCAACGAGGCTTGGGCTGACGCGCGCCATGACGGCGTCGACGGCGATTGCCTCGCCCAGGCTAGCCTCTTTGCCGCACTCGCCGAGCTGGTCGGGACCTATGGCGAGGAAGCGGTCGCGAAATTCGTCGAGGGCGTCCCGGCCCGCGTGCGCAACGGCGAGTTCTCGATTTCGGTCGCGAAGCAATAGCCCCTCATTTTTGCGCATGATCTTATCGGAAAACCGGTGCCCACTTTTCCGGATCATGCGCGCGGCTTCAGCGTCTCCAAAAACCGCACGGGCTCGCCCTGCGACGCCGTCACCAGTTCGCCCTGCCACATCACCCGCCTGCCGCGCACGAAGGTGCCGACCGGCCAGCCGGTGACGCGCACGCCATCGTAGGGCGTCCAGCCGGCCTTCGAGGCGACCCATTTGTCGGTGATGACCTCGCTGCGCTTGAGATCGACCACGGTCAAATCGGCGTCATAGCCAGCCGCGATGCGGCCCTTGCAGGCGATGTTGAAGAGCCGTGCAGGGCCGGCGCTGGTCAAGTCGACGAAGCGCGCCAGCGACAGCCGTCCCGCATTGACGTGGTCCAGCATCAGCGGCACCAGCGTCTGCACCCCGGTCATGCCCGAGGGAGACGCCGGATAGGCCTTGGCCTTCTCCTCCAGCGTATGCGGCGCATGGTCGGAGCCGAGCACATCGACGATGCCCTGCTCGATGCCGTACCAGATGCCTTCGCGGTGATCGGCCGAGCGCACCGGCGGGTTCATCTGGGCGCGGGTGCCGAGCCGCTCGTAGCATTCCGGGGCGGCCATGGTCAGGTGATGCGGCGTCGCCTCGCAGGAGGCGACGTCCTTGTGGTCGCGCAGGTACTCGATTTCCTGCTTGGTCGAGATGTGCAGCACATGGATGCGCTTGCCCGTCTCACGCGCGAGCTTGACCAGCCGCTCGGTCGCCATCAGCGCCGCGACCTCGTCGCGCCAGACCGGGTGCGAGCGCGGATCGCCCTCGACCCGAAAGCCCTTGCGGTCGTTGAGACGGTATTCATCCTCCGCGTGAAAGGCAGCGCGGCGGCGGATCACCTGGAAAATCCTGCGCAAACTCGCGTCGTCCTCGACCAGCAGCGCGCCGGTCGAGGAGCCGATGAACACCTTCACCCCCGCGCAGCCGGGCGCGCGCTCCAGCTCAGGCAGATCCTGAACGTTCTCGCGGGTACCGCCGATGAAGAAGGCGAAATCGCAGTGCATGCGATGGCGGCCGCGCTTGACCTTGTCGGCAAAAGTCTCCGCCGTCACCGTCAGCGGATTGGTGTTCGGCATTTCGAACACCGCCGTCACCCCGCCCATGACGGCGCTGCGCGAACCGGTCTCGAGGTCTTCCTTGTGCGTGAGGCCCGGCTCGCGGAAATGCACCTGCGTGTCCATCACACCGGGCAGGATGTGCAGACCCTTGCAGTCGATGATCTCGGCAGCATCCGCTCGTGCCAGTCCGCCGATTTCGGCGATGCGGCCAGCGCGGATGCCGATGTCGCGGACGCCCTCGCCGTCCTGATTGACCACGGCGCCGGATTTTAGAATGGTGTCAAACGTTTGAGTCATCGATCTCGCGTGTCATTTTAGGGGAACTGGCGCCGTGCGGGCCTTGTTCACGGCACCTTAGCCCCTTAACTTGCCATGTGATATCGGCTAGCTCGGTTTCAACAAGAACTTCAAGAGCAACCTCTTATGAAAGCAGCGTTTCTTGGCGACCGGGGCGTCGTTAAAGTAACCGGCGAGGACGCGCGCAACTTTCTCAACGGGCTCGTCACGACCGACGTGACGCAGCTTGCGCCCGGGCTCGGCCGCTTCGGCGCGCTGCTGACGCCGCAGGGCAAGATCATCGTCGACTTCCTGATCACGGAGGCGCCGGCCGGACATGGCGGCGGCTTCCTCATCGACTGTCCGCGGCCGCTGGCGAAGAGCCTCACCGACAAGCTTGGCTTCTACAAGTTGCGCGCCAAGGTCTCGGTCGAGAATCTCTCCGACAGTCTCGGCGTGGTCGCAGCCTGGGGCGGCGAGCCTGCCATGAAGCCCGACCTCGCCTTTGCCGACCCGCGCGACGCAGCGCTCGGTTGGCGGATTCTCGCGCCGCAAGAGCTGGCGCAGAAGGTGGCCGATCTCATTGGCGCCGAACTGGTCGACAGCGCCGTCTATGAGGCCCATAGGATCGCGTCCGGCGTGCCGCGCGGCGGCCTCGACTTCATGTACGGCGACGCCTTCCCGCACGAAACCAACATGGACCGCCTGCACGGCGTCGACTTCGACAAGGGCTGCTATGTCGGACAAGAGGTGGTGTCGCGGATGCAGCATCGCGGCACCGCGCGCACCCGCACGGTCCGCGTCACGCTCGACGGTGCGCCGCCCGAGGCCGGAAGTCCGGTCCTGGCCGGCGACAAGCCGATCGGCACCATGGGCTCGACCTCTGGCCAGAACGGGCTGGCGCTGATCCGGACCGATCGCGTCACCGACGCGCTCGATGCGGGCCTTGCGCTGACCGCCGGCGGGCTCGGCATTCGCCTTGCCGATCCCGACGCCATCCGCTCTATAGCCAAACAGCCCGTCGCATGAGCCGGTCCGCACGCCTGCATCCCGACGGCAAGATGCGCTGCCCCTGGCCCGGGGAAGACCCGTTTTACGTCGCCTATCACGACATCGAATGGGGCGTGCCGGAATATGACGACCGCGCGCTCTATGAGAAGCTGATCCTCGACGGCTTCCAGGCCGGCCTGTCCTGGATCACCATTCTGCGCAAGCGCGACAATTTCCGCCGCGCCTTCGACGACTTCCAGCCGGAGAAGATCGCGCGCTACAACGCGAAAAAGATCCACGCGCTGATGAACGATGTCGGCATCGTCCGCAACCGCGCCAAGATCGAAGGCGCCATCGAAAGCGCGAAGTCCTATCTCAAGATGATGGAAGAAGGCCCGGGCTTCTCGAAGTTTTTTTGGGATTTCCTCGACGGCCGGCCGAAGGTGAACCAGTTCAAGACCACCGCCAGCGTGCCGGCCTCGACGCCGCTCTCGATCAAGGTCTCGAAGGAGCTTGCCGGGCGCGGCTTCAAGTTCGTCGGCCCAACCATTGTCTACGCCTTCATGCAGGCGACTGGCATGGTCAACGACCATCTCGTCACCTGCTTCTGCCACAGAAATTGCGGCGCAAAACCGCGCGTGCCGCGCCTCAAAGCCAAATGACGGTCACCAGACGCGCCGCGGCCGACACCCGCGTCTGGCAGCGGATGCTGTCGGGGCGGCGCCTCGATCTGATCGACCCCTCGCCGCTCGACATCGAGATCGCCGACATCGCCCATGGGCTGGCGCGGGTGGCGCGCTGGAACGGCCAGACCAGCGGCGCGCATATCTTCTCGGTCGCCCAGCACACGCTGCTGGTCGAAACGGTGATGAGGGCCGAGAGGCCGCGGATCGACACAAAACTCCGTCTTGCCGCGCTGCTGCATGACGCGCCGGAATATGTCATCGGCGACATGATCTCGCCGTTCAAGACGGTGCTGGGCGGCGATTACAAAGTGGTTGAAAAGCGCCTGCTCGCGGCGATCCATATCCGCTTCGGATTGCCGCCCGAATTGAGCGCCAACATCACCCAGCAGATCAAGAGCGCCGACCGCGGCGCGGCCTATCTGGAAGCCACGATGCTGGCCGGGTTTTCCGAAAGCGAGGCCAGGCGCCTGTTCGGCCGCGATCCTGGCCTGCCCGAGAGCGTGCGCGAGGACTATCTGACGCCCTGGAGCGCGGCCAAGGCCGAGAAGCGCTTCCTCGCCAGATTCAATTCGTTACAGGCTTGAACCCAGCCTCTTGAACCTAAGCCTCGAACCTGCTTTCACCGCCCGGGCCGCAGGCCTATATTCGCCAAAAAAGGACCGTCATGATTTACGTCTGCTCGCTCGCTGCATTGCCCGAAATCGTCAAAATGACCGGCGCCAGCCATGTGCTGACGGTCATGGCCAATGTCGATCAGGTGCAACGGCCGGCGTCGGTGCTTGCGGCCAACCATCTCAAGGTCTCGATGGATGACATCACCGAACCGATGGAAGGCTACACGCCCCCGTCGGAGGCGCATGTCGAGCAAGTTCTCAACTTCGTGCGCGGCTGGGACCGCAACGCGCCGATGGTGATCCATTGCTATGCCGGCGTCAGCCGCTCCACCGCGAGCGCCTTCGCCGCCGCCTGCATGCTCAATCCGCATCGCGACGAGATGGAGATCGCACGGAAGATTCGTGCCGCCTCCCCGATCGCCTCGCCGAACCGGCTGATCGTCAGCCTCGCCGACAGGGCGCTCGGCCGTGACGGACGGATGATCCGCGCGCTCGAGAGCATCGGTCCGGCGACCATGATGGTCGAAGGCAGGCCGTTCCGCCTCGAGCTCGAATGACCTTTTCATGAGCGTCGGCAGCCAGATGAGCGACAAGCTTCTGACGCCGATCGAGATCGACCTGACCGCGGCGATTGTTGCGATCGAGGGCAATGAGCCGCTGATCCTCACCGCATCCGGCGGCGACGGCGACAGGCTCACCGGCCTGCCCTTCGGTCCGTTCGACGCCGTCTCGCACCGGACCTTCGAGATCGGGCTGCGCGCCTGGGTCGAGGAGCAGACGGGCTTGCGGCTCGGCTATGTCGAGCAGCTCTACACGTTTGGCGATCGCGGCCGGCATACCATGCCCGGCGACACCGACGTCCATGTCGCCTCCATCGGCTATCTCGCGCTGACCCGCGCGCTCGACAACGGCACGGCGCGCGCGCCGGGTGCGAGTTTCGAACCCTGGTACCGCTTCTTCCCCTGGGAAGACTGGCGGCAGGACCCGCCCGAGATGATCGCGCGCGACATCCTTCCCGAACTCACCAAATGGGCCGCGCAAGGCGAAGCGCCGGAGACGGCGCGCGCGCTGCCGCGCAAGGACCGGGTGCGGCTCTATTTCGGCACCGAGGGCGCGCACTGGGACGAGGAGCGCGTGCTCGACCGCTACGAGTTGCTCTATGAGGCCGGGCTGGTCGAGGAAGCGCGGCGCGACGGCCGGCCCGCAGCGCTGCAGCGCAAGACCTTGCCCCGTCTCGGCACCGCGATGCGCTTCGACCATCGCCGGATCCTGGCCACGGGCATCGCGCGGCTGCGCGCAAAACTGAAATACCGCCCGGTGGTGTTTGAACTTTTGCCGTCCGAGTTCACACTTACGGAATTGCAGCGGACCGTGGAAGCGATCTCGGGAAGGCATCTACACAAGCAGAACTTCCGCAGGCTCGTGGAGACGGGCGCGCTGGTCGAACCGACTGGCGTGATGTCGACACAGACCGGCGGGCGGCCGGCCGCGCTGTTTCGCTTCCGCCGCGAGGTGCTGCAGGAGCGGCCCGCGCCGGGCTTACGCGTGAGCGGGCGGCGCTGATGAACTGGTGAGCCCAAACCTTCGGGCTTAAAGGCCTGGAGATTTGATGTTCGACTCGCCCTTCGAATTCCTGACGCTGGTGATTGCAATCGTTGCCCTGGTCGTGGCGCGCAAGGCGTTCACCCGGGCCGGCGAATTGCGCGAGCGGCTGACTGCACTTGAGGCGCGCGCTTCAAGTGTTGCTGCAGCAGCAGTGCCGCCGCCTATTCCACCGGTCGCGGAGACCGAACAAGCCCCGCCGCTTGTCGCCGAACAATGGGTGCCTGCGAGCCAGGAGCAGCCCGCTGAAGCGGCTGCGTTTGATCCCGACGCCGCCCTGAAACAAGGCGCTGCGCCGCCACCACCGCCCCTGCCCCCACCGCCCCCGGCCGACCGCGGGTTCGAGGAGCAGCTCGGCACCCAATGGGTGGTCTGGATCGGCGGGCTGGCGCTTGTGCTCGGTGGCTTCTTCCTGGTGCGCTATTCGATCGAGGCGGGGCTGATCGGCCCACGCGTGCGCATCATGCTCGGCGGCATCTTTGCAGCTCTACTGCTTGCGGCCGGCGAATGGACGCGGCGCAAGGAAAGCATTTCTGAAATTGTCGCGCTGCCGATCGCCAACATCCCGGCGATTTTGACTGCGGCCGGCACCGCGGTCGCGTTCGCCACCGTCTATGCTGCCTACGCGCTCTATGGCTTCCTCGCACCCGCCAGCGCTTTCATCCTGCTCGGCCTCGTGGCGCTCGGCACGCTTGCTGCCGCGCTGTTGCATGGGCCGGCACTCGCCGGCCTCGGCGTCGTCGGCGCCTTTGTCACGCCGATGCTGGTCTCCTCCGAGCAGCCGGATTACTGGGCACTCTATATCTATCTCGCCGTCGTCACTGCGGCATCTCTGGGGCTCGCGCGCATCCGGCTGTGGCGCTGGCTCGCGGTTACGACGCTGGCGTTCGCGCTGTTCTGGACGCTGCCCTGCCTCGACTGCGGCCCGTCGATGGTCGGACCGCATGTCTTCCATATCATCGTAGGCTTCGTCCTCGCAGCGCTGCTCGTGGTGTGCGGCTTCCTGTTCGGACCGGCGATCGAGGACGGCCTGATCGACCCGGTCTCGTCGGGGTCGCTGGCCGCCTATCTTTTCGCCGCGACGGCGATCGTGCTGGCGAGCACGCATGCCGACATGGCCTTGATCGCCTTCGCGATCCTGGTCGCTGCGACGCTGGCCATCGCCTGGCGCGCGCCATCGGCTGCGGGCGCGATCGGCGCCGCCGCGTTCTTCGTCTTTGTCGTGTTCGCGGAGTGGGCTGTGCGCGGCAATCCGGACATGCTGGTGCTGCCCGGCGGAGCGCTGCCCGGCATCGGACCGAACGCGACCGACCAGTCGGTGACGCTGCATCTGGTTGCGGCCGCGCTGTTTGCCGCTGGCTTCGGCCTTGCCGGTTTCTTCGCGCAGGGCCGCTCCGCCGGTGCGATCATTCCGGTGGTGTGGTCGGCCGCGGCGACCTTCGTCCCGCTTGCGCTGCTGATCGCGCTCTATGCGCGCATCGCCTATCTCGACCGCTCGATCCCGTCTGCGATCCTGGCTGTGATCCTGGCCGCAGCGTTCGCCGGCGCAACCGAAATCCTCGCCCGCCGCGAGAGCCGGCCGGGGATGATGATCTCGACCGCGCTGTTCGCCACCGGCACGCTCGGCGCGCTGGCGCTGGCTTTGACCTTTGCGCTGGAAAAAGGCTGGCTGACGATTGCGCTGGCGCTGATGTCGATGGGCACCGCCTGGATCTCGCTGCAGCGGCCGGTCCCGTTCCTGCGCGCGCTGGCGGCGATCCTCGCCGGAATTGTCGTGCTCAGGGTCGGCTACGAGCCGCGCATCGCCGGAGATGCCGTCGGCACGACGCCGATTTTCAATTGGCTGCTCTGGGGCTACGGCATTCCCGCCGCTTCCTTCTGGATCGGAAGCCTCTTCCTGCGCCGCCGCGCCGATGATGCGCCGCTGCGCACGGTTGAAGCCGCCGCCATCCTGTTCACGGTGCTGCTGGTGTTCCTGGAAATCCGCCACGCGGTCTATGGCGGCGACGTCTATCACGCGATCCCATCGCTCTCGGAGTTCGCGCTCGAACTCTGCGCAGGGCTTGCCATGGCGATCGGCCTCGAGCGGCTGCGGCTGCGCACCAACAGCGTGGTGCACGATGTCGGCGCGGTGCTGCTGACGGCGGGCTCAGGCCTCGTCGGCGTGTTCGGCGTGCTGCTCCTGGAAAATCCCGTTCTGAGCAGCGTCGAGCTCACCGGCAGCTTCCTCAACCTGCTGTTGCTGGCCTATGCACTGCCGGCGGTGCTGATGCTGCTGTTGGCCTATGCGGCCGTGGGCCGGCGCGGCGCGGCTTACGCCAACACCATCGCGGCCGGCGCGCTGATCTTCGCGCTGACCTATCTGACGCTGGAAATCCGCCGCCTCTATCGCGGCCCGTATCTGAACGTCATCGGCATCAGCGGCGCCGAGCAATACACCTATTCGATCGCCTGGCTCGCCTTCGGCGTGGTGCTGCTCGGCATCGGGATCATCGTCAATTCGCAACGCGCGCGGCTGGCTTCGGCGGCCATCATCGCACTCACGATCGTGAAGGCGTTCCTGATCGACATGTCGACGCTCACGGGCATCTACCGCGCGCTGTCGTTCATCTGTCTCGGCCTGGTGCTGGTCGCGATCGGCTGGCTGTACCAGCGCATCCTGTTCCGCAGGCGGCCGGCGTCTCCGCCGGCCGTACCGTCGGAATAGAGCATGATCCGGAAAAGTGTGTCGCGGTTTTCCGAAAAGATCATGCTCAATTAAAAAAGCTTAAGCGCGATGATCTCATCGCGCTTAAGTCAGGCCGCGCGCACCGAGTTGAGGAATCTCGATACCTCCGACTTGAGCCGGCCGGAGTTGGCCGACAGCGTCTGCGCGGCCGAGAGCACCTGCGAGGAGGCAGATCCCGTTTCGCTGGCGCCACGCTGCACGTCGGTGATGTTCGACGAGACCTGCTGGGTGCCGTGCGCCGCCTGCTGGACGTTGCGGGAGATTTCCTGCGTCGCCGCACCCTGCTCTTCGACCGCGGCCGCAATCGTCGAGGAAATTTCGGACAGCTTTTCGATGGTGCCCGAGATTTCCTTGATCGCGCTTACCGATTCCTGGGTCGCTGCCTGGATGCCCGAAATCTGCTGGCCGATCTCGCCGGTCGCCTTCGCGGTCTGCTCGGCGAGCGCCTTCACTTCGGAGGCGACCACCGCAAAGCCGCGGCCGGCTTCGCCCGCACGCGCCGCTTCGATGGTCGCGTTGAGGGCCAGCAGGTTGGTCTGGCCGGCGATGGTGTTGATCAATTCGACCACGTCGCCGATCCGGCTTGCGGCCTTCGACAATTCGCTGACGCGCTCCGTCGTGCCGCGCGCCTGGCCGACGGCATCGCTCGCCATCCGCGCCGATTCCTGGACCTGGCGGCCGATCTCATTGACCGAGGATGACAGCTCCTCGGTCGCCGATGCAACCGATTGCACGTTGGTCGAGGCCTCTTCGGAAGCCGCGGCCACCGTCGTCGACAGTTCCTGCGAACGTGCCGCGGTCGAGGTCAGGGTGCCCGCGGAAGCTTCGAGCTCTCTCGAAGCCGACGACACGGTCTCGACGATGCGACCGACAGCGCTTTCGAAATCGTCGGCCATCTTGGTCATCTCGGCCTTGCGCTGGCGGGCCAGCACCTCGTCCTGCTTGATCTTGGCCTCGGCTTCGTCGCGCGCCTTTTCCTCGGCCTTGACCTTGAAGGCCTCGACCGCCTGCGCCATGTCGCCGACCTCGTCCTTGCGGTCGAGCCCGGGCAGGATGACGCCGAAATTGCCGCCGGCTAGCTCCTTCATGCCGGCGGTGAGGCCGGAGAGCGGCCGGATGATCCCGCGCGCGATCAGGAAGGCGATGGCAAGGCCGAGCAGCACGGCCAGGCCTGCGACCATTTCCTGGGTGCTGATGGTCGTGGAGATGCGGTCACCGGTATCCGCCGTCGTCTTCTTGAAGGCTTCGTTGATCGTGTCCTTCACCTTGTCCATCTTCTCCACGGCGCTCACGATCACCGGCGTGATGCTCTTGTAATAGAGCTCGTCGCCGCGGATGAGGCTGGGTCCGGTCTTGCCGAACGCCTCGGCATATTTGGCGACGCCCGCCTTGACCTTTGCGAGCAGCTCCTCGAGGTTGGGAAGAAGGTCCATCTTCTCAAGATGCGCAACTTCTTCCTGTGCCTTCGCGACGCTGGCCTTGAAGGCGTCAACGCCCTTGGCGTCGCGGGTGGCCAGCGTCCGCCAGCTCGCCTCGCGAACCAGCAAGACCCGGGACTCCAGCACGTTGGCGTCGTGCTCGAACGGCGTGCGCCGCGAAGCGTCGACGAGTTGCTGGACGTCGGCCGTCACCTTGTCACCTTCGGTAAAAAGCACGGCGCGGCCGGCCTGCATTTGCTTCATGGTCTCGGCGAGGTCGGTACGGCGGGTCTTCAGGTCCGCAATGTCCTTGACGGCTTCGCGGATAATGGCCTTGCGCTCTTCGCTCCTGGTGGCGTTGACGGCCTGGTCGAGCAGCTCCGTGATCCGGGACAGGCGCTTGTCGGATTCCACGAGGGAGGCTTCATCCTGGTCGAAGGTGTAGCGCAGGATGCTGCGGCGGATCGCCTGCAATTCGGTCGTGATCTCGCCGACTTGGATGGTGTTCCGCGACTGCAGGCTCAGCAGATCGACCTGCTCGCGAATTGCCGAGAGCTGCGATACGCCGAAGGCGGCAAGGCCTGCGCAAAACACCAGAAGGATGGCGAAGCCGCCGTAAAGCCGGCCGCGAATCCGAAAATTCAGAAATGACATGGGGGCAGTCCTCGCCAATTGCTTACGGGCTGGAGGCCGCCGAAAGGAAGCCGGTCGTCGTCGGCGGGCTCTGATTTGAAGAGGCGACGGGTGCGCCTTTACCAAGCAATAAGCTTAAGTTCCCAAGCAAAGCTAAATGCCCGCGTCCGTAGAATTACGGGCAGCAAAAAAAGCTGAATTCACACGCGCGAATGGATTTTTCTGCAAACCGCGGCATGTCCTGGTTGCAGACGGCCGCTCCGGCCCCAGGCGGCGGGGCCGGAACGAAGGCGGGCGACGAGGCGTCAGGCCGCGCGCACGGTGTTGAGGAACTTGCCGACCTCGAGCTTGAGGCGGTTGCTGTCGCCCGACAGCAGCTGCGCCGCCAAGAGCACCTGCGAGGAGGCAGATCCCGTTTCGGTCGCGCCACGCTGCACTTCGGTGATGTTCGACGAGACCTGCTGCGTGCCCTGCGAGGCTTGCTGCACGTTGCGGGAGATTTCCTGCGTCGCCGCGCCCTGCTCTTCGACGGCGGCCGCAATCGCCGAGGAGATTTCCGACAGTTTCTCGATCGTGCCCGAAATGTCCTTGATCGCACCGACCGACTCCTGGGTCGCCGACTGGATTCCGGAAATCTGCTGGCCGATCTCGCCGGTTGCCTTCGCGGTCTGCTCGGCAAGCGCCTTCACCTCGGAGGCGACCACCGCAAAGCCGCGGCCGGCTTCGCCCGCGCGCGCCGCCTCGATGGTGGCGTTGAGCGCGAGCAGGTTGGTCTGGCCCGCGATGGTGTTGATCAGCTCGATCACGTCGCCAATGCGCGTTGCCGCCTTCGACAGCTCGCTGACGCGATCGGTGGTGGTGCGGGCCTGGCCGACGGCATCGCCCGCCATCCGCGCCGATTCCTGCACCTGGCGGCTGATCTCGGTGATCGACGAGGACAGCTCTTCCGTGGCTGATGCTACCGACTGCACGTTGGTGGACGCCTCCTCGGAGGCCGACGCGACCGCGGTGGCCACTTCCTGGCCGCGCCCGGCGGTCGAGGTCAGTGTCTTGGCGGAAGCTTCGAGCTCGGTGGAAGCCGACGACACGGTCTCGACGATCTCGCCGACGGCGGCTTCGAACTGGTCGGCCAGCTTGCGCATGTCGGCCTTGCGCTGCTCAGCCAGAATCTTGTCCTGCCGGCTCTTGGCTTCGGCTTCGTCGCGCGCCTTCTGTTCCGCCTTGACCTTGAACTCCTCGACGGCGCCGGCGATGTCGCCGATCTCGTCCTTGCGTCCAAGGCCGGGCAGCACCACGGAGAAGTTTCCGTTTGCCAGCTCGCGCATCGCCCGCGTCAGCGCCTGCATCGGCTTTGCGATGGTGAAAACGGAGAATACGCAGGTCACGATGAGGACGAGCGCCACGACCACCCCGATCGCCAGCGAGGTATGCTCGGCCGACGACATTTCCTGGATCGCAACAGCCCGGTCCTCTTCGGCCCTGCTCTTTGCAAAATCAACGACCTTGTTAGCCAGATCTTCCAGTTCTCTGGCCATCGGAAGGCCGATCTCACGCGCGAGACGCCCCTCCTCGCTGTGCAGTTTGGCAAGGCGCACCTCAAGGTCAGGCGCGAGTTCGCCATTTGCGCTGCGCTTGGCCTCGATCTCGACTGCTTCCTTCTGAACGGTGATGATCTCCTTGGCCGCACGGCTCACGTAGTCGTCTATCAGACTCTTCATCTTCTCGATTTGCGCGCGGTTTTCGGGCGATTTGGAAAGCTTGAGGGTTTCACCGACGAAGCTTTGCGCGGACCTGTGGCGGGTGTTGAGGTATTCCTGCGCCGCCTGCAATTCCGCCGAAGCCCTCGCGAGACGAATATCCCGGACTTCGATCATCATGCCACGCACGGAGGCTTTTGCATCGATCGCATGACGGGCAAGCAATTGCTGACCGTTGGCGGCATCATCGGCATGGCGGACCAGTGCGTTGCCGTTCATCTGGGCGAAGATGAGCCCGCACACGAGCAGAATGCTTAGCGCCGACGTGATCGCAAGCTTGGTCCCGATCCGCAGGTTCTGAATGAGCTGCATCATGATTTCGTCCTTAAATGTGCGTGCGTTCCGCTTGGTCGAGCCGGCGCAAATCAGGGCTCGGCGGCTACCGATGATGGAACAGGCAGTTCCCTTCCCTTACCGTTAACCAAGGCTCCGTAAGATTACTGGAGGGTTATCGGTAATCGGCAATGCTTCGCGCGGGGCCGGTAAGATAGAACTCTTGAACTCTCTTCTGCGTCGCTGCGCCGCAGACGCCTAATCGAGCGCCTCGCCCAACAGTCGGATGCGAAAGACGGGCTTCTTGGCCTCGTCCAGAAGCTCCATACGCCATTCGGCGCCGAGCTTCAGGCTGCGCGAAATGCCGCCAAGCAGGTTGGCGCAGACCGCCTTCATCTCGGTCCAGGCCGCGTCGCGGTCCTCGAACTCGTAAGGCTGATCGGACGGCGCCGGCATAGCGGCCCTGGCTGATGCGAAAGAAGTAAAGCGGCATTCCTGAAATCCATGGGTCCGAGGACCCACCCCTCGCCCGGAAAATTGGATCGGAGAACGCTACCAAGGCATGAAAGTATGCACCCGTATGACTACGGCGAAGCGACAGCGCGAGGCGCCAGCGCCGCTTATTTGAGAGTTTTTGGTGGAAGGGCGCGGTTAACAAACCGCTGCGGTCACTCGGTCGAACGGCGCAGTTCCGACGCGCTTTCGGATTTCGCCGGTTCCGGCTTCACCGGCTCGAGCTTGGCGCTGTCGACCTGGGGGGTCTCGACGCGCGCGCTCACCTCGGTGCGTGTCGTATCAATCGAGCCGGTCGGCTCGGTACGATGCAGCGAACGCGGACGGGCCACCGCGCGCGCCATCAGCATCTGCGTGCCGCCCTGGTGGCGGAAATCGCAATAGGCGAAGCCCATGCCTGAGACTGAGCCGCGGAAACTGATCTCCGAAGTCTTGTCGAGGTTGAAGCAGGGCTCGAACGGCAGGCCGCGCAGTGCGGCGCAGACAGACTGGCCGCGGATCTGCAGCGTGTTGCCGGGCAGGCGGACGTGCCTGATCGGACCGGCGCCCGAGAACTGTATCGCGCCTGCGGCGCCCATGTCGTCGAGGATGCGGCCTGCGCCGCGGGTGCCATCGAAGCAGGTGAAGGCGAAGACCTTGCCGGCGACGAACCTGCGCGCCTCATCTGCGGTCATCATTCCGGCAAGTGCCGGCATGATCATGGCTCCGGCGGCGACGGTCCCCAATACAAAACGCGCAAGCATTTTCAAAAACTCCAACTTGACCCAAGCCGCGGGCGACGCTGGTCCCCTTTACCCACTGCTTACCATACTAACCGTGGCGACATTGAAGCAGCTTGGTTGGTAAAGTCTGAACATCGTTAGACAATTTTTACCACGATACGACCGCGGACCTCGCCCGCAAGGATTTTAGGACCTGTGGCAATAACTTGGTCGAGCGGAATTTCGTGAGTAATTTCAGATAGTTTCGACCGATCCAAGTCGCGGGCGAGCCGCTCCCAGGCAGCCTTTCGCTGAGCCAATGGGCACATCACGGAATCGATGCCGAGAAGGCACACCCCGCGCAAAATGAACGGCGCAACCGACGCTGGCAGATCCATTCCGGCTGCAAGTCCGCAGGCCGCGATCGCGCCGCCATACTTCGTCATCGACAACAGATTGGCGAGCGTGGTCGAGCCGACACTATCGACGCCGCCGGCCCAGCGCTCCTTTGCCAGCGGCTTGGCGGGCGCCGACAACTCGTTGCGGTCGATCACCTCGGCAGCGCCCAGGCTCTTGAGATACGGCGCTTCCGATACGCGGCCGGTGGAAGCGATGACGTGATAGCCGAGTTTTGCGAGCACGGCGATCGCGACCGAGCCGACGCCGCCGGCCGCACCGGTCACGACGATCGGTCCGCTCTTCGGCGTGAGCCCCTGCTTCTCCAGCGCCAGCACCGCGAGCATCGCCGTAAAGCCGGCGGTGCCGATCGCCATCGCATCGCGCGTTGACATGCCATCGGGCAAGCGTACCAGCCAGTCGCCCTTGACCCGCGCCTTCTCGGCATAGGCGCCGAGATGCGTTTCACCCATGCCCCAGCCGGTGCAGACGACCTTGTCGCCGGCCTTCCACTGCGGATGCGAGGATTGTTCGACGGTGCCGGCGAAATCGATGCCGGCGATCATCGGGAAACGCCGCACCACCGGCGCCTTGCCGGTGACGGCGAGGCCATCCTTGTAGTTCAGCGTCGACCATTCGACGGCGACGGTGACGTCGCCCTCCATCAATTCGGCTTCGTCGAATTGCGCGAACGCGGCGGTGGTGCCCTTTTCCGCCTTGTCGATCCTGATCGCCTTGAACGTTCCCAAGGTAAACTCCCCTGATTGATTTCAGGGGTTTTATCGCATCAAGCAGGCTGTGCAACGGCCCGTTCGACTGGCTTTTCCACGATCGGCAGATTGATCAGCGCCGACAGCACGCCGAACAGCACCGAAAGCCACCAGATCGGCGTGTAGGAGCCGAATTTCTCGAACACGATGCCGCCCAGCCAGACGCCCAGGAAGCCGCCGACCTGATGACTGACAAAGGCAAAGCCATAAAGCGTGGCAAACCAGCGCGTGCCGAACATCAGCGACACCAGCGCGGAAGTCGGCGGCACCGTCGACAACCACAACAGGCCGGAGACCGCGCCGAAAGCAACCGACGTAAACGGCGTGATTGGAAATGAGATGAAGGCGATCGTAGCGAGCGCGCGGGAGAAATAGATCACCGACAGGATGTAGCGCTTGGGCAGGCGGTTCTGCAGCCAGCCGACGCTGAGCGAGCCGATCATGTTGAACAGGCCGATCGAGGCCATCACCCAGCCGCCGATCTGGGCGGAGATGCCGCGATCGACCAGGAATGCCGGCAGATGCACGGTGACGAAAGCGAGCTGGAAGCCGCAGGTGAAGAAACCGAGCACCAGCAGCACGTAGGAGCGATGACCGAAGGCTTCCGCGAGCGCGGTCTTGAACGATTGCTGCTGCGCGGCCGGCACATTCGCCGCGGTCGCCGGCGGCGTCGACAGCGCCAGCGACAGCGGTACGATCAGCAACATCAGCGTCGCGAACACGGTGAGTGCCGTCTGCCAGCCGAAATTATCGATCAGCGCCACGCCGAACGGCGCAAACGCGAATTGGCCGAACGAACCGGCCGCTGTGCCCGCGCCGAGCGCGATGCCGCGCCGCTCGGGCGGCAGCAGTTTCGAAAACGCCGACAGCACGAGGTTGAACGAACAGCCCGACAGTCCGAAGCCGACCAGTACGCCCGCGCCGAGATCGAGCGATAAGGGAGTTGCGGCATAACGCATCATCAAAAGACCGCCCGCATAAAGCAGCGCACCGACAAACATCACGCGGAAAATGCCGAAGCGGTCGGCGATGGCGCCCGCGATCGGCTGGCCTAATCCCCACAGCAGGTTCTGCACGGCCAGCGCGAGGCCGAACACATCGCGGCCCCAGGAAAATTCGTGGCCCATCGGCTGGATGAAGAAGCCGAGCGCCGAGCGCGGGCCGAAGCCCAACATCGCGATCGCACAGCCACAGACGATGATGACAGCCGGCGTCCGCCAGCTCGTGAAGATCGAAGCCGGACGGAGATCGCCTGCGGTTGTCGACATGAACTGCCCCTTCTTGGTCGCGGCTCGGAATCGGCCGCGTTGGTTACGGGGAGTTAATGCAGATGCATGGAAATCCAAGGACCGCGGCCTTGTCGCTTCGCATTGCAGCGATGCAATTCGGCGTGGTCAGATCAGAAGAATGTGACGAGGTGGGAGCTAGCCGAGAGGTGGAAGCGGTGCTATGTTTGATTTGCTCATGTTGAGGATAATCTTCTTCCTCTGGAGCCCACGGACCGCGCCGGCCCTTCGAGGCCGGATTTATCACACTCCATATATACTCATGTTGAGCATATATGAGCCAGACTGCGAAGGAAGCGCGCCATGCCGATCGCTGCCATCTACGGCCCCGACGATTTCTCAAAGCCCGCTCAAGGGTATCCCGGCGCAGCGCCGCCGCGCCGCGTCCTCTCCGCCGAGCCAGCAGCGGCCCTGCCGAGGCCGTCGCTGGAGTGGACGCCCGAGGTCGAGCGCGCCACCGCTCATCTCTATGAGCGGGTGAAGAGCGTCATCACGCCGATCGAGTGGCCGCTGATGGCGCCGACCATCAAGGCGATCAACGAAGTCAAGGTTCAGCGCGATGCCGTGATCCTCGCCCACAACTACCAGACGCCCGAAATTTTCCATTGCGTCGCCGACATCACCGGCGACTCGCTGCAGCTCGCCGTCGAGGCCACCAGGGTGAAGGCCTCCACCATCATCCAGTGCGGCGTGCACTTCATGGCGGAGACCTCGAAGATCCTCAATCCGGACAAGCGCGTGCTGATCCCGGATTCACGCGCCGGCTGCTCGCTCGCCTCCTCGATCAACGGGGCCGACGTGCGGCTGCTGCGCGAACGTTTTCCCGGCGTGCCGGTCGTCGCCTATGTCAACACCTCCGCCGACGTGAAGGCCGAAGTCGACATCTGCTGCACCTCGTCGAATGCGGTCGCGGTGGTCGAGAGCCTGAATGCGCCGGAGGTGATCTTCCTGCCGGATCAGTATCTCGCAAAATACGTCGCGTCGAAGACGGATGTGAAGATCATCGCCTGGAAAGGCGCCTGCGAGGTGCATGAGCGCTTCACCGGCGATGAGCTGCGCGCCTATCGCGAAGCCGATCCATCGGTGCAGATCATCGCGCATCCGGAATGCCCGCCCGACGTGCTGGCGGAAGCCGACTTCACCGGCTCGACGGCACACATGATCAACTGGGTGCGCAAGAACCGGACGAAGCGCGTCGTGATGATCACCGAATGCTCGATGGCCGACAATGTGAAGGCCGAGCTGCCCGACGTCGAGATGGTGCGGCCGTGCAATCTCTGTCCGCACATGAAGCGGATCACGCTGGCCAAGATTTTGGACAGCCTGCTCTCGCTTGGCGAGGAAGTCACGATCGATCCTGTGATTGCCGCGAAAGCGCGGCACTCGGTCGAGCGAATGATCAACCTGAAGAATTAGCCGTGTCGTCCCGGACAAGCGAGCGAAAGCGAGCGCGATCCGGGACCCATAGCCACAGGCTGCAGTGACTGAAAAGAAAGAGAACCAACAGGCTCGCAAAAACAATTTTCGCCTGTGGTTATGGTCCCCGCTTTCGCGGGGACGACAGAAATGGAGAAATCATGTCGAACAATGTCTACGACCTCACCCGCAAGACCGACGATGTCGTCATCGTCGGCGGTGGACTTGCCGGACTTTTCTGCGCACTGAAACTCGCGCCGCGTCCGGTCACCCTGATTTCTGCCGCGCCGCTAGGCGAAGGCGCATCCACCGCCTGGGCGCAGGGCGGCATTGCCGCAGCCGTGGCCGAGGGCGATAGCGCCGAAGCCCATGCCGCCGACACGATCGCAGTCGGCGGCGGCATCGTCGATGAAGAGATTGCGCTCGGCCTGGCGCGCGAGGCCGGTGCGCGCGTCGACGATCTGCTCCGTTATGGCGTCCCCTTCGACCGCGACCTCGAGGGCAAGCTCGCGGTCGGCCGCGAAGCCGCGCATTCGGCGCGCCGCATCGTGCATGTGCGCGGCGACATGGCCGGCAAGGCCATCATCGCGGCGCTCATCGAGGCCGTGCGCAGGACGCCCTCGATCCGCGTGATCGAAGGTTTTGTCGCCGAGGCACTGCTGACCGAAGACGGCGCGATCACCGGATTGCAGCTGCGCAATGCGCGCGATGCGACCGCGCGCCCCGTGATCATCGCCTCGCGGGCCGTGGTGCTCGCGACCGGCGGCATCGGCCATCTCTATGCGGTGACGACCAACCCGCAGGAAGCAAGCGGCCTTGGGCTCGCCATCGCCGCCCGTGCCGGCGCCGTGATCGCCGACCCCGAATTTGTGCAGTTCCATCCAACCGCGATCATGGTCGGCCGCGATCCCGCGCCGCTCGCGACCGAAGCATTGCGCGGCGAAGGCGCAACGCTGATCAACAATGGCGGCGAACGCTTCATGCAGAAAGCCCATCCGCTGGCCGAACTTGCGCCGCGCGACGTGGTGGCCCGCGGCGTGTTCGCCGAAATCGCCGCCGGCCGCGGCGCGTTCCTCGATGCGCGCGAGGCGCCAGGCGCACGTTTTGCGGAAAAGTTTCCGACGGTCTATGCGAGTTGCCTTGCGGCCGGTCTCGATCCGGCAAAACAGCCAATTCCGGTCGCGCCCGCCGCGCATTATCACATGGGCGGCATTGCCGTGGATGCGCGCGGCCGCACTTCGCTGAAGGGGCTTTGGGCCGGCGGCGAAGTTTCCTCGACGGGGGCGCATGGCGCCAACCGCCTCGCGTCGAACTCGCTGCTGGAAGCCGTGGTGTTCGCCGCGCGCATTGCGGAAGATATCGCGGGCCAGGAGATCGAGGCTCCCGCAAGCCTGCCGCCGATGCTGGTGGTTCCGCGCAACGGCGCCCTGCCCGCGATCGCCGAGAAAAAGCTGCGCGCGATGATGAGCTCCTGCGTCGGCGTCATCAGGGATGGCGACAGGCTTGCGGAAGCGGTGCGGAACTTTGCGGCGATCGAACGCGATGCCGGCAGTATTGCGCTGCGAAACATGGCAACGTCGGCGCTCCTGGTCGCGGCCTCCGCCTGGAGCCGCCGCGAAAGCCGCGGTGCGCATTATCGCTCGGACTATCCGGCGGAAAAGCCGCTGCTCGCCCATCGCACCATGACGACACTCGCCGCAGCGCATGAAATCGCGGAGACGCTCGAAATCCGCGAACCGCGAACCGCGCAACCCATGATCGCCTAGAGGCCTGTGATGACCACCCCCAACTCCCTGCTCAATCCGGAAGCCTTCCTGTCGCCGCTTTCGATCGACGAGGCTGTCACCCGCGCACTCGACGAAGATCTCGGCCGCGCCGGCGACATCACCTCAATGGCAACCATTCCGGAGACGACACCGGCGCGCGCGATCATGGTCGCGCGGCAGGCGGGCGTGATCGCGGGCCTGCCACTCGCAGTCGCGACATTCCGGAAGCTTTCGCCTGACATCAGGATCGATGCGCATGTCCGCGATGGCGCGGCAGCCGAGCAAGGCAAGCCCGTGCTAACGATCTCCGGTCCCGCCCGCGCCGTGCTGACCGGCGAACGCACGGCGCTGAATTTCGTCGGACGCCTGTCCGGCATCGCGACACTGACCGCCGATTATGTGCGGCAGACCGCCGGCACGAAGTTGCGCATCTGCTGCACGCGCAAGACCACGCCGGGCCTGCGCGCGCTGGAGAAATACGCTGTGCGTTGCGGTGGCGGCTTCAATCACCGCTTCGGGCTCGATGATGCGATCCTGATCAAGGACAACCACATCGCCGTCGCCGGCGGCGTCAAGGCAGTACTGGAACGCGCCCGCGCCTATACCGGCCATCTCGTCAAGGTCGAGATCGAGGTCGACACGCTGGATCAGCTGCGCGAGGTGCTCGATACGGGGCTGGCCGACGTGGTGCTGCTCGACAACATGGACACCGCGACGCTGACCGAAGCGGTGAAGCTCGCGCAAGGACGCGTGGTGCTGGAGGCCTCCGGCGGCGTCACGCTGGATTCGATCGCAAAGATTGCCGCGACCGGCGTCGACTATGTCTCCTCCGGCGCGCTGACGCATTCGGCGCCGAATTTCGACGTGGCGCTGGATATTGAAGCATAGTTGTCATGGCCGGGCTTGACCCGGCCATCCATCCTGTAAAAACGAATTCTTTCGATGAATGCCCGGGTCAAGCCCGGGCATGACGAGTTGAAGTGCTGGTTGCCGCCTTCCGGCCCTCAGCGCCGCACCGAGTTCGGATACATCTCCGCTTCGCTCTTCGCCTCCGCCGCGAGTTGCTCCGAAAGCGCTGCGGTCTGCGCCGGCGTGCCCCAGCTCGGCGCATCGCTGCCGTCGCCCCACTTCTTTGGCCGGTAGAAGGTGTGCACGCCGAATTTGTAGAGCCTGGTCATCTCGCTGACCCAGGACGGGTGCACATAATAGGCGTGGTAGTGCGTCGACTTGCCGACTTCCGGCAGCCAGACCTGGCCGTCGAGCATCGCCTTCGCGATTTTCTTCGCGCGTTCCCACATGTCGGGCTCGCGGATCACGTCGGCATAATTGTCGCAGGCGAAGGTGAACTGGCAGGCCATGTGGCGGTGCTTGTTCTGGTAGACCACGCCGCACACATCGTTCGGATATTTGCCGGAGAAGGCGCGGTTCATCACCACTTGCGCCACCGCGATCTGGCCGCGCACGGCTTCACCGCGGGCCTCGAAATAGACGACCTCCGCGAGGCATTTCTCGGCCTTGGCGCGCGACTTCTCGTCGGTGAGACCGAGCCGTTCGGCCGGCGTCTTCGAGAGCTGATTGTCGGCATTGACCTCGCCCTTCGGCGCGACGCTCTCTCCGCTTTCCGTCTCCCTCGCCAAATCCGGGCCCGACGGCAGCGACGCCATCATTTTCATGTCGGGATCGGGCATGACGATGGTCGGCTCTTCGCCGGGCTGCCAGCGCTCCATGCTCTCGATCGAGCCGCCAAGCGACGAATTGCCGAAGAACAGGCTTGAAGTCTTGATGTTGAAACTATCGCGCGACGGCGCCGGCTCGATCTGAATCGCGCCGCGGGAGTTCTTCAGATCGTCCATCGGCTGCGCTTCCAGCGACAGCGAGATATCGTATTTCGGCAATTCAGGGGAGCCATATTGCGGCAGCGGCGGCGCGTTCAACGCGGCCTGCAATTCGGGATCGAGCGGCGCCGGCTTGGGAAGAGGCGCGGCCGCGGTCTTGGCTCCCATCACCGAAACATTGGAGGTCGACGGATCCTCAAGGGTCCGCTGCGGTTCGTCAGGACGCCCGGTCTCGGGCTCGATGGCGAGCGGCGGCGCGACAACGAGACGATCGCCCTTCAGCGTGCGGTTCACCTTCGGGAAATCGGAGGCCTGGTAGCGCGGCGGAGATTGCAGCACCGCATTGCGCGGCAGCGAGCCCGTGATGTCAGCGGCCGCGCCTTCGAGGCTGGCGAGCCGATGGGTCGCGCTCTCCGGCGCAGACGTGCCGATCGGACGGCCAAAACTATAGGTCGCAAGCTGGATGGTGGCGGCCGCACCCGTGACGCGTTTCTGCCAGCGCTCGCCGACGCCGGGCTGGCGCGCCAGCAGCGAGGCGATGTCCTGATAGCCGATCTCGTTCGGCATCAGGGCGAAGAGAGCCAGCGCAAAGCCGAAGGACGCAAAACGCACGCCCCTCGGCTTCTTACGCTTGACTGGTATCAACGCACTCACGCAACGCTACACACTCAAGTAGAGTTCGAACGCAGTACATCCGTGCAATTCGATCTTTTCCGGTGATATCCAGTTTAGGTTGCCGGGGCGTTAATCCGCGTGGCGCGTGCGACACAGGCAAGCGATCCCGGCGCTTTCGGCGACGACATCAAAAGCGTTGGTAAATGGCGCTTGGAGAGAAGTGGTAAATATCCGGTCAACAAAAATGCTGAAGAATCTTTACCGGGTTCCCGTACCACTACGGGACAGTGGTGGGCGCATACTCTCTCAGGTCGTCATTCCGGGGCGACGCGAAGCGGCGAGCCCGGAATCCATAACCACCATCGGGAGTATGGATTCCGGGCCTGCGCCTTGCGGCGCATCCCGGAATGACGAAGGAGAAAGTTACGCCTGGCTCGCCACGGCCTTGCCGATTGCGGCTTGGGCTGCGGCGAGACGGGCGATCGGCACGCGGTAGGGCGAGCAGGAGACGTAGTCGAGGCCGACCTCGTGGCAGAACGCCACCGAAGCGGGATCGCCGCCATGCTCGCCACAGATGCCGACCTTGAGGCCCGGCCGCGTCTTGCGTCCGCGCGCCACGCCGATCTTCACGAGCTCGCCGACGCCTTCCTGGTCGAGCGCGATGAAGGGATCGATCTCGAGAATGCCCTTGCTGACGTAGGCGCCGAGGAAACTCGCGGCGTCGTCGCGGCTGATGCCATAGGTCGTCTGCGTCAGATCGTTGGTGCCGAAGGAGAAGAACTCCGCGCTCTTGGCCACATCGCCCGCCAGCAGGCACGCGCGTGGCAGCTCGATCATGGTGCCAACTTGATAACCGAGTTTCGTTCCGGTCTCCTTCATCACGGCTTGCGCGGTCGCATCGATCCGCGCTTTGACCAAATCGAGCTCAGCCTTGGTCGCGATCAGCGGCACCATCACCTCGAGGCCGACCGCCTTGCCGGTGCGCTTCTGCGCTTCCACCGCGGCCTCGAAGATCGCGCGCGCCTGCATCTCGGCGATCTCCGGATAGGCGATCGCGATGCGGCAGCCGCGGAAGCCGAGCATCGGATTGAATTCGGCGAGATCGCGGGCACGGTCGGCCAGCCGCCGCGGATCGGTGTTCATCGCGCGCGCGACTTCCTCGATCTCGGCGTGGGTATGCGGCAGGAATTCATGGAGTGGTGGATCCAAGAGCCGGATCGTGACCGGCAGGCCCTTCATGATCTCGAACAGCTCGACGAAATCGGCGCGCTGCATCGGCAACAGTTTTGACAGCGCGGCGCGTCGGGACTGTTCGTCCTCCGCCAGAATCATCTCGCGCACAGTGCGGATGCGGGTTTCCTCGAAGAACATGTGCTCGGTACGACAAAGGCCGATGCCTTCGGCGCCGAACTTGATCGCGGTGCGCGCATCCTCGGGCGTATCGGCGTTGACACGCACGCCGATCTTGCGGACCTGGTCGGCCCAGCCCATCAGGGTGCCGAACTCGCCGGACAGTTCCGGCTCGATCATTGGCATGCGGCCGGCGAGCACCTGGCCGAGCGAGCCGTCGATGGTGATGACGTCGCCGGTCTTGAAGGTGCGCGAACCGATGCTCATGGTGCCGCGGCCGTAATCGACACGGATGGTGCCGCAGCCGGAGACGCAGGGCTTGCCCATGCCGCGCGCGACCACGGCGGCGTGCGAGGTCATGCCGCCGCGCGTGGTCAAAATGCCTTCGGCGGCGTGCATGCCGTGAATGTCTTCCGGCGAGGTTTCGATGCGCACCAGAATAACTTTACGTCCATCCGCCTGCAACTTCGCAGCCTCATCCGACGAGAACACGATCTCGCCGGCGGCCGCACCGGGCGAAGCCGGCAGACCGGTTGCGATCACATCGCGTTTGGCGTTGGGATCGATGGTCGGGTGCAGCAATTGATCGAGCGAAGCGGGATCGATGCGCGACACTGCTTCCTTCTTAGAAATCAGGCCTTCATTGGCGAGCTCGACCGCGATCTTCAGCGCCGCCTTGGCGGTGCGCTTGCCGCCGCGGGTCTGCAGCATCCACAATTTGCCGCGCTCGACCGTGAACTCCATGTCCTGCATGTCGCGGTAATGCTTTTCCAGCATCGTGTAGATCCGCGTCAGCTCCTTGAACGCGTCGGGCATCGCGGTTTCCATCGAGGCCTTGTCGGAACCCGACTCCTGCCGCGCGTCTTCGGTGATGTCCTGCGGCGTACGGATGCCGGCGACGACGTCCTCGCCCTGCGCGTTGATCAGGAACTCGCCATAGAGCTTGCTCTCGCCGGTCGAGGGATTGCGGGTGAAGGCAACGCCGGTCGCCGACGTGTCACCCATATTGCCGAACACCATGGCCTGCACGTTGACCGCGGTGCCCCATGACTCGGGGATATCGTGCAGCTTGCGATAGGTCACCGCGCGCGCATTCATCCAGGATGAGAACACAGCTCCAATCGCGCCCCACAACTGGTCGTGCGGGTCCTGCGGGAATTCCTTGCCGGTCTCGCTCGCTACTGCTTCCTTGTACTTGCCGACGAGCTCCACCCAGTCCTCGGCGGTCAGATCGGTGTCGAGCGAATAGCCCTGGCTGTCCTTGAAGGTGTCGAGGATGTCCTCGAAATGATGATGCTCGAAGCCGAGCACGACATCCGAATACATCGTGATGAAGCGGCGGTAGCTGTCATAGGCGAAGCGGCGGTCGCCGGACAATTCCGCGAGCGCCTCGACGGTCTCGTCGTTGAGGCCGAGATTGAGCACGGTGTCCATCATGCCCGGCATCGAGGCGCGCCCGCCGGAACGCACGGAAACGAGCAGCGGGTTTTTGGCATCGCCAAACACCTTGCCGGTCAATCGGCCTACATGGTCGAGCGCCTTCTCGACCTGCGCCTTCAATTCCTTCGGATAGGTTTTGTCGTGGGCGTAGAAAAAGGTGCAGACCGAGGTCGGGATGGTGAAGCCGGGCGGCACGGGCAGGCCGAGATTGGCCATCTCGGCGAGATTGGCGCCCTTGCCGCCCAAGAGATCGCGCAAGCCCGCCTTCCCCTCAGCCTTGCCGTCGCCGAAGGTATAGACCCACTTGCCCGCCTTCACCGGCTCCGCCGCGGCCGGCTTTGGAGCCTGCTTGGCGACTGGCTTTGCGGCCGGCTTGGCCGGGCTTTTCGTCAGCGCCTTGCGAGCCGACGCGACGGGGGCGCCTTTCGCCCGGCCTGCCGCAGAAGGCTTTGATTTCGCTGAGATTTTCTTCGACTTCGCAACGGCTTTGGCCATGGCTTTTCTGAACATCCAGTGAGAGGAAGATTCGCGCGCTTACACCACTTTGGGGGGTTCCGCGCAAGCCGCGAAACCGCTCCTCCCACGCTACATGTGGAGCCAGCGGAGCAGGCCGAGACCGACCAGCCCGATGACGATGAGATAGATGGCTACAATGAAGTTGAGCAGGCGCGGCATGATCAGGATCAAAATGCCGGCGATCAAGGCCACGATGGCAGGGATATGCGCAGTGGTGATGGTCATCGATACTCCTGTGATGCGGGATTGTTGGTGATGCGGGGAATCGTTACCTAGGCCGGCATTCTAGCTTCGCGGGTTCCGGAATAGGAGACGCATACGGCGTCTTTGGGTTCCCCTCATCGCAAAAATTGCCCGAAATTGCCGCCGATGAGGTCGGCTGTTCCCAGGAACGATGCGACGCCCGATGCATTGGGCTGCAGTGGGAGACGCGAGGCCGAAAGCCTGCGTCATGAGAGGAGGAGCAACCAATGCAACACAGAATTCTTGCCATCGCAGCGGTCGCAGCCGCGCTCGGCGCGCCGGCATCAGCTTTGGCGCAGAGGGATGTCACCGTCGGCGTGGTTCCCGGCGGCCCCGGCGTGGCCGTCACGGAGTCCGAGGGCATCGCGGTCGCGCAGCGACCGGCCTTTCGTCAATATGTGATCCGCGAACGCGTGCCGACCTACAGCATTCCGGATCGCGTCGTCGTGGGCACCGTCCTGCCCGAGGCCGGCGTGACCTATTACGACGTGCCGCAGACTTTTGGCGCGACGCCCTATCGCTACACCGTGGTGAACGGCGAAACCGTGCTGGTCGAGCCGCGCACACGCCGCATCGTCCAGATCGTCGAGTAGCGCTTCATTCAGTGACTGTCCGGCCAGCCGCAGCGGCAACCGGGCATGCGAGCCCCGCCTGGTTTTCCCCCACCAGGCGGGGCTTCTTTGCGTTGCGATGACAAATGCATCCCCTCACCCTGAGGAGCCGCAAAGCGGCGTCTCGAAGGGCGAGGCCCGGATTTGGCAACGCGGCCTCATGGTTCGAGACGGCGCTCGCGCGCCTCCTCACCATGAGGGGCGAGATTATCCTTCGATTTTGGAAAAATCCGCGACCGCACGCGTGGCGCTGCGGATTTCGTTGAGCAGTTTCAGCCGGTTCTCGCGCACCTTGGGGTCGTCGTCATTGACCTTGACCTTGTCGAAGAATGCATCGACCGCCGGCCGCAGCTTGGCCATCGCGCTCATCGCGGTGGCGAAGTCTTCGTTCATGACAGCGACGGCGGCCTCCACCTTCACCAGGTCAATCGCGTCCGCGAGCGCCTTCTCTTCCGCAAGGCTGTAGAGCGCCGGGCTCGGTGCGCCGTCAAAACTCCGCTTGTCCCGCTTCTCTTCGATGGCAAGGATGTTGCTCGCGCGCTTGGTCCCGGCGAGCAGGTTCCTGCCGTCGTCGCTGTCGAGGAACGCGCCGAGTGCTTCGACGCGGCGGACCACGAGCAAGAGATCGTCCTGGCCGCCGAGCGAAAACACGGCGTCGACGAGATCGTGCCGTGCACCCTGGTCGCGAAGCTGGACTTTCAGTCGGTCGGCAAGGAAGGAGAGCAGGTCAACACTATTTGACCGGACCTCATGACCGCCCCAACTTTTCCGAGTATGCCCAACCGCAATCAGAGAGAGACCACCCGACTTCTTCGCCTTCTCCTCCGCAATCCGCATTTCGGTTTCATCAATAGATTTCGAATGCAGGTCAAAGACCGAAATCAGATTTAGTCGAATATTATTCTCGGCAAGCAGACGAATGACACCCAATGCTGCTCTACGCAGCGCATATGGGTCCTTGCTCCCAGTCGGCTTTTCATCGATCGCCCAGAATCCGACCAGCGTGTCGATCTTGTCGGCGAGCGCAACCACAACCGACACCGGATCGGTCGGCACGCGATCATTGGGGCCTTGCGGCTTGTAGTGCTCCTCGCTCGCGGCGGCGACGGAAGCATCCTCGCCTTGCGCCAGCGCATAGTATTTTCCCATCAAGCCCTGCACTTCTGGGAATTCGCCGACGACTTCAGTGAGCAAGTCCGCCTTGGCAAGACGCGCAGCACGATGGACTTTGCGGACATAGTCCTGCTCATCCCTGAAGTCGTCGCTGTTCAGGAACTCGCCGCTGAAGAACGTCAAGCGCTGCTTCCACAGGATGGCGGCGATCTCTCCCGCCAACCGCTCGATGCGCTTGATGCGCTCGCCCTGCGTGCCGAGCTTCTCGTGGAACACGATCTGGTCGAATTTCGGCAGGCGATCTTCGAGCCTGGTCTTCAGATCGGTCTCGTAGAAGAATTTCGCGTCGCTGAGCCGCGCGCGGATCACGCGCTCATTGCCGGCGACAATGACCTTGCCCCCGTCGCTCGCCTCGATATTGGCGGTCAGCACGAACTTGTTGGTCAGCTTGCCGGTTTTGGGGTCGTTGACCACAAAGCATTTCTGATTGTTGCGGATGGTGGCTCGAATCACCTCGCCTGGAATCGACAAGAATTCCTTGTCGAACGAGCCCATCAGCACGACCGGCCATTCGACGAGGCCTGCAACCTCGTCCAGCAGGTTCTGGTCCTCGACCAACTCGAAACCTTGCGCGAACGCTAACTGCTTTGCGTCGGTTAGAATGGAATCCTTGCGCCGGTCGGGATCGAGTACGACCTTGGCATCGAGCAGCTTCGCTTCGTAATCCTCGAAGCGGCGGACATTGATCGCGGCTGGCGCCATGAAGCGATGGCCGAACGTGGTCTGGCCGGCCTCGATGCCGTCGATGGCAAACTTCACCACATCCGGCTCTTCGGTCTCGAGCCCGAAGGTCGCGGTGATCGCATGCAGCGGCCTCACCCAGATCAGCGAACCGGGCTTGGCCGAGCGCGCGCCCCAGCGCATCGATTTTGGCCAGGGGAAGGTGCGCACGATCACGGGCAGCATTTCCGCCAGCACCTCGATGGTGGCGCGGCCCTTCTTCTCGATCAGCGCGATATAGAAATCGCCCTTCTTGTCCGGCTGGATCTTGGCTTCGCTGATCGAGGAAAGGCCGGTGGCCTTCAGAAAACCCTGGATCGCGGCATCGGGCCCACCGACGCGAGGGCCGCGGCGCTCTTCCTTCAGGTCGGCCTGCCGCGCGGGGATGCCGTGCACGGTCAGCGCGAGGCGCCGCGGCGTCGCGAAGGCCTTGGCGCCTTCATAGACCAGGCCCTCGGCGACCAGCTTGTCGGTCACCATGCGGCGCAGATCGTCCGCCGCCTTCGCCTGCATGCGCGCGGGAATTTCCTCCGAGAACAGTTCGAGCAGGAGATCGGGCATTAAACCGGTAGCTCTTTATGCGAGCCGTCGCATAGCGGCGCGTTCTTGCTGCGCTTGCAGGTGCAGAAGAACACGCGTTTGGTTTCCGGCGCGACGTATTGCACCGGGGAGAATTCGGTGTCCTCGTGGCTGCCGTCGCAGAATGGCTGGCTGGACGACAGGCCACAGGCGCACCACCAGAGCTCCTCGCCCGCCTTCACCTCGATCGCCGCAGGCGCCCTGCCGCCAATTGCCGGTTCGCTCATGTTGCCCTCCCTGCTTCGGTGTGGACCCAGGCCTCGCCGCAGGCTTTTGCGAGCTCGCGCACGCGAAGGATATAGCTCTGCCGCTCCGTCACCGAGATCACGCCGCGCGCATCGAGCAGGTTGAAGACGTGGCTCGCCTTGATGCACTGGTCATAGGCCGGCAACGCCATCAGATGTTCCTTCCGGTTGCCGCCCGAGTTTTTGTTTTCTTGCCAGCCGGCCGCGAGATATTTCTTGCACGCATCCTCGGCCATCCGAAACTGCTCGAACAGCATCGCGGTGTCGGCGTACTCAAAATTGTGCCGCGAATATTCCTGCTCGGCCTGCAGGAACACGTCGCCATAGGTGACGCGCTCGGCGCCGTCGCGGCCGTTGAAGTTGAGATCGTAGACGCGGTCGACGCCCTGCACATACATCGCCAGCCGCTCGAGCCCGTAGGTGAGTTCGCCCGCGACCGGCGCGCATTCGACACCGGCGACCTGCTGGAAGTACGTAAACTGGCTGACTTCCATGCCGTCGCACCAGCATTCCCAGCCCAGGCCCCAGGCGCCCAGTGTGGGGCTTTCCCAATCGTCCTCGACAAAGCGGATGTCATGGACGTTTGCATCGATGCCAATCGCGGCGAGCGACTTCAGGTAAAGCTCCTGAAGGTTCGGCGGCGACGGCTTCATGATCACCTGGAACTGGTAGTAGTGCTGCAGCCGGTTCGGGTTTTCGCCGTAGCGGCCGTCCTTCGGCCGCCGCGACGGCTGCACATAGGCCGCGTTCCATGCTCTTGGGCCGAGAGCGCGCAGCGTGGTCGCGGGATGGAAGGTGCCCGCGCCCATTTCCATGTCGTAGGGCTGCAGGATCACGCAGCCCTGCTCCGCCCAGAACCGCTGGAGCGCGAGGATGAAACCCTGGAATGAGCGTTCCGGGCGCATATGGGAAGGCAGCGTATCCATCGTCGCTAGCTGGGTCTCGCGAAGGGGGGTCAAAGCGCGCGGGACCGTATCGGCGAGGGGAAAAGGAATTCAAGGCAATGGCGGCGTCAAACGCCGCCAAAGCAAGCCAAATCCGCTCGATTTAACCCGGCCGATAGGCGCCCGTGACGGGGTCACGGCGCAGCGTCTTGATTTCGCTCGAACTCGTGGCCTCCGCCACGCGGGCGAGACGCACTTCCTCAAGCTCCTGGTTGATCCTCTGCGCCGTCTTGTAGGCCCAGCGAACCACCGCGAGCCCGCCCAAGACGCCCGCAAAAGCGATGAATGGCGGCATCGGTCGATCCTTTAACTGGTCGCGCCCCCGATTTACATTCTCGCCCAAGCCGGCCGCCGCCGCAATCGGCGTTTTGGGGCAAAATGGCGCGCTCACGTCCCTGTCAGAAGCCGTAACGGGCCCAAATCGCCCTCGTTTCCAGGGCCGAAATCAGCTCGTCCGGCAGGCCGGAGAGGCCGTCCAGCGTGGCCAGCGCGCCCGCACCGGCGGAGCGGCGTCCGAACAGACCGGCCAGCATGCCGCCGGCAGGCGCGATCACGGGCGTAAGCACCTTTTCCCCGAAGCGGGCGCGGAGCGTCGAGCGCAGGTCGCCGATCGCGTCCGCCAGCCCAAGCGACACCGAAGTCTGGCCGGCCCAATATTCGCCGGTGAACAGCACCTTGTCAGCGCCCTTCAGGCGTCGCCCGCGGCTGTCCTTCACCAGCGAAATGAAGAGCGTGTGGATCTCGCTCTGGATCGCTTTCAGCCGCTCCACGTCGTCGGGGTTTTCCGGCAGGAACGGATCGAGCATCGCCTTATGCGAGCCCGCGGTGTAGAGCCGCCGCTCGACGCCGATTTTCTTGATCAGTTCCTGGAAGCCGAAGCTGCCGCCGACCACGCCGATCGATCCCAGGATCGACGACGGATCGCAGAAAATCTCGTCACCCGCGCAGGCGATCATGTAGCCGCCGGACGCCGCGACATCCTCGACGAACACCAGGACCGGCAATTTCTTTTCCGCGGCGAGCTGGCGAATCCGCAAGTAGATCTGGCGCGACTGTACTGGCGAACCGCCAGGCGAGTTGATCAACAGCGCCACCGCCTTGGCATTCCGGGTCGCGAAGGCGCGTTCCAGCATCTTCGCCACGCCGGCCAAGGTCATGCCCTGCCGCAGCGGCGTGACTGCGCCGATTACGCCGGACAGGCGAACCACGGGAACCACGGCCACGCCGCGCCGGAAGCGCGCCGGAAGCAACGCCATGCAGCGGTCGACCAGGCCCGGCCACCCGTCACGGATCACGACGCGATCACTAAATTGTTCCGACATCCCGTTACCTCGAATTAACCATTTTTTATCACGCCACTGTCATTGCTTCGACTGGAACACCCCTTGCATTCCCATCGTTGCTGGCTGCAACGGTGCAGCGGAGACTGACATGAAAATCTATCTGCTGATGATGCTGATCGGTACCCTTCTGACCTTGGTTCGCTTCACTTCGGTGCCGAAACAGCGCTCCAAATCGCTGCAGCAGTAGACCTCCGTTTTGCGTTCAGGGGTTCGCCAGCGGCAGGACCCCGCCCCCAGCCAGCACTTTCGCGACCTGTTTATTAGGCAGGCCTGACTCATCATTGAGCAGCAGGCTCGCGAGAATCCGCGTCGGCGCCTTGCCGCCCTTGATCGCGCGAATCAGCATGCGAATTGCGGGCTTCGCGGCCTCGGCATGCACGGGCAGGATGGCAAGGCTTCCGAAGCCGCGTCCGAGCGCCGCCAGCACTTCAGCCACGCCATCGGCGCGCCAGATCAGCGTCAGCGCACCACCGGATCTGAGCAGTCTTCGGCCGGCGTGAATCCATTGCTCCAGCGTCTCGGCGTCGGCGACATGCGCCGAGGCGCGCGCATGGTCCGGCGAGGCACGATGCCGTGAGGCATCGTTGAACGGCGGATTCATCAGCACGATATCGGCGCTGTCGGGCGCTAGCCCAAGCGCTGCGAAAGCATCGGCGGCCGAGGTTACGTCGAGCACAACGACATCAGCTGCGATGTTGTTGGCGGCAGCATTATCGCGCGCGAGCGCGGCGAGCTGCGGATCGATCTCGACCAGCGTCAATGCGATGCCGCCGACGCGTTTGGCCAGTGCCAATCCCGCGGCACCAACGCCGGCGCCGAATTCCACGACGCCATCGCCCGCCCGCGCCGAGGTCGCGGCGGCGAGCAGCATGGCATCATGGCCGGAGCGATGACCGGATCTGGGTTGGCGCAGGCGCAATTGCCCGCCGAGAAAGGCGTCCTCGGTGGTGTCGGCAAGAGCCTCACTCATCGGGCCGCAATTCGTGCGACAGTCCGGCATCCGCGAGGACTTGTCGTGCGGCCTGCACGTCCTCGTCGTGCACCAGGATCCGCCGCGGCAGGATGCCGAGCGAGCCTTCGATGATGCTCATGTTCTGGTCCGCGACCAGATGATCGATATTGGCGCCGTCGAGCAGCGCGCCGATCGCCGAAACCAGCACGATATCGTTGGTTCGAACCAATTCCCGCAACTTGCCACACTCCTCAAACCGATCCGGTAAAATTCAATGGCATCCCTGCCCTTGCCGCATCGCGCCGCACTTTCTATTGTTAGGATCAGGATAGCAAATGTGGAGACCGGCGTGGCGGTTATTGTACCTTTCGAGAACCCCCAGGACGCCTCGATTGAAGCGCTGGTCAGTCTCGTTGCCGCCGATATGGAGCGGGTCAACGCCACAATCCTGTCCCGGACCGGCTCCGAAGTGACCATGATCCCCGAGGTCGCCAACCACCTGATTTCCTCAGGCGGAAAGCGCCTGCGCCCGATGCTGACGCTGGCGATGGCCGGCCTCTCCGGCTATGCCGGCGACGGCCATATCAAGCTCGCCGCCGCCGTCGAATTCATGCATACCGCAACCCTGCTGCACGACGACGTGGTCGACGAGAGCGAGCTTCGCCGCGGCAAATTGTCCGCGCGGATGCTGTGGGGAAATGAGGCGAGCGTGCTGGTCGGCGACTTCCTGCTCGGCCAGGCGTTCCGGATGATGGTCGAGGTCGGTTCGCTCCGCGCGCTCGACATTCTCTCGGCCGCGGCCGCCACCATCGCCGAAGGCGAAGTGATGCAGCTCGCCGCGGCGAAGAACACCGCGACCACTGAGGACGAATATCTTGCCGTGATCCGCGGCAAGACCGCGGAATTGTTCGCAGCCGCCTGCGAAGTCGGTCCCACGATCGCCAACCGGCCCAAGGCGGAGCAGACCGCCTGCCGCTCGGTCGGCATGAATCTCGGCATCGCCTTTCAGCTCGTCGACGACGTGCTCGACTATGGCGGCAAGTCCGCAAAGCTCGGCAAGAATGTCGGCGACGATTTCCGCGAGGGCAAGATCACGCTGCCGGTGGTGCTGGCATTTCGTCGCGGCAATGGCACCGAGCGCGCGTTCTGGGTTCGCGCGCTGGAGCGCGGCGAGATCAAGGACAGCGATCTCGACCACGCCATCGGCCTGATGACCAAGCATCGTGCGCTCGAGGATACGCTGAGCCGTGCCCAGCATTACGGCGCGATGGCGGTCGATGCGCTGGCGCTGTTCCCGGCCTCGCCGATGAAGGTTGCGCTGGAGCAGGTGGTGGCGTTCTGCCTGGCGCGGTCGCATTGAAGTCCACACGCCGGGGAGATTTCGTAGGGTGGGCAAAGACGCGACAGCGCCGTGCCCACCGTTTTCAATCTTTTGCGATCGGGAATGGTGGGCACGCTTCGCTTTGCCCACCCTACAAAAATCGGCGACAAACTAGCTCAACACCCCCGCGTGCACCCACCAGTTCGGATGGTCGCGCCGGATCTGCTCGGATGCGGCATGCGCCTTCGCGCCATCGGCGAAGATCGCAAAGCAGGTCGCGCCCGATCCGGACATCCGCGACAGCAGCATGCCGTCGGCCGCGCCGAGCGCGGACAGCACGTCGGAGATGGCCGGCTGCACGCGGATGGCAGGCGCTTCCAGATCATTGTTGACGATGCTGATCGCATGAACCCAATCCGAAATCGACGCGCCCTCCTCCGGCCAGGCCGGCGACTCGATCACGTCGGTGGCGCCGACCAGGAGCTCGCCATTGCGCAAGCCCAGTGCGGCAAAGACGTCCTTGGTCGCGACGGGAACGCAGGGGTTGACCATCACGCAGGGCAGCTTCGGCAAATTCAGCGGCAACAGCGTCTCGCCGACGCCGGTCATGTCGCAGGCATAGGAGCCCAGGCACACCGGGACATCTGCGCCGGTTTGAAGCGCGACGTCGAGCACGCGGTCATCGTCGAGCGCAAGGCCGTTCAGCTTCGCGAGCAGCCGCAAGGCCGCAGCCGCATCGGCCGAGCCGCCGCCAATGCCGGCGGCAACCGGCAGAACCTTCTCGAGCGAGAAAGCGCCGAGCTTCAAGCCCGGCACCTGCCCGGCCAACAGCCTCGCCGCCTTCAGCACGAGATTGTCCGCGGTTTCGCCGCAGGCCTGCGCCAGCGGACCGGTGGTCGTGAGCAAGAGCTCAGCTCCGGGCTCGAGCGTCAGCCTGTCGGCGCAATCTGCGAATGCCACTACGCTTTCGAGATCGTGATAGCCGTCGACGCGACGACCGATCACCCGCAGGGTCAGGTTGACCTTGGCACGCCCCTCATCGGTCAGCATCGGCGCGAAGCTTCCCCAGCCCCAGCTCGAAAGGCCTTAGCCGCCCTTGCCGTCCTCTTTGCCGTCTTCCTTCTTCTTGTCGGCGGAAGCCGCCGCAGATGCTGGATCGTCCGTCAGCCCGTTTTCGATCTTGGCCAGGATTTTCGGCAGTTCGTCCGGCTCCGGCTTGAGGTCGCGGGCATGCGCCCACTGGAATTTCGCTTCCAGCGTGCGGCCGACGCGCCAATAGGCGTCGCCGAGATGGTCGTTGATGGTGGGATCCTCGGGCTTGAGATCGATCGCGCGCTCGAGGTTCTTGACCGCTTCCTCGTAATTGCCGATGCGGTAATAGGCCCAGCCGAGGGAGTCCACGATATAGCCGTCGTCGGGACGCTGCTCGACGGCGCGCTTGATCATCTTCATGCCCTCGTCAAGATTGACGCCCTGGTCGATCCAGGAATAGCCGAGATAGTTCAAGACATGCGGCTGATCGGACTGCAGCTGGAGCGATTTGCGCATGTCGGCTTCCGCCTTTGGCCACTGCTTGGAGCGCTCCTCGCAGATGCCGCGGTAGTAATAATAGACGCTGTTGCCCTTGTCGTTGCCTTCCGGCAGCACCGCGATGCCCTTGGAATAGGTGTCGGCGCAGTCGGCAAATTTCTTGCGGCCGCGCTCGATATTGCCGAGCGCCATGATCGCCTCGAGATCCTTCGGATCATTCGCGACAACGTCCTTCAAAATCTTGATCGCCTCGTCGCCACGGTCGGCGGAGTCGAGATCGGTCGCGAGCTGGATCTGGGCGTTGCGCTTCAGCGGCGAAGACGCCGGCACGCGCTCATAGATCTTGATCGCCATCTGCGGCCGCTTCACGGTCTCGTAGAGATCGGCGAGCGACAGCAGCGCCAGCGGATGACTGGGCTGCAGATAGAGCGCAAGCTGCAGATAGACCAAAGCGAGGTCCTCGCCGCCGCGCCGGGTCAGCGTCGCGCCGATGCCGTAGAGCGCTTCGGCCGCACCCGCCTGCGCGGAGTCGGACAGCGGTGGCAGCTTCTTGCCGGCTTTGGTCTCGCGCAGGCCTTCCACCACCAACGGGTGGCGCGCGAGCTTCTTGTCGAAGGCTTCATAGATGGTGGTCGCCTTGCCCTCGTCCTTGTTGCGCGTCAGCCAGTGTGCATAGGCCTCGGTGATGCGTAGCATGGAATCGTCGAGCTTGTAGGCGCGCTCGAAGCGCTGGCCGGCCTCCTTCTCCTTGCCCGACAGCTCCAGGATCATGCCGGCATGCAGGTCCTTGAAGAGCGGATACCATTCGGGGCCGGTCAGCTTGTCGATACCGGCAATCGCCGTCTTGGTGTCACCGGCGCCATAGGCCGCCCAGGCCGACAGCAGCGTTGCGACGAGATCGGTGATGGGGCCGCGGACCGACTGGTTGATGTTGAGTTGGGCTGCGGCATATTTCTTCTGCTTCAGCGCCTGCACGCCGACCACGAGCCGCGCGACGCGGTTCGACTTGTCGGAGACGAGGATGCGCTCGGCGAGCTTGACCGCCTCGTCGATATCGCCGTCAGCGACCGACGAGATGAAGGCGCGATCGAGCAGCTCATTGTTCTTCGGATCGGTGCGGAGCGCCGAGCGATAGAACTCGGCCGCGGAAGCCGCATCGCGTTCGACACTCGCGTGACGGGCGGCGAGATAGCTGCCCGACGTCGTCAGCGACTTCAGGTCGTTGCGGGTCGGGAATTGTGCGGCTGTAGTGTCCGGATGGTCGGGCGTCTGCGCCGAAATCGAGCCGGGCGCGACCATCGCGGTCAGCGCAAGGGCGGCAATAGTCCAGCGATTGCAACGAATGGAAAACATCACGGTTCGCTCTGGGTTCTGAGGAATTCTGGATCGTCTCGATGCCCGCCCAAATGGCCGCATCGGGAAACGCCGTTGGTGCCGGACAATGCCGTGTTTGCCGCCTGACCGCAAGGATAGGGGCGCGTTTTCGTTTTCAAAGACTCAACCACCCGCCACACCCCAGAACCGCTGCAGTGTGGCGTTATCGTGACCGGCCGGCATTGGTCCGTGAGCCTCGTCACGCAATCGTGCGTTACATTGCCTCGTAATTGGGCCCGCCGCCGCCCTCCGGCGGAACCCAGGTAATGTTGCCGTTCGGGTCCTTCACGTCGCAGGTCTTGCAGTGGACGCAGTTCTGGGCGTTGATCTGGAATCGCGGACCCGAGGCCTCCTCCACCCACTCATAGACGCCGGCCGGGCAATAGCGGTTGGAGGGCCCCGCGAACACGTCGTGTTCCGAGGTCTTCTGCAGGTTCATGTCGGCGACCTTCAGATGAACCGGCTGATCCTCTTCGTGATTGGTGTTGGAGAGGAACACGGACGACAACTTGTCGAAGGAAATCTTGCCGTCCGGCTTGGGATAGGCGATCGGCGCGTGGGCCTTCGCAGGGTCCAGCGTCTTGCGGTCGGGCTTGGCGTGCGACTGGGTGCCAAACAGCGAGAAGCCCAGTGTGTTGCACCACATGTCGAAGCCGCCGAGGGCTACGCCCAATACCGTGCCGAGCTTCGACCACAGCGGCTTGACGTTGCGAACGGGATAGAGGTCCTTGCCTACGGCGGAAGAGCGCCAGGCATTTTCATATTCGACGAGTTCGTCGTTGGCGCGGCCCGCGCCGAGCGCCGCGGCGACGCGTTCCGCCGCGAGCATGCCGCTGCCGATCGCGTTATGCACGCCCTTGATGCGCGGCACGTTGACGAAGCCTGCTGCGCAGCCGATCAGCGCACCGCCAGGGAAAGTGAGACGCGGCACCGATTGGTAGCCGCCTTCGGTGATGGCGCGCGCCCCGTAGGAGAGCCGCTTGCCACCTTCGAGCACCGGCTTGATCGCGGGATGGGTCTTGAAGCGCTGGAACTCGTCGAACGGCGACAGATACGGATCGTCGTAATTGAGATGCACGACAAAGCCGACCGCGACCAGATTGTCGTCATAGTGATAGAGGAACGAGCCGCCGCCGGTCTTGGTCCCGAGCGGCCAGCCGAAGGAATGCTGGATCAGTCCCTTCCTGTGCCTCGATGAATCGATCTGCCAGACCTCTTTCAGGCCGATGCCGAATTTCGCCGGCTCGCTCTTGGCGTCCAGCGAATATTTGGCGATGAGCTGTTTGGTCAAGCTGCCGCGCGCGCCTTCGGCGAACAGCGTGTATTTGCCGAGGAGCTCCATGCCGCGGGTGAAGGAATCCTTGTGCGTGCCGTCCCTGGCGATGCCCATGTCGCCGGTGGCAATGCCGCGCACGCCGCCCTTGTCGTCGTAGAGCACCTCGGCGGCGGCAAATCCCGGATAGATCTCGACGCCGAGCGCCTCGGCCTTGCGCGCGAGCCAACGGCAGACCTGGCCGAGCGAGCCGATGTAGCAGTGGTGATTGTTCATCAGGGGCGGCATCATGAAATTCGGCAGCCGGAACGCGCCCGACCCCGTCATCCAGTAGAAGTGATCGTCCTTGACCTCTGTCTTCAGCGGACAATCGGAGTCCTCGCGCCAGTCCGCAATGAGCTTGTCGAGCCCGACCGGGTCCATCACCATGCCGGACAGAATGTGCGCGCCGACTTCGGAGCCCTTCTCCACCACGACGATGTTGAGGTCGCTGTTGAGCTGCTTCAGCTTGATCGCAGCCGACAGGCCGGACGGGCCGGCGCCGACGATCACGACGTCGAATTCCATGGATTCGCGCGGGGGTAACTCTTCGCTGCTCATGATCTCTTCTCGGCCCGGTTGAGAACGGCTCCAGTGTCCCCGTTGTTTCCGATTTTTGCCATCAGGACAACCACCGAAATGCGTTTCATCATGGCGCAATGCGGCGTAAATTGCCGCGATGTCGATTGTCTCGCCCGATCCCGCCCCCACCGTCGCGCAATTGCTCGCCTTCTATCTGGAGGCGGGCGTCGATTGCGCGCTGGGCGATGAGCCTGTCAACCGCCTCGCCGATCCCGATTCTCTCCCTGCCCCGCCGCCCCGCGAGGCGCCGCTGGCGCCAATCGCAAGGTCGATGCCGGCCGCGCCCATGCTCAGCGGGCTCGCCGAGCCGCCGCCCGCGCCGGATGCGGCGATTGCCTCCGCTCGCGAACTCGCGCGCACCGCGCCGACGCTGGAGGTGCTGCGCGAGCTCCTCGAGAAATTCGACGGCTGCGCGCTGAAATCGACCGCTTCGCGTCTCGTTTTTGCCGACGGCAATCCGAAGGCGCGTGTCATGTTCGTTGGCGAAGCGCCGGGCCGCGACGAAGACATCGAGGGGCTGCCGTTCGTCGGCCGTTCCGGCAAACTGCTCGACCGCATGATTGCCGCGATCGGGCTCGACCGCAGCAAGGCCTATATCGCCAATGTCATTCCGTGGCGGCCGCCCGGCAACCGCACGCCGACGCCGCAGGAGACCCAGATTTGTCTGCCCTTCATTCAGCGCCAGATCGAGTTGGTCGATCCAGACGTGCTGGTGACGCTCGGCAATCCCTCGACCCAGACCCTGCTCGGCACGCGCGAGGGCATCATGCGCACCCGCGGCAAATGGTTCGACTACGACACCGGCACCCGCACCATCCGCGCGCTGCCGACCTTCCATCCCGCCTATCTGTTGCGCTCGCCGTCCTACAAGCGGATGTCGTGGCAGGATCTGCGCGCGATCGCGAAGGTGTTGGCTACATAGAACAATGTCATTCCGGGATGGTGCGCAAGCACCAGACCCGGAATCTCGAGATTCCGGGTTCGCGTCTTCGCCGCGCTCCGGAATGACATCCATTCACGGCCCCTTCGGCCGCACGATGGCCCAGCCGATCCGCAGCAGCGGTTGCCTTCCGTTCACCAGCCATTCGAAGGCGCGCGGCACTTCCGGTGCGAGGCCGGGAAAACGCCGTGCGATCTCGGGCGGCGGCGCGCCTGACGTGTCGGAAGCGCGCCAGACCACGACGCCACCGGTCTGGTTGAATTTTTGGGGCGTCACCCACGGCGTACGCTCGGGCGTCGCATCGAGGAAGAGATGCGGGCGGCCACGATCCAGCGAGATCAGGGTCGCGATCTGTGCATCGCCCGCCACCGCGCGCAGGCGCTGGTTGGTGCGCCGCTCAAAACTGTCGCCGAAGAACTGCGCGATCGAGCGCGCGGGCAGCGAGGTGGCGACCTCGTTGCTGCCGGTCCAGGGCAGGAACAGCGTGGCGGCGATCGCCGCCAGAGCGGGCGCGACAATTGCGGCGGCCCAGACCGTGCGCAAGAGGCGCTGGCGGCGCAGATGCACGAGATCGCCGGTCGCGACAATCGCGGCGAGCCCCGACATCAGCAAAGCGATGCCCGCCCCGCCCACGACGCGATCAAGATTGAACAGGCCGGAGATCAGGCTGCCGGCGAAGGCCGGCGCGATGGCGAAGAAATAGACGAAGTTGCGCGCGAGCGGATCGACCGGCGGGCGATAGATGATCGGGGCCTCCTCCGGCGTGCGGCTGAACAGCCGCGTGTTGAGCAGGATGAGGATCGCGATGCCGAGCATCGCCAGCATAAGACCGCCGAGCAGCCAGCCCCAATGCATCGCCCGCGCGCTGAGCTCGGAGATTGGCGGCAGGGCTGGCCACGAGAACGCATCAGCACGGAGCAGCCAGATCAGATAAGGCAGCACCAGCACGAGGATCACGAGCAGCGCGAACAAGGGATCGAAGGAGGTCAGCGTGCGCCGTCCGCGCACGGTTGCGACCGCAAAGCCGGCGACCAGCAGCAACAGCCCGATCGCGGCCGATGTCGTCAGCAGCAAGAGGCCGGCCTCGATCGACCAGGCGAACCAGACATTGCGCCGGTTCTGGCCGATCAGCTGCCAGGAATGGAATAGCAGCAGCGCCCAGAGCGGGCGCGCCAGCACCAAGGGTCCGAATTCGAGGCTCGGCGACGAGAAGGCGGTGACCGTCATGGTCAGGAGCACCGCGAGCACCGCCTGTTGGCCGCCGACAATGTTGCGCGCCAGCAGATACAGGAACCAGAGGGTCGCGATTGAGCAGAGCTGCGCCAGGAAATAGACGCCGAACAGATGGTTTCCCGCAGCACGATAAGCGATGTCCGCGAGCCAGAGCGCCAATGGCGGGCCAAAATCGGTGCCGACCTGATATTCCCGGCCGAAGGCGAGCACGGTCGCGACATCGCCGGGAGGGCCGGCGTAGAACAGAAGCGGCACGAGCAGCCACAGCGCCGCCTGGAACAGCACCACGATCCAGACCACCAGCCTTGGCCGGGCCCGGATCAGTTCGATAACCAGCGAAGTGAAACGCATGAAACGTCCGGAAGCCCGAGCCGGCATGGGAAGCCGGCCCCATCGATCCCCGCTTGTTTGATAAAGCGCGCGCGCGCCTGAGGCAACTGAACTTAGCCGGCGGCGGAAATTTCGGCCTCGATGGAGGTATCGACCGCAAAAAGGTCGGCTTCGCGCTTGACCGTCCACGGCTGGTGCTTTTCGCGCGCTGCGATGACGGGGGCGAAGAAGCTGCGGTGATGCGCGGAGGGACCGAGCCGGTCCAGCGCCTCGAGATGCTCGGGGACGGCATAACCCTTGTGCTGCTCGAAGCCGTAACCCGGGCAGTCCTGCGCGAGCGCGCTCATCAAACGGTCGCGCGTCACCTTGGCGATGATGGACGCGGCAGCGATCGACACCACCATGCCGTCGCCGCCGATCACCGCGTCGCATTCGCACGGCAGCGCGAGACGGTCGCGGCCGTCGACAAAGACGTGTTTCGGCATCACCGGCAGCGCCTGCACCGCGCGCGCCAGCGCCCAGAGCGAAGCGCGCAATATATTGTCGCGGTCGATCCGTGTGGGTGACGCGAAGGCGACGGCAAAGGCCGAGGTCGCGCAGATCTTTTCGAACAGCTCTTCGCGCTTTTCCGGAGTGAGCCGCTTGGAATCGTCGATGCCCTTCGGGATGCGGTCGGGATCGAGCACCACCGCCGCCGCAACGACCGGACCCGCGAGCGGGCCGCGGCCGGCTTCGTCGCAGCCCGCGACCGGCCAGATGCCGCGCTTGAGCAGCGCGCGCTCGCGCCGAAAGTTCGGCGGCGACAACGCGATCACGCCGTTCGGCAGCCTAGCTTGCTTTTTGGACTTGTCCCGAATCATGTCGGGATGGTGCGCAGGCCGCGCGCACGGCGCAACCAGGAACTTCGGCCCACCGCACGGCTTTCACCGCTCTCAACAGCGGCCGATCACGTCGCACCCAATTTAATCCGGCAGATGCACGCGGCGGTCGTCGCCCACCTCGATATTGGGCGCGACCACGACCTCCCACGGATGGCCGTCGGGATCGGCAAAATATCCGGAATAGCCGCCATAATCGGTCTTGTGCGCCGGCTTCAAGAGTTCCGCGCCCTTCGAGACCGCGAAATCGAGCACCGCATCGACTTCTTTGCCGGAATTGCAATTCCAGGCCAGCGTCATGCCGCGAAAAGCCTGCGGCCGCGGCATATCAGGCAGCGTCACGTCCTGCGCGAGCTGATCCCACGGGAACAGCCCGATCACTGTCGCACCGGTATCGAAGAACGCAACCGCCTCGCCGGTGACGCGAAACTTCCGCGCAAAGCCCAGCGCTTCATAGAAGGCGATGCTCTTGCGCATGTCGGTGACGCCAAGCGTAACGACGGTAAATCGCGGAACCGGTGGCGGCGGGTTTTTACTCATGACACGTCCCCTACTCCAAACTTCTCAGAACAAACTCAGCTGCTGCCCGCTGCCCTTCGGCTTCACGAAATGATCGGTGGTCAATTTCGAGCGGCGCTTGTTGAGCCCGAGTTTCTCGCAGGCGATTTCGAACCGCCGCCCGATCATCCAGGCCATCGGCCCCGTCCCCTTCATGCGTGTACCCCATTGGGAATCGTAGTCGCGCCCGCCGCGCATGTCGCGGATCAGGGTGAAGACGTGGCGGTAGCGGTCGGGATAATTCGCCATCAGCCATTCGCGGAAGAGGTCGCGCACTTCCAGCGGCAGCCGCAGCAGCACGTAGCTCGCCTCCTTGACGCCGGCATGCGCGGCCGCATCGAGGATGCGCTCGATCTCGCTGTCGTTCAGCGCCGGGATCACCGGCGCCACCATCACGGTGGTCGGAATGCCCGCCTCTGACAACGCTTTCAGCGCCTCCAGCCGCTTCGACGGCGTCGGCGCCCGCGGCTCCATGGTGCGCGCGAGTTTCGGATCGAGCGTGGTCACCGAAATCGCGACCTTGGCAAGATTGCGCTTGGCCATCCGCGAGAGGATATCGATGTCGCGCGCGACCAGCGCCGACTTGGTGACGATGCCGACGGGATGGCCGGCACGCTCCAGCACTTCCAGAATGCCGCGCATGATTTTGCGCTCGCGCTCGATCGGCTGATAGGGATCGGTGTTGGTGCCGATCGCGATCATGCGCGGCTCGTAGTCCGACGCCGCCAGTTCCTTGGCCAGCATCGCCGGCGCGTCGGGCTTGGCATAGAGACGGGATTCGAAATCAAGCCCCGGCGACAGGCCGAGATAGGCATGCGTCGGCCGCGCGAAGCAATAGACGCAGCCATGCTCGCAGCCGCGATAGGGATTGATCGAACGGTCGAAGCCGATGTCGGGGGAATCGTTGCGCGTGATCACCTTTCGCGCGGTGTCGATCTCGACCGTGGTCTTGAACGCCGGCAGGTCGTCCAGGGTCTGCCAGCCATCGTCAAAGGCAACGCGCGCCTCCGCCTCGTAGCGGCCGCTGGCATTGGACTGCGCGCCGCGCCCGCGCCGCCGTTCGCGGTCGATTGCGACCCCAAGTTCAGGGAAAGGCGCAGGCGCACCCGCCGGTTCGGAGGGCGCCGTGACCGGCGGGTGCTTGAGGGCATGAGAGGATGCTCGAACTCATGATTTCTAGATAGCACGCCATGAGAACAAATCAAGAACAATCGATCCCCATGGTGAACGACTGCAAGCGACTGGTCGCGCACCGCCTGCCTCGCTCCACGACAGTTTTATGAATGATCTGGCTCAAGGAATCGATCGCGCAGGTGGTGCATATGCTTGGCCATCCAATCGGGATGGCAAAGCATGAAATCGCAAATCATCAGAGAACTGGGCGAAGCCGACATTCTGCTGCCGTCGCTGGTCGCGACGGGACTGGCGGCCAATGACCGGATCAAGGTACGCATGAGCGCGTTGCAGGCTGCCGCGCGGCATGCGCGCGAACCAGAGCGCCCGGTCACGGAACTTGCAGCCGAGAGCCGCGCTGCGGGACTTGCGTCGACACCGCTCGCCGATCTGATCCGCGATGCGCATGTCGCGGGCGACGGCCGCATCGCCGCGCCAAACCTGGCGCAGCTGATCCGCGACATCGCCGATGATGCGGCGGAAATGATCCGCTCGGTCGGCGCCGGCAACAAAAGCGAAGGCGACGCGGCTTCCGCGAGGCTCGCCACGATCCGCAATGCGGGTCTGCTGGAGGCTGCAGGCGACATCGAGGTTGCCCGTATCGCGCGGCTGACCAGTGTCACCGATGAAGGGCCCGACAGCCTGCATCGGCTGGTGATGGACCTGCACAAGGCGCTCAACCGGCTGGCTGCCGTCTGCGCGGAAGAAACCGTGGCAGGTGCGCATGTCTTCGGCCTGCGGCCTGAAGACCGTGCGACGGTCGAAAGCTTCATGCGCGGCGTGAACGACACGCGCGCCTTGAAGTTCAACCATCCCGGGCTCGACACCATGGCCATGCGCTCGGGCGGCCGGCTCTTGATCCAGAACGACATCGGCACGACCGACGCGCATGTCCTGGTGGTCGCCGTCGATGAGCATGGGGTGACTGTCACCTATAGCGACGTGCATCTGGCGCGCGCAAAATTCTTCATCGCCTTCTTCCACAAATTCCAGATGCATTGGAGTGGACTGGACCGTCATGCGGCATCCGGGCTTGGCGAGGAGAACGCCTTCTTTCTCGTGACCGGGCAGTTCCAGTCGGAAAGCGCAGAGCAACGCAACGCCTTCCTTGCCGCGCTCGGCTGCTCGCTGGTGTTCCTGATCGACTGGAACAAGGCGCGCAAATTGCTGCGCAACTGGGTAGCCAAGGACGACGCAGTGCACATCCTGGAATGGGCGGCGCGACACAAGGTCGGCCACCGCGGCTTCCTTGAGCTTGGCGGCGGCGAACTCCTGGGCGCCGCGGTTCGCAACGTGGCCCCCACGCGCATCGGTTTCGGCGAGCGGCTCGACGACGCGCTGGGGCGCACCGCCACGATCGAGCTCGTCAAATCGGCGCTGCGCAATTCGACCGAGGCGCTGAAGAGCGGCCAATCGGTCCGGCTGGTGCGCGACCAGATCGAAGCGGACCTGGCGCGGCATCTGGAGCGCGTCGACAGCACCCTGCTCGCCATCGTGGTGCGCCAGATCGGCCTGGCGCACGACATTGCCGTCGAAACCTCCCGGCATGTCGAAGCGATCCGCTCCGGCCGGCCGACGGACGGCAAGAGAATGACTGCCCGCGCGAGCCACATCGAGCAGAAAGCCGACCACATCGCGATCGAGGCGCGCAAGGAGATATCCCGGCTCAATGCGAAGCCGGTCATCGAACAACTGATCGATCGCGCCGAGGAAACCGTCGACGAGCTGGAGCAGGCCGCCTTTATCGCTTCGCTGGTGCCGGTAGGGATCAACGCGACGCTTGCGTCCGCGCTCGCCGGGCTCTGCGAGATCGCAACCAGGGCAACGGAAGCCGCAGCCTCCGGCCTCGCCGCCGCGGTCGAAGTCCCGGAACGGCGCCGCGCCGATTCCGAGGATGCGCTGGCCGCGGTGGTGAAACTGATCGACGCCGAACACGCCGCCGACACCGAGGAACGTGCGATCACCGCGCTGGTGCTGGCGGGCGGCTTCGACGTGGCCACTTCGCTTGCCGTGCTCGATCTTGCCCGCGCCGTCGAACGCGCCACCGACCGGCTCGCCGGCTTTGGACATCTGTTGCGGCGGCACATCATGGCCGACCTGTCGGCGTAGAGGATTTTCAAATGCCCATCATACGTATCGGCGGCGTATCGACCGAACAGCATTCCGCGGAAACCATCGGCGCCAAGGCGGCAAATCTGGCGCAGATGGCGGCGCTCGGCCTGCCGGTGCCGCCCGCCTTCGTGCTGCCGGTCGAACTGTGCGCGGACATCATCGACGGCAACCCGCAGGCGGAGCGCCACCTCTGCGAAGGGTTGAAGCAAGGCATCGAGTTCCTGGAGAATGCGACCGGCAGGCGTTTCGGCGACCGGCGGCATCCGCTCTTGGTGTCGGTGCGCTCCGGCGCGGCCCGATCCATGCCGGGCATGCTGGACACGGTCCTCAATGTCGGCTGCACGTCGGCCGCCGTGCAGGGCTTGATCCGGATGACCGGCCGGCCACGGCTTGCGTGGGATTGCCGCCGGCGCTTTCTGGAAAGTTTCGCCGAGACGGTGCTTGGCTTCGACATCGGCCCGCTGGCGGCGCGCCTTAAAGAATTGACCGCGAGCGAAGGGGTTTTGAGCGATCGCGAACTCGACAGCGAGGCGATCGAGCGACTGGCCGCCGACGAACGGACGCTGGTCGAGGGCGGCGACGACGCCTGGCTCGAAGATGCAAACCTGCAACTCGAAGCAGCCGCGCGCGCGGTCTATCGTTCCTGGATGAGCGAGCGGGCGCAAACCTATCGCCGCCTGCAGAAGCTTGACGGACTGAAGGGCACGGCCGTCACGGTACAGGCCATGGTGTTCGGCAATGGCGGACTTTCCTCCGGCGCCGGCGTGGCGTTTTCCCGCGACCCTTCGACCGGCGCGGCGCGGCCGATGATCGACCTCGTGCTGGACGCGCAGGGCGAAGACGTGGTCTCCGGCCGCCGCACGCCCGACACCGAAGAGATCATCCTGCGCTCGCTGCCGACCCTTTCGGCCGAGCTCGGCGCGGTGCTGAAACGGCTGGAGCGGGAGTTTGGCGATGTGCAGGACGTCGAGTTCACCGTCGAGGACGGCAAATTGTGGATCCTGCAGACGCGCTCGGCCAAGCGCACGCCGCGCGCGGCGCTCAGGATCGCGATCGATCTCGTGCATGAAGGCCAGATCAGTCGCGAGCAGGCGCTGGAGCGGCTCGCCGACATCGACCTCGGCTCGCTGGTCGAGATTTCGCTGGCCTGCGCGTCCGAGCCGATCGTCACCGGGATCGGCGCCTCGGGCGGGATTGCGGCCGGACGGGCCGCATTCGCTTCCGCCAGCGCCACGCGCTTCTCGGCCGCCGGCGAGCCGGCGATCCTGATGCGTCCCGACACCTCGACCGAGGATGTCGCCGGCTTTGCGGCCGCTGCCGGCATCGTGACCGCCGTCGGCGCCCGGACCGCCCATGCCGCGCTCGTCGCACGCCAGATGGGCAAGCCCTGCGTCGTGGGCTGCAGCGCCATGGCGGTTGGCTTCGCCGCCGGCCAGGCGCGGCTGGGTGAAGCGGTGATCTCCGAAGGAGACTGGATCACCATCGACGGCGACAGCGGCAAGCTCTATCTCGGCCGCCTCGATACCGTCGTGACGCGGCCGGACGCGGAACTCGCCGAGGTCGCGGGCTGGAAGAGCCGTGCGACCGATGCCGTCCCGGCGAAATCCCTGCAGCTTTATCCGGCCCCTTCCTGACCGGCCCTGACGCGGGCAGGGTCTGGACCGTTAAACTTACCCCGACTTGCCGAAAAAAACGGCACTCGCCGGGCTGTTTTGAGTATGACAAGCTGATAACAGTGCATCGTTTTCTCCTGCGTGAGCCAACGAAGCCTTGTCCATGCTGAGCGTGATCATCCCCACCGAAGGCGTCGAGCAGCCTGCCGTCGCGACGCTGGCGGCGCTGGTGCCGGGAGCCGCGGCCGGGATCATCCGCGAGGTGCTGCTGGTCGACCGTTCCGGCAATGGCGTGATCGAACGCGTCGCCGACGTCGCGGGCTGCCGCTTCCTGCGCTTCCAGGGCACGCGCGCGGCGGCGATGGCAGCCGGCGCGCTGCAGGCGCGCTCGCCCTGGCTGATGTTCCTGCGCCCGGGCGCCGTGCTCGACACCGGCTGGATCGAGGAGACCACCCAGTTCATCCAGGGCGTGGCGGCAAGTGGCCGCCAGCGCGCCGGCGTCTTCTGCTACGCGCGCTCGCCCTATGCCGACACCGGCCTGCGCGACCGCTTCAAGTTCATTGCGCGCACCATCGCAGGCCCCCTCTCCGACCAAGGGCTCCTGATCGCGCGCGACCATTACGACCGGCTCGGCGGCTATGAACCGGATGCGCGCCGCTCGGAAGCGAGGCTGCTGCGGCAGCTCGGCCGTTCCTCCCGCACGCTACTGCGCAGCCGGATCGTGATGGTGTGAAGCGCCCAAGATACTTGCCAAGGTCAAATAATTATTTGACAATGGCAAATATCGAGGTGCGCTCATGTCTTTCGCTGACTCCGACGGCCAGATCGCGGCGGTTCGTGCCTTCAATCGCTTCTACACCCGCAAGCTCGGCGTGCTCGACCAGCATCTCGGAAAGAGCCCGTTCTCGCTGAGCGAGGCGCGGGTGCTTTACGAGCTCGCCCATCGCGACGACCTCACGGCGAAAGAAATCGGGATCGAGCTTGGCCTCGATCCCGGTTATCTCAGCCGCATCGTCCAGAATTTCGACGACAACGGGCTGATTACCCGAAAGCCGCTTCCCGCCGACCGTCGGCAAGTTCGCCTCAGCCTCACCGCCAAGGGGCGCCAGGTCTTCGCCAAGCTGAACCTGGGCTCGCAGAACGAGGTAGCCGCGATGCTGGCGGTGCTGTCGCCCGGCGACGCAAGGCGGCTGACCGGCGCGATGGCCACCATCGAGGACCTGCTGGAGCCGCGCCCGGGTGAGCGCAGCTCCTTCCTGCTGCGCAGTTACCGCGTCGGCGACATGGGCTGGGTGATCTCGCGACAGGCCGTCGCTTATGCCGAGGAATATGGCTGGGACATCAGCTACGAGGCGCTGGTCGCCGAGATCTGCGCGCAGTTCATCAAGAACTATGATGCGGCGCGCGAGCATTGCTGGATCGCGGAAGTGGGTGGCGAGCCGGTCGGCTCGGTCTTCCTGGTCAAGGGCACGGACGAGGTCGCGAAACTCCGGCTGCTGTTGGTGGAGAGACAGGCGCGCGGGCTGGGCGTCGGCCGCGCGCTGGTCGAACAATGCGTCCGCTCCGCCCGCGAGAAAGGCTACAGGAAGATGACGCTCTGGACCCAGAGCATTTTGCTGGCCGCGCGCGGCATCTATCAAAGCGCGGGCTTCCGCCGCGTGGCGGAAGAGAAGCACCACAGCTTTGGCGTCGACCTCGTCGGCGAGACGTGGGAGCTGGATTTGTAAGCGCGTGAGCCGCGAGCGTTTCATATACGAATTTCAAACAGCTCCAACCGTCATTGCGAGGAGCGAGAGCGACGAAGCAATCCATCTATCGGCGCGTGGCGATATGGATTGCTTCGCGGAGCCTGTCATCGGGCCGCGCTTCGCGCGGACCCGTTGGCTCGCAATGACGAGACAACCACTCGCGTTCTCGCGACATGCCCTGCCCGAGGCTTGCTCTTGAATTCCCGCCCTCTCCAATCAGAGGGCGCAGGGAATGCCGGGCGCCCGATGCGCCCGATAGCCGCGTGCGCAATAGTAGTGGAAGAACGCACACGCGTTAGTCAGGTCACACCGGAATCACCCGGCACTCCCCGCGCAATGGTTTACGGCTTACTCCGTGCTCTCCCCGGCGACCGGCTTTCTTGCCGCCGTCGCCCGCGCTCATGAGCGCGAACTTGACACCAGCATCGGGGTGTCAGGACCACACGACTTCGCCGTCCGCCTCAAGCGCCTTCGTCAGGAGCGCCATCCGCGTCCATCGCATCCCCGCCCAACGTTCGTGACGATCGCGAAACGCCCCTCTTGATCGGGCGAGGATGGGCGAACCATACACGGAATTTGATTTCTGAAAAGCAGAATATTTTTCGTTGCGGCGCTGGACACGTCGGGCAAATCAGATGTAACGCGCCGGCCGGTCGCGGCGAGTTCAACTCTCTCCCTCGTCATTCCGGGATGGCCCGAAGGGCCAGGCCCGGAATCCATAACCACCATCGTGAGTATGGATTCCGGGCTCGCGCTACGCGCGCCCCGGAATGACGAACAGGATGACGAGCTACGCCGACGCGCCTTTCGCCTTCGGCCGGCGCAGATGCTCGTCGAGCCGCGGCATGATCTCGACGAAATTGCAGGGCCGCGTGCGGTAATCGAGCTGGGCGGCGAGGATGCCGTCCCAGCCGTCGCGGCAGGCGCCGGGCGAACCCGGCAGGCAGAAGATGAAGGTTGCACCGGCTACGCCAGCGGTGGCGCGGCTCTGCACCGTCGAGGCGCCGATCTTGGCGTGGCTCAGCATGTGAAAGGCGATGGAGAAGCCATCCATGCGCTTTTCGAACAGCGGCTCGATCGCTTCCGGCGTGACGTCGCGGCCGGTAAAGCCGGTGCCGCCCGTGGTGATGATGACGTCGACGCCCTGATCGGCGATCCATTTCCGGATCACGCCGCGGATCGCCTCGACATCGTCGGTGACGATCTCGCGCGCGGCGAGCTTGTGGCCGGCCGCGGTGAGCCGGTCCGCCAGCGTCGTGCCGGATTTGTCATCGGCGAGCGAGCGCGTGTCCGAAATCGTCAGCACCGCGATGTTGAGCGGGACGAATGGTTTTGTCTGGTCGATCGACGACATCGTCTCAATCCTACTCCAAGCCCTCATGGTGAGGAGGCGCATTAAGCGCCGTCTCGAACCATGAGGCCCGACCGTGGCCACATCCTTCGAGACGCCGCTTCGCGGCTCCACAGGATGAGGGGATAGATCCTTTCTCGCGTATCGGCACTATCGCACCGCGCCGGGCGCAAAGGTGTTGCAGGCTGAAATCGTGCCCTGCTGATAGCCCCTCATGAACCATTCCTTGCGCTGCGCGGCCGAGCCGTGGGTGAAGGAGTCCGGCACCACGCGGCCCGTCGCCTGCCGCTGCAGCGTGTCGTCGCCGATGGCGGACGCCGTCGTCAGTGCGGCGTCGATGTCGCCGGATTCGAGGAAGTTCGGCCGCTTCTTCTGCTCGAGGTTGGTCCACATGCCGGAAAGGCAATCCGCCTGCAACTCGACCTTCACCTGCAGCGCGTTGGCTTCCGCCTTGCTGCCGGCCGCCTGCTGCAGCTGGGTCACCTTGGGAATGATACCCAGCACGTTTTGCACGTGATGGCCGGCCTCATGCGCAATGATATAGGCGGCCGTGTATTTGCACGCATTGCCGGAGCAGCCGTGGAAACGGTTCTCGACCTCGCGGAAGAAGGCGGTATCGAGATAGATCTTCTGGTCCGGCGGACAATAGAACGGCCCCATCGCCGACTTGGCCATGCCGCAGCGCCCGCCATTGGTGGCGTTGCGGAACAGCACGACCTTCGGACCCGTATAGGACTTTCCGCTGGCCGAGAACTGCTCGCTCCAGCGGTCGTCGATCTCGCCCAGGATTCCGGCAATCATGCTGCCCATTTCGTCCGATGGCGCGCCGGTCTTGCGCTGCCCGGAGGGACGATCGGTCTGATAGGTCGAACTCTGGTTGCCGCCGGTGAGGATTTCGGCGCCGCCAATCAGGATGCGCGGATCGATGCCGAAGGCGTAGGAGACGAGGCCGAGCACGATGAGGGTGCCGATGCCGAGGCCGCCGCCGCCGATCGGCAAGCCGATGCCGCCGCCACCGCCCATCCCGCTGTCGTCGCGACGGTCTTCGATGTCGTCGCTGCGGCGGAAATCATCGTAACGCATGGCGATCTTCCTCTATTTGCTCGCGCTTTCGCGCTGCTTATTCGCGCTTTCGCGTCTCATTCATGTTTTCGCACGTCGCTGATGGCACCGGCACCAGAACTAAAATTTGCATTCCATTAATCAATAGCCTGCCCGGCAAAAATTGCCTAGCAGGCAAAACGTTCCAACTTCGGCGCGCGCGATAACCCGCTGTTTACCCAAGCGCGTCAATGTAGCGCCAGTCGGTTTGTTGGTCCCGCGTCGCCGACAGCGTCGCCTGAGTCAGAGTTCTTGAGTCATGGTTGTGTCGCGTCGCGGGGCGTCTGCAAGGACGCCCCGCACAAATTTTGAGTCCCCGGCAGATCACCACATCATTGTCGGCGATTGCGTCGCCGAGATGTCGAAGCTTCCGGCTTCCTCCGTCGATCTGGTGTTCGCCGATCCGCCCTACAATCTGCAGCTCAAGGGCGAGCTCAAGCGTCCCGACGAATCCCATGTCGATGCCGTCAACGACGACTGGGACAAGTTTACCTCCTTCGCCGCCTATGACGATTTCACCCGCGCCTGGCTGCTCGCCTGCCGCCGCGTCATGAAACCGTCGGCGACGTTGTGGGTGATCGGCTCCTACCACAACATCTTCCGCGTCGGCGCGGTCATGCAGGACCTCGGCTTCTGGGTTCTCAACGACATCGTCTGGCGCAAGTCCAATCCGATGCCGAACTTCCGCGGCCGCCGCTTCACCAATGCGCACGAGACCATGATCTGGGCCGCGCGCGACGAGAAGGCCAAGGGCTATACCTTCAACTATGAAGCGCTGAAGGCTGCCAACGAAGACGTGCAGGCGCGCTCCGACTGGCTGATCCCGCTCTGCACCGGCGAGGAACGGCTGAAGGGCAAGGATGGCAAGAAAGTGCATCCGACGCAGAAGCCGGAAGGCTTGCTCGCGCGCGTGCTGCTGTCGTCGTCCAAGCCCGGCGATCTCGTGATCGATCCCTTCAACGGCACCGGCACCACCGGCGCGGTGGCAAAGCGCCTCGGCCGCCGCTACATCGGCTTCGAGCGCGATGAAGAATATGCCAAGGCGGCAAAAGCACGCATTGCCGTGATCGAGCCACTGCCGGAAGCAACGCTCGCGCCCTTCATGACCGCGCGCGAGGCGCCGCGCGTCGCCTTCTCCGAGCTGATCGAGCGCGGCATGATCCTGCCGGGCACAAAACTGGTCGACGCCAAGAAGCGCCACGGCGCGCTGGTGCGGGCCGACGGCGCCATCATGCTCGGCGACAAGGTCGGCTCGATCCACCGCATGGGCGCGGTGGCACAGGGTTCGGAAGCCTGCAACGGCTGGACCTTCTGGCACGTCGAGACCAAGGGCGGCTTGAGGCTGATCGACGAACTGCGCGCCGAGATCCGTTCCGCCATGGCGGCGGGCTGAGGGTCTTACACCAATCTATCCTTCGTCATTCCGGGACACGCCGAAAGGCGGGGGCGCGGAATCCATACTCCCGATGGTGGTTATGGATTCCGGGCTCGCGCTGCGCGCGCCCCGGAATGACGAGGGTCACAAACTCGTCGCTTGCAATTTTCGAAAAACATGCACATGCATGCAACGCACACCGCAGCATGTCAATTTTGCTGGGTCAACGACAACGGAGGACTTCATGCTCAAATTCTACTTCAACGGTGCGCCGAACCCCAACAAGGTCGCGCTGTTCCTCGAAGAGACCGGCCTTCCCGTCGAGCTCGTGCCGGTCGACACCCGCAAGGGCGAGCAGTTCAAGCCGGAATTCCTTAAAGTGAATCCGAACGCCAAGGTGCCGGCGATCGACGATGACGGCGTGTTCGTGTTCGACTCTAATGCGATCCTGCTCTATCTCGGCGAAAAGACCGGCAAGTTCATGCCGCCGAACAACCCGCAGAGCCGTGCCTCCATGCTGTCCTGGCTGATGTTCATCGCGACCGGGCTCGGCCCCTATTCGGGACAGGCGGTGCACTTCAAGACCGCCGCGCCAAAGGACCTCGAATACGCGCTCAACCGCTATCTCTATGAGGCGCATCGCCACTACAGGATTCTCGACGATCACCTCGCCAAGAGCAAGTATATGGTCGGCGACACCTACACCATTGTCGACATGGCGTTCTGGGGATGGGCGCGGCTCGGATCCTTCGTGCTCGGCGAAGAGGGAGCCGCCAAATACAAGAACGTGAAGCGGCTGGTCGACGAGGTCTCGGCGCGCCCCGCGGCGGCGCGCGCGATCGCGCTGAAGGACAAGTTCACCTTCAAGGCCGAAATGGACGACGAGGCGCGCAACTTCATGTTCGGCCACCTCAAGACCAAGGCGGCTTGATTTTCCACGCCCACGGCAAAACGGCGCCCTTCCGGGCGCCGTTTTCGTTTGGTCAGCCGATCGCGGCCACCGCCTCGATCTCGATCAGCCATCCCGGGCGCGCCAGCCGGGTCACCACGACCAGCGTCGAGGCCGGCGGCTTGTCGACATTGACATAGCGGTCGCGGACGGCGCGGAATTTCGGCACCTCATCCGCGCCCACTTCCGCGACGAGATAGACGTTCATCTTGATGATATCGGCCATGGTGCCGCCGGCCGCTTCCACGCCGGCCTTGAGATTCTTGAACACCTGCTCGGCCTGCGCCTCCAGATTGCCCTCGCCGACCAGTTGACCGGACACATCGGCCGAAACCTGGCCGGCGAGATAGACCAGCGTGCCGCCGGTGACCTTGGCGACATGCGAATAGCCGGCCGGCTTCATCATAGTTGGTGGGTTGAAGATTTCCTTGGCCATGGTTTCCTCCTGTTGGGCGACACGCACTATAGCCCATGCACGTGACACGCAATCAGCCGGCGGCGGGCTCAACCCGTTGCCCGTTTCCTCTCCTCCGGAAACGGCCCGAGCACGCGCTCGACCAGCGTCGAGTTCGCAATATTCCTTGATCTCCTTGATCCTGCCATTCTCGATGCGCCACACCATGCAATACTGGTTGTCGTAGCGCAGCCCCGCCCTGGTGACATTGTCGCCGCGTGCCTCGACCACGACGTAGTCGCCCTCCGCGATGAAATTGAAGGCCAGGGTGCGCGGCCGCTCGGCGAAGAACGAGCGGAAATGCCCCATCAGCCCGTTCATGATGGCGTCGCGCCCCCTGAATTGATGCGACCAGGAATATTGCCCGGTCACGGTCCAGCAGGCGTCGTCGGCGAGGTTGTCGGCAAACGTCGTTCCGCTGCGGTTGGCGGAGTCCGTGTAGACCTGCTGCACCAGTTTCTTGTTGGCTTCCGTGCTCATGCGCATCTCCATCGATTGGCTGTTGCCAATCATGGCGCCGCGGCCGCGCATTCTTCCAATCGATAGTCCATATGATATATATTCGTCGTATGAATTTGAATTCGCTTGACCTCAATCTGCTGGTGGCGCTCGACGCGCTGCTTCGGGAAGCCAGTGTCAGCCGTGCGGCGATGCGGATCGGCCTGTCGCAGCCGGCGGCCAGCCACGCGCTGCAGCGGCTGCGCGACCTGATCGGCGATCCGCTCCTGGTGCGCAACGGCTCGCGCATGGAGCTGACGCCGCGGGCGCTCAGCTTGCGCGCCCCGCTCGCGCAGGCGCTCGATCAGGTGCGATCGCTGTTCGTGCCGGATGCCTTCGATGCCATCAGCAGCGAGCGGCAGTTTCGCCTGATGATGCCCGATCTCGCGGTCGAGCTCCTGATGCCGCCGCTGATGGAGAAGATCACGAAGGCGGCGCCGAACGTCCGCATCGACGTGGTGCCGTGGCGGGGACCCGCAATCTTCACCGCGGAATTCGCGCGCACCATCGACATGGTGATCTCGATCGGCAATGCCTTCAGGGGATTTCACCGGCAGCTCTTGTACACCGACGCCGATGCGCTCGCGGTGCGACGCGGGCATCCCGCAGGACCCAGGCTGAAAAAGCGCGACGTGTTCCTCGACGCGCGACATGTCGCGGTGGTGATCCGCGGCCAGAGCGAGGATTTGATCGACACATGGCTGCGAGCCAAGGGCATCGAGCGGAACATCGCCCTCGTCGTACCCGGCTATATCGAGGCGCTGCATGTCACCGCGCGCACCGATCTCGTCGCCTTCCTGCCGCGCCGCCTGATCGCGGCGCTGTCGAAGCAGCTCTCGCTTGCCACGATCGCGCCGCCGCTCGATCCCGGGATCGACGAGCAATACATGTTCTATCCGACGCGGGCCCAGATGGATCCCGCCTCGATCTGGCTGCGCAGATTGATGCTGGAGACGGGGCGCGAGCTGGACCGCGCGAAGAAGATGTAGGGTGGGCAAAGGCGCGTTAGCGCCGTGCCCACCATCTCATTATAGGTGCCAGAATTGGTGGGCACGCTTCGCTTTGCCCACCCTACAGATCTAGGCCGCCTTGGCTTGCTGCTCGCCCATCACCTTCTTCACCGCTGGCCGTTCCGACATGCGCTTGATGTGATCGGTGACCCTCGGCAGCGCCTTGAGATCGACGCCGTCGCCCTCGAGCCAGAGCGCGACGGTGTAGAGATAGGGATCGCAGACCGTGTACTGCTCGCCCATCACCCACGGCCCCTTCAGCATGCCTTTCTCGATCAGATCGAAGCAGGCGCCCATGCTCTTCGGCACCATGCGCTTCATGTCGGCGAAGGACGATTCATCCGTCGCCCAGCGATAGCCGCGTCCCTTGTGCGCATGCGCGACATGCACGGTGGCGCAGAGATAATTGTTGAAGGACTGCACCTGCGCGAAGCCGAAGGCGTCGTCGATCGGCGCGAGTTTCGCCTTCGGGAAGGTCTGCGCGATGTAGGCCAGGATCGCCGGCGTCTCGGTGATGATGCCCCTGTCGGTCACCAGCGCCGGCACGCGCCCCTTGGGATTGATCTTGAGATAGTCGGGGCTCTGCTGCTGGTTGGTCTTGAAGTCGAGCCGCTCGGCCTTGTAGTCGGCACCGGCCTCCTCCAGCGCAATATGCGAGGCGAGCGCGCAGGTCGCGGGGGCGTAATAGAGCTTGTACATTTGTGAATTCCTCCCAGGGGCTTGGGAGAGGTTAGCCGCGTCTCCCGTGGCCGTCCACCCCGGTGGCTTTCGCGGTTGCCCACGACAGCTTTCCCATGTCATGACCATGGCAGGGAAACGAGGACGGGCCATGACGGTATTGATCGCGGGTGGCGGAATTGGCGGGCTGACCTTGGCGCTCAGCCTGCACCAGATCGGCGTTCCCGTCTGCGTGTTCGAGAGCGTGCCGCAACTCAAGCCACTCGGCGTCGGCATCAATGTGCTGCCGCATGCCGTGCGCGAGCTGATCGAGCTTGGCCTCCTGGACCAGCTCTCCGCCGCGGGCGTGGCTACCCGCGAACTCGCCTATTTCTCCAAGCACGGCCAGCCGATCTGGAGCGAGCCGCGCGGGCTGGAGGCCGGCTACAAATGGCCGCAGTTCTCGATCCACCGCGGCACGCTGCAGCAGATCCTGCTCGACGCCGCCACGATGCGCCTCGGCAGCGACAACATCCGCACCAGCCATCATCTCTCCAGCTGGACCGAGACGGCCAATGGCGTCCGCGCCGATTTCATCGACAAGGCGACCGGCCAGGCGGCCGGAAGTTACGAAGGCGCGCTGCTGATCGCCTGCGACGGCATTCATTCAGCCGTGCGCGAAAAACTCTACCCGGAGGAAGGGCCGCCGATCTGGAACGGCCGCATCCTCTGGCGCGGCATCACGGCAAGCGATGCGTTCCTCTCCGGCCGCACCATGATCATGGCCGGCCACGAGGTGCTGAAATTCGTCTGCTACCCCATCTCCAAGGAAGCGGACGCGTCGGGCAAGCACCAGATCAACTGGATCGCCGAACGCCACATGCCGCCGACCTATCAATGGCGCCGCGAGGATTATAACCGCACCGCGAAGCTCGAAGAGTTTCTGCCGTGGTTCGAGAACTGGAAGTTCGACTGGCTGGACGTGCCCGGCCTGATCCGCAACTGCCCGCTGGCTTACGAATATCCGCTGGTCGATCGCGACCCGCTGGAGCGCTGGACCTTCGGCAAGGTGACACTGCTCGGCGATGCCGCGCATCCGATGTATCCGATCGGCTCCAACGGCGCCTCGCAGGCGATCCTCGATGCGCGCGTGCTCACGCGCGAAATTCTCGGCCATGGACCGACCAACGCGGCGCTCACCGCCTACGAGGCCGAGCGGCGGCCGGCCACGAGCGATCTCGTCATGCTCAACCGCCGCAACGGGCCGGAGCAGGTGATGCAGCTGGTCGAGGAGCGCGCCCCTGATGGCTTTAACGTCGTCACCGACGTGCTGTCGCGGCAGGAGCTGGAAGACCATCGCCGCCAACTACAAGCGCGTCGCGGGCTTCCAGGTCGAGGCGCTCAACGCCAAGCCGCCGATCGTGCAGATTCCGCAGGCCCGCGCGAGCTAGCGCTTGATCCGGAAAAGTGGGAACCGGTTTTCCAAAAGATCAAGCGCAAGAAATCAACGCAACGCGCGGGTGGCTTCCAGGAGCCGCGCGGTGGTCGTTGCGGTCGCAAGCAGGGTGCCATCCTCGGCCGTCAATTTACCCTCCATGAAGGCAATGGTTTTGCCGACCTGGATCACTTTGGCTTCCGCCGTGATCGGCCCGGGCTTTGCGGAAGCCAGGAAATTCACGTTCAGGCTGATGGTCGTCGTGTAGAATTTTCCCTCGGTCATCACCAGCACCGCCGGGCCCATGGTGTCGTCGAGCATGGCCGTCAGGATGCCGCCCTGGACGAAGCCGGCCGGATTCAGGAACTCGGCCTTGCCGTCGAAGCCGACCTTGAGCCAGCCGTCGGCGGGGCGCGCGTCGAGGAGACGCCAGCCCAGCAATTTCGCCGACGGCGGCGGGGTGATCTGGTCGAGCGCGGTCTTGATCATGGGAACCTCCGTTGGACCCTCGCGTCGTAGCGCACGGCTGCTGCCAACCCTGTGTCAGGAGGCTAGCGCCCGAGCCCATGTGCGACGACTTTACGCATGACATTCGGCAGCGCTTCATCGGCGAGCGTTGCGATCGGCACCCAGCGCATCCCCTCGGGCGCGCGCGTGCGGGGCGGCACTTGCGCCGTGTAGACCACCAGCTCGAGCGGAAAATGCGTGAAGACATGGGTGACGACACCCGCCTTGCGGTGCCAGCGCGTGACGCCCTTCAGCTCAGGTGTCTTTTGCAGCGCGGCCTTGTCGGCCTGCTCAGTGCGCCATTCCGAGCCCGGCACTTCGGTCATGCCGCCGAGCAGGCCTTTTTCCGGCCGGGTGCGCACCAGGAGCTCGTCGCCGCGTGTCACCACGAAGGCCGCACCGCGGCGCAGCTCGCCCGATTTCTTCGGCGCCTTGCGCGGAAACGTCTCCTGGGCGCCTAGCGCGCGCGCCGCGCAATCCTCGCTCAGGGGGCACAGCGCACAGGCCGGCTTCTTCGGCGTGCAGATGGAAGCGCCGAGGTCCATCAGCGCCTGCGCGCTGTCACCGGCGCGAGACGGGCCAAGCAAGGTTGCCGCCAGTTGCTGGATCTTCGGCTTTGCCTGCGGCAGCGCCTCTTCCACCGCGAACAGCCGCGACACCACGCGCTCGATATTGCCGTCGACCGGCATGGTGCGGCGGTCGAACGCGATCGCGGCAATCGCGGCCGCCGTGTAAGGCCCGATCCCCGGCAGCGCGCGCAGCCCCTCTTCGGTGTCCGGAAATGCGCCGCCATGGTCGCGCGCAACCGCGACCGCGCAGGCGTACAAATTGCGCGCGCGCGAATAATAGCCGAGCCCGGCCCACATGCGCAGGACATCGTCGAGCGAAGCACAGGCCATCGCGGCGACATCGGGCCAGCGCGCGACGAATTTCTCGAAATAGGGCCCGACGGTTTTGACGCCGGTCTGCTGCAGCATGATTTCCGACAGCCAGACTCGATATGGGTCGGCGCGCTCACCCGCCGGCGGCCGCCATGGCAGCCTCCGGCGATACCGGTCGTACCACGCGAGCAGCAGCGACGGGCGATCCGTCGACGTTACGGCGCCATCGGTATCAGAGGTTTTCTTTCGGGCTGCGCCTGATAGACTCATGCGACCATATAGCGTCATTCCGGCTGCATTCGTAAGCGCGGAAGCAGAATGACTGGCGATTGTGGATTATGTCGAAATCGGCGCGGCCAGCGCTATACTGTAGAGCTGACTGAGCCGCAGGGCTTGAGGGTATTGAGCGAACGCCCGTGCAAGCACCCTTCATGTTTCTGGGCGAAGGCAAGCACGCCCATGATCATCAAAGCCGCCAGGACAAGTCCGGCTACGAGGTTTTTCATCATGGCTACCACTCCACGGGGTTAGCGCACTACGTAGCAGGCGACCGCGCGGCTAAAGATGATGAACATCGTGGGCGCCGCCGTCAACGGGCTGCAAGACCGATCGTCAGTGCGCTGCAGCAGTCGCCCGACTTCTCGTGTTGTGGAAACCGGCGTAGTGTCGCTGCAAGGCAGGGATACTGAATCCACGAGTTCCCCATCCGACGGTCAGCCGATATTCTCGAACGCAAACAGGTTTCTGGGCGGCCTCGGCGGCGCGATCCCATGCGGGAGGTTGGCATGCACGACATCGTTATTCGTGGCGGCACGATCATGGATGGCACCGGCAAGGCCGCATTTAGCGGCGACGTTGCCATTGCAGAAGGCCGGATCACCGCCGTCGGCGGCAAGCAGGGACCTGCCCGGCGCGAAATCGATGCCACGGGGCTGATGGTTACGCCCGGCTGGGTCGACGTGCACACGCATTACGACGGTCAGGCGATGTGGGATCCGCTGCTGGCGCCCTCATGCTGGCATGGCGTGACGACCGTCCTTTTCGGAAATTGCGGCGTGGGTTTCGCACCGGTGAAAAAGCATCATCGCCAGGCCTTGATGGATTTGATGGAAGGGGTGGAGGAAATCCCGAACCCCGTGCTGGCCGCGGGACTTACCTGGGAGTGGGAGAGCTTTCCCGATTTCATGGATGCGCTGGAGCGCCGCGAGCGCGTCATCGACATCGCGGCGCAGGCCGCGCACTTGCCGATGCGCGTCTATGTGATGGGGGATCGCGCCATCCGCCGGGAAAAAGCGACGGCGGACGACATTGCGCAGATGCGGCAACTCACCATCGAGGCGTTGCGTGCCGGCGCGTTCGGCTTCACCACGTCGCGAACGGATTCGCACAAGACGCCTGACGGCGAGCTCGTGCCTTCGCGTGATGCGGACGATCTGGAGCTGCTCGGTATCGGCTCCGCGCTGGGCGAGACCGGCACCGGCGCGTTCGGCATGAACAGCGACTTCGACGACGAGGACTATGAGCTGCGCTGGATGCGAAAGCAGGCGAAGGAAACCGGTCGTCCGGTCTGGTTCCTGCTCACCGATCGCTTTGAAGACCCGGAGCGCTGGCGGCGTTTGATGAAAGCGGTGCATGCGGCGCGATCCGAGGGACTGCCGCTCACGGCGCAGATTGCCGGCCGTCCGATCGGCGTGATGATGGGCATCGGCACCGCGCTCAATCCCTTCACCGTGCGGCCGAGCTACAAGGCGCTCGAAAGCCTTCCCATTGCGGAGCAGCGCAAGCGGCTGCGCGATGGCGAGCTGCGACGGAAAATCCTCGCCGAGAAGCCTTCCGAGGCCGAGGTGGCGAAGCTCGCCCAGTTCCGCCAGCTCGTCACCAGCCGCTGGGACAAGTTCTTTACGATGGGCGACCCGCCGGATTACGAGCCGGATCCGGAAAAGAGTGTTGCGGCGATCGCTGATCGTACGGGGCGTACTCCCGATGAAGTGGCCTACGACTACATCATCGAGGAGAATCAGTACCTGTACTTCCCGGTGGTGAATTACGTGGCAGGCGACCACGAACCGATCCGCGAAATGCTCAACGACCCGGCCTGCCTGCTCGGCTTGAGCGACGGCGGTGCGCACTGCACCTCGATTGTGGATTCAGGCCTGCCGAGTTTCATGCTGGCGCATTGGGGTCGCGACCGCCGCCGCGGGCCACTTCTGCCGCTGGAGCATCTGATCAAGCGGCAAACGAGCGAAACCGCCGACTTCTTCGGTCTGTCGGATCGCGGCCGGCTGGTGCCGGGCCTGCGCGCCGACGTGAACATCATCGACTTCGACCGTCTGCGGCTGCACAAGCCGGAGCTCGTGCACGACATGCCGGCCGGCGGCCGGCGTTTCGTGCAACGGGTCGAAGGATATGAAGCAACGCTTGCGGCGGGCATTCCCATCTTCGAGCGCGGCGAGCATACCGGCGCGATGCCGGGGCGCCTCGTACGAGCAGGCCACAACGGTCATCGCTGAGCGTAGAATCCGAGGGCAGCTTCCGGCGCGTATCCTTATCGCGGCCGCGCGCGCAGAGCGACGAGCGAATTGAACACCAGTCGATCGATGGTCAGGCCCTCGCGAAGCGCAATTTCGCGAGAGCGAAATGCCCGCTCTGACGGGATGCGGATCTCCTCGATGCCCGGTTGGCGCGGGGTTGCCTTGATTTCTTCAATCAGCTGCGTCACCCGCGCCTTGAAAACATCCTCCGGTCCGAGGAGGTCCGGCCGAAAGGCGACGAACAGGTAGCCGGGCTCGCTGTCCTGCACCTCGCCGGATCCGCCGAGCAGTCCCAATGCCTGCACCATCAGTGCGAGCCCGAAACCCTTGTAGCCGCCGAAAGGCAGCAATGCGCCGCGGCGTGCAAGCGCCGGATCCCTGGTCGGCTCGCCGTTGGGCCCGATGGCCACGCCTTCGGGAAGCAGCTCGCCCAGCCGCTCGCGCAGCAGCACTTCGGTCATCATGTAGGCCGAGGTCCCGATGTCGAGTACGACCGGCTCGCGCGACGACGGAATCGCGATCGCAATTGGATTGGTGCCGAGCACCGCCCTGGCGCCGCCGGGCGGAGCCACCAGCCGCGAACTGGCCGCTGTGTGGATCGCAACGAGGCCGGCATTGGCAATCATCTCGACATAGTAGGCGCTGCGCCCGCTCATCCAGGCGTCGGTCACGGAAACCAGCGCAATTCCATGCGTCGCAGCTTTCCTGATTGTCGCCTCTGCCGCATAGAACAGCGATAGCATTCCGACATTGTTGCCGCCGTCGAAGGCGATGGAGACGTCGGTCTCGCGCTTTACCTTCATGGGCCGGCGCGGCAGCTTGAAGTGCGCGCTCTCCGGCAGGTTGAGGATCTTGGCCAGGCCCGAATATTCATAACCGCACAACGCGGCATCGACGACGTGATCGGCAACGATGCGCGCTTCATTGTCATCAAATCCGATGCCGCGCAGCGCGCCCTCCGCCAGATCGCGTGCGTCCGCGACGCTCAAGTTGATCCGCCCCAACTCCATGTCGGGCACCTCCTTTAGCCTGCCCCCAGCTCGATCCGCATCGCGATGGCGGCACTGACCTTAAACGCGGAATGACCGGTGTCAGGTCATCGTCATCGAGAGTTTCATTTGAGCATACTCGTTGGCAGGACGCGACCTTCACCGGTTGCGCTCGCTCCGCGGCCAGCCAACGCGGCAAAATGCGCAAAAGCGCTGCCGGCGAAGGGATATGGCGAAGCCCGCGCGACGCGACGAAACCGATATCGCCTAATGGGTCAAAGCGGACTTCGCATCCCGGCTCGGCGGCAAAGGACCTGTAGCGATTGACCCGCAGCGGACCTATTCAGCAAATGTGAAATAGTTCACAATCCCCTTAATCCATTGACCGATGGGCAACGGCAATCCTACCGGTTCACAGATAAATCCTGCCAGGGGCGGAGGGATTTATGCCCCCTCAACCATTGAGGCGGCGCGACCTTAGTGACGGTGCCGTATCCATAGCCGAACAAAAGGACAAGGGAGCGACAATGCCAAACCTAACCGCGAAGCTTGCCCGTCACATCGTCGGCTATCGTAGTGCCGGGCTCGATCGGGCAGCGCTGACGGTGGCTAAACAGTGCGTTTTAGATTGGTACGGTGTAACGCTCGCAGGCTCTAACGAGCCAGTAGCGCGCATTCTGCGCGAGGAGATAGCGACCTCTGGGCAAGGATCATCGTCGATCGTGGGATTCAATCTCCGCTGCTCGCCGGTTGATGCTGCATTGATCAACGGCGCGACCTCCCATGCGCTCGACTACGACGACGTTCATCCGCTGATCGGTCATCCCACGGCCGCGGTACTGCCGGCGGTGCTGTCGATCGCCGAAGCGAAAGGCCGCTCGGGAATGGACGTGCTGCGGGCTTTCATCGCGGGCTATGAGGCGGCCGGGTTTGTCGGCACATTGGTGATGCGCTCGCACTATGAGCGCGGCTTTCATTCTACCGCTACCGTCGGCTCGTTCGGTGCGGCGGCAGCGGCCGGGCTCCTGCTCGATCTCGATGAGGCGCAGATGGCGATTGCGCTTGGTCTTGCCGGCACGCAGGCGGCCGGGCTGAAATCGATGTTTGGCACCATGGCGAAGCCGTTCCACGCCGGTCGCGCCGCGGCCAACGGCGTGCTGGCTGCACGCCTTGCCGCGCGCGGATTCACTGCCAATCCTGGCGTACTCGAGGTGGCGCAGGGCTTCGTCGCGACCCAGAGCGACAGCGATCCGTCGGTCGATGTGCCATTGCCGCGTCCGGGCAGCCTTGTCGTGGAGACGCTCTTCAAATATCACGCAGCCTGCTATCTCACCCATTCGAGCATCGAGGCGATCAAGCTGTTGCGCCGGCAGCTGTCTTTTAGCGGCCCTGATGTGGCAAGCATCGACATCCATGTCGCGCCGGGACATTTATCGGTTTGCAACATTGCCTTACCGCGGAGCGGGCTCGAAACCAAATTCAGCCTGCGCCACACCGCGGCACTTGCAGCTTGCGGCAAAGATACCGCCGCGATCCAGACTTATTCAGATGAGAACGCCCTTGATGCGACGCTCGCCATGGTTCGCGAACGGGTGATCGTGCACGGCGATCGTGGTGCAGGCCGAGATGCCCATGTCATGATCAAGACTAGCGGCGGCCAAGCTGCTGAGGCTGCCTTCGACGTGGCGATCCCGGATCGAGATCTGGACCGCCAAGGCGGGCGCCTCGTGGCCAAGTTTCATAGCCTGGCCGATCCAGTTATTGGAGCCGAACGAGCCAGCGTGCTACAGCGCCAAATCGCCAAGCTGGACGAGGACCACGACATCCGCGTGCTGATGGCCGCATAGATTTCGGACGGTCTTCTGCTTCGTTTTAGAAACCAACGGGAGCGGTCTGCCTTTGAGCGCAAACCGGAAAACATTTGCTTGCTTTGAACCTTGCCGCTTTTGACCCAGCCGTGTGGAAACGTTTTTCGTACCCCAATAGGTGCAAGCAGCCGGGCGCGATGGACCTCGACGCGATCGGCTGAGCCTATTTTTGCTGTATCGGGTCTGGAGTCAATCCGGGCGCAGCTTCGGGCCGTGCTGAGCGACCTTAACGGTGTCACGGCGGGCACCATGACGCGCTCCTCAAGCCCGGATCGCCGCGAGGAACGGTTTAATACCGACGATGTTCATCACGCGCGTGAGGTTGTAGGCGAGCACGTGCAACGCCATCTCAGTCGCCACTTTGGGCAGCGTCTTCATCAAAAAGTGCGTCGCACCCATCCGCATCTTCAGCGTGCCGAACGGATGCTCGACTGTCTCGCGACGAGTACGCATCGCGTCCGGATTCTTGTCCAGGCGCGCCTGCACAGCATCGACAACATACTCGTCCTCCCACCGCTTGATGCGACGTTGCGGTCCCTTCGTGCACTGAGCCTTCAGCGCGCAAGTGCGGCACGCGTTGGTCCAGTAGTGGTGCAGGACCAATCCATTTTCCTCGTTCGTGAAGTGGTTGGTGAGCTTCTCACCGGTAGGACAAATGTAGATGTCCTCCTCAGCCACGTAGCGGAAATCCTGCTTGCCGAAGCGGCCTTCCGACTTCGCCTCCGATGTCTGGGGTTTTGGCAGCGTGACCGTGATGCCAGCCTCATCGCATGCGAGGATCTCCTCGCCTTTGAAGTAGCCGCGATCGGCGAAGGCTTCGAGGTTTTCTGCCTCCAATGCCGCCTTCGCCTGGTTGGCCATGTTCGCAAGATGCGACTTGTCGGTGCCGACGTTGGTCACCTCATGCGCGACAATCAGATGGTTCGTCGTATCGACGGCCGCTTGCACATTATAGCCGACCATCCCAGAGCCGCGTCCGCTGGTCGCCATCGAGCGGGAATCAGGATCGGTGAAGGAGACCTGCTGATCGGGCGCAGCAAGCATCACTTTCTCGATCGCTTTAAGGCGCTTCACCTCTTCTTCGAGCTTGATCAGCTTCTCCTTGAGCCGCGTGGTCCTGGCCACAAGCTCCTCCGAGGGCGCCTCACCGGCAGCTGTCTGGCGATCGGCGGTGTCGAGCTGGCTCAGATAGCGCGCAACGCTCTCCTCGATCTGCGCCAGACGCCGCGCCATCTTTCCCTTCGTGAAGTTATTGTCGCGCGAGTTAACCGCCTTGAACTTGCTGCCGTCGATCGCGACGCTCGCTTTCGCCAGCAGACCCATCTTGCGGCACAAGGCAACGAATTGCGCGCAGACCTTCTTGATGGCCGGGCCGTTGTCTTTGCGGAAATCGGCGATGGTTTTGTGATCCGGAACGAGCCGTCCCGTCAGCCACATCACTTCCAGATTGCGGCCAGCCTCACGCTCCAGCCGCCGGCTCGATTGGACCCGGTTGAGATAGCCGTAGATATAAAGCTTGAGCATCGGCGACGGATGGTATCCCGGCCGGCCGGTCGCTGCCGGGGTGACGCCATCGAACCCCAGCTCGCGCAGTTCCAGCGCATCGACGAACACATCGACCGCACGAACAGGATTGCTCCCGTCCACCCAATCATCAAGGCATTCCGGTAACAGTGTCGTCTGCTGGCGATCCGCCCCTTCAACGAAACCCTTCATCATCCCCCCGCGATTCAGCAAGGGAATCATAGCATCGGTCAGGTTTTCACACAGTCTGGACCCACAACGGAAGTCGGCGCGGATCAACACTTGTACCGAGCTACGTGTCGAGATCCGGTTTTATGTGGACAGAAATGGGTTGTCGGGCTCAGCACACGTTGGCAGACTGGAGCTGGTCGCCATTGCTGGGGAGCATGCGCATGTCACGCCGCGGCGAAATCGAACCGTCGTCAGCTGTGAAAACACCTGAACCCTTCGCGGAGGAGCGCGCGTCACGCCGCCGCAAAATCATTAACAAGATTATGAACGTGATTGTAGTGGTTGGGATCGCTATCGATCTGTTCTTCGCCATCCTCTACTCCGTGCTCGACACCCGAGCCTACGCTATCGCTATCGGCGTGAACCTCGCGACTGCGGCCCTGTGGGCCATGACACCCTTATTCCACCGCTGGCCGGGCCCATTCGCCGGTGTCTGGTTTCTTGGCGTATTTATAGCGGCAATGCTGAGCTTCACGTTATTGCTTGGACACGCATCGGGGTCACATTTGTTTTTGATTCTCGTCGCGATCTTTTCGCTGATCTTCCTGGGCCCTCGTCCGATTGTACTACCGGTGCTCACGACCTTGGTCGCCTGGGGAGCGTTCCTCGTCGCGGCCAAGGTTTTGCCTCGTTGGCCATCCCACATCCCGATGTTGATAGATGAGTTCAGAAGCTCTTTTCTACGCCACATCAGCACTGACGATGTGTGTGCTCTTCCTGACCACCCGATATTCAATCCATCTGGTTGACACAGCCGAAGCGGCGCTGGAGCGCGAATTTCGTCGTTCAGAGGCGCTCCTCCTGAACATTCTCCCGGCGTCGGTGGCTGAACGACTTAAGTCGGGCGAACGGATCGCTGATGGATACAATTGCATTAGCGTGCTCTTCGCGGACATCGTCGGATTTACGGCGGCCGCGCGTCAGGCCGGCCCGGAGGCGACGGTAGGTATGCTGAACCGCTTCTTCTCCGTCGCGGACGAACTCGCGCAGCGGCTCGGTTGCGAGAAGATTAAGACGATCGGCGACTGCGTAATGGCGGCCGCTGGTTTGCCCGAACCCTCTTCCAGCCACGCCGAGACGCTCGCCCGCTACGCGCTTGATCTCAAGGAGACGATGGAGGCAGAAGCCTTCGCGGGCGCGCCGCTCAAATTGAGGATTGGAATTCATTCGGGCCCGGCAGTCGCGGGTGTGATCGGCCGCAGCCGCTTTGCTTACGATTTGTGGGGTGATACCGTCAACGTGGCCTCGCGAATCCAGCATGCGGCCAAGCCCGACGAAATTCAGCTTTCGAATGCGACACGTGAACTCCTCGGTGCGACTTTTTCCTGCACTGCAGCTGGCGAAGTCGAGACACGGGGAGCGGGTCGGGTAGGCGTCTGGCGTCTGGATCGCGAACTTGAGAGGCTCACTTAGATGCTCCTGCCGTCCGCGTGCCCGCATAAACGGCGACCTTCGCGAACTTAATGGCACGAAACCGACACGCCGATGCAGTCGCGACATGTCCGTTGTCGAGGGACGAACCGACCCTAGCTTGGAGGCTGCCCGAGGTCTGAAAATGACCCGAAGCCAACACTGAGCAGCCGCATCGACGGCCACGCGCGCGATGAAGGATTCAGTCCTGCGGGCGCAGGGCCGCTTCGGCGCGCTGCATCATCCGCCGCCATCGCTCGCTTGTCGGCCCGCCCATAAGCAGGAAGTAGCGGACGATCGCGATCGGCAGCCAGGTCTCCATCGCTTGCCTCAGCGCCGCTACCGGCTTGCCGGACAGCCGCGCGTATTCGGATTGCGCGGCCGCATTGACCGCAAGCGGCCGCTGCGGATTGTCGGTGACGTCGAGGGCAAACTCGGTCAGGCTGATGTGAGTGAACCCATGATCGAGGGCCGCAGGCGCGCGGATCGTAAAGGTCCAGTCGATCAGCCGCGGACCGTCCGCCGTCATGATCACGTTTTCAGGGTGGATGTCGCCATGGCACAGCCCGTCCCCCGGCTGCTGCAGGCGGTCGATCAGCGCGATGATGCCGGAGGCGATGTGCTTGGGCACGATGTCGCCCGAGAGCCTGAAGGCGGTGTCCATCCAGCCGCGCAGATGGAAGGCCTCCGGCGGCGGCGACATCCTGTGAACGGACAGGCCGAGGGACGCAAGGATCGCACCCGCCTGGGCAAACGTCACGGCGCCGCTGCGCGTGACCTGCAGCAGTGTCGGTCCGTCGAGGCGGCCGAGCACGATGCCGAAGCGTCCGTCGAGCGTCACCTCGCCGAACACCTCCGGCGCAGGCACGCCGGCGGCGAAGACTGCCTGGGTCATCCGCGCCTCTTGCTGGCCGAGCCGCGGCGGGAAACCTTCCTTGAACAGTTTTACGACCTGACCTGGCGCCCAGGCGTGAATGTCCGCCGTGCCGCCCTGGTTGATCTTCTCCCCGAGGGATCCCCGCATCGCCCGTCCTCCCGCCGGTCGCGACCAAACACCAACGGCGGGCAAAAGAGAACGCTCCCGCGATCTTGGCTGCCAGCCATGATCGTGGCTTGTCCCCGGCCGCAGCGTTTGCCAGAATCGCGAAGCGACGCGCGGTTTGAGACAAGTCCGGTTCTG
>CAWJYQ010000028.1:0-196206 GCA_963847045.1 uncultured Alphaproteobacteria bacterium | reverse complement strand
CAACCTTTCGAGATTGTAGAATTCGCGCACCTCGGGCCTGAACACGTGCACGACCACATCGCCGGAATCGATCAGCACCCAGTCGCAATTGGGCAAGCCCTCGACATGGATGTTCTTGATGCCGTTTTCCTTCAGGGCTTTCGTGATGTTTTCCGCGATCGCGCCGACGTGCCGGTTGGCCCGTCCCGTGGTGACGATCATGTAGTCGGAAAAGGCGGATTTGCCGCGAAGGTCGATGGTGACCGTTTCTTCCGCCTTCATATCGTCGAGGCGGGAGAGGATCATATTCAGCGTCTTGTCGGCGTCGGGTTGCGCCTTCAAGGCCGCAGCTTGCGTCGATGTTTTACGCGGGGTCTTGGCAGACTTGCCAGGAGTCTTGCTGGTCTTGCTACCAGTCGCCTTGGGTAAAACTGACTTGGACAATACAGATGTGGCCAGGGACCATTCCTTTCACTGTATCGCGAACGCCGAATCCTGACGTCCGCCGACCATATTAGGCATGTGGGGTTAATGGTTTCAATATTCCAGTATCCCCACGTGCCGGTTCAGACACGAAGTGTCACTTCTTTGCCTTCCAGCTCCCGTCGGAGTTCCGAAGGCCCGTAGACGACAGGTTCAATTTCATGCCGGTGAGGAAAACCCAGGCAGGAGCCCGCTGATCGGCCAGCCGCGCCGCCTGATTCTCGGGCAATCGATAGCGCGCCAGCGCCTGAGCGGCAGGCGCAGCGAGCGCCCGGAAACTCTGCGGCGGACGGTCGATCACGGCGATCGGCACCTCGGAAGCGATGCGCCGCCAGTCCTTCCAGCGATGGAACTGCGCGAGATTGTCGGCGCCCATGATCCAGACGAAACGAACGCCGGACATGCGGCGGCGCAAATGGATGATCGTATCGACAGTGTACCTGACACCGATGACAGCTTCGAGACAGCTGATATCGATGCGCGGATCGTCGGCGACCTCGCGCGCGGCGTTGGCGCGTTCGGATAGGCCGTGCAGCCGGCCGGTATCCTTGAGCGGATTGCCCGGCGTCAACAGCCACCAGACCCGATCGAGCTTCAGGCGCTTGATTGCAAACAGGCTGATGGCGCGGTGCGCTGCATGCGGCGGATTGAACGAGCCGCCGAGCAGGCCGACGCGCATGCCGTTGGTATGGAAGGGGACGGCTTGCGCGGCCGATTGCGATTGCATCAGCCGGGTCACAGCATGCACGGGTTTGTGTTCACGGCCGCGTCTGCCCGGTGCCGTGAACGCGATATTTGAAACTCGTCAGTTGCTCGGCGCCGACAGGGCCGCGGGCGTGGAATTTGCCGGTGGCAATCCCGATCTCCGCGCCGAAGCCGAACTCGCCGCCATCGGCGAACTGCGTCGATGCGTTGTGCAGCACGATCGCCGAATCGACCTCGCTGAGGAACTTCTCGGCGGCCTTGGCGTCCTCGGCCACGATCGCGTCGGTGTGGCGCGACCCGTGGTTCTGGATATGCGTGATTGCGCCATCGACGCCATCGACGACGCGCGCGGCGATGACGGCGTCGAGATATTCGGTGTCCCAGTCCTCGTCGGATGCAGGCTTCACGCGCGCATCGATCTTCTGCACGGTCGCGTCGCCGCGCACCTCGCAGCCGGATTCGATCAGCATCTCGACGAGTGGCTTCAGATTGGTCTCGGCGCCCGCGCGATCGACCAGCAGTGTTTCGGCCGCACCGCAGACGCCGGTCCGGCGCATCTTGGCGTTCAGCACGATCGACTTCGCCATATCCAGATTGGCGGATCGATCGACATAAACGTGGTTGACGCCTTCGAGATGCGCGAACACCGGCACGCGCGCTTCCGCCTCGACGCGCGCGACCAGGCTCTTGCCGCCGCGCGGCACGATCACGTCGATGCCGCCGTTGAGGCCTCCGAGCATCAGCCCGACCGCCGCACGGTCGCGCGTCGGCACCAGCGTGATCGCGGCCTCCGGCAGACCCGCCTCGCGCAGGCCCTGCACCAGGCAGTCATGGATCGCGCGGCAGGAGCGGAAGCTGTCGGAGCCGCCGCGCAGGATCACGGCATTGCCGGCCTTCAGGCACAGCACGCCGGCGTCAGCTGCGACATTGGGACGGCTCTCGAAGATCACGCCGATCACGCCGAGCGGCACGCGCACGCGCTCGATGGTCATGCCGTTCGGCCGCTGCCAGCTCTCGGTCACGGTGCCGACCGGGTCCGAAATGCCGCGCACGGTCGCCACGCCGTCGGCCATCGCCTCGACGCGCGCAGGCGTCAGCGTTAGCCGATCGATGAAGGCGGAGGTCGCTCCGCCGGCGCGCACCTCGGCGACATCCTCGGCATTGGCCGCGAGAATCTTTGCCGCGTTGGCCCGGATCGCCCGCTCGATGGCTTCCAGCGCCCGATCCTTCTGCTCCGGCGGCGCCAACGCCAGCACCCGCGCGGCGGCGCGCGCCTGCGTAGCGAGGTCGGTCATCAAAGCGGGCAGATCGGCGTTGCCGTCGATTGCCTTGAGCGGCGCGGTCATCGGAGGTCCCAGGGTCTAGGGTAAGGCCATATCCTAGCACGGAAATCCCGCTTTTGCGAGGTCCGGAACCGGCATGGCTGGTTGACGCTTAGGACCAGGCCAGCGACCCAGTGGTAGAATAACAATATCCGGTGGCCTCGGCTTGCGGCTGTAGCCCGATATCATTAAATATTACTTTATGATATTCGGAGAGCGATCCATGGCCACCAGTTACAGCATCGGCAAACACTTCGAAGGGATGATCGAAAGCCTGATCGAGAGCGGCCGCTATTCGACGGCCAGTGAGATCATGCGCGAAGGCCTGCGGTTGGTTGAAGAGCGCGAAGAGCGGCGCAAGGCCAAGCTCGAAGCGTTGCGGGCCGAGATTCAGAAAGGCTTCGATAGCGGGCCTGCGGAAGAGATCGACCCCGACGAATTGATCAGGGACATCAAGACGCGGGGGCGGCAGCGTTTGGCCGCGCGGACACGTGGCGAGTAAGTTCCACAAGCCTGCGCAGGTCGATCGAGATCTTGATGCGATCTGGAGCTACATCGCCGCTGACAATGTCAGGGCTGCCGATAAATTGCTCGATCGCATCGGTGAAGTATTCGCGATGCTTGTACAAACGCCGTTGGTTGGACGCGAGCGTTCGGAGCTAGGGAAGGGGTTGCGCAGCTTCCCGGTTGGAAACTACGTCATATTCTATATGGCACGGTCGGATGGCGTCGAAATTGTTCGAATCATGAACAGCCGACAGGATATCGACGCGGACGATATGGCGTGATGTCTATGCGGGATCGGTCGATCTAGGCCCGCCCACCACCAGATCATCCCGATGGATCATTTCCGCCCGGCCAGAGATGCCGAGGATCGCCATCACGTCCGGCGAGGAGCGGCCCTTGACCTTCTCAGCATCCTCGGCGTCGTAGGCGACGAGGCCGCGCCCGATCTCGTGGGTGTCGGGGCCGCGCACCACGACCGCGTCGCCGCGGGCGAACTGGCCTTCGATCCGGATCACCCCGGCCGGCAGCAGGCTTTTGCCTGCGCGCAAAGCTGCAACCGCGCCGGCGTCGATGGTCAGCGTGCCCTTCGGCTCCAGCGAGCCTGCGATCCAGCGTTTTCGCGCGGTGACGGGATTGGCCGGCGTCAGGAACCAGGTGCAGCGCCCGCCCTCGGCGATGGCCTGCAGCGGATGCTCGATCTTGCCCGACGCGATCAGCATGTGCGTGCCTGACGTGGTCGCGATCTTCGCCGCCTCGATCTTGGTGAACATGCCGCCGCGCGACAGTTCGGATTCGGCCGCGCCTGCCATGCCCTCGATCTCCGAGGTGACGGATTCGACAATCGGAATCAGTTTTGCGTTGGGATTGGCGCCGGGCGGCGCGTCGTAGAGCCCGTCGATATCGGACAACAGGATCAGCAGATCGGCGCTCGCCATGGTGGCGACGCGTGCGGCGAGGCGGTCATTGTCGCCATAGCGGATTTCGTTGGTCGCAACCGTGTCGTTCTCGTTGATCACAGGCACCGCGCGCCATTCCAGTAATTTCGCGATGGTCGAGCGGGCGTTGAGGTAGCGGCGGCGCTCCTCGGTGTCCTGCAGCGTCACCAGAATTTGTCCGGCGCCGATACCGTGCGCGCCAAGCACTTCCGACCAGATCCGCGCCAGCGCGATCTGTCCCACGGCGGCGGCGCCCTGGCTTTCCTCGAGCTTCAGCGGACCGCGCGGCAATTTCAAACGGCTGCGGCCGAGCGCGATCGAGCCGGACGAGACCACCAGGACGTCGCGGCCCTCGCCGTGCAGCCTGGCGATATCGGCTGCCAGCGCCGACAGCCACGCCGAGCGAACCTCGCCCGCATGGGAGTTGATCAGCAGGGAGGAGCCGACCTTGACGACGATGCGGCGAAAGTTTTTGAGGGCGGGGCGTTTCATGGATGCGGTCGAATGAATACGGGTGGTCAGGAAGCAATACGCGCCAGCTCCCTGATTTGGAAGTGGCGCGTCAGGGAGAAGGCTTAAGTTCGCGTTAGCCCTGCGGCGTCGCCGGCGCCCACGGTTCGGCCTGGCCGCCCTTGGCCTTCAGCGAAACCGGGGCCTCGCCGATCACCTCGACCAGCGCCTTGAGCGCTTCGGGCACACCTTCGCCGGTCGCGGCCGAAAGCAACAGCGGCGTCTTCTTCGCGGCGCGTTTCAGGCGATCGCGCTGCTTCTTCAATTCGTCCGGCGCAACGGCGTCGATCTTGTTCAGCGCCACGATCTCGATCTTGTCGGCGAGATGTCCTTCATAGGCCTCGAGCTCGGTTCGCACCGTCTTGTAGGCCCTGCCGGCATGTTCGCAGGTCGCGTCGATCAGATGCAGCAGCACGCGGCAGCGCTCGACATGGCCGAGAAACCGGTCGCCGAGCCCGGCGCCTTCATGCGCACCCTCGATCAGGCCGGGAATATCGGCGAGCACGAATTCGCGGCCCTGCGCGCTCACGACGCCGAGCTGCGGATGCAGCGTCGTAAAGGGATAGTCGGCGATCTTCGGCTTGGCCGCGCTGACGACGGAGAGGAAGGTCGATTTGCCGGCATTGGGCAGGCCGACCAGGCCGGCGTCCGCGATCAGTTTCAGCCGCAGCCAGATCCAGCGCTCCTCGCCTTCCTGGCCGGGATTGGCGTTGCGCGGTGTGCGGTTGGTCGAGGATTTGAAATGCGCGTTGCCGAAGCCGCCATTGCCGCCTTCGGCCAGCACGAATTTTTCGCCGAGCTCGGTGAAGTCATGGATCAGCGTTTCGCGATCCTCGTCGAATATTTGCGTGCCGACCGGCACCTTCAGCACGATCGATTTGCCGTTGGCGCCATGGCGGTCCTTGCCCATGCCGTTGGTGCCCTTCGGCGCCTTGAAGTGCTGCTGGTAGCGATAGTCGATCAGCGTATTCAGCCCGTCGACGACTTCGACGATGACGTCACCGCCACGGCCGCCATTGCCGCCGGAGGGGCCGCCGAACTCGATGTACTTCTCGCGGCGGAACGCCACGCAGCCATTACCGCCGTCGCCGGAGCGGATATAGACCTTTGCCTCGTCAAGGAATTTCATGATGGCCACTAGGTAAGGCAGGGGGGCCGTCGCGGCAACCCTCAAGCCGCCCAACATTGGCGAAAAGCCTTAATTTTCGGGCCTTTTTGCGGTTTCGAACCGGAAGTCGGGGCCTCCTATGAGGCCGGTCGTCGCCGAATGAGAAACTTCTGCATTCCTTCCAACACGATCTCCTTGCGCTGGTTGAACACGGTCGAGCGCAGCGTCACCACGCCAGTGCTGCGGCCGGGCACCAATTCGGTGACTTCGAGCGCGGGATAGATGGTGTCGCCTGCGTAGACGGGTTTGAGGAACTTGCTCGACTGTTCGAGGAATCCGACCAGCGATTCCTCGACGATATAGGGAAACAGCCCGGCGCCCGGGGCGGTGTGGACCAGGGTCTGAAAACCATGCGCGAGCAGGTCCGGCATGCCGCGGGCGCGGCAATATTCGACGTCGTAGTGGATCGGATGGGTATCGCCGCTCGCGGTCTGGAACGCGGCGAACACCGCCGAGGTCTGGGTCCGGCTCGGGATCACGAAGCGCTCGCCGAGCACGAAATCCTCGAACCAGCGCTGTTCGCTGACCATGCGATGCCGTACGGGGTCGAAGTCGGTCATGTCGGGTTTCCTGCCGTTTCTTTTCGGGTGGTTTACCGGTACCGCAGGGGCCGGGCTGCGACAATTGACTCAATTCGTCATGCCCGGGCGATAGCGCGAAGCGCGTCTTCGCGCTAGATGTCCCGGGCATCCACCTCCTTACAACGTGCTGCAAACGACGTGGATGGCCGGGACAAGCCCGGCCATGACAGAGAACAACAAACAGAAACGCCGCAGTCCCTCCATGAGCCTGTTCGCCAAAATTTCGACCTATGACGAGCGTTCCGCGCGGCTGGCCGGCATCGGCTTGATGCTGCTGTCGATCTTCATGTTCTCGTTCGGCGATGCGCTCGGAAAATTCATGGTCGCGACCTATTCGGTCGGGCAATTGATGTGGCTGCGCGCCTGCGCGGCATTGCTGGTGCTGCTGCCGATCATCTGGAAGCAGCGCGCCGAATTCAAACGCATCGAACGGCCGTGGCTGCAACTGATTCGCGTATTGCTGTCGACGCTCGAAGTCGCGGCCTTCTTCCTCGCCACCGTCTATCTGCCGCTCGCCGACGTCATTACGTACTATCTGGCCTCGCCGATCTTCGTCACCGCGCTGTCGGGCATCGTGCTCGGCGAGCACGTCGGCTGGCGACGCTGGACCGCGATCCTGATCGGGTTCTGCGGCGTCCTGATTGCGCTGCGCCCGTCCACGCAGACCGTGAGCTGGCCCGCGATGATTGCGCTCGGCGGCAGCCTGTCGTTTGCGTTCCTGATGCTGATCACGCGCTCGCTGCGGGCGACGCCGGATATCGTGCTGACGACCTCGCAGTTCGGCGGTACGTTCCTGCTCGGCGCGCTGCTGTCGCCGATCGGCTGGGTGACGCCGACCTTGGCAAGTGTGGGCATGTTTGCCGCGGCGGGGGTTACCTCGGTCGTCGCGCTGCTATGCATCAACCGTTCGCTGAAGCTCGCGCCGGCCAGCGTCGTGGTGCCCTATCAATATTCGATGATCGTGTGGGCGGTGATCTTCGGCTTCGTCGTGTGGGGCGACGTGCCATCGATCTCGACTTTGATCGGCGCGGTCATCATCATCGGCGCGGGCTTTTATATCTTCCTGCGCGAACAGAAGCTCGGGCGTGAGGAGACGGTGGTCAATCCGCCGGCGTGATCTCTGCCACCCGACCCTGGAGGGGGCGGGTCGGCTCACATGAAGCGCAGCGGAATGTGAGACGGGGTGGGGTGACGGTCTCTCCGTGTCCAACAGTGCCCGAGATGAGAGACCATCACCCCACCTCGACGCGCGTTGCACGCGCGCCGATCCTCCCCCTCCAGGGGAGGATAAGGAAGGGGACTACCGCTCATCGCCGCGTCGAACTCGCCCAGTTCTTCAGCGACGACCACACGCCGCGCGTCAGGCGGAAGCGGTCGACCGGGGTCGAGGATCCCAGCGCCTCGAAGCGGTGCAGTTCGACGCCGCTCCACTGGAAGCCGCATTTCTCCAGGATGTTTCGCGAGGCCGGGTTGGCGACGCGGGCGCCTGAGATCAGGTGCTCGGCATCGAATTCCTCGAAGAAGAAATCGATCACCGCGCGCGCGGCTTCGGTGCCAAAGCCCTGGCCCCAATGCGCGACGCCGAGCCAGTAGCCGAGTTCCGGCGCACCTGGTTCGCTGCGGTCGATGCCGACCATGCCGACGGGCGAATAGTTCTGTTCGATCAGGAACACGGTCTCGCTGTTGTCGGCGGACGTCGCGCGCACGAACTCGACCGCGTGGTCCTGCAGATAGGGATGCGGCAGGCGGCGGGTGTTTTCCGCAATGCGGCGATCGTTGGCGAGATGCGCAATCGCTCTTACGTCCGCGAGCGTCGGCCGGCGCAACGTCAGCCGTTCGGTCTCGAGGACGCAGCTACTCGCTTCGCGTAGCGTCGGAGTTTTGATCGGGATGTCCTGCAACATGTCGGGCTCCTGATTGCGAAAATGCGCAAATAAAAAGGGGAGGCCGGTTTCCCGCCTCCCCTGGAGTCCTTTTCGACTCCGCCGGTTCAACAGGACCCGGCGGACTTAAGATGTGTCCACCGTCTATTCGGCCGCCTCTGTCATCGGAACTACCGATACGAAAGTGCGACCATTGGCTTTTGCGCGAAACTCGACATGACCTTCGACTTTGGCAAAGAGAGTATGGTCGGTGCCCATGCCGACATTAAGGCCGGGATGCCAGGTGGTGCCGCGCTGGCGCGCGATAATGTTGCCGGGAATCACGTGCTCGCCGCCATAGGCCTTGATGCCCAGGCGCTTGCCCGCTGAATCGCGTCCGTTTCGCGATGAACCGCCTGCTTTTTTGTGAGCCATGGCCCGTCTCCGACTTCGCTAATATTTAGATTAATTCCTTGACGGAATCATTTCACTTTTTGTCGCGCTTCAACTTTTCGTTGAAGCGCATCACTTCTTGTCGCTCAGCCCTTTTTGGCCGGAGCCTTCTTTGCGGCGGGCTTCGCCGCAGCCTTTTTCGCGGGCGCCTTCTTCCTGGCTGCCTTCGGTGCCTCGTCGTCGCCTTCGGCTGCCGGTGCGGCAACCTTTTCCCTCTTCGGCCGCGGGCCGATCGAAGGTTTGGCGTTATCGGTCAGGACCTCGGTGATGCGAAGCACCGTGATCTCGTCGCGATAGCCGCGCTTGCGGCGCGAATTCTTGCGGCGACGCTTCTTGAACGCGATCACCTTGGGGCCGCGCTTGTGGTCCAGCACTTCGGCCGCGACGGAAGCGCCTGCCACCGTCGGCGTGCCCAGCACCGGCGTGTCACCGCCGACCACCAGAACTTCACCAAGCTGCACGATCGTGCCGACATCGCCGGCGATCTTGCCTATCTCGAGCACATCATCCGGAACGACGCGGTATTGCCGGCCGCCGGTTTTGATGACTGCGAACATCGTTTTTTTCCTTCGTGTTCGATCCCGGCCTCGGACATCTTCCCAACAGGGCTGCCCGGGTCGGCTTTTTGGTCAGTCGTTATGGGTACGATTTTCGCGCGGCCAAGGGCGAGCCCCACAGAACAAGGGCAAGCGCCTCAAGAATTCGCGCAAAAACAAGCGGCGCGAGAAATCCCGCGCCGGATGCGGGGACTTATAGCCGCAGATCGCCGTGAGTTCAAGGCAAAGAGACCTAAAAACCGGCCAAAATGAGGGATTTGGCGCATTTTCGGCCGGCTCGGCCCCATCGAAGCGGCGCCTGCGCATGTATCCATGAAACCAAAGGGTTCCCCGGCCGTTGTCGCCAGCGAAATCCGGCAGGGGCTTAGGCTACATGGCAGAAGACACCATAACGACCACGGGCATCGCCCGCCACGGCGCCACGCGGTTGCCGTCGGTCGAGGTCGACAGTTTCAACGTCGAACTGAAGGATGATGAAGGCTTTCTCGGCGACCGCGCCAGCAAGGGGGCCTTCCGCAAGATCCTGGACGGCTTGCGCAAGCCGCTGAAGAAAAACGGCGACGATCCCCTGGGTAAAAAATCCGCCGGCGAGATCGCCAAGACCGAACTCGACGAGGCGCTGGTCGGCGACGATATCGGCGCTGCGGCCCTGGTGCACGGCGCGATTGAGGAATTCGCGCAGGAGCTGGCCTATGTGACCGGCCGGTTCCTGAAGACCAAGGCGTGGGCCGATACCGAGCGCATCGTGGTCGGCGGTGGCTTTCGGCAGAGCCGGGTCGGCGAACTCGCCATCGCCCGCACCGACATCATCCTTAAAGCGCAGGATTTTGACGTCGATCTGGTCCCGATCCGTTTTCATCCCGATGACGCGGGCCTGATCGGCACGCTGCATCTGGCGCCGTCATGGATCTTCGAGGGCCATGACAGCATCCTCAGCGTGGATATCGGCGGCACCAACATCCGCTGCGGCGTCGTGGATACGCGTTGGAAGAAGGCGCCTGACCTTTCCAAGGCCGAGGTGTGGATGTCCGAGCTGTGGCGGCATGCCGACGACGAGCCGACGCGCGAAGGCGCGGTGAAGCGGCTGGTCAAGATGCTGAAGGATCTGATCGCTTCTGCAGAGACCGAAGGCCTGAAGCTCGCGCCCTTCATCGGCATCGCCTGTCCCGGCGTGATCGACGCGGACGGCTCGATCGAAAAGGGTGCGCAGAACCTGCCGGGCAATTGGGAGAGCAGGCTTTTGTGGACAATTAAAATCAACTCTGATAGGGTTTCTAATGACCCCTATCCCCATGCAAAAGCGCCGCAAGGCATACTCGTACATCCGCATGTCCACCGACGCCCAGCTAAAGGGCGACAGCCTGCGGCGGCAGCTTGAGAACTCGAGTAGATATATCGCCGACAACAATTTGGAGTTGGTCGAAGATCTCCGAGATCTAGGCGTTTCCGCGTTTCGCGGTGCTAACGTTGAATACGGAGCTCTGGGCCGCTTTATCCAGGCTGTCCGGTCCGGACATATTCCCGAGGGCTCTTATCTAATCGTCGAAGCATTCGATCGCATCAGCCGTCAGCCCACTCGTATCGCCCTGCAGCTGATCCTTGAACTGATCAACAGCGGCATCACCGTCGTCACTCTAACGAATGGTCAAAAATACAGCTCGCAGAACTACGACACTCAGCAGCTTATAATTTCGATCATCGAGATGAGCACTGCAGCCGAGGAGTTTGCCAAAAAGAGCCAGCGCGTTACTGCGGCTTGGGGCGCCAAAAGAGACGCCATAACCACGACCAAGTTGACCACTCGCGGCCCAGCTTGGCTCAAATACTCTACGAAATCTAAGCAGTTTGAGCCAATTCCGAAGCGAGTGGCGATCATTCAGAGAATATTCGAGGAGGCCATCGTTGGTATTGGGGCATATACCATTGCGAAGCGCCTAAACGACGATGGCGTGCCAACCTTCGGCTCGTCAAATCGATGGCAGCCCTCATCCGTAAATAAAATTATATCAAGTGCCGCAGTCATTGGAGAATTTCAGCTGCATAGAGACGAGGAAGGAATCCGCGTTACGGCTGGAGCTCCTATTTCGGGATACTTTCCCCAGATTGTTGAGCCGGACGTGTACTATGCTGCACAGGCAGCTCGATTGGGCCGCAAGACGACTGGCGGCGGTAGGAAAGGCAAATACCTCAGCAATGTTTTCGCAAAACTTGTGTACTGCTACTATTGCGGCAGCCGCATGCTGTTCGAAGACAAGGGCAAAGCTCCGAGGGGCAACACCTACTTTGTTTGCATGTCCGTTCCGACAGGTTCGGAGTGCGTTCGCACTCGCTGGAAGTATGACGATTTCGAAGCGGCTTTCCTGGCGTTCGTCAAACAGGTTGATCTGGGTTCAATATTTAGCGCCGAGCAAAGTGCTGCAAAGAGAGCTGCACTCGAAGCAGATCTGGCGTCGTTCAACGGTCAGCTGCTTATTCTGAAGCGGAAGCGTGACAGAGCCTTTGATTTGTCCCTGAAGGACGACGCGAATGAAATCTACCTGCGGTCCAAGTTGCGGGAGTTCGGCCTCTTAATCGAAAAAGAGGAAAGGAAGATCCGGGAAAATCAGGAGCAACTGCTGGAAATGTCGCGTGAAGCGGTAGACTTTTACGAAAGTAGAGATCAGATCAAGGAATTGATTGGTCGCGTAAAGGTGAAAAGCAATGATAACTACAAACTGCGGGCCCAGATCGCCTCGCGGTTGCGATCATTAATCGAGCGCGTGGATGTCGCTGTGGCCGGGCAAGCTCCCGCAAATAGCAAAGTGTCGAAATTACTCGATGGTATCCGCAACGACGCTTCAACAGATGCGTCGCTGCGTCCAGAATTAGAAGAGGTGTCGGCCCTGCACCAGGGGGCAATGGATGACAAGCAGCATCTTCGCTTTTTCGTAGTTCGGTTCAAGAATGGACAAACTCAGGTGGTTTGGCCCAGTTCACAGAACCCCCTCCAGTTTGAGCAGCGGATTGCGCCGATGTTCGAAATCGATGGCGAAAGAATCCAGATAACTGACCCGCCATGAGCGAAGATTTTAGGGCGTGTACTCATAAAACGAGAGATGTCGGCCTTTGCGGCGAAAGCAGACTTGCGCCGGTCACCCCCGGAGTTTCGCGTTTGACCTAATCCGGACCTTATTACGAATTAGGAACTTCCCCCCGCACGCACCAAGCTCTCGCTGTTAGCGTGAATGGACCATCTTGCCTATCTCCAAGTAAGCGTTTGCGCATACGAGCTTCCAGTTGTTTGCGACGATCCTCGGAAAGCGACACGACGAAAGCACCTCCAGGGCCTGCCCCCTTGGTAAAGGGCTCCCAATAATCGTCGAACGAAGAATAGGATTGGTTGATGATCAGGGGCTGTTCCCTGACATTGATGAGCCCAGCCTTTCGCCAGAGATCGCCCAGCTCACCTTGATGCGATAATTTCATGTGCCGCTCGTCCTTTGGCTCGATTGCCGGTTCGAGCGCGACGGCTTCATCCCAGAAAAACCTGAGCATCTGCATGCCAGCGTCGTAGTCCCAGACACAGGCACTCACAACGCCTTGCGGACGCGTCACGCGGCGCATTTCCGCAATTGCCTTGCTGGGATCGTGAATGAAGTTCATGACAAGCAAGGCCAGAGTATTGTCGAACGCTGCATCCTTGAACTTCAGGGCCTGGGCGTCGCCGACTTCAAAATGCGTGCGGTTAGACGCGATGTGCTTTTGTGCGTAGGCGATAAACCCCTCCGAAGGATCGACACCAACAATCTCGCTTGCCGGCATGCCCGATTCTACTGCAGCTGCGAGCGATCCAGTTCCGGTACCCACGTCGAGAACACGGTCGCCGTTCTTGATACCGGCAAACGCTACGAAGGGCACGGCGAGCAGGCGGCTCCAGCGGCCCATGAAATGCTCGTATCCAACACCCGCAGCGAACATCTTGCCTTCGGCTTCCGTCGCTTTAATTGTTTGAGCCAACGTGGGCTGATTAAGGAGCGCCGCGACTGTCAGCGACGAGATAGCCATGCTTCTCAAGAGCCTCTTCATGTGGGCCTCCCAGCTCATCGGTCATAGACGGCAGCATGCGTACCCGAGAGCCGGAGGCTGCGCCGATCGGCTTGAGGCCCGCTATCCCTATTTCGCATTGGGTATTCAATAGTCGCAGAGAATGAACTATGATGCAGGTGGAGAGTTGACTGAGACTCTTCTTTGCTGAGGGAAGTCAGGGGATGCCGAGGCCTTACTTAACCTCGAAGATGCGCCGTGAGCCCACGGAGGTTCCCGATACCTACTCGGCGCTGCCGGCTGACCTGGTCCGTGCTCTTGGTTGGCTCCGCGGCCATCTATCAGAGCCGATCGAGCTCGACCTGCTTGCTCAGATCGCGGGCGTGCGTCCGCGGACACTTGAGATGCATTTCAGGGTTTTTCTCAGGACGACGCCGCTCGGCTGGGTCCGCCGGATGCGGCTTGCACGTGCACGACAGGAACTACTGACCGCCCGTCGCGACGCCAAAGTCACGGATATTGCACTCAATAGCGGCTTTAGCCAGTTGGGCCGTTTCGCGGCCCAATACCGCAATGCCTTTGGCGAGGCTCCGTCGATGACACTTCAGCGCACGAGACAGTGGTCGCCGGACTACACTGATCCCGACACCGACGAGGCGATCCGACTAACATTGGGTGCGCTTCCTTTGGCCTTCGCGGTCGCGCCAAAACAGTGCAATGCTGCGCTTGAAGAGCTTAGTCGTCCGCAAGAGCTGGCTCCGACCTACGGGTTGCCGAAGGCGGTTGCGGCCTGGTGCTGGGGGCAGCGCGCGGCCCACCGCTTCAGCGCGAGTTGCGATGCGGATCGAGAGAGTGCCTATCAGCTGGCCGAGGAGGCCCACGATCTCGCCCCTTACGATGCCTTGACGATGACGCTGAGCAGTGGTGCTCTTGTGCTGCTCCACCGCCTCGAAGAAGCTGATCAGCGGCTCGAACAGGCGTTAGCGCTCGATCCATGGTTGGCCTATGCATGGATCCGACGCGGGTGGATGTCGGCGTATTTTGGCGACAGCGAGAGTGCAATTCGTGAACTGCGAATTGCGCTTCATCTGGCGCCGTTCGAGCCGCTGCGTCATCTCGGCTTCATCGGCATGGGATGTGCTCACTTTGCTGCCGAGCGCTACGATCGGGCGGTCCTGTGGGTCCAGAGCGGCGTGAAGGGGAATCCAGGATCTTTTTGGGCAGAAAGAATTGCAGTCGCCGCCGCCGCGTTGACAGGTGCGCGAAGCGAAGCTCGTCGGATGTGCCGTCAGTTGATGCGGAACGATTTCCGATCTGACGGTTGCGGAGGCGAGACAGGCCTGGGCCTTCACTCCGGATTTCATGTCCCGCCTCGGCCATGGTCTTAAGATCGCCGGCTTGCCACGGGCATAAATTGTTGGAATTGCCTTATTACCGGTTCTGTTGAGGGTTTCGGATGCCGGCCAGCGACAGCGGCGCGACATACAGCAGTGGCCGGCGTCCGAAAGCCGCCAAGGAAGGAACCCGCGGGGGATGGGGCGCGGAGAATGCCGCGCACTCCGCTATGGGGATTTGTCTGATGCGGAAGGTGCGAGCGCGGGAGTGCCGTGTGCTTCGAGGCGGCTGGCAGGCAGCGATAGCTCGGGTTTATGATTGAGACTATTGTTGAGTGTGTCGGTTGCAGGGATGCGTAGCTGTCGGGACGGCGCATTTGCGCGAGCGTAGTCGGCGCCGGTCAGCAACCGACGCTGGGCAAGGTTGTGAGCGCGTCGTTTCAGTGTGATCAAGACGTATCGATCCTGACGGCGATGGTTGGACCGGTCGGCCGGTGATGCGGTGACGAGCCGCGCTTGAAGGTCTCGATGATGTTCATGCGCCCGCTGCAACACGGGCACGGGTGGGTCGCCTGGTCGGTTGCCGCGGCACCATCGGGAAGCTGCTGCTGGTGCACGGTTTGCACAGGTGCCACCGCAGCAATCAGCTGACGCGCCCGCGCGATGGTCTGGGTCTTGGTGCCGCTGGCTAGCAGACCGCAGTGCCTGATGCGGTGGAATCCGCATGGCAGGACGTGGATCAGGAACCGCCTGATGAACTCGTCCGGCTTGAGCGTCATGGTCTTGTAGCGGCCGGGTCCCTCGATCCGGTAGTCTTTGTAGCTGAACGTTATGCCGGTCGCGTCGGCGGCGATGAGGCGGCTGTTGGAGATCGCGACGCGGTGGGTATAGCGGGACAGATAGGCCAGCACCTGCTCCGGCCCGGCGAACGGCCGCTTGCTATAGACGAACCACTTGGTGCGATGCATCGGCGCGAGATAGGCCTTGAACGCGGCGTTGCCGACGAGGTGGGCGTGGTCGCCGAAGAACTGCAGGCGGCCGGCCTCGTGCGCGGCGAGCAGCATCTCCAGCATCAGGCGGCGGAACAGCCGCGACAGCACCTTCACCGGCACGAGATAGTTTGGACGGCAGCCGATCCAGCACGTGCCGTCGAGCGATATCCCACCCCCCGGCACGATCATGTGGACGTGTGGATGATGGGTCATCGCGGAGCCCCAGGTGTGGAGTACCGAGGTGAAGCCGATCTTGACACCGAGGTGCTTGGGATCGGCCGCAATCGTGCGCATTGTCTGCGAGGAAGCCTTGAACAAGAGATCGTAGATGACGGCCTTATTCTGGTAGGCGATGGCGGCAATCCGCCCCGGCAGCGTGAACACGACGTGGAAGTAAGGGACGTCCAGCAGTTCTGACTTGCGCTGCTTCATCCATGCCAGCGCCTGCGAGCCCTGGCACTTGGGGCAATGCCTATTACGGCAGCTGTTATAGGCGATCTGCGTGTACGAGCAGTCCTCGCAGCGCATGACATGGCCGCCGAGAGCCACGGTGCGGCAGCTCTCGATCGCCGACATCACCTTCAACTGGCCGAGGCTGACGTGACCTGCATTGGCTTTACGCCAAGCAGGCCCATGGTCGCGGAAGATATCCGCGATCTCCAGGGCGGGGCGAGCCATGATCGCCGTGGCTTATGCCGGCGGCTTGTTCTCCGGTGTCAGCGGCGTGAGCCGATCCAACGGGCTCATGACCGCGCGGATCACGTTGGTGGCTACCTGCGCGTAGAGCGCGGTCGTATCGACCCTGGCATGTCCGAGCAAAACCTGGATCAAACGCACATCGGTTTTCTCTTCGAGCAGGTGAGTGGCAAAGCTGTGGCGCAATGTGTGAGGCGACACTCGCTTTTTGATCGCCGCCCTATCGGCAGCGGCATGAACGACGCGATTGAATTGCCGCGTCGTCAGCGGCAGCAGCGGATCACGGCCTGGGAACAGCCAGACCGCGGGCCGGGCGATGCGATACCAATCGCGCAGCAACCCCAAGAGCAACGGGGAAAGCATTGCAAAGCGATCCTTGCGCCCCTTGCCCTGCTCGATGCGCAGCAGCATGCGCTCGGAATTGATGTCCGACACCTTCAGCGCCACGACTTCGGAGACCCGCAGTCCGGCGCCATAGGCGGCGCTCAGCGCGGCCTTGTACTTCGGCCCGGGCGCCGCTTCCAGCAGCCGTGCGATCTCCTCCAGGCTCAAGACCACCGGGATCCTGCGCGGTTCCCGCACGAAGGTGAGGTGCCGCGCCATCTCGGGGCGGTCGAGCGTCACGTTGAAAAAGAAGCGCAGCGCTGCAACCGAGCCATTGATGCTCGGCGCACGCACCCCGATCTGCGTCTGATGCAGCTGGAAAAGGCGAAGATCTTCAGGCGTGGCCGTATCCGGCGCGCGGCCAAGAAAGGCTGTGAACGTCCTGACGTGCCGTATATAATCGTTGCGCGTCTTCTCGACGAAGTTGCGCACCGTCATGTCTTCGATCATGCGCTGGCGCAGCGGGCTGATGGGCTTATCACTCATCGGGGTGCTCCTGTCTTGAGGTGGAGTTTGTTGAACCCCTCGATTCTCAAGACAAGACGCCCGGCTTGTCACCGCCGCCCGCTTACCTCACCCCGTCACTCGATCGGCGCCACTGCCTCCGCGCGCAGCGCGCTCCTGCGAAGCGGGTTCGTTCATTGACCCCAATCGGACATACCGAATGACGCAAGCTGACAGCTTCAGTCTTTCCTTTACTTGGATAGCTTCGGATGACGATCATTGGATGCAGTCCGCCGATCGGCGAGCGCAGCACGCACCGTGTCTGCCATCGGGCTCCAAGCAAACCAACCCGCGAAAGCTCGAACGTCGGCGGGCGTCCCCTCCAGCCGGACCTGCTCCCTAAGCAAGGCTTCCGACAAGCTTACGCGGCCCAGCCAAACTCGATAAAACGCTACGATGTCCGCCGAGACGATCACATCGACATCAAAGCCGGGGTTCCTCAGACAAACCGAAACGTCCGCGCGCTCGATCAAGAGCCAATAGCTCTGCCTCGGCCCGCCACCGAAGTCGAACTGGATCACAACGCGGCGTTTCCCCATGGCCCCGATGCATACGCGGCGCCGCATCCACCACAGCAGGACGACGGGATCGAGTTCGTTCGGCCGCGGATCGCCGAAAGCCCAACGCGCTCCCCATCCGCCAAATTGGTCGATAATCGATTGCAGGTCGCGCCCGGCGGAAGTCAATCGGTATTCAGTCTGCTTGCCCCGTGCAGCACCGCGCCGTTCCAGCACGCCGGCTTGCTGCAACCGCCGCAGTCGTCCTGCAAGCAACGTGCGGGACATGTGAGGAAGACCGCGCTCAAGTTCGTTGAAGTGATTAACGTCGGCAAGTAGCTCACGGACGATGAGCACAGTCCAGCGGTCGGCAAGAATTTCCGCCGCTCGCGCCACGGGACAATATTGGCCGTAACGGTGCATCATTGATGCATATCACTCCGTGCGGGGATGCGGAAGTAGTCCGGTCTTTGCACTAGTTCCGCGCTCGACGAGCGGTTTAGGCTGCAGCTTCGATTGCCATTGGCGTCGACAAGCGGCAGGAGATTTATCATGCCAAACGTTGAACCCATCAGACGCGACGTTCTTCTGACGCTCGCAACGGCACCGTTCGTGGTACTGCTTGCACAGGCGGGCGAGGCGCGCGCAAGTGGGCGTAAGCCCAGTCATAGTCGATGCCAATGGCTTGGTCTGCAAAATCAAGTTCGAGGCGCCGCTTGAGGGGTTTCTCAAGGAGATCAACGGAAAGTACAAGCTCAGAGTCACCGAATTGACGCTTGCCCGTCTCGGACATTCGGGGTGTCCAGAGTTCGCGAGTACTTTTGCTCCTTCTGTAACGTCAGCGGTACTGACTCATTCGGTTTGAGCTGCGCTGTACTCGAAAGCTTTTGCGGTCGGGCCCGATGAGAATTGTAAAATACTTCACAAGGCACGCTACACTCACTTGGTACTTTTCATTGTTTTTCACTCCGCACCGTGCCGGTCCGTACTTATCAACAGCGAGGAGTACAAAGATGAAGAAACATTTAGCGACGAGGCTTCAACTATTGGTCACAATTGCACTCGCTACGGTTTTCGTTCGCGCTGCACATGCCGACGTGATCATGGACTGGAATGCTAAAGGCGACGCAATTGCTGCGGAAAAGCAATTCTTGCTGCAAACTCGCGTAATGTCGATGCTTCACATCGCCATGTTCGAAGCGGTGAACGCGATAGAACCAAGATACGCGCCTTATAAGCTGACACTCTCGGCGGATCGCGCCACTTCTAAGGACGCGGCCGCAGCTACGGCTGCCCACGACGTTCTTCTTTCGATTTATCCAGATCAGAAAGTCGCGCTTGATACAGCCCTTGCGGCTTCGCTTTCCGGCATTCCAGAAACTGAGGAAAAGGTAAAAGGCATTGCGTTGGGGAAAGAAGCCGCTGAAGGGGTGGTCGCTCTTCGCGCAAACGACGGCGCTCACGCACAGGAAAGCTACCGCCCCCATACGAAGGCCGGCGTCTACGTGCCGACAGTCATACCCCTCTTCGCAACCTTTGGAGCTTCAACTCCCTGGGTTATGACATCCGGCTCGCAATTCCGCCCCGGTCCGCCTCCTGCCCTGGATTCCGAGACGTGGACCAGAGACGTCAATGAGATTCGTGAAATTGGCGGTCGCAACAGCACCGTCCGGACGCCAGAGCAAACGGCGATAGGACGATTCTGGTTCTTGGTTGGACCTCGCACCTTTAATCCAATCGTCCGGCAAGCCGCGATCGCCAAGAACATGGATGTCGTAGATTGCGCTCGCCTTTTTGCACTTACTTCGATCGCCGGCAATGATGCTGCCGTCGCGGTGTTCGACGCGAAATATCAGTACAATTTCTGGCGACCGATTACGGCAATTCGTAACGCGGATATCACGCAGAATGCGGCGACGCCGCGGGACGAATCATGGTTGCCGCTGGGCGATACTCCGATGCATCCAGAATATCCTTGCGCACATTGCATCGTTTCCGCTGCGGTCTCAACGGTACTCCGGAATGTCGTCGGTGACGAGTTCGGGGAGTTCTCGCTCACTAGCCCAACCGCACCAGGTGTTGTGCGCAAATGGAGCCGTCTCCAGGACTACAGCGACGAGGTTGCCAATGCGCGAATCTATGCTGGGTTTCATTACCGTTTCTCAACAGAGGTAGGAAAGGATATGGGGAAGAAAATCGGTCAGTTGACGGTTGCAACACAGCTCCGCGGCTTGGAAGCATCAGCCGATCCCAAACACTAGGTAGCTTAGCATGCGGGCGAAGTCGCTATCCTAGCATCTCGGAATAGATGAACTTCGCTGCACTCTGCGATTGTCCTGCTGCGTAATGTCGGCTCTTGGCACCTTTCGGATCAGGCACGGGAGCCTTGCCGCGGAGGTCAGCTTCGAGTTCCCGAAAACATTTTTCTAGATCGGAAAGCCGCCGGCTCGCGGCGGATCGGGATAGCCGCAGTTCGTGCGGAGCCTGCCAAGCCGACTTCGACCAGCGCCTTGCCAAGCAAAGCCTCGACGAAGTTCGGATCAACGATCAAGGCTTTATCAAAAAAGTCGCGCCATGGTTTCATGGGCTGGCCCCTTGTATCAGCCCGCCCCTGGAAATAATTCGATGGCATTTGGATTTAGGATACGCTCTGCCCGCTTCGCCTCTGCCAGTTCGAGTTCGGCATTCAACGCGCTGCCAGTCTCGACACGATTTCGTCCTGCATGTCGAAGAGATCGGGGCGTCGACCGGTTGAGCTAGCAAAGCTATAAAGCTACTGGCCAGCAAGAAACGAACGCCGTCTGGCTTTTCCTCATTCTTGGGCGTCAAATGTCGCGTGAACGGAATTCGTTTCCAATCCCGCTCTCGCGACTGACCTTGGAGTGTGATCTAGCTCACGAGCATTCGCCGAAAACGCATGTATGACAGCCATCATCCAAGGACAGAGATCGGAGTGTCGTAAATGGCTGCCATTGCGAAAGCTCTATCCCGCATTTCCGGGACCAGCGTCGACGCCGAGACGCTGAAGACCATCATTATTTTCTGTGCCATCGGGCTTACCGTGTCACTGATGTTTATGGCCTATGGTCTGGATCTCAGTCCGGGTTTCTTTTAAGCAAAACGTCCGCAAGGGCAGCAGTTTTATTTTGACCGCCTGTCCATCGTGAGCGCGACCAAACGCAAGACACCACATGCCGCGAGTGCTTGCTCGTCCTTGACCCCGCTCTTCGCCATCTCGACTATGCACTTTGCAAGCTCCGGTCGCGCGACCTCTTCCGATAGGGAGCCCATATAGTCGGGTCCATAATACTGCTCCCACGCCAGATCAAAGGCCCGCGCGAGCAGCAGGTTAAATTCCTGATTAGCGGACTCGGACATCTTGGATTGTCTGACAGTTAGAGCATGCCCTGGCGCAACCATTCGAGTGCGCAGAAATGGTCAAGCAATCCTTCCTCATCGGCCATTCCATTTTCGGCGAGGTCTCATTCTCGGTCGTCCATCCCCGCGCAATAACCGGCTAGATGCGGTTCATGTCCAGCCTACGGGTTGGGGTGGATTTTCTGAATGGGTCCGGAGGACCGGCGATTACGCCCCATCACCATCGGTATGACTTTTCGGGCCACGGCTGGAACATCGTAGTCTCGACTTGCTGCCATCCGCCGGTGTGACGCCGGCCAATACCAAACCCAATTTCAAAAGCTCCCTAACCGCTGCCGCTTCTTGTTGGAATCCGGTGACTGGAACGAAAGGTGTCAATCACCTCCAAACTCCTCGGGAAAAGTGTGGTTTGAAGCCGTTCTTCTATTACCTGTGCAGGCGATTATCGTCGCGATCGATCAGTATGCGGAAGCTGCAACGGGTAACCGAGAATATCTCCTCAACAAGCCACATTCGATTGGTGGTGGCAGAAAGGCCGGCGACGTTCCCTAGCGAGGGATTGGGCCGTCCGCGCTCAGTGGACAAACTGCCGAGGCAGCACCATCACGATATTGACTTCGCGATCTAGGATCTTGCTTGCGATGATTGAGATGTGCATCGAGAACCTATCCTCGATCTCGTCTGCGCATTGTTCACTCTTCGCATAAACGAACAGAATGTCGCCGTCGACCTCGTCGAAACGAACACCGGCAAAGAGGCGATCGAAGTTTCGGCGCCGACGACAAGCGCAATGCGTGCTTGGATCGCGTGATCTTGAATTTCCGTCAAATTCATATAGCAAACATAGAGTTTGCTGCCTCAATTACAAGTCTTACTCGTCGCAGCGAAACGTCAACGATCCATATGCGGCAACCTCCTCCCCAAGTCTCATGCGTCGCCAAACGCGCTTGTACGGGTTGGCGGAACAGGTGGAAAAGCGGCAGTCGTCACGATTTCGAATCCCTGGCCTGTGCTAACCGCACGGAACGGCGAAAGGGGCGAAAGGATTCGTCTCGATAGGAGCGAATCTCATGTTGATGGCGAATCGGCGTCCGAAGAGCCAAACCTTGCGAGGCTGGGCGATCGTCGCATTGCTGGATGCCGGCGCCGTCCGCGAATGCGAGGAACACGGCTGGATGCGCGATCGCGCTGATCCGCACGCCCGCGATCGTGCCTTCGACATCGCCCGCGAGAATCCGCCGCCCGGGGTCTCTCAGCAGGCGGCGGCCACTGCGATCGCTGTGCTCGATTCGATCGGAGACACCTGCCCGGAATGTCCGCCGGATTGAGGCCACTCGAAATCGTCGAAAGCTTAAAGTCAGCGCCCGAGACGCTTCTCGACCTTCTTGCGCGTGTTGCCGACCTTCTTGACCGTCTTCTTCACTGCTGACGCCGACCGCCCGGTCTTTTTCGCTTCGTATCGAACTTCATAGCCCTGCCCGCCTGCCACCCGGGCCCGATCCTGCTTCCGCCCGCGCATCGTCTTCTTTGCTGTTTTTTTCGCTGCCGCCATCGTCAACTCCTCTCTAAAGTGTGCCGAAGCAACGCCACAAAGATTCACAAGTTCCGGAACGATTTGATCTATGCCAGTTTGAGTCGACTGTCCTGTTGCGTGGAGTTCTCAAGTGGCGTTTCGCCATGCGCAAGAGCCTGCCGCGGACAACGAAGTAACGACCGTCGGGTGTCACAGGATTGCTTCACGATAGGCGTGGACTATTTAAGCACACGAGATCTCTGCCTCATCGCCGCATTTTCGAGATACACAACCCCGTTTGGGGCCGAGCTGCTGAGGAATTCAGCGACAAAGGCGCGCCCGATATCGTCCTGTTCAATTGTGCCAAAACGCCCCGGAATCAGACGCCCCAACCAAGCTACATAGCGCGGCGTGTGAGCATTGCCTGCGATGATTCCCGGACGAAAAATCGCGAGGCGTTGGAAACCTATCCCTTGAACGGTCTCTTCCTTTATTCCCATGATCCGCACATAGCGAATCCTGCTTTTCGCGGTGCTTCCCACTGCCGAGAGCAGAGAAAACCGTGTGATACCCCCGGCCCGACAACCGCGGGCAAAGCCACCGACTACGCCAATTTCGAGGGCCTTCAATTCATCCTCGCTCCACTTCAGGCTGCCTTTGCCGACGCCAACGCAGGATGCTCCATAGACAGGATCGCCTTGCGCAACCATGCTCTGTGCAAGCTTGGTCACTTCTGCCGGAAACTGAGCAGCTGCCGTATCCAAGATCACCTGCCGCACGCGGGGACCGGCGACTATCATTTCTCCATCAACACTGACGGAGACGACGATGCCCAAGCCACGGGACTTTGACGCCGAACTGAAGGTACTTGGGGACAAGGCGCGCGACCTCAAAAGCCGCGAGGTGCAGCAGCTGGGCAAACTGGTGATCGCTGCCGGGGCCGATGCGCTCAGTGCCGACGAACTGGCGGGCGCACTGATCGTGCTGGCCGAGACAAAGGAGGCCGGAAAGAGGGAGGCATGGGCCAGGCGCGGGGCCGCGTTTTTTCAAAGCCGGTCGCGGCGAAATGCACCAACAACTGACCGCAACACGGACGGCGCTCCTGCGCAACCGAGCGGCGCGCAACCGGCATCGAGCCGTAAGCGCGCGACATGACATGCGCACGTGGCAGGTCGAGCGCCGCACGCGCACGCGGCATCTCATCGAACTCGGCGGCCTCGTCGTCAAAGCCGGCATCGTGGACCTGACCGGCGACGACCGCGCCATCATCCTCGGCGCGCTGCTTTGGATGGCCGACAAGCTCCAAAGCAATCAGGGTGAACAGGCGCGGGCGCTATGGGCGGCAAAGGGGAAACAAGCGTTCGAGGCGGATCCGGCGACACACAAGCGGACAGCACCAACCTTTCCAACCGTTCGTCGTTGATGCACGACAATGGCATGTCGGCCGAGCGACCGCGTGCCCGGAGCGACGTTCGAGCAATGGCACTGGAAGCAAGGACTGCGGAGTTCGCGATCCGCCAAATTCGCCTGCTTCTAAAGGATAACATAAGTTATGGCTTCTGCCGGAGCCGCACCGGTGGGCGCGGATCCTCACCGGTGACCGCCGTGAACTCCCCGCGGGTGAGATTGAGCTTGTCGCCGTTCGACAGCTGCATCAACGCGTAGGCCTCGCCCTCCTCCTGTGGCAAGACCCGCACGCTGACGATCTGGTCCGCATTGAGGAAGAAGCCGAACCTCAGTTCGATGAGAGTCACCGCGTGCGAGCTCCGCTCCGTGGGCGCCTGCTTGTCTCGATCGTGCGTGAGTTTCTTAGCCATCGGCCTATCTCCTGTCACAGGCTCTGTTCTCAGCACAGAACCGCGCAATCACTGTCGCAAACGGGCTGCCTCGGCAAGCAACGCTCCGGCGCACCGGCCTCGTACGAGCACACCAAGTAGGCGCGGTGTACGACGCCGACACTCTCGGGGAACAAGAAGTCACCGATCGTGATCGGACAGTCGTCTCGCAGGAACGGGAACGGGTACTCGATCACGCCGTGGAACAAGCAAGGCCAGTCTTCGCTCGCGACGCAGGTGAGGAAGTAACGCTCGCAGCACTGCTCGTTCTCCTCGTCGCATTCGCACTCGCGATCCGGCACGAACTCGATCTCGTGATTGCGCACGTCGTGACATGCCTGCGCCTCGAACCAGAGCTCGACACGTCGCATCCGAACGGGCCGCTGGCCCGCCAAGTACGGGAACATACTGCGACTCATGCGCAATGTGAGCGCGCGTGTGCAATCCGGGTCCTCGACAACCGGCACGAGCGCCTTGAACCGCTGCCACGAGTCCGCAAAGTCCTGTCGCCAGTCGTAGAAGCGTAGTCCGGCGCCCGGCAGCATGCAGGACGCTGCCGACACATGCGCGCAATGGGCCGATGAGGGGTAAACGCGATAAGTCTCTGGCAAGTAGTCTGTCCCGGGGGTCACGACTTGGGCGGTCTCCGGGACCTTCTGCTGCAGGGTCGCTAAAAGGTCCGAGTAGAGGCTGAGCTGCAGGACCGTGTTTCCCTTGGTCTCGCGGGCCAATTTGGTATCAATGACCTCGTATGACCAGGCGCTCAAACTGCTTGGTGTCTCGACGCGCCGCAGCACGTCCGCGCGACCGCTCCAATTCCCATCCTGTAACGCCGCCTGAACGATGATAGCGTCGCCGCGCGCCATCGCCTGCTGCGTTTGGGCGACCGAGGCGTAATCGATGCCAACGCCGGCAATGACGGTGACGGTCCCGCCCTGCTTGGCGAGATGGTCGACAAAGCCCTTTTCATGGATTTTGCCGCGCTCCAACAGGGCATCGAGGCTCGGGTCATCCCGGAGGTTTGGCTTAGCCAGTCTGCCCTTGACCACCTTGAGGTCGAGGTGCGTGAGGTATCGACAATTCAGGTGACCCACCAAGTCGCCGGCGCTGAAGACGATCGCCGCGCCGTTCTTTTGCATCTATCCCCCCGAGATTGCCGTCCTGCCGAGGCCTTGGGTCACGGCATCCGCAACAACGATATCGCGCTTCAGACGGGCGCGAAGGTCTCAGACACGCAAAGCGCGAATTTGCCGCTTAGTCGACGGCGGCCGCGCGTTCGCCTATCAAATGCTATCGAACGCACACTCGCGAATTGGTTCGACCGCCTCTAATTAATTGTGGCTTGAAAGAGCTCGCTCCGATCGGCTTCCGTCGCGTTGGGCGGCAGGAGCGCATCTCGCATGAGGCGACGCTTCCGCTCCAAGAGCGCGTGCAAATTCTGATCGAAGGAGGCCTTCCCCTGTGGCAATAACGAAATTGGTATGTGCACTTCCACGTCGCGCGTCTGGCCAATCCGTACAACTCGACCCGTGCATTGATCCTCTACTGCGGGGTTCCACCATCGAGACAAGTGAATCACGTGGTTAGCATGGGTAAGCGTCAGCCCGACGCCACCCGCACGTGGCGACAGGATCATCACGTCGAACTCATCCGGACCAACCTGAAAACGATCAACTCTCGCCTGCCGCGCGGCGCCATCTACACTGCCGTTGATTATCATTGGTGGAACGGCCATATTGTATCTTCGTTGGATGACTCCTACCAAACGAGCTTGCAAATCCAGGTCGTCCAGAAAAACGAGTACGCGCTCGCGGCGCGAAGCGATCAAGTCAAGCGCATCAAAGGCAATTCGCATTCTTGCCGAAGCATCGATAAACTCGCTATCTGACGTCGAATTGCCCCCAGGGTGAAGGGATATCGCTCTCATACGCTGGAGTATCTCGAGAACAGCACCTGGTTTGTTGACTTTGCGAGCATCTTCGACGGCTTGCATGTACTTAGCCAATTGCATCCCAGACATGACTGCCTCTGAAAGGCGTTGTACAGGTCGCGGCAAATCGGGAAGTTTATCTTCCTTGAGCCTGCGCAGGAGAAGTGGCGCTCTGCCTCCGTGCCAAACGTCAAGGGAAGATTTTAAGAGCTTGAGACGCTCGAGATCAGGATCTTTCTCATAAGTAGCACTAAAGGTTTTCAAGTCCCCTAGGCACGCTGGATGAACGGCGTCGGTAATGCACCAAAGATCGGCCAAACGATTCTCAACTGGCGTCCCCGTCAAAGCAAGCCGAAACTCGGCATTCATTGCCTTCGCAGCATCGGTCACTCGAACGCCAGGCGTCTTGATCTTTTGTGCTTCATCGAACAAAAGCGCCGAGAAGCGAACTTGGCCGAAATCCCTATCATAGTCTCGCAGCGTTTCGTAGGTCGTGAGCACCCAGTCGGCCTGGCGAAGCGCTTCAACATCGATGCTTGGGCGCCCGTCTGGAGAAGCTCTGCGGATGCTTGCAAGAGGTCGTCCGTAGGCCTGAACACATTGACCAAGCCCTGGAGCGGAAAGGTGGCGATCGTGTTCTGCACGCCAGTTCTCAAGAAGGCCGGTGGGCGCCACGACGAGAATCGGCGCGCGCTCGATTGCACCCGATACCATTCCCTCCCGAAGCCAAGCAAGGAAGGCCAAACTTTGGAAGGTTTTTCCAAGACCCATGTCGTCTGCGAGAAGCACTCCAGGTCGCCCGGATGTCCACGCTTTTTGAAGCCAATCAAGGCCTTCGACTTGATGATGCTTTAGAAGTGAGGCGAGACTGGACGGCGATCCGAGCAGGGGAGCAGATCGTTTAGCGAAAAAACCTTCGACCTGGATTTCTTGTTCGTTCGGCTTGATAACCAAGGCTTCTTTTTCAGAAGGTGGTGAGGTATCTTTTCCGGGAGGGAAAGTGCTATCGGACGACGATCGAGCTGCTTTTAGAGCTTCAAGCACAGCAAGTGTTTCGTACGATGCAGGAACGTCGATTGTCCGCCCATCAAGATTGAAAACCACATTTTTTTGATTGGTTCCGATCGCCTTCTCTATCCGCTCCCTTAACTGATCAGCTTCATCAGCCGAGAGTGGGATAGTCTCTCCGCCAACGATTAACCCAGCTGCGCTATTGGTTTCTTTGCGACCTTCGGTACCGCCTTGGCCACCAACTTCGGGACCGAACCAATTCGTTGATCCTAGTTTTATCCAGGGAAGAACACGAGGCTGCCAAAGCCCAAGTCCAATTACCCTTTCTGCATAGCTCGAGGTCTCACGGAAAACTAATTCAACGATTGTCTCGTCAGTATCGGCCCCCAACGCCTCACGCAAAAATGCCCTAGGAGCCGCAATGAGAGCTCGTTTTGTCGCGATCGGCGAAGATTGAACTCTACGGACTTCCGCGAGCGCTTTCCGCAGCGGAGGTGAGAGAACAAGGTATTTGCCATTGCCCAGGGCGTATACAGGACGGGCTGTCCCAAATCGATTGAACTGATCTCGGCCGAACGCAATTTGCTCGTCGGCCGCCAAAAGCAAGTCTTCAGGATTTCCGCCTGCTCGGTGGAGGATAGGCTCAAGCTTGGCATCGTTTCCAGTGCCAACCAAATCCAATGAAAATGCAGTCTGCGACCGCGATGGTTATCTCACCGATAAGTCCGTTCGTTTCGACCGTGGCGGACGAAACAGCCGCGGGAAGGACTTCTCGGAGCGACGCGACCAACTTGAGGCGCTCTCCCAGATCGCCATCGGGGACAGCATTTAGGCGGTCCACCCCCTCGGCAATCTCAAATAGCGCATCCGGCAGACGTTGCCAGTCATCTCCGACCCGGAGCCAGGCGCCCGTACGCTTGGCTCCTATTACTGGTTGCCCGCTAATGCGTCGCCAACTCAGCTTTATGCGAAAGTCTGGTCGGGAGATTATTCCCGTCGTTTCGAGATGACAAACGACGTCAGAAATAGGCGGCATACCCAAGCTCTTCGCTTCTGTAGCCGATAGTGCCGAAACCGCCCGATGCTCGATAAGAACTGTATCGTCTTCTGAGATTGCAGCACCGGCCGCAATGAGGCGCTGAGCGAGATCGACACCAGAAAGTAGCGACGATGGCGCCTCGATCGACCATGAATCTGTGGGAAGATTGCCGCGAGGACCGCTTATGCGAAGTTCAGTCGCTTCTGGCGTAACCTGATACTCGAACCGGCTGCTCATCGGGGGCGCCAATCGGCTGGCGTGAGCACTATCTGCGTTCGTCGCGCAAGGAGTTCGGCCGCACTCCCCTGCCATCGATTGCGGTCCGACCCCACGTGACTAAGGCCCATTCCATCAGCTGAGCCGTTCGATCGAAACCTAGCATTGGGTGGGAATGGAAGGCCCTTTCCGGTAAGCTCTGCCCGCGTGTAACTCTTGCGTTCAAGTCGCGGCGCATTCGACCAGTCCGCTGGCCAAGCGCGCAGCTTGCCGTTATGACTCCATTCACAAAATATTAGATTCTTGACCCGCAAAAGTAAGATGGCTTGATCACCGCTGGCTCCATCAAGGCGAGCGTATGCTCCTTTCAGGTCCTCGACTGCTCGAGCGGAAGCGTAGATTCGACTTCCCAGCGCGAGCCAAGCTTCAACGGTTGCGTCTTTCTCTAAGCACGCGGACCAAAACGCTTCTCGATACCGCCAATGGGCGTCCAACGCGTGTTCAGAGATAAGGCCAAAGAACGCCTTCAACGACGCGCGGGTTAACCATCGACGCATCAGGCTGGTCACTTGCTCCCCCGCTTCCTGCCATCGTTGCGCCTTCAGGCGAGGATCGCCCAGATGATCCAGCAAAAAGTCTTGGATTTGGAATCGTATCATTTCCTCCGGTTCATTAATTCCCGCAAGCCAGGGGCGTAACAAGGCCCGCGCCATGTCACCGCGCGATTTTGGCTCCGCAAAACGAAGCGTTCCTTTCGGCGCGAGAAAAGCCAAGACACGCTTCAGCGGTTGATCCGCATCGGGTCTCGTCAGCAAGCTCGAGGTCTTCGCAACGATCTCTTGCTGAACCGCACGCAGATATCCTCCCGAAGCACGCAAAGGATCGTCGAAACCGGTCGCAGACAAAACTTCCTCAACCGTTTCGGGACCCGATACCAGTTGACCAGCAAATTTTATCGGACCTTCTCTAGCGTCGAATAACCCCACTCTTCGATCCGCGTTTCGCCATAACTCCAAACGTGGAGTTGGCCGAGCGATCAGCAACTGTCTTATGGACATTCCAGTCCGCACGACACTGGGATCGTTTCGCGAAAAGGCTCTTAGCCATGCCTCGATTAAGGCACGTGCGGTAGCATTTGACTTGTACGCCTGCGTCAGTATTGCATCCATCAGACCAGGAAGTTCTGAAAGGGGCTGTTTCTCGGTCCAAAGCAGCCACACTGAGGCGCGTAAGTCACCTCGAAGATATTGACCACGCTCCGGAAGAAACGCTGATCAGTCGATTTCGAATAACGTCCAGAACCGCATCGGCTGGAAGCGCGATGGCGGCGTCAGATGCCCTTAAGGTATCGACCGCTTTCGCACTCTCTGACTTTATCGGAAGCCTCGAGATGCCCGCGGGAGAAGCCTTACGGACGCGCCCAGTCGATCAAGTGCCTGCCACGTATGGGTCATTTGCCATTGCCCAACGCTTGTTGGATCTGCTCGCGTAGTCGCATCAATTCCTCAGATGTGCGAGCAGACAGCACGAAGCGAAGATCGATGCGGCGATTCTTTTGATACTCGGCCTGTGACGATCCCAAGGCATCGGGCAACGGACGGCGCGGCCCATAACCTGAAAAACCCAACAGAGGCTGCTGATCAGAATTTCGTAAGGCGTCCAGGGATGGTTGGGCTTGCCTAAGCTCTTTGAAGACATTTAGAGCTCTATCCGTCGATAAACGATCATTTCGCAGCTCGAAGTCTTTGGCGACAATGACTTTGGCCGGCGGCGGCAGCGGCTTCGCAAATAGCGAGGCTCCGGTTGGAGCCGCCGTAGCGACAGGAGGACAGTATTCTTGTAGGCCTGTCGATCTGTGTGGCCTTCTACCAAAACAGTTTCTAGGATTGGCGCGATCGCATTACCGCATCCCGACGTATCTCCTCCATGAACGTAGCACGGCAGGGTGGTTGCCAGTACTGCGGCGAGCGTTTGCAGCCTCGGCAGGTTTTCCTTTCCGATGGCCGCATCGCCTGTCTTAAAAAGAAGGTCTTCGGGAAGGCGGAGGATACCAGATGCCGTATCTATCGAAACTGTAACGCCTCTATTGCTAAGAGACTGCTGCAACGAAACCAGCAATTGACCCCGAGCGGCCTCGCGATCCCTTATGTCTTTCTCCAATTGAGCGACGGCATCAAACAACAATGACCTGAATCGATCATTTTCGGCTTTGCGAGCTTCCGCGAGCGCCGCCTCTCTGCGAGCATTTAGCTCAGCCTGGTTGGCGAGTTCCTCTGCAGCAGTGGCGCGTTTCTCTGCCTTAATGAGGTCGGCCAACTTAGCTTTTTGCTCTTGCTCGGCATCTCGGAAGTTCAACGCGAACACCGTCAGCAAAAGTAGAAAGATGAAGAGAATACCGACCATCATGTCGCTAACAGACGCGAAATAGCCTTCTCCGCCGCTTTCCTCAGCTGCCTCCATTAGCGCCATTTGCGTACCTCTCTATATGCTACGCAACTTCTATTGCTGGGTGGTGAAGTGCCATCCGGACCAACCATCAGGCCCTTAATTTATTGCCGATTGGATCGAAGTCATCGAGCGTGTCCTGTAGGCCTTTCACCAAATTTCCAAGTTGAGTTGCCGCTCTTGCCAAGTTCTCATCGGTTCCGGTCACAAATTCTTGGACCTCGCGCGTGAAGCCCTGCAGACCATTTTGTAAGGCAACTAGCGTCTTCGATAGCTCTTGATCGATGCCTTCGAAGCGCTGAGATGCGGCCGCCAAGCTTTCAATGAGGCGCCCAGCAGCGGCGTGCGCGGTATCGAGCCGTTGGGCTACGCCCGCAATTTGATCGACCGACCTACCTATGATTTGGGCGACCTGGTTCAATGGCTCGACAGCAGCCCTTGCGGCTTGCCCCGCGAGTTTCATTTCGTTGGCCGTCGTGGCTAACGGGTTTACGGCCTCTTGCGTTGCGCGCTGTAGCTCGGTCATTTTGCTGACCATAGCGTTCGTAGCCGTAGTTATTTGGGATACGCGACCCGCCAGACCCTCTGACGCGCTCGCAATACGGAGAGCTGATTGCTCAGCCTCCCGTTCCCACGTCTTGCTTGTATTGGTAGCAGCATCGCCAAGCTCGCCTGCTACCCGGGAAGCTGTCGAACTCGAACGTGGCCGCAGCGGCCCCGACGCGCTCAGCCAATGCGGTTAAGGCCTCCGTCCCCGCGGTTCGACTATTTTCAGCCAGCAACCGCAACTCCTCCACAACTGCTTCGAGCTGCGTGGTGAGACGAGCGGAGCTCTGCGTCGCTTGGTCGCCCATACGTGCTTCCATCCCGGCGGCAGCCGTCACGAGGCTCTCGGAAACGCCTCGAGCAGCCTCCTCAAACATTTTGGCAGCGGCTTCGATACGTTCCGACATGTCGCGACCGGCATTGGTCCCTGCTGAACTCGTTTGATCGACGATGTTCTTGAGGCCCTCCGCTAGCCCTCCTATCTGGTTCGTTATTCGTGAAAGCGCAGCTTCCGCACCTTCGCCCATACGACTGGCCATCGCGTCAGCAGACTGCGCCATTCGCACCGCGGCATCGCCGAGCCCTGACTGGAGACCCTCGAGCCGCGCACTTAGACCCGCAAGACTTCCCGCAACTTCTTGCATGCGGTCCCCCGTACCGCCTTGGAGCCTTTGAACGAAGGTGTCTAGCATGGCCTTCAACGCGTCTTCATTTCTTGAACCCATGCCGTCAGCAAGACGTTGCATAGCGTTCGTGAGGGGCGCGATGTGTTCGCCTAACCGCTCATTGAATGCGTTGTCAAAAGCAACGCCAAGATTGACTGCGAGGTCGGTCGAAAACGTTTCCAATTGGATCGACTGCCGCTTAAGCAATTCATTAGCTTCCTGCTGCAATGCAGCGGGAGTTAGGAGAGGCACCCTCGTTTCGAGAACCGTCAAAAATCCATCGATCGCTCGCTCGGTTCGCTTCAAACAACTTTTGCGAAAGAGCGCGTATAGGATTGAGAGCAACAAGCCGATGAGCGAGGTGATGAATTTGAAGGATGCTGTATCGAGCAGGACCTTCAGAGCATTATTTCTACCTGCCTGATCTCCTCCACTGATAATTCCCCCTGCCGTACCAAGCGCAGCGGCCAAGCCAAGAAAAGTAAACAGCAAGCCTGCTCCAACCAAGAGGTTTGGAAGCGCGGCGTGATATCTTGCATCAACGCCGATTGCTGGAACTCGCAGAAGACTTGTGTCGAACCAAGCTCCCGCCCGCGTAGTTGCCCGTATTGGCCGATTGTTCTCCTGGGGTAAAACAAGAGAGCCCGTGTACTCCCGCCAGCGCGAGCCCAAGACCGGGTCGGCGGCAATCTTGGGCGAGATAGCCTCGTAGTTCTCCGCAAATTCAATGGAATTGCCGGTCCTTTCGATAAGGCCCTTTGTATCGCCGAGCGCACTAATCAGTCGGTTCGTACCGCGAGAAAATGACACCGCGGATACCAAGGCCCATACCACCATCACTATGCCTACCCCGAAAACCGTCTCTCGATGAGAGATGAATTCGGCGACAACCTGCATTTCCATTGATATCCAGCCCCAGCTACCCCCGGGCAGCACGCGTCATAGCGGCTGACCTTTCGAAAAACGTGTGCTATTTAGCAGTACAATCATGATGATATCAATTTTTAATCGTGGCCAACTCTTCGAGACCCGAGAGTGCGCGCTTGTTCGGCTTCCCAATGGAAGGGAAGGCGCGGTCTGGCGGGGTCTTGCATACCCATTAGAACTTCCGGATCATCATATTGAGATTGGGAGCGAAGCTTTTCCTCCAGGCGCCTGCGTGCTCCATGATGCAGGTGTCGCAGCACCTCAAACCAATTTCGCGGTGATCGAGGGGGTTGAAGAAGCCTACGTGCTGATCTCTGGACCGAGCCTATCTTGTGAAACCGCAGCGGGGACGCTCAAGGCCTTCGGGTATGATGTTATCAGGACCGGAAGATATCTCGGTGATCCTATCGACGGCCTGGAGGCCGACTGGTTCATCCGGATAACTAAGCCCAAAGATGAGCGTGATTCACTTGCTACACTCCTTACGGAGGTCCTTGCAGATCAGGCCAAGGCTGTCCATAGCCATGAGACTTTTGGCGAATACCGCGCTCGGTTGATCGCCGGGGAACTCGCTTCAGCAAAAGCGCGCGAGGCCGCACTTCGGGCCGAGGTCGCCCGGCTAAAGCTAGAACTTAGCAATGTCGGGCAAACACAAATAGAAATCGATGAACTAAAGACGGCGATTGAACTTGAGCGCAGTCTGCGCCAGGAGGCAGATCTAGCGGCTTTCACGGCAATTCAGCTGGCAAATCAAGCCCGCGTAGATCGACCGGTTGCCCTACCCGGGAAATTGAAAAATGAGATTGAGGTTGTACTCGAAACATTGCTTCCTGGCGTGCGATTGATGCGCGACAGCTTAACCGTAATTGCTATTGAATTTTCCAACCGGCGGGCGCTTTATCGCGCTCTTGTTGAGGTGCAAACCCTAAACGGTCGCCTACCTCCAACGTGGAAGAAACTGAAAGGCTTAGAGGCTTGGTGGGAGCGCCACATCGGCGACGGCCAGGACGATGCTGGGAGAGTCTACGCCCGACTTGGAGGTCAGGAACGCATTTGGGAGGTTCTCATTTCGCACAAAAGCGAGCAGTCTCGAGACATTGCGTGGCTCGCGCGCCAGTAGTTTTTCCCCAATGCGCATACTTGAAAATTGCGCTCCCTAGGGGGAGACGAAGGGCGATGAGAGAAACACCGATAAAATCGACACAAATCAGCTCTGGTGCTGCGCCTTTGCTGCCACTGAGTGTTACCACCGGCAAGCTTCGCTCAATGTCGAGCGAGAATCCGGACGATAGCAAGAGCCACTATGATCCAGACCCAAAATGGAATTCGGGACAATAGAGTTGGCTTGTAGGCCCGCGTGGGCGGCGGTGGATTGTAGCTATAAGGCGGAATTGTTGGCTGTGGAGTTGGGGCTGTTCCCTGTGGAGCCGATCGAATTCCTTCCAATATCTTGGCATTCTTGCTGACCGGATTGAGCGAAGGTGCATTCGGCTGCGCGCCTTGCGGAGCTTTCGGCGGAGAGGCCCTATTGCTCATAAGCGTGATCACGCTTTTTGACGGTCCTTCATCCCAGCTATTTGATGGTTCGTTGGTGCGCGGATTGCGGCCCCGACGCGCTCAAGACTGCCGTCGTGCTCACGGCCGTCAAGGACGCTGCGCGCCGCTGACGCGGTGGCCCGAAGACGGGCCATCCTTGACCGCCGTTGCGCGCGACAGCATTTGGCGGCGCGTAGGTCGGGACGGAGGGATGGTGCCGATCGAACAGAAGGATGGGACGTGCGGCGTGATCGGTGTTGCGGCTCGGTGCGGATGCCACGAAGGAAGCTCTTTTGCGGTACTTCCCGCTACCGCTTCCGGCGCGCTGTAGAGCGAGCGGGAAGCGGAAGCGGCTTCGGACAGCCGATCCCGGCCATCGGCGCATTCTCATCTTGATTGTCGCGCGGCTGCCGCTTGGCGCCCGATGAGCCGATAGCCGTCACCGGACCTGACGAGGCGGCCTTCGGCGGTTAGGGCTGCGAGGCGCTCGTAGAGGGTTGCGGTACGGACGCGGCAGCGCGTGCGCAGCTCGGAGAATGGTAGCGGGTGATCGAGATCGGTGAGCGCCGTGGTGATGCGCTCATCGACCGAGCTGGGTGGCGGCGTTGGTGGATTGCGCCGGTCGACGACCTCGAGGGCGAGCGCGTCGGCGCGTTGCGCGAGCTCGATCGTGACGGCGGGCATGGCGGGCGCAGCGCGGTGCTCGACCGTGAGGGTGAGATCCTCTCCGTCGCGACGCAGGTAGAGATTGGAGTCGCCCCAGGCGTGGAACTCGGACGAGCCGCGCAGGGCCTGGCCGGCACGGACGCGGCCGGCGCCCTTCTTGGCGTGGTGGACGACCACCACAGCGACGTCGTGGCGGCGTTGCAGCTCGCGCAGATAGGCGAGCAGCGGCGCGACCTCGCCTGAGGCGTTCTCATCGATGCGATGCAGGCGCACGAAGGGATCGAGCACGAGCAGGCGCGGCTTGAGCTTGGCAACGGTCTCGTCGAGCGCCTGGCGATCGGCGGCAAGATCGAGCCGCACGGTCGGTGCGGTGATGACCTGGACGTCGAGCGCGGCGAGCGCGTGGCCCGCGGCGGCGCAAATGCCTTCGAGCCGCTGGCGCACGATGTGCAGCGCGTCTTCGGCGGCGTAGAGCAGGACGCGCCCTGAGCGCGGCACCGGGAAGCGGCGCAGGCACGGCGTGCCGGCCGCGACCGACACGGCGAGGTCGAGGGCGAGGAAGGATTTGCAGCATTTGGGCTCGCCGCCGATGATGCCGACCGCCTGCTCGGACCACAGGCCGGTGACCAGCCAGCGCTGCTCCTCGGCACGCTCGGCGAGGCGATGGGCCGGCTCGACCGGCAACAGGCTCATCGCCGTCGTCCGGCCGCGGCCTTGGTGTCGGCGGGTGGGGAGCAGGTCTCGAGGAACAGCTTCTCGTCGATCTGGCGGACCTCGTGCTGGGCAGCATGAGCGAGCAGCTCGCCGGCCATGTTCATGAGGGCGCGCAGGTTGCCCTGGGCGTGATCGCACAAGGTGGCGATCAGCTCTGCAGTCATCAGCTTGGCGGCTCCAGCCTTGTGCAGCGCTTGCTTGAGGCAGTCTTGCAGCTCGTCGGGCGCGGCGCGATCGAGCGCGAGGCGCACGCGCATGCGGCTGCCGAGCGGCAGGAACTCGTCGGTTCGCAAGCGCTCGGTCAGGCGGCCGTCGCCGGCCAGCACCACCGTGAGCAGGATGTGGGAGTCGAGCCGCGCGGAGACGAGCAGGCGCAGCTCGGAGAGGACGGCCGGCAGCATCTCCTGCGCCTCGTCGACGATGAGCACGGGCCGCGAGAACGCGGCGTCGATATGGGTCTGCCAGCGCTCGCGCAGCACCTTGGCGCCGCCCCAGCGGTTATGCGGGTGCAGCACGACTCCGAACAGCTCGCCCATCTCGCGGTAGAAGTCGGCGAGGCCGGCCTGGGGACGGCTGATCACGCCGACCTTGACGTCGCGTTGCGCCGCGAGCCGCTCGGCGAGAATACGCAGCGTCACCGACTTGCCGGTGCCGGGAGCGCCGGTGACGAGCGCGAAGCCGCCTTCGCCGGCGAGCTGTTCGACCCGCCAGCAGAATGACTCGATCCGCGGCGTGACGCGCAGCGCCTCGACCGGCACGTCGGGGGCGAACGGATTCCACTTGAGGCCGTAGAGTGCGAGCAGCTTCTTGTTCACGTGTCGTCTCCTTCGTCCTTGGGGAGATAAGGCGGCGGCAATCCGGTTGCGGCCTGCTGGTCGATCAGCCGGGCGAGCAGCGGCGCCATGCCGCTCGCCGGCTTGGCGGGCTCGCTTTGGCGGGTGGCAGGCTCTGCCGTCACCTTGTCGAGCGGCCGACGCAGGCCGCTGGCGTTTTTGGTCTTGTCCTGTGGATAGAGTCGGCACAGCACCGTGCCGGTGCGCTGGTCGACCAGATGGACCGTCGTGAGATCCCAGCTGGCGAAGCGGACCTCGGCGCCGCGCAGATGGCGGTAGCGGTTCGGCACCTCGAAGCGGCGGCCCGCGATCACCACGGTGCTGTCGCTCTTGCGCTGGGTGCGCTTCTCGGTGCGGGTGAAGGCGAGCCGCAATGCCGCGCTGTCCGGGCTCTGTCGCGTCACCTCGGGGCCTTTGAGGAAGCGCGTGACCGGCGCTTCGCCGATCTCGGAATGGCGCTTGCGATTGTAGTCGTGCTCCGCCCAGGCCTGGGTCGCCTCATTGAGGAGCGTGAGCGTAAGGTCCGGCACGTCCTCCAGCATGGCGAGGAGCCGGCCCTCGACCGGGCCCCAGAACGCCTCCTGCTTGGCGTTCTGGTACGGGCTGTACGGCAGCGTGGTCTGGTGCACGATGCCGAGCCGGGCGAGCCCTTCGGCGATCTCCGAAGCCGTCATGGCGGCGCCGTTGTCGCTCAGCGCCGAGCGCGGCAGGCCGCGCTTCTGGAATGCCTGCGACAAGCCGTGCGCCACGTTCTCGGCGTTCTCCGCCAGGTACCATTGCAGGTGGCAGGCGAGCCGCGAGCGGTCGTCGAGCACGCCGAACAGGACCGGCGTCTGCCACTCGCCGCGTGGCGTGAGCACCTTCCTCGATCCGACGTGGCAATCCCAGTGCCACAGGCCGTTGACATACTCGGCCTCATAGCTGCGCACCTCGCGATCGAGCAGGCGGGCTTCGGCGCGCTCGGCGCCTTCGGTCCGGCGCGATGTGAGGCGCCGGCGCTTGTCGAGGCCGTGCGCGGCGAGGAAGCGGCGCAGCGTGGAATAGGACGGCACCGGCGTGAGCGCGGGATTGCGCTCGGCGAGCGCCAGGATGTTGTCGTGATGCAGCTTGACGCTCCAGCTCTTGTGCGCGGCGTATTGCGCCAGCACGGCCTGGCGCACGGCAGCGCCCATCGCGGCCTGCAATCCGGCGTCCTTGCGCAGCTTACGCCGCAGCACCGCGACCGGATCGTGCCGCTCCTTGCGGGCCCGGTAGTACCAGCGCTCCAGGGTGGAGGCGCCGAAGCGCACCGGCTCGCCACTGACCGGATGACGCCACGCACACGCGGCGAGCTTATCGAGCTCCAAACGCAGCATGCCCTTGCGCGGCGGCGCCGCCAGCAGCTGGCCGATCACCGAAAAACGAAAGTGCGCCCACTGCTCGTGGACCCGCGACCCGCGTCGTTGCGACACGTCAGCGCTCCCAAATGCCAGGAGCCGCACCGTAGGACAAGGCTCCGTCGGCCGGCGACGGGCTTGTTCTGCGGGCCGGCGATGCCCGTCATGCAGCGTGCATCGCCGTGCCTCCGCTGATCGGCAAAATGAAGCGCAGCAGCGCGACGAGCCGCGCCGCGGCGTCGCCGGCAAAACGCTCGAGCAGCGACGCCGGCAGCCGGCCCCGGTCGACCGGCGGCATGAAGGCGGCCGCTGCCACCTTCCAGAACGGGCTCGCCGCGAACGCGCTGCCCCACCACGTCCGCCAGCGCCCGATGGTTCGCCGGCTGACGCCAAAAAGCTCCGTCAACTGCCGGGTTGCCGTCGCCTCTTGCCGCATCGCCGCGACCAGCACCACCACCGCGCCGAGCCAGGCCTTGCGGCCGAGGAAGCGGAACGACGGCGGCGTCTTGCGGCTGCGGCAGAGATCCACCGAGCAGCAGAAGCTGAAGCGCTGGGCGTGCTCCTCGCCGAGCCCGCCCGGCCCGCCACGCGGCTTGCGCCGGAACCGCGCCGAGTGCACCACGGCGCCGCAGCGCGCGCATCCTGCCGCGCGCGCCGCCGCCGCAAGGTCACGATCGAATGCGAGCAGAAGCTCATGGAATCTGGCATCCGCCAGCAGCGCTCGGTACAAAGGATGCATCCTTCCTGTCGAAGGGGAGACCGTGATGGCCAAGCCCGGACGCAATAATCCCTGCCCATGCGGCAGCGGCAAGAAGTACAAACGCTGCTGCCTCGACAAGGATGTGGCCGCCGAGCTCGAGCACGAGCGCCTTGCCGCTGCCGCATGGCGTCCCGTCGTCGACGTGGACATCGTCAACCGCTTCGACGAATTTGACATCGACGATGCCGAGGACGAACTCACCGCCAATTCCAACGCCGCCGTCGATCTCGTCGATGAGGGCAGGCTCGACGAAGCCGAGCAGGTCGCCCGCCGTCTGCTCGAACGCTTCCCCGACGCACACGACGGCTGGGACCGCCTCGGCATGGTCTACCAGGCGAGAGGCGACAATCGGAAAGCGGCTGATTGCTATCGAAAAGTCATTGAGCTGATCCGCGCCCACCCCGAAAACTATGATCCCGGCTTCGAGGCCATCTTCCACAGGCTCGTCGAGAAGCTCGATCCCTTAGCCACCGCTTGATCCGCCGCACCTCACGCTCACGCTCCGCGATGGCGCCCAGCCGCGCCCATCGCAAACCGTGCTCACAACCAACGGGCTTCGTCCTCAATTTGCGTGCGCAGGGTTACTCATCACACCAGTGCGCGGGATTGCATTCGTCGCCGGCCCTCCTGTTAACCTCTCAAGAATGTCTGCGTTCTTGGGCTTCGTCGTTGGGGTGCTGTCCGGCGGCTGAACCGGGCCGCCGCGCCCGAGACGGAATTTTGCATCGCGCTCTGTAATCTGGATGATCTGCTTGTCTGAAACTACGGCGATGCCGACATTTCGGTAGGGACGACCGTAGTGCCGACCATCGTACGGCGGGTCGATAAGGCCCGTTACGCTGATCCAATTTCCCACCCAAGAAATCACTCGGATGAGCGCTCATGTTGCCGAGGCCTTCTGACCAAATTGTAATTTTGACACTCTCGCCGTTCCACGGCCCGAAGTTAATGAAGACATAGGGCAAGCCCTTACCTCGACCTCGTTTCCCGGTGCCGCGCTTCACCGACACAATCTTCCCAACCAATTCGACCTTGTCACCGACGCGCCGGAGCACACCATCAAAGTCTTTCCCGTCAAGTACAGGAAATGCTCCGATGTAAGTCGAAGGTGAAGTTGGCTTAGTCTTAGTGATTGTAGGTGTGGTCGTGACCAGGGGGATATTTCGTCCCGCCCTAAACTCCTCCAAAGTCGGAATACTCGAAATCGGCGCATCGCAGATCGCGGCCAGCTTTTCTGCACTTTGGCGCAATGCTGGCATTTTACGCAGAATGCCGAATACTTCTGAACTGCTGGGAGACGCAAAATCATTGGCGTTGAAAATGATGGCGTTGCCACCTTCACGAAAACGCCGGTGAAGCGAAGAGTCAGCTTTGAGTGCTTCCAGGCTTACATCGATCACGATAAATGAGAAGCGATCCATCCTAGGACCGAACAAATGTGATATCGCGCCCCGGATGCTGAAAATGCTTGTGTCCGACCTCAGTCCCACCTTCCGTTAGCCCAGCAACGAACATCCCATCATAGTCGATCAGCTTAATGGCGCTGCCATCAACAATTACGTTTTCGTTCTGAATGTCGCCGTGCGCTACACCGTTCGCTGAAGTGGACCCCGGAAATAGGACCAAACGTTAAGGTGTGAAGCGTCCTGCTCTGTCTCAACCGATGGAGTACGGATATGACCAAGTCACGCAAGAAGTTTGATGCCGCGTTCAAGGCCAAGATTGCCCTGGAGGCACTGCGCGAGGTCGCGACGGTGCCGGAGCTGGCGAAGCGGCACGGCGTTCACCCGAACCAGATCTATGGCTGGAAGAAGCAGGTTCTCGACAACTTGGCGAGCCTGTTCGCGCGCGGCGCGAGCGCCTTGGGGGATGGCGAGGAGGAGCATGAGCGCGAGACGGCGAAGCTCTATACCAAGATCGGCCAGTTGACGGTTGAAAGGGATTTCTTGGCCAGGAGGCCCGGGCGATGAGTGTCCCCGAGCGCAGGGCGATGGTCGAGCGGCCAGGCGAGAATTTGTCGGTTCGCCGGCAATGTGAGCTGCTGAATCTGGCGCGTTCGGGCGTCTATCGTCCCGGGCCGGTCACCGGCGCCGACGATCTGGCCATGATGCGGCGGATCGACGAGTTGCATCTGAAGTGGCCGTTTTACGGCTCGCGGCGAATGGTGTTCGAACTCAACCAGGCCGGCCACGGCATCAACCGCAAGCGCGTGCAAAGGCTGATGCGCGTGATGGGGATCGAGGCGCTGGTTCCGCGCCCCGGCACCAGCAAAGCCGCGCCCGGCCACAAGATCTATCCCTATCTGCTGCGCGGCGTCAGCATCACCGAGCCCAATCACGTCTGGGCCGCCGACATCACCTATATTCCGATGGCGCAGGGCTTTCTGTATCTGGTGGCGATCATCGACTGGGCCAGCCGGGCGGTTCTGGCGTGGCGCCTGTCGAATACGATGGATACGGGCTTTTGCATCGCGGCGCTCGACGAAGCGCTGGCGCGGCACGGCACGCCGAAAATATTCAACACCGATCAGGGCGCGCAGTTCACCAGCTCAGCCTTCACCGGCAGGCTCGAGGCTGCGGGCATCGCGATTTCGATGGACGGACGCGGTCGTTTCATGGACAATATTTTCATCGAACGGTTGTGGCGCTCGATCAAATACGAGGAAGTGCATCTGAAAGCCTATGCCGACGGGCGCGAAGCGCGAGACGGCATCCGATCATGGATGAACTTTTACAATCATCGCCGCCCGCATCAGGCGATGAACAACCAGTTTCCCATGGCGGCATGGCGCGCCGGCATGGACGTGATCGAGGCGGCGAGGACTGTGGATATGCCGCTTCGCTTGGACAACGCAAACGCGTTGCCCACATACCCACAGCAGACGCAAAAGCAGCAGCAGGAAGCTGCTTGATTTGAAGGACAAGGCAGGCGCGATCACACCTTAACTTCGCCGATCCCTGGTCCCAGCTCCGGGGTCCACTTCACGCCTCTAGATAACCCGCGAGCGTACTGAAACTGTGCCGCAAAGCGCTTAGAGTGATGGGATTAGTCGCTACTCGATCCAAACATACGCCGAGCGTTTGGCCTTCGGCCCACTCCATCTTCACGATGGGATAGGTCGCACCCTTAATACGAATGCCTTGTTGCTGAAAATCAAAATTAACAAAGTACCCGCTAGTAGAAAGTGCCCGTAGCTTGGCGGATATTTTAGCGTACCGGTTCTGCGCATCCGGCACTTCTTTGTGAAAGCAGCGGACGGCCAGTTTCTTTCGGCCAACCTGGACCGTGTATGTAAGCGCAAAGCCGCCGGACAGGGCGAGGGGTAATCCGAGCGGCGTCGTTGCAACCGTTCCGGATTTTAGCTCGGCATCCGTAAATGTGCGCGGGTCTTGTACGGCATCATTGTATTCAATGCTTTGAGGATAGGCCACGCGATCACCCAACGACTACAAGTGTACTGTCGTCTCTCTTAAGTCGTCCTTCCGACCTCTCCTTTGCGATGAATTCGCTGAACGCAAGTTCATCTTGAAGATTCAGCAACATCGAAACACGATCCGAGCTGGGATCATCCAGCAACCATCGGCCAATTGCGTCGGTCATCAGAAGCAGCATTGGCATTTCGTGTGATGCAAGAACTAAGTCGCACCACGCGTCGTTGATCAATTCTTGATCAAGTAACTTGTTTTCCAATCGATTGGTCGAGATCAAGGTCGGCGCTTTATCGAACTCGTCTGGCTGCACGTAGGGAAGGGTTCTAACGACTTGGCCCTTGTCGATGAAGGCCAAGAGCGTATCCCCCCACGCGAATACTCGTGCGCTCCGACCGTCAGGAGAGCAAACGACCCCAAGCAGGGTCGCGAAGCTTCCACGATCAAAGGCCGCTTGGTGTGACCAAGACATGGCGTCTCGGTCATATGCAAGCTGATACTCACTGACCGCCGCCTCCAACCACTCTAGCGTTATGTCCGCACTTTCGATGAACTTCCGGTACAATATTTCAGCCCATGGCCCAGAATTGAAAAGAAATCGACGCGCCATCGCTAACCGCACAACTGGTACCATCCGCCGAGACGCTAAAACGGTCTTCATTGGGGGCGTCATCACGCTTTAGGGCTGAGAACACCTTTAACACTCGCAAAGGTCCGGCGCCTTCCACATAGATCGAACTTACTATCTATCGATGGTCAGCCTCGGGCGAGTGCCGATGTCAAAGAAGTTAGCGATATCCTTCGGATCCGCATTGAACATGAAACCATGCGCGTTCTCTGCCATACGATACCCTTTGTCCGCAGCAAGCTTTGACACGTGAGCAGGAAGCACACTCGACATGCGAAACAGCAATTTTGCATAATTGTCCGCAAGCCCGGAATTTGAATTGGGAAACTGTATTGTTTCGCCTTGGAGCGTCGAAACATGGATGTTGAACAGCAAGCACTCGCCATCGCTCGTTGATATCTGGCGAATAGCAGTGGCGATATTTTCAGGATCACCGTCAGTGGATGCGCCGTCTGTCACATGTAGAACTGTAGGAGGATAGTTGTTCGGATGACTATCGCACCACCCAACCAACGCTTCAGCGGCCCTGGTTAAACCGGCACACATTGGAGTTCCGCCAGAACTTGTGGCATCAAACCAAATGGGAAACTTAATCTTCCTTTCTAAAACGCCGCCCGCGCCGTCATCATCAAGGCGGGTTCTGTCCTCTATCCTCAATGGTGATTTCTCAAGAGCTGTGATCGGGTGGACGACATCGCCAGCGAGAGCGCCTCCTAAGCCTTGCCCGCTACCGTTGCCGCCATAACCAATGACACCCACATCGAAATAGTTTCGAACGCCATCAGCCTTCGTGCAATTCGTTATGAGAGTATAAATCGTCTTGTTGAGCACATCGGCGACGAATTCAGCCTTCGGTTTTCCGGTGACCATCTTTTCGTCCATCGATCCGGATTGATCGATTACGAACAAAATACAGGTCGGATTGTCCCGACTTATTTCTGCAGAATACGGCATTCCTACCCCCGACGTTAAGTTGTGACTAAACTATCATTCGCTCTGAGAGACGCAAATGGCTATTGGGCTAATTCTCGGGTCTTTCTTGGATCGAACTTCGGTCAGTTCTTGAGCCCGTCTCACCGACGCAGGTCAATTCTTCGGGTGCTCTGGGTAACAGGGAGAACGAACAGGTCGCCTCACATGGCGCCCGCGTCTTGTAGGTTCGGGATGTTAAAGCAAACGGCCGAATGTGCCATCCGTGTTGCCTTCCGTCACCGGAACGACGTCCAACGTTCGTGCCCGTGTCAGATTGTAGGCCAGTACCGAGAGCGCCATCTCGGCCGCCTACCTTTGGAAGCCCTTTGGTCAGGAAGTGTGTCGCCCCCATGCGGGCCTTGATCGTGCCGAACGGATGTTCGACGGTCTCTCGACGCTGACGCATGGCTTGTGGGCTGCCGAAGGATCTGACCACCCCGATGCCGTATGAGAGCCAGGATTTACTCCGTCTGGCTAAGGTGGTTTTTTGCTTTTTTTAAACTGAGATTTTTGCGTATGAACCAGGGACACCGGTCCGCACGAAAAAGAGGCTTAGAGATTTGACTGCCCCCTACCGAATTTCGCGACGTTTTTTTAATCGCATCGGCGCGTCGCCGATGAGGTCGGAAAATAAATACCCAAGTTACTCAACCCAAATGTTGGCTCTTCGCTGTTGGCAGCTGCCTAAGTATCGACACAGCAATCGCTTTTTGCCGGGCTCCGATTTCGGCATCGCAATGGGATCGGCCGGCAAACGCCCAATACGCCAGGCAACATGAAAAAAATCCCTCAATGAAAGTGGGGCCGGTCCGCCAAGCGGAAGTTCCTCAGGATCGACATACCCCCCACGTGTTACCTTCCTCGTCGCGCACCCCTGTTCGTATCGGTATTCCTCGGGGATCAACGTCGGTCCGCAAATCGGATGAGCACGACCAATTATGGTAGGCTTACGCCCATGGGACCTTGGACTACTTTCTGCGCTTCGAGAGCACCCTTCTCGGTGCTTGTCCGCGGTGGCGAGGGTGGCAATGCCGATGTTATTAAATTCTCGCTGGAGCTGAAGCCCACATCCTCTAAAAGCGAGCACGATACCGAAGGCATCTGCTCGCCGTTGGAGACGCGAGAGACAGCAATGCGGGTCTTATCGAAGACTCGCTCAGCGCTAACCTGGGTGTCGAGCTCGTTAAGCAGCTCAGCAACAAGCACGCTATGCTCGCTTGTCGTGTCATCGCCGACTTTGCCGGATGTATGAGACGAGAGGACGAGTGCGTTGTTGGGCGCATTGATTGGTGCAAGGCCGTGGGAATAGGAGCGGAAACGGCGCTCGTAGGGATTGCGCCGTGAGGCGTCGAGCACAACCAGTTTGGCGCGAGCGCCCCGCTCCTCCATTACGTCGAGCAAGGTTTCGATCGACATTCCCTCGTGGCGGACATCGCGTTCCTTCCAGATCGTTGCATCGATTGGGATCATGTAGCTCTCGCGGCCGGATTGCACTCCATAGCCTCCAAAAAACAGCATCACGACCGAGCCCGGCTTGATCCGGGATTTCAACCGTTCGACCGCGCGAGCCATATCTGCCTTGGTGGCGTCCTGGACCATATCGACATCAAATCCGCGCTGGCGCATTGCGTCCGCTAGATCGCTTGCGTCGTTGATGGGTTGAATTAATGGTTCGGCGGCATCCGGGTAATGACCATTGCCGATTATGAGTGCGAGCTGGGTGGCGCCGACGCCCTCCACGGCAGGCACCACCTTTGGCGCATCCAACGTGTGGAGATCTAACGTAGCTTGCGCGCCGATCGCCAGCAATGCCATGCCGACAAGACCGCAAAGCACGCCAACCAATTGGCGAGTGATGTAGAGTTGCGTCGCTTTCATTTCACTCTCCACTCGATGGCTGTCGCGTCAATAAAATTCTGAGCGAACAGCATTTCGCAAATTAAAGTCGGATAGGTCGATTCCGAGAACTGCCCCCCGTACGTTGCCAGCACAACCGCGCACCACGATCAACGTCGGTAGATCAGAACAAACATTTCCCACCTGTCCTTCGAAGAGCGTGCGTAAAAATCCTTGAGGTCAGCTTAGGCGACGTGGTTTCTAGTCGCTTGTCGTGATTGGTAAACAAAAGATGCGAGGCCCAAGAGGGTTAGCACCCGTCAACCATGCGCCGTCGGGGTGTTCGCCGAGGTATCCCTCAGCGAATTGAAGCCGCACCTTTTCATCGATCCTCTCTAGAATATGGAGGAGATCACGTGGCGCCGGGAATTTCGGCAGGTATCGCCTTTGGGAAAATCGAGCGTGGCGTAAACAAGTCCTGATCTGCGCCAAAAAAGCAGGTCTGCGAAGGTCCGTCACGATCGCTAAGAACTCTAATGCAATGTGAGGATCGCAAGCAAACCACCCTGTGGACCATCGCTAGCGGCGGACAGGATGTTGCGACGAAGCACGCGACCCAGAAGCCGGTCGAGTGCATGCGCAGGCCCATGCTGAACAATTCGAGCCCCGGCCAAGCGATCTACGAGCCGTTCCTCGGCAGTGGCACCACGCTGATCGCGGCGCAATCCTGTGGGCGTGTTTGCCTTGGCGTCGAGATCAATTCGCTCTTCGTCGACCTCGCGATCCGCCGATGGCAAGCCTTCACCGGCGAAAGGGCGAGGCGTGAAGGGGACGGCATCCTTTTTGATGCACTCGCGCCAGGTGAGCCTATCGAGCGGGCATCATGATGCGCGGCCGGCGTCCGAAACCAACGAGGATGAAAGCTTTGACCGGTAATCCGGGAAAACGCCCATTGAACGCGCACGAGCCGAGGCCCGAGCCAGCGGCGCCCGATTGTCCGCCCGAGCTCAATCCCATCGCAAGGCAAGAATGGGTTCGCCTTACGGCAGAGCTCACCAAGCTGAACCTGATCACCCATCTCGACCGCGGCGGCGGAGGCGACAGAGCAAATTCAGAAGTATGGGACCATGGTGAAGTCGCCGACTGGCTATCCAATCCAGTCGCCGTATTTGTCGATAGTCAACAGGCAAGCTGAGATCATCATGGTCGTTACGTATCTTGCCGGTTCTGGCCGAGTTATTGACGCCGCGGCGGTGGCGCCATTCCGGATCATATTCGACGCCATAGGGCGGGTCGGTGACCGTTAGCTGCGGCACGGTGCCGGAAAACAGCGCCTTCACCAAATTTGCGTCACGACTGTCGCCACAGGCGACGCGATGGGCACCGAGCTGCCAGATATCGCTAGGCTGCGATACCGCTCCCTCCGCGACGTCGGGGACCTCACCTTCGTTCGTCAGACCGCCCTCCAACCGTGAAAGCGCTTTCGCCAGCTCTTTGGCCGTGAAGCCCAGTGTGGAAAGATCGGCACCCAGCCCCGAAAGGTCGGCCAGCTCGAGGCCCAGCATTTCGGCATCCCAGCCGGCGCTCAATGCGATCCGGTTGTCGGCGAGCACAAGCTGCCTGCGCTTCAATTCCGTCAGCGGCAACACGACCACCGGCACCTCGGCCAACCCGAGTTTACGCGCCGCAGCTAGCCGGCCATGGCCGGCGACAATGTCGCCTGCCTCACTAACCTGGATAGGATTGGAAAAGCCAAAAGTCCGGATGCTGCCCGCGATTTCTGCGATCTGCGCCTCGCTATGGGTCCTCGCATTGCGTGCATAGGGGATCAAGCGATCGAGCGGCCATGACCACCAGCTCTCAAGCAAGCAAAGCCCTCATCAGCCCGGATGGGCGCACGGCGACGGTCAGCATCTCCGTGAGCTTTCTTCGGCGCGGCGGTCGCAAGCAGATCCTGTCCCCTGCAGGAGCGGCACCCTGGTCGCCTGCCCCGCGCGTGGACAGCGCCCTGGTCAAGGCAGTGGTCCGCGCTCACCGCTGGCGGCAAATGATCGAAAGCGGCAAGCACGTCTCCTCGGCAGAACTGGCCAACGCGGAGAAGGTCAACGATTCCTATCTGAGCCGTATTCTCCGTCTGACGCTGCTTGCGCCAGATATCATTGAGGCGATCTTGACCGGACGCCAACCCAGCACGCTTCAGCTTGATGATCTGCTCAAGCCTCTGCCCGCGGCATGGGAATGGCAGCGCTCTGAGCTGCTCTGGCCGCAACGGAAACACGTCGATCGAGCTGAGCCTCGCTGATCCATTGTTATGGAATGTCGATGTCGCTTTGAGCCAGTACCGGACCTCCTCTCAACGTTGACTACCCAGAGCAAAATCGACATGAGCGCGCAGGCGAGTGGTTATGGCAATCGAGGTGTGTAGAGGGCTAGGAGCGCGCGAAGGCGCGCAGGCACTCTGACGTCGCTTCCGCAAGAGAGTCGACCAACGTGCCAGCGGTCGTGTCTCTGGCCAGCGCCGCGGATTGTCCAGCAAACAAGGCGGTAAGTTCCCTGTCTCCCGTGTTGCCAAGCGGCGCGGTGAGACTGAGCTGGGCAGGAAATGCCACCGGCCTTAGGTCTGAGGCCAAGAGATCCTCAATGAGTTTGTTCTTCACATAGCGCGCTGGTCGGCCGGTAATCATGTCTGTGACGACCGTGCAGGCGTCAGTGGGCTCGCGCAGTGCCGCGCGGTGAGCATGGAGCACGTTAGCCTCCTCGCAGCGCAGAAAGGCCGTGCCCAATTGTACAGCGCTTGCGCCAAGTACAAAGGCCGCTGCCACCGTTCGCCCATCCGCCACGCCCCCGGCGGCAATGACGGGAACCCTCACAGCATCTACCACTTGTGGCAAGAGCGCGAAGAGGCCCGGTTGCATGGTTATGTCGACCCCGGTGAAGGTGCCACGGTGTCCGCCGGCCTCCGTGCCCTGCGCAATGATAGCGTCGACAGCCCGCTCCTCAAGCATCCTCGCCTCGGCCACGGTCGTGGCGCTAGAGATGATGAAAATTCCGGCATCTTTAATGGCGTTAATGACCTCCTGATGAGGCAGGCCAAAATGGAAGCTCACCATCTGCGGCTTGGCCCGCATCAGCATCGACGCGTGTTCGCGGCTCACTTCACTCGCCGCACCTCTTGGCTCGGGTACCGCTCCCAATCCCTTCGCGTCGAAGTGCGCCTGCAGACGCGCCCGCCTGACATCCGGGGTAATCCTGGGTTCCGGCCAGAGCGGATAGTTGACGTTGAGGCTGCCGCCGCTCAACTGCTGGAAGCCGGCGATCCGCCCTTCTGCCTCCTCGGCTGAAAAACCCCACATGCCCAGGCCACCTAGACCGCCAGCGTTGCTGACAGCGGCGGCGAGTGCAGGTGTACTGAGCCAGCCCATCGGCGCCTGAAGGATCGGCCACTTGAGATTGAGCCTGTCAGTGAACGAGTTTTGGGGCCACATTGAACCATTTCCCATGAAGATTGCTTTAGATCAGCATCTGGTGCCATCGCTGGCAGCGGCACATGCCGTTCCTAGTCGACGTAGGCCTGGCACTCGATCTCGACCTTCATTCTCGAATCGACCAATCCCTTCACCTCGACCAGAGTGGAGGCCGGCAGATTTTCGCCGAAATACGCTATGCGGCGGGGGTTGATTTTTGGTCGTTCCGTAATGTCGGTCATGAAGACCTGCACCTTGACGACATGCTCAGGCCCGGCACCAGCTGCCTTCAGGCACTTGTCCATCACAGCGATGGCGATGTCGAATTGAGCAACCACGTCGGACGGGATGCTGCCGTCCTGCGCCTGGCCAACGACGCCAGCGACCCAGACGTGGGGGCCTGCACGGGTGACGTGGCAATAGTGGCTGACTGGCCGTGGGATGTCGGGAACGACGATGCGCCGGATTTTTGGCATGCTTGGCTCGCGTTAATTGAGATCGACGCCTAGAGGCTAGCTGCAGTTGCCCCTGTCGACCAGTACATCCTTTGTCTTCCCGTGGTTTCGCAAGCGTAGGCTTCAATACTTGGCGGCGCCGACAACGTGATCGAAAGAATGGGGACCATGTCCCGCTTGCGGGACTTAGCAGACGTCAGAATTCTAGCGAACGAAGCGGATGTTCGTCCATCGAATGTTATGGAATTTCGCTCGCCGATAAACCTTGCGCCCCCGCCTCTTCTGCCATGAACTAACGCAACCTCCAGAGCGACACTGGCACCACGCGTTTTGGAGATATAGAGCTAATGAAATCCACGGGAAACGGCTGCAACGAATCTCGGCGCGAAAGTGCAAGCAAGCGGCACCTAAAGCTGGCGCTCTTCAACGGTAAACGTATAGTCCAGACACAAACGAGCCAAATGCGCGAACGAGCCCAGGCGAGGCGGCGAAAGTCGTAGTTGGCACCAAAATCCCTCGGCTCGAAAGAGCTGTGCCGGTTTCAAGTCCGGCTGCCCACACTTCTGTTGTTCACTTTGGAACGGCCACTTTCTCGCTCTGGGCATCAAGAGCCATGGTTTTTGTAAATCTCAATCGAAACTTCGCTACACTGGCGAAGGATCAGGAGCCCAACCTGGAGATCGGTCGTCTCTGGGGTGCCCGCTTGGGCGGTTGGCTTGAATGGGAAACACTAAAGCGCCGGCGCCGCGTGATTTTGCTGGCTGAGGCAGCAAGCGGAAAGACCGAGGAGTTCCGACATCAGTGCGATGTCCTCAAAGAGGCTGGCGATCCAGCGTTTTTTCTTCGCATCGAAGAGCTCGCTGACCAAGGGACTGAAACGTGCCTCGATGGCGAGAACTCAAAGCAGTTCGAGGCCTGGCTCGCAGGATCAGGAGAAGCATGGTTCTTTCTCGATTCCGTCGACGAAGCCCGCCTCAATCGCAAAAGTTTTGATACCGCCCTTAAGCGTTTCGCGAGAGACCTTGGAGCCGGCCTTGAGCGAGCGCATGTCTTCGTGTCGTGCCGCGTCACCGACTGGAAAGGCCCGGACGATCGGGCGACCTACATGCGTTATCTTCCAGCTTGGAAGCAGCCGATCACTCCACCTGAGATCAACCCGGACGACTACAGCGCCTTGCTTGATCCGATCTTCAAACAAAAGAGCCCCCGCCCCTTCGCAAAGCCCGACGAAGATGAGGATGCCGATGATGACAAATTGAATGACCTGACGGTTGTTCAACTTGTCCCGCTCTCGCCGGACCAATACCGCTCGCTTGCTACGGCAACCGGCGTGACAAACGTCGATCAATTTGTCGACGCAATCATGAAACAAGGTCTCGAAGCCTTCACGGAGCGTCCCGGGGACTTGCTCGACCTAGCTGACTATTGGAAAAGTCATGGTAAGTTCGGCTCGTTCGCGCAGATGTTGGAAAACAGCATTGCGCGCAAACTTACCGAGCGCGATCCGCACCGGCCGGACAATGAAACGATCTCGCCGGAGGATGCGCGCGAGGGCGCCGAGCGCCTAGCTGGCGCTTTGACGCTCGGCAAGTCCTTTACGTTACGTGCACCGGGCTACGATCCTGACCCCAGTCTTGCGGCAGGTGCGCTCGATCCGGCGCAAATACTCCTCGACTGGACCGAGGCGCGACGAAATGCTCTCCTTCGTCGCGGAATTTTCGCACCGGCCACCTATGGCCGCATTCGATTTCATCATCGATCAACACAGGAATATCTTTCAGCCCGGTGGCTAGATCGCCTGCTTAGCAACAATTGTCCGCGCAACGAAGTCTTCCAACTTCTTTTTGCTGAAATCCTATGGCGTTGAAACCATTGTTCCATCATTGAGGGCCGTGGCTGCATGGCTGTCGCTTTCGCATTCCGACATTTTGAATGAGGTCATTCGTCGCGAACCGCTGACGCTGGTCGCTTACGGCGATCCCGGTTCGCTTTCGATCTCAGTCCGGGAAAAACTCCTGTTAGAATATGCGGCCAAACAGGCGACAGCGGACCTTTCGGATGAACGTCTGGAGCCTCGGGCGCTCTGGATGTTCGCAGACGAACAACTCGCATCGGCAATCCAAAATGCATGGCGGATCAATTTACGCGATGATTTCCACTTTGACCTGCTTCGGCTCATTCGTGAGGGCGGAATTAAAGGTGCCGCTTCTCTCGCGAAGACTGTCGCGCTCGATCAGAACGCCGACGACTATCATCGGATCGTTGCCGTGCAAGCGGCTGGCGCTTGCGGAGACAGCCCCACATTGACGGCAATTGCCAAGGCGCTTTTAAAAAAGCCGGAATTAGCAAGCCCCAAGCTTGCTCCTGCTTTATCCCTCGTTCTTTATCCACAATATCTCTCGACCCAAGACTTGTTGAAAGCCATCGAGAAATCGCAACAGCCCGGTAGATATTCGGCCGAAGGCTTTGGATATCAGCTTCAGCAATTCTATGACCAAGCACCGGACGCCGCGGCTCGCAAAACCTTTCTTGGCGGCCTTGCCGATCTTTGTCTATCGAAGCCCTTCACGGATGATTTCCACCGTATTGCTAATCGCTTCGAGGACATTGCGAAACATTTGCACGACCTCACTCGCAACGAGGCTCTCCAATTAGGAGATAAAAGGCCGCCAGACTATCTCATTCGTCTTCTGATGGTGGTCGAGCGCGCCGGTCGCGAAGGTTTCACCAAAGAAGCAAAGCCGCAGCTTTACGAGTTGGTTCGCGGCAATCCGAAACTCAACCGTGCACTGTTTTGGGCCGATGTCGCTGAACAGCGCGCAAATGGACGGCACGGGCCGGTGGTGAACCATTGGCAAGTCCATTTTAGCGGCCACGCTACGCTTTGGAACTTCTCGGAGCCTGATCTTGGATGGCTCAACGACGATCTCGCATCACGCTCCGCCCTTGAGGACAAGCAAGTTGTTCTGAGCGCTATTTTGCAAGTTCTTCACCGAGCCGGTCGACTTCTCGCTGAAGAAACCCGATTGCGAACGGTCATCGGGTCGGAGCCGATACTTTTGACGCATTTGGGCTCTGTCCTTTCCCCGCCTCCCGAAACTCCCGACATGATGGCGCATCGTATTCGGAGCGAGGCTTATGCCCTGAAGGAGAAAGCGCAGCGAATTAAGAACCAAGAAGCCTGGATTAAATTTCGGAACGACTTACTGAACAACCCCTCAATCCTTTCAAATCCGGCAAATCTAAAATCTTGGAAGGCCGGAATATTCAGGCTGCACTACCTTTCAAACTGGCTTCACGAGCGAACGGGATCCGACGTTCCGCGGGCGGCAATCGAATGGCGCCTTCTTGCAGAAGGCTTTAATCGTCCCGTGGCCGAGGCCTACCGCAACGGGATAACGGGCGCTTGGCGGTCCATCACCCCCGTCCGGCCCATCCGAACATCAGGTAGCGGGATCACGACGCAGGTAACGACTATTCTGGCCTTCTCGGGGGTCGGTGTTGAGGCCGCAGACGACGCCGATTGGACACTTAAGCTATCAGAACAAGAAGCCGTTCTTGCCGCTCGCCACGGCTGCCGCGCCGAGCAAAACTATCCGGAATGGCTGAACCAATTGATTATGTCCTGCCCTAAAGCGGTCTTGCCGGTCGTAAAAGAGGAAATCGACCACGAATGGACCACAGCCACCGAAGGCCAGTCAATTTTTCTTCACCAATATGGCGCCGCTGCCCATCCGATTCCGCAGCCTGTGCAGCGCCTCGTTCTTTCAGCGATGCTGAAGTCAGATGCGAAGACTGTTGCGATCCTTAGAACTGGCTTGCGTATTGTCCGCAATCTCGAGCTCAATGCCAAAGATCGCGCACAGCTTTTTGCTACCGCAAAAGCGAGATACACAGCGCATGTCAAAGCCAAGCTAGCTGGCTTCGCGTTGTCGTATTTGGGCCTTTTGTTGATGCTCGATCCTGATGCAAGCTTATCGATACTGCGCAACTGGCTGAATGCAGGTCCCAAATTTTCTCGTCAGGAAAGAGCAGAGACGACGTTTTCAACGCTTTTCGATCGATACGATCCGATCTTATCCATTTCACTCGCAAACGCGTCGACGAAAACTTTGGAAGAACTATTGCACCTGGCCTACAGCCATATTCGCCCGAAGGATGATGCCGTTCATCAGGGGTCTTTCAGCCCTGACGCAAGAGGCCACGCCGAAAGCGCTCGCAACGCTATTCTTTCGACACTACTGGATAGGCCCGGTGCTGACGCTTATCATGCCATGAAACGACTAGCAGACGATCCCATTTTTGAATTGCGTTCGCATCGTTTTCACGAACTTGCGCGCGAAAAGGCGGAGCGCGATACCGAAGGTCCCGCTTGGTCCGCAACCGAGGCGCTGACATTTCATCGTGAAGGCATTTCCCCCGCAAAGACCGGCGCCGACTTACTTCGGATTGTGGTCGGAGTGCTCTCGGACATCGGGCAAAACCTTACCCACGGTGACGTAACCTCGCGGCCTTTGCTCGAACGCGCCAAGGACGAAGACGAAGTCCAGAACTGGCTCGTTGAACAGATGAATGCACGAGCCCGCGGTCGCTTTCATGCCTTTCGTGAGCCCGAAGTTGCCGGCGGTGACAAACCGGACGTGATTGTCGCATCCACCTCCTCACCTTACGAAGTTGCGATTGAGGTTAAGCACGGTGGTATGGGCTGGACTGCTCGTCAACTCGAATATGCTTTGCGAACGCAACTTGCTGAGGACTATCTTAAGCCAGCAAGCCGTCGGCACGGGGTGCTCGTCATCACCCATCATCGCGACCGTAGATGGCTGGACGTCGCTGACAAGAAGCCTCTCTCCTTCGCCGAGCTCATCGCATGGTTATCCGGCACCGCGAAAATTATCAGGGAGAACACTGTGGGCTCAATCGCGATTAGTTGCGTCGGGATTAATGCCTGGAAAGAGGACAGTACGTCGGCCCTGCCGGAAAGGGTCGAAACGAAACGAAGGGCGCCCGCCAAGCGACGATCTACCTGTCAAAAGGCATCGAAGCGAAAGAAATCCGCCATGAAGCGCAGATAGGTCAGGGCTCCGACGCTAAGCAGGGTGAGCGAGCGGACTTCGAAGACCTGATACGGTCGGGCGGCAGTGGTGATCGAACCGGTCTCCGCCGATAGTCTCCGCAAAACGGGAATATTTGCGGGTACGGTCGGAGACTTTCGGCGATTTCCCCCTCAGCTTCGGCAAACCGGGAGTCTGGAGACGAATGAGAATGCGCGAATAGCCGGGATTTCCGGCCCATTCTCGCGTCCCTTGGGTAGCCCGACGGAACGCCGGAGTGGTTGGCTGGGGCGGGAGGATTCGAACCGCGATATGGCGAATTGGAAATTGGACGCTCTCGCCAGTCCGAAAGATGGCGCAGAACCTCTTTCCGTTGAAATTCATAAGTAACTTGAAACGTTCAAATTTCGAGAACCGTACCGAATTGAGAGAGTACAGAGCTTCGGAGAGAAACGGGCCCTTCGGAGAATAATAGGCCGGCTCTGCCGATTAGGCGTTCGGAGCACAACCGAGAAATCGCTGCTGCTATTGGGCTTATTTGCCAACAATTTCACTCGGAGAAAGCACAGCTTCAGCCAAGTAGGCGGAGCGAGAGGGATTTGAACTGCTGGTACGAATCTTGATTTCGACAGGGTTGAAAATTGGCGACAGCCCGGCCCTACGGGCAAGCGTTAACGAGCGGCGTTGGCAGGACCTTCCTTGCAAATCCCGTAAAACGCTTATAAATTTTGCACGGCAGAAGCCGCTAAGTACTGGCGCGCCCGGAACGATTCGAACGTCCGACCCTCAAATTCGTAGTCTGATGCTCTATCCAGCTGAGCTACGGGCGCGTGTTTCGCATGCGATCGCGGGCTGATCGCCCGCTTGCGTTGCCGAATATATCGGAACGGCCGCGAAAGAGCGCACTAGCTACCCGCTCCGGCCCGAATTGGCAAGGTCCGGGAAAGGGCATTTGCGCGCCGATTTGCGATGTCATTCCGGGGCTCGCGATAGCGAGAAGGCGGAATCTCGCGCCAAACCTCCAGATTCCGGGTTCGCGCTTTCGCGCGCCCCGGAATGACCTTGGGACCCTACGCCCGCGCCCGTTCGTGGCGGACGGTCAGAAGTTCCACCGGCCGGTCCGGGATCACGATCCGGAACGTCGCTCCGAGCGTACCCTCGACCAGGTGGATCTCGCCGTCATGGGCGCGCACGAGCTCAGCGGCGATGGCAAGCCCGAGCCCGCTGCCGCCGGGGCGGCCGGAGCTCTGGAACGCCTCGAACAGATGGTCGCGCGCCTTTTGCGGCACGCCCGGGCCGGTGTCGGACACCTCCAGGATCGCGACCGCGCCCTCGCGCCGTCCGGTGACGCGGATCTGCATGCTGGCGGGGTCGTTTCTCGGATGGCTCTCCAGCGCCTGCGCGGCGTTGCGCACGAGGTTGAGCAGCACGCGGAACAGCTGGTCGGGATCGGCATCGACCGTGAGCCCGCGTTCGATCGCGGTGATCCAGGTGATCGAGGCGTCGCTCGCAAGCCCTGCGGTCTCGCGGACCTCCACCACCACGGGCTCGATCGGGATCATGCGGCGATCGGGCGCGGCCTCCTGGGCGCGGCCATAGGACAGGGTCGACTGGCAGAAAGCGATCGCCCGCTCCAGCGAGCGCATCAGCTTTGGCGCGAAGCGCTGCACCCGCGGATCGGGCACGGTTGCCAACTGGTCCGACAGAAGCTGCGAGGACGCCAGCAGATTGCGCAGATCATGGTTGATCTTGGAAACGGCAAGGCCGAGCGCGGCGAGCCGGCTCTTCTGGTTCAGCATCGAGACGAGATCGCGCTGCATGTCCGACAGCTCGCGCTCGGCGACGCCGATCTCGTCGCCGCGCTGGCTCGGCACGATGATCCGCGCCGAGCTTTCCGGGTTTTCGTGGAAGCCGACCATGCTCGCGGTCAGCCGCCGCATCGGCCGCACGAACAGGAAATGCAGGCGAGACATAGACCAGGCCGGCGGTGAGGATTCCAATGGCCAGCCCCACCAGCAGCAGATTGCGGGAAAATCGGTACATCGCCTGCCGCAGCGGCTTTTCGTCGACCACGGTCTCGATGAATTGCGCGCTGCCGGGGGCCGGGCCGACCACGCGGATCGTCTGGTTGCCGGTCTCCAGCATCATCTGGAGCGAACCGATGATCGCGTCCCACACCGTCATCGCGCGCATGTCGATGTCATGGTCGATCGCCGCCGGCAGGTCGGCGCTGGCGAGCAGTCGCCGCTGCTGGCCCATCTTGATGGCGACCGCGCGGGCGCCGATGCTGGTCAGGATCTGCCGCGCCAGCGAATCCGGCACCATGCCGGAGGGCGCCGCATCGAGCACCAGCGCTGCGGTATTAGCAGCGGCCAGCCGGTCGTTCAGCCGGTTGATCCAGAAATTCGCGATCGCAGGCACATAGATCAGCATGCACGCGATCATCACCAGCGGGATGGTCAGCAGCAACAGCTTGCCGGACAGCCCCAATCGGCGCGGCAATTTTCGCCGCGGCGGCTGTTCCGTGGTCGGCTGGTCGTCGGTCAATGCCACTCTGTTTGCCTTCACTGGCCTGCCCTTGAGAATGGGGGCCGTCGCCCCACCCGGTCAAATTACGGATCGCTAATGTCGGTCGTTTCGCTGATCTAGGGCCGCGGCGCGGGAACTGCCATCCTCGCCCTCAAAAACACCGCAAAAACCAAACTATTCTTGGCGATTACGACGTTTCCAAGAAAGCGGGCTAAATACGCCGCGAACATTGACGAAAACCAGTCGCTCGCATATAAGCCGCGCCAATTGTCAGGGATGACCCGGCTACTGCCGGAGGCGGCCCCTTGGGGCCGGAAACGGCCGTTTCGGGCCGGTTGAGCATCCCGGACTTCCTCTCACTCTTAACAGGCAGATTGCCCGGTCAGCGGAGAACCACCCGTGAAGCGGACTTATCAACCCAGCAAACTGGTGCGCAAGCGCCGTCACGGCTTCCGCGCCCGCCTCGCCACGACCGGCGGCCGCAAGGTCCTCGCCGCGCGCCGTGCGCGTGGCCGCAAGCGCCTGAGCGCCTGAGGCCGGGCCTTTCCGGAGACCTTCATCATGGATCGGCTAAGGCAGCGGGCGGACTTCCTCGCCGTTGCCAATGGCGCGCGGGTCAAGCAGCGCCGCCTTCATCCTGCAAGGCCGCCGCCGCGACGATCGAGGCCCGATCCGGGTCGGCTTCACCGTCACCAAGAAGAACGGCACCGCCACCGAGCGCAACCGGATCCGCCGCAGGCTTCGCGAAGCTGGTCAAGCGCCTCGACGTCATATCGATGCGACCGCATCATGACTATGTGCTGGTCGGGCGCCGTGCCGCGCTCGACCGCGATTTCGATACCATGCTCGACGATCTCCGCTCGGCGCTGCATCGCCTCGACCGGCAGGGCCGCAAACGCACGCGCGCGACGCAGCCGCAAACAACGGACTGAATGACGAGACATGAATAGATGACTCGATAACCGCAACACCATCCTCGCCGTCATCCTGTCCGGCCTCGTGCTGATCGCCTGGCAATATTTCTACAACATGCCGCAGATGGAGAGGCAGCGCGCCGCCCAGCAGGCGCAGACCGAGCTGCAAAGAAGACCGCGCCGCAGCCGAACGCCCAGGCTTCGCCCACGAGCACGCCGCCGCAGGCCGGCAGCGCGCCTGCGCCCGCCGCGCCCGACAGCGCCGGCCGCGACCAATGGCGCCGGCGGTCGAGCCGCGATGCCGCGATCGCGGCAACGCCCGCGCGTCAAGATCGAGACCCCGCGCGTCATCGGCAGCATCTCGCTGCAAGGGCGCCCGCATCGACGATCTGGCGCTGGTGCAGTTCCGCGAGACCGTCGATCCCGACTCGCCGCCGATCGTGCTGTATTCGCCGTCGGACACGGCGAGCCCTATTATGCCGAATTCGGCTGGGTCCCGGCCGCCGGTTCGACCGTCCGCCTTCCCGACCAGAACACGGTGTGGCAGCAGGAGGGCCGCGGCGCGCTGACGCCGTCGCACGCCGGTCACGCTGAAATATGACAATGGCGAGGGCCTGACTTTCCGCCGCACCATTTCGATCGACGACCGCTACCTCTTCACCATCAAGGACGAGGTCACCAATGTCGGCAACGCGCCGGTGACGCTGTATCCGTTCGCGCTGATCTCGCGGCACGGCACGCCGCAGGTCTCCGGCTACTACATCCTGCACGAAGGCCTGATCGGCTATCTCGGCGACCAGGGCCTGCAGGAATACAGCTACAAGAAGATCGACGACGCAGCAAGCAACGGTCAGCTTCAAGGCTCACCAACGGCTGGCTCGGCATCACCGACAAATACTGGGCCTCGGCGCTGTTGCCCGACACCAACGCGCAGCTGCAGGCGCGCTTCGGGTCCAATCTCGTCGGCACGGTCCAGACCTATCAGACCGATTATCTGCAGGAGGCGCAGACCGTCGCGATCGGCGGCACCGGCAGCGTCAACGCGCGGCTGTTCGCCGGCGCCAAGGAAGCCAGCGTCGTCGGCATCAATTTCCCGATCGGCGGCCTCGGCGGCTACAACAAGCAGCTCGGGCTCAACCATTTCGATCTGCTGATCGACTGGGGCTGGTTCTACTTCATCACCAAGCCGATGTTCCTGGCGCTCGACTTCTTCTACCGCCTGTTCGGCAATTTCGGCATCGCGATCCTGCTGGTCACGGTGCTGGTGAAGCTGCTGTTCTTCCCGCTCGCCAACAAGTCCTACGCCTCGATGGCGAAGATGAAGTCGGTGCAGCCGCAGCTGCAGGCGCTGAAGGAGCGCTATCCCGACGACAAGGTGAAGCAGCAGCAGGAGATGATGGAGATCTACAAGAAGGAGAAGATCAACCCGATCGCCGGCTGTCTTCCCGTCGCGCTGCAGATTCCGGTGTTCTTCTCGCTCTACAAGGTGCTGTTCGTCACCATCGAAATGCGCCACGCGCCGTTCTACGGCTGGATCAAGGACCTGTCGGCGCCGGATCCGACCAACCTGTTCACCCTGTTCGGGCTGCTGCATTTCGATCCCGACGCAGTTGCCGCTGTTCGGCCACTACCTCGCGCTCGGCATCTGGCCGATCATCATGGGCATCACGATGTGGTTCCAGATGAAGCTCAATCCGACGCCGCCGGATCCGACCCAGCAGATGATCTTCACCTGGATGCCGCTGATCTTCACCTTCATGCTCGCGGGCTTCCCGGCGGGGCTCGTGATCTACTGGGCCTGGAACAACACGCTCTCGGTGCTGCAGCAGAGCTTCATCATGCGCCGCAACGGCGTGAAGGTGGAATTGTTCGACAATCTCAGGGCGACGTTCGCTTCGAAGAAGGCCGAATCGAAGACCTGACGTCGCCATTGCGAGCGAGCGCGCTCGCAATGCGCGTCATTCCGGGATGGTGCGAAGCACCAGACCCGGAATCTCGAGATTCCGGGTTCGATGCTGCGCATCGCCCCGGCCATGACGAAGACGACAAGCAGAGATCCTTCGCATGACCACCGACACTCGATGCGAAGCTGATCGAAGCAGGGGCGAAAGCTGTTCGCCGGCGACTGGCAGCTTCGTCTGGGCCTCGCCCTCGATCGAAACCCTGCCGCCGATGGCGGGCGTCGAGGTCGCCTTCGCCGGCCGCTCCAATGTCGGCAAATCCAGCCTGATCAATGCGCTGACCGGCCGCAACGCGCTGGCGCGCACCTCGCATACGCCGGGCCGCACCCAGGAACTGATCTTCTTCGATGGCCCCGACAAGGCCGGGCTGCGGCTGGTCGACATGCCCGGCTATGGCTACGCCTCGGCGCCCAAGGCCAAGGTCGCGTCCTGGACCGCGCTGATCCACAAATTCCTGCAGGGCCGCGCGCACGCTGGCGCGCGTCTATGTGCTGATCGACGCGCGGCATGGCCTGAAGGACGTCGATCTCGACGTGCTGAAGACGCTCGACAAGGCGGCGGTGAGCTATCAGGTCGTGCTCACCAAGGCCGATCAGGTGAAGGCGGCCGAACTCGGTGCCCGCATCGCCGAGACCGCGAGCCGCGCTCGCCAAACATCCCGCGGCCTTTCCGCGATGTCCTGGCGACCTCCTCGCGCACGCGGCGCAGGCATGCCGGAACTGCGCGCCGCGATGGTGCGCCTGCTCGAGGAGCGCAGCCGATGATGCCGATCGTATCGCATCCTGATCGTGCTCGCCGGCCTGATGGGCGCCTGCGGCGTCATGCTGGCGGCGGCGTCGGCGCATCGGCGCCGACGCATCGCGGCTCGGCGCGGCCTCGTCGATGCTGCTGTTCCACGCCGCTGCCGTGCTCGGCGACGGTGGCGCTCGCCGAACGCGGCCTGCTCCATGCCGCGGATCGGCGCTTGCGGCCGCTTGCGGCTTCGTCGTCGCGGCCGCGCTGTTCGCCGGCGACCTGACGCTTGCGCCAATATGCCGGCCACGCCTGTTTCCCTTTGGCCGCGCCGACCGGGGGCACGCTGCTGATCGCAAGCTGGCTCGCGCTCGCGGTAGCGGCGGCCTGGCCGCGGCAGGATGTGACGGTCCGGCGACCAAGACAGCGCGACTTTGCGCCGCGCCGCGCCAATCGGATAGAACCCGCGCCGACCCGCCGAACCAGAGACCCGCCTCATGACCGAAGCGCCGAATATCAGCCCGCTCGATCAGGCCCGCATCCTGTCCGAGGCGCTGCCGCATATGCAGCAATATGACGAGGAAACCATCGTCATCAAATATGGCGGCCATGCCATGGGCGCCGAAGACACCGCCAAGGCGTTCGCGCGCGACATCGTGCTGCTGGAGCAGACCGCCATCAATCCGGTCGTGGTGCATGGCGGCGGACCGCAGATCGCGACCATGCTGAAGCGGCTCGGCATCCAGTCGGAATTCGCGGCCGGCCTGCGCATCACCGACGCCGCCACCATCGAGATCGTCGAGATGGTGCTGGCCGGCTCGATCAACAAGCAGCTCGTCGGCTATATCAACGAGGCCGGCGGCAAGGCGGTCGGCCTCTGCGGCAAGGACGGCAACATGGTGAAGGCGTCGAAGGCGACGCGCACCATGGTCGATCCCGGATTCCAACATCGAGAAGGTGGTCGATCTCGGCTTTGTCGGCGAGCCCGAGAAGGTCGACCTCACGCTGCTCAACCAGCTGATCGGCCATGAGCTGATCCCGGTGCTGGCGCCGCTGGCGACCTCGAAGACCGGCCAGACCTTCAACGTCAACGCCGACACCTTCGCCGGCGCCGTCGCGGGCGCGCTGAAGGCCAAGCGGCTGCTGCTGCTCGACCGACGTGCCCGGCGTGCTCGACAAATCGAAGAAGCTCATTCCGGAACTGTCGGTCAAGGACGCGCGCAAGCTGATCGCCGACGGCACCATTTCCGGCGGCATGATCCCGAAGGTCGAGACCTGCATCTACGCGCTCGAGCAGGGCGTGCAGGGCGTCGTCATCATCGACGGCAAGACGCAGCACGCGGTGCTGCTCGAACTGTTCACCAACCAGGGCACCGGCACGCTGATCCACAAGTGACGAACGCGAGGACCGATCAGTCGTCATGCGGCTGGAGCGCAGCCTTGACTCGGCGCTCGCTCCGGCCGCGGCCGTATCGCTTCCTCGCTCGTCCTGCGAACCCGCGTTCGCCGACCTGAAACTCTGCAACCGCATGAGCTATGTGGTCGAGGCCGCGATCGGCATCGACGACAAGGCGGCGACCGCGACGCGCGGCTGGTTCCGCATCGATCCCGCGGCCTGCCGCGTCGTCGTGCAGGGCACGCTGACCGCCGACCGCATCCTGCTCAATGCCCGCGCGCTCGGCGTCTATGGCGCTTCGCCGATCCCGCAGAACGGCAGCGACACGCTCTGCGTTGCACCGGACAATTTCGTCATCGCCGCGGCGCGCCAGTGCCGCGCCGGGCAGACCCCGGCGCCGTTCACCCAGATCACGCCGACCCAGACCGACGACGGCAATCTGGTCGCCTATCTCGCCGAGGACAGCGAGTATGACGACGAACAGGCGCGGCTCGCCGGCATTCAGCGGCTGCTGGTGATCGCGGGCTATGATGCCGCGCCGATCGACGGCGTCGACGGCCCGAAGACGCAAGCCGCGCTGGCGGCGTTCCTGAAGAGCCGCGGGCTGACGCAGGATATCGTGCAGTCGCCGAACTTCTTCACCACCATGATCGACGCGGTGCAGTCGCCGTCCGCGACCGGGCTGACCTGGTGCAACGACACGCCGCACAAGATCATGGCGGCGGTCGCGACCGACGACGGCAAGGCCGTGACCAGCCGCGGCTGGTATCGCATCGAGCCCGGCAAGTGCCTGCATCCCGACGTGACCGGGAGCCAAAGCAGGTGTTCAGCTTCGCCGAAGCCGTCGATGCCGAGAACCGCACCATCAAGATCAAGGACAAGCCGCTGAACTGGGGCGGCGCGACGCCGCTCTGCACCCGCGAGAGCAAGTTCGAAACCAACGAGCAGGGCGATTGCCGCACGCCCGCGGCTTCGCCGCGACCGGATTTCACCGACGGTCGATTTGTCGGGCGGCGGCAAGACGCTGCGCTTTGCGATGCCGTGATGACACTCTCCCCCGCACCTTCACCCATGTCGACACCTGGGTGTTCGACCTCGACAACACGCTCTACCCGCATCACGTCAATCTGTGGCAGCAGGTCGACGCCCGGATCGAGCAATTCGTCAGCGCGTGGCTGAAGGTCTCGACGCAGCAGGCGCGGCTGATCCAGAAGGACTATTACCGCCGCTACGGCACCACCATGCGCGGCATGATGACCGAGCATGGCGTGCGCGCCGACGACTATCTCGCCTATGTGCACAAGATCGACCATTCGCCGCTGGAGCCCAATCCGGCGATGGGCGAGGCGATTGCAAAACTGCCTGGCCGCAAGCTGATCCTGACCAACGGCTCGGTCGATCATGTCGACGCCGTGCTCGGGCGGCTCGGCCTCTCCTCGCATTTCGACGGCGTGTTCGACATCATCGCCGCCGAGCTGGAGCCAAAGCCGTCGCCGCAGACCTACCAGAAATTCTTACGCGATCATTCGGTCGATCCGACGCGCGCGGCGATGTTCGAGGATCTCGCGCGCAACCTAGGTCAGCGATTTTGAAGTTCGAATCATATCAAGCGGCCTTGTCGAGTTTGTAGGTCCAAGTGTGAACGACGGGATCGCGATTGAAGAAGTCGATGGCGGCCATGATGCGTTCCCTGAGCTCTTGTTTGGACGAGACGCGGATATGGCGCAGCACGGAGCGGGCCAGCTTGGAGAAGAAGCCCTCGACGAGGTTGAGCCAAGAGCCATGCTTGGGAGTGAAGGTGAACTCGAAGCGGCCGGCTGGTTGCTCGGCGAGCCAGGCTTTGGTCTCTCTGGAGATATGTGCGGAATGATTGTCGAGGATGAGGTGGATCGCGGTGTCGGCCGAATAGGCTTTGTCGAGACGCTTGAGGAACGCGACGAACTCGCGGCTGCGATGGCGATCCTCGACCATAGCGTGAACCTTGCCGGTGACAAGGTCGATGCCGGCCAGCAAGGTGACCGTGCCGTGGCGCTTGTATTCATGGTCGCGGGCGAAGGTCGCATGAACGCCGGGCTCGGGCGGCAGATCGGGAGACGTCGTTGCAATCGCCTGAATGCCGGGCTTTTCGTCGTAGGAGACAATCGCCACCCGGCCGTTCGGCTTCCGCTTCGACCGCGCCGCCGCCCTCTTGAGCAGTTTCACTTTGCGATAGACGCACAGCACCTCGGCCATTTTTTCCGCAAACTCAGGATCACGCTTCTCCAGGTAGTAACGGACCTTGTGCGGCTTCACTTCCTCAGAATTGAGGATCTTGCACAACGTGCCCTGCGCCAGGTTCGCCAGGCACGGGTGCCCTTCGGCGGGACCGTGCTCGCGAGCGTGGCGGGCGAGCAGCCGCGTGGTCCACAATTCATGCGGATAACCCAGCTCTTTCGCCTTCCGGCACGACAACGACGTCAACCAGGCTTTCGCTTCCAGCGTGATCGTCGGCTCCCGGCCGGGGCGAGGGCGATCGTCCAGCGCGGCCATCGGGCCTTCGGCCACCGCCCGCTCGACGCAGCGCTGGACCGTTTGATGGTGCAGCCCGAGCGCTTGGCCCACCGCAAAAAACGACGAGTTTTCCCAATAACCCAGCAAGATGCGCGCGCGCTCGACCCGGCTCGCAGGTTCGGTTCGCGACCGCGCTATCATCCTCAACTTCTCCACATCCGAATCTCCGAGCGACAATTCAATCGCCCGCCGCCACGCCGCCATATCGCTAAATCCTTCGTCGCAAAGCCCCCCACCGCTTACATAGGAGCTTGAAACGACAAATGAATCCCACCCATATGACAACTTTCTTGGAATTGGTCGTCTAGTGGTGCCGCACCAGCTCGGCATGACCACGGTGCTGGTCGTGCCCGATGGCTCCAAGGAAGTCGTGCGCGAGGACTGGGAGCTCGAAGGCCGTGACGACGCCCATGTCGATCATGTCACCGATGATCTGACGGGATTTTTGCAGGGGCTGGTGAACAAACAAACGGAATCGTAGGGTGGGCAAAGCGAAGCGTGCCCACCGTTCTTGCCGTATGTCGACAAGTGGTGGGCACGGCGCAAGCGCGCCTTTGCCCACCCTACAAATCCGCTCCATCGATAATTCCGCGGCTCGCGGGGACGACAGCGAGGGTTGACTCTCACCCCTCAAATCCCGAAAAAGCCTCCCCCACCGCTCAAAACATGCGTCCAAGGAAATCCCGATGTCCGCAGCCCAGCTCGAATCCACCATCAACAGCGCGTTCGACGCGCGTGACGGCATCTCGACCTCGACCAAGGGCGAGGTCCGCGAGGCCGTGGATCACGCGCTCGAACTGATGGACAAGGGCGAGGCGCGGGTTGCCGAGCGCGAGGCGAGCGGCAAGTGGAAAGTGCATCAATGGCTGAAGAAGGCGGTGCTGCTGTCGTTCCGCCTCAACGACATGAGCACGATTGCCGGCGGGCCCGGCAAGGCCACCTGGTGGGACAAGGTGCCGTCGAAATTCGAAGGCTGGGGCGAGAACCGTTTTCGCGACGCCGGTTTTCGCGCAGTGCCCGGCGCCATCGTCCGGCGCTCGGCCTTCATCGCGAAAAACGTCGTGCTGATGCCCTCCTTCGTCAATCTCGGCGCCTACGTCGATGAAGCGACCATGATCGACACCTGGTCGACCGTGGGCTCCTGCGCGCAGATCGGCAAGCGCGTGCATATCTCCGGCGGGGTGGGCATCGGCGGCGTGCTCGAGCCGCTGCAGGCCGAGCCTGTGATTGTCGAGGACGATTGCTTCATCGGTGCGCGCAGCGAGGTCGCCGAGGGCGTGATCGTGCGCAAGGGCGCAGTGCTGGCGATGGGCGTGTTCCTGGGCGCGTCCACCAAGATCGTCGACCGCCAGACCGGCGAGGTCTTTGTCGGCGAGGTGCCCGAATATTCCGTGGTGGTGCCGGGCGCGCTGCCCGGCAAGCCGCTGAAAAACGGCCAGCCCGGCCCGTCCACCGCCTGCGCCGTCATCATGAAGCGCGTGGACGAACGCACCCGCTCGAAAACCAGCATTAACGAACTGCTGCGGGACTGACCGAACCAAATCGGCCCCAAAAGCGACCAATCCTTCGGACCGCGGACCTGCCGCGGTCCGGAGGACACGATGGATTGGGTCTGGTTTCTGTTCAGCTTCGAGGGCCGCATCAACCGCGCCAAGCTCTTTCTGGCGGGCCTCGTCATCTTTTGCTGGATGTTCTTTCTCCTCTTCCTGTTCGCCTGCATCAGCGGCTGGCTCGGCGGCCCCAAATACCTTCATGTCGGCGTCGATGAAATCTTTGCCCTGTTCGATCCCGCCGCCTGGCGCGCATTGACGCGCGCCGATGCGGCAACTGCCCTGTTGCATGCGATTGGAACGCCCCTGTTTCTCTGGGTCTTTCTGGCGTCCGTGAAGCGGCTGCATGACCGCGACAAGAGCGGCTGGTGGATCGTCCCGTTTTTCTTCATCCCCGGAATTTACAATCAGTTCGAGGACCGGCTGCCGGACTCCTGGTTGCTGTTTCCGTTCGCACTCACCGTGTTCGCGCTCATCGCCTGGGGCTTTATCGAAATGTATTGCCTGAGGGGCACGCACCAGACCAACCGTTTTGGGCCGGACCCGCTGGCCGAGGAGCAGGCCGAGCCGCGTCCAGGCAAGAAATGGGACCAGCAGAGCGCGATCGAAATGGCGCCGCATATCGGTAGCCCGCCGCCCGGCATGCATGTTAATCGGGAGGCATGAATGATGCCCTCTCGATCGCCCAAGCCCTCATCCGCTGTCCTTCCGTAACGCCGCTCGATGCCGGCGCGCTCGGCGTGCTCGAAACGCTGCTGAAGCAGCATGGTTTTGAGACGCACCGCGTCACCTTCTCGGAGGCCGGCACCGCCGATGTCGACAATCTCTATGCGCGTATCGGCACCGCCACGCCGCACATCACCTTTGCCGGCCACACCGACGTGGTACCGGCCGGCGATGAGGCCGCCTGGAGCCATGGCGCGTTTTCGGGCGAGGTGAAGGACGGCTTCCTCCATGGCCGCGGCGCGGTCGACATGAAGGGCGGCATCGCCTGCAGCGTCGCCGCCGTGCTGCAATATCTCGCTGACCGCGGCGGCAAGGCAAATGGCTCCATTTCTTTTTTGATCACCGGCGACGAGGAGGCCGCTTCCATCAACGGCACCGTGAAACTGTTGAAATGGGTCGCCGACCGCGGCGAGAAATTCGATCACTGCGTGCTCGGCGAGCCGTCGAACCAGCAGGAAATGGGCGACTGCATCAAGATCGGCCGCCGCGGCTCGCAGTCCGGCACGCTCGTCGTCGACGGCGTGCAGGGCCATGTCGCCTATCCGCAACGCGCGTCCAATCCGGTGCCGGATATTTCGCGGCTGATCGTGGCGATCAGCGACGAGCCGCTCGACCATGGCAGCGCGCAATTCCAGGCGTCGAACCTGGAGTTCGTCTCCGTCGATGTGGGAAATAGCGCCTTCAACGTCATTCCGGGACAGGCGCGGGCGACCTTCAACATCCGCTACAACGACCTGCACACGCAGGCGAGCCTGCGCGAGCTGGTGGAGACGCGGCTGGCGAAGGCCGCCGGCAACCGCATCAAGGCGCGGATCGTCTGGGAGCCGTCGAACTCGAACGTGTTCGTGACCAGGCCCGGCGCCTTCACCGATCTCGCGGTGTCCGCGATCGAGGAAGTCACCGGCCGCAAGCCCGAGCTTTCCACCACCGGCGGCACCTCGGACGCGCGCTTCATCGCGAGCTATTGCCCGGTGATCGAGTTCGGCCTGCTCGGCCAGACCATGCATCAGATCGACGAGCGCGCGTCGGTGAAGGATATGGAGATGCTGACGCGGATCTATCGCGGGATACTCGATCGGTATTTTGGCTGAGCTCCCTCTCCCCGTTCTTGTGGGGAGAGGGCTGGGGTGAGGGGCTCTATCGGTTCGGCAACTGCTTCGGACGTGGAGCGGTCGTGCCTTGCCCCTCCCCCGGATCGCATCTTTTCGATGCGACATAGCCGAAGCTCCGCTTCGGCGTTCTTAAGAACGGCCGCCGAAGGCGGCCTATGCCTCTCCCCACAAAAGAGCGGGGAGAGGTGAAGAAAAAAGCGAGCTAGTAATCCACCCGCACCAGATACAACCCCTCCGGCGGCGCGACGGGGCCGCAGGCGGCACGGTTGCGCGCGGCGAGCGCTGTGGCAAGATCGTCCGCGCTCCAGCGGCCGTCACCGACCCAGACCAGCGAGCCCACCATCGAGCGTACCTGGCTGTGCAGGAACGAGCGCGCCGAGGTGACGATGCGGATCGCATCGCCCTCGCGCGTGACATCGAGCTGATCGAGCGTCTTCTCCGGCGATTTCGCCTGGCACTCGGTGTCGCGAAAGGTCGTGAAATCGTGCTTGCCGAGAAGGCGCTGTGCGGCCGCATGCATCGCGCTCGAATCGAGGCGGCGCGGCACGCGCCAGACCCGGCCGACATCGAGCGCGAGGTTCGCGCGGGTATTGGCGATGCGATAGAGATAATGCCGCTTCACGGCCGAGAACCGCGCCTCGAACGTCTCGGGCACGATCTCCGCCGACAGCACAGCGATCGGTGCGGGCCGCAGATGCGCGTTCATGGCGTCGCGCAGGCGGCCCGGCGTGAAATGCTTGGCAATATCGCAATGCGCGACCTGGCCGAGCGCATGCACGCCGGCGTCGGTGCGGCCAGCGCCATGTACGCGTACATCCTCGCCGCAGGTCGCTTTCACCGCGGTCTCCAGCGCGCCCTGCACGGTGGGATGATCGGGCTGAAGCTGCCAACCTGCAAACGGCGCGCCGTCATATTCGATGGTGAGCTTGTAGCGGGGCATCAGTTAAGCCGCGCCGGCGGCTTTAGCGGCGTGCCACGCAAAAACTCTGCCGCCTTCATCGGCGCCTTGCCGGCGCGCTGCAATTCGATGATGCGGACCGCCCCTTCGCCGCAGGCGATGGTGAAATGATCGTCGAGCACGCTGCCTGGCTCACCCGATCCCTTTGCAAGCTCACAGCGCAAAATCTTGACGCGCGCGGCGTCGCCGCCACCGGCGATCTCGCTCCACGCGCCGGGAAAGGGCGAAAGCCCGTGGATGTGCCGGAGCACCTCGCGCGCAGGCTTGCTCCAGTCGATCCGCGCTTCCGCCTTCTCGATCTTGGCGGCGTAAGTGACGCCCTCCTCGCTCTGCTTCTTGAGTTGTAATGCGCCGCGCTCCAGCGCCGCCATGGCGCGCACCATCAGATCGGCACCGAGGCGCGCCAGCCTGTCGTGCAGGTCGGAGGCCGTCATCGCATCCGTGATCGCAAGCCGCTCGGCCATCGCGACATCGCCGGTGTCGAGGCCGACATCCATCTTCATCACCATGACGCCGGATTCAGTGTCGCCCGCCATGATGGCACGGTTGATCGGCGCCGCGCCGCGCCAGCGCGGCAGCAGCGAGGCATGAAGATTGAAGCAGCCGAACTTGGGCGCATCGAGGATGGCCTGCGGCAGGATCATCCCATAGGCGACCACGACCGCGGCATCTGCCTCATGTGCCCGGAATTCTTCCAGCGCCTCCGGCGTCCTCAGCGTCTTCGGCGTCAGCACGGCAATGCCGAGCCGCCGCGCTTCCACTTCCACTGGAGTAGCCTGCAGCTTCATACCGCGCCCGCCCGGCTTTGGCGCGCGGGTATAGACGGCGGCGATCTCATGGCCATGCGCGACCAGTTCGAGCAGCGTCGGCACCGAGAAATCCGGCGTACCCATGAAGATCAGGCGGAGGGGCATGACACGCACTCGCTGCGTTCCCTCCCCCCTTGCGGGGGAGGGTTAGGGAGGGGGGTAGCCGCAACAGCGGTGTTTGTGGCTACCCCCCTCTCTACCCCTCCCCCGCAAGGGGGGAGGGAGTCGAGAGAGCAGGCGGCCATGGCTTTCACTTGCGATCACTCCGCCGCGCGCTTGGCGGCCTTGGAAAACTTCTTGTTCACGCGATCGCGCTTCAGCTTTGACAGATAGTCGATGAACAGCACGCCGTTGAGATGATCGATCTCGTGCTGGATGCAGGTGGCGAAGAGGCCCTCGGCGTCCTCCTCATGCACCTTGCCGTCGAGATCGGTGAAGCGCACGCGCACCCGCGCCGGCCGCTCGACCTCCTCGTAATATTCGGGGATCGACAGGCAGCCCTCCTCATAGACCGACAGCTCCTCCGACGAGGAGATGATCTCCGGGTTGATGAAGACCCGCGGCTGCGGCGTGGTCTCGCCTTCCTCGTTCTTTTTCGCAAGATCCATGGTGATCAGCCGCACGGGCTGCGCGACCTGGATCGCGGCAAGGCCAATGCCCGGCGCCTCATACATGGTCTCGAACATGTCGTCGGCGAGCTTGCGGATCTCCGGCGTCACCTTCTCGATCGCCTTGGAGACAAGGCGCAGCTGCTTGTCCGGCAGGATGATGATTTCTCTTAAGGCCATGACGCGCGATTTAAGGGGCTGACATCGCTCGGTCAATGCGAACGGGAACGCGTTAACCCTCCGCTAACCATAAAAATTAGCAGGGCATTAACCATAAAAATTTACCGCCAATTAACCATAAATGTTCCCTCTTCGTTCGCGTTGGCGCGCGAATCGGCTACAGAGGGCAGCATGAACCCAATTCTTTTCATGATCGGCGGCTGGCCGGTCCACATCACCGACGTCGTCATCGGCTTTGCCGCCGCGACGCTGCTCCTCCTGCTCGTCATCACCATCGTGGTGGCGCGATCGGGCCGGCGCGAGGCGGAGCACGCGACCATCCAGGCTGCCCGCGCCGACGAGCTGGAGCTGCGCCTCCACGACATGTTGCGCGCGCAGGCCGAAGCCTCCGGCCGCGTCGATGCGATGGCGCAGGCGCTGGCCGGTCGCCAAGCCGACATGGCCCGCGCGGTCAACGAGCGGCTCGATTCGGTCACCCATCGCGTTGGCCAATCGATGGAAAGCTCCACGCGCAACACGATGGATTCCTTGCGCGCGCTGCATGAGCGGCTCGGCATCATCGACAACGCGCACAAGAACCTCACCGACCTCACCACGCAGGTCACGACCTTGCGCGACGTGCTCGCCAACAAGCAGGCGCGCGGCGCCTTCGGCCAGGCGCGCATGGAGGCGATCGTGCAGGACGGTATGCCGAAGGGGTCCTACGAGTTCCAGTTCACGCTCTCGACCGGCAAGCGGCCGGATTGCGTGGTGTTTTTGCCGGACCAGCGCCCGCTCTGCATCGACGCCAAGTTTCCGCTGGAGGCGATGACCGCACTGCACGACGCGCGCACCGATGACGAGAAGAAATACGCCTGCCAGCGGCTGCGCACCGACGTGATGAAGCATGTCAACGACATTGCCGAAAAATACCTGATCGCCGGCGAGACCCAGGACACGGCCTTGATGTTCGTGCCGTCGGAATCGGTCTATGCCGAAATCCATGACGGTTTTGACGATCTGATCCAGAAGGCCTATCGCGCCCGCGTCGTGCTGGTATCGCCGTCGCTGTTGATGCTGGCGATCCAGGTGATGCAGCAGATCCTGAAGGACGCCCGCATCCGCGATGCCGCCGACCAGATCCGCAACGAGGTGATGCATCTCGGCGACGACCTCACCCGTTTGCGCGATCGCGTGCTGAAGCTGCAGAAGCATTTTGGCGACGCCAACGAGGACGTCCGCCAGATCCTGATCTCCGCCGACAAGATCGAAAAACGCGCCGGCCGCATCGAGGAGCTGGATTTCTCCAAGGAGCCGCTGCCCGAGCCGCCGCGTCTGGTCAAGCCGAGTGCGGACGACCTGTTCCCCGTGCGCAAGCTGCAGGCGGGGGAGTGACGGTCTGTAGGATGGGTTGAGCGAAGCGAAACCCATCGCCAAGAAGGTGGTGGGTTTCGCTTCGCTCAACCCACCCTACGAAGCGCTGTGGGGAAGCATTTTTCCGAGAATCTGCTACCAACGGGGGCATGACCGCCCCTGAGGCCACATCCGAGACACACTCCGCCGCCACCGCGCCAAAAGCCTCCTGGCGCGACGGCCTTGCCATGTACCTGCAGCCGCGCGTGCTCATCGTGCTGCTGCTCGGCTTTTCCTCCGGGCTGCCGCTGGCGTTGTCGGGCTCGACGCTGCTGGTGTGGATGCGCGAGGCCGGGGTCGATCTCGGCACCATCGGGCTGTTCGCGCTGGTCGGCACGCCCTACACGCTGAAATTCCTGTGGGCGCCGCTGGTCGACGCGCTGCATGTCCCGTTGTTCACCGAGAGGTTCGGACGCCGCCGCGGCTGGCTGTTGTTGTCCCAACTGCTGCTGATCGCCGCGATCCTGCTGCTTGCGACCGCCGACCCCGCACGCTCGCCGCTGTTCGTCGCGGTCGCGGCACTTCTCGTCGCCGCAACCTCCTCGACCCAGGACATCGTCGTCGATGCCTTCCGCGTCGAGAGCCTGCCGGAGAGCGAGCAGGCGGCCGGCATGGCTTCCTACGTCGCGGCCTATCGCATCGGTATGCTGGTCTCGACCGCCGGCGCGCTGTTCATCGTGTCCGGGTTCGAGGGAGCCGGCCTGCCGCGCACCGCCGCCTGGATGTGGGGCTATGTGGTAATGGCGGCCTTCGTGCTGATCGGCTGCGTCACGGCACTCGCCGCCACCGAGCCCGAGCCCTCCGTCCGAGCCGAAGCGGCAACGCATGACGAAAGCGCCTTCACCCGCGTGCTCCATGCCGCGATCGGCGCATTCTCGGAATTCTTGACCCGCAAGAATGCGATCGCGGCACTCGCCTTTGTGGTGTTGTTCAAATTCACCGACGCGTTTTCCGGCAGCATGACGGCGCCGTTCGTGATCGACCTCGGCTTCTCTCGCAACGACTACGCCGCGATCGTCAAGGGCGTTGGACTAGCCGCAACGCTGATCGGCGGCTTCGCCGGCGGCTTTGTCGCGCGGCGCTATTCGCTGGCGGCCAGCCTCTGGATCGGCGGCGTGCTGCAGGCCGTCGCCAATCTCTCCTTTTCCTGGCTGGCATTGGTTGGCATCAACCAGTGGGCGCTGGCGCTCGCGATCACCTGCGAAAACTTCACCAGCGCGATCGGCACGGTGATCTTCGTTGCCTATCTTTCGGCGCTCTGCCGCAACCCGCTGCACACGGCGACGCAATATGCGCTGCTCACTGCGCTCGCCGCGGTGGGGCGTACCTATCTTTCATCGGGCGCCGGCTATGCCGCAAAGGCCGCGGGCTGGCCGCTGTTCTTCGTGACCTGCATGCTGGTTGCGATCCCGAGCCTGATCCTGCTGATCTGGCTGCAGCGGCGCGGACATTTCGACGAGCTGGGGCCGGTGAAGGTTTAGTGCTTCGTCACCACGCTCCATTTGGTGACGACGGCCTCGGTCAATTGGCCCGCATCCTGCGCGCAGGAGACTTCCTCGACCTTGATTGAGATTTCCTTGCCGACAAGACCCTTCAGCTGCGTGGCTTGCGCGTCGCTGTTGGTGACGAGTTGAAAGGTCTCGGGGCCGGTCTCCAAGTTGCACAGCCCGTTCGGCGGCGGCAGCCGGCGCGGCTCGCTGGTGATCTGGTAGGTCGCGACCCGCTTGCCCTTGTTGGCGCCCTTGACGCGCATCGCCGTGAGTTCCCCCGACAGGACATCGCCGGCATTGATCGGCTTGCCGGGTTTCGACGCGGATTCCGCATTCTGCGCGAGTGATGGCGAGGACGCGAGCATGGCCGCCACGATGCACGCACAAGCCCAGCGTTTGGCGAATTGGGATTTCGTCATGTCAGGGAGTTCCGTTTGTGTTGGCTAGAACAGCGTGCGCTGGCGCATTGCAGCAGATAGCGTACCTTCATCGAGATAATCAAGCTCGCCGCCGACGGGAACACCATGGGCGAGCCGTGTCACCTTGACATTGGCCTCCTGCAGCAAATCGGTGATGTAATGCGCCGTGGTCTGCCCATCCACGGTTGCATTCAGCGCCAGAATGATCTCGTTCACTTCCTTCTCATGGGCGCGCTTGACCAGCGCGTCGATGGTGAGGTCCTGAGGGCCGACGCCGTCGAGCGGCGACAGCGTCGCGCCCAGCACGTGATAGCGGCCATTGGTCGCATTGGCGCGCTCCAGTGCCCAGAGATCGGCGACATCGGCGACCACGACGATGATGGAAGGATCGCGGCGCGGATCCGTGCAGACCGTGCAGGGATTTTGCGTGTCGATGTTGCCGCAGGTCTTGCAGACCTGGATCTTGTCGATCGCCACCTGCAGCGCCGACGACAGCGGCGTCATCAGCGCTTCGCGCTTCTTGATCAGATGCAGCGCCGCGCGCCGCGCCGAGCGGGGCCCAAGCCCCGGCAGGCGCGCCAGCAACTGGATCAGGCGTTCGATTTCAGGACCGGCAACCGCGGGCATCTTCTACGAACCAAGTCCTCCGAGCATTCCGGGTGGCAGGCCGAGCCCGCCGGCAAGCGATTGCATCTTCTCCTGCATCGCCGCTTCCGCCTTGCGCCGCGCGTCGCCAAACGCGGTGACGAGCAGATCCTCGACGATCTCGCGCTCATCCGGCTTCAGCAGCGAAGGGTCGACCTTCACGCCCTTCACTTCCATCTTCGCATTCATGCGCACGGATACGAGGCCGCCGCCGGAAACGCCCTCGACCTCGACCTGGCCGAGTTCGTCCTGCATCGCCTGCATCTTCGATTGCAGCTGCGCCGCCTGCTTCATCATGCCGAGAAAATCGGGCATCGGTTTTTCCTTTGAAACTCAGAAATCGTCGGCGGCGTCGTCAGGCCCTTCGCCGACAAAACCGTCATCACTCAAGCCTGCATCGCTAACATCGGATTCCGGCGGCTCGGCGGCAAGCCTGCGCACTTCCACCAGCTTGGCGCCGGGAAAGCGCGCGAGCACCTCTTTCACCCGCGGATCGGCTTCGGCCGCCCGCTCGCGCTCGTTCCTGGCGACCAGGCTCTGCTCGCGCAGCGTCGCCTGACCGGCCTCGTTGGAGACGACCACGGTCCAGCGCCGGCTGGTCCATTGCTCGAGCTTGCGCGAGAGATCATTGACCAGCGTGCGCGGGGCGCTGCGTTCGAGCGCGATCTCCAGCCGCCCGTCCTCGAAGCGCACCAGGCGCACATCGGTCTCGAGCGCCGACTTGGTCATGAGGTCGCGCTTTTCACCGGCAAGCACGACCAGCTCCGGAAAGCTCGAAATTTTCAGCGCGGGCGCCGATTGCGCTTCCGGGGCCGGCGCCATCATCTGTGGACGTGCGGAAGCTTCCGGCGCGCTACGCGGCGCGGCGGAAGCGCGCGCCGGCGCCGAAGCAATGGCCGACGCCGTCGGCGCGGGCTGGCTTCGCGACGGCGCGCTTGATATCGCCGCCGGCGACGCCCCGCCGTTCTGCTCGATCATCCGGATCGCTTCATCCGGCGTCGGCAGATCGGCGACATAGGCGATGCGCACCAGCACCATTTCGGCCGCCGCCGCCGGCCGCGTCGCGGCCTGCGCCTCGGTGATGCCCTTGAGCAGCATCTGCCACATCCGCGACAGTACCCGCATCGAAAGTTTTGAGGCGAAATCACGCGCGCGCAGCCGCTCGGTCTCGCTGAAGGCGACGTTATCAGCGGTCGCCGGCACGATCTTCACGCGGGTGACAAAATTGACGAATTCGGCGAGATCGGACAGCACCACGATCGGATCGGCGCCGACATCGTATTGCGCACGGAACTCCGTAAACGCGCTGGCGATATCGCCGCGCACCAGGGATTCGAACAGATCGATCACCCGGGTGCGGTCGGCCAGTCCCAGCATCTGCCGCACTTCCTCGGCACGCACGCTGCCCGAGGCATGCGCGATCGCCTGGTCGAGCAGCGACAGCGAATCGCGCACCGAGCCTTCGGCGGCGCGCGCGATGATGCCGAGCGCTTCCGGCTCGATCTCGACGCTTTCCTTTTTCGCGATGTTCGAAAGGCGCTTCATCAGCACGTCGGCCTCGACCCGGCGCAGGTCAAAACGCTGGCAGCGCGACAGCACCGTGACCGGGACTTTACGGATTTCGGTGGTGGCGAACACGAATTTGGCGTGCTCCGGCGGCTCTTCCAGCGTCTTCAGGAAGGCGTTGAACGCCGCGGTCGAGAGCATGTGGACTTCGTCGATGATGTAGACCTTGTAGCGCGCGCTCGCCGGGGCATAGCGCACGCTGTCATTGATCTGGCGGACGTCATCGACCCCGGTGTGGGACGCGGCGTCCATCTCCAGCACGTCCATGTGCCGGCTTTCCATGATCGCCTGGCAATGCACGCCGAGCTGCGGCATGTGGATGGTCGGCCCCTTCACCGAACCGTCCGGCAGCTCGTAATTCAGCGCTCGTGCAAGGATGCGCGCGGTCGTGGTCTTGCCGACCCCGCGCACGCCGGTCAGGATCCAGGCCTGCGGAATCCGCCCGGTCTCGAACGCATTCGAGACGGTGCGCACCATGGCGTCCTGGCCGATCAGATCCTCAAAGCTCGAGGGGCGGTACTTGCGCGCCAGCACGCGATAGGGTTTTGCGGCGCCGCCACCGAGGTCGAAGCCGCCCTGGTCGGCGCTGTCTGGCTTGGGGTCGGGAGCGCCAGCATCGGTCATCGGTCGATCCGCAATGTGAATTCTCTCGGCCGGCTTTTGCGGAAAGGAGCAAACGGCCGGCGCGGACTTCGCTGCCGACGCGATTCGCTCGAAAAAACAGGTAGGAGACTGACGAGCGACCCGATCCGGACCTCGTTAGGGCTGCTTCCTTCCGGACCTGACCCGGTTGGCGAGTGGCTCGTCCACCGCCAATCTCCCAACCCCTATTTGGGGCCAAAAGGGCCGGAAAGCAAGCGGGCTAATCGGCTGTCATACCCCGCGAAAGCGGGGTATCCAGTAAACGCCGGTCCGTCGATACGGAGTGGTCTCGGGGTACTGGATCATCCGCTTTCGCGGATGATGACGGCTTGATATGAAACCGCTCCGGTGCCCCGCAGAAGGCACTTTTTGAAGCCCGACCGTCATCGGGTCTTTGGGAACCTACATGCCCGAATCCGCCTGGTCGCTGCATCCCCAGCTCAAACAGGACACCATCGATATCGGCGACCTGCCGCTGTCAAAGGTGCTCGTCATCAAGGACGCCAATTACCCCTGGCTGCTGCTGGTGCCGCGCCGGCCGGAGAAGGTGGAGGTGATCGATCTCGACGAGGTCGAGCAGGCACAGCTCATGGCCGAGGTCTCCCGCGCCGCCAAGGCGCTGAAGGAGATCACCAAATGCGACAAGCTCAATATCGCGGCACTCGGCAATGTCGTGCCGCAGCTTCATGTGCATGTGATCGCGCGCCGCACCCAAGATGCCGCCTGGCCGCGCCCGGTCTGGGGCGTGGTGCCGCCGCTCGCCCATGACGCCGCCGAAGTTCAACATTTCATCAGCGCGCTACGCCGCAAAATCTGGTTGGGTTAAGGGAAGAAATGTCAGCATCCGATTCATTTCCGCTCGGGCAGCCGGGCTTCGTCAACAACATCCTCGATCGCGCCGCACATCTGCGCAACAATGACGAGAAATTGTTTGCGCTGGAGAGCCACCCCAATTCGCGCGCCTATGTGGTGCACCGCGACTCCCTGGTCGTGAAGAAGGAAGGCGAGGCCACGCGCGCCCTGCTCGCGATCGATGAAGCGCTGAAATTCGGCGCCAATCCGGGCACGATCTTCCTCGGCCTGCGCGACGGCGCGGCCGTGTTCGGCATGGGCATTTCGGCCGCGGCCGTGGAAAATCTCATCACCCGCAACGACGCCGCCGTCTCTGAATTGCGCGGCATGGCGATGCAGGGCGTGGTACCGGCGAGCGAGCTTTCGGCGATCGCGATGGCGAAGTCGATGGTGAACTGGCATCAGCGCCACGGCTATTGCGCCAATTGCGGCCAGCGCACCGCGATGAAGGAAGGCGGCTGGAAGCGCGAATGCCCGAGCTGCAAGGCCGAGCATTTTCCGCGCACCGACCCCGTCGTGATCATGCTGGTGACGCACGGCGACAAATGCCTGCTCGGCCGGGCGCAGCGTTTTCTCCCCGGCATGTATTCCTGCCTTGCCGGCTTTGTCGAAGCCGCCGAGACCATCGAGGATGCCGTCCGCCGCGAAGTGTTCGAGGAAGCCGGCATCCGCTGCACCGATGTCAGCTACTACATGACCCAGCCCTGGCCCTATCCGTCATCGCTGATGATCGGCTGCACCGCGCGCGCCACCAACGAGGACATCGTGGTCGACCGCACCGAACTCGAGGACGCGCGCTGGTTCGACCGCGACGAGGCGCGGCTGATGATCACGCGAAAACATCCGGACGGCCTCGCAGGCCCCCATCCCTTTGCCATCGCCCATCATCTGCTCGGCCGCTGGGTGCATGGCGAAGGAAACGAAGGCGCATAGCGGGGAACCGATGCCTGTCCGCGTCGATTAGGTCAGGACCTGAACCGGCATGACGGACGCGGGCATGAACTTTCAGGAGCGGGCGCCGAAGATTCCGCCGCGCATTCTGTGCATCGGCCAGCCGGTTCGCGATCTCACCTTTCGCGTGCCGGGCGTTCCGGCACGCGGCTCGAAGGCGAATGCCGATCACTTCGAACAGATCTGCGGCGGCAATTCGCTCAACGCCGCGATCGGCATCGTGCGGCTCGGCGGGCGCGCCTCGCTCTGCGGTCCGATCGGCGATGCGCGCGAGACCGAGAGCCGCTACATCTTCGAACGGCTCGGGCATGAAGGCATCGAGACCAGGCACCTCGTGCACATGCCGGGCGTGGTGACGCCGCTCTCGGCGATCATGATCGACCCGACCGGCGAGCGCACCATCGTCACCTTCCGCGATCCAAATCTGTGGAAGGTCAAGCTGCCTTCCGCCGACACTCTGCTGGAAGACTGCGACGCAGTGCTGACCGAGAGCCGCTGCGCGGAGTTTTGTACCGAGCTCTGCGCTGAGGCCGTCCGGCGCGGCATTCCCGTGATCGTCGATGTCGACCGCGCCATGTCGCTGCGCGAAGGCCTGCTCACGGCCTCCACGCATCTGGTGTTCTCCTCCGAGCCCCTGCAGGAAACGGCCGGCGAGAGCGACGAAGGCGAGGCGCTGAAGAAGATCGCCAGGCTCACGCCCTCCTTCCTCGCGGGCACCCGCGGCCCGCGCGGCACGATCTGGCTGGACGAGCATGGCGAGTTGCAGGAGGCGCCGGCTTTCCCGGTCCATACCGTCGATACGCTTGGGGCCGGCGACGTCTTCCACGGCGCCTTTGCGCTCGCGATCACCGAAAAGCAGGAGCTTAGGCAGGCGCTGCGGTTCGCTTCGGCCGCGGCAGCGCTGAAATGCACCCGCTTCGGGGGTGCCTTCGCCGCCCCGCAACGTCCTGAAGTTGAAGCACTTTTACGACAGGGCCAAGCCGCGTCGGCGGCCCGGACGACCTAAAGATGGGCTTGCGGGAGAAGATTTTTCTCTATATGAGGTGGATCAACCTCATATATGGAACTTTCTTCTCATGACCGACCTCGCCGTTCAGATTCATGAAACCAATCGCCGCCTCGACGCCATCGACCGCAAGATCCTGATGGTATTGCAGGAGGATGCTTCCCTCTCCGTGGCCGAGATCGGCGACCGGGTCGGGCTGTCCTCGACACCGTGCTGGAAGCGCATCCAGCGCCTGGAGGCCGACGGCGTGATCCTGCGCCGCGTCGCTCTGGTCGACCAGAACAAGATCGGGCTCGGCATTTCCGTGTTCGTCTCGGTCGAGAGCGCCGACCACTCCGAAAACTGGCTGAAGAAATTCGCCGATGCCGTCAGCGCCATGCCAGAGGTGATGGAGTTCTATCGCATGGCCGGCGACGTCGATTACATGCTGCGCGTCGTGGTCGCGGACATGCAGAGCTATGACGTGTTCTACAAGAAGCTGATCGCGACCGTGCCGCTGAAGAACGTCACCTCGCGCTTTGCGATGGAGAAGATCAAGTCGGTGACCGCGCTGCCGGTGCCGGCGGCTTGAAGCTCGGCTAGCCGCTATCTTCGATTGAACCGCGTGCGCGGCCTCGCGCACAGCGGTACAATTTTCCCGTCAGTGCTTCCAAAACTAACCGATCATTTACCGCGCATTAGTTCCGCATGCGTATTGTCGCGGGCAATGGAGCGGGCAACAACCATCTCATCACTGCGATGGCCCGTTTGGCTTAACGCTGCGGCGTTGCTGATCGTGAGCTTTGTCGCGGTCGCCGCGCTGTCATTGCAGGTTCGTCCCGGGACCGAAATTGTGGCCGTGGCTTTTCCGCCATGGTGGAGTTCGGAGCGAGCACTTCTCGCCGCCGCTTCCGCCGATGCCGCGATCGTGAGGATGACGGCGGTTCCGTCGCTTCTGGTGGTCCGGCCGGATCGACATGACGGGCTGGCACGGCTCCGCAAGGCCGGCGTCTGGCTCGCCATGGACCCGCAGGCAATCGCCGCCTGCATCTCGAATTAGCTCATTGAGGAACCGGGAATGACCATCGAGAGCGATGATCTCGCGAATTTGCGCGACACCACCAGCAAGCTCCTGCTTGCGCTGCTTTGGCTGCATGTGCCGATCGCGGCCGCCATCGGCCTGATGCGCGGGACGGACTGGCTGACGCCCTGCCTGGTGATGGCCGCGATGGCGATCGCGGCGACCGCGTCGTGGAAGCTTTCCGGCAACGGGCTATCGACCCGGCTGGTGTTCGGCGTCGCTATCATGGGCGACGTGTCGCTGCTGGTGTTCCAGATGTCGGGACACCCCTGGCAGATCGACATGCATATGTATTTCTTCGCGGCACTCGCCTGCCTCGTCGCCTATTGCGACTATCGGCCGATCCTGGCCGGCACGGTGGCGGTCGCGCTGCATCACCTCGCGCTGAACTTTGTTCTGCCTGCCGCGATCTACCCCGGCGGCAGCGATTTCGGCCGCGTCGTGCTGCATGCGGTAATCCTCTTGATCGAGGCCGGCGTGCTGATCGCGCTCGCCCTCAAGCTCGCACAGCTGTTTGAGACCACCGCGCGGAAGACCGCGGAAGCGGAGGCCGCGCATGCCGCCGAAGCGCGCGCCACCAGCGAACGCGCGGAGGCCGAGCGCCACGCCAAGCAGGATCGCGACGCCGCGCGGCGCGAGTTGGCGGCCGGCTTCGAGCGCAAGATCGGCGGCATTGTCGAGTCGGTCGCAGTCGCCGCCTCCGAAATGCAGGGCATGTCGGTATCGATGTCGGGCAGCAACGCCGAAACGGCGCGGCAGGCCGCGGCGGTGGCGGCGGCCTCGATGCAGGCCTCGACCAATGTCGAGACGGTGGCGGCCGCGACGGAAGAGCTGACCGCCTCGATCAGCAATATCGCCCAGCAGGTGACGCGCTCCGCCGAGATCGCCGGCAAGGCCGCCGAGGAGGCGCGCCGCACCAATTCGGTGGTCGAGGGGCTCGCCGCCGGCACCCAGAAGATCGGCGAAGTGGTGACGCTGATCCAGAACATCGCGAGCCAGACCAACCTGCTCGCGCTCAACGCCACCATCGAGGCGGCGCGCGCCGGCGAGCACGGCAAGGGCTTCGCCGTGGTCGCGAGCGAAGTGAAGGCGCTGGCCAACCAGACCGCAAAGGCGACCGAGGAGATTTCGGCGCAGGTGCAGGGCATCCAGGCCGCGACCGGCGATGCCGTGAGTGCGATCCAGGCCATCGGCGGCACCATCGCCGAAATCGACCGCATCTCCAGCGAGATCGCTAGCGCCGTCGATCAGCAGGGGCAGGCCACGCGCGAGATCGCCGGCAGTGTGCAGCAGGCCGCCAACGGCACGCGAGAGGTCAACGGCAACATCCAGAACGTGACGCGCGCTTCGGACGAGGCGGGTGCGGCCGCCTCGCGCCTGCTCAAGGCCGCGAACGGGCTGTCGTCGCAGTCCGACCGGCTGAAGGCCGAAGTCGGCGGCTTCATCGCGTCACTGGTGGCGGCGTAACGCCGCCACCGTGTCCCGGACGCGGCGCAGCGCCCCTCAAATCTTCTGATTGTATTCGCCCACCTCGGGATGGGTGCGCAGCACACCGTCGACCAGCTCGAACATGTCGCGCATGCGCTGCTCCGACACCGGGCTCTCGACCACGACGACCAGCTCCGGCTTGTTGGAGGAGGCGCGCACCAGGCCCCAGCTGCCGTCCTCGACCGTGACGCGCACGCCGTTGACGGTGACGAGATCGCGGATCGGCTGGCCCGCGAGCTTCTCGCCCTTTTTCTGCGCGGCCTCAAAATGCTTCACCACGGCATCGACGACATTGTACTTCACCTCGTCGGCGCAATGCGGCGACATGGTCGGCGACGACCAGGTTTTTGGCAGCGCGTCCTTCAGGTCGGCCATCGACTTGCCGCCCGCGCGGTCGAGCATGTCGCAGATCGCGAGCGCCGACACCAGGCCGTCGTCATAGCCGCGGCCGAACGGCTTGTTGAAGAAGAAGTGGCCGGACTTCTCGAAGCCCGCCAGCGCGCCGAGCTCGTTGGTGCGGCGTTTCATGTAGGAATGGCCGGTCTTCCAATACACCGTCTTCGCGCCCTGCTTCTGCAGCACCGGATCGGTGATGAAGAGGCCGGTCGATTTCACGTCGACCACGAACTGCGCGCCCTTGTGGATCGCCGACATGTCGCGCGCCAGCATGACGCCGACCTTGTCGGCAAAGATCTCCTCGCCGGTGTTGTCGACGACGCCGCAGCGGTCGCCATCGCCGTCGAAGCCCAGGCCCACATCGGCCTTGTGCGCGAGCACCGCATCGCGGATCGCGTGCAGCATCTCCATATCTTCAGGGTTCGGATTGTATTTCGGGAAGGTGTGATCGAGCTCGGTGTCGAGCGGCACCACTTCACAGCCGATCTTCTCCAACACCTGCGGCGCGAACGCGCCCGCGGTGCCGTTGCCGCAGGCAGCTACCACCTTCAACTTGCGCTTCAGTTTTGGGCGATTGGTGAGATCGGCGATGTAGCGCGCCGGGTAATTCTCGTGAAACACGTAGGACCCGCCGGCCCTGTTCCTGAACTCGGCGTTGAGCACGATCGCTTTCAGCCGCGTCATCTCGTCCGGGCCGAAGGTGAGCGGCCGGTTGGCGCCCATCTTCACGCCGGTCCAGCCATTGTCGTTGTGCGAGGCAGTGACCATGGCGACGCAGGGCACGTCCAAGTCAAACTGCGCGAAATAGGCCATCGGCGTGACCGCAAGGCCAATGTCATGCACCTTGCAGCCCGCGGCCATCAGCCCCGAGATCAGCGCGTATTTGATCGAGGCCGAATAGCCCCGGAAATCGTGGCCGGTGACGATCTCCTGCTTGACGCCGAGTTCCGCGATCAGTGCGCCCAGCCCCATGCCGAGCGCCTGCACTCCCATCAGGTTGATTTCCTTGTTGAACAGCCAGCGCGCGTCGTATTCGCGAAAACCCGTCGCCTTGACCATCGGCTCGGATTCGAAGGCGTAGGTATTGGGCAGCAGCGCGGGTTTCGGCTTTGGAAACATCATGGCCTCGTCGGGGACGCGGAAAAGGTTGTCACGCAGCCATAGCGAATGCGTGTGCCAAGAGGAAGCAGGATTCAATTCTTTGCGTTAAGAGGGAGGAAGGTGGGATCGCTGGCCTAGTCGCCCAAGTTCCTCTTCGACCACCGCCCTCAACGGTGGCAAGGCCTGTTGCACGGTCTCCCACACGAATTGAGCGGCAACGTCCTCATAGTCGTGACGATAGACGTTTCCCGCGGCGGCCATCTCTCTCCATGCGATTGCCAGGTGTCGGGATTTCAATTCATCCGGCAAGCGCCGGGAGGCCTCGGAGATGATCTCCAGGCAGCGCGTGACCGCATAGACGGTCCGCAAGTCGGCCTTGAAGCCATCGCGGTCAAAGCCTTCGACAAACTGGCTCGCCAGATCGATATGATGCAGGATATCGCGGAGCGGACCGGCCGCGCGCTCAGAAGGCATAGATGGCATCGGCCGTTGCGGCCGGACGTACGTGAGATTTCAGCGCGTCGCGGTTGACCACGTCGACCGGTCCATCAAAGAGATCTGCGATATATTCCTTGAGGCCAACATAGTCGAAGACCGTCATGCGGGCCTCAGGATCGATTTCGATCATGATATCGATATCACTACCGATACGATTGTCGCCACGCGCCGTCGAACCGAACAAGGCAGCATGCAGCACCCCGCGCTCGCGCAGGGCGCGCTCGGATTTGCGCAGAGTCTCAATGGCTTCGGAGCTGTTCATAAGGGACACATAGCATGCCGAAGGCCCGACAGCGAGGGCCCGCGCGCCTTACCGCTCCAGCACCATCTGGCCGTTGGAGTACTCGAAGCGTTTCAGCTTCGACAGGAAGGACAGGCCAAGCAGGTTTTCCGACAGCGCCGCGTCGGGTAGCACCATGGCGTCGACATCGCGCACGATGAGGCCGCCGACGTCGAGCATGGCGATCTGCGCGCGCGCCGCCTTCACCTTGCCGTTGGCGGTCGTGACCGTTGCCGTGTACTGGCCGGGCGTCGGGCGCAGGCCGAAGCGCGCCGCGGAAGATTCATTCAGCGCCACCACGGAGGCGCCGGTATCGACCATGAAGCCGATGCGCTGGCCGTCGATACGGCCTTCGGTGGCAAAATGACCGCGGGCGTCGCGGGAAATGTTGAGGCTGCGCAGGCCCGTCTGCACCGGCGGCGCGACGGGGGCGGATTGTGAAGCGGTCGTCGGAGCGGCCGAAGCCGGGGTCATCTTCTCCGCCACCTGCGCCATAAAGACGCCAAGGCCGGCCATGATGGCCGCGGTGATCACAATGTTACGCATGACGCCACACTCGCTCGCACGCCCCTCGGCCGATTTCACCACGCCATCCGCGACAGCACGACTAAGGGCGGCAGGGTGAGGCTGCCATTTTGACGAAAAGGATGAGCGAAGTGTTAACGCCGTCTATGTCCCGCGCGGCTTCACGCGGCGCGTCGGCGGGGCGGTGGCGGGATCTTCCGGCCAGGGGTGCCGGGGATAGCGGCCGCGCAAATCGGAGCGGACCGCGGCGTAGCTGCCGCGCCAAAAGCCCGGCAGGTCGCGCGTCACCTGCACCGGCCGCTGCGCCGGCGACAGCAGTTCCAGCACCAGCGGCACCTTGCCCCTGGCGATGGAGGGATGGACGTTGAGCCCGAACAATTCCTGCAGGCGCACGGCGACGGTCGGCCCCTGCTCGGCTTCGTAGTCGATCGCGAGCATGGTGCCGGTCGGCGCCTCGAAATGGGTCGGCGCCTCGCGCTCCAGCCGAGCGCGCAATTCCCAGGGCAACAGCGTGAGCAGCGCCTCCGACAGATCGCCGGCTGAAAAATCCTTCAGCGAGGCCTTGTCATAAAGCGCGGGCACCAGCCAGTCCGCGGCCGCCGCGATCAGCCCAGCATCCGACAGATCGGGCCAGCTCTCGCCTTCCGCCTTGCCCAGGAACATCACGCGATCGCGCCATTGTTTTGACGATTTCGACCAGGGCAATTTGTCGAGGCCGGCGGCAATCAGGCCATCGGCGAAGATGGGTGCCGTCTCCACCGACGGGGACAGTGCGAGCGGCGCTTCCGACAGCGTGATCGCATGCAGAGTTTTCTTGCGGCGGGCGCGCAGAGCGAGCGCGCCGCGATCGAAGGTGACTTCGTCAGAACTCTCGATGTGGTCGGCAAAGCGCGCCTCGATCTGCTCCTGCGAGATCGGCGCCGCCAGCAGGATGCGGCCACTCGCTGCCGTCCCGGTAAGCTCGCCGACCGCAATATAGGGCGCGCGCGCAAGTGCGGATGTTTGCTCGACCGCGGCGCCGCGGCCATTGGCGAGCACGAAGCTGCCATTGCCGCGATTCTTTGCCACGCGATCGGGGAACGCAAAGGCGAGCATCACGCCAGTGCTGAGCGCCTCGCTTCCCGGCGGCGAGGAAGACGCGACCTGTGACGCCCAGCGGCGGGCTAGATCGCGCGCGCTGGAGGCGCGCTGCGAGCGGTTCGCGGCGAAACTGATCGAGGCGGTGGTCAAGGTCAACGCTGTCGCCGCCGAGCCCGCGTTCGGTGAGGATGGCCGCGATCTCCGCCGCAACCTCACCCGCGCCAAACCGATCGGAATCCACGATCATGCGCGCCAGCCGCGGCGGCAGCGCCAGCGCGCGGAGACGCTTGCCCTCGGCGGTGATGTGGCCATCGGCCTCGATCGCGCCGAGTTCTTCCAGGAGGCTCTTTGCTTCCTTCAACGCCGGTGCAGGCGGCGGGTCGAGGAACGACAGGGTTGCGGGATCGCTGACGCCCCATTGCGCCAGATCGAGGACCAGCGAGGATAGATCAGCCGAGAGGATTTCGGGCTGGGTATAAGCGGCAAGCGACGCCGTCTGCGGCTCGTCCCAGAGCCGGTAGCAGATGCCGGGCTCAGTGCGGCCGGCGCGGCCGCGGCGCTGGTCGACCGCCGCGCGCGAGGCGCGCACGGTCTCCAGCCGCGTCAGGCCGATGTCGGGCTCATAGCGCGGCACGCGCGCCAGGCCGGAATCGACCACGATGCGCACACCCTCGATGGTCAGCGAGGTCTCGGCGATCGAGGTCGCGAGCACCACTTTGCGATGGCCTTTCGGCGCCGGCGCGATGGCGCGGTCCTGCACACTGGCGTCAAGCGCGCCGAACAGCGGCACGATCTCGGTAGCCGCATCCTTGACGCGCTCTTCCAGGAAAGTCTGGGTGCGGCGGATCTCGGCCGCGCCTGGCAGAAACGCCAGCACCGAGCCGGGATCGGCACGCAGCGCCGCCGCGATCGCATCCGCCATCTGCCGCTCCAGCGGCATGTCGACCTTGCGCGAGAGATAACGCGTCTCGACCGGGAAGGCACGGCCCTCGCTTTCGACCACCGGCGCATCGCCCAACAGTTTTGCGACGCGCGCGCCGTCGAGCGTCGCCGACATCACCAGCAGCCGCAAATCCTCGCGCAGGCCGGTCTGCGCATCGCGCGCCAGTGCCAGGCCCAGATCGGCGTCGAGCGAGCGCTCGTGAAACTCGTCGAACAGCACCGCGGCGACGCCGGATAGCTCCGGGTCGTCGAGGATCTGGCGCGAGAAGATGCCCTCGGTCACCACCTCGATGCGCGTGGCGCGCGAGACCTTTGAACCAAAGCGCACGCGATAGCCAACCGTTTCGCCGGTGCGCTCGCCCAGCGTCTTCGCCATACGCTCGGCGCTGGCACGCGCGGCGATCCGCCGCGGCTCCAGCACGACGATCTTCTTCCCCCTGGCCCAGGGCTCATCGAGCAGCGCCAGCGGCACCCGCGTGGTCTTGCCGGCGCCGGGCGGCGCCACCAGCACCGCCGCGTTGCGGCGATCAAGCGTGCGCGCGAGATCGTCGAGCACCGCGTCGATCGGAAGGGGCGTGTCGAAGCTTCGCAATATCTCACCACTCGTCATGCCCGCCCTTGTGGCGGGCATCCACGTCTTTGCAACAAGACAAGACGTGGATGGCCGGGACAAGCCCGGCCATGACGAAATTCGTAACGACCCTAACTCCCCAACAGCGGCGGACGGCCGACGCTTTCGTAGACAAAGCCGTGGGCCGCCATGTCCTCGGGCCGGTAGATGTTGCGCAGGTCGATGACGATGGGCTGTTTGAGCTCCTGCTTCAGCCGCTCCAGATCGAGGGTGCGGTACTGCACCCATTCGGTGACCACCACCATCGCATCCGCGCCCTTCACGCAGGCATAGGGGTCGTCGGCATATTCGATCTCGGGCAATTCCTTGCGCGCCTGCTCCATGCCGACCGGATCATGCGCGCGCACTTTGGCGCCCATGTCGAGCAGGCCGGTCACCAGCGGGATCGACGGCGCCTCGCGCATGTCGTCGGTATCGGGCTTGAAGGTGAGGCCGAGCACGGCCACGGTCTTGCCGCGCAGCGAGCTGCCGACCGCCGTCGAGACCTTGCGCGCCATCGCGCGCTTGCGGTTATCATTGACGCTGAGCACGGCTTCGACGATGCGAAGCTGCACGTCATAGTCCTGCGCGATCTTGACCAGCGCGCGGGTGTCCTTTGGAAAGCATGAGCCGCCGAAGCCAGGACCGGCATGCAGGAATTTCGAGCCGATGCGGTTGTCGAGGCCGATGCCGCGCGCGACCTCCTGCACGTCGGCGCCGACCTTTTCCGAGAGATCGGCGATCTCGTTGATGAAGGTGATCTTGGTCGCCAGAAACGCATTGGCCGCGTATTTGATCAGCTCCGCGGTGCGCCGCTTGGTGTACATCAGGGGGGCCTGGTTCAGCGACAGCGGCCGATAGACATCTCCGAGCACCTTGCGGCCGCGTTCGTCGTCGGTGCCGACCACGATGCGGTCGGGGAATTTGAAGTCGCGGATCGCGGCACCCTCGCGCAGGAATTCCGGATTGGAGGCAACCACGACATCAGCCGACGGATTGGCCTCACGGATGATGCGCTCGACCTCGTCGCCGGTACCGACCGGCACGGTCGATTTGGTGACGACCACGGTGAAGCCGCTCAATGCCGCCGCGATCTCGCGCGCCGCGGCGTAGACATAGGAGAGATCGGCGTGGCCATCGCCGCGCCGCGACGGCGTGCCGACCGCGATGAACACCGCATCGGCTTGCGCCACCGGCGCCTTGAGGTCGGTGGTGAAGTCGAGCCGTTTGGCCTTGACGTTCGAGGAAACCAGCATGTCGAGACCCGGCTCGAAGATCGGGATCTCGCCGCGATGAAGGGCGGCGATCTTGCCGGCATCCTTGTCCACGCAGGTGACCTCGTGGCCGAAATCCGCAAAACAGGCGCCGGAAACCAGCCCCACATAGCCCGTGCCAATCATGGCAATCCGCATGAATCAGTCCGCCCTTTATGGTTAACTCGACCGCCTCTTAAAACATTTGGACCGTTGGGGGAAAGCGCAAAAACGGCATATCCCTTGAATGAATAAAGGGGACAGCAACCGCTTGCAGGCATGATGCGCCGGAAAGGGACTGACAGTCATGACTTCAAACGGCACACCCGAGATGTCTGGACGTCCTGCCGCTGACGCGGCGGACCGCGTCGACTGGGTGGACTACGCCAAGGGCATCTGCATCGTCATGGTGGTGATGATGCATTCTGTGCTGGGCGTGGAATTGGCCGCCGGCCAAACCGGCTTCATGCATGCGGTCGTGATGTTCGCAAAGCCGTTCCGGATGCCGGATTTCTTCCTGATTTCCGGGCTTTTCCTGGCCTTGGTCATCGATCGCGACTGGCGCACCTATCTCGACCGCAAGGTCGTGCACTTCGCCTATTTCTATGTGCTGTGGGTGACGATCCAGTTCGGCTTCAAGGCGCCGGCATTCGCAGCCGAGCAGGGCTGGGGTCATGTCGGATTTCTTTATCTCGAATCGTTCATCGAGCCGTTCGGCACGCTCTGGTTCATCTACCTGCTGCCGATCTTCTTCGTTGTCATAAAACTGACACGCAACATGCCGGCGATTCTGGTCTGGGGCATGGCGGCGCTGCTCGAGAGCATGCATGTCGCGACGGGGTGGACCGTGATCGACGAGTTCTGCGCGCGATTCGTCTACATCTATTCTGGCTATCTGTTCGCCGATTATGTCTTCGCGCTATCGGATCGCGCGCGGGCGCGTCCGTCTCTGGCGCTTGCGGGGCTCGCGCTGTGGGCGGTCATCAATGGCGGGCTGGTTGCGCTCGGTATCAGCGAGTGGCCTGTGATCTCGCTGATGCTCGGTCTTGCCGGCGCTAGCGCCATCATCACATCTGGCACGCTGTTCGCGAAGATGCACTTGCTGAACTTCCTGCGCTTCTGCGGCGAGCATTCGATCGTGATCTATCTCGCCTTCTTCCTGCCGATGGCCTCCACGCGGACGCTGCTCTTGAAGACTGGCGTCATCCGTGACGTCGGCCTGATCTCGCTGATCGTGACCGTCGTCGGCGTCGCCGGCGCGCTCTTGATCTGGCGCATGGCACTCTGGGCGCGCGCGTATTTCCTGTTCGAGCGACCAGATGCGTTCTGGATCGCGCCGAAGAAGGTCGGCTCTGCGCTGCAGACGGCGGAGTAGCGTCAGCCCGCAGACCCGATCTTGACGCCGTCCTTCATTGCCGTCAGCCTCGCGCGGAAGGCTTCCGCGTCTCCGAAATCGGCAAGGCCCTGATAGTGCGGGTGCGGACCCAGCACCCGCCGCGCGTGCTTGATCGGACACCAATAGATCTCGGTGCGCGCTGCGACCTCACGGACAAAGGCGATCATGTTGTTGGCATAGGAGCAGTAAGCGCAGTTCAGTTTCTCGATCGCGTTGAGATAAGCCAGGTGGTGGCGATCGAACACGAGGTAGTCGCGGCGCCGCAGGGATGCCGTAGACCGGAAAGCAGACAGCCTGGTAGAACATCACCGAAAGATCGAGCAAAATGATCGGCACGATCATCGCGTAGATCACAGGCGCCGTCAGCACCGTCAGCAGATGTGCCTCGGCGAGATAGCGCCACAGCCGGGTCTTGATCTGGCGATGAAGCTCGAGCACCTCCTTCTCGAACACGATCCTGCGGTTTTCCATATGGTAGCGGAGCTCTTCCCGCCGCTTCGCCAATTCGACCTCGATCTCGGCCTCGATCGTTCGCAGCCTCTCCATCAGGAGGTCGAGTTGGTTGGTCATGTCCGCTTTCCCCCTGTTCGCAGTGCCGCCGGACTGGCCCACGGAATGGCCGGCGGCGCAAGTCATTCCGCCGGCCATGCCCCTGCAAAAATCACCGCACATCGTCGGCCACGGGCTGTCAATCGCCGCAAAAATTCTTAAATTGCGGCCATGCCGAAATCCCCGCAAAAAGCCGCCACCAAACCCGCCGCCGCCCCCAAGCCGGTTCCGTCCAAGCCGCCCGCAAAGGCTCCAGCCAAAGCCTCCGGCAAGGGCGACCATGTCTTCCTGGTAGACGGCTCCTCCTACATTTTCCGCGCCTATCACGCGCTGCCGCCGCTGAACCGCAAATCCGACGGGCTGCAGGTCAATGCCGTGCTCGGCTTCTGCAACATGCTGTGGAAGCTCTTGCGCGAGATGCCCGAGGATCACCGGCCGACGCATCTCGCCATCGTGTTCGACAAGTCGGAAATCACCTTCCGCAACAAGCTCTATCCCGACTACAAGGCGCACCGGCCGCCCGCGCCCGACGATCTGATCCCGCAATTCAAATTCATCCGCGACGCGGTGCGCGCCTTCGACCTGCCCTGCCTGGAGCAGAACGGCTTTGAAGCCGACGACCTCATCGCGACCTATGCGCGGCTCGCCACCGAGCGCGGCGCGACGACGACCATCGTGTCCTCCGACAAGGACCTGATGCAGCTCGTGACCGACAAGGTCGTGATGTACGACACCATGAAGGACCGCCGCATCGGCATATCAGAGGTGATCGAGAAATTCGGCGTGCCGCCGGAGAAAGTGGTCGAAGTGCAGGCGCTCGCCGGCGACTCCACCGACAACGTGCCAGGGGTGCCCGGCATCGGCATCAAGACGGCGGCGCAGCTCATTGTCGAATATGGCGATCTGGAGCAGCTGTTGTTCCGCGCCGGCGAGATCAAGCAGCCGAAGCGGCGCGAGGCCCTGCTCGAGAATGCCGAGAAGGCGCGGATCTCGCGCCAGCTCGTGCTGCTCGACGACAAGGTCGATCTCGAAGTGCCGCTGGACGACCTTGCCGTGCACGAGCCCGACCCGCGCAAGCTGATCGCGTTTTTGAAGGCGATGGAGTTTTCCGGCCTGACCAAGCGCGTCGCGGAATATTCGCAGATCGATCCGTCGGACGTGGCGGCGGATACCGGTAACAAGAGCGGTGCTGCCGCCGCGCCCGCAACGGCAGGAGCTGCCAATTCTTCTGGCGATCTGTTCGCACCCGCCGCTCCCGCGCCCGCCAAGACCGGCGGCAAGGAGGACAAAGCCTCCAGCCTCAAGGGCACGCCGATCTCGCTTGCCGAAGCGCGCAAGGAAGCCGCACGAAAGCTGCCGTTCGACCGCGCCAAGTATCAGACCATCCGCACGATGGATGAACTCAACGCCTGGATCGCCCGTGCCCGCGACGCCGGCCGTTTTGTGATCGACGCCAAGGCGAGCTCGATCGACCCGATGCAGGCGGACATCTGCGGCATCGCGCTGGCATTGGCGCCGAACGACGCCGCTTACGTCCCGCTTGCGCACAAGCGCTCCGGCGACGGCGTCGGCCTGTTCGACGCGGGGCTCGCGCCGGACCAGATCAAGGAAGAGGAGGCGCTGGAGGCGCTGAAGCCACTGCTGGAATCGGCGGGTGTCTTGAAGATCGGCTTCAACATCAAGTTCAACGCGGTGATGTTCGCGCAGGCCGGCATCACCGTGCGCAACACCGATGACGCGCAGCTGATGTCTTATGCGCTCGACGCCGGCCGCAACGGCCACTCCCTCGAGACGCTGGCCGAGCTCTGGCTCGGCCACTCCACCATCGCCCATGGCGACCTCATTGGCAGCGGCAGGGGCAAGCTGACCTTCGATCAGGTCGCCATCGACAAGGCGACCGAATTTTCCGCCGAGAGCGCCGACGTCATCGTGCGGCTGTGGCGCGTGCTCAAGCCGCGCCTCGTAGCCGATCGCATGACCACCGTCTATGAGACGCTGGAGCGGCCACTGGTCTCCGTGCTGGCGCGGATGGAGCGCCGGGGCATCTCGATCGACCGCCAGGTGCTGTCGCGCCTGTCAGGCGATTTCGCGCAGACCGCGGCGCGGGTCGAGGCCGAAATCCAGGAAATCGCGGGCGAGCCGGTCAATGTCGGCAGCCCCAAGCAAATCGGCGATATTCTCTTTGGCAAGATGGGCCTGCCCGGCGGCACCAAGACCAAGACCGGCGCCTGGTCGACCACGGCGCAGGTGCTCGATGATCTCGCCGAGCAGGGCTACGACTTCCCGAAGAAGATTCTGGAGTGGCGGCAGGTCTCCAAGCTGAAATCGACCTACACCGACGCGCTGCCGACCTATGTCAATCCGCAGACCCATCGCGTGCACACCACCTACGCGCTGGCCGCGACCACCACCGGCCGGCTCTCTTCGAACGAACCTAACCTGCAGAACATCCCGGTACGCACCGAGGACGGCCGCAAAATCCGCCGCGCCTTCATCGCCACGCCCGGCAATAAGCTGGTATCGGCTGACTATTCGCAGATCGAGCTCAGGCTGCTCGCCGAGATCGCCGACGTCCCCTCGCTGCGGCAGGCATTCCGCGACGGGCTCGACATTCACGCCATGACCGCGTCCGAAATGTTCGGCGTGCCGATCAAGGACATGCCGAGCGAGATACGCCGCCGCGCGAAGGCGATCAATTTCGGCATCATCTACGGCATTTCGGCCTTTGGTCTCGCCAACCAGCTCGGCATCGCGCGCGAGGAGGCCTCCGCCTATATCAAGAAATATTTCGAGCGCTTTCCGGGCATCCGCGCCTACATGGACGAGACGCGCGAGTTCTGCCGCAAGAACGGTTACGTCACCACGCTGTTCGGGCGGAAGTGCTATTATCCCGACATCAAGGCATCCAACGCCTCGATCCGCTCCTTCAACGAACGCGCCGCGATCAACGCGCGGCTGCAGGGCTCAGCGGCCGACATCATCCGCCGCGCCATGATCCGGATGGAAGATGCGCTCGCCGAGAAGAAGCTCTCCGCGCAGATGCTGCTGCAGGTGCATGATGAATTGATCTTCGAGGTGCCCGACAACGAGGTCGCAGCCACGCTGCCGGTCGTGCAGCGCGTGATGCAGGACGCGCCGTTCCCGGCGGTCGTGCTCTCGCTGCCGCTGCAGGTCGATGCGCGGGCGGCGAACAATTGGGATGAAGCGCATTGACGAAGAAGACTTTCCATCAAAGGAAAAGACTGTCATCGCCCGCGCAGGCGGGCGATCCAGTATTCCAGAGACATCAATGCTTGAACGATAGGCCGCGGCGTACTGGATCGCCCGGTCGAGCCGGGCGATGACGGCAGAGTATGCGGCGCGCCGCGCACCACTTCTGAAATATTCGTCCATCTTCCATGCCAATTTCGAAATGGCGCCGCGGCGCCGCGCGCGTTAAGAAACGCGCAATTCTTCCCGCGAGTTCCAAAATGCCCTCCACTTCATCCCTGCTGGGTTTCGCCCTGATCTCGCTCGGCCTCGTGCTGACGCCGGGGCCTAACATGATCTATTTGATCTCGCGTTCGATCACGCAAGGGCCGGCGGCCGGCATCGTCTCGCTCGGTGGCGTAGCGCTTGGCTTCGTGTTCTACATGCTGTGCGCGGCGTTCGGCATCACCGCGCTGCTGTTCGCCGTGCCCTTCGCCTATGACGCGCTGCGCTTTGCCGGCGCCGCCTATCTGCTCTGGATGGCGTTGCAGGCCATCAAGCCCAGCGGCCGCTCGCCGTTCCAGGTGAAGAAGCTCGCGATCGACAGCCCACGCAAGCTGTTTACGATAGGCTTTGTCACCAACCTTCTCAATCCCAAGATCGCGATGCTGTATCTGGCGCTGCTGCCGCAGTTCATCGATCCCACGGCCGGCAGCGTGCTGTGGCAGTCGGTGGTGCTGGGCTCGATCCAGATCGTCATCAGCGTCAGCGTGAACGCGGTGATTGCGCTTGCCGCCGGATCGATCGCGCTATTCTTGGCACAGCGCCCGACCTGGATGCTGCTGCAGCGCTATCTGATGGGCACGGTGCTGGCGGGGTTAGCGGTGCGAATGGCGTTCGAAGCGCGGAAGGCGTGAACCAGTAAAGCTGTCATGCCCCGCGAAGGCGGGGCATCCAGCACGCCGAGACGTTTCGGTCGACGACAGGCGGCACGGAATACTGGATCGTCCGCCTTCGCGGACGATGACAGTGTGCTTAATCCAATTTCGCGTCCATGCCGCGCTTCACGGCCGGGCGCGCCATCAGTTGCTCATACCAGCGCTTGACGTTGGGGAAGTCGGCGAGATCGACCTTGTGGCGCGGATGGCGCCAGGCCCAGCCGAGGATCGCGAAGTCGGCAACCGACAGAGGGCCGGCGACGAACTCGTGGGCGGCGAGCCGCTTGTTGAGGACGTCATAGAGCCGCCTTGTCTCCTTCATGTAGCGGTTCAACCCATAGGCGCGGTCCTGCTCGTTCTCGAGCGCGATGAAGTGATGCACCTGGCCCGGCATCGGCCCGAAGCCGCCCATCTGCCACATCAGCCATTCATAGACCGGGATGCGGTCGATCAGGGGTTTCGGCAGGAATTTTCCGGTCTTCTCGCCGAGATAGAGCAGGATGGCGCCGGATTCGAAGATGCTGACGCGTTTTCCCTCCGGACCATCGGGATCGACGATTGCGGGAATCTTGTTGTTCGGGCTGATTGCGAGGAAGGACGGCGCCATCTGCTCGCCCTTCGAGATGTTGACCGGGATCACCTTGTAGGGCAGCCCCATTTCCTCCAGTGCGACCGAGATCTTGCGGCCGTTCGGCGTGTTCCAGGTGTGAAGTTCGATGGTCATCAAAACCCCTTCATCTCTTGTTCAGGCGCACGTCTCTAGCATCCATGTAATCCTGCGGCAAAATGGGCTCGATTGGCCCCCGGGATCGCTGCCGGCCGCTGTTGACGGCCGGCCATCGGCGCTGGAATGTGCCGGAAAGCCCCGATAAATTGCCGCTCCCTTGAAAAACGACCGGAAAAGACCTTGTCCAAATCTGCCAATCGCGCCCGCCTTCTCGAGATCATCCGCAAACGCTCGTTCGGGCGCGGCGAGATCACGCTGGCCTCGGGCCGCAAAAGCGATTTCTATTTCAACCTCAAGCCGACCATGCTCGACCCCGAGGGCGCGACGCTGCTCGCCGAATTGACCTATGAAGCGCTGAAGGACGACAAGCTCGATTTCATCGGCGGGCTCGAGATGGGCGCCGTCCCGCTGGCTGGCGCGATCGCGCAGCTCTCCTGGATCAAGGGCCATCCGATCACGGCCTTCTTCGTGCGCAAGAAGCCGAAGGAGCATGGCGCGCGGCTCGCGGTCGAGGGACTGGCGAAAGGCGAGAGCCTGAAGGGCAAGCGCGTGGTCGTGGTGGAGGATGTCACCACGACCGGGGGATCTGCGATGAAGGCGGTCGAAGCCGTGCGCGAGGAAGGCGCCGAGGTGGCGCTGGTGCTCACCATGGTCGACCGCGAGGAAGGCGCGAGCGAGACCTTTGCGCAAGCCGGGCTCGCATTCCGTTCGCTCTACAGGGCAACGGAGTTTTTGTGAGAATGTTGCTGCGCGCTCCGAAATCGCTCGTCATGGCCGGGCTTGTCCCGGCCATCCACGTCTTTGGCCACGAACGCAAGTAAGACGTGGATGCCCGGGACAGGCCCGGGCATGACGATGCGGATAAGTCTCGCCGCAGCCGCATTTCTTTTCGTCAATCCGCTGCGCGCTCACTGCTCGTTTACCATCGCGCCTTAAGGTGAATCCGAAGCTAAGGCGATGCGTCTTGGTCGTGTTCCTTGGCCGTGTTCTTTGGCCGCGTTCCGTTGCGTCGCGTGGAGTAAGCGTTGCGTACGAGTATGCCTTTTTCGCGCGTGCGGCGCCGCGCCGCGCTTGTCGCTGCCGTTGTGATCGCCGGCTCCGTCGCGCTCGTCCCTTATCCCGTTGGGGCGGAAGGCCTGTTCGACTTCTTTTTCGCCGGCGCGCAGAAGCAGCGCTCTGCGCCGCCGCAGGCGAGCTTCTTCGCCGATCCCTTCGGCGGCAACCCGCAACAGGCCGCGCCGCGCGCGGCGGTGGCGAACTCCGGCCCCTCCTTCTGTGTGCGCAGCTGCGACGGCAAATATTTTCCGCTGATGCGCGCCAGCGCTGCGCCGGCCCAGATGTGCCAGTCGCTCTGCCCGGCGAGCCCGACAAAGGTGTTTTTCGGCTCCAGCATCGACGGCGCCACTGCATCGAGCGGCGAACGCTATGCCGACAGCGAGAACGCCTACGCCTACCGCAAGGCGCTACGCGTGGACTGCACCTGCAACGGCCGCGATCCCGCCGGTCTCGCCCCGGTCGATCTCACGCTCGACACCTCGCTGCGCCCCGGCGACGTGATTGCAACCACCTCGGGCCTCGTCGCCTATTCCGGCGTCCGCATCGGCAACGACCAGACCGCCGAGTTCACGCCGGTCGCGTCCTATCCCGGCCTCACAGCCGAAGTTCGCGCGCGGCTGGGCGAGATGAAGGTCGCGCCTGTGAGCGCAGAAGTCGCCGCAACCGACCTTCCGGCATCGCTGATCAATCCGGCCGGCGCGCCGGCGACCACCGGCAGCATCCCGAAGCCGGCCACGCCGCGGGACAAGCGCGCGGACGCGAATTGACGGCGTAGCCGTCATTGCGAGCCAACGGGTCGCGCGAATGCGCGCCCGATGACAGGCTCCGCGAAGCAATCCAGACTATCTCCGCGGACACATTCTGGATTGCTTCGTCGCTTCGCTCCTCGCAATGAAGAACGCAGCTCAGCGCCCCACGATCACGCCGATCACATTCGGCGCGGCCAGATATTTCTCCTCGATCGCCGCTCTCGCCGCAGCGCGATTCTCCGGCGTCAGCAGCCCGCGCTTCTCGGCCAAAATCATCCAGCAAAAGCCCCACCAGTCCGTGAGCATGCCGGTGTCGTCGACGAGGTCATAGCCCGCTTCGGCCGCGAAGATGCGCGCCTGCGCCTCGTCGAGCGTGTCGAGGAAGGCGTGGTCGGCATTCGAGAACAGCTGATCAGAGATGTCGTCGGTGGTGTAGCCCCACACCGACTGGCAGACGGCATTGAACTCGCGGTCAAGCTGGTCGTCATCGACGGCGCGGGTGCGGGAGGTTTTGTGCAGCCGCGACAGCGTCCGCGCGAAATCGGCAATGCGGGTGAGAGCGAATTGATCGAAGGCGATGGTGGACATGTAGTCCTCGCTGGAGCTGTCAGACCATAGATGTTGTGTCGATGATGTCTCGAATCGCCATTATATATCAAAGACTTGCTAAAGTGTTCTTAATTCGTTCCAGTGCCTCTCTGGGTCGTCCTGGCGAAAGCCAGGACCCATTACCCCAAGAGCCAGTTTTGTGGCGACGCTGGAGCCAAGCATGAATGGCGCACGCAGCTACTACGTCTACATCCTCGCCAGCCGTCACCACGGGACGCTCTACATTGGCATCACCAACGACATTCGCAGACGCATCGAGCAGCATCGCGCCGGGCAAGGCTCGCAGTTCGTGAAGATGTATGGGGTTTTCCGCCTCGTGCACGTGGAAGTATTCGCGACTCCGCAGGAGGCGATCGCGCGCGGAAAGCAGCTGAAGTTCTGGAAACGCGACTGGAAAATGAAGCTGATCGAGAAAGAAAATCCAGATTGGAATGACTGCTCGGGCCTCATCTGACCGTTGGGGTAATGGGTCCTGGCTTTCGCCAGGACGACAACAGATGTTGCCGACCTCAATTCACCGCCGACAGCATCCTGCCGCTACAGTAATTCGCCCAGAATTTGCCGCCGCATTGGCGGCGGATCGCGGCGCAGCGCGCGGCGGGCGAGGCGTTTTGCGGGAGCGAGATGTTGCAGCCCAGGCCATCGGCCGTGCGGCCGCTTCTGCCGGCGGCAAAGGCGGCGCTGGTCACGGTGACACAAACCACCAGCAACAGAGCGGCGATGATCTCGACGATCAGTCTCATGGCGCGGTTCCTCCCCCAGAAAGTCGCGATTTAAGCGAACTATAGCATCGAAACGGCTGCACCATGACTGTCCGAATTCGGCCCGATCTTTGCATAAATCGTGAGCAGATGCCGCTTGTGCGACGGGTTCCGATCCCGACGTGGCCGGCGTATCATTGGCGGGACTTCAGCTTACAGGTTCGCAGTGCAAGACCCATCCTTTCAGCCCCAGGCGCCCGGCCAGCCCGTTGACGAGCTTGCGGTCGCCGAGATCAAGAGCGCCATCCTCACCAAGCTCCGACTCGCGATCGGCAAGGAAGCCAGCATGGCCACGCGCTATGACTGGTACAAGGCGGCGGCGCTGGCGCTGCGCGACCGCATCGTTCATCGCTGGCTTAATGCGGAAAAGGAGAGCTACGACGCCGGCCTCAAGCGGGTCTATTACCTCTCGCTCGAATTCCTGATCGGCCGCCTGTTCACCGACGCGCTGAACAATATGGGCCTGTTGAAGGTGTTCGAGACCGCACTCGGCGATATCGGCCCGGGCCTTTCCGAACTTCGCCAATCCGAGCCGGACGCGGCGCTCGGCAATGGCGGCCTCGGGCGGCTCGCCGCCTGCTTCATGGAGAGCATGGCGACACTGGGGATCCCCGCGATCGGGTATGGCATCCGCTATGATCTCGGCCTGTTCCGGCAGATCATCAACCATGGCTGGCAGCAGGAATATCCGGACGTCTGGCTGAGCCATGGCAACCCCTGGGAATTTCAGCGGCCGGAAGTCGCCTACCATGTGCATTTCGGCGGCGGCGTCGAGCATGTCGAAAAGGAAGGCCGCGACCGCGCGATCTGGCATCCGGCCGAGACCGTGCAGGCGGTGGCCTATGACACCCCGATCGTGGGCTGGCGCGGCAACCACGTCAACGCGCTCCGCCTGTGGTCGGCGCGTTCGCCCGATCCGCTCAAACTCGACGTCTTCAATACCGGCGACTATGTCGGCGCCAGCTCCGAGGAAGCGCGCGCCGAAGCGATCTGCAAATTCCTCTATCCGAACGACGAGAGCCCGGCCGGGCGCGAGCTCAGGCTGCGGCAGGAATATTTCTTCGTCTCGGCCTCGCTGCAGGACCTGATCAAGCGGCATCTCGGCGCAGATGGCCAGCTCCGCAGCCTGCCGCAGAAGGTCGCCGTCCAGCTCAACGACACCCATCCCTCGCTCGCCGTTGCCGAGCTGATGCGGATCCTGGTCGACCTGCACAATTTCCGCTGGGACGAGGCCTGGAAGCTCACGGTCGCGACGCTGTCCTACACCAATCACACGCTGCTGCCGGAGGCGCTGGAGACCTGGCCGGTCGAAATCTTCCAAAGGCTGTTGCCGCGGCATCTCGAGATCATCTACCGCATCAACTCGCAGCATCTCGCGCTGGCCGAGCAGCACTGCCCCGGCGATATCGATTTCCGCGCCTCGGTGTCGCTGATCGACGAGAGAAGCGGACGACGGGTGCGGATGGGCCAGCTCGCCTTCATCGGCTCGCACCGCATCAACGGCGTCTCGGCAATGCATTCCGACCTGATGCGCGATACCGTCTTTCACGACCTCAACCATCTCTATCCCGGCCGCATCACCAACAAGACCAACGGCATCACCTTCCGCCGCTGGCTGATGCTGGCCAATCCGAAGCTGACCGATCTCTTGCGCGAGGCCTGCGGCAACGAAGTCACGGACGATTTCTCCCGGTTTGAACTGCTGGAAGCACGCGCCAGCGACAACGCATTCCAGCAGGCGTTCCGCAAGGTCAAGCTGCACAACAAGATCGCGCTGGCGCGGCTGATCGGCGAGCGCCTCAGCATCAAGGTCGACGCATCGGCGCTGTTCGACGTGCAGATCAAGCGCATCCACGAATACAAGCGCCAGTTGCTCAACATCCTGGAAACCATCGCGCTGTACCAGGCGATGAAGGACGAGCCGCAGAAGGACTGGGTGCCGCGGGTGAAAATCTTCGCCGGCAAGGCGGCGGCGAGCTACCGCTACGCCAAGCTGATCATCAAGCTGGTCAACGACGTCGCCGAGGTCGTCAACAACGATGCCTCGATCAACGGGCGGCTGAAGGTGGTGTTCCTGCCCGACTACAATGTCAGCCTGGCGGAGGTGATCATCCCCGCCGCCGACCTGTCCGAGCAGATTTCGACCGCGGGCATGGAAGCCTCCGGCACCGGCAACATGAAGCTCGCGCTGAACGGCGCGGTGACCATCGGCACGCTCGATGGCGCCAATATCGAGATCCGCGACCATGTCGGCGCGGAGAACATCGCGATCTTCGGCATGGAGGCCGGCGACGTGATGATCCGCCGCAAGCAGGGGCTGGACGCCACCGACGTGATCCGGAAATCGCCGCAGCTCGCGCGCGCCATCAATGCGCTCGGCAGCGGCGAGTTCTCGCCGGACGAGCCGAGCCGGTTCGAATCGATCGCGCACGCGCTGCGCTATCTCGACCATTACATGGTCAGCGCCGATTTCGATTCCTATTACGAAGCCCAGCGCGGCATCGACGCGCGCTGGCAGGTGATGCCGGCCTGGACGCGGGCCAGCATCCTCAACGTGGCGCGCATGGCCTGGTTTTCCTCGGACCGCACCATCCGCGAATATGCCGAAGAGATCTGGAACGTGCCGGTCCATCCTGCACCGGCCGCGACCCAGGGCGTGCGCGGGGTGCGGGCCTGAGGCCTGCATTCCCCGGGCAACGCCATTACCTCAGGCGTCATTGAAATTTGCCTGATGGCGATCATACTATGAGCTCTTCACCGTCATTCCGGGGCGATGCGAAGCATCGAACCCGGAATGACGAACTCTCCAACCGGATATTCATGCTCACCAGAACCCAGCATCTTTTCGACGAAGCCACCGCAGTGACCGCCGGCGACAGCCGCTGGCAGGGCCGCACCAGCCCGGACTACTACGCCTTTGTCGGCCCGTTCGGCGGCTTTACCGCGGCCACCATCCTGCGCGCGCTGATCGAGCACCCGCAGCGCGCCGGCGATCCGCTGGCGCTGACCGTCAATTACTGCGCGCCGATCGCCGAAGGCGAATTCGACCTCGATGTCCGGCTGGTCAAGGCCAACCGCTCCTCGCAGCATTGGTGTGTCGAGCTCAGCCAGGGCAGCGGCGAGGTCGCGACGCTCGCAACCGCCGTAGTTGCCGAACGCCGGACGTCCTGGTCGCACCAGGCGGCGCAGATGCCCGAGGCAAAGCCATTCGAGACCGTCCCCTCCTACACCAAGGTCGCCGCGCCCTGGGTCAAGCAATATGATTTCCGCTTCGTCGACGGCGACCCGAATTTTGCTACGGCCAAGGGCGTGCCGGCCAGCGCCTATTCGAAGCTGTGGATCGGCGACCGTATGCCGCGGAAGATCGACATGCTGTCGCTGGTCTCGATGTCGGACGCGTTTTTCGCCCGCGTGTTTCACGCGCGGCGCGAGCTGGTGCCATTCGGCACGGTGACGCTGACGACCTATTTCCATATCAGCGTCGACGACCTCGCCGCCGAAGACATCACCCACGTGCTTGCCTGCGCCGACGCAAAGATTTTCAACCGGAGCTACCAGGACCAGAGCGGTGAATTGTGGTCGCCGTCGGGGAAGCTGATCGCGACCACGACGCAGATGGGTTATTTCAAGGCCTGAGACTTGCTCGACTTACGTGTCCTGCGTCGCGTTGCCCTGCACCAGGCTGGTGTTGCCGGTAACGGGATCGGTTACCGCGTTGGCAACGAGCGCCTTGCCGGATCCCGTCAGCACGAACTTCGAGTCGCCGATGCGGAACGACGAATTGCCGATCAGCACCTGCTGATACTGGGTCGTCGTGCCGCTCTGATATTTGACCTGGGCCCGAAAACCGTTGACGTCGGAAATGGTGATCTTGAATTTCTGGTTGTTGGAGTAGGTCCCTTCCCAGGTGCCTTCGTACTGCTTCGGAACGACATTGGTGTATTTGGTGGTGGTCGGCGTCAGCGGCGCGGTGGCGTTGGCGTTGGCGATGACGCTCATGATGTCGGACATGTCGGCCCTCCCCTGCGGTGGATTGTCGCAGCCACTACGGGGCCGGCGTGGTTAATGGCAGGTTAAGCGCACGCCATCGGCGGGGGTATCGAATCAGAAAGGCGGCTCATTGAGCCGCCTTTTTTGTTTCTATTCGTGTCTGCCGGATTATTCGGCTGCGAGCTTCACGTCGGGCGCGGCGGCGCGGACGTCGGCGTCGACCTGGGCTTCGAACTTCGCAAAGTTCTTCTGGAACATGCCGACCAGCGCCCGCGCGGTCTTGTCGAACTCGTCCTTGTCCTTCCAGGTATTGACCGGATTGAGGATCTCGGTCGGCACACCGGGCAGCGCGGTGGGGACCGCAAAGCCGAAATATTTGTCGGTACGGAACTCGACATTGCGCAAGCTGCCGTCGAGCGCTGCGGTCAGAAGCGCGCGCGTCACCTTGATCGGCATCCGCGAGCCTGTGCCGTACTTGCCGCCGGTCCACCCGGTATTGACCAGCCAGCAGTCGACATTGTGCTGGGCGATCAGGTCACGCAGCATGTTGCCATAGACGGATGGGTCGAGCGGCAGGAAGGGCGAACCGAAGCAGGTGGAAAATTCCGGCTGCGGCTCCTTGCCGAGACCGCGCTCGGTGCCCGCGACCTTCGCGGTGTAGCCGGACAGGAAGTGATACATCGCCTGTGCCGGCGTGAGTTTCGCGATCGGCGGCAGCACGCCGAAGGCATCGGCCGCCAGCATCACCACGTTCCTGGGATGCGGCGCGCGGCCGCTGCGCGAGGCGTTGGGGATGAAGTCGAGCGGATAGGCCGAACGCGTATTCTCTGTCTTCGAACCATCGTCGAAATCCACCTCGCGGGTGTCCTCGTCGAGCACGCAGTTCTCGAGCACCGCGCCGAAGCGCTTGCTGGCAGCATAGATCTCGGGCTCGGCTTCCTTCGACAACTTGATGCACTTGGCATAGCAGCCGCCTTCGAAATTGAAGACGCCGTTCGGGCCCCAGCCGTGCTCGTCGTCGCCGATCAGTGTGCGCTTCGGGTCGGCCGACAGCGTGGTCTTGCCGGTGCCGGAAAGGCCGAAGAAGATCGCGGTGTCGCCGCTCGAGCCGACATTCGCCGAGCAATGCATCGGCATGACGTCGCGCTCCGGCAGGTAATAGTTCAGCGTCGTGAAGACCGACTTCTTCATCTCGCCGGCATAATAAGACCCGCCGATCAGGACGATCTTGCGGGCAAAATCGATGGCCACGACGTTCTCCGAGCGCACCCCGTGACGTTTCGGATCGGCGCGGAAGCTCGGCATATCGATGATGGTGAGTTCCGGCACGAAGCTCGACAGCTCGATCGCTTCGGGACGGATCAGGAGCGTGCGGATGAAGAGCGAGTGCCAGGCAAGCTCGGTGAAGACGCGGGTCCTGATCCGGTAGGCCGGATCCGCGCCGCCATAGAGGTCCTGCGCGAACAGCGTCTTGCCTTCGGCGTGCTTGAGGAAATCCTGATAGAGCGCCTCGAACTGCTCCGCGGTGATCGACTGGTTGCCGGCCCACCACATCTTCTTGTCGGTGGTGGCATCACGGACGGTGAACTTGTCCTTCGGGCTGCGGCCGGTGAACTCGCCGGTATCCGCGCAAAGCGCGCCGTCGGCCGAGAGCACCGCCTCGCCTGCGGCGAGCGAATATTGATAAAGCTGTGGCGCGCGAAGATTCCAGTGCACCCGTTTGAGATTCTTTAAGCCGAATTTGTCGGCACCAAAGGCACCGTTATGCACGCCCGTCTCTTGCACGAAGAACCCTCCTAGAAACCACATGGCCGGCGCAGAAAGCGCGCGCCCCGCGGTGCGACCGCCAAACAATATAGCCGTAGAAGCCCCGGTCCGGCGACCTATTACTGATGAACGCGCGGCTTGCCAAGCCGATCCCTGCGGATTTGGTTTATTCCGAAACCGGCCCTTGACCGCGCTCAAAACGCTCGCTGCGGTGCAGGCTTGTGTGGCCGTTTTTTCACGGCTTCCCGGCGTGTTTTGACGCGGCCTTGAGCCGCGCGCTTCCGGCGTGATGTCCCAGCCATCATGCTGCGACGCAATATTAGTATGACTAGCGGGTCGCCCCCTCCCCGATCAAGGCGAACGGCCCCCACAGCGCCGGATACGCATTCCGGGGCGAAGACTTGTCGTTCAGATAGGCCAGCATCGCCCGCCGCAACGCCTCGGCGCGGCCCAGCGTAGGCTCGGCCTTGAGCAGGTCGAAGGTCGAGGTGGTGAGCCGTGTGGCGGCATACGAGTTCGACCGACCAGTGCGTCACCAGCAACGCCCGCGCGCCGGCATAGAAGAAAGAGCGCGCCAGCCCCGACAGCGCTTCGGCGCCCGGCTTGTCGCCGGCAATGGTATTGCAGGCGGAGAGCACCACGAAATCGGCATTGAGCTTGAGCTGCGCCACTTCGCTTGAGGTGAGCAGGCCATCGTCGAGCGCGGACGGCACTTTGGGAATGCTGAGCGCGAGCGAGGGTTCGGCGACGCCCTTGATGTCGCCCGCGACCAGGCCGTGGGTGGCGAAATACACGATGCGATAGTCCGCGAGCGGCGCGCGCTTCACCGTGGTCTCGCTGGCCTCATTGCCCAGATGAATATCGGCGGCGGCGACGCCGAGGTCCTTGCCGACCGCGTTCAACTCATCGGCCGTATCGGGAAGCTGCGGCAAGGCCAGTGCGAGCTTGCCGCGATCGACACCGGCGCCCTGCCAGAACTCGGAATAGGCAAGGCTCGTCACGCTGCGCGACGCCGTGCGCCGCTCGCGGCCCGCTTCCGCCGGATTGAACACTGGATCGCCAAAGCCGGTCATCGGCTTGACCGCCTGATCGCGGCGCGCAAAGCCGCGCAAGGCTTTCAGGCTGGAAACGGACGGCAGCACCGACACCGCCTGACGCTTCAGCAGCCACGCCGCGTCGCGATAGCCTTCGATCTTGTCGGGAATCGCGGCCGCCGGCTTCTCCGTCACCAGAAGATGGAACGGCAGCGCGGTCAGCGCGCCGGATGGCGCCACCAAGAGACTGCGCTTGTCCTTCACGAGTTCCTTCGACCGGGGCGAACAGCGCCGCATACAGCTCATTGGCGAGCGCCAGATCGTACAGCCCGGATTTGCCGGTAGCGTCGCTCGCCTTGCCGACATCGAGGCCTCGGCGAAGCACGGCGACCCTCTGCGCGAGCGCGTCGGCCCCGAGCGGAATCCGCTGCCAGTCGAAATTTTCGCGCGTCAGCGCCAGCACGTAGGAATCCTTGTCAGCGACCGCGAACAGCACCAGCGCTTCATCGCCGGACAACAGAGCCTGAATTTCCCTGGCCTTCATCGGCAGCGGGTTCGACAGCGCGGCGTAGTCGGGAAACTCCGCCGCAAAGGTCTTTTGCAGGTTCGCGCGCTCGGTGGCGATGGCCGCGAGCCGCCCGCGGCTGGCTGCGGCATCGCGCGGCGAGCCTTGCTTGGAGAGCGAGGCGATGATCGCCTTGTCGAGCTGATCTGCTTCGCTCGCGAGATCCTGATCGCGGCGCACGAGTTCGGCGAGGCGATCGCTGCCGGCCGCGACGCGAACCGCGAGCTTGTTGACGGCGGACGCGGCGGAAGATTGCGTGCCGCGCTGGATCACGTCGAGCGCTTCGTCAAAGGCCTTTTCCGCCGGGATCAGCTGCTTCTTCGGCGCGTCAAGCAGCACGGGGAGCGCGGCACGTATCTGCGCGCGGCCAAAAGTCATCAGCTTCTCCACCAGCGGCAAGGCGTCGGCGGTGCGGCCCTCGGCCTGATAGAGCGAGGCGAGATTGTTCGCCGATATCGCGTTGTCGGGATGATCGGGGCCGACGGTGCGTTCGCGGATCGCGAGCGCCCGTTCGTAGATCGGCTGAGCCTCGTCGAGGCGGTCCTGCCGCTGATAGAGGTCGCCGAGATTGTTCAGGGAACGCGCGACGTCGATATGGTCGCGCCCCAACACCTTCTCACGGATCGCCAGCGACTGCTTGATGACGGGTTCGGCATCGGCGTAGCGGCCTTCGGCCTTGTAGACCTGGCCGAGATTGTTGAGGAGCGTTGCGACCGCGCGCTCCGCGCCCGGAATCTTCTGGTAGATCGCCAGCGCCCGCTTGAACAGCGGCTCGGAATCGGCGTGGCGATCCTGCCGCTCGTACAGCGTCGCCAGATTATTGAGAGACTGTCCGATATCGGGATGACCGGGCGGACGGGCCTTTTCGCGGAGCGCGAGCGCGCGCTTGAACAGCGGCTCGGCCTCGGCATAGCGCGACTGCCGCTCATAGAGCGCGGCAAGATTGGTCAGCTCCGGAGCGATGTCGACGGAATCGAGGCCGCCCGATTTCTCCATGGCGGCTAGTGCACGCTTGTAGAGCGCCTCCGCCTCGGTGTCGCGGCCCATGCCCGAATAGACCTCGGCCAGATTGTTGAGCGCGGCGGCAAGGTCGCGGCTGGGCGGACGCTTCTCCTGATCGGCGACCATGGCCTGCGCCAATGGCAGCGCTTCATTATATTTGCCGGCGCGGATGAGCTCGATGACCTTGCCGCTCTGGGCGAACAGGCCCTCTGCGAGGACCGGCGAGGTGACGCCGGCGGCGAGGGTGAGATAGAGCATCAGCGCCCATCGATTGGGGGATTTCATCACAACTCTCGCGCTATGGCCGGACCTGCTGTGAGTTGCTGCAGCGCGCAAATGCGTTCAACAAGGCCTGATCACACCTCGGCCCGGGCTTCTTCCGCGAGTTTGACCAATATCTTGCGCAAATCGCCGGGCGTGGTGACCCGCGCCGGAAAATCCAGCCGCAGCGCCGCCGATCCGGCCTGCATGTCGAACCCCTCAGGGTCGCAGCCGGTGCAGCGCCAGTCGCCGCTCCCGGCGCCGAGCAGTCTGGTCGCAAAGAGGTTCATGGCGTCGCGATGGTCTTCATTCATGTGCTCGATTGCGCCCTGCTCGGCTTCGAGCAGCGCCGCCGCATCGCCGATCTCGGTCAGGAATTGCTCGGGCTTCAAATCGACGATGCGGCCAAAGCCTGCGACCAGATGCGCGCCTGAGGGACGGATGAGGAAGAAGGAGAAATCCTTGAAATCGACGAAGGCCTCCGCCGAAGGATGTGCATTGAGATAGCGCCGGCGCAGCATTTCCCGATCGTCGTTGTCCGCCTCCTCCGCCCGCCCGGCCAGCATGATTCGCGCGCCCTCGAGCGGATCGCCGGGCGCGCGCTCGTCCAGCATCAGCGAGACGCGGGCATCGGCGAGGATGTTTTTGGTGTGAACCGCAAGGCGCGAAATCAGCAGAATCGGGGCGCCGTCGGGGGCGCTCGCTACGTTCACCAGTGAACAATAGGGATCGCCAGTTCCGGCCATCAGGGTCGCCAAAGCCCCCTGCCGGCTCCGCCGGGCCAAGGATTTGGCCAGCCTGGAAGGGTTAAATTCCGCGGTTGGTTGCATCGATATTCCTTTGCCATCCTATTGCAAAGCAGACCTTTTTTCGGCTAAACCCACCTCCAGATGGGTCGGAATGCTTCGGTTAAGTGAGGCATTCTGTCGGAACTCGGTCACACTTCAGCCCAGCTTGCATTGCTCGTTGGCCGTTCCGAAGCCCTTTTTATGCGGCGCATCACCGGAATGCTCGCCGTTTCAGCCACTACTACAACTGAAAGCAGGCTCATGCCCACAATCGCCCTGGTCGACGACGACCGCAACATTCTCACCTCCGTCTCGATCGCGCTGGAAGCCGAAGGCTACCGCATCATGACCTACACGGATGGTGCCTCCGCCCTCGACGGCTTCCGCACCAGCCAGCCCGATCTTGCCATCCTCGACATCAAGATGCCGCGCATGGACGGCATGGAGACGCTGCGCCGGCTGCGCCAGAAATCGGACTTGCCGGTGATCTTCCTCACCTCCAAGGACGAGGAGATCGATGAATTGTTCGGCCTCAAGATGGGCGCCGACGATTTCATCCGCAAGCCGTTCTCGCAGCGGCTGCTTGTCGAGCGTGTGAAAGCCGTGCTGCGCCGTTCGCAGCCGAAGGATCCGACCGCAGCTCCAAAGGAGAACGACGCCAAGGCGCTCGACCGCGGCCTGCTGCGGATGGATCCGGAGCGTCACACCTGCACCTGGAAGAACGAGCCGGTGACGCTCACCGTCACGGAATTCCTGATCCTGCAGGCGCTGGCGACGCGGCCCGGCGTGGTCAAGAGCCGCAACGCGCTGATGGACGCGGCGTATGACGACCAGGTCTATGTCGACGACCGCACCATCGACAGCCACATCAAGCGGCTACGCAAGAAGTTCAAGGTGGTGGACGACGATTTCGAGATGATCGAAACCCTTTACGGCGTCGGCTACCGCTTCAAGGAAGCTTGATTGATGCGCGGGGAGCCGCGCTGACGCCGACGGCGGTCCGGGGTAGGATGCGATCGGCGCCATCATCGAACGCAGTGTTAGCCCTTGCTTGACCGAACGCAGCCCGATCCAGGTGTGAGTGCGCAGGACGGCTCCTCGTCGCTGGCCCTGGAAGGCGCTGCCCCGGAGGCGGCGAGGGTCAGGGGATGGATGCGGCCGCTCGGCTGGATCAGCCGGGCCGGGCAATTCCTGTTCACGCTCTCGTTTTCGAGCCTGACCCGCCGGATCGTCTCGCTCAACATCGCGGGCCTCCTCGCCCTCGTCGCAAGCATCCTCTACCTCTCGCAATTCCGCGCCGGCCTGATCGATGCCCGCGCCCAGAGCCTCTTGGTGCAGGCGGAAATCATCGCGGGTGCGATCGCGGCTTCGGCGACCGTGCAGACCAACGCCATCACCATCGATCCGGACCGGCTGCTCGATCTCAAGGCCGGCGAGACCATCAAGGGACCGGACGAGGATTCGGCGCTGGATTTCCCGATCAATCCGGAGCGCGTCGCACCGGTCCTGCATACGCTGATCTCGCCGACCAAGACCCGCGCCCGCATCTATGATCCCAATGGCGGGATGCTGCTTGACAGCCGCAATCTCGAAAACGTCATGCGCTTCCCGCTGCCGCCGCCATCCTCGCCCGGCATCGTCGAGCGCGGCCTGATCGCGGTCCGCACCTGGATCAACCGGGGCGACCTTTCGCTGTACCGCGAACTTCCGCCCGAGAGCGGCATGGGCTATGAGGAAGTCGCCGACGCGCTGAAAGGCCAGAAGCGCAGCATGGTCCGCGTCAACAACCGCGGCGAGGTGATCGTCTCGGTCGCGGTTCCGGTGCTGCGCTCGCGTACCATTCATGGCGCGCTGATGCTGTCGACCCAGGGCGACGACATCGACCAGATGGTCACCGCCGAGCGGCTCGCGATCCTCAAAGTCGGCGGCGTCGCCTCCGTCGTCATGATCGTGCTGTCGCTTCTGCTCGCGAGCACCATCGCGGGTCCGGTGCGAAGGCTGGCCGACTCGGCCGAGCGGGTCCGCCACCGCATCAAGATGCGCGTGGAAATTCCCGACTTCACCCGCCGCCGCGACGAGATCGGCCATCTCTCCCGCGCGCTGCGCGACATGACCGGCGCGCTCTATAACCGCATCGAGGCGATCGAGATGTTCGCCGCCGACGTCGCCCATGAACTGAAGAACCCGCTGACCTCGCTGCGATCGGCGGTGGAGACGCTGCCGCTGGCGCGCAACGAGCACAGCCGCGCCCGGCTGCTCGCGGTGATCGAGCATGACGTGAAGCGGCTCGACCGGCTGATCTCGGATATCTCGGACGCGAGCCGCCTCGATGCCGAATTGCAGCGCCAGGACATGGCGCCGGTCGATCTGCGCCGCCTGCTGACCACGCTGACCACGGTCGCCAACGAGACCAAGCTCGGCCACGATGTCGGCGTCGAAGTCCGCTTCGAGGGCCGCAGCGTCGCCGACACCTTCTCGGTGCCCGGCCATGACTCGCGGCTCGGACAGGTGATCTCCAATCTGCTCTCCAACGCGCAGTCCTTCTCAAATCCCGGCGGCAAGGTGCGCATCCTGTGCCGCCGCCTGCGCACGCAGATCGAGATCGTGGTCGATGACGATGGCCCGGGCATTCGCCCCGATGCGCTGGAGCGCGTGTTCGAGCGCTTCTACACCGACCGGCCGCATCAGGGCTTTGGCCAGAACTCCGGCCTCGGACTTTCGATCTCCAAGCAGATCATCGAGGCGCATGGCGGACGCATCTGGGCGGAGAACCGGCCCGGTCCCGTGGGCGAAGACGGCGAGCCGGCGGTGGCCGGCGCGCGCTTCGTGGTCCGGCTGCCGACACCGGCGCCATGAAACCGGCCACGAGCGAGCCCGCCAGCGTTCATGCTTCCGCGGTGAAGGTGGGCAGCCGCGCGGTCCTGATCCGCGGCCCCTCCGGTTCCGGCAAGTCGCGCTTGGCCTTCGATCTGATCCTCGCCGGGCGCTCCGGGCAGCTTCCTCAGGCCGTTTTGGTGGGCGACGACCGTGTCCGGCTCGACACAGCTGGCGGAAAATGTTTGGTCCGGCCTGTCCAGGAATTGGCCGGCCTGATCGAGATCCGGGGCCTCGGAATAAGGCGCTGCGAGTTCGCAGCCGAGGCGGAAATTGGACTTGTGGTTGATCTGGCGGCCGCCGACGCCGAGCGCCTGCCGCCGCCGGAAGCGCTACAGACCAGCATTTTTGGTGTTGAATTACCGCGAATCCCCGTCGGGGCGGGTTTTTCACCCCTGCCGCTGGTTGTAGCCGCGCTGACGACAGCCAGCGGTTTACCAACTCTTAACCAATCCGGCGATTGCTTTAAGGGGATTGGTAACCATATCACCGGCACACTCGCGACCGAATAGACCGGCGCTACTCCCCCTTCGCGAAAGCCATAGTCCGGGAGAATCGCAAACATCCCCCCTTGCGCGGGGGCTCTGGATGGTCAAAGTGGCGCGTTCGTGCGGTGCACCAAAATAGCACCCGCGGGAGTTTCCGATGATTGGTCTAGTACTGGTGACCCATGGGCGCCTCGCCGACGAGTTCAGGGCGGCGCTCGAGCATGTCATGGGTCCTCAAAAACAAATCGAGGCGGTGACGATCGGCGCCGAAGACGACTCCGATCTCTGTCGCAGCGACATCATCGAGGCGGTCAACCGCGTCGATACCGGCGACGGGGTCGCCATCCTCACCGACATGTTCGGCGGCACACCGTCGAACCTCGCCATTTCCTGCATGAGCCGTCCCAAGGTGGAAGTGCTCGCGGGCATCAATCTTCCCATGCTGGTCAAGCTCGCCAAGGTCCGCGAGGAGCGCTCGCTCCCCGACGCGATCGCGATGGCCCAGGAAGCCGGCCGCAAATACGTCACCATCGCCAGCCGGGTTCTCGCCGGCAAATGATCGACGACGACGAGGCGCCGGCGGAGAATATCCCCGGCTCACACGTGCCTGCGGGCGCCGTCTCCAAGGAGCTTCTCATCATCAACAAGCGCGGCCTGCATGCGCGGGCCTCCGCCAAATTCGTCCAGACCGTCGAGCGCTTCACCGCCGAGGTCTGGGTCACCCGCGGCAGCGAGACCGTCGGCGGCACCTCGATCATGGGGTTGATGATGCTCGCAGCGGGACCGGGCACCACCGTGACGGTGTCGGCGATCGGCCCCGACGCAGAGGCGGCGATTGCGGCGATCACCGAGCTCGTCGAGAGCAAGTTCAACGAGGAAGCGACGTAAGGTCGCGGGCCGCGCCGTTCTGCGCAAGGCAACTCCGATTCGAATTTCAAACAGCTCTCGCTTCCGGGCCTCATGGTTCGAGACGGCGCGGAGCCTGTCATCGGGCCGCGCTTCGCGCGGACCCGTTGGCGCCTCCTCACCATGAGGGTCCGGCCTTCGCGCCACTTGTTACGACCTCATCCTGAGGAGCCGCCGAAAGGTCGCGTCTCGAAGGATGGGCCGCAGAAAGGCTGCAGCCACGCGCCCGCATTCCCGCGGCAGGATTTGCCCGAGTGATGCATCGTTCGTGTCCCTCGAAATCAAGAGGGCGCAGGGAATGCCGGATGCCGGAACGCACCCGCTGCCTTGCGTGCAAAAGAGTAGAAAGCACGCACGCAAGTCACCACAGGTACGCCGAACATTCCGGCATTCCCTGCGCGATGGTTCACGGCTTATACGTGCTCTCCTCGGTGTGCCGGGCTTGTTAGCCACCGTCGCGCCCGCAAATCATCTCGCAAGCGCTTGACCTCAGCGTCGGGAGGCCGGGACCACACGATTTCGCTCGTCCGCCTTCGCCTGCAATCGTCGCTCGCAAGCCAAAGCGTCCATCGCACCCCGCCTCACGTTTCGTGACGATTGGCCGTAACGTCCCTCTTGATGAGGCGGGATGGCGCGATATAGGCATAATTTCTGATTTTCGTAAAGATAGATTTTCGTCGCGCAAGGACTGGCCTGCCCGATCGAATTGAAACCTCACACAAAATTAGTTTTTAGGCGCACGCGATTTCGCCGGCCACGGCGGCACTTTTGCGCGCGACGAAAGGAACATCGCGCGCAGGTGATTTGCCCGTCGTGGCTGGGCAAGTATTCAGAACGGCAGTCAACCTGTAGAAAGTCATTCTCTGCGTTGCTCACACGAGCACAGCAATAGAAATTTTCTACGTGCCATAGCGTCGGACTGCGAATGGATTTCTAGCGCGTCGAGAGCCGATCGAGTTCTTGCCCAGCCTCGTCGGGTCAACGCCCACTCTCGGCGCGACCGCGGTGAGCTCCCTCGCCCCGCTCTCTTGTCCGCCGAAGCCCGCCTTCGGGCGAAGGCGGATGCGGGGAGAGGGTTGGGTGAGGGGCTGGCTCCGCGAATATGGTGAGAGATGGGCTCCTGGAGAGTCCCCCTCACCCAGATCGCATTCGGCTTCGCTGCATGCGATCCGACCTCTCCCCGCGCGCGGGGAGAGGTGACCCTCGCGGCCCCGTCTCCCGGACTCCGGCCTCAGCCGGTCTTCACATTGACGGAAACCTCCATGCCCAATTCGTCTTCCGCGTCACCCCAATAGCTGCCTGACAGGGGCACGGCCTGCCTTGGCGTACGCGCGACGCCGACGCGGATCAGGTCGCGATTGCCGACGATGCCGTTGGTCGGATCAAACTCGACCCAGCCGGAGCCCGGAACGTAGATCTGGCACCATGCGTGGGTTGCGCCGCCACCCAGACGAACCGGACCATCGCGGTCGGGCACATAGACATACCCGGTGACGAAACGCGCGGCGAAACCCAGCGAGCGCGCCGCTTCCATCATGAGCAGTGCAAAGTCCCTGCAGGTGCCTTCCTGATGCGCGATCGTCTCGCCAGGGGTTTGCGTGCCTAGAGACGTGCGGCGCTTGTAGGAGAAGCTTTCGGCAATCGCTTCGTTGAGGGTCATCAGGAGTTGTCCGGTGGGTCTGCTCGTTCCCCGGACAACGAACTTGTCGAGCCAATGCTCGACACCGGCATCTTCCCCATGTTGCCGCCGGATATACGGCGCAAGGTCCGGCAGCTCTTCGTCCTCGTAGCAAAACGGATGGTTGCGCGCGTACTCCTCGATCCGGAAGTCGGGCGCATTCTCCGGCGTATGGTCGAGCTGAATGGAAGTCTCAAAGCGCAGCAGCGTGGTCACTTCGGCGAAGTCGACCAGGGTGATGCAATTGCCGAAGGCATCATGGATCCATCTGATCTCGGCAGGTCGCGGTGTCACTTCCAGACGGCAATCGAGCAGTCTCTGGTCAAAACTGTCGCGCGGACGAAACATGAGCTGGTGCAGACCCGGCCGCACCGGATTCTTGTAGCGATAGGTCGTGGTGTGATGGACCGAGAATACTGTCATGGGATGTGTACGTGCTCGTCGTGACTGTAGCGCCGATGAGCGATTTGCGAAGTTTCCGGTTCAGGTCGTCGTGCCGGCGAGGCCCACGCGAGGATGCCTGTAATTTTAGCAGGTTTGATGGGAAGCGATAGGAACCGGAGCGCGGCAAACAGGCTTGTTGTCTCACCGAACCGGGAGGCAGGAAAACGTGAAGATCGAAGCCGGCTACGACATCGCTTTCAATTTCGCCCAGGAAGTTCCAATCGTGCTGATGCTGAGCGTGCATCCGTCACGCCAGCTCGACCTCCTGACCGAACACCGCATCGAATTGTCGCCCGCGGTCACATCGCGCGACTACCTGGATGCCTTCGGCAATGTCTGCACCCGGCTTGTGGCGCCGCCCGGCCTACTCGAGGTTCGCAACCGCTTCGTCATCGCCGACAGTGGAATGCCGGATGAGATTGCGCCCGAGGCCGTGCAGTGGGAGATTGATCGGCTCCCCGACGAGGCGCTGGTTTATCTGCTCGGCAGCCGTTATTGCGACAGCCAGAGGCTGAGCGATCTAGCCTGGTCGCTGTTCAGCAACGTCCGCGGTGGATGGCAGCGCGCTCAGGCGATCTGCGACTATGTCCAGAATCGGCTCGAATTTGGCTATCACCACGCGCGCGGCGACCGCACGGCCGCCGAGGGACATGAGGAGCGCATCGGCGTCTGCCGGGACTTCGCCCATCTCGCCGTCACGCTGTGCCGCTGCATGAACATCCCGGCCCGCTATTGCACCGGCTATCTTGGCGACATCGGCGTGCCCCGCGACCCCGCGCCGATGGATTTCAGCGCCTGGTTCGAGGTGTTTCTCGATGGCCGCTGGTACACGTTCGATGCGCGCCACAACCATCCCCGGATCGGACGCATCGTCATCGCGCGCGGACGCGACGCCGCCGATGTCGCGATCTCGACCACGTTTGGACCGGCGCAGCTTGTGCGATTCTCGGTTCAGACCGAGGAGTTCCCCGAAGAGGGGACCGGCTCGGCGCCGGCAAGCCTGGTCCCGCCGCTGTGCGCGGAGGTGCAACGGCCTCTGCAATTCGCGTGATTCTCGCGCGCGAAGCGACTGACCTTCTCCCTCGCCCCGCTCTTCGCGGGGAGAGGGCTGGGGTGAGGGGCTGCTTCCGCAAAAATGGTGAGAGATGAACCCGCGGAGAGTCCCCCTCACCCGGAATTCAAGCTGCGCTTGAATTCCGACCTCTCCCCGCAAGCGGGGCGAGGTGCAAGAGGACCACTAGAACGGGTTCGTCACGATGCCGCCGTCGGCGCGGAGCGCGGCGCCGTTGGTGGCGCTGGATGCCTTCGAGCAGAGATAGCAGATCAGGTTGGCCACCTCCTCCGGCTTCGCGTAGCGCTGCAGCAGCGAGGCCGGCCGCCGTTCGGTGAACATGCGCGCAGTGAGATCGTCGACCGTGGTACCCGCCGCTTTTGCCCGCGCGGCGAGGCGCACCGGCGCCATCTCGACCCAGGTCGGTCCCGGCAGGACCGAATTGACCGTGACATGGGTGCCCTTGGTCTGCTCGGCGGCGCCGCGCGCGATCACGAGCTGGGCGCCCTTCGAGAAGCCGTAATGCACCATCTCCTTCGGCACATAGATTCCGGACTCGCTGGAGACGAACACCACGCGTCCCCAGTCCTTCTTGTCCAGCATCCGCTTGAGATAATGCCGTGTCAGCCGCACGCCGCTCATCACGTTGACTTCGAACATCCTGCTCCAGTCGGCATCCTCGATCTCGAAGAACGGCTTTGGCTCGTAGATGCCGAGATTGTTGACGAGAATGTCGACGTCGCCAAACGCGGCGATCAGCGCGGCGCAGCCGTCGCGCGTGCCGAGATCGAAGGCGGCGGCATGCAGTTTCGCCTTCGGCGTCGCCTGACTGATCTTCGCGATGGCCTCGCTCACGGCGGCGCTGTCGCGGCCGTTGACGATGACTTCCGCGCCCATTCCGGCGAGACCGGCCGCCGTCGCAAAGCCGATGCCGCGCGTCGAGCCGGTGACGAGTGCGAGCTTGCCTGTGAGATCGAGATCCATTTGTCATCCCTAAATTGCCGTCGTCATTCCGGGGCAGCCCGAAAGGGCTGCACCCGGAATCCATAACCACGGCAGCGGATGGTTGGAAAGATCATCGGCCGATGCGCCAAACACGACGGCCTGTGGTTATGGATTCCGGGCTCGCGCTTCGCGCGCCCCGGAATGACGAATGCAGGTCGCATGATCGCTATTTCCCCGGCGGCTGCATATAGATCTCCCACGCGATCGAGGGGCCCGGATGGCCCTTGAAAAAGCGCTGCGTGGTCATGATCTGCTGCTCGGCGTCCGGCGCGTTTTCCTTCATCCACTTCTCGCACACCGGCAGGCGGCCGTCCGATTTGTCGCAGATGCCAATGAAGCCGAGGCGCTTCGCCTCTGCGAGCGAGGTCAGGCCCGACGACCAGACCTCGCCCGGGGTGAAGGGCGCCGGATGATCGGGGCTGTAGAACGTCATGGGCTCGCCGATTTCGGTGGTGCCGGCGACCACGGCCCAGCGCGAGCCGAACTGCCGGTGCCAGATGTCGGTCAGTTCGCGGGCAAGCTGGGCGCGGGCTCCATAGGCGTTGGCGCCGTTGGGATTGTGCTCCATCTCGATCACGGCGATCCGGGGTGCCGCGGCGAGCGTGGCGAGCGAGGCCAGGAGCCAGATCGCGGTGATGCGAAACAGCGCGCCCGCGGGAATGCGCAAGGACGGGATCGCGACCAGCGCCAATGGCACCAGGAAGAACAGCGAGATGCCCCAATCGGTCTTCATATAGACGGTGAAGATCAGCCCGCCGAGCGGCGGCCCGATCGCGACAATGGCCTGGATCCACCACACATTGAGCGCCTGCGAGAGATTGACGCTCGTATTGGGACCGCGCGACCACGCCCGCGGGAGCCAGCGCGGCGGCCAGGCCAGCGCGAGCGCGCCAAGCGTGACCGGCAGCGCCAGCAGTGCGAGATTATGCCCGATATAGCCGAGCACGAGCTGCGCGCTTTGCGTGCGGTTGGAGAGGCCGTAGACATCGCCGGCGTAGGTCAAGGGAACGAAGTCGACCTGCTTCAACCAGATCAGATGCGGGATCGTGGCAACGACGAGCGTTGCGATCGCAACCCATGGCGCGGGCGATGCCAAAAATCTCAGCCGGTCGGGATGGATCAGCGCCGCCAGGCCAATGGCGCCGATCATGGTCAGCACCCAATATTTGGTCATCAGCGCCAGCGCGCCGGCAAGCCCGAGAAAGATGCCGCTCTGCCAGCTGCGCTTTTCGAAGGCGTTGAGATAGGCCAGCACCACCAGCGGCAGCGTGACGAGCTGCAGCAGATCGGGGTTGTATTTAAATCCCTTGAAATTGAAGATCGGATAGAGCGCGAGCATCACCACCACCAGGAAGGCACGGCGATAGTCGACCACGCGGATCGCAATGAACCAGCAGATGACGAGGGCGATGCCGATCACGGTCATCGCCAGCGCATAGGTCGCCCAGTCCTGCACCGGAAAGAAATCGAACCAGAGCCCGGCGATCCAGCCCGAGAGCGGCGGATGCTTGCCATAGCCAAACTGGAACTTCTGGCCCCAGGCGAAGGCTTCCGCGACATCCATGTGAACGTCCTGGGCGGCCTTCAGCTCGATCAGGATTTTGGTCCAGAGCAGGCCGTGCACCAGCGCGAAGCTGATCACGAGCCAGCGGGCGGTATCCGGGCGCGTGGCGCGCGAGGCCAGCCACGCCGAGAGCCGCCGGAAGCTCAATCGGCGGCGCCGGCGGCCGGCGGTGGCGGGCAAGGATGAGGCAGTCGACATAACCTCACGCGTAGCGCGTTTTGCGCTGAAGTGGAATCAGCTTGGCGTGAACAAAACCCTTTAAAATCCAGCAATATGGTTGCCGCACGGGGGTGCGAATGCTATCCCGCGCCCCATGACGACCGCCCCCATTCCGAACATCCGCAACTTCTCCATTGTCGCCCATATCGACCATGGCAAATCGACCTTGGCCGACCGCCTGATCCAGATGACCGGCGGCCTGACCGATCGCGAAATGGCGGGCAAGGAGCAGGTGCTCGATTCCATGGATATCGAGCGTGAGCGCGGCATCACCATCAAGGCGCAGACCGTCCGGCTGCACTACCGCGCCAAGGACGGCAAGGATTACATCTTCAATCTGATGGACACGCCGGGCCATGTCGACTTCGCCTATGAAGTCTCGCGCTCGCTCGCAGCCTGCGAGGGCGCGCTGCTCGTGGTCGACGCCAGCCAGGGCGTGGAAGCGCAGACGCTCGCCAACGTCTACCAGGCGATCGACAACAATCTCGAGATCGTGCCGGTGCTGAACAAGGTCGATCTGCCCGCGGCCGAGCCTGAGAAGGTCAAGCAGCAGATCGAGGACGTGATCGGCATCGACGCGTCCCAAGCGATCCCGATCTCGGCCAAAACCGGCGAAGGCGTGCCCGATGTGCTGGAAGCCATCGTCACCCGCCTGCCGCCGCCCAAGGGCGACCGCGACGCGACGCTGAAGGCGCTGCTGGTCGACAGCTGGTACGACGTCTATCTCGGCGTCGTCGTGCTGATCCGCGTGGTCGACGGCGTGATGAAGAAGGGTAGCCGCATCCGCATGATGGGCACCAACGCGGCCTATGACGTCGAGCGCGTCGGCTTCTTCACGCCCAAGATGGAACAGGTCGACGAACTCGGCCCCGGCGAGATCGGCTTCATCACCGCCGCGATCAAGGAAGTCGCCGATACGCGCGTCGGCGACACCATCACCGACGACCGGAAGCCGGTGACCGAGATGCTGCCGGGCTTCAAGCCGGCGATCCCGGTGGTGTTCTGCGGCCTGTTCCCGGCCGATGCCAATGATTTCGAGACGCTGCGCGCGGCGATGGGCAAGCTGCGGCTGAACGACGCCAGCTTCTCCTATGAGATGGAAACCTCCGCCGCGCTCGGCTTCGGCTTCCGTTGCGGCTTCCTCGGTCTCTTGCACCTGGAAATCATCCAGGAGCGGCTCTCCCGCGAGTTCGACCTGAACCTGATCGCGACCGCGCCGAGCGTGATCTACAAGATGAAGCTGACCGACGGCAGCGAGATCGCGATTCATAATCCGGTCGACATGCCCGACGTGGTCAAGATCGCCGAGATGGAGGAACCCTGGATCGAGGCCACCATCCTCACCCCGGACGAATATCTCGGCAGCGTCCTGAAACTATGCCAGGACCGGCGCGGCGCGCAGAAGGAGCTGACCTACGTGGGCTCGCGCGCGATGGTGAAATACGATTTGCCGCTCAACGAGGTCGTGTTCGATTTCTACGACCGGCTGAAATCGGTCTCCAAGGGCTACGCCTCGTTCGACTATCACCTCACCGACTACAAGCCGGCGGACCTTGTAAAGATGCAAATTCTCGTCAACGGCGAGCCGGTCGACGCGCTGTCGATGCTGGTGCACCGCACCCGCGCGGAAGGGCGCGGCCGCGCCATGGTCGAGAAGATGAAGGAGCTGATCCCGCCGCACATGTTCCAGATCCCGATCCAGGCGGCGATCGGCGGCAAGGTGATCGCGCGCGAGACCGTGCGCGCGCTGCGCAAGGACGTCACCGCGAAATGCTACGGCGGCGACGTCACGCGCAAACGCAAGCTTCTGGAGAAGCAGAAGGAAGGCAAGAAGAAGATGCGGCAATTCGGCAAGGTCGACATCCCGCAAGAGGCCTTCATTGCCGCGCTGAAGGTGGATAGCTGAGGCGCTCTCCTTCCCCAACCTCAGCCGCGTTGTCTGCCATGCGGCAGCCGCCGCGAGCGCCGCGAAGGCCAACCGCCAGCGTGGGCTCATCCATCGATCAATCTCGCAGGAAGCGCGGCCGGGCGCACCGTCAGCACGAAACCGTCGTGCTCGATTTCGTGAGCCCGGAATTCTTCGCGGCCCTCTTTTTCAGCGCCCTCCGTTTTTTGGTTACGGTCTCGAGTGATCTCAGCGGCTGCAGTTCCGTGTTGAAGGCATCTTTCAACAAGCTCTTGAGACGGCCCTGATACTCGCATTCGCTAAGGCGAACTTTCTGTTTCATCGCGCACTCCACTCTGCAACACACTTCGTGACGACTACCCGCGTCAGGAGAAAGGCCGCACTGCGCACACCGCGTGAAGGATCGCTGCGCAGGCAATGAGGCGGCCCTGATCATCAAAATTAGCGCTCAGTTCGGAAATGCAGCGCAAGGTTTATCGTGAGTAGAGCACGGGAGATGCACGAATTGCGGCAATGTAACTGCCTGATCAGCACCTCCGATGGAGGGCAAAAACAGGTGGAACCGGCGCGATTCGCGTCAGGAAACGCCGATGACCTGATGGCTGAACCGCATGAGCAAGGCGCCGGCCCGCTTCCGGCACGTCTGATGCGATCGTCGCCTCGACAGGATTGAAGCGCTCCTCGATTTGAATCGCATTTGAACGGCAGGCCGGTTATGCATGCGCCTATGTCGCGCATCTTATCCGTATCGATCGCCGTTCTCCTGTCGCTGCTGCCGGCCGTGACGTCAGGCGCGCCGGCTCACAAGCGGCACGTCGCGCGTTGGCATGGCTACGGCTTCCTGCCCGGCTATCATCAACCGCCCAACAATGCCGTTCCGGTGTTTGGCGCGAAGGGAGCCGCAACGGGCGAACCGGACTATTCCCCTTTCTATTATGGGTACAACGGCGAGCGATACTATTTCGGCCGTCCCGGGTTCTACCGCGGACGCTACAATGGCGGCAGTTTTGGCCCGTGCTGGAGCTGGACGCCGATCGGGCCGGCGTGGAATTGCGGTTAGAAGCCCAAAACGATTGTCAGCGCCGGTACGAGAGAGTCTCCCTTCGCGCGCCCCGGAATGACTGCCAAGCGGTGACGCATCTTGCCCAATTGCGCCAAATCCACCACCATTGGTCTAGTGCGCACCAACAAGACCAAGAGCGCTGAGGAAACACATGAGCAAGACCGCCCGCTTCGACTATGGCTGGGTTGTCGTCGGCGCGGGCGCGCTGATGACCTGCGTCGGCTTCGGCTCGATGCTGTCGCTGGCGGTGTTCCTGCAGCCGATATCGGAAGCGATGGGCTGGTCGCGCGCGGGCGTCTCGGCGGCGGCGACGCTGGATTTCCTCTGCATGGGCGTGGCCGCATTCTTCTGGGGCACGCTGTCCGACCGCTTCGGCACCCGCATCGTGGTGCTGGCAGGCAGCCTGCTGCTCGGGCTTGGGCTGGTGACCGCGAGCCAGGCGCAAAGCCTGTGGCAATTCCAGCTTCTGTTCGGCGGGCTGATCGGCATTGCCGCCGGCAGTTTCTACGCGCCGATGATGGCGGTCGCGAGCGCATGGATCGAGAAGCATCGGAGCCTCGCGGTCGCGCTGGTCTCCGCCGGCATGGGCGTCGCGCCGGTGACCGTCGCACCTTCCGCAAGCTGGCTGATCACGGCCTATGACTGGCGCACGGCCATGCTCGTCATCGGCCTCGCGGCATGGGCGCTTCTGATCCCGGCTTGCTTCCTGGTGCGGCCGGCGCCGCAAGGTGAAAACACTGCGGCCACGAATAGAAGCGACGCGCCGGAGACCGAGTGGACCGCGGCGCAGGCGTTCCGGACGCCGCAATTCATCGCTCTCGCCGGCGCGCATTTCGCCTGCTGCGCGGCGCATTCAGGTCCGATCTTCCACATGGTGTCCTACGCCATGGTGTGCGGCATCGCGCCCTTGACCGCGGTCACGATCTACAGCCTCGCCGGCTTCTCGGGTCTCGGCGGACGCCTTCTGCTCGGCGCGCTGGCGGACCGGCTCGGCGCCAAGCCGGTCCTGGTCGGCGGCCTGTTCGTGCAGGCGCTCTGCATCGCGACCTATCTCGCGGTGGCGCAGCTCGGCGAGTTCTACGCGCTGTCGGTGGTGTTCGGCCTCGCCTATGGCGGGGTGATGCCGCTCTATGCCGTGCTGGTGCGCGAATACTTCGGCGCGCGCATCATGGGCACGGTGTTCGGCGCGGTGTCCGCTTTTGCAAGCCTCGGCATGGCGCTGGGGCCGTGGGCCGGCGGCTATGTGTACGACACCTTCCATGGCTACACTTGGCTGCACGCCGGCTCCTTCGCGATTGGCCTCGCCGCAGTTGCAATCGCCCTGAGTTTCCCGTCCAAACGCCGGCAAGCGCTCGCTCTCGGCCGCGCCACCGCCTGAGAGCGCCCTTGCTCTCGCGCCCCGGATGGATCACTGTTGCGGGCAATAATTGATCACTCGATAAAGAGGGGCGGGGAAACGAGATGAACAAGCCTCCCGGCGTTGGCCTGGTCGAGCGCGCCCGCGCGCTGCAGCCGCTGATTGGCAGCGAAGCCGATGAGATCGAGCGGACGCGGCGGCTGACGCCGGCTGTCACTTCGGCGCTGGTCGAAAACGGGCTGTACCGGGCGCTGCTGCCGAAAAGTTTCGGCGGCCACGAGGTTCCGCTCGAAACCTTCATGCAGATGCAGGAGGAAATCGCCAAGGCCGATGCCTCGACCGCCTGGTGCCTCGGCCAATGCGCGGTCTGCGCCATGACGGCCGCCTATCTCGAGCCGGAGGCGGCGAATGAAATCTTCAACACGCCGCCGGGGATTCTCGCCTGGGGCGCGATCGCGCATGATGTGAAAGTGGTGCCCGGCGGCTACATGGCGAATGCGCGCTGGGATTTTGCCTCGGGCTCGCGGCAGGCGAGCTGGCTCGGCGCACATGTGAAGGTCGTCGAGGCCGACGGGAGCCTGCGCAAGAAAAAGGATGGCGCGCCGGAAATCCGCACCATCCTGTTCCCGATGTCGAGCGCGACCATGTACGACGTCTGGGACGTGATCGGGCTCAAGGGCACCGGCACCGATTCCTATTCGGTCGAGAACCTCTTCATCCCCCAGAAATTCGCCGCGTTGCGCGACGACCCGAGTGCGGTGCGCGAGAACGGCCCGCTCTACAAGCTCACCACCAATGCCGTGTTCAGCATGGGCTTTGCCGCGACCTCGCTCGGCGTCGCCCGCGCCACGCTCGACGCCGCGGTCGATCTGGCCCGAGCCAAGATCCCGCAGGGGCTGTCGGCGATGCGCGAGAACAACGCCGTGCAGGGCGTGATCGGCCGCATCGAGGCGAGCCTGCGCGCCGCACGCGCCTATCTCTATTCGACCGCCGCCGAGGTCTGGCACGACCTCGAGCGCGGCGAACCCGTCACCGAGGCCCATCGTATCGCCATGCGCATCGCCGCGACCTGGACCATCCATCAATCGACCTCGGTGGTCGACACCGCCTATCACATGTCGGGCGCGACCGCGGTGTTCGCCAAGAATCCGTTCGAGCGGCGGTTCCGCGACATGCATGCGATCGCGCAGCAGATCCAGGCGCGCGACACCCATTACGAGGATGTCGGCAAGGCGATCCTTGGCTCCAATCTCTCGAAGCCGCCAACGTCGCGCTAGTGCCCACTTTCCGAAGTTCGTACACCATTGCGGCAACCACCTTTTACGAACTTCGGAAAGCCATGGGCACTAGCAAACTTATGATTCTAGTGCCGCTTTTCGATTTGAAGTCCCTGGGTCCATTTCGCCGCTTGCAGTGCAGGGACTTCAAATCGGCGGCACTAGAGCATGATCCGGAAAAGTGGAAACCGGTTTTCCGAAAAGATCATGCTCAAACAAAGAGGTTAGACCATGATGCGATTCCACTTAACCGCATCATGGTCTAAGGAACCCTGACGCGGGGCGGGCGTTGCGGTGATAAGGGCACCGCAACGGGAGACGATCATGCCGCGCGGCGACAAGTCGAGCTACACCAACAAGCAGAAACGCATGGCCGAACATATCGAGGAGGGCTACGAGGACCGCGGCGTCGCCGGCAAGGAAGCCGAACGGCGCGCCTGGGCCACCGTCAACAAGGAGACCGGCGGCGGCAACAAGAGCGGCTCCGGGCGCGGTGTCGCTGACACCAACGTGTCATCCAAGCGCGGCGGCCGGATCGGCGGACCGCGCGGTGGCAAGGCTGCTGCCAGCCGCCCGGCTGCGGCACGCTCGCGCTCGGCGAAGAAGGCGGCCGCCACCCGCAAGCGGCATGCGACCAAGCGCTCGAAGCCGCGCAAAACCACACGCAGGAAATAGCCGCTCACCTTTCTTGCACCTTCCTTGCACCTTGCTTGCCGCGTGTTCTATCCTCGGCCGGATGAAGAGCACGGCAAAGAAGACGAAGGCTAAGCCGGGCGGCGCGGGTCGGATCGATCCGGCCGTGGCCGCAGTGTTCGACGGCCACCCCAAGCCGCTCCAGGCCAAATTGCTGGCGCTGCGCAAGTTGATCCTCGACACCGCGCGCAGGACCGAAGGCGTCGGCGCGATCGAGGAAGCGCTGAAATGGGGACAGGCGAGCTATCTCACCAGCGAAAGCAAGAGCGGCAGCACGGTGCGGATCGACCGCGTGAAGGCCGCCGACCAGATCGCGGTCTATTTCCATTGCCAGACCAATCTGGTCGAGACCTTTCGCGAGCTTTATCCGGAGCTGAAATTCAGCGGCAACCGCGCGATCCTGCTGGAGGCGGACAAGAAGCTTCCCGAGGCCGAGCTGCGCCACTGCGTGGCGCTGGCGCTGACGTATCATCTGGGCAAGCGCAAGCGACAAGACGTGTAGGGTGGGCAGAGGCGCAACGCGCCGTGCCCACCGACAAAGTCCGTGCCTGGAATGGTGGGCACGCTTCGCTTTGCCCACCCTACAGGCTGGATTGCTTCGCTTCGCTCGCAATGACGGCCGCGACGACTACGCCACCAGCGCTGACTGCAAATCGTCGGCCGAATCCGCTTCGCATTGCGCCTTCAGCAGCTCGACGACTTCGGCATTGGGCCGGGCGCGGCTGAACAGGAAACCCTGGCCCTCGTGGCAACCTTCGGCGCGCAGGCAGGAGAGCTCGGCCTCGGTCTCCACGCCTTCCGCGGTGATGGTGACGCCAAGGCCCATGCCGAGGCTGGTGATCGAGCGAATGATCGCCCGCGCGTCGCGGTTGGCGTCGAGGTCGCGCACAAACGACTGGTCGATCTTGATCTTGTCGAAGGGGAAGCTGCGCAGATAGCTCAAGCTCGAATAGCCGGTGCCGAAATCGTCCATCGAGATGCGCACGCCGAGCGCGCGCAGCGCGTGCAGGGAAGCGAGAACCTGTTCGCTTTTCTCGAGCAGCAGGGTTTCGGTGATTTCGAGCTCGAGCCGCTTCGGCGGCAGGCCGGATTGCTTCAGCGCCTCCATCACGATCGACAGCAGGTTGGAGGTGCGGAACTGCGCCGGCGACAGATTGACGGCGACCCGCACATCGTCCGGCCAGACCGCCGCGTCCATGCAGGCGCGCCGCAGCATCAACACCCCGAGCGAATTGATCAGGCCGGTCTCTTCCGCCACCGGAATGAACTCGCCCGGCGAGATCATTCCGCGCTCCGGATGCGGCCAGCGCACCAGCGCCTCGAAGCAGGTGATGCGCCCCGACGACAGGTCGACCAGCGGCTGGTAGTAGGGTTTGAGCACGCCGTTCTGGATGGCGTCGCGCAGGTCGAGCTCGATCTTGCGGCGGCTCTGCGCGCGCGCATCCATGCCGGCTTCAAAGAAGGAGAACGTGCCGCGCGATTCCGTCTTGGCGCGCGACAGCGTCATGTCGGCGTTCTTCAGCAATTTTTCGGAGTTGTCGCCGTCGCTCGGCGCCATCGCGATACCGATGGTGGCGCCGATCAGGACCGAATGGCCGTCGAGCAGATAGGGATCGGCGATCGCCTCCAACAGCCGCCGCGACAGCAGCGCCGCATCCTCGGGCCGCGCGAGAGCGGTCTGGACGATGGCGAATTCGTCGGAATTGAGCCGCGCCAGCACGTCCTCGTCGCGTAGCGTCGAGCGCAGACGTTTTGCAACGCCACGCAAGAGCTTGTCGCCGATGCCGTGTCCCAGCGTGTCGTTGACCGACTTGAAATTGTCGAGGCCGAGCACCAGCACGGCGACCTTTTCCGCGCTGCGCCGCATGTGCACGAGGATCTCGTCCATCTGCTGGCGCAGCAGATTGCGGTTCGGCAGCCCGGTCAGCCCGTCATGCTGGGCGAGGAAGGCGAGCCGCGCCTCGGCGCGCTTGCGCTCGGTGATATCCATCAGCGCCAGCAGCACCGCCGGCCGCTCGTTATAGACAAGGTTGCGCGAATAGATCGCGAGATCGATCAGCGTGCCGTCGGCCCTGACATGTTTCCAGGTCCGCGCCGCCTGCTCGTCGCTGGAGAGAGCGCCGCCCCAGGGCGCTTCGCTGTCGAAGGCCTGGAGGTTGCGGATGGTGAGTTTCTGGAAATCGGCGCGGCTATAGCCGTAATGCGCGACCGCGGCGTCATTGACGGCGAGCACATGTTCGCCGTCGACCGCGCAGACGATCATCGGCACCGGATTGCTGTCGAACAGCAGCCGGAACGACGCCTCGCGCTGCTTCAGCTCGGTGATGTCGACGCGCAACCCGATGACGCCGCCGCCTTCGGTCTTGCGCTCCTCGATCAGGATGACGCGGCCGTCGGCAAGCTGCTGCTCATGGCGCTCGCCGGGCTGGCTGAGTTTCTCCAGCCGCTCGGCGATCCATTGCTCTTCGCGGCCGATCGCTTCGGGATAGTCGCCGCGTTCGACGCCGATGCGAATGGTGTCGGCGAGCCGCGCACCGGGCTCGAACAGGTCGGCGCTGCGGCTGTAGATTTCGGCGTATTTCTTGTTCCAGAGGATGTAGCGGCCGTCGCCGTCGAGGAAGACGATGCCCTGCGGCAGGATGTCGATCGCCTCGCGCAGCCGCTCGTGCGATTTGCGCGCCTCCGCGATCGCGGCCTCGGCTTCCGCGCGCGTGCGCTCGATGTCGGCCGCCTCGGCGGACGCGCGCGATCTTCCAGCGAAGCGCCCGGCTTTGGCTTTGCCGGGCCTCCCAAAAATCCGCCCACGCAACACAGGCTTCCGTTTCTTCTGTCTTGATGGCCGGATTCTCGGCATTCACTCAACTCGCATTTCCGCGGCGCCAGTTCTCGGCCAAGTATCTGAAAAAATAGTATCTTCTTGCCGCGAGGCGCTTTTCGGAAACCCTCAGCGCAAGGTTGAGCACCCTTCCTTCTGCCTGTTTGCGGGGCGAGGCTGCATCCGCCAATACATCCAGCGTTGCGTCACAACTTCAGATGGGCCGAACCGGGCATCCGGCAACGCCAAATCGCCGCCATGCCATGACGGTTGCATGACATGCGAAGAAACTGTCCAGGGAATGCGCCGATTGTATTTCGCGCGCACGAATTTTCATCAATGCGCAAGAGGGTTATCGCGCGGTTAAGCGCCGCCGCCCACCAGTTGCGTCATTGATGTCCGCAATCGGCTCTATCCCCTCATCCTGAGGAGCTTGCGTGAGCAAGCGTCTCGAAGGACGAGGCTACTGTCGGGCCTTTAACGCTTGATGGGTTGAATTGCGAACAGCACGGGGACTGCGCTCCCTCTCCCGCTTGCGGGGGAGGGCCGGGGTGGGGGTGTCGCCACGAGTTCGCACGGTTGGTGTTGAGAGAGTTTCCCCCACCCGCATCGCATCTTTCGATGCGACATAGCCGAAGCTTCGCTTCGGCGTCTCTTAAGGACGGCCGCCGAAGGCGGCCTATGCTCCCCCGCAAGCGGGAGAGGTGCAGCGAATTTGCCGATGCGTTGATTCAACAAAAGCATTCTGCGATAGTTCGAGATCTCGATCGTGGTGTTGCGCGCGCCGTTGCGCTGGACCAGCGCAAACAGCGTCGCCGCATTCGACGGATGCAGCCGCACACAGCCATGTGAGGCCGGACCGCCGAGCCGCGAGATGTCGTTGGTGCCGTGGATGGCGAAGCCGTAATAGAAGAAAATCGCGTGCGGCATCGGCGCGTTGTAATATTTGCGCGAGAAGTAGGAGCGCATCATCGCCTGCGGATGGAAGGTGCCGCTCGGCGTGCCGTAGCCGTTGCGGCCGGTCGAGACCGGCCAGTTGTAGCGCGACACGCCATCGACGCTGACCGACATGCGCTGCGAGGATTTGTCGATCTGGACCACGACATCGGCATGCGCCAGTGACCACGCCCCGAGCAAAAATACGGTGACAACCAGTGTTGCGAGCCGCCCGCTCCAAATGTTTTTCATGAACACGCCCACTGCCCTGAAGTCTTAAAAAAAGGCGTATGATTTGCCGCGCGGCGCCGCCTCAAAGGGTTTTGGCTGCGCGATCCTTGCGAGCCGGCCCTAAGCCCAGGGCGTGTACTCATAAGTCCGGAGCGCTCACAGACTTGGCAGCGCCCCCGCTGCCCTCGGAAGCGGACATCCGAACCAACCTTCGGCACGTCCGCTTTGTGCCAAAGCACTAAATCGCTGCGCGATAACCCGCTGAGGCGGGCGGCCTAACCGCGAGCACTGTCTCCAGAGGAGAGATCGTCGGTGGCGGGCGTGGCGCCCTGTCTTGAAGATCGAGGTGTGATCCACCTCATCCCAGACAGGAGTTGTCTATGACCGATACTAGCAGTCCGCTTCGCCAGCGCATGATCGAGGACATGAACGCGCGCAAGCTGTGCGCGGGCACGCAGAGGGGCCACATCAGCAGCTGCAAGCGGTTCGCTGCGTTTCTCAAGCGCTCCCCAGACACGGCCACACTTGAGGATATCCGCCGTTTCCAGCTGCACTTGGCCGAGACGGGCGCGAGCATCTGCAACCGCAACCGCATCATGACCGGGTTGCGGTTCTTGTTCCGCGTGACGCTGCGCCGATTGGACCTTGCGGCCGAGATCTATCACCTCCGCGAGCCTCAGAAGATTCCGCTGGTGATGAGTACGGATGAGACGAAGCGCCTGCTGGCCGTCGCCAGCAGCCTCAAGGCTCGCCTTCTGCTCAGTCTTGGCTATGGCTGCGGGTTGCGCGCCGGCGAGGTGGTCCGGCTGAAGGTCAAACATATCGACAGTGCGCAGAAGATCATTCGCATCGAGCAGTCCAAGGGCCGCAAGGACCGCAATGTCATGCTGTCGTCCGAGACGCTCGATCTTCTGCGCCAATGGTGGAAGGCGCGCCCATCGCGTCACGATGCGCAAACGCCTGTGCCGGAACGCTGGCTGTTTCCTGGCACCAAGGCCGGCAAGCCCATGACCACCCGCCAGCTCAACCGCCTGTTTCATGAGGCGGCCGATGCGGCCGGGATCAGGAAGGGCGTGACGCTGCACGCGCTGCGGCACAGCTTCGCCACCCACCTGCTGGAACGCGGAACCGACATCCGCATCATCCAAGCGTTGTTCGGAAGGGCGACATACTGCCCGCGAACAACAGGCTGAAGCACGCATCACTTACCGATTTCATCCTCGCTTCGGCGAGACGGTAGGCGTTAGGCGGCGGCTTGAGCGAGGCGGCGCCGCGTTTCTCGTTGTGCACCAACTTGACGGCACCTTTGCCTGCCTTCCGGCGTGGATGACTGAGGAGGCTGCGTCCCGATTCGAGATCGGCGTTGAGCCGCGTTTTCCCCTCAATGTTCTTCGCTCCCTGCGCAACGAGGTCGATGCGCTTCTAGGCTTTCTGGCGTCCGAATCAAAAACGGAGCGACCAGAGAATGACGCAGAGATCCGAGAATCTCCAGCCAAGCCTGTTCGAGGCCGAGCCACTGTGCGTCGAACTGCGTGCAGCTCAAAAGAGCTTGCTCGCGACGGTCATCGAGGTGCTGCTGCGCGAGATCGCGGCGGCGCTGGCAAAAGCGGCAAGCGGAGGAAGCGGCGATGACCAAGATCACGACTGAGCATCTCGCCCGCAGCGCCTGCGTCTACATCCGGCAATCGACAGCAGACCAGCTCGCGCATAATCATGAGAGCCGACGGCGCCAATACGGCCTCGTCGATCGCGCCAAGCAGCTTGGCTGGAGCAACATCGATGTCATCGACGACGACCTCGGTCGCTCCGGTGGCGGCATCGCGCGTCCCGGCTTCGAGCGGCTGCTCGCGACGATCTGCGAGGGCCGTGTCGGCGCTGTGCTTGCGATCGAGGCGTCGCGTCTTGCCCGCAATGGCCGCGACTGGCATACGCTGATCGAGTTCTGTGGATTGGTCGGCACGCTCATCGTCGACGAGGACGGAATCTACGATCCTCGCCATCCCAACGATCGGCTGCTGCTTGGCATGAAGGGCACGATGAGCGAGCTTGAACTCTCGATGTTCCGCCAGCGCTCGCAGGAAGCGCTGAAGCAGAAGGCGCGCCGCGGCGCGCTGGTCCTCGGTGTCGCCGCCGGCTATGTGAAGATCGGTCGCGATCGCATAGAGAAGAATCCAGACAAACGTGTGCAGGACGCCCTGCAGCTGGTCTTCACCAAGTTCGCCGAGCTGCAAAGTGCACGACAGGTGCACATCTGGCTAAGAGAGGAAGGCATCGAGCTGCCTGTCAAGTCGCGCCAAGGCGAGGCGCATGGCGTCGTGTGGCGACTGCCGGCCTACAACATCGTGCACAACATTCTGACCAATCCGATCTATGCAGGTGCCTACGCGTTCGGGCGCACGACGAGCCGTGTGAGTGTCAAAGGTGGGCGCAAGCATATCCGGCGTGGTGTGCAAAAGCCCATGGCCGAATGGGATGTCTTGATCAAGGATCACCACACGGCCTATATCACCTGGGACGAGTTCGAGCGCAACCTCGAGGTAATCGCCAACAATGCGACCGGCATGAGCAGCGCACTCGCTCGCGGAGCAGCTCGTAAAGGCGAGCTGCTGCTGCCCGGACTGCTGCGATGCGGCCACTGCGGCCGCAAGCTCCATGTGCACTACAGCGGCAAGATCGGCCGCTACAATTGCTACGGTGCTCGTACGAACCACGGTGCCGCGCGCTGCATTTCGATCAGCGGCTTGAGCATCGATACGGCGATCAGTAGCGAGGTCCTGCGCGTCCTGAAGCCGCTTGGCATCGAGGCCGCACTCAAAGCAATCGAGGCGCAATCGAGCACGACGAGCGCGGCCGAGCGCCAGCTGGAGCTGTCGCTGCAACAGGCGCGCTACGAAGCTTCGCACGCGCGCCGACAGTACGACGCCGTCGATCCGGCAAACCGACTGGTCGCCGGCGAGCTGGAGCGCCGCTGGAACGAGGCATTGCAGGCTGTCGCAAAGCTTGAAGGAGAGATCGCCGCCCTGATTGCGCGTCGTCTGCCGCCGCTCGGCGAGCCAGAGCGTCAGCAATTGGTGGCGCTCGGTGCTGATCTGGAGCGCGCCTGGTTGCATCCCGCTGCAACCGCCGCAACGCGCAAGCGTATCCTTCGCGCGGCGCTCACGGAGATCGTCGTGCGCAGGGATGGCGCAATCATCCATGCGGTCCTGCACTGGCAAGGCGGCGACCATACCCAACTGCAAGTCAAACAGCGACTGAATGCAGCCGGCCGGCACAATCCACGCATCCCCGACGACACGATCGCACTCGTGCGTGAGCTGGCGCGGCTGATGCCTGATCGGCAGATTGCGCGCCTGCTCAATCGCACCGGCGTCGAGACCGGGCACGGCAATGCCTGGACGCAAGAGCGCGTGCGCGGCTTCCGCAATCACCACGACATCGCCGTCTTCCGCGATGGCGAGTGGGCGGAGCGCGGCGAGATTACGCTCGAAGCAGCAGCAAAACTCATCGGCGTCTGCAACATGACCGCGTTGCGCATGCTCCGCCGCGGCGACATCAAAGGCCGACAAGCTTGCGCGGGCGCGCCTTGGGTAATCAGAGCTGAGGACCTGGCAGGCTTCGCCCGCGGAAAGCGTCAGAAGCCTCCGCTAACACCGGATGCCACGCAGCAGGTCTTTGACTTTCAATGAGTTAGCCGAGGTGCATTATGAATCATGACTGCTGGGGCACGACAAATTGGACACCACGGCGCGCTACACGCGCGTTGCCACCGGCATGATCGCTGCCATCGAGAGCCCACTCGACCTGCTGTCGTTGCCTCGCAAGAAGCCCAGGAAGAACAGGAAAGACCGGCTGCCGGCATAGCCGCCCGCGGCCATGTCCCGCCCAGTATTGGAGGTCGCGGATATCTTCCGCGGCCATGGACCGGCATGGCGCCAAGCCAATGCCGGCTATCTGAGCCTCGGCCAACTCAAGGTGATGTCGGCGATCGAGAACTGCCGCACGGCAGCGCTCGGCGGTCATGTCGCGCGCTGCGAGAACGAGAAGTGCGCCTATACGCAGATCGCCTACAACTCCTGCCGCAACCGGCATTGCCCCAAATGCCAGGGAACGGCGGCAAGGGAATGGCTCGCCGAGCGCGAGGCCGAGCTATTGCCGGTGCCTTACTTCCACGTCGTGTTCTCGCTGCCGGCCCAAATCGCCGACATTGCCTACCAGAACAAGGCCGTGATCTACGACATCCTGTTCAAGGCCTCGGCCGAGACCATGATCGGCATCGCGGCCAATCCCAAGCACCTGGGCGCCCGCATCGGCGTCCTCTCCGTCCTCCACACCTGGGGCTCGGCGCTCACCCACCACCCGCATGTCCATATGATCGTGCCGGGCGGCGGCATCTCGCTTGAGCGCGAGCGCTGGGTTGCCTGCCGACCCAACTTCTTCCTGCCCGTGCGCGTGCTCTCGCGCCTGTTCCGCAGGCTGGTCCTGGAGAGGCTTGATGCCGCTCACCGCGCCGGACAGCTACAGTTCTTCGGCAAGCACGTTGCCCTGACCAATGCACCAGCCTTTGCCGCCTATTTGGCTCCGCTGCGCAACAGCGAATGGGTCGTCTACAGCAAACGGCCGTTCGGTGGCCCCGAGGAAGTGTTGCGCTATCTCGCGCGCTACACCCACCGCATCGCCATCTCCAACCGGCGCTTGGTCGCGCTCGACGACAACGGCGTCACCTTCAAGTGGAAGGACTACCGCATCGAAGGTCCCGAGCGATACAAGCTGATGACGCTCGATACCCACGAGTTCATCCGGCGCTTCCTGATGCATGTCTTGCCGCAAGGCTTCCACCGGATCCGTTATTACGGTTGGCTCACGAGCCAAACCCGCGTCAAGAATATCGCACGCATCCGCGAACTGCTTGCAGTGCCACTCATCCCGATCGATGCCATCAAGGCTGTCAACGCCAAGCCCGAAGAGCCAAAAGCGCCAGAGCATCCTTGTCCCTGCTGCGGCGGCCGCCTGCGCATCATCGAGACCTTCTTGCGCGGGCAACAGCCGAAGCACCGTCCCTCGCCGGTTTCGCCAAAGATCAAGATCGACACCTCATGATGCCGATGCCAGTCCTCGACACACACGGCAACACTCACCGCCCGTGTTGGCTCTTGCCCGACAGCGCCGCCGTTTGCCTCGCCACGCCGGATTTTTGCGCAATCACAACCAAAAGACACAAAATTTCGTCGCTCAAAACGCCCGCTGCTCGATCGTGCTTCAACCTACGTTCCGCCTACGTGGCAAAACGGGTCTCGCTGCCGCTTCGCGTCATCGCAGGCGCACCTGAGCTCGTGGCGAAATCCCCATAGCACCCGCGGCACTGCTGCCGCCCACATCCCGCGATTTCGTGCCTTGGCGCTTTTCGGACGCCGGCCACTGGAGCGCGTGCATAGTCCCGCCATCCCGGCATCCGAAAACCTGCACAAATCCAGACTCATGCACCGCAACAAAAAGGGGGATCTATTCGATCACTTATCGGCGCACGTGTGCGCGGGCTCATTCGGGCAACCCCGCCTTCCGAAGGCCCTCAATCAATAGCTTCAAGTGTGATTGTCTGCGCCGACCCATCCTCGCGGATATCGTGAAGGCGGGATCGGTCTCAAGCAGACGCGCCGCCGCCTCACGCGCTTCACCGTCGCGTCCGAGATGAGCGAAAGCGGACGCGAGACAGAAAGAAGCTGGCGGAAATGAGGGGTTCTGGCGTTGGGCTTTCTTCCCTGCGACGATGGCCTCGTCAAAGCGACGAAGCTCAATAAAGGCCATCCCCATCCCAACAAACATAAGGTGTAGCCGCGGGTCTACCGGGCTCGTGCGAATGGCACGTTCAAAGCTCCGGATCGCTTCCTCCGGCAGCCCCGCAATTCTAAAGACGTGGCCTCTGCTGCTCCATGCCAAAAATGAATTGGGGTTGAGTGCGACCGCCCGGTTAGCCATTTCGATCTCACGTTCACAATCGCCGACCATGTACGCCGAGATTATGGCAGCGAATGCTAACGTATCTGGATCACTATCGTCGATGCTCAATGCCAGGCGCATAAGCCGAACTGCTTCCTTCCTGTCGAATTGAGGATCGACAGCATAGCCATAAAGGACCCTTTGCATGTGACAGACACCTGCCAGAGCCGTGACAAAGCCGAACTGCGGGTCCAGCTGCAAGGCGCGATGAGCCAACCTTATCGCCTCGGCCAACCCTTCGCGGGTCGATAGGTAAAACTGCTGCATGGCTCGGAGAAAGAGATCATATGCGGTGAGGTTCTCCGGTCGCCGCCGCGTCGCCATTGCAATTTCTGTTTGAAACAATTTTGGCTGAATGGCCGAGACAACGGCGACCGTGACTTCGTCCTGGAGAGCGAAAACATCTGCCATGTCACGCTCGAACCTGTCCGCCCAGATGTGCGCGCCGGTCACCGCATCAACCAACTGTCCTGTGATCCGAACCTTCCCTGACGCCTTGCGCACAGACCCCTCAAGGACATAGCGCACGCCAAGCCTACGTCCGACTTCCTTGACATCGACGGCTTTGCCTTTGAACGTAAAGCTTGAATTGCGAGCGATCACGAACAACCATTTGAACCGTGAGAGCGCGGTGGTGATTTCCTCAACCATCCCGTCCGCAAAATACTCCTGCTCGGGATCACCGGACATGTTCTGGAACGGAAGCACGGCGATAGACGGCTTGTCGGGGAGCGCCAGAGCTTGCGTGCTCTCGACAGGCGGCTCTATCGGCGCTGCCGGAGAACCGCTCGCATTCATCCTCAACCGCCACGCTCGCATCGGTTCAACAATATTCTTCAGGTTCTGCGGACCCATATCCTCAAAGGCGAAATCGACCTTCCCGCGGAGCTGACGTTGTGCGTCGTCAGAGATGCAAACGCCACCCGGCTCCGCAATCCCTTCAAGGCGAGCGGCGATGTTGACGCCGTCGCCAAAGATATCGTTGTCATCGACGATGATGTCACCGACGTGGATGCCGATGCGAAATTCGATCCGCTTGACCTGCGGCATCGTAGCATTTTGCTCAGCCATACCGCGCTGGACCTCAATGGCGCACCGCACCGCATCTACGACACTGCCGAACTCAGCGAGCACGCCATCGCCCGTGTGCTTGACGACCTTGCCACGATGTTCGCTGATCTTGGGATCAGCGAGTCCACGCAAACGCTCCCTCAGCCGGGCGTGTGTCCCTTCCTCGTCCAAGCCGGTCAGGCGACTATATCCAGCCACATCAGCCGCAAGGATAGCTGCAAGCCGCCGTTCAACGCGATTGTCGGTCAAAACGGCCTCCCGAGATCGGTAGATCCGTCGGACATATCAAAGCATAGGGCGTTGCCCTTGGGCTAGGGCCAATGTCCGAGTTGGGTCCAGGCCGTGTGGAAACGTTTCTCGTACCCCAATAAGTGCAAGGAACCGGGCGCGATGGACCTTGGGGGCGACCGGCTGAGCCTATTTTTACTGTATCGAGTTCTGGAGTTAATCCAGGCGCAGCCTCGGGCCATGCTGAGCGACGTCTCACGGCGCGCACCATGACACGCTCCTCAAGCCCGGATCGCTGCGAGGAACGGTTTGATACCGACGATGTTCATCACGCGCGTGAGGTTGTAGGCGAGCACGTGCAGCGCCATCTCAGTCGCCACTTTGGGCAGCGTCTTCATCAAAAAGTGCGTCGCCCCCATCCGCATCTTCAGCGTGCCAAACGGATGCTCAACTGTCTCGCGGCGAGTACGCATCGCATCCGGATTCTTGTCCAGGCGCGCCTGCACGGCATCGACAACGTACTCGTGTTCCCCACGCGTGATGCGGCGTTGCGGTCCCTTCGTGCACTGAGCCTTCAGCGCGCAGGTGCGACACGCGTTGCTCCAGTAGCGGTGCAGGACCAATCCATTTTCCTCGTTCGCGAAGCGGTGGATGAGCGTCTCACCAGCTGGACAAATGTAAATATTCTTTTCTGCCACATAGCGGAAATCCTGCTTGCCGAAGCGGCCTTCCGACTTCGCCTCCGATGTCTGGGGTTTTGGCAGCGTGACTGTGATGCCAGCCTCATCGCAGGCGAGGATCTCCTCGCCCTTGAAGTAGCCGCGATCGGCGAAGGCTTCGAGGCTTTCTGCCTCCAATGCTGCCTTCGCTTGGTTGGCAATGTTCGCAAGATGCGACTTGTCGGTGCCGACGTTGGTCACCTCATGCGCAACGATCAGATGGTTCGTCGTATCGACGGCCGCTTGCACATTATAGCCGACCATCCCGGAGCCGCGCCCGCTGGTCGCCATCGAGCGGGAATCAGGATCGGTGAAGGAGACCTGCTGATCGGGCGCGGCAAGCATCACCTTCTCAATCGCTTTAAGGCGCTTCACCTCTTCCTCGAGCTTGATCAGCTTCTCCTTCAGCCGCGTGGTCCTGGCCACAAGCTCCTCCGACGGCGCCTCACCGGAAGCTGTCTGGCGATCGGCTGTGTCAAGCTGGCTCAGATAGCGCGCAACACTCTCCTCGATCTGCGCCAGGCGCCGCTCCATCTTTCCCTTCGTGAAGTTGTTGTCGCGCGAGTTAACCGCCTTGAACTTGCTGCCGTCGATCGCGACGCTCGCTTTCGCCAGCAGACCCATCTTGCGGCACAAGGCGACGAATTGCGCGCAGACCTTCTTGATGGCGGGGCCGTTGTCTTTGCGGAAATCGGCGATGGTTTTGTGATCCGGAACGAGCCGTCCCGTCAGCCACATCACTTCCAGATTGCGGCCAGCCTCACGCTCCAGCCGCCGGCTCGATTGGACCCGGTTGAGATAGCCATAGATATAAAGCTTGAGCAGCGGCGATGGATGGTAGCCCGGCCGGCCGGTCGCTGCCGGGGTGACGCCATCGAACCCCAGCTCGCGCAGTTCCAGCCCATCGACGAACACATCGACCGCCCGAACAGGATTGCTCCCGTCCACCCAATCATCAAGGCATTCCGGTAACAGTGTCGTCTGCTGGCGATCCGCCCCTTCAACGAAGCCCTTCATCATCCCCCCGCGATTCAGCAAGGGAATCATAGCATCCGTCAGGTTTTCACACAGTCTGGGTCAAAAGGCGAAATTCCGGGGTGGCCAGCGCACGTCTGATTTGGCTCCAAAAGCGGACATCTCTCGTTTTATGAGTACACGCCCTAACGATAGCGTGGGACCATCAATCAATTGCGACTAACGCCAGAGGCCCCTTCCCTGTACCCATCGGCGAAGAATAGAGTGAGCCGATGCGAGCGCGCCCGATTCTCATCCTGCTTCTGATCGCGGTGGCCGCCGGCACCTTTCCCGCGCGGGCGCAGGACAAGGGCACGGTCAATCCACAGCCGCTGCCGCCGCTGGAACATCCCAACGATCCCAAGCTCGGCGCCAAGCAGTTGTTCGCGCGGAAGCTGCTGCCATCGGCGCAGCCGACCAAGGTGATCGGCGAGTACACCAAGGGCTGCATCGCGGGCGCGGCGCAGATGCCGCTCAACGGCGACACCTGGCAGGTGATGCGGCTGTCGCGCAACCGCTATTGGGGACATCCGGACACGATCGCGCTCTTGAAGCGGCTGTCGGTCAATGCGCACAAGGATGCGGGCTGGCCGGGCATCCTGGTCGGCGACATCGCCCAGCCGCGCGGCGGACCCGCGCTGACCGGCCACGCCAGCCATCAGATCGGGCTCGATGCCGATATCTGGCTGACGCCGATGCCGGATCACCGGCTCTCGCAAGAGGATCGCGAGGAAATGTCGGCGGTCATGATGGTGCGCGACGACCGGCTCGACATCGATCCGAAGGCCTGGACGCCGCAGCACTGGATGGTGATCCGTGATGCCGCCAAGGAGCCCGCCGTGCAGCGTATCTTCGTCAACGCCGCGATCAAGAAGGCGCTGTGCCGGGAGGCCGCGGGTGACCGGCACTGGCTGGAAAAGGTCCGCCCCTGGTTCGGCCATGACTATCACTTCCACATCCGCATGCGATGTCCGCCAGGCGCCGCCGAATGCCACGGCCAGGCGGACCAGGGCGGCGGCGAGGGCTGCAAGCCGTCCGACCTCGCCTACTGGTTCAGGGATTCGATCCTGCATCCGAGACCGCCCAAGGTGCCTCCGAAGCCGAAACCCCCGATCACGTTGGCGCAATTGCCGGCGGGCTGCAAAGGCGTGCTCAACGCTCCGGACGCCAAAGTGCCCTAACGTGATCGTTAGCGGGCTATCCTGAGACCGGCCGCATGGGCTAATATCCGGCGCCGCCACGCCGCAAGCGAGCGGCCTCGACGCGGACGACGGTCCCAAATTCTCATTTCATCAAACAGCCGCACTTCGCGTGGCATTTTCGCGCGCGGTTTCATCAATTGTGAGAACCCTCATGCGCATCAGTGCACGCAATCAGCTCAAGGGCACCGTCGTCGAGGTGAAGAAGGGCGCGACCACGTCGCATGTCCGCGTCGACATCGGCGGCGGCAAGATCGTGACCTCCTCGATCACCAACGAGGCGGTCGATGAACTCGGCATCAAGGCCAAGGACGCCGTCACTGTCGTGATCAAGGCCTCTGATGTCATGATTGGGGTGGACTGATCATGCGCAGCGCACCGGTCATTGCGCTGCTGCTGCTCTCCGCGCCCGCGCTTGCGGCGGAAGAGCCGAGCGGCTGTGACAAGTTCAAATGGAATATCGATCACGAGCGCGCCGTGCTCGCTGCCGCGGATCGCACCAAGCTCGCTTCCGGCAGCGAAGTCACCGCGATGCCGTCGAGCGGCATGATCCTGAGCCTGGTCGCGCCGGCCGACGCCAGGCTGCCGACGCCGCCCGAGCGCGCGCCGAAGGAGGGCACCTTTGCCGGCTTCACCAGCTTCAAGACCGCGCCGAAGGCCGGCATCTACACCATCAGCCTCTCGGCCGGCGCCTGGATCGACGTGGTGCAGGACGGACATTTCCTCAAGCCCAGGGCGTTCAGCGGCGCCACCGACTGCGAGGGTATCCGCAAGACCATGAAATACGAGCTCTCGGCCAGCCCCTTCGTGCTGCAGATCTCGGGCTCCAAGGACGACTCCATCTCGATCGCGATCCTACCGTCAGGCGAATAGACAAATGGCCGCCTTTACGCGGGCGGCCAGCCTGCTATGGTCCGGCCAGCGAAATCCCGAGCGGCCGTAAGCTGTTAGGGACCCGACGGAACGGCGCTTCCGCCTCTCGCTTATCCTTGATTTGAACCGACGCCTGATTTGCGTGCGCGGGAGACCCACGCGAGCGCGAACATGCATGGAGCGCCCCGATGTACCGTTTTGCCGGAGTTTTTACCGCGTTTGTGATCCTGTGGGGATCGGCCTTTTCGCCTGCCGCCGCCGAGGACAAGACCCTCACCGTCTTTGCCGCCGCCTCGATGAAGAACGCACTCGATGACATCGACGCTGCCTTCATCGCCAAGACCGGAATCAAGGTTTCCGCGAGTTATGCCGCGAGCTCGACGCTCGCCAAACAGATCGAACAGGGCGCGCCGGCGGATATCTTCGTGTCCGCCGACACCGACTGGATGGACTACGCCGTCGGCAAAAAGAACATCAACGAGCCGACCCGGGTGAACCTGCTCGGCAACAGCATCGTGCTGATCGCGCCGAAGGATTCCAAGATCGACAACGTCGCCATCGCCTCTGGCTTTGATCTTGCCAAGCTTGCCGGCGACGGCAGGATCGCAACCGGCGACGTCAAATCGGTGCCGGTCGGCAAATACGCCAAGGCAGCACTTGAGAAGCTTGGCGCGTGGCAGGCGGCCGAACCGAAATTCGCGATGGCGGAAAGCGTGCGCGCCGCGCTGACGCTGGTGGCCCGCGGCGAGGCCGCGCTCGGCATCGTCTATTCGACCGACGCCAAAGTCGAGCCCGGCGTGAAGATCGTCGGCACCTTCCCGGCCGACTCGCATCCGCCGATCATCTACCCCGTGGCGGCGACGTCGACCGCCAAGCCCGAGGCGAAGGAATATCTCGAGTACCTGCACTCGCAGGCGGCGAAAACCGTGCTGGAGAAATACGGCTTCAACTATCTGCTCAAGCCGACGTCCTGAGATCGAACCGGACTGACGTGTTCGATATCACGCCCACGGAATGGACGGCGATCCTGCTCTCGATCAGGGTCGCCACGGTGGCGACGCTGGTCGCAACCCCGCTCGGAATTGCGCTGGCCTTCCTGCTGGCGCGGCGCGAGTTCTGGGGCAAGTCGCTGCTCGATGCGGCTGTCCACCTGCCGCTGGTGCTGCCGCCGGTCGTCACCGGCTATCTCCTGCTGCTGGCCTTCGGCCGCCGCGGCCTGATCGGCGCGTGGCTGGCCGATCATCTCGGCATCGTGTTCGCGTTCCGCTGGACCGGTGCGGCGCTCGCCTGCGGCGTGATGTCGTTTCCGCTGCTGGTGCGCCCAATCCGGCTATCGATCGAGGCGGTCGACCGCCGGCTGGAACAGGCCGCCGAGACACTGGGCGCCCCGCCATGGCGGGTGTTCTTCAATGTCACGCTGCCGCTGGCGCTGCCGGGCGTGCTCGCCGGCATGGTACTCGGCTTTGCCAAGGCGATCGGCGAGTTCGGCGCCACCATCACTTTTGTATCGAACATTCCAGGCGAGACACAAACCATTTCGTCAGCGATCTATTCGCTGATCCAGACGCCGGACGGCGACACCGCGGCGCTGCGGCTGGTCGTCGTCTCCATCGTGATCGCGGTCGCGGCGCTGATCGGCGCGGAAGTCTTCGCGCGCCGCGCCACCGCACGCCTGCACGGGAACTGACCATGCTGCGGGTCGATGTGACAAAACAGCTCGGCGAATTCTTGCTGGAAGCCGCCTTCGAAAGCGAGGGCCGCGTCACCGGCCTGTTCGGCGCGTCCGGCGCCGGCAAGACCTCACTGGTCAACATGATCGCGGGTCTCTTGCGGCCCGACCGCGGCACCATCTCGATCGACGGGGAGATCCTCGACGACACCGCCAACGGCATCCATGTGCCGGCCTGGCGCCGCCGCATCGGCTATGTGTTCCAGGATGCCCGGCTGTTTCCGCATCTCGATGTCCGGCAAAACCTCGATTACGGACGGCGCATGAACGGACTCCCTGAAGATGCCGAACAGCGCAAGCGCGTCACAGACCTGCTCGACATCGGCCATCTCCTTGATCGCCGTCCCGGCAAATTGTCCGGCGGCGAGCGCCAGCGCGTCGCGCTCGGCCGCGCGCTGCTCGCCAGGCCGCGGCTGCTGCTGCTCGACGAGCCGCTCGGTGCGCTCGATGAAGGCCGCCGCGCGGAGATTTTGCCCTATCTGGTGCGGCTGCGCGACGAAGCGCGGATTCCCATGGTCTATGTCAGCCACGACGCCGCCGAGATGCGCCAGTTGGCGACGCAAATCGTGCTGCTGCAGCGCGGGCGGGTGAGCTCGTTCGGTGGGGTGAAGGTGCTTTAAGAATGATCGTCATTCCGGGGCGCCGCGAAGCGGCGAGCCCGGAATCCATACTCCCGATGGTGGTTGTGGATTCCGGGCTCGCGCTTACGCGCGCCCCGGAATGACGAGTTGAGAGAGTGGTCCGAAACTTACACCACCTCTTTCGCGTGCAACTCCGCGATGTCCTTCGCATCATAGCCGATCGCGCTCAGCACTTCGTCCGTATGGGCGCCGACCTCCGGCGCCATGTGCTCGAGTTTTCCGCCGCCGTGCGCGAGGCGAAAACCACTGCCGGCGAAGCGCAGACGTCCATAGGGCGTATCGATTTCCTGCACCGCGCCGCGCGCGACGATCTGCGGGTGGTCGATGACTTCCTCGACTTTCCAGATCGAGGCGCAGGGCGCGCCCGCGGCATCGAGAATCTTCTCCCACTCGCGCGGGCTTTTCTTCGAAAGCTGTGCCTCGATGATGGCGCGCAGCGCCGGCTCGTTTTCCTGCCGCGCGAACCAGTCGGTGAAGCGGGGATCATCGAACACGTCCTCGCGGCCGATCGCGGTCATCAGCGCGCGGTATTGCTTCTCGTTGTTGACGGCGAGCAGGAGATGGCCCTCGCCCGCCTTGAAGAGATTGGCGGTCGGCTTGCGGCTCACCGCCTGGTTGCCCGACAGTTGCTGGCGATGGCCGGCGACGGAGTAATCGGCGATCTGGCCGGACAGGAAAGCGAGCGACGCCTCCAGCATGGAGACGTCGACGAGCTGACCCTTGCCGGTCTGGTTGCGCTGGAACAGCGCGCTGGAAACGCCGAACGCGGCGGTGGCGCCGGACAGCACGTCGCAGATGGCAAAGCCCGCGCGCGTCGGCCCGGTCTCCTCGTGGCCCGTGATGGCCATGATGCCGCTCATCGCCTGGATCTTGCCGTCATAGCCGGCGCCGTTGCGCTCGGGGCCGGTCTGGCCGAAGCCGGAGATCGCGCAATAGATCAGCCGCGGGTTGATCACCGAGAGCGCCTCATAGCCGATGCCGAGCTTGTCCATCACGCCGGGGCGAAAATTCTCCATCACCACGTCGGCTTCGCTAGCGAGCTTCTTCACGATGGCGATGGCCTCGGGCTTTGCGAGATCGAGTGTCAGGCTGCGCTTGTTGCCGTTGACGGCCTGAAAGGCCGGCGCGAGGTCGCGCTCGGCCCATTCGCGGCTCAAGGGCGTACGGCGCATATCCTCGCCGCCGCGCCGCTCCACCTTGATGACGTCGGCCCCGAGGAGGGCGAGCTGATAGCTCGCATAGGGCCCGGCCAGCACCTGCGTGAAATCCAGAATCTTCACGCCTTCGAACGGTCGCGTCACGCGGGGTTCCTCCAGAGAATATGAGCGCCGTCATTGCGAGGAGCGAAGCGACGAAGCAATCCAGACCAGCGCTGCGGTGAGACTCTGGATTGCTTCGCTTCGCTCGCAATGACGATAGTTGGGGCCGATCTTTGTTATGTCGGCTCAGTTGCTGTTTGCTGCGCGTCACGCGGCGCGGTTGCCGCGCGCGATCTCCTTCTGGCGGTCGAATTCGGCGCGGCGCCGCGCCAGCTCTTCCGGGCTCATCTGCGCGATGTTGTTGTAGTCGAGCTTCCAGGAGGCATCCTCGCTCCAGCGCAGCGGCGACTGCATGGTGGTGCGCGCGCCGACAGCACTTTCGAGCAGGCCAAGCGCGAGTTCCAGCGTCAGCGCCTGCGAGTCGACATCGTGCGGCTTGCCGGCGGAATTGCCGAGCGGGAAGTCAGAGAACAGGAAGCGCGGCACGGCGGCGTGCTCGACAATGTCCTTGGCGCAGCCCATCAGCACGGTGGGAATGCCGTTGGCCTCGAGATGGCGCGCGACCAGCGCGGTGGTCTGGTGGCAGACCGGGCAGTTCGGCACCAGCACGGCGACATCGACCGCATCGGCGACGCAACGCGCCAGGATTTCGGGCGCATCGGTGTCGATGGTGACGCGGTGGCTGCGGTTGGTGGGCGCACCGAAGAAGCGCGGCGCGACCTCGCCGATCCGCCCCCGAGCCTGCGCCTTCAACAATTGCGGCAGCGGAAACCAGGTGCCGCTGTCGGTCGCCGAGGTGTGCTTGCGGTCATAGCCGATATGCGAGATGCGCAGATCGTGCTGCTTCGAGGTGTCGCCGTCATAGACCTGGTAGAACTTGGCGCCGCCGTTATAGGCCGCACCCGGGCCCTGATCACCCTTCGCCGGATCATACGGCGCGGCGGTCGTGACGATGGTCACGCGCGACTGCGACAGCGGCTTTTTCAGTGTCTGGAAGGGCGACTCGACATAATGCGCCCAGCGATAGGGCGTGGTGTAGCCGATCGCGGTGTAGTAATCGCGGGTCCGCTGCATATAGGGGACCAGGGTATCGTAATCGGGCGCAAAGCCGAATTCGTCATCGGACGGGGCGGACATGGTTAAAATCTCCTGCGTTTCCACCGCGAGTTTGGCCTCAAGACTAGAGATAGTCAGGCCAATGCTCAACAGGTAGGTAGCTGGCAGACCCTCATGGTGAGGAGCCGCGCCCTTTGCGCGGCGTCTCGAACCACGAGGCCCGGGGGAACGGAAGCGGGGCCTCATCCTTCGAGACGCGCGCAAGCGCGCTCCTCAGGATGAGGGTCTCCTCAAATCCCCGCGACCGAGGTCCAGAGCTCGCCGAGCTTGCGCTTGAGGGACTGCATCCGCGTCGGCGGGACGGCTTCGTCTTCCTCCGGCAGGCGCAGGCCAACCACATTGACCCGGCCGCCGGAAAGATTGCGCGCAACCAGCACGATGGAGTCGAGCGGCAAGGTCGCGCCCTCTTTCGGCGCATGGTCGAGATGGACGTCGAAATAATCGGACAGCGTCAGCTTCGCCTCATCTTCCGCGACCTTGACGCCGTAGATTTCGGCGAGCTCGGACAGCGTGTGCTCGCCGGAGACGACGAAATCGCCGAGCAGATGCGGATCGGGCGCCGAGCTCGGCTGCATGTCGACAAAGAAGCGATCGAGCGCCTCGGCGCGCTCGGGCGGCGCCAAGAGATAGATGTAGTCACCGGGCGCTACGGGATCGGCTTCCGCCGGCGTCAGGATCTGCTGGTTGCGGATGACGAGCGTCGGCTTCGACCAGGACGGGATCAGGCCGCGCCTGAAATACAGGCTCTTCGACCGCACGGGATAGCCGACCAGCTCCTGCTCGAGCTGGCCGGGCAGATCGAGCTCGACCCGCCGCGGCCCGCGCTCGGAGCGCGGCAACGCGACATGCAGCCGCCGCGCCGCGGCGGCGAGCGTCCAGCCCTGCAACAGCAGCGAGATGATGACGACGACAAAGGCGACGTCGAAATAGAGATAGGCTTTTGACAGGCCAACCAGCATCGGGATCGAGGCGAGGAAGATCGCGACCGCGCCGCGCAGCCCGGTCCAGGCGATGAACAGCTTCTCCCGCCAGTTGAAGCGGAACGGGAACAGGCAAAGAAATACCGCGACCGGGCGCGCGACCAGCATGAGGACGAAGGCGACGACGACGGCGGGTCCAATGCTGGAGCCGAGCCGCTGCGGCGACACCAACAGGCCAAGCAGCACGAACATCACGATCTGCGCGAGCCAGGTCGCGGCATCGAGAAAGGTCACGACCGAATTATGCGCCCGCGTCGGGCGGTTGCCGACGATGATGCCGGCGAGATAGACCGCGAGGAAGCCGGAGGCGTGTGAAAGCTGCGCCACGCCAAAGATCACCAGCGCCGTGGTGAGGACGAAGGGCGCATGCAGGCCCTGCGGCAGCGCCACGCGGTTGAGCGCGATCACCATGACGCGGCCGCCGATCACGCCGATGACGGCGCCGAGCAGCGCCTCGCGCGCGAGCTCCATCAGCACATGGCCGGGCGAAGAGTGCCCGACCGAGATGAATTCGACCAGCATCAAAGTGAGGAACACGGCGAAGGGATCGTTGCTGCCGGATTCCGCTTCCAGCGTCGCGCCCACGCGCGGGCGCAGCCGCAGGCCCTGCGCATGCACCAGCAGGAACACGGCCGCGGCATCGGTCGAGGCCACCACGGCGCCAACCAAAAGCGCCTCGGTCCAGTTGAGGTCGAGCACATATTTTGCGGCCGGCGCCGTGATCGCCGCCGTCAGCAGCACGCCGATGGTCGCAAGCACCATCGAGGGCGCGAGCACGCTGCGGATATGCTGGAAGCGCGTGCGCAAGCCCCCGTCGAACAGGATCAGGGCCAGCGCCACCGAGCCGACGAGGTAGGTTGTGCGGACATCGTCGAACGCGATGCGGCCCGGGCCGGAATCGCCGGCCAGCATGCCGATCACGAGGAACACCAGCAAGAGCGGCGCGCCGAAGCGCAGCGCGAGCAGGCTCGACAGGATGCCCGCCATCACGAGCGCGGCGCCGAGCAGAATGGCTATGCTGACCTGGTCGAGAGAAGCCATACGCCTTCGAAAATGGTGTCAAATACTTGCAATTGCATCCTTATCGTCGCCATGATTGGACGCCAACCCCATTTCTCGCAATCGCGGCAAAGTGCCCGGATTTGCGGCCTTACCTCGACCAGCGGTACTGTGTTGCAGCCCGCGTTTGTGGAATTCTGCCACACCTTCGAATCACGCCGCCTGATCGGGGCCTTAGAGAATTTGCCGATGGATATGGACTACAAGGACATTGTCGAAGCCGTGCAGGCGGTCCTGCGTTCGGTCGGCGCCGAGCTCACCTCGCCCTGGTTCTATCTGCAGTTCGGCCTGATGCTGACCGCGGCGGGCCTCGCCCGTGCGGTCGACGTCATCATTCGCGCGCGTGTCGACATGGGCTCGCTCGCGATGCGCTGGCCACCGCTCTTGCGTCACCTCGCCCGCGTGCTGGTCGCCAGCGCCTCCACCGCGACGTTCGCGATCGTGCTGGTCGCGGCGCGCATCGTCATGTACCACTCGACCTGGCCGAGCCGCAGCTACATGCTCATGGTGGCGGCCAAACTGGCGCTCGCCTGGCTGATGATCCGAGTGACCACCTCTGTCATCCGCAACGAATTCATCGTCAGGCTGGTGGCGCTGTCGGCATGGATCGTCGCGGCGCTCAGCATCATCGGCCAGCTCGATTGGGCCGCCGATACGCTGGATTCCTTTGCCATCGAGATCGGCGGCTTGCGCCTCACGCCGCTGCTGCTGATCAAGGCCGGCGCGCTGCTGATCGTCGCGCTATGGCTGACCAACATCGCCAGCAATTTCGCGGAAAGCCGGATCAACCGTGCCTCGGACCTGACGCCGTCGATACAGGTGCTGCTGATCAAGATGATCCGCATGGGGCTGATGGTCCTCGCAGTCGCGATTGCACTCAGCGCCGTCGGCATCAACCTGTCGGCGCTGGCGGTGTTCACTGGCGCTGCCGGCGTCGGCATCGGTCTCGGCCTGCAGAAGATCGTCGCCAATTTCATCAGCGGCCTCATTCTCCTGGTCGACAAATCCGTAAAGCCCGGCGACCTCGTCACCATCGGCACCAATTCCGGCCGCATCAGCGCGATGAAGACGCGCTACATCTCGGTCGCGGCCGGCGACGGCCGCGAATTCCTGATCCCGAACGAGGACCTGGTGACGCAGAGGGTCACCAACTGGACCTATACCGACAAGAACACGCTGGTGAAGATCGCGTTCGCCACCAATTACGACGCCGATCCGAGGCTGGTCTGCAAGCTCGCGATCGATACCGCCGCCGGCGCGTCGCTGGCGATCAAGGGCAAGCCACCGAATTGCCTGCTGACCGAATTTGCCGAGACCGGCATGAAATTCTCGCTGAACTTCTGGATCGCCGACCCCGACGGCATGGACAGCGTGAAAAGCGAGGTGATGCTGGCGCTGTGGGACGCCTTCAGGCGCGAAGGCATAAAGGTGCCCTACCCGGTTCGCGAAATCCGGGTCCGGGGCGGCGCCTTGCCGGTCGAGAGCGTGGTCGAGGTTTCCACCTGAAAATCATGCGTTTAGACGTGTTCTACCGTACCAACCCCGGCTTGCACCCGCGGCTCGGATCATTAAATTAGGCACTCAAATCAGCCGTTACCCAACTGAGCCACCCCGCCCATGAGCTATATCGAAGCCACCGACACTTCGCTGCGCAAAACCGGACAGATCAAGCTGCATGGGGCGAGCGGCTTTGCCGGCATGCGCAAGGCGGGCGCACTGGTGGCGAAATGCCTCGACGACCTCACCGACGTGGTCAAGCCGGGTTTGCCGACCTCGAAGATCGACGACTTCGTCCGCGAGTTCGCCTTCGGCCATGGCGCCTATCCGGCGACGCTGATGTATCGCGGCTACCGCTACTCGACCTGCACCTCGATCAACCACGTGGTCTGCCACGGCATGCCCGGCGACCGCGCGCTGAAGGAAGGCGACATCGTGAATATCGACGTGACCTTCATCGTCGACGGCTGGTATGGCGATTCCAGCCGGATGTATGCGATCGGCCCGATCGCGCGCAAGGCCGAGCGGCTGATCGAGGTCACCTATGAAGCGATGATGCGCGGCATCGCCGCCGTGAAGCCCGGCGCCACCACCGGCGACATCGGCCACGCCATCCAGAGCTTTGTCGAGCCGCAGGGCATGAGCGTGGTGCGCGATTTCTGCGGCCATGGGCTCGGCCGGCTGTTCCACGACGAGCCGAACATCATCCATATCGGCCGGCCCGGCGAGGGCGTACCGCTGAAGCCCGGCATGTTCTTCACCATCGAGCCGATGATCAATCTCGGCAAGCCGCACGTGAAGATCCTGTCCGACGGCTGGACCGCGGTGACCCGCGACCGCTCGCTGTCGGCGCAGTTCGAGCATTCGGTCGGCGTCACCGCCGACGGCGTCGAGATCTTCACGCTGTCGCAGCGCCACGGCGAGAAGCCGCCGGTTGTGGGCTGATAGCGGGACACTTCCCAAAAGCCGCTGGGCACGGCATCCTTGCCGGCGATGCCCGCCAAGTCCGAACCACCGGAAGACACCAGCGACGAGACGCCGCATTATCACGGCCATCGCGAGCGGCTGCGCGAACGCTTCTATAGCGCCGGGCCGGATGCGCTGAGCGACTATGAGCTCCTGGAGATGGCGTTGTTTCCGGCACTGCCCCGGCGCGACACCAAGCCGTTGGCCAAGGCGCTGTTGAAGAAGTTCGGCTCATTCGCGGAAGTCATCCACGCGCCGGAGGCGCGGCTGCGCGAGGTCGACGGCATCAAGGACGCTTCCGTCCACCAGCTCAAGCTGATCGCGGCCGCCGCCGACCGCATCGCCAAGGGCGAGATCAAGCGCAGCGTCGCGCTGTCGTCATGGAACGACGTGATCGACTATTGCCGCACCAGCATGGCGTTCGCCGACAAGGAGCAGTTTCGCCTGCTGTTCCTCGATAAACGCAACCAGCTGATCGCCGACGAGGTGCAGCAGATCGGCACCATCGACCACACCCCGGTCTATCCGCGCGAGGTGATCAAGCGCGCGCTGGAATTATCCGCGACCGCGCTGATCCTGGTGCACAACCATCCCTCCGGCGATCCGACCCCGTCGCAGGCGGATATCCAGATGACGAAAGCGATCATCAATATCGCAACCCCGCTCGGCATTGCCGTGCACGACCACATTATCGTCGGCAAGAATGGACATGCGAGTTTGAAGGGGATGCGGCTGATCTAGCCGCGCAAATGCAAAGAGGCGCCGCGAGGGCGCCTCTCGGGTGCGATGCGATCTTCAGCTCAGTAGCAATAGCGGGGATCGACGCGCATCCAGGCGCCGTCGCCGCGCTGGATATAGCAGCCATCCTGGTACCAGTAATAACCGCCGCGGCGCCGGTCGCCTTCTGAGGCAATGGCGGCTCCGGTGCCGGCGCCGATGATGGCGCCGATGGCCGCGCCGCGACCGCCGCCGACGGCACCGCCGACAATGGCGCCTGCGGCTCCGCCGAAGATGGCGCCACCTAGGGTGTTCTGGGCGGCCGCCTCATGGGCCGGCATCGCCAAGGCAACGCCGAGCAGAGCCGCAATCCCAAGCTTCCGAATCATTCCCGAATCCTCCTCTTCCGATCCTCCGGTGGCGCTTGTTGGCATCGGCGCCGGCACAGGTCAATGATTTGACCCGCCAATATGGGCAAACCGGGGCGGCAGACGGTTTGAACCCGCCACATTGTTGCCGCAACCCATGCTGTGGTGCGAAGCCGTTTCATGCGCAGGGAGCAGGCAATGCGGGCAAAGATCATCCTTCTGGCTCTGGCGGCGCTGCTGTTTGCGACACCAGCCTCCGCCTATGACGCCGACGACCCCGCCAATTGCGTCGGCGCCGAATGGGACGACGCGCATCCCCTGATCGTGGCGAAGGTGACGGCGAGCCCACGCGCCAATTTCGTCAAGAGCCCCGACGACGACGACTTCAAGGCCGACGCCTGCCCGGCGGCGACCCCCGCCTGCCGCAAGAAATCCTATCTCGTGACCGGCGACCTCGTCCTCGCCGCGCGGGCTCGCGGCGGCTTCACCTGCGTCGCCTACCCATCGCCGGCGGGGAAAAAGCCGACCTGGACCCGTGGCTGGCTGCCGAGTTCGGCACTCAGGCCGGTCGCACCGATGGCTGAGCCCGGCCTGCCGGACTGGGTCGGCAGCTGGGACCAGCCGCACGCTCGCGTCGAGATCAAGCAGGGCGGAATTGGCGGCAGGTTGCAAATCGAGGGGATCGCGGCCTTCCAGGGTGCGCGCGATGTCCACACCGGCGCGATCGACGCACAGGTGATGCCCGGCAAGGACACCATCGCCTTCCTGGACGACGGCTGGCTCCCGTTCGAGACCAAATGCGACTCGGGTTACCGGGTGCGGATGAGGCGGGTCGGCCCGTGGCTCCTGGTCGAGGACAATGGCGACTGCGGCGGCGCCGGCGTGACGTTTACCGGGCTCTATCACCGCAAATAGCTCAGGCCGCCACGTTGGCGAGGAAGCGATCGACCGAAGCGCGCAGCTGCGCCGCCTGGTTCGACAGGTCGTGCGCGGTGGCGAGCACCTTGTCGGCCGAGCGGTTGGTGTTTTCGGTGGCCTGCGCGGTCCCTGCAATGCTGCGCGCGACGACGGCGGTGCCGGCCGCGGCCTGACCGATGTTCTGCGATATCTCGTTGGCGGCCGTGTTCTGCTGACTGACGGCGGCGGCGATCGACGACGTAAAGCTGTCGATGTCGCTCATGATGGTCGTGATCGCGCCGACATTCTCGACGGCCTGACGTGTCGCCGACTGCACGTCCGCGATCTGGGCCGAAATCTCCTCGGTCGCCTTCGCGGTCTGGATCGCCAGCGCCTTCACTTCGGACGCCACCACGGCGAATCCGCGTCCGGCTTCGCCGGCGCGCGCCGCTTCGATCGTGGCGTTGAGCGCGAGCAGGTTGGTCTGGCCGGCAATGGTGCGGATGAAGCCAACGACCTCATCGATGTGCTTCGCGGAGCTGGCAAGCGCCGCGATGGTCTCATTGGCCGCGCCGGCCATTCCCGTGGCGCGCTGCACGATCCCGGTGGCGTCAGAGACCTGCGACTTGATCGCCTGCACCTGCTCGCCGAGCTGGCTCGCGGCTGACGCGACCGTCTGCACATTGGCCGAGGTCTCCTCGGCGGTCGAGGAAGCCTCGGTCGACTGCTGGCCGGCGGCGTGGGCGATGGAGGAAAGGCCCTTCGCCGTCTCGGTCAATTCGCCGGTCATCCGGTCGGTGTTGGCGAGCACGGTTGCGAAGGTCGAGCGGAACGTTTCGATCTCGGCCTCGATGCGACGGCGCCGGCTCACCTGCTCGGCATTGGTCTGATCCTTGGCCGAGATCAGCGCGAAATCGTCATCCGCCTTCGCTTTCAGGCTCGTCTGCATGACGGCGAGCGACTTCAGGAGACGGCCGAGCTCGTCGCGCCGCCTACTCCTGATGTCGTCGGTGAAATCGCCGGCGGCGACGCGCTCGGCGACACGGAGCGCCGCAAAGATCGGCCGGCTCAGCGAATAGGCGAAGGCGAGCGCGATCACGAAACCGATCAGCACCGTGCCGACGGCGATGCCCAGCATCGCGGTCCGCGACGCGGCGACTGCGGCTTCCGCCTCGGTGCGGTAGTCGAAACCATAGGCGGCCACCATCTCGACGAGGTCGTCGATGGCGGCGACCGCATTGTCGCCCTGCTGCGCGACTGTAAAGGTCGTCGGGATTTCGGTCACACCATCAGCCGAGGGTTTAAGAATCTTCAGCACCGCGCCCGACCAATCGCGGATGCGGCTCTCGGCCTTCTCGCGGGCGGCGCTGACGCTCTGGCTGCGGACGCGGTCGCGCACCACGTTGAGGTCTTCAAAGATGTTGTTCACCCGCGTCTCGAATCTTGCGACCGAGCCGGCCGAGGCTGATCCGGCAAGGTTCTGCTGCAGGATGAGGCGCGCCTCGTTCAGGGCGGCATGCGCCGAACGCGCATGGTTGATTCCCATCAGCGGCCCGTCGTAGAGACGAACCACCAGGTCGCCCGTATCGGAAATGCCGCGGATGCCATAGAATGCAAGCCCGCAGACGAGAAGGAGCACGACGCTGAACGCGCCGAAAATCTTGTAGCGGATCGACATCATAATTCTCCGATGGCCTGCTACGCGCGGCTAGTTTTCTACTTTCACCGTCATCTTCATGCGGGGGTGGATCGCGCAGATCACCTGCACTTCGCCCGCTTCCTTGAAGGTTACGTCCGTCGACGTGCCCGGCGCCTGCGATCCCAGATTGAACTCGTTGCCCTTGCTGGCCGACATGATGTTATGGGGCACGCTGTCGTCGTTGAAGAAGGTGAGCGCTTCACCCTTCTTGAGGGTGACGCTCTCGGAGGAGAACGCGCGTCCCTGCTGGTGGATGACCTGGGTGGCGGCGAAAGCTCCGACCGACAGGCCCGCGGTGATGACAAGGGTGAACAGAGGCAATGTGCGCATGGTAAATCCTGACGTTCATATGGGTTCAGCGCGGCAAAACCGGCACGCTGGTCGGACTGAGATCACTGTTGAGGGTTTTCAGGAAGGCGACCAGATCGGTCTTCTCCTGCGAGGTTAGGCGGAGCGGCTTCATCAGGTCGGCGCGGCTCGGCCGGTCGACGCCGCCGTAGTCATAGTGCTCGACGACTTCCTCGAGCGTGGCCAGCGATCCGTCATGCATGTAGGGGCTGCGGCGCGAAATCTCCCGCAGGCTCGGCGTCTTGAACGCATGCTGCATCTTGATGACGTTGGGCAGAAACTGGCCGCGACCGATGTCGGCGCTCGGCAGGCCGATGTCCTGAAAACCCTCGTTGGTGAAATTCCAGCCCTCATGACAGGCCGAGCACTGGGCCCTGGCGTTGAACAGCTCGAAGCCGCGCTTGGCTTCCTCGGAGATCGCCTTCTCATTGCCGTCGATCCAGGCATCGAACGGCGCGCGCTCCGACACCACCGTCCGCTCATAGGTCGCAATCGCCTTGGCGAGCGTAGAGACCTTCATGCCCTCGTTCGGGAATGCCGCGTCGAACAGCGGCTTGTATTCCGGAATGGTGGCGAGGCGCTCCATCAATTTATCGATCGGCATGTTCATTTCGCCGGGCGACTGGATCGGACCGAGCGCCTGCTCCTCCAGGGTCGCAAGCCGGCCGTCCCACATGAAGATCGAGCTCCACGCGGCATTGATGATGGTCGGCGAGTGCCGGCCGAGTTTTGCCATGCCGTGACCGACGCCGACGGCCAGTCCGTCACCCCAGCCGAAGCCCGGACTGTGGCAGCTCGCGCAGGACTGCGCCGAGGTCACCGAGAGACGGGTGTCGAAATAGAGCTTCTTGCCAAGCGCGGCCTTTGCCGGCGTATAGGCATTGCCCTTGGGAAATGGAATCGCCAGCGGCCTGCGATACTGCGCTTTCAGCGCATCGATGCCGGTCGGCGGCTTCTGGCCGAGCTCGACGCGCCGCGTTTCGCCGACGATCGCCGAACCGAAACTGAGCGTGGCAAAGCCGAAGATGGAAAGGCTGGTCGCTGCAATGGCAGTTGCAAAAATTATCGATCGACTGAAACGAAAATCAGCCATGCATGGTCCCCAATCGGTGTCTGACCTCCGCACCTATCGGAACCGCCGCAGCGAGCAATTCTGCGCAGCTGCTCGTAAATGTAATGGCTAACGGTTAAATAAAATTTTCTCTGTCCCGTCGCGGCACAACATCGAGATACCTTTCGCAGCAACCACGAGATGAGCGCGGAGAATGCTGATGATCCAGGGTCATCGTCGCGCGCTGTGTCCTGTTGCCGCAGCGCGGCGCTTCAGCATCTCTTGCTCGCGCTTGTTGGCTGTCAGGCTTGCTGCTGATTCGAACGCTGCACGCGCTTCGTCGTAACGGCCGAGTTTTTCGAGAAGATCGCCGCGCACCGTCGGCAGGAGATGATAGCCCTTCAGCGCCGGCTCTTCGGCGAGTCCGTCCACAATCGCAAGTCCCGCAGCCGGACCCTCGGCCATCCCGACCGCGACGGCGCGATTGAGCTCGATCACGGGCGAACGGATCAAGCCTGCCAGCTCCTGATAGAGCGAGGCGATCGCGTGCCAGTTGGTTTCCTCAGGCCGCTCAGCCCGCGCGTGACAGGCGACGATCGCGGCCTGCAATGTGTAGAAGCCGCCAGCGCCGCGGAGCTCATGGGCGCGTGCCAGCGCCCGCAGGCCGCGGCTGATCTGCAGCAAGTCCCACTTTGCGCGGTTCTGGTCCATCAAGAGCACGGGATCGCCTTGCGCGTCGGTGCGCGCCGCGCTACGCGAGGCGTTCAGCTCCATCAGCGCCAACAGCCCATGCGTCTCCGCCTCCTGCGGCGCAATGGCGGTGAGCATGCGAGCGAGCCGCAACGCTTCGTTGCAAAGTTGCGGCCGATGCCATTCATCGCCGCGCGCGGCGATAAAACCCTCGTTGAAGACGAGATAGACGACCTCCAGCACGGAAGCGAGCCGCTCCGACAGCTCCTCGCCGCGCGGCGTCTCGTAGGCAAGACCGGACTCCGACAGCGTGCGCTTGGCGCGCACGATGCGCTGGGCGACCGTCGCCTCGGGAATCAGGAACGCGCGCGCGATCTCCTCCGTCGTCAACCCGCAGATCATGCGCAGCGCCAGTGCCGCGCGGGCCTCGCGCGACAGCCGCGGATGGCAGGCGGTGAACAAGAGCCGCAGCAGTTCGTCGCCGAATTCGTCGTCCAGGCCGGTGTCGGGATCGGGCATGGCTTCCTGCTCCTGCTCCAAATCCCTCATGATGACGTCATGCTTTCGCGCGAGCATCTTGCCGCGGCGCAGATGGTCGAGCGCGCGCCGCTTGGCGGTTGCCATCAGCCACGCGCCGGGATTCTGGGGCATGCCGGCTTTGGGCCAATGCTCCAGCGCCGCCACCAGCGCATCCTGGGTCAAATCCTCGGCGAGCGGCACATCGCGCAGCATGCGGCTGAGGCGGGTGATCAGCCTCGGCTGCTCGATGCGCCACACCGCCAGGATGGTGCGATGGAGATCGGCGGCCGCCGGCGCTTGCCGCGGGCTAGGCATGCGTAGCAAAGGCGCGGACCTCGCAGGTACCCTCCCAATCCGGCATGTGGTCGAGGTGGAGCTGCATGAACTCTCTCGCCATCGCGACCGCCTCTTCCTTATCGCGCAGCTCGAACACGGCGTAGCCGCCGATGACTTCCTTGGCCTCGACGAACGGGCCGTCGATCACGCTTAGCGCCTTGTCGGATATCTTTACTCGCGCGCCCGTTGCGACCGGCATCAGCCCGCCATCGTCGATCATGCGGCCGGCCTTGATCTCGCGGTCGCGTATCTTGTGGATCGCCTCCATCAGGCCCTGGTTCGGCATCATATGGCCCTTGGGGGACGTCACGATGTACATGAAGCGCATATTTCGAGGTCTCCTGTCGTGGCGAGAAGCGACCGATTGGCCGCAGGAACCGTCTCGCTCATCTGGGACGACGATTGGGGTGCGCCCGGATCGACACGGGCGGGCAAAAATTTTTGACTGATTTCCATCCGGGGCCTGGCGGCCGCTGGGCACATTCGAGCCGGATAGCGTCAGGGGGCGATCCAGCGCTGCACGGACTCGAGACTATCCGCGGGCGTGATGTTGAAGCAGATGCGGGCGACGGGTGCGAGGCGGTGCACGAGATTGAGGATCTTCTCGAACAGGAGCAGCCGCTCGCCGGGCTGCCGCAGGCCGGCGCCAATCAGGACGCAATCGAATTTCTCCGATTTCAGCGCCTGCGCCGTCACCGCTTCGGCCGTGTCGCCGAGATCGATCAGGCAGCTTGTGACATCGAAGCCGGACGCGCGCACGCGCTCGATCTGCGCATCGATGTAGCCGCGAAACGTTTCCGGCGAAAATTGCGGCATCGCCGTGTAGTCGACGAAGGCGGGATCGATGCCGATCGCGAGCACTTTTTTGGGCATGGCGGCCTCCACTCAGGTGAGGTGCGCCAACGCCCGCGCGGTCAATCAGTTCCGATCACTGGCGCAGCATGATCAGGGGATCGGCGCTGTCGGGCACGAGCCGCCATTGCGCGTTGTCATCGGCCTCGAAGCGCCAGACCGCGCCGCGATCCGACATCAGCATGATCTGGCCGCGCTCCAGCCGCCACTGCGTCGGCGCAAACGACGCGATTCCCGGATCGCATTTCGGCTTCAAAAAAACCTGGAAATTGTCGTTGCCGGCGTCGTTGTTGGTCAAGGTCAGGCCGCAGACGGTGTTGCCGTTGCCGCGAACCATATTCCAGTCACCGATCATCTGGTCCATCGATTTCGCCAGCGACCGCGCAGCCGCGAGATTCTGCAGGATGTAGACGCCCTCGCCCGGGCGCACGCCCTCGAGAATGCCGGCCTCGACTTCGGTGAAGTCGAGCACCGCCTCGCCCGTGGCGTCCTGCAGCCGCACGATGTCGAGCCCCTTGACGTTCCAGCCGGTGATGTCCTTGGTGAAGGGCAGCGCCGCCGCGCAACCGGGCTCGAGCTCGAGCTTCAACCCCTGGGGCGTGGAGTTCGGGCTTGAGCGTCACCACGCAGGTCTTGCTGCGCTCGGTGGTGGAAAGCTCCCACTGCCCGATCATGTTCTTCTTCAGCGTCGCGGCGTCCTGCGCGTGCGCGGGCGACGCCAGGAAAAATCCCACGGCAACCAACGCGGACAGCGCTGCAAACGCGAGCGAGAGGCAAAGTTTCATGAGCTGGCCCTTGTCAGCTGGCCTTTACGCATTGGCCTTGATCGGAGTCTCCGCAACCGGGGTCAACACCGGCTTTCCGGCAAACCAGGCCTTCAGATTGTCGACCACCAGTTGATCCATCGCGTTGCGTGTTACCACGGAAGCCGAACCAATATGTGGCAACAGGACGACATTCTGCATGGCCTTCAGCTCGTCCGGCACATGCGGCTCCTTCTCGAACACGTCGAGACCGGCGGCGAGGATGGTGCCCGATTTCAGCGCGGCGACCAGCGCCTGCTCGTCCAGCACGCTGCCGCGCGCGACATTGATGATTACGCCGCGCGGACCAAGCGCCTTCATGACCTCGGCATTGATCATTTTCGTCGTCGAGGCGCCGCCCGGCACGATCACGATCAGCGTGTCGACCGCCTTCGCCATCTCGATCAGGTCGCCATAATGCTTGTAGGACACGCCGGAAACGGGCTTGCGCGAATGATAGGAGACGGGCACGCGCGAAGCCTCCAGCCGGCGCGCGATCGCCTGTCCGATCCGGCCCATGCCGACAATGCCGATCTTGCGGTCGCGCAGCGAGCCGACGCTGAGCGGATAATTCTGCGTCTGCCAGAGGCCGGAGCGCAAATAGCGGTCGGCCTTGACGAATTCGCGCAAGGTGGCGATCAGAAGCCCCATCGCGACGTCGGCGACCTCCTCGGTCAGCACGTCGGGCGTGTTGGTGACCATGATGTTGTGGTCGCGGGCATAGGCCGCGTCGACGTGATCGTAACCGACGCCGAAGCTCGAGATGATCTCGAGCTTGGGGAAGCGCGCCAGCGATTCCCTGTTGGCCGCAACCGTGTGATAGGTGACCGCCATGCCGCGCAGCTTTGCAATCGTCTCCGGCGTGAGCCGCTCGAGATCGGCACGGGTTTCCGCGGAATGCACCACGTACTGGTCGGGAAAACCATTTTCCAGGATCGGCCGCATCGGCCCATAGACCAGAAGATCGATCTTTTCGGAGGAGAGGGCCGCCATCAGTTTTCCTTTCCAAGCGCACTTTCGTGCCAACGCCGCAACAACAGATGGGAAATTAGCGCCAGCACGGCATAGATGACAATCCCGGCGAGCGAGAGCAAAAGCAGTGCCGCGAACATACGGGGTATGTTGAGGCGATAGCCGGATTCGACGATTCTGTAGGCAAGTCCGGAACCCGCGCCCGCGGTGCCCGCCGCAATTTCGGCCACCACCGCGCCGATCAGCGACAGCCCGCCGGCGATGCGCAGGCCACCGAGGATGTAGGGCAGCGCGGTCGGCAATTTCAGATAAAGCAGCGTCTGCCAGCGCGAGGCGCGGTAGAGCTGAAACAGGCCTGAGAGGTTGCGGTCGACCGAATTGAGCCCGAGCGTGGTGTTGGACAGTACGGGGAAAAATCCCACGATCCAGGCGCAGACGATGACGGCGGTCTGTTGCGGCAGATAGATCAGGAGCAGCGGCGCGATCGCGATCACGGGCGTGACCTGCAGGATCACGGCATAGGGGAACAGCGAATATTCCACAAGCTTCGACAGGTTGAAGATCAGCGCCAGCACGATGCCGCCGATGGCCGCGGCAATGAAGCCTTCGAGCGTGGTGAGCAGCGTCGTCAGCAGCGATTGTGACAGCACGTCCCAGTCGCCAAACAGCGTCGCGAACACCGCCGACGGCGCGGGCAAGACATAGGGCGGGATGTTGTTGACCCGCACCACCATTTCCCATGCCGCCGTGCCGGCGGCAGCCACGATGACCGGCAGCAGAATGCGCAGGATTTTGAAGGCGCGGTCAGCCGGCGCCGCCGATGTGGGAGTGCGCCCATTTTGCACCGTGCTCATAGCGCGGTCTGTCCGGCATAGGACGGCGCCAGCGCCGCCGAAACCTGCCGGCAATATTCGCCGTAGGCGGCAGACGTCCGGAAATCCTCGTTGCGCGGCGCAGCGGTCTCGACCCGGATCTCGACACCGATACGGCCGGGCCGCTGCGTCATCACGATCACGCGCTGCGAGAGATAGACGGATTCAAATACGGAATGCGTGACGAAGATGACGGTCTTCTTCAGGTTGCGCCACAGCGCGAGCAGGTCGTTGTTGAGGCGGAAGCGCGTGATCTCGTCGAGCGCGGCGAAGGGTTCGTCCATCAGGAGAATGTCGGGATCGGTGACCAGCGCGCGCGCCAGCGACACCCGCATCTTCATGCCGCCGGACAATTCGCGCGGATAGCTGTCGGCGAATTCGGCGAGGCAACGCGCGTCAGCGCTTCCAAAACCTGCGCATCGGATTGGGAGGCCGGAACGTTCGCGAGCTTCAGCGGCAGGCGCACATTCTCCCGCACGCTGGTCCACGGCATCAGGGTCGGCTCCTGGAACACGAAGCCGATTCCCTGACCCGGCTGATCTTGCCCGGGCAGTGTCGCAGCTTCATCATGCGAGACCTGGACGGTGCCCGTGCTCGGGGTCGTGAGCCCCGCGATGATCCGCAGCGCGGTCGACTTGCCGCAGCCCGACGGCCCGAGCAGCGAGACGAACTCGCCCTTGCGCACGCGCAGATCGAGCGGCCCCAGCGCCATGACGCCGTTGTCATAGACCTTGGTGACGTCGCGCAGGCTTACGGCCAGCCCCGCCGCACCAAACTCGACGTCGGAGGAGCCTGCTTCCGTCATCTACTTCTTCGGCCGCAGCTCGAGGCCGACGGCCTTGTTGACGAAGCGCAGCGTGTAGGACTTGCGATAGTCGAGACCGGACTTGACCACGCCGGCCTTGACCATCTTCTCGAAGAAGCTGGTGACGCGCTCATCGCTCATGGCGCCGATGCCGTTTTTCAGGGTGTCGCCGGAATCGACGATGCCATATTCCTTCATCTTGGCGACGGAATAGGCGAGCAGCGCGTCGGTCATTTCCGGATTAAGCTTCTTGATCATCGCGTTCGCGGCGGAATTGTCGCCGTAGAGATAATTGTACCAGCCTTTGATCGAGGCATCGACGAAGCGCTGGACGAGATCTGGCTTCTTCTCGATCACCTCCTGGCGGGTCTCGATCAGGGTCGAATAGGTGTTGAAGCCATTGTCCGCCAGCAGGATGACGCCGGGCTTGAAGCCTGCGCTTTTTTCGACCGCGAACGGCTCGGAGGTGAGATAGCCCTGCATCGCGCTTTGCGGCGAGGCGATGAAGGGCTGGGCGTTGAAGGTATAGGGCCGCACGTTCTTCTCGCTGAAACCGTATTCGGACTTCAGCCATTGGAAATAGCCGGTCATGCCCTCCTTGGAGACGAACAGCATCAAGGGCTTCAGCTCTTCGAGTTTGGTGATCTTGGCCTCGGGGTGGGTCAGGAACACCTGCGGATCCTTCTGGAAGATCGCGGCGACCGATACCACCGGCACGTTGTTCAGGACCGCATCGAACCCCATCATCGTGTTCGCGGCCATGAAGAAATCGATTTTGCCCGCGATCAGGAGCATGCGGTTGTTGTCGTTCGGGCCTCCGGGCACGATCGTGACGTCGAGGCCGTATTTCCGGTAGGTGCCGTCGGCGACCGCCTGGAAGAAGCCGCCATGCTCGGCCTCGGCCACCCAATTGGTTCCGAACGCGACCTTGTCGAGCTTTTCTCCTCCGGCCTGGCCGGCCTTGTCCTGTCCTTTGTCCTGCGCCGAGGCCGGCATTGCCGCCAAAACAACCGCAAAGAAGCCCGCCGTTAACGCTCGCAGGAAAAGCGACGCCTTCATGATTGGACTCCGTCGTTCGTTCTGGCCCATGATGGGGAATGGCCACCTTACCTACCCTGCAAACGGGGCGAAAGAAACAGCTGGCGCGATGAGTTCATCCGTTCCTTGCCGCGACTGGGCCGACATCGACTGGGCCGGCGTCGATGCTGCTGCGGCCGCGCGCTGGATCGCGGTGCTGCCGCTCGCTGCGACCGAGCAACACGGCCCGCATCTGCCGCTCGAAACCGACGTGATGATCGGACAGGCCTATCTCGCCCGCGTGCGCGAGCTTCTGCCCGACACCGTTCCTGCGACGTTTCTTCCCATCCAGAAGATCGGGATCTCGACCGAGCACATCGATTTCAAGGGCACGCTGACGCTGTCGACCGAGGCGGCGCTGAAGGCGTGGATGGAGCTCGGCGAAAGCGTCGCGCATCGAGGCGTGAAAAAGCTGGTCATGGTCACGAGCCATGGCGGCAACAGCGCGGCGATGACGCTGGTGGCGCAGGACTTGCGCGCCTATCAGGAAATGCTCGCCGTCACCACGTCCTGGTCGCGCTTCGGCGTGCCGGAAGGAATATTTCCGGAAGAAGAAATGCGCCACGGCATTCATGGCGGCGCGGTCGAGACGTCGATCATGCTCGCGAAATACCGCGAGCATGTGCGCGTCGATGCGATCGCGGATTTTCGCCCCAACAGCATCGCGATGGAAAGACAATATCGCTGGCTCTCGACGCAACGTCCCGCGCCATTCGCCTGGCAGGCGCAGGATCTCAACGCAAGCGGCGCGGTCGGAAATGCAACGCTCGCCACCAAGGAGAAAGGCGAGCTCCTGATCGACCACGGCGCGCGCAGGTTCATCGAATTGCTCGACGATATCGATAAATTCGATGTGAAGGCGTTTTCGAAAGCAGCGGCGCGTTAATTCGGCCTTCAGCATAACCGACTGAACCTGCAGGAAAATTCCGAATTACCAAAATTTCACGCCCGGGTTCCGAACCGAAACAAGGGTGCCTCCGTCCAATCCGGCACATGCGGGCCACAACGGTCCCGCGTCAACCGGATGGAGTTATCCATGTCGATCAAGACCAAGATTGCCGCTCTCGCTGTCGCCGGCCTCGCCGTGACCTCCAGCATCGCTTCCACCACCACTGCCGCCGAAGCCCATGGCTTCCATCACGGCTGGGGCATTGGTGCGGGCCTCCTCGGCACCGCCATCGTCGGCAGCGCGATCGCTGCGACCGCGCCGTATCCCGCCTATGGCTATCGCTGCGGCTGGGTTCGCCAGTTCGACGCGTTCGGCCGCTACATCGGCACCGTGAACACCTGCTACTGATCGACCTGGTTTGATCCGAAGTCCTTCAGGCAAGCCGCTCCCCACTTCGCCTGAAGTCGCTTCGGATCACGAGGACCCCGTGTTCGACACGGGACTTCATCCACCCCGTGTCGGATCCAGACCCGCCCGGTCGTCCCCCCGGGCGGGTCACTTTTTTTGCGCGCAAGTTGCGCACAGCAGTTGTTGCGCGGCTGTCACAGCACGATGCCAACCAATCATCGGGCTATCATCAGTACTTGCAATTGCGAATTACTTGCAATTAACATTACCGCCAGATCAGGGACTTAGGGCGTGACCGCTGATCGAACACGCCTTGAGCCCGCCGGTCTGCGTCAATTGACGCGTTTGCTTTTGGTGGCGGCGCGCCGACAAATCAGATGATGAAGGAGATCACCGGAATGCTCGCTGGGGACAAGCCTGTCCGATGAATTGCGTCCGCCGACAATGGAAACGCGCATCTGCCGGCATCGGGCTCGGCATGCTCGCGCTGGCCGATCCGGCGCTTGCAGCGGACCTGCCGGTCAAGGCGCCGGTCATGCAAACGGTCTACGATTGGACCGGCTTCTACATCGGCGGCCATTTCGGCTATGGCGGCGGCAGCTTCGGTCCGGATACCAATCCGCTGCCGCTGCAAGGCGTGCTCCTGCCACACAGCGTGACCGGCGTGATCGGCGGCTATCAGGTGGGCTACAACCGCGAGCTCGCCAATCATGTCGTGCTCGGCGTCGAAGCGGATGCTTCATTTGCGACTGCGATAGATCAGGCTGCGCTCGCGCGCATGCCGCCGACGCCCTACAACACGAGCTTCGATTATGTCGGCACGGCGCGTGGCCGGATTGGCTACGCCTTCGGACCCTGGATGCCCTATGTCACCGGCGGCTTCGCCTGGGGACATCCCCATATCATTATCAATGACGACAGCGGCGCCGTTATCAGACACTATCAGTTCGGCTGGACCGCGGGGGTGGGCCTCGAATTTGCCGTGAGCGGCAACTGGAGCGCCAAGCTCGAATACGACTATGTCGAGCTGTCGCGCCAGCTCTACGATTTGAGCGGCTTCGGGCTGCCCAACATCAATGTCGATCCCCGCATTCATCTCGCCAAAATCGGATTGAACTATCACTTCGGCGATATGCCATGGACCGCCCCGATCGGATCGCCCGCCAAAACCCTGCTGCCGGACTCGGACGTGTGGAACATCCATGCGCAGACGACGGTTCTGCCGCAGGGCTACGGGCCTATCCACTCGCCCTATACCGGTCCGTACAGCCTGCCCGGCGGCGGACAGCTTCAGGCAACCTGGACGACCACGGCCTTCCTCGGCGTCAAGCTGTGGGAAGGCGGCGAGGCTTATTTCAATCCGGAGCTGGCGCAGGGCTTCGGGATCAACGGCACGCTTGGGCTTGCGGGCTTCTCGAACGGCGAGGCGCAAAAGGCAGGCGCGCCGTTCCCGAAATCCGCGCGCAACGCTACTTTTTCAAGCAGACCTTCGGCCTCGGCGGCGAGCAGGAAGACGTCGCCGACGGCCCGAACCAGCTTGCCGGCAAACGCGACATCGATCGCGTGACATTGATCGTCGGCCGCTTTGCGATGGGCGACTTCTTCGACAACAATTCCTATTCACACGATCCGCGCGCCGATTTCATGAACTGGGCCATGTGGAGCGCGGCGGCCTGGGACTTTCCCGCCGACCTGCCGGGTTACACGCGCGGCGCCGTGGTCGAGCTGAACCGCAAGGATTGGGCCGTGCGCGGCGCTTTGGTCGAGGTGCCGTCGCAACCGAACAGCGACATCTTGCAATTCAAATCCGGCGGCGCCGTGGTCGAGTTCGAGGAGCGTCACACCATCTTCGACCAGCCGGGCAAAGTCCGGCTCGGCGCCTTCGGGAACCAGGGCGTCACCGGCAACTACCACCAGGCGCTGGCGCTTGAGGCGCTGGATCCGGCCCAGGACATCAACGACGTGATGGCGAGCATACGCCATGTCAATCCGAAATACGGCCTCTACGCCAATCTCGAGCAGCAGCTCGTCCAGGATGTCGGCCTGTTCGCACGCGCAAGCTGGAATGACGGCTCCAACGAAATCCTGTCCTTCACCGATGTCGACCGCAGCGTGTCGGGCGGGCTTTCGATCAAGGGCAGTTTCTGGGGCCGTCCCAACGACACCGTCGGCATCGGCGGCGCGGTCAACGGATTGTCCGCCGGCCATCGCGACTTCCTCGCTGCAGGCGGCCTCGGACTCCTGATCGGCGACGGCCGGCTCAACTACAGCCCCGAGCGGATCTTCGAGACCTACTACGCCTATTCGCTCACCAAGGGCGTCACGCTCACGGCGGACTATCAGTTGATCACAAATCCCTCCTATAACGCTGATCGCGGGCCGGTTTCGGTCTTCTCCGGCCGGCTGCACGGCGAATTCTAGGACAACACGCCATCATGGACTTCAGGATCATCCGGGCGCCTGCCTTGCAGCAGGCGCTGCGGCCCAACATTTGGGACATCGTCGCGCTGATCCTGGTGATCGGCGCCATGGTGCTGATCGCCTATGGCGGCGAGCAGACCACGCTACCCCTGTCCTCGCTCGACGTCGCGCCGCTCTCGCTCGATCCGGTCCACCTGCCGTTCTATGCGCTGCGGACGACGATGCGGATGCTGCTCGCGATCATCTGCTCGACGGTCTTCACCTTCCTCTATGCCGCGCTGGCCGCCAAGAGCCGGCGCGCCGAGATGGTGCTGATCCCGCTGCTCGACATCCTGCAATCGGTGCCGATCCTGGGATTTCTGACCTTCACGGTCGTGTTCTTCATGAATTTGTTTCCCGGCAACGTGCTGGGCGCCGAGCTCGCCTGCGTGTTCGCGATCTTCACGAGCCAGGCCTGGAACATGACTTTCAGCATGTACCAGTCGATGCGTAACGTGCCGAAGGACCTGGAAGAGGCGACGCAAAGCTTTCACCTTTCCGGCTGGCAGCGCTTCTGGCGGCTCGACGTTCCCTTCGCGATGCCCGGCCTGATCTGGAACGCGATGATGTCGATGTCGGGCGGCTGGTTCTTCGTGGTGGCCTCGGAAGCCATCACCGTCGGCAACACCACGGTGACCTTGCCCGGCGTCGGCTCTTATGTCGCGCTCGCGATCGAGAAGCAGAATCTCGCCGCGATCGGCTACGCACTCCTGACCATGCTGCTGGTCATCATCGCCTACGACCAGCTGTTGTTTCGCCCGATCGTGGCCTGGGCCGACAAATTCCGCTTCGAGCAGACGGCATCCGGCAACCCGCCGACCTCCTGGATGCTCGACCTGTTCCGCCGCACCCGCGCCCTGCGGGCGTTGACGCTGCCTTTCGCGGCGCTGAACCGGACGTTCTCAAATCTGCGCATCGATTGGCCGGCAAGCCTGCGGCCGAAGACGAAGAGCGGTCCGCCGTCGCGGCTCCTGGATGCGATCTGGTTTCTGCTGATCGCGCTCAGCACCGGATATGCGGCGTTGCGGGCCTATCAATATCTGTCGGCGACCCTCGGACTGTCGGATATCGTGCTCGCCATCGGCTACGGCCTGCTCACGCTGCTTCGCGTCGTCGTGCTGATCGCGCTGGCGACGCTGATCTGGGTGCCGGTCGGGGTCTGGATCGGACTCCGGCCAAAACTGGCCGAGCGCGTCCAGCCGCTGGCGCAGTTTCTGGCGGCCTTTCCGGCCAACCTCGCCTTCCCCATTTTCGTGTCGCTGATCGTTCACTACGGGCTGAACCCGAATGTCTGGCTGAGCCCGCTGATGATCCTGGGCACGCAGTGGTACATTTTGTTCAACGTGATCGCGGGCGCCAGCGCCTTCCCGACCGATCTGCGCGAGGCCGCGTCGAGCTTTCACCTGAAGGGCTGGCGCTGGTGGATGAAGGCCGTGCTGCCCGGCATCTTCCCCTATTACATCACCGGCGCGATCACGGCCTCCGGCGGCTCGTGGAACGCGTCGATTGTCGCCGAGGTCGCAAGCTGGGGCAACGAGCATCTGACGGCGGCAGGATTGGGTGCCTATATTGCGAAAGCAACCGAAGCCGGCGACTTCCCGCGCGTCGTGCTCGGCATCTCGGTGATGTGCGTGCTGGTGACGCTGTTCAACCGGCTCCTGTGGCGTCCGCTCTACGCGTTCGGCGAGCGCCGCGTGCGTCTGGGTTAGCGCATGATCCGGAAAAGTGGGAACCGGTTTTCCGACAAGATCACGCGCAGATAACAAGAGAGTAAGAAATGCTCGACCAGCCCAACAAGACCAGCCTGATCGACATCCACGGCGTCTGCCGTTCCTTCCCCAAGGGCAGCGGCGAGGACCTGCTGGTGCTGGAAAACGTCGACCTCACCATCCAGTCCGGCGAGATCGTCGGCCTGCTCGGCCGCTCCGGCTCGGGCAAGTCGACGCTGCTGCGGATCATCGCGGGCCTGATCGCGCCATCGTCCGGCGCTGCCCAGTGTCGCGGCGAACCGATCCAGGGACCGCCGAACGGCGTCGCCATGGTGTTTCAGTCCTTTGCCCTGTTTCCGTGGCTGACGGTGCTGCAGAACGTGGAGCTGGGGCTCGAAGCGCTCGGTATCGACAGCGCCGAGCGGCGCCAACGCGCGATTGCCGCGATCGACCTGATCGGCCTCGACGGGTTCGAATCCGCCTATCCGAAGGAGCTTTCCGGCGGCATGCGCCAGCGCGTCGGCTTTGCGCGGGCGCTGGTCGTGCATCCCGACCTGCTCCTGATGGATGAGCCGTTTTCCGCGCTCGACGTGCTGACCGCCGAGACCCTGCGCACCGACCTCGTCGATCTCTGGATCGAGGGCCGGCTGCCGATCAAATCGGTGCTGATGGTCACGCACAACATCGAGGAGGCGGTCTTGATGTGCGACCGCGTCCTGGTGTTCTCGTCAAATCCGGGACGGGTGGCGGCCGAGTTCAAGATCGACCTGCCGCATCCGCGCAACCGCCTCGATCCGGTGTTCCGTCAACTGGTCGACACGCTCTACGCGCGGATGACCCAGCGACCAGGGCCGAAGAGTTCCACCGAGCGGAGGCATCCCCGGCACCGGCGTCGGCATGGTCTTGAACCACGTCTCCTCCAACGTGCTGTCCGGCCTGATCGAGACGCTGGCGGGAGCGCCCTATGACGGGTATGCCGACCTGCCGGTGCTGGCGGGCCAGCTGCAGCTCGAAGCCGACGAAATCCTGCATCTCGGCAAATCCCTGCAGCTGCTGCGGTTCGCGCAATTGAGCGAAGGCGACCTGGTGCTGACCGACGCCGGAAAGCGCTTTGCGCACCTCGAGACTGACGCGCGCAAGAAAATGTTCGCACAGCACCTGGTCGAATTTGTTCCGGTCATGGGGCTGATCAAGCGCGTGCTCGACGAACGGCCGTCGCACACCGCGCCGGCCGCGCGCTTCCGCAACGAGCTCGAGGATTACATGTCGGAGGAGAATGCCGACGAGACGTTGAGGACCATCGTCTCCTGGGGCCGCTACGCCGAGCTGTTCGCCTATGACGAGCAGTCGGAGACGTTCAGCCTGGAAAATCCGAACTGATTTGTAGGGTGGGCAAAGGCGCGCTTGCGCCGTGCCCACCTTTTCAAGCAAATCCTTCCGAGACATGGTGGGCTCGCTTCGCTTAGCCCACCCTACGCGGCTATGCGCGTGTTAGACGACCGCCTGGAACGAATCCGCGCGCGCCATCGGCCAGGCGTCGACGTAGCGCGGGTCGCTCGTGCCGTCGATCAACTCGCCCGAACGCAGCGAGGGATAGAGCTTTGCGAACGAGCAGACCTCCGTCGTCGACGTACGCTGCGAGAAATGGATCGGCCGCAGATCCTGCGGATGTTCGAGGCCGGCGGCAGCCAGCAGCTCGGCCAGCGCATGCAGGGTCGAGTGGTGATAGTTGTAGACCCGGTCGATCTTGTGCGGCACGTAGAGCGCGCGGTTGCGGAGCGGGTCCTGGGTGGTGACGCCGGTCGGGCAACGGTCGGTATGGCAGCTGAGCGACTGGATGCAGCCGAGCGCGAACATGAAGCCGCGCGCCGAATTGCACCAGTCGGCGCCGATCGCCATCGCGCGCGCCATGTCGAAAGCGGTTGCGATCTTGCCGGAAGCGCCGAGCTTGATCCTGTCGCGCGCGCCAATGCCGATCAGCGCGTTGTGCACGAAATTGACGCCCTCGCGCATCGGCATGCCCAGATGATCCATGAATTCGAGCGGCGCCGCACCGGTGCCGCCTTCATTGCCGTCGATCACAATGAAATCCGGATAGATGCCGGTCTGAAGCATGGCCTTGCAGATCGCCAGAAATTCCCAGGGATGGCCGATGCACATCTTGAAGCCGGCCGGCTTGCCGCCCGCAAGCTTTCGCATGTTGCCGACGAACTGCATCATCTCGATCGGCGTCGAAAACGCCTTGTGGGTCGCCGGCGAGATGCAGTCCTCGCCCATCGGGACGCCACGGATCTTCGATATCTCCTCCGAGACCTTTGCCGCCGGCAGCACGCCGCCATGCCCGGGTTTCGCACCCTGGCTGATCTTGAGCTCAACCATCTTGATCTGGTCGTCGGCTGCGACGCGAGCGAACTCCTCCGGATCGAAGGTGCCGTCGCGGTGACGGCAGCCGAAATAGCCCGAGCCGATCTCCCAGATGATGTCGCCGCCCATTTCGCGGTGATAGGGGCTGACACCGCCCTCGCCGGTGTCGTGGGCGAAGGAGCCCTTTTTCGCGCCGGCATTCAGCGCGCGCACCGCGTTGGGGCTGAGCGCGCCAAAGCTCATCGCGGAAATGTTGAAGACCGAAGCCGAATACGGCTTTGCGCAATCCGGGCCGCCGATCTTGATGCGGAATTTCTCGTAGGCGCTCGTCTTCGGCGCCACCGAATGATGCATCCATTCGTAGCCCTGGCGATAGACGTCCTCCTGCGTGCCGAAGGGCCGCTTGTCCAGCTGCATCTTGGCGCGCTGATAGACAACCGCGCGGATGTCGCGGGAAAACGGCATGCCGTCCTTCTCGCTCTCGAAGAAATACTGCCGCATCTCGGGGCGGATTTCCTCGAGCAGAAAGCGCATATGCGCGGAGATCGGATAGTTGCGCAGGACCGCGTGGCCTTTCTGCACGAGGTCGCGGATGCCGAGCAGCGTCAGCGCGCCGAAGATCAGCATCGGCACCAGGACGATGTCGAACGCTTTTGGATTGTGATCGAAGATGCCGATGCCGAGCAGCAGCGCCGTCACGACGGCGCAGATCGTCAAGACGATGTAACGTGGCGAGAACGGAAGCAGCAGCGTTTCCATGGCACCCTCCGGCAAATTACGCCTTGTTGTTGTCCGCCGTTACTTGCCCGATCCAGCGATCAGGCCGATTTTTGGCACGCTATCCCGCGCTTGGGTCGTGGATATGACAGCCATCAGGGTATCGAATCCGGCGGCGTCAAATCAATCCGCCCGATTGGCCGGGCTTCGTTTTGCACTGCAACGTGACCAGGATCAATGCCGGTTCAATCAATGATCGTGGGGCCGCAGCTCATGCGGTATCTCGCTCTGCTCGAGGCCACCCTTCGCCAGCCAGTCATCGGTCGCAAGCCTGGCGCGCTCGATATGCTCCGCCGTGCGCGAGAAATCATAGGGAGAGCCCACCAGCGGGCATAGCGGCGGCACCACGAAATACGCCACGTCAGGACCGAGGTTTTCCAGCTCGCTCACCAGCTGCCGCGCGATCAGGAGCGTGAGCGCATGCAGCGCATTCGCCACCGCGCCGACCGGCGGCGCGTCGTTGGCGCAGGCATACCCGGTCGGCAGGATGATCAGGCGCCGCGCGCCGCTCTTCACCGCGATCCGCACCGGCGTGTTCGAGGAGAGTGCGCCGTCGGCGAGGAAGCGATCCTTGTACCGGACCGGCGAGAACGCGCCGGGGATCGCGGTCGACGCCACAATCGCTTCCGCGACCGAACCGTCCGAGAACACCACGCTGTCGCCGGTGACGATATCTGTCGTGACGATGTGCACCGGAAGTCTGGCGTCCTCCAGGTTGCGATAGGGGATGTGATCGTCGATCAGCTTGCGGATGCCGTCATGGGAAATCAGGAAATCGCGCCGCCAGAGGAAGCCCAGCACCGTGCGCCAGGAAAGCGGGAAGACATCGCGGCGCTGCAGGCCGCGCCATATATTGGCGAGCCGCTCGACGCCTGCGAGCGTCGGATCGCCCGCATAGAACGCGCCGTTGAGCGCGCCGACACTGGAGCCGACCACCATGCCGGCGCCGATGCCGTTCCTCGCCAGCGACAGCATCATGCCGACCTGGATCGCGCCAAAGCTGCCGCCGCCCGCGAACACGAAAGCGGTCTTGGCGGATTGGGGATCGGAGGAGGAGGACAGGGTTTTGCGCTCCCTTCGCCGGCGCATCTCACAGCGCACCGTTGGGGGAGCTTATAGCAGCGGGGGAATGGACGGCGCTACTCCCACCGCCGTCATTCCGGGGCGCGCGAAGCGCGAGCCCGGAATCCAAACTCACGCCCGCGCTTGCGGCTTGCCGCATTCGCGGAAAATAAGAACAGCGCGCCGGCTTCTTTGGATTGCGCGAATGGCCCAAGGGCCAAGCGCGCGGTGGTTATGGATTCCGGGCCTGCGCCTGACGGCGCATCCCGGAATGACGAATGGGACGAATGGAGAGAACGGTTACCGCTCCACGAACGCCTTCTCGATCACGAAGTGACCGGGCGTGTTGCCGCTGCCTTCGACAAAGCTGCGCGCCTCGAACATCTGCTTCAGCTCGTCCAGCATCGCCGGGCTGCCGCACATCATGATGCGGTCGGTCTCGATGTCGAGCGCGCTCTGGCCGATATCGTTGAACAGCTGTTCCGACGTGATGAGGTCCGTGATGCGGCCGCGGTTGCGGAACGGCTCGCGGGTCACGGTCGGATAATAGACCAGCTTCTCGGAGAGCAGCGGCCCGAACAATTCGTCGTCGCGGAGTCTTGCGACCAGCTCTTCGCCATAGGCGAGCTCGGAGACCTGGCGGCAGCCATGCACCAGCACGATGGTCTCGAAGCGATCATAGACGTCGGGGTCCTTGATCAGGCTCGCGAAGGGTGCGAGGCCCGTTCCGGTCGACAGCAGTAACAAGCGCTTGCCGGCCAGGAGATTGTCGGTGATCAGCGTGCCGGTGGCCTTGCGGCCGACCAGGATGGTGTCGCCTTCCCGGATCTTCTGCAGCCGTGAGGTGAGAGGGCCGTCGGCCACCTTGATCGAGAAGAACTCGAGCTCTTCCTCGTGATTGGCGCTCGCCATGCTGTAGGCGCGGAGCAGCGGACGGCCGTCGATCTCGAGGCCGATCATGGCGAATTGCCCGTTCTGGAATCGGAAGCCGGAATCGCGCGTGGCGCGGAAGCTGAACAGCGTGTCGGTCCAGTGCCGCACAGCAAGAACTTTCTCTCGATAGAACGCGCTCATGGCTTTTATTTTTCCGATTGATGGGCTGTTGGAAAGATCAGATCGTCCAGCTGAAAAAGAGGCAAAAGCCCCTGATAATCCTTGTGTTTTCGGCGCTTCACTTACGTGAATTTGGCAAAATATCAACCCACGCCGACGCGCAATTAGAGGTGATCAAATGCATGTCGCTTCCACTCGGTAAACGGTTCGAAACCATGCTAATTCACCGCCAAAATGCGCAATTAACTTTCCGCATTAAACATCACGGCAGCACTTAATTTCCGTGCCTGAGGTCACAGACTGACGATGCGCATTTTCGTCGACGCGATCGGTAAATATTGCGTATCTCACGGCATCGCCTGCGAGGTGAAATCGCAGGGCTGGCTGATAGTCATGCAGCGTGGCGGCACACGCCACTTCGCGTTCGGTTACGATATCGGTCTGAACAGCGCGATGGCGCACCGGATCGCGAACGACAAATCGGCGACCTCGGAAGTGCTGGAAAGTTCAGCCATCGCCTGCATTCCGCACACGCTGTTTCTCAGCCCGAAGCTGGGCGAGCACGTTGCGGGAGATGGATCGCGCGAGGCGATGCTTGCATTGCTGGCGAAACATCCGGATGGCCTCGTCATCAAGCCGAACGAGGGAACGTCGGGTCGGTTTGTTTTCCGCGCTAACAGCGAGGCAGAACTCGAACACGCCGCGCAGGAGATCTTCGCTTCACATCTCAGCCTGGCGATCTCGCCCTTTGTCGAGATCGAGCAGGAAGTCCGCGTCATCCTGCTCGATGGCCAGCCGCTGGTGGTCTATCGCAAGGAGCGCGTCTCGGACTGGCGCCACAATCTCGATTTTGGCGCGCGGCCGATTCTGCTGGAGGCAGGAGAGGCGCGCGAGGACTGTGTCGGGATCGCGGTCAGGGCCGCGCGTGCGATCGGCATCCGCTTTGCGTCGGTTGACATCGTCAGCGTCGGGGGAGACTGGAAGGTGCTCGAAATCAATTCGGGCGTGATGATGGAGGCGCTCGGCAAGGTCCATCCCGAGCTCGTCTACGCGGCGTACAATGCGGCGCTGGACAAGGTGTTTGAATGATGATCGTAGGGTGGGCAAAGCGAAGCGTGCCCACCGCGTCGCCGCAGATGGAGAAAGAAGGTGGGCACGGCGCAAGAGCGCCTTTGCCCACCCTACGATCTACTACGCTTTCTCGTCCGCTCAATTACTCCCCGCCGGCGAATCGTCCATCGCCTTGAAGGCATCCTCGAGCTGCGGCGAGATCGAGACATTCATCCGCTCGCCGGTCGGCAGCCGCGCCACAAACCATTTGTTGTAGAGCGGGATCAGATCGTGGTTGGACCCGAGCTTGCGGAAGGTGCGCTCGACCACGGCTGACAATTGCGGCTCGCCCTTGCGGAACATGATGCCGTAGGGATCGTAGGACAAATATTCGCCGGTGACGCGGAACTTGTCCTGCGACTTGTGCCGCACGATCAGCCCGTAAAGCAGGATGTCGTCGGTCGCGAAGGCGTCCGCCTTGCCGTCCGACAGCATCTGGTAGGACTGCTCGTGGTCCGGCGAGGTGACGATGTTCAATCCGAGCGAAAACTTCTTGTCGGCATTGTGCATCGCTTGCTCGTTGGTGGTTCCTTTCGTGACCACCACGGTCTTGCCTTTCAGGTCCGTCACCGACTGCACGGCCGCCGCCTTCGGCACCATCAGCTTGGTGCCGGCCACGAACATCAGCGGCGAGAAGGCCACCTGCCTGGCACGTTCGGCATTGGCCGTAGTCGATCCGCATTCGAGGTCGATCTTGTTCTGCAGGACAGCCTGGATGCGGTCGTCCGAGGTGACTTTTACATATTCGATCTTCAGATTCGGATCGTCGACCTCGACGCCGATCTCGTCGACCACGGCCTCGCAGAGCTCGAGGCTGTAGCCGATCGGCCGGTTGGCCTGGTCGAGGAACGAGAACGGCGGCGAGCTCTCGCGATAGCCGAGATGCACGACGTGGCTGTTCTTGATGGCGGCGAGCGTGGGGCTAAGCCCCTCGCTCGTCTGGGCGGCCGCGCCCGTTGCCAGCAGACTGAGTGCCAGCCACGCGACGCCCGCCGATGGGACGGGATGATGCATGCATCGCTCCCGTCAATGCGCCGGCACGGGGTCGCCGGGAACCGCGTCGGAAGGCACCACGTCGTCCGGTCCGAGCTCGTGCTCGGGTTTCAGCTCGCCCTCCCACTTCGCCACCACGGCGGTGGCGAGCGAGTTGCCGATCACGTTGGTGGCGCTGCGGCCCATGTCGAGGAAGGTGTCGATGCCCATGATCATCAACAGTCCCGCCTCGGGGATGCCGAACTGCGCCAGCGTGGAGGCGATCACCACCAGCGAGGCGCGCGGCACGCCGGCCACGCCCTTCGAGGTGACCATCAGCGTCGCCAGCATCGCCATCTGCGTGCCGAGCGACATGTCGATATGGTAGGTCTGCGCGATGAAGATGCTGGCAAAGGTGCAGTACATCATCGTGCCGTCGAGGTTGAAGGAATAGCCGAGCGGCAGCACGAAGGCCGAGATCCGCGACGAGGCGCCGAAGCGGTTGAGGCCTTCGAGCGTCTTCGGATAGGCCGCTTCCGACGATGCGGTCGAGAACGCGATCATCAGCGGCTCGCGGATCAGCCGCAGCAGATGGCTATACCGCGGCCCGATCACGATGAAGCCGACGATCACCAGGATGCCCCACAGGAGCAGCAGCGAGAGATAGAAGCCGCCCATGAAGACGATGAGCTTCCACAGCACGAGCAGGCCGTTCTTCGCCACCGTCGCGGTGATCGCCGCCCACACCGCAATCGGCGCGAACAGCATCACATAGCCGGTGACCTTCAGCATGATGTGGGCGAGGTCGTCGATCAGGCCCATGATCGGCTTCGCACGTTCCGGCAGCGCGCCGAGCGCGACCGCAAAGAACACCGCGAACACCACGATCTGCAGGATCTCGTTCTGCGCCATCGCGTCCGCGATCGAGGTCGGGATCAGATGGGTGAGGAATTTCTCGACCGAGAACGCCGACACCGGCAGGCCCGTCGACTGCGTCTTGTCGGGCAGCGTGCCGGGGAAGTTGGCGCCGGGCTGCAGCAAATTGACCATCACGAGGCCCAGCATCAGCGAGATGAAGGAGGCGCTGACGAACCAGCCCATGGTTTTCGCGAAGATGCGTCCGAGCTTGGAGCCACTTCCCATATGGGCGATGCCGCCGACGAGGGTGGCGAACACCAGCGGCGCGATGATCATCTTGATCAGGCGCAGGAACAGCACCGCGACCAGATTGATATCGGCGGCGAGTTCGACCCGGCTGTCGGGCAGAAAGTTGAAGATCGCCGCGCCCATGATGATGCCCAGCACCATCGCGCCCAGAATATATTGAGTGAACCTGCTCGACATCTTCTTACCCCCGTAAGTCCGCGTCTCCGGCGAAGGGTCAGTGTGGCAGATTTCAACAGCGACGCAACACGCTTTGAACGCGAGCGTGGTGTACCAGAATGTTCCCGTTGTGAAATGAGCACGCACCAACTAGCGTCGTGCGCAACGCACAATAAATGCAGTTGCACGTTTCCTGCGCGACGGCTGCATCAATAATCGCCAAGGGATTGCAAGGGATCACCAAGGGAGGGAAACATGAACGCGAGCGTCAATCGGCAGATCCTGCTGGTGGAGAAGCCGGCCGGAAAGCTCGGGCCGGAGCATTTCAAATTATCTGACGCAGCGGTTCCGGAACCGAAGGACGGCGAAGCGCTGCTCAAGGTGCGCTACATCTCGCTCGATGCCGCCAACCGCGCCTGGATGCATGGCGCGACGTATCGTTCGGCCGTCGAAGCCAACAGCGTGATGGCGGGAGGTGGCATCGCCGAAGTGGTGTCTTCGAAGGCGCCGGGGTTTGCCGCGGGCGATCTCGTATACGCCGACACCGGCTGGCAGGATTATGTGGCCTTGCCGGCAAAGCATATCAGCAAGATGCCGAAGATCGAGCCGATGACGCATCTGCTCAGCATCTTCGGCGTCGCCGGTCTTACCGCCTATTTCGGCCTGCTCGAGATCGGCAAACCCAAGAGCGGCGAGACCGTGGTGGTCTCCGCCGCAGCCGGCTCGGTCGGCTCGATCGTCGGTCAGATCGCCAAGCTCAAGGGCTGCCATGTCGTCGGCATCGCCGGCGGCAAGGACAAATGCCACTGGCTGACGTCCGAACTCGGCTTCGATGCCGCGGTCGACTACAAGGATGGCGCGGTGTTCAAGGCGCTGCGCGCCGCGGCGCCTGATGGCATCGACGTCTATTTCGACAATGTCGGCGGCGACATCCTCGAAGCCTGCCTGCCGCTGATGAACAATTACGGCCGCATCGCCTGCTGCGGCGCGATCTCGCAATATGACGGCGTGCCGTCTGCACACGGACCGCGCGGCGTGCCCGGCCTGATCGTGGTGAAGCGGCTCATCATGCAGGGCTTCATCGTGATGGATTTCATGGCTCAGCGCGACAAGGCACTGGCCGACCTGCAGGCATGGACTTCTTCCGGCAAGATCAAAGTGCAGGAGGACGTCATCGACGGGCTGGAGAACACGCCGAAAGCGCTGATCGGCTTGCTCGCCGGCGAAAATCGCGGCAAGCGCATGATCAGGGTGTGACGGCGCCGTCATCCACAATTGCCTTGCAGTGAATCAAAAAAGCGGAATGATGCGCCGGCTTTTTCTCTCGATTGGTGCGAAGCGGCAGCTTCGACGCAAAACAGGAATTGATTGAAATGATCCAGAATATGAAGTCGGCATTGCTGTTGGTGGCCATTTTTGCCATCGCCACACCGGCGCTCGCGCAGGCGCCGAGTGATGCGCAGCGCGCGGCGATCAAGTCGAACTGCCGCTCCGACTATATGGCACATTGCTCCAGCGTTCCTCCCGGGGGGGCTGCTTCGCTGCAATGCCTGCAGCAGAACATGGCGAGCCTGTCGGGCGCTTGCGCCAGCGCGGTGAAGGCGGTGTCGGCCCCAAGCGAGACCAAGGCGGAGCCTGCGGCTGCACCGAAGGAAGAGCCGAAGCAAACGAAGGCAGAACCCGCACCCGCGGCTGAACCTGCCAAACCAGCCACCGCCGAACCCGCCAAAAGCGAGACCAAAAGCGAGACCAAGAGCGCCACCAAGGCCGCCACCGCGACGCCGGGCCAGCCGAGCAGCGCGCAGATTTCTGCGATCAAAGCCAACTGCCGCTCCGACTATCCAAAAGTCTGCGCCGGCGTTCCGACCGGCGGCGCGGCGGCCCTGGAATGCCTGGAGAAGAACAAGGGCAAACTTTCAGCGGCTTGCGAAAAGGCGGTTGCAGCGGCAGCTGGTGGCAGCGCTGCGCCGGCAGCGGCGAGCACGGCGGCGCCCGCCACGGCAAATGCGGCGCCGGCCGCCGCAGCACCTGCTGCCGCTCCGGCCCCGCTGACGCTGCGGCCGATGCTGCCGCGCGAAATCCTGTTCGTGGCGCGCTCTGCCTGCGGCGCCGACGTGCGCGCGCTCTGTGCCGGCGTGCCGGCGGGCGGCGGCCGCATCATCGAATGCCTCGCCTCGCAACCGGCGGCGCTGTCGCCGGCGTGCCGCGACGTGCTGGGACAGTTCGCCGCGCGATAATACCGCCGGCGATTTTGGCTGGCGCCGCGGACGCCGCGGCGCTAGAGTGGCCCCAATTGGCAGTATACTGTCGATTAGGGAGGACACCACCTTGCGCATCGCCGTGATCGGCGGAGGCCCCGGCGGGCTCTATTTCGCCTATCTCTGGAAGAAGCGTCACCCGGACGCCGAGGTCGACCTGTTCGAACAGAACCCGGCCGGCGCGACCTGGGGCTTTGGCGTGGTGTTTTCCGACCAGGCGCTGGAGTTTTTGCGCAACGACGACCCCGAAACCGTCGACGCCATCACGCCGCGCATGGAGAGCTGGAACAACATCACGCTCAATCTGCGCGGTGAAAGCGTCGAGGTCGACGGCGTCGGCTTTTCCTCGATCGGGCGGCTGGAATTGCTGAGACTGCTGCAGGCGCGCGCCGGCGCAACGGGCGTCGCGGCGCGCTATGAGACGGTGGTCGAATTGGTCGACCAATTCAGCGGCTACGACTTGATCGTCGCCGCCGACGGCTTGAACTCGCTGGTGCGCCGCAGCTTTGAAGACGCATTCGGCGCCTCTGTCACCACGTCCACCAACAAATTCGCTTGGTACGGCACCACAAAAACCTTCGCGACGCTGTCGCAGACTTTTGTTGCGACCGAGCGCGGGACCTTCAACGCCCATCACTACCGCTATTCGCCCGAGATGAGCACATTCCTGGTCGAATGCGACGCGGCGACCTGGGCCGCTTACGGCTTTGCCGACAAGAGTATCGAAGAGTCGCAGGCGATCTGCGAGAACGTCTTTGCGGCGACGCTCGACGGCCACAGGCTGATCTCGAACAAATCGGTGTGGCGCAATTTCCCGTGGATCTGGAACGAGCGCTGGTCGCATCGGAATATAGTGCTGATCGGCGATGCCCTGCACTCCGCGCATTTCTCGATCGGCTCCGGCACGCGGCTTGCGATCGAGGACGCGATCGCGCTGGTGAAGGCGCTCGAAACCGAAGCGGACATCGGGGCCGCATTGTCACGCTACGAGAGCGAGCGCAAGCCGGTCGTGAAGAAGCTGGTGACGGCGGCGCGCACCAGCGCCGACTGGTACGAGAAATTCCCCGAGCACATGAAGCTCGACCTCCTGGATTTCGCCTACAGCTACATCACGCGCTCGGGGCGGATCGACGACGCGCGGCTGCGCGCGATGTCGCCGCGCTTCATGGCGCGCTATGAGGCCGCGAAGCAGACGGAGGCGCGTCATGGCACATGAAATCAGCGATGGCGTTCCGCAGAATTGCGCCGGCGCCCGCGAGATCGGCTTCAAGCTTCCCGAACGCTACAATGCGAGCCGCATCCTCTTCGACAATCTCACCAAGGGTTTTGGCGAGCGTCTGGCGCTGACCGGCCCAGCGGCGCAGCGAACCTATGCCGAACTCTGTGCGGAAGCCTGCCGCTGGGGCAACGGCCTTGCCTCGCTGGGCCTGCTGCGCGGCGACCGCGTGCTGCTGTTCCTCGACGACACGCCGGCCTATCCGGCCGCGTTCTTCGGCGCGGTGCGCGCGGGCTTCGTGCCGCTCCTGATCAACACCCTGACGCCGCCCGACTTACTGCAGTTCTATCTCGCCGACAGCGGCGCGTCGGTCGCTGTGGCCGATGCCGAGTTCTGCTCACGCTTCAACGCCGAGGCCTGCAAGGACACGGCACTGCGCACGCTGATCGTGGTCAATGGCGGGGTCGGTACGCATGCCGCGCCTGCTGCGATGGCTGCAGAGCCATGGCTGAGGGGCTTTCCGGGCGAGATGGCCGAAGCCGACACCCATCGCAATGAAATGGCGTTCTGGATGTATTCGTCGGGCTCGACCGGCCGGCCCAAGGGCATCGTCCATCTGCAGCACGACATGGCCTATAGCGACGAGGCGTTTGCGAAAAGCGTACTGAAGCTCGCCCCCGGCGACATCTGCTTCTCCGTGCCAAAGATTTTCTTCGCCTATGGCTTTGGCAATTCCATCACCTTCCCGTTCTCGGCGGGCGCCGCAACGCTGCTGCTGCCGGGCCAGCCGAAGCCCGCTTCGATCTTCGAGGCGATCGGGCGCTTCAAGCCGACGGTCTTCTTCGGCCTGCCGACGCTCTACACGTCGCTGACCAAGGCCGACGGCGCGCAAGCGGCCGACTTCTCGTCGTTGCGCATGTCGGTGTCCGCGGCCGAAGTGCTGTCGAGCGAAGTCTTCAACGCCTGGAGAGAGCTCACCGGCCTCGAAATCGTCGAAGGGCTCGGCTCGACCGAGGTGCTGCACATCTATCTCTGCAACCGCGAGGACAAGAAGAAGCCCGGCGCGGCGGGCCTGCGCGTGCCCGGCTATGATATCCTGCTGAAGGACAAGGACGGCCGCGAGGTCGGCGACAACGAAGAGGGGATCCTGTGGGTGCGCGGCGATTCCGCGACGCCGCTCTACTGGAACCGGCCGGACAAGTCGGCCGAGACCATCCGCGAGGGCGGCTGGATCTATACCGGCGACCGCTTCGTCCGCGATGCCGAAGGCTTTCACTTCTTTCGCGGTCGCGCCGACGACCTGATCAAGATCTCCGGCCAGTGGGTCTATCCGCTCGAGGTCGAGCTGTGCCTCGCCGAGCACCCCGAGGTGCGCGAATGCGCGGTCTACGCCGCCGAGTTGCCCGACCGCCGCATGACGCTCAAGGCCGTGGTGGTGATGAATGCCGGCGGTTTCGACGAGGGCGACGCGACGCGGCGCCTTCAGGATTACGTCAAGGGGAAGCTGTTGCCCTACAAATATCCGCGCGAGATAAAATTCATCGGCGAACTGCCGAAGACCGGCACCGGCAAGATCGACCGGCAGGCCGTGATGCGGATGTAGGCAGCGACGCGTCAACAAACTCGGCCAAGCGAAGCACGAGCCGGGACCCAACCACAAGAGTTTGCTGTTGCGCAGCGCTGGGGCCCCAGCCTTTTTCATCAGAAATATCGGTGGCTATGGGTCCCGGCTCGCGCTCGGCTTCGCCTCGCTTGTCCGGGACGACAGTGGAATTAGCTCAACCCCGTCCCGCCATAGAGCCAGGCGAGATCGCCGCACCATTCACCTTGCGACTTCGCGCCCATGATGGCGTTGCGCAGACGGGCATGCTCGCCGTCGGGGTGATAGATGTGCTCGCCGATCGCGCGCGACAACAGCTGCACCCGCGCGGTGCGCGGAAAGCGCTGCGCACGGTAGTTTTCCAGCGCCACCGCGTGATCGTCATGCTGCGCCAGCATATGCGACAGGCACACCGCGTCCTCCATCGCCTGGCAGGCGCCTTGCGCGAAATATTGCAGCATCGGATGGGCGGCATCGCCCAGCAGCGCCACGCGGCCGTCGACCCAGTGCTCCACCGGATCGCGGTCGCACAAGACCCAGAGCCGCCAGTTGGTGCCGTGACGGATGATGTTCTGCGCCCGCTCGTGCACATGTCCAAAACCCTGCATCACCTCCTGCTCGCTGACCGGCTTGCCCGCGACCGGCTCCGGCGCGTCGTTATGGTAGGTGACGACGAGGTTGAAGACCTTCCAGCCCGAGAGCGGGTAATGCACGATGTGGCATTTCGGGCCGGCCCACAGCGTCGCCGCGTTCCAGCGCAGGTCTTCCGGCATCTGCTCGGTCGGGATCACCGAGCGGTAGGTGGTGTGGCCGGACACGCGCGGCGGCCCGTCGGCGGCGACCTGCTTGCGCACATTGGACCACAGCCCGTCGGCGCCGATCAGGAGCGAGCCGGCGATCCGCTCGCCATTGGCAAGCCGCGCCGTCACCGTTGAGCCATCCTGGTCGTAGCCGATAACTTCGCTGCTGACGCGCAGATCAATCAGCTCGCTGTCGCGACAGGCCTTCAGGAACACGCCATGCAGATCGCCGCGGTGCACGACCGCGTAGGGGTTGCCGAAGCGCGCGCGAAAGGGTTCGCCGAGATCAACATGGGTGATCTCCTCCGCCGTCAGCGCATCCATCAGCCGGAGCTGGTCGATATAGACCGCCATGTTGCGCGCCGCTTCGCCGACGCCGAGATAGTCGAAGGCATGAAAGGCGTTGGGGCCGAGCTGGATGCCGGCGCCGATCTCGCCGAGCGCGGAAGCCTTTTCCAGCAGGATCGAGCGAAACCCTTTTTGCGCCAGCCCGAGCGCCGCGGCGAGGCCGCCGATGCCGCCGCCGGCAATCAGGATCGGCTGCCCGCGCGCCGTCATCAGCCCGACTTCCCGAGATGTTCGAGCGCGTCCTCGGCGCGAAGCGGCACGCGCGAGGCCTCGTTGTTGAGGTCGACCAATTGCGTGAGCAGCGCCATCAGGGTCTTGCGGTCGGCCGCCTTCAGTGGCTGCAGTATGCGCGCCTGCGCCTGATCGACCGAGGGCATGATGGCGCGCAGCATCGCCGCACCGGATTTCGTCAGATAAAGCAGCTTGACCCGCTTGTCCTCCGGCGACGGTTTCCGCTCGATCAGCTTCTTCGCCTGCAGCCGCTCGATCACATTGCCGAGCGTCGAGCGGTCGAAGGCGATCACGGCGGAAAGCCGGGTCGCGTCGATGCCGGGGTGGGTGTGGATCGCGATCAGCGCGGCGTATTGCACCGGCGTCAGGTCGAACGCCCGGCATTCCTCGACAAAGATCGCGACCGCGATCTGCTGCATGCGGCGGAAGAGATAGCCGGGCGCGGTGTAAACCGCGTCCATGGTGATGGGTGTCGGCTTACTCGGCATCTGGCTGCTTGTCCGGGGCGGCATCGTTAAACGCCTTCATCGCCTTCGCCGCGGCCTCCGCCTTCAACAGCCGCGGGAAAGCATTGACGTCGACGCCAAAACGCCGCGCATTGGCGAGTTGCGGCACCAGGCAGAGATCGGCCAGCGACGGCGCCTCACCGAAGCAGAACGGGCCGGGCTCGCTTGCGATCAGCTTTTCGCAGGCCGACAGACCCTCGCGGTTGGCCCAGCCGGCCCAGGCCGTGACCTTGTCTTCGCTCACGCCGAGCTCGCGCAGACGCGCCAATACTTTCAGATTCTGCACCGGATGGGTGTCGCAGGCGAGGGCCTGGGCGAAGGCGCGGACTTTGGCGCGGCGCAGCGGATCCTTCGGCAAGAACGGCGGCTCCGGGTGGGTCTCGTCCAGCCATTCGATGATGGCGAGCGACTGGGTCAGCACGGCGCCGTGATCGTCCTCCAGCGCCGGCACCAGGCCCTGCGGGTTGATGGCGAGGAAAGCCGGCGCGCGCTGATCACCCTTGCGCAAGTGGTGCGGCAGGTGCTCCACGGACAGTCCCTTCAAATTCAAGGCTATTCTGACCCGGTAGGACGCGCTGCTGCGGAAATAGCCGTGCAGCTTCATCGGAACCTCCCTCGAATTTTATAGTTGCCCGTCATTCCGGGGCGCACGAAGTGCGAACCCGGAAACTCGAGATTCCGGGTCTGGTGCTAACGCACCATCCCGGAATGACGACGCTGAGATGAGTTGACGCTATCCATATTGTCAGTATGCTGTCAATCTATCGAAAAGAACAACCGGGAGGCTGCCATGGAAGCCGTGTTGAAGACGCCGGAGCGCGAGGCGTTTTACAAGAAGATCGAAGGCGAGAGCCTCTCCGCTCTGTGGAACGTGATGAGCGACATCATCACGCCGGAGCCGAAGAGCGCCTGCCGGCCGCATCTGTGGAAGTTCGACATGATCCGCGACTACATGACGGAAGCCGGCAAGCTGATCACGGCCAAGGAGGCCGAGCGGCGCGTTCTCATACTGGAAAATCCCGGCCTGCGCGGGCAGTCGAAGGTGACGACCTCGCTGTTTGCCGGCATCCAGATGGTGGTGCCCGGCGATATCGCTCCCGCACACCGGCACAGCCAATCGGCACTGCGCTTCATCCTCGAGGGCCATGGCGCCTATACCTCGGTCGACGGCGAGCGCACCGCGATGGAGCCCGGCGACTTCGTCATCACGCCCTCGATGACCTGGCACGACCATTCCAACGAAACCAGCGAGCCGATGTTCTGGCTCGACGGGCTCGACATTCCGATCGTGCAGTTTCTTGACGCCTCGTTCGCGGAAGGCCTGAAGGAAGACCAGCAGAAGATCACCAAGCCGGCCGGCGACAGCTTTGCGCGCTACGGCCACAATCTGCTCCCGTTCGACGAGAAGCGGAAATCAAAAACCTCGCCGATCTTCAACTATCCCTACAGCTACACGCGCGAGGCACTGGAACAGGCCAAGGCGCGCGACGAGTGGGACGCCTGCCACGGGCTGAAGTTGAAATTCTCCAACCCCGAGACCGGCGACTTCGCGATGCCGACCATCGGCACCTTCATCCAGCTGTTACCGAAGGGCTTCAAGACCGCGCGCTATCGCTCCACCGATGCCACCGTGTTTGCCGCGATCGAGGGCAAGGGCCGCACGCGGATCGGCGACAAGACCTTCGAATGGGGACCGCGCGACCTGTTCGTGGCGCCGAGCTGGCACTGGGTCACCCACGAGGCCGACGAAGATTCGGTGCTGTTTTCCTTCTCCGACCGCCCGGTGCAGCAGAAGCTCGATCTGTTCCGCGAGGACCGCGGCAACGCGTAGGATGGGTCGTCCCGGGCAAGCGAAGCGCGACCCGGGGCCCATACCCACCGGCCTCAGCGATTGAGGCGCTGTGGCCCCAGCTTCGCGCAACAGCAAAATCCCGTGGTTGGGTCCCGGCTTTCGCCGGGACGACACTGTTTACCGCCAGTGCAACAGCCGCGTCTCCAGCCAGTTGATCAGCTTGCCGACGGCCAGGCCAAACAGCGACAGGATCACGACGCCGGCGAGCAGCTGATCGGTCTGCATGAGATTGCCGGCCTGCAGCACGAAGGCGCCGATGCCGCGGTCGGCGCCGATCATCTCGGCGCTGACGACGAGCAGCAGCGCCACCGAGGCGGTGATGCGAAAGCCCGCGAGGATCGAGGGCAGCGCACCCGGCCAGATCACCCTACGCACGATGGTTTCAAACGGCACGTTGAAACTCTGCGCCATGCGGATCAAATTGCGCGGCACAGCGTCGACGCCGCTATAAACGGATATCGCGGTGGAGAAGAACACCCCGAGCGCGATGGTCGCAATCTTCGGCTCCTCGCCGATCCCGAGCCAGAGGATCAGGAGCGGCAGCAGCGCGATCTTTGGAATCGGAAACAGCGCCGAAATGAAGGTGATGCCGATCGCGCGCGCGTGGTTGAACAGCCCGATGGCAAAACCGACGGCGATGCCGGCAATGGTGCCGAGGATCCAGCCCGTTCCAATCCGCATCAGCGAATAAGATACGTGCTGCCAGAGCGCGCCGGAAACCGCGAGCTGCCAGATCGCGCGCACGATCGCGGACGGCGTCGGCAGGAACAGCGAATTGACCAGCCCGGCACTGCCGGCGAGCTGCCAGACCACAATGACGCACAACAGCGCGATCCAGCCGGCATAGCGGCTGGCGCGCGGGGCAAAGCCGGCGCCGCGGAACGCGACCGGCCGCGCCTCTGCCTGTTGCTCCGGCTGTGGCGCGCGGTCAAGCATGCTGCACCTCGCGCTCGGCATCGATGGCCTCAACGCGGATCAGCGACCACAGCTCGTTCTGCAGCGCCAGCAGCTTGGCGCGGGCATCGGCCGCGCCCCGCTCGGCGCGTGTCATCGTCACAGGCACGATCTCCCTGATGCGGCCGGGCCGGCGCGACAGCACGACAATGCGGTCGGCGAGCCGCACCGCTTCCTCCAGATTATGCGTGACATAGACCGCGCCCATCGCGCCATCGGCGAGCAGGCGGATGAAATCCTCCAGCAGGAGTTCGCGGGTCTGCGAATCCAGCGCCGAGAGCGGCTCGTCCATCAGGAGAATCGCGGGCCTGACCGCGAGCGCCCGGGCGATGCCGACGCGCTGGCGCATTCCGCCGGAAAGCTGTTTTGGATAAGTGCCGCGAAAATCCGTGAGCCCGGTGCGGCGGAGCGCATCGTCAACCAGCGCGCCGCGCCCGGCCCGCGTGAGCGATGCATGCAGGAGCGGAAATTCGACATTCGCCTCGACCGTGCTCCAGGGCAGCAGCGCAAAATCCTGGAACACGAAGGTGAGCGGGTTGAGACTGCCCGCCGGCGGCGCGCCGCGCCATTTCGCGGCACCCGCGGCCGGCTGCAGCAGCCCGCCGAGGATCGAGAGCAGCGTGCTCTTGCCGCAGCCGGAAGGGCCGACGATCGCCACCACCTCGCCGGAGCTCACGGTGAACGACACGTCGTCGAGCACCTCGAGCGCACCGAAGCTATGGTGGATATGGTCGGCGATCAGGTCCATCTTGCAGTTCGTCTCCGATCTGTCGTCGTAAGCACCGTCATTGCGAGGAGCGAAGCGACGAAGCAATCCAGCGTTCCTATGCCGCGCTATCGATTGCTTCGCTTCGCTCGCAATGACGGTTACGGCAATATCCCAGTGTCAGTCCGCCTTCACGAAATCCTTGTCGATGATGGCGTCCGCGCCAAAACCCTTGTCGACGAAGCCCTGCTCCTGCAGCCATTTGATCTGGTTGTCGACGTTCTTCACGTCGAGCTTGCCGCCCGCGTCGATATAGGCGCAATTGCCGACCACCTGTTCGAGCGGCAGGTTGGTGTACTTGGCGATGATTTCCAGCAGCGGCTTTGTCTTGTCGTTGATGGCGGCATTGCCGTCCTTCACGGAGGCCAAAATCACGTCGTGATATTCGCGGTCGGCGCGCGCCAGCGCCGCCAGCAGCTTCGTCACCAGCGCCTTGTTCGCGAGCGTCCTGGGCGAGGCGAACACCGCGCCGAGTTGCCACGGCGTCTCGTCGCCGACCCAGCCCAGCAATTTCGCACCGCCATCATCCATCAGCTTTCGCGCGGTCGAGACCGGCAACAGCGCCGCATCGACGGTCTCGCCCCTCAGCGCGGCGGCGGCATTCGACAGCGATTGCAGCGGCACGATCTTCACATCCGCAAGCTTGAAGCCGTATTTGTCGGCGAGCAGCCCGAGCGAATAATGGAAGCTGGAGCCGACCTGCGTCACCGCGATGCGCTTGCCCGCGAGATCTTTTGGCGTCTTCAACCCGGCAGCATAGGCGCTATTGCCAGCGAAATAGCCGATCAGGGGATAGCCGGCCTTTTCGCGGCTCATGCCGCCGATCACCTTCAGCGTGCCCTTGCCGGCGAGGTTATAGAGGCCGGCGGTGAAGGCCGTGATGCCGAAATCGACATTGCCAGAGGTGGTTGCGACCGCGATCGGCTGCGCCGCGTCGAAGAATTTGAGCTCGATATCGAGCCCCGCCTCGCGGAAATAGCCCTTGTCCTGTGCGATGAAAACCGGTGCCGAGGACGACAGGCGGAGCACGCCGATCTTTGCCTTCAGCGGCTCCTCCGCGCGCGCCACCGCGCCTGCGGTCAATGCGAGCAACCCCACCAGCGCCGCGCGCGCCCATACCTTCATTCGTATTCCTCCGTCTTGCTTACAGGCCCTTCGGGACCGCCTGGTCGCGCCCGATAAAGGCGCCCTGCGCTTTCAAGGCTTGTTGCAGCTTTTCTATCGCAATGTCACGCGGCGGAGTATTACCCGAAAGCGCAAGTGCTGCGGCCGTTCCCGCCGCCTCCCCCATCGCGAAACAGGCGCCGGAGACGCGCGCGGCCGATTGGCCCTCATGGGTCATCGAGGCACAGCGGCCGGCCACCAGCAGATTGTCGATCTTCTCAGGCACCAGCATGCGATAGGGCAATTCGTTATAGCCGCGCGACTGCGGGATCGGCGGAAACCTGAAGATCACATCGCCCGCGACATGCTCCTCCATCGGCCAGCCGTTGACGCCGATGGAGTCGTCGAATGACGCACAGTCGAGCACATCCTCGCCGGAGAGCTGATAGCCGCCGACCACACGGCGCGTCTCGCGGATGCCGAGCTGCGGCGGCAAATCGACGATGTAGGATTTTTCAAAACCCGGCACGGTGCGCAGGAATTGGAACGCCTCGACCGCCTGGCGACGGCCGTCGATCTCGCCGCGGGTGAGATCGTCGGGCTCGAGCCCGTTGATGGCGCTGCCGTCGCTGCGTTTAAGCTGCGTGAAGTTCACGCGCCACTCGATTTGCGAGCGCTGTGGCCGCACGATCGCGGCCTTGCGCGGGAATTTGTGGGTGCCCTTGGCTTCGGCCTGCTCCATCAGCTGCGGGATCGTGCGCCAGGCATCGCCGGCCTTGGCGGGATCGATGCCGTTGAGGCGGAACATCATCGAGGGATAGAGCATGTGGCCATGCGCGTCCCCGACCTCGAACGGCGCGCCGGCCCAGGCCGCGAGATCGCCGTCACCCGAGCAATCGATGAAGATGCCGGCGCGAATCGCCTGCCGCCCGGCCTTGGTCTCTACGAACAGCGCGTTGATGCGCGCCTCGTCATGCATCACGACGCCGGCGCCGAGCGCGTGGAAGAGGATGTCGACCTTGTAGTGGCCAAGCAGATCGTCGGCCGCGATCTTGTAGGCCGCAGTGTCATAGGCCTGCGCAAAAATCTTGCCGAGGATCAGATGCGGCTTGTTCAGCCCATCCAGCCGATCGATGCGCGCCAGCAGGTCGGAGGCGATGCCCTGCACCAGGCGATACATCTCGCCATGGACGTTGGCATGCAGCCCGCAGAAATTGGTGACGCCCGCGGCCGTGCCCATGCCGCCGAGAAAGCCGTAGCGCTCGACCAGCAGCGTGCGCCGCCCCGCACGCGCGGCGGCCACGGCGGCGGCGATCCCGGCCGGCCCGCCGCCGAGCACGGCGACCTCATATTCGCCGTAGACCGGAATTTCGCGCGCAGGCTCTTGGATGGTTTTGGCGGGCAAGTTCCCTGTTCCCGTCGCTGGCTGCTTTGCAGGGGTTAGGGAATTTTCGCCGACGCGGCAAGAGCAGGCGTTACGCCCCGCCTGCCCAATTCGCCGCGCGCTTCTCGGCGAAAGAGGCAAGCCCTTCGGATGCCTCCCTCGTCTGCCGCTTGGCTGCGTGCATTTTGACCAGCCGCGCATAGGCGGCATCGTCCACCGCCATGCCGCCGAACGAGCTTTCCATCGCAAGCCGCTTGGTCTCGGCAAGCGCGTCGGGCGCGTTGGCGAGCAACTGCGTGACGATCTTGGCGCCGGCCGCTTCCAGCTCGGCCGGCGGCACCACCTCGTGCACGAGGCCGATGTGCCGCGCCTCCTCGGCACCGAAACGTTCGCCGGTCAGTGCATAGCGGCGGACCTGGCGCACGCCGATGGAATCGCAGAGTTGCGGAATGATGATCGCCGCCGTCAGCCCCCAGCGCACTTCGGTGATCGAGAACAGCGCATCGTCGGCCGCGATCACGACGTCGCAGGCCGAGATGATGCCGGTGCCGCCGCCGAAACAGCCGCCCTGCACCAGCGCCACCGTCGGGATCGGCAGGCGGTTGAGCCGCTGCACGGCCTCGAAAGTCGCCTGAGACACCGCCTCGTTCTCTTCGGGGGATTTGGGCCGCACGCCGTTAATCCATTTCAGATCGGCGCCGGCCTGGAAATGCCTGCCATTGCCCCTCAGCATCAAGACGCGCAGCGACGGCTTCTTGCCGAGCTCCTCCATGGCGGCGAGCACGCCGTGGATGAGACCTCCATCATAGGCGTTGTTGACCTCGGGACGGTTGAAGGTGACGGTGGCGACCCCGCGCGTGTCGAGGTCCCACAAAACCGAGTTTGACATGGTCGATATCCCTACTTCGTCGATATCCCTGCTTCAGCCGCGTTATTCTGCGGCGTCCAGGGTCGCGTTGCCTTGCGAATTATCAACGATCACGGGTGTCTCGAAATAGCTGATCTCGGGTGCGCTGCCATAGCGATCGGTGATCATCTTGCGCCATTCGGCGTTGTAGAGGCGCTCGGCGGCCTCGCGGCTCTCCCAGAGATAACAGCCGCCGCCGGTGTGGCTTTCGGCGTCGAACAGATAATATTTGCGTACCAAACCGCTGAGCCGCTGATATTTCGGCGCCGAGCCCTTGAACAGTTCCTCCGCCTTGGCGGCATCGATGCTGGCGGGCAGCTTGAAGCGGACGATGGCGGTGATCATGGGCATCCTCCTTTTACGCGGGGCGTGACTGGTTGCACCCCACGCAAGTTTATTTGAAACTGGGTCCCTCTTACCACGCCTGACAGGACATCCACACGATGCGGATATGCATTTTCGGCGCGGGCGCCGTCGGCAGCCATTTTGCGGTGCGGCTGGCGGAGGCCGGCCATGACGTTTCCTGCGTGATGCGCGGGCCGCATCTTGCCGCGGTCCAAACCAGGGGGCTGACGCTGCGCGTCGGCGGCACCGAGACCCACGCGAAGGTGAAGGCCTCCGACGATCCGGCGGCGCTCGGGCCGCAGGATCTCGTCATCAGTACCTTGAAAGCGACCGGCGTCGCGAGCCTCGCAACCGGACTCAAGCCGCTGCTCGGCGACGATACGCCGGTCATCTTCGCGCAGAATGGGATTCCCTGGTGGTACGACATCGGCCTTGGCGCCGATCACCCTGCCCCGCCCGATCTTGCCTTTCTCGATCCCGGCGGCGCGTTGCGCGCAGCGATTTCGAAGCCGCGCATCATCGGGGGCGTAATCTTCTCCTCCAACGAGGTGATCGAGCCGGGCGTGGTCGCCAACCTCTCGCCGGAGCGCAACATGCTCCTGATCGGCGAATGCGACGATCGCGCCAGCGAACGCATCGGCAAGCTGCGTGCGCTGCTGGAAAGCGCGAAGATCGCCTCGGCGCCGACCGCCCAGATCCGCGAAACCATCTGGTCGAAACTCCTCACCAACATGTCGATGTCGGTGCTGTGCCTTCTGACCGGACAGACCGCGCGCGGCGTCCGCGACGAACCGGCGCTGCAACACGTGATTCCGCGACTCCTTGATGAAGCCAATGCGGTGGGCCAGAGCTGCATCCCCCGTGTGAAGCGCGTGACGCGCTCAGGCCCGGCGCCCGAGCACAAGCCATCCATCCTGCAGGATTACGAGCTCGGCCGCGCCATGGAGATCGACGTGCTGGTGCGCGCGCCTGCCGCATTCGCGCGCGCCGCTGATCTGTCGACGCCGATGCTCGATCTGATCGCCGGGCTCGCGATCCAGCGGGCGCGTGACAAGGGTCTCTACCAGCCGGGATAAGGAAACAAGAACATGCATATCAAGGACAAGGTCTGCGTCGTCACCGGCGGCGCCAGCGGCATCGGCGAAGCCACCGCCCGAGCCTTTGCCGAGGCCGGCGCGCGCGGGGTCGTGGTGGCCGACCTCAGAAGCTCGCGCGACCGGCTCGCCCAGGTCGCGGGCGACATCGACGGTCTCGCCGTCACCGCCGATGTCGGACTGGAAGAGGATATCAAGGCGCTGATCGCGGCGGCTGAAGCGAAATATGGTGCGGTCGACGTGTTCTTCTCCAATGCCGGCCTGTCGCGCAAGGGACAGGAAAGCGCCTCCGATGCCGACTGGGACGTGAGCTGGCGCGTGCATGTCATGAGCCATGTGTTCGCAGCGCGCGCGCTGGTGCCAAAGATGCTGGCGCGCGGCTCCGGCTATCTTCTCAACACGGCATCCGCTGCGGGCCTGCTGGCTTCGCTTAATTCAATGCCCTATGGCGTGACCAAGAACGCGGCGGTGGCGCTCGCCGAACATCTCGCCATTCAATATGGCGACCGCGGCATCCGCGTTTCCGTGCTGTGTCCGCAATCGGTGCAAACCGGCATGACCATGCCCGGGCCGAGCGCGGCGCGGGTCGACGGCGTGCTGCAGCCGAGCGAAGTGGCGCGCATGGTGATCGAGGCGATGGAGGCAGAGCGCTTCATGATTTTGTCGCACCCGGCCGTGCAGGAATACATGCAGCGCAAGGCGCAAAACCGCGACCGCTGGCTGTCGGGCATGCGACGGCTCCGCGACAAGATCTATGGGCCGCAGGCAGGCTAGGTCCGACCGCGCCATGGCGAACTCTACCCCCTCATCCTGAGGAGCGGCGTCTTCGCCGCGTCTCGAAGGATGAGGCCACCAGCGGGGCCTCATGGTTCGAGACGGCGCATACGCGCCTCCTCACCATGAGGATTTGGCGACGCAGCAAGACTAAACAATCGCGTCGGCTAGATCCTTCACGGTCGGCACGAGAATGTCCGGTTGATGCGGCGTCTCGCCGAAGGGGCGCGAACGGCGGTCGATGAAGGCGGTGCGCATGCCCGCTGATTTCGCGCCGATGCAGTCGAAGGCGTGGTTGGCGACGAACAGGATCTGATCCATCGTCAAGCCGAGCAGCTCGGCCGCCTTAGTGTAGGTTGCGACATGCGGCTTGAAGGAGCCGGCTTCTGCGACCGAGATGACGCGGTCGAACGGAATCTGATGATATCGCTTCGCCGTCTCCAGCATGTCCGGATCGCCGTTGGAGAGTACGACCAGTCTGTACTTCGTGTGCAGCTTTGCCAGCGCCGCCGGCACTTCCGGGAACGGTTTCAGCTTCTCGATCTCGCCGACGAGAGTATGCACTTCTTCCCTGGTGTGCGGGATGCCGGCGCGGTCCATCACATGCGCGACCGCGCGATGACCGATCTCGCGATAGGGCGTGTGCTCGCGATGCAGCAGCGCATCGATCATTGAATTCTCGAAATGGGTGCGCCGCCACCAGGTGACAAAGGAGTTGGGATCGCCGGCAAAACCCTTCGCCTTCAGGAACGGCGTCGCGATCGCCACGAGTCCGCCCTGCATGTCGACCACGGTGCCGTATTGGTCGAACATGCAGACCTTGACGTTGTCCTTGATGGCGTCGTGGGTCATCGCGTCCCTTTCAAAGCGCCTGCAGGCCAAGACGATCGAACAGCCTGCGGTCGGCGGCGTCCTCGGGATTACCGGCTGTGAGCAAGGTATCGCCGACAAAGATCGAGTTTGCGCCGGCAAAGAAGCAGAGCGCCTGCATCTCGTCGGTCATCGCGGAACGGCCGGCGGAAAGCCGCACGAAGGAGGCCGGCATCATGATGCGCGCCAGCGCTATGACGCGGACGAATTCGATCGGCCCGACGGAATCGGATTCGGCAAGCGGGGTGCCGGGAATCGGGATCAGCATATTGATCGGCACGCTCTCGGGCGGCTCTGGCAAATTGGCCAGCGTGACCAGCATGTCGATGCGATCCTGCTCGCTTTCACCCATGCCCAGAATGCCGCCACAACAGACTTTCATGCCGGATTGACGGACATTCTCCAGCGTCTCGAGACGATCGGCAAAACTGCGGGTCGAGATGACTTTCGGATAATAGCGCTCCGACGTATCGATATTGTGGTTGTAATAGTCGAGGCCGGCGTCGCTCAGGCGATCCGCCTGCCCGCGGTCGAGCATGCCCAGCGTCATGCAGGTCTCCAATCCGAGCGCCTTCACCGCGCCCACGATCCCGACGACGGAGTCCATGTCGCGCGGCTTCGGGTTGCGCCACGCCGCTCCCATGCAATAGCGCGTCGCACCGCTCTCCTTCGCCTTGCGCGCCTCGGCGACGATGGTTTCCACATCCATCAGTTTCGAGGCAGCAAGCCCGGTCGCATGATGCGACGATTGGCTGCAATAGCCGCAATCCTCCGGGCAGCCACCGGTCTTGATGTTGAGCAGCCGGCTCAATTGCACGCGGTTCGGGTCGAAATGCTGCCGGTGCAGCGACTGCGCGCGGAACAGGAGATCATTGAACGGCAGGCGATAGATCGCCGCCGCCGTTTCGCTCGTCCATTGCGCCGGCGCCGCGGCCGGTGCCGTCACCGAAGCCTCCCTCACATCAAGCATTCCAAATTCTCCGAAGACTTCATTCGCGGCCGGACCATTGCACGATCCGCCGATGGGCGCCAGCAAGGCACGTCCTGCGACTTTGGAAAGGATGTGCTCAAATACGCATGGCGGCAAACCACGCGACAAAGGCATCCAGCACTTCGCTCATCACCTCGGCATCCTTGCGGCCCGAGCGCGCCGGCACATGGAAGGAATGATCGGCGGCCTCGACCAGATGCAGCGTCGCGCGGGCGCCGAGCTTCTTCACCACGGGCTTCAGCAGCTCAAGCTCCGCCAGCTTGTCGTTGGTCCCCTGCAGGAACAGCATCGGGATCTTCACGTCCGCGAGATGATCGGCGCGATCGCTGGAAGGCCTTCCTGCCGCATGCAGCGGAAAGCCGAAAAAGGCGAGGCCGACAACGTCCGCCAACGGCGTCTTCGCCTGAGCCTGCGAGGTCATCCGCCCACCAAAGGATTTACCGCCCGCGATCAGCGGCAGGCCGGGACAGGCTTGCGCGGCGGCGGCGACTGCGGCGCGCACGGCGGCATGTGCGATGCCCGGCGGATCGGGGCGCTTGCTGCCTTTCTCCATATAGGGGAACTGATAGCGCAGCGTCGCGACGTGACGTTCAGCGAGCCCAGACGCCACCGCCGCCATGAACGCATGAGTCATGCCTGCGCCCGCGCCGTGCGCAAACACAAAGCAGGCGCGCGGTTGGGCTGGAATCGTCAGCAGCGCGGAGACCGCGCCCGCGCTTCCGACCTGAAGGGTAAGCTCTGTCATCGCGCGAGCATCGCCCGCGCGCGACAAAATCGCAACTCACGCCTGCGGAGTTGATGGCACTTTACAGGACCGGCTCGCATGTCATCATGACGCCGTACGAGTCAGGGTCCAGCGAGGGCGACTGCAAGATGGTATCGCGTCATTGACGAGCTCTCCGCCGCCGCTTTCCTGGCTCGGTATCGTCCGGCTCGGCCTGGTGCAGACCGCGCTCGGCTCGGTGACGGTTCTGACCATGGCAACCCTCAACCGCGTCATGGTGGTGGAGCTGGCGCTGCCTTCGATGCTGCCTGGCTTCCTGGTCGGCCTGCATTACGCGATGCAGGTGCTGCGTCCGCGGCTCGGCTATGGCTCCGACATCGGGGGCCGCCGTACGCCATGGATCATCGGCGGCATGGCGCTGCATGCCGCCGGCGGCGCGCTTGCGGCGGTCGCGACCGCCTGGATGGCGAGCCACCTCTTCCTTGGCATTGCGCTCGCCGTCGTTGCCTTCGTCATGATCGGCGTCGGCGTCTCCGCGGCCGGCACATCGCTTCTGGTGCTGCTCGCCAAACGCACCGAGCCCTCGCGTCGCAGCGCGGCCGCTTCCATCGCCTACATCATGATGGTGACGGGTTTTATCGCGACCAGCGCTGCGGCAGGTCATGCCCTTGATCCGTTCTCCGGCACAAGGCTCATTGCCGTCTCGTCCACGATATCCGTGATCGCGATGATGTTCACGCTGATCGGCGTGTGGAACATCGAAGGCAGTGGAGCGAACGGCGACAGCCGCGCGGTGCAAACGCAGCCGCCAACATCCACCTTCCGCAACGAGTTGGTGGAAATCCTGCGCGAGCCACAGGCGAGACGTTTTGCGATTTTCATCTTCATCTCGATGCTCGCCTACAGCTCGCAGGACCTGATCCTGGAGCCGTTTGCCGGCGCGGTGTTTGCCATGACGCCGGGCCAGACCACCAAGCTCGCCGGTTTTCAGCATGCGGGCGCACTGATCGGCATGACGCTCGTGCCCGCGCTCAACTGGCTGATCCCGGCGTGGCGGACGCGCACGACGCCATGGATCGTCGGCGGCAGCCTCGCATCCGCACTGGCGCTGCTCAACATCGCAGCGGCCGCCATCGTCGGCCCCGGCTTTCCGCTGCGCGCCTCGATGATGCTGCTCGGGATCACCAACGGCGTCTTCGCCATCGCCGCGATCGGCGCGATGATAAATCTGGTCGGCGCGGGGCATCGTAATCGCGAGGGCACGCGGATGGGAATCTGGGGCGCGTCGCAGGCGGTCTCGTTCGGAACCGGCGGCTTCCTCGGCACGCTGGCGAGCGATGCGACGCGCCACCTGCTGCCGTCGCTATCGCTGTCCTACGCGCTGGTGTTCACAGCCGAGGCGGGCCTGTTCCTGATCGCCGCGGCTCTCGCGATCTGGGTCGGCAAGCCGCTGGTCAGCACTGCGCCGGCGGAACAAGCGGCAGAGCAGCCGGAAAAACTGGCGATCCCGGGATGACTCGAACATCCGACCTACGGTTTAGGAAACCGCCGCTCTATCCGGCTGAGCTACGGGACCATTGGCATCCGGCTAGCCGCGGAAGCCTGCAGGAGAGATAGCAGAGCGCGGGGGTGGCCGCCAGTCTGCAGAACCCGCAATTGGATTACAAGGCTTGCGGGGGAATGAAAAAATCCTTGATGGGCTTGAGAGCCCCATAGAGTGCTCCCCGCTTTTCAACCGTGGCGCGAACCAAGAACGGAAGGCCGAATTTCGAAAGAAACCTGCCAGCTTGCAAAGTGGCATAGCCATCCGCGTCAAAATCGCGCCTGAGCCGCTTCGCGAGAGACAGGCTTTCGAAAAACAGCGCGGTGTTTGCCTTGTTCGCTTCGGAATCGGAAGAGCGGGTGCTGAGCAAATAGTATGCTGTCTTGTCGTCCCATACGACGATGCACGCAGCGACGTCGTTGCCGGTATCATTGACTGCGGAAATGACCAGCGGTAGCCATGTGCTTGCCTCTTGGGGCGGCACGGTTTTTCCCAAATTCATCAAACTAAAAGAGGCGTCCAAATGATGTAGGGCGCGAAAGCTATCAATGCCGGGGTGCGGAACGGCGCGGATCTACTGAGCGTCGGAGGTGGTCAATGCGTCATCAACATCATCGCACTCGCAACAAGCAC
>CAWJYQ010000027.1:0-533130 GCA_963847045.1 uncultured Alphaproteobacteria bacterium | reverse complement strand
TGGACCGCCTGAGTGTGATCGCGCGAACCTCGAAGGGTGATGACGACTACGCTGCGGCGATCGAAGGCGCAATGGTTCTCCTAGGAGCCCGTCCAGATAGGGGTTGCGACGAGCATTTGTTGCAGGTTAGCCGGCTCAGGCTTCCTTTTTTGCGAAGGTGAAGAGCTTCAGGAGGTTGTGGGCGGTGCAGATCATGGCCCATTCGGCACGCACTTTCTCGACGCCCCGTAACAGGAACTGGCGGAAGCCGCGTGCCTGTTTGATCTGTCCGAACACCGGTTCCACCACTTGCTTTCTCAATCGGTAGGGCGTTTCGAAGCCGCCATCATCGATCTTCTTTCGCATCCGTTGGGTCAGCGGTCCGCCGATTTTTCCGTTCGCGACTGTCGGGTGCTTGGCGCGTCCGGGCGCGACATAGCCGTCGACGCCGTGTGCTTGGAGCGCGTCGAGATTGGCTTCGCTGCAGTAGCCGGAGTCCGCTGAGGCCTGCTCCGGCTTGCGGCCGAGATTGTTCTCGATGGCCTCGATCAGGGGCACCAGCTGGCCCTGATCGTTGCCGCACTGCGTCAGTTCGTGCGCGACAATGATCTGGGCGCCTGCGTCGACGGCAGCCTGTGCATTATAGGCCTGAACGAAGCCATCCTTCGACTTCATGATGCGGCTTTCCGGATCGGTGAAGTTGCGTTGCGACTTGGGATCGGGCTCGTCCGATGGCGGCGCCGCCGGTTTGCCCGGCTTCTTGCGGCCTTCGGCTTGCCGCTGCTGTTGCTTTTCGGCCTCGATGCGACGCTCTTCCTCCGCCGCCAGCCTGGCGTCCGCCTCCAACGCCGCCATCGCCTGCTGGATCTTCACCAGCCGTTTCTCCTTGTCGCCGACCCAATCCGGCATCTCGTCGCCGCGCTTGTCTTTGCCAAACGTCTCGTCCTCTTCAGCATCCGCCGCCCCGGCCGCCGCCAGCATCCGAGCGACCTCGGCTTTCAATTCCGCCTCGCGCTTCTTCATGCGTTCATAACTCATCGCCTTATGTTTCGACGCGTTCGCCTTGATCTTCGTGCCATCCAGCGCGACGTGGCCGAGTTTGACCAGCCCGGCTGTCTCGCACAACTTCAGAACCTGCAGGAACAGCGCGCCGAGCGCCTTCAAATGCCGCTTGCGGAAGTCGCTGATCGTCCGGAAGTCCGGCGGATCGAGCGCCACAATCATCACAAAATCAGCCCGTTCGCGGCAGGCCCTGGCAATGCGCCGCGACGAATACAGCCCACTCGCATAGCCGTGCAGCAGAAGCGACACCATCATCCGCGGGTCAAACGGCGGTTGCCCGAGACCGCTCACATAGCTGCCCGTGATCTCCTTGAGATCAAGGCTCTCCCGCACCAGCTCAACGATAAACCGCGAGACATGGCCTTTCGGCACAAAGTCCTGCACATTCGGCGGCAACAGCAGCGTCTGATCGATATTCCAGGGTCGAAAATACTTGCTCATAGTCCAAGCTTAAATCAAACTCGCTCAGAATTGAACAGCCACTATTCGGACAGGCTCCTAGCAGTGCCGACGCGCCGGCGAAGTATTCGAATGATGTCACTCGTTGGGCACGAAACGGACCCAACCAACTGCGCTGACAACGTCGGTTCCTCGGGGTGAAGCGGACATCGCGATTGGGCCTGGAGGAAGCAGCTCGATCAGATCGCTTTCGCTGCGGATCGCGGCCTACAGCGCGAGACGGGGCGAGCACCAGCAAATCTGTGCTTTTGATCTCAGCATCGCTTGATGCGCCCTGCGCAAACTGTGCTGCCGCTAATAGATCGGCTGGAGGCTGAAGTCGCAGCGTCGCAGCGGCCGATCGCTCCTATCGCCGAGGCGGCTCGCTCGAGGCACCGAACAATGCCGACGGCAAGCTCGCAGCGTGCCACAATGATCTCTATGTCGCCGACGGCGGCACGATGCCCGATCATCGCAGCAATTAAAGTGGCGACCGCCGCCGTCCGTTAGCGTACCGATCCGAGGAGATCGAAAGCAGCGGGCAACGCATGGGCGAGCCTTGCGACATAGATTGCCCGTCTCGCCCAGCGCAGGGCTGCGCCAGTTTGTCGGTCCACTATTGAGATGTTTCGGTCGTGTCAACTTCTTTACGCCATTGCAAAAAGCGCTGAAGCAACTGCTGGGACTGCTCGTGAGTAGCAGGCTTGCTGGGCGGTGACGCGAGGAGCGTTTTGAACTCTGCGAGCGCGGCCTTCAATCCAACGTCTCTTTGGCTGGACTGAGGCGGAGCGGTGCTCGTCAATCCCGTTATGTCGGAAGGGGTTGGACCGGCGACCGATTGCAGTGAGACAGGCTTCATGATGACGAACAGCAACGCCACGACCGCCGCGACGCCAGCGACCGCCGCGACGCGAGCAGCAACGCTTAACAGCGCGGCTCGCCGGTCCAAGTCGCGCGTGCGGCTAGCAGGGTCGTTAATCCGCTGGGGATCGAGCGAGGCGGGACGGGAGATTGGGGACGACCTGATGGGCTCCGATCTAGCTCCCTGCGAGACGGATAGTCCTAGCTTCGCTGCTCTTTCGCTCAACCGGAGAGGCATGTAGTCGAGCTCAGGATCGTCGGGGTCGAGGGGGTCTTGCTCACTGAAGCTACTCATAAGCTTCTCTCCCTGTGCAGCCTCAATCACTCATCGTGAATCACCCTGGAAATAACCTACAGCAACCAGTCGGCAATATCATCGCTCGCTGACGCCTCCGGATTCTATGGGTTCGCGCCCTGGGGATAACTTTGCGTTCCAATCGCTCCGGGATTGTGCGACTTCTCCTTGATCCGCTCTCATGCGGCGCGGCCAACGGCGACACCGTCGACGATTTCGCTCAATCCATCCCGGCCTGCATCGAGACCATGGTGACCTTGCCTCCGGCGCTCGACCGCGCGTTCACGCGATGCGGTAGGCCGCAATGGCGTCCTCCAAATCCTAAACGGACCCTCTGAGCCCGCCGGGGCCGCTACTGGCGCGATGGCTCCAAGCTTGTCTTTACCCTCTCGTCTGGGACCCAAATCTGGGACCCGTTCCGGCGATGGGTTCCATCTGCTTGGTGGTGCGTCGCGAGTTGGTATCGTCGGCTTACCACTTGCGGAACACTGGCTCCCAACCCGGAGCACTCTCCATGTCAAAGTCACAGCTTGTCGTCGCCGAAGCCAGGATCGACCAGCGATGCGAGGCGGCCCGCCGGGCCGGTGATCTCGCCGAGATGCAGCGGTGCATGTCGGAACTGACCTTGCTTCAGCGCGCCTATTACGGCGCGCCGCCGCACCCGAGTGGTCGCCGTAGCTTCACGGGCGGCGATCTCAATTATTTCCTCCCAATCGCGGGGTAGACTTCGTCGACGACGATGACCAGCCAGAGACGATTGCAGCTTTGAGAAAAATCTCGAGGATCGGGAACGGATCGTGGTCATGGACTGCTAGCCTGCCCCAAGGGTGGCTGTCTGATCCGTTTTCCGATCGAAACGCAAAGCGCACACCGGACCGCAAAGGAACCATCGCTACACTCGACCTCCAGTCAGTCAAGTCCGCCACGGAGGCACTGGCCGATCGTCTGCTACGGACGGCTGCGCGGGCGCATCGGCCAAGCCTCCGCCTCCGCACGGTCGGACACCGGGTTGAAACTGCACAAACCAAAAACGGCCTCCTCTGCTCAATTGCCAACGCCGCTCGCCGCTAGTCGCGATCTTGCGCCTCTGCGACTGCGCCAACGCGAGCGAGATTGCCGTGTCATTTTTCGAACCCTTTTCGCTGTTACATCCTTTTGCTTCGAATAGAGGAGATGGTTTACATGGCGAGCGTAGCGAGGGACGAACTTACCGACGTGGTCGAGAACGCAACTTCTCGCCAAGCCAAGTTGGCCGAGGCACAGGGGTCTCAAACAGAGACCCAACAGCAAACAGAGCAGTCGAAGCAAGATTCCCTGATCGACGTATCACGCGAAGGATCGGCAAAGCCAGCACGGCGCAAAAGGAATACAAAAGCTACTAGGAGGACGCAGCAAGCCCCACCAGCTCCTGTCCCAGCCGACAAATCGGCAGGTCCGTCTGACGAAGTTAGCACTTCGGTTCCCCAAGCGACCAACGATGCTTCTGCACCGGCCATTGGTACGGCTAGGGCGGACTTCGTTGCTGATCCCGAGCCTATCCCTCAGGGTGGCGGGTTTTTGTGTACGTTTACATTGTCCCGCCCCGGACTCGTGGGTCTTAATAAACTCGCGGTCCATCTAAATGATCTTCAAGACTTGGGCTCCATCGCCGGTTGGCAAGCCAATGGATGGGAAGATGCGGCTACCAAAGTACGGGCTCTCATTAGGTTCGTAAATCGCGCCGACGCTATCATCGCCATCAAGAGCGTCCACTAAGCCGCCTGGTTGGCTAGCTGGCCTGGTTCAAGGAAAATTCGTTCCGGATCCCGACACCCGTACCGAGTTTCTTTATGCGGACTCCACGTGCGCTCGGAAGCTTGATGCTGCTCGAGGCGATTAAGGTGGCGATCGACGATTACGCCGAGCGCGAGATGGGTCACCGGGATACTTTTTGGGGTCGACCGCACAGCACAGCGTGCAAGCACTCATATGAGAAAGGCAGTCATTCACCGCGGCAGATATCGACGTCGCACAGATGTGCCGGTCGGAAAGCCGGTGAGGCGTAAGCGGCGCAGGTATGGCTGCCCAGATGAAAGACCCACTCGTGCGGGGAGGCTCGAAGCAGGGTTCCGGGGGCTCGCGTCGTAAATGGGTCCGACGCCCGCTCATGAACGCACGCCGATGAGACAACGCAATGACGTTGTTGCCGAACTTTTTAACTTGGGCAGTCTCTATTGTTGTTTCTTAGCCGGCCACGTCAGACACACTAGCCCCGGTTAGGTCCGGCGCGCGACGGACGGGGGACCGCCCAAGGCGCCACATTCGTGGCATCCGAAGTCACAGTTCCTTCAAGAACATAGTGCAAGATTTCTCATGAGGTTGCTGGCCGGATGTACGCTAGCGGCTTCCGCGGCCCCGGCCTAATGCCGGGGTTTTGCGTTTTTGCATCGATCCTAGCACTCGCTCCCTTGTTACAGTATCGTAAGGGCTTTCTGGGATGCGGATTATGGCTACACGGATTGGAAAGACGCCCCGCGAACATTTCATGCGGACAGTCGATGAACTAGCCAAGTTTGAACGCAACGAAAGTGTGTTCCAGCGAGCGGACCGAGACGAACGTGCGGCGCGATTGCGATTCCCTATCGCTCGCGAAAATCTGCCACCTATTGAGAAACGACGAAGCGGAAGTAGCGTCGCCTCGTCGCTCACACGCGCGCCTTCTTCGCGGCGGTGCCGGATCAATCTTAGGGTGCTTGCACGCGATAGCAGGCGTATTGCAAACTTCCCTCATTGAATGAAGAGATTCGGCGGGGACTACCGCCTGATGCGATGTGCCCGGAGGCACAGTCAGCGATGTTGATCGAGTTTGATCAAAGCACGCTTGCGAACATGACGGCCGCTCTTGATTTTGTCTGTAAGAAAATCCCAGCGAATAAGGACACCCCCGAAATACGCAAACAAATCGCTGATGAGATGATCGCTTGCGCAAAATTGGGACGGTGCACCTACGTCGATTTCCAGGATGCCGGTGCGAAACGCTTGGCCGAAATCATTAGGCCGCAACGATCCCGATGGTCCGCATGGCTCCGCCGATGAAAGACCTGCAAGCAAAACTTGAAGAATTGCTCGCTGAAGCTGAAGACTGCGAGCTCGTCGCCAAGCTGGCAACCGATCGTAAGAAACGCGAGCTCTTCGAAAGGCTCGCGTTTGATCTCCGCAGATTGGCCGGCGATATCGAAATCGTTATCTCGGCCGGGAAGGCGACGGGTACGTAGATCGGATTCGCAATCGCCCGACCACTTACGTTCGGTTCATGTCTCGTAAGCCGATAGAACTACCGCCCGCCGTCGCGCGCCGCTTCGTGGAAGACATGCGCGCCTGGTGCGCGAGGTTCTTCTCGATGCCTTGCGGGGCGCGCCGTTACTACCGGCCTTCAATCAACGCGGTAGAAGCCTGATAAGGCTTGCCGCCTGTCGCGATCCCCACAGTCTCCTTTTGCGTCTGCCGGCCTAACCTTTGCAGGACACACCACAATTGCCGATACGACCGCGTTTTTGGCCTGATTCCAAACATCACGTAGAACCATTATGAAGCAACTTTCCCATTTTGAAACATCCGACCGCGAGCGAAAACTGGTAACTATTATCGGAAGGCTGCTTGCGACGATCGATAGTTTGACAATCGATATCGCCAACGAAGAGGAGGGGACCGGCGTTAAAGACGTCGCCAATCCTGCATACTCCAGCAATGCTCTCGCGCTCCGCGTAAGGCGCGACAATCTCACGGCGACGGTCGACTTGCTCCGTAAGCGAATGTTACCCGCCGAGAGCACAGATCTCTTTGGATCCTTCGTTTAGGCAAATTGCTTTGGTTTCAGTGCGGTCCCTCACGCCCCGGGCCGTCCGCGAAATGGTCCCCGGCTTGGAAGCTGCTCCCTGGTCTGGGGCTTTTCCCATCTTCTGGGATTTGTAATTCCGGCGCTGCTAGTACGAATTTTTTTCCCTCAAGAATTCCAAAAACCATTCGAAAAGCTGCCTACGCTGCTGCGACGGCGATGGCCCCTCGCGATGCATTGCGGGCCTTATTCGAAGCGGAAGATCAGCCGCGCACGCGCCATTTGAAATCGGGAGTGCGCTGGCCATGTCATACGCTGCGCGCAGCGTCTCCATCTTGCAAACGTGGACATAGAGTCCCCAAAAAAGTTCAGCCTTCGCCTTGACGTATAGTCTCCGCCTCAGGTCTTGCAAATCGATGGACGGCTTTGTCATCTCGTCCTTGCCTTCCTTATGTTGGAGACATCGCAAATGGCAGGGCCCCTTGGGTCCACGGACATTACTCCGCTTCGTCGCTACTCGGCGTTCACTCGCGTTACAGCCTGCACACTCGCGCTGTCACCGTATATCGTGACACGCTAACCAGAGGCCTTCAGCCATTTCGTTAGCTTCATGACTGCTCCGATTGCTTCCGGCTGGAGCGGTTGCCGGGTGGGATTACACCCACTGGAAAGCGCCACCTTTTCACGGCGCACACCCAAAGCGGACATTGCCACCTGTTTGCTATCAGCCTGTATCTTAGGGGGCGCTTCGTATACCATGCCCCCGCACGGCCGACGTCAGATCGGCCGCTCAAGGGAGGAAATAGCCATGAAAGCTTGCGTCCAAAGCATTAGCGTTCCGGCTTTATGCCTCTCTGCCTTCACAATTGTAACCCCGGCGAGCGCCCAGCTAGCCGTGTCGTCGAACGATACCAAAGTCATCAACGTCGACGGCGTCAACAAAATCGTCGAAAACCCGTCGCCGGATAACGTGACCATTATCGATCTCGGCGTGTCGCCACCCAAGGTCATCGGCCAACTCGATGCGCCAGGCTCCGTGGTCGGGCCGCCGCAAAGCGTGGCGGTAGCCCCCGACGAGAGCATTGCGCTCGTGGTGGCGACGACCAAGATCGATCCGTCCGATCCGAAAAAGACTGCCCCCGACAACCGGCTGAGCACCATTGACCTCAAAGCCTCTCCGCCGACGGTGATTGCCACGCTCGAGTTGGGTGTCTCGCCCTCGGGTGTTTCGTTCAGCCCAGACGGCAAACTGGTGCTGGTGACCAACCGCGGTGAGGGCACGGTGTCCATCCTCACCGTCAACGGCAAGAGCCTGACGCCGGCCGGCAAGATTCAGCTTGGCGACGCCAAATCCGGCCCGAGCCACGTGGCCTTCCTCCCTGATGGCAAGCGTGCGCTCGTCACCCGCGACGGCGATCACCGCATTTCCGTGCTGTCGGTCGACGGCTCGAAGGTGGAAGACACAAAGGCCTACATGGTCGGCGGTATCCGCCCCTACAGCATCTCGATCAGCTCCAAGGGTGATCTCGCCGTGCTCACCAATCAAGGCGGTGGCCAGGGCGACACCGACATCATCAGCGTCATCGATCTGAAACAGAACCCACCCCGTATCGTGGAGTCACACTCGGTCGGACAGATCCCCGAAGGTGTAACCTTCTCGCCCGACGGCTCTCACGTGGCAGTGATGATCCAGAACGGCTCGAACAAGCCGAAGTCCCACCAATCCTACAACGATCACAGCGTGGTCATGGTCTACCGCGTCGAGGGAGGCAAACTCACACTCGCGGCCGAGGCGAAGGTAGGAGGTTGGGGTCAAGGGGTGGTCTGGAGCAACGATGGCAAGACACTGCTGGCGCAATCCATGCTCGACAAGGCGCTCGACGTGCTGAGCTTCGACGGCAAGTCGCTGAAGGTGACCGGCCAGATAAAGGTCCCGGGCGGCCCAGCGGGAATCCGCACTGTCGAAAAGTAATCGAGATAGCTTCAGCTGGAGCCGATCTCAATAGGGTTTAAGTTCGCTTGCGCTCGCCTCTCTCGATCTTGCCTGCCGGGATCAGCGCCCCGACGTTTCCGCGACGCTATCATGCGCAGCGCGGACAAGGAAGATCGCGCAGCGGCATGAAGTTCGTTGATAGTCACCCGCTCGCCGATCTCGATGCCGCCGGACGCAAAATCGTAGAGATAGCGAACGGCGTCGAAGCGGTGCAAGATGGTCGTATCTTCATCGAGCGGGTCAATGAGCCGTTTCTGGCCGCTGCGGGCAGCGGCCGAGCACTTCCGCGCCGGGATCGAGCGCGCCATGGCGCTGGGCTGGCTTTGGCGGCACGAGAGCGGCACCTATCTGAAATTTACCGAAAGCGGTGCTGCGTCGGTTGCTTGAGCCGCGCTACCGGCTCTTGCGGTCCCCTCCAATATCCGAAGCATTGTGTTGCAGGCCCCCTCGGCGTCAGCGAAGGTGTTGAACGGTGACCCGGTGAGCTTGACCGCGCCTATGCTCGAATACATCGGCCGCCACGATGCAAGAAAGCCACGACGCCCGTGGAAGCCGGGACCGGTCGGACTGGCAAATGTGATGACGAACGAAATGTCAGCGCCGCTCGCGCTCCATACGTCCATGTTCTCGACGACTTGGTGGAACTGCAGAGACATACTCAACAACCCTACTGATCCTCGAACCCAGCCCACAGAAAGCTATTCCCCCTTGGTTACCCGTCCCGGATTTTAATGGTCAAATGTGACGTTTTGGATTCGCAAATTTCGGTGCGATTGCCTATTTTTCAAGCAGTTCCAGCGTTTTCTCTCCTATGCAACCCATCTTCGACTTCTGCTTCCCCACCAAATCAACGAGCGTCCATGACGGCCCGGATTGGCTCCACGAAATCAAATATGACCGCTACCTGTTAATCGGCGTGGGGTGCGGACGCCGATCGGCGAGCTAAGCTATTGATATACCGAGCGGTGGAGGGGTCACTCTTGGAAGCTTATTCACACTACGACGCTCTGGCGCTCGAACTACAGCCGTTGGTCGACAAGGTGTGGCGCCAATTTGAGACCACGGGCGCGCGGGGTCGGACGGCGACGCTCAAGGTGAAGTTTTCCGATTTTGAATTGATCACTCGCTTGCAGGTCAGTAGCCGTCATTGACACATGATCGTTCGAGCCTGGCTCTCGACCTGCTCAAGCACCTGATGCCGCCAAAGAAGGCGATACGGCTGCTCGGAATCTCCGTTTCCGGATTTAGCGGGTGGGGTCAGATCAAGATGAGCAATTTTCCCTCATGTTAAATGATTAACCGTCGCCGCAATTACTCGTCCAGAAGGTCGAGGAACTCTTCGACCTTTCTGAGTGGTCCCTCGCAACCTTTGCTGACATAGACGAGCCGATCGCCGTCGCGTTGCAGCGATCGCCCTTTTGATCTCCGCAGTCTTCCTGGTAGCAGGGTTGCGGCTACCGCCTCCGGTCCAACATCGAGTCTTACAATTCCTCTTCGCCTGCAATCAATTCTGAGCCTTGCTGCGGCAAAGAAATCGCGGGCTGCCGGCGGCAATTTGCCAAAGCGACGGGAGGTCTCGTCCTCCAGGTCGTTCAGTTCATCTTCGCTTCGGCACCTGGCGGCGCGGGCGTAGATTTCCAGCCGGACCGCCTCCGACTGCACGTAGCTTGCCGGCAACATGTCCGCGCCGGGCAGATTCAGGTCAGGCACCCACAGGTCGCCTGTTCTGTCGTCCGCTTTCTCTGAGGCCAATTTCAGAAGGTGGCTGTAGAGCACCGGTCCGAACACCTGTACATGGCCGGACTGACGCTCCGAAAGCAGGTCCCCCGCTCCTCTCAGGTCCAAGTCCCGTGCACTGATGGCAAAACCCGCGCCAGGTCTGTTGAACTCCTCCAGAACGGCGAGCCGCTTCTCGGATCGCTCCGCCCCTGAATTGGTCAACAAGTACGCAAACGCACGTATCCCACCACGCCCGACCCTTCCTCTGAGCTGATGGAGTTGCGCAAGGCCGAACCTTTCGGGCCAACAGACCACGATCGTGTTTGCACGCGGGATATCGAGACCACTCTCCACGATGTTGGTCGCCAGCAGAACGTCCGTCGCTCCTTCGACGAAGCTCATCATTCGATCGTCTATTTCGTCGACGGGCAACTTGCCATGGAGACAGACGATGCGGAGATCCGGGGCCACCGATTGCAATCGCGCCAACATCGGGTCGAGGTCCTGAATACGCGGACAGATCAAGAAGCTTTGCCCATGACGCCTTTGCTCGCGCAACAATGCAGTGGCAATAGCCGCATCCGAAAGCGGAGCGACCTTCGTGACCACCGGAAGTCGTTGAATGGGCGGCGAGGCAATGACGCTGAGATCCCTGAAGCCCGCGAGACCTGCCGCGAGCGTCCGAGGAATTGGCGTAGCGCTCATCCAAAGGACATGGACACCCTTGGCTAGTTCTGAAAGCCTCGCCTTCTCAGCAGCCCCAAAATGTTGCTCCTCGTCGATGATTACCAAACCAAGGTCGGCGAACTTCAAATCCTTGGAGGCGAGAGCCTGCGTTCCGACCACGACTTTAAATTTTCCACTCTTTAGCCCATCCTTCGCTTCCCTTGTCTCCGCGGCAGAAGCGGCTCGCGACAAGCTTCCCACCTCGATATTGAATGGGGCAAAACGTTTGCGGAAAGTCGCGACATGCTGTCTTGCCAAGACGGTCGTCGGCACGGCAATCGCCACCTGTTTCCCTGACAGCACGACGGCGGCCGCCGCTCGCAATGCTACCTCGGTTTTGCCGAACCCGACGTCGCCGCAAATGACCCTGTCCATGGGGTGGCCGGACGCAAGATCATCCAGGACGTCCCGAACGACCTTCGCTTGGTCGACCGTCGTGAAATACGGAAAACGCGCGACGAACCTCTCATAGACGGGGCCTGGAGGTGCAAGTTTCGGCGCCCGTCGGCGGCGTCGCTGGCTGATGTGCTTGGAGAGCTGCTTGCCGGCGATTTGAATTTCTTGCTCGGCCTCCGTACGTCGAGCCCACCATGTACTTCCATCCGCCTTGTCCAGGGTCAGCTCGCCCGGCTCCGATGCGTACGGCCAGATCAGGGCGAGGTCAGCGGGTGGAACCACAACGGCATCTTCTCCCGCAAATACGAGCCGGATCATGTCGCTCGACGACACGTCTCCGGTTTCCACCGATTGCAATCCGTCGAGCAAGCCCAGTCCCCGCTGCAGATGAACGACTACGGAGCCTAACTCCGGCACATCTGTGTGGTCGAAAGCCGCATTCCAAGCTCTGGCCATCGGTTGCGGATGATGAGCTCTGCTGCCGAGCACGTCGGAAGCAGTCACGACGACAAGAGGCTTCCGACCAGGCACGACAAAACCCGCATCGAAGTCGACCAGAAGCGACGCTTCTCGGTTGCGTTCGGCCGTTGCCCCGCTCCAGTCAGGAAAGCGCTCCGCCTTAACCCCGCTCAACCGTTCCATAGCGCGCAGGTCCTCCTCCTGCGCCGCAACGAATACCAGGCGCGAGCCGGCGACGCCTCGCGTCTCATCGACGAATGCACGCAGCTCCTTCCTCGGCGATGCGACCTTCGAAAAGTCCGGCGTGGGACGGAACCCAGCCTTGTGGGACAATACCTTCATACGCTTGGTTCGGCGTTTCCAGTCCCGTCTCCCAAGATATTCGCGCTCTTTTTCTATGCGACCGGCCGCCTCCTCGATCATGCTCAGCCAACTGTCGGCGTGCGCGGGAACCCCGGCGTCGGCGATCCACTTGGATCGCTCGCAATAGTCGAACAAATTCGATCGTTTTCCGCGTTTCCCCCCGAATGCAAGTCGCTCCGACATGGGATCAATAAGGAGCTCCTTCACTTCGGAAAGAACCTCTTGTCCTATCGGGTCGAACGCGGCAATCCGGCGTATCACCTGCCCGGAATGTTCTATTCTGAAAGGACCGAGTGCGCCTGCCGGAAAGATCTCGAACGTGTTTCCGTGAAACAGCACGCCACCTGGATAATCCGGCTCGTCATCGAGGTCGTATCCGAGGGCTTCGAGCCGCGCACGAAGATCCCGTTCGGAAAACGCAGAGCCCTCCTTCAGACCAAAGCTTGCGCGAGACCAGCTCGCCGGCATGGGCAAGCGCTCCATCACGGCCTCTGCCGTGGACACGAGCAGTATCGGCTTCTTTGGCTTAGCCAGGCGCCTCAAGACCGAACTTCGTCTACCCGCGATCTCGCGTGATGGCTCCAACTGGTCGAACGGCAGAGTGTTTAGTCTCGGGAACACAAGCACATCGCACGAGGAATTGAGGGCATGAATGACGGCACCCAGCCGCTCGGCTCTATTTTCGTTTTCAGACAGAAAGACAATACCGTTGCGGCCAGCCTTCCTCCATTCCGCCAGCAGGTGGAGAGCCACCATGCCCAAAGGGGATGAAGAAGAGATCGCAGGCCGCGGTGAAGGTTTCTTTCGCTTTGTTGCCCTACTGGCACCGCGCGCTTTGATAGATTGGCCCACTTTGGCTCCGTCGTTGAATCGCGACCAACTAAGCTGATCGCGAATGTTCCTTCCATAGCCTCGCCCAGACACTGGGCGCTTTGCCTAGGACGGCGGGCATACGCGAATCTCGTTGCGGACGCACGTCTCCTCGTTAAGCTCGACAACGGTTCGCGCTGGCAAGTGTTACCTCGGCATCGACGTCCGGACGAGTTCAGACGCGGACCATCAATGACCGGTGCATATTCGCCTTTCCGCGAAAATGTGCACGAAAGACCAGCGACAGGGTAGGCATCGTCTGCGATAAAGGTTACAGGCGCCAACTTCGGGCAATCCAATTCACGTGCACACACCGATTTTGGCATCCGGCACTTCACCGCACTTTCTACTCACCTTGGCATCGCTAGACGTCCGCCTAAATGAGATCGGTGTCCAGCTCTCGGACCCTCTGGCGGCGCGATCTGCTCGTCGCCGACCATCGACCAGCGGATCTACGCGACGACGGGCGACAGTTATCTGGACCCGGCCTCCACGACCTCCGACGCGTTTGTGGCCTTTGATCTGGCCGCCGGACGGCTCGCATGGTCGCGGCAGATGACCGAGGGTGATGCCTACAATACGGCGTGCAACGGCCAGTATCGCTCTAACTGCCCCGCCACCAAGGGTCTCGATTTCGGCTCCTCTCCGAACCTGGTCGATCTATCTTACGGACGTCATGCGCTCATTGCCGGCCAAAAATCCGGCATGGTGCACGCGCTCGATCCGGACCGCGATGGCGCCATCCTCTGGCAGCGCCGAGTGGGGCTCGGCAGCACGCTCGGCGGCGTGCAATGGGGTGTTATTCGGCGTGGGGTCCCGACGCCGATCGGCACGATAAGCCTTTGATCCACACGCCATTGGAGGGGTCATGCTTCGGCGTCGATTCACACACGCCTCCGATCGGCGCCGTGATCCTTAGGCGCTTGCACTCAATCTTTGAGCGTTGAATTGGAAATCTCCGACTCTGGAAGCTTGTTAGAGTTCGGTGGCTGCTCTGTCCGCGCTGCCAGCAGGTTGCCGGTTCGCCGCGAATGGACTAGGGACGACATCAAGGCCCTCAGGTGGCTATTCGAAGCAACGCATTCCCGCGTTGAAAGTATCGAAGCAGATGAAGCGCACGATTGGCGCTTTGCGCGTTAAAGCGTCCCAGCTTGACCTAGGGCTAGGTCATCAGCGCTGATTGCGTTGGAACTGCGCGGCGATTTCATCGCGCAATCCGCTTCTCTCAAGGCGGTTACACGCATGCCTCGTCCCAGGTCGCCTTTAGAGCGGCCTGAGCCGAAGTAATCGGAACGAACGCGGAGCTTCGGTGAGTGAGATCACCACGCCGAAAACCACTTGCAGTTTAGAATGTGACTGTACCGCCTCCACCCGAGCAGACGCTACCGATGCACACTTCGCCGCCAAAACCGATAGCAGCACCCCGGACGAACGCTCTGAAGGCGGCGGTCTCCTCGTTCCTCACGCCGCCCACGACGGCGCTCAGGTCTTCATCACTCAATATGCACAGCTCAGTGTTTTTGGACGCGGTAGCGCCCTTAGTATGCTTAGTCATCTGCGAGCCCTTCCTTTGAAATGAGGACTATTCCTCACGTCCAACAAGATAATTGAACAACAGATCGCCTTCTGTGAGATAACGCACGAAGGACTACTCAGCGTCTTGACAAGAGCTATTTTGGCGGTTCCCACGTTGTGGGCCTCGATTTCAGACAACCGCCGCGGCCCGCGCCCATATCGTCCCGCTTGACAGGATGCCGCGAAGGCTAGCGGGTTGACATCAAGCCGTTGCGCAAACTTCGAAGCGTGCTCAGCCTGTCGGAACGCACGGCAATGCGCTGATCGCGTCATAGGTCGCGGCGATCTTTTCGAGCGTGTCGGCGAATTGGTTTAGGCCGTTGACGACCTCGCGCCGCGTTGCATCATTCGTCATCGCCGGAATCCAAATTGCTGGCGTCACAGGTAAAGGGGTTTTGGCCGTCACCGGTGCGGACGAAGAACACGGCGGGGTCGGTTAGTTCGCTGCGCTCTCCGTAGCACCTAGAGCGCGCCACACCGATCACGGAGCGAGCAGCGCCGTTAGGGTCTCTGTCGCGACGGCAAGCCGCGATGTTCTCGGCGATACGCTCGGCCGCAGCAACGGCACCCCGGATACCGGAAACACTATCTGACGGTATATAATGAAGAGCGCCGTTTGCTCGCCAGCGGAGCCATTAGAGACCGGGCTAAGCTGGAACGACGCGCCGGAGAGAGTAAGCGCGAGACTGAACGCCTTGTTGACGCCATCGCCCAAGGCAACGCGCGCGTACCGACGCCCTCATTCCCCAGCTGAACGCCTAGAGCTGAGAGACTGTCAGTCGAAGATCAATTCGCCGCGGCGAACGATAAAGGCAAAGCCGTCACCGTTCACCCGGCCGCGATCAAGAACTATCTGGCAGACATCGACTGCAATGCGGGGCGCGCTCAACAATGAGAAGGCAAGCGAGCGGCCCGATCTGATCGCGCCTTTGCGGCGGCTAATTCACAGCGTCGTGGTACGCGCGGAGGTGATGGCGGTTGAAATTAGTAACGAGAGTGCGGCTTAGCTTAATCCAGTCAATCACGGCTCGTATTTTCCAGTCGGCTCAATTGCCGCGTCAAGGAGGCGAGGTACCTGTTGGTGATCCGGGTCACAGTCGCCGTGAGAGCGTTGCGCCACAGTGGCCGCATCAGCGATGGATGGTCCGCGCTGGCTTGGAACAGGGCCACTCTTTAGGAGGATACGATGACCAGCAATACTCAGAGCAAGGACAATCGCATTGTGACCGACGAAGAGTTGGATGGCGTCTCGGGCGGTGCGCGAACCAATGGGGACAATCCGTTCGTGCAAGTGGCCACCTTGGCGGCAAAGGAAGCCTTCTATAAGGGTATGTGGTATTCAAGCGAAGGTTGGTAGTTTTGAGCCTGTGATCTTTGCAGGGCGGTTGGCGTTCGACTGGCTGCGCGGCGCTCCAGATGAGGAAATCTCACGAAGTGAGGCTGTTCGAAGGGGAGGCCGCCTGTGCGTTTCCGGGCGCTACATCGTGGACCGAACGCCAACATCGGAGTTCCTCATCTTCGGTTTCTTGCGACGCGGAGGGGTGTGACTTCGCGCACAGTATTTTGAGTTAGAAGCTTTTAGGACTTTGTGCGCATCACACGCCGAAGCAAGCCTACGGAGAGAACCATGTTCCATCTTAACGATGCCCAGATGATCCGAGAGCCGAACTTGGAAAGGCCTGAAGACATCTGCATGTTGCAGGACAGCGAACTCGACCTGGTGGTCGGGGGGTTTCTTGGCACCCCAATCCAAAAAGCGAAGAGCCGCGCTCTAGGACTAGAGAACGTAACCGCGGGTCTGGCCATAGGATACAACCACGTCGAACTCGGTTATTGATACCCGCAGTCCGACGGGCAACGCGCCGTGCAACTCGATTGCCTCGGCGGTCGTTGAACGCGGGACGCACGGTTCTTGGATGCGGTCCGGCAGTGCGGCGAGCGCGGGATGAGGGTCGTGGCGGCAGCATCGCAACGGCGCTTCCTTGGTGCAGCAGAAAGATCGCGAGTGCCGTTGCTCGCCCTGCCTACGCTGCTCGATCCATTGGATACCAGCGTAACAGATGATCACGCGCGTCTTCCCGTCGTTTCTGGCACTGCCGCTAATGCGTGCGAACGTCTGCGCACAGATATGCCCGGGAAATAGCGATGGGAGAAGGGTTTGTGCGTCTTTCTGCGAATGGCAGGAAATGGAAAACGACCAATAGCTACTGTTGCAAAAGTCGTTTGGCGGAAGGTGTCAAAAATTCTGAGGCCTACTGGCGCATTGTTGGTGTAATGATCTGAGGGACCTCATCGCCTCACGCTAAATTCCTAGGCGACTTCGGTAGCACGACTGAGGCTATAGGAATCACCGATATCTTCTCGCTTCAAGTTTCGCCAAGAATTAAGGCCGCTGCAACTTTCGACTTTTGCAACACTATCTCCTGATGAGCGGACGTCGCTAGAATGACCGAGCAGGTCCGAAAAGCGCTAAGCGCAGAAGTCGATGGCGCTTAGACCGCATTCACAGATTTACGTCGAGGCCGAACTCCCGCTTGAGCATGAGGACGTAGTCCGCACCGCTCGCTGCCCCGATGTTGCAGCGCATGAGTCCGGAAGTGTCTAGGTTTTTGGACGCCGGAATGACGATGCGTTCGTCGGGCTGAGCTGGCCGGTGTCCAAAAAGCGCCAAGGCACGAAGTCGCGGGAGGTTGGGCACCGGCGCGGCAGCGGGCGCTATGGGGATTTGATGGCGGCGCTGAGCTCGGGGGTGAATGTGATGCCGACAGGATGCGGCCGGCGGATCTGCACGCTGGTGAGCTCGGAAGCGTATGATAGGCGTCTGGGCAAGCGCTTGGAACTAATCAACGAACGCACGGTGCGTTGACCGCGGTGACTGGGGCGAGAGAAATCGTTGCCGGCGTGGGGCCAGCGTATCAGAACGGGGAGTTCGCGACGCTCACGGGAGGTCTTGGTCATGATGTGTCGATCCTGCTCGGCATCGGGCGCCAGCTCGGCTCGCAGCCGGGCGCGAAGGTCTCGATCACGATCATGCGGCCACCACAGCGCGGGCAAGGGCAAGGCAGCACACGTGGCGTGTCTGTGGCGATATCCGGCGGCTGTTGCGGGTCGGCGGCAGGCGGGGCGACGTTGAGGAGTGCGCGGGCGGTCGCGATGTTCTCGGCGCGGTTGGCGTTGGCAAAGAGCCCGTAGTGGCGGATGCGGTGGAAGCCTTTGGGCAGCGGATGAGGAAGCGGCGGATGAACTCGTGCGGGTGAAGCCGCATCGTCTTCCAGCGGCCGGGGCCGTTGATGCGATAGTCCTTCCAGCGAAATGCAATCGCATCGTCATCGGCTGCAACGATACGGCGGTTCGAGATGGCGACGCGATGGGTGTAACGGGAGAGATAGCGCTCGGGCCCTGCGAATGGCGCCTTGCAATAGACCACCCACTTGATGCGCCGCAGCGGGGCGATGAAACGCTTGAATGTTTTCTTGTCGGCGGGTCCGGCATGGCTGTTGAAGAACTTCAACTCGCCGTCATCGTGCGCCGCGCGCCAGCACCTTGACATGGATGAGGAAGTCGGGGCGCGCGGCGACCCATCGCGTGTTATCGAACGAGAGGCCTCCACCTGGCACGATCATGTGCACGTGCGGATGATAGAATGCGAGGTTTCCGGGCAACAAATCTGGAAGTGATTGTTTTTACTGGTACAGTTGGTTGGGAACCACCGCTTCAGCGCTTAACCTTTGATAAAATTGACGAATTTGAACGCGACCGATGCTCGTTTGTAGCACCGTTTTGTATTGAAGCAAGCTCGCATTGAAGGCCCCACTTGTGCGCCATCGCATCGAAAGCTGACGCGATCAAACGGCATCTTCGACCATGAAAAACCCGCCTTCGAAGGCGGGCTATTCGTATCGACTGCGATGACAGAGCCTCGACTGGCTTTAGGACTTTGCCTTGATCGACGAGAAGGCTTCCGATGCGAAATTCTTGTAAAGGTCGCCAATCTTGGTCGCCTCAGCCGCGAACGTCTCGAACGCCGACTTCGTGTGCTCCATCGTCAGTTCCACGAACTTGTCCGGTGACTTCACGCCAACGAGCTTTTCAAAGTACGCCCTGCTGGCCTCAAACGACGACTTCGCATAATCGGTCTGGGCGGTGGTGATGGCAGTCAGGTGCTGCTGGACGCGGGGAAAATCAACCATTGGAACTCCTTGTTTAGCCACGGGGCCGTCCCCGTCGGTGCCCAACCTATAGGTGTGAGCGGTGCCTCATACCAGAAATTTGTGCATCGCAAAATGACTGGCTCACATGCGCGAGCGGCTGCGTTCGGTGAACCGCCTAATATGCTGGTAACATGCAACCGGATAGCGAACGCGAGCGCCCTCAACGACCGAAGGGGATCGTAAGGTCGTCCAGGCGACAGCGGTGAGCCTGCTCACAGCATCGGGGCTTGTATGTTGATCGCATTAGCTATCGGGCTCGGATCGTGTTCGCAGGAGCAGCCCGGCTACACACTGGGAAGGAGCGCATGTGCATCACGCAGCACTATAAGAACTACAATCCGAAGCAGCTCAGCCAATGTGTCGATGTTTGCGAAGCCTGCCTGAATGGCACCGCAGCAACTTGCAACTCCTCCAGCAAGCTCAAGGGTGCGACCTTCGGCCCAATGTAGAAAACTGCGGTCTGCCAACTGGACGGGCTCACCTCACGATCACGAAGCTCTATCAATCGTCGACGTCGTTGTCATCGCCCCTCGGCGCCGCCGTGATCGCACGCTGCAGGAATTGCGGCGCGTGGTGGCGTGGCTCGCGCGGCGCAGGGCGCTCGGACGGATCGCGACCTATCTTTGACTTCAGTTCCATTAGATCAGTGAAGACATCGGCTTGGCGCCGCAACTCGTCGGCGACCATCGGCGGCTGGCTCGATATCGTCGAGACCACGGTCACCCGCACGCCGCGCCGCTGCACCGCCTCGACCAGCGAGCGGAAATCGCCGTCGCCGGAAAACAGCACCATCTGGTCGACGTGCTCGGCGAGTTCCATGGCGTCGACCGCAAGCTCGATATCCATGTTGCCCTTGACCTTGCGGCGGCCGCTGGCGTCGATGAATTCCTTGGTCGCCTTGGTGACGACCGTGTAGCCGTTGTAGTCGAGCCAGTCGATCAGCGGACGGATCGACGAGTATTCCTGATCTTCGATGATCGCCGTGTAGTAGAACGCGCGCAGCAGCGTTCCGCGGCTCTGGAATTCCTTGAGCAGGCGCTTGTAGTCGATATCGAAACCGAGTGTCTTGGCGGTCGCATAGAGATTAGCGCCGTCGATGAACAACGCAATCTTGTCGGAGGAGGATGGCATTTAGGTACTGACCTTTGCGGATAGATACGGAGGTTAGAGACCCGCTATTCAGACTTTGCTTTGATAATTGGATCGCAACTGGGAATTAGAGCGTTGTAAATGCCAACGAGTGAGGAGCAACTCGGATGTTCCCGCCTATTTTTATCTATATCCAAACATTTTAAGTTTCAAATAGTTTTTGCAGAAATGCATTGCGTGACGGGGATGGAAAAACCAGAGATTGCGACAGCCGAGTGCTAAATGTTGTGACTAGCCTCCGATTTTTCTGAAGCTTTTGCGTGTCTTTTTCACAGGGGTTCGGTAGATTGGGCACCGCGATGCCTGATGAATTTCCAGTTTTTGAACTGGCCTTGAACAAGCGCGGACGAGCATGGAAGTGGCGCGTATGCACGACCACAGGGACCGTCGTCATGGGGGGATCGGAAAAGAACCGACAAGCTGCAAAATACCAGGCTGACAGGGCACTTTTCTTACTGCTGCTGTCCGCGCCGTATCAATCTATCCGGCTGAGTAAGCCCGAGTGCATGAGCCGCAGCCACTCGGACCGAAGCTGTTCGCAGGCTCCCCCTCAAACTGACCCTTTTCGTGCTCTTCGAAAACAGGCCGGACCGACAAAATCCGCCTAAGGCTGAGCACAGTTCGGTGGGTACTGCCGTCGCTTGCCTTTGCCTTTGATAAACCAAGCCTATTTGCTCGCCGGTGATCAGCTTTTGTAGCGTGCTTTTGTATTCGGGAGAAGCTCGCCGTTGGCCGGAGCGCCTGCTGTCCATGCTGATCAGCGGGGTTCTGCTGCGGGGTCAGGAGCGCCCCTCACGACGATTTAGGGCTGGGGCATCGGCGCGCTCTGCGTCGGCTGTCGGCAAGAAGTGTACGATTTCCTTACCCATACCTTAGCCAAGGCGAAGCCGCATTGTTGTGGCAAGGCGCTGAACGCAACGTCAGCGAGGGAGGTAGGCGATGGTGTTGTGGCGCAGTCAGGCCGATGAAATCGACGCCCTGAGGGCCGAAGTGCGGAACCTTCGTGGGGATATGGCGGCCCAACAGGCCGAGTTGGAGGAAATGGATACACTGGTTGAGCGAATGGTGCTTTGCGACAGCATGGCGCAGATGCAGCTCGTTCTTCGGCGAGCCACGACCCTTGCGGGTCGTCGGCAAAAGGAGCGACAGGGGCAACTGGTGTGCGTGTATCGGAGCCAGCTGAAGGCACCGCATTGATCTGTTCGCCAAAAGCATCGAGCCCGATCCGTTGATCTGTTCGCCGAACGCCGATGGGCCGGACCCGAGCCCGGATGAGTGTGTCGTGTGCCACTGGCCCGAGCGCGATGGGCGCTGGGCGAGATGATGCTCCAGAAGAAGAAAGCCCCGTCATTTCTGACAGGGCTTCCTCGGCTTCAATCTCAGTACATCCGTGAAACTGAAGCGTCGACCGATGTTATAGGGTCTTCAGATTTTCAGCGCTCGTCTTTCCGCGCCTCGGATCGGCCTTGGCCTCGAAGGAGACCTTTTGCCCTTCGGCCAACACATGAAGGCCCGCACGCTCGACCGCGCTAATGTGAACAAATACGTCCGGCCCACCATTGTCCGGCTGAATAAAGCCAAAGCCTTTTTGGCCGTTGAACCACTTCACAACACCTGTAGCCATTGTCCGTCTCCATGCTGGCTAAAAAGGTTGTTGCCCACACAACATGTGAGCAAATTCGATCCAGCGATGTCTGGGGGGAAAAGCCGTGCAGGGCGTGGTCATCCAGGCGGCCAGATAGTTCGAACGTCGTCACTCTATCCGTTTTTTGGCAAAATAGACACAAGAACAATTTCAGAACGGCGCTGGCGGCCGCTCGGAGCTCCGCGATCCCCGCAGTCTGGAGCCAGCGCCTGCTCGATGACGGCTACAAGCAGCGCTCACCGCCGCGTTGCGGTAGCTGACAATCTCGTACTTCTCTCTGATCGTTGCAGGGACCAAACGCTCAACGAGAGCGCTGTCGGAGCCAGGGCATGGGCGGGGCTACTCAGGAACGACCCGAATATAGGCAATTCGCGCCGGGTTGCGAATCCCGCCCCGACGAGCGCGTCAAACGATCACGCGCGATCACACGAGCGTGGTGATGCTTGCCGGTGGTCAGGGCACGATATTACGTAGTAGTAGAAATTCGGCGGAACCGGTCAAAACCAAGCCGGCAGTCGCAAGAACAAGGTCGGCGGCGTAACGCCCGCCGGCCTTTTCTCCTTCGCCCGCGTTTCACAACCATTCCGAGCCGGGGACGACATCAGCCGGAAGCCGGTGATCGTCAAGGTTCTCGCAGTCCAACTGGAAGCCGGTCATGAAACCAACCTGGAAAAGCCTGCGGTTGCTCTCGATTATAGTCGCTGTAGTGTTAACAGCCGGCGCCGCTGTCGCAGCCGGGCTGCCACAGGGGGTTTCTGATGCGAGACTGGGGCCGGGTTGGCAGTGCAGTCGCACCGCTTTTCTCATCACGACGTGTTCGCCCGTTCACGCACAGAAGGCCGTACATGCATTCTGAGCTTTCGGGCTACTCGGGATGCTTGGCGAAGGTGATCTTCGATGGCTGGCATGGCGCCATTGAAGCGCGGGCGAGGCGGCCAGGGCGACCCGCAGATGGCGAACACCTTGAGGTGGTCGACGTCGCCAACTTCTTTAGCGGTGTTGATGTAGATCCAGACCGATTTCATTCTGACGATCCTGTTGAGCGTGTAGCGGACACACGATTGTCAAACAAGAGACTGCCCTTCGGGCGGTCTCTCTATGGCGCGCCCACTTTTCCGCTTGCGGCGGCATTGGCGACATTTTTAGCAAAATCAAAAACATTCAAGGTGAGGCGCTCGAAATCGCCATTGCTCAAGAGTTGGACGATTTCAGGTATCCGGGCCACTCCACTGATCTCGGCGATGCTGCTTCCAGCCAGCGCTCCAGCGATGACATTATGTGACGGCTTCTGGTGTTCTTTCAATTTACCGGTCGAAGCCAGTTGAATGGCCCATTCGTTTTCGTGACGGTAGCCGTTGGCGGCCGCGACTACGATACTGCCGACTGAATATCCCCCGAAGGTAGGCCCGGCGGTTTCCCATGCCGGGCCAACATCCAGATCGCTCTTGAAACGCTGCAGAGCGTTCCCAAGAGCGACCATTAAGCACCCGGCGTACGTGTTTGCCCCAAAATAGACGAGGCCTTCACTGTCCGCATGGGCATGAAGAGCCTTAGCGAACTCATCGATGCTAACCATTGGGTTTGCCGCGAGCTCTCCCGCACGTTTGTTGGCGATGTCATCAATTTCGTCAGCAAGTTGGGAATGCCGGCCAATCATTTCGCGTGCGGCTTCAAACAAATATCGAAAATGTGTCTCGTTATAGCACCATAGCCGCACGAGACGGGAGAGAGCGCTATACACGCTGTCTCCCAATTTGATATCTCCATCGGAAGTTCTGGCATGATCTCGATCGTCGACTGACCAATCAGCGGGTTGCTCAAGTATCGCGATTTTATAGGTCTTAACGACGTCTTCGTAGTTACGAACGAAATGGCTCACTTATAGTTTCCTTTGTCGGATTGGATGCCTGGCCGGCGATGAGGTTCAGGCCTGATCCTTCATCTGCAGAAACATCTCCTTCACGTCGGGAATGCTTTTCCCTACCTCAAGCGATTTCTTCCCATCCCACCGACTTGCTTTCTTGTCGGATGCGCGAAAAATGGATTGGTCAAGCATTGCGCCGCGCGCCCCGAGGCCGACGCGTTGCACTGAGGCAGCGATGTAAAGCTGCAGTCGATGTTGCCGCCACCCATGCCGTAGGTCTGCAGGCAGACCGGGAAGCTCGGATCATACCTCTGCGCCTCGGCCGATGAGGCTGCGAGCATCGTTGCGACCGCGAGGATCGTCCTGGCCATTGCGCGCATCAGGAACCTCCTTCGGGATTGGTTTCAGACACCGCGCCGGCGGCGGCAGCTCTATCGGTTTGCGGGGCATAGTGCGGATATAGGCGGCGCGTTGGGGAGTGCAAATCCGGCTTATCAAAAAGCCGCAGGGCATTTGCGCTCTGCGGCTCGCCGGGTTCGAAAATTTAGTGTTTCTCCAATGTACCCCAGCCCGGCGAGGTAAAATCTATGGCCAGATCAGAACGGACGTAGATTGAAAAGGGTGGTTCCGGAGCAGGAACAAAAATTAAGTTGTTAGGTGGCAACAGCATCAGGAGATTGTGGGCGGTTCGAAAAACAACGCAGTGTCGTCGCAGCGGGCAGATCATGCGAACAGATCCGCGCCGGCCTGGGTGAAGCGTACGAAGGTGCCGCTCTCGTGCAGCACCAGCCAGCCCTTCTCGATCGCGCGATCGAGCCCGGCTTTATACTCCGCCGGCGTGCCCCTCAGTTCATACAGGAACGGGCCGTTGATCTTCTCGATCAGGATGCGGTTGTCGAAGTAAGGCTCGACCGCGTTGGCGAGCTCCATGATCTTGCGGGCGGCCGCGTCCGGATCTGCGAGCGGTCGAACATTGACGAATTTCACCAAGCCTCGCCCTTCACCGTTCGCTCGACGAAATGCCCACAGGAGGAAGCCTCGCTGGTGTTTGGATCTCGCGAACAGCCCGCGATGGCTTCCCGAGTTGGCTCTCATATTTTTGAGCCAGCGTCAGCAGACGGAGTTTGGTGAACGGATCGGCTGTGCTGGCCATTGATCTGATCACTTTGGCGCGTTCTTCTGCAAATTCGCTCATGCCGCCCCCCGTTACAAAGGGCTATGCCAATCTTTCCTGGGTTCTATGGGTTCTTGCAGGGCATTCCAAGAGCGCGCGTGGCCAGACCCCACTCTCGTCCTGGGCTCGTCTCGACGACTTGCCGACAGAACATTGGACCTTTGCTGTGAAGACGCTGGTCTAGCAACAGCGGCTGTTGCACACGCCGTTCGATTTCCCGCGTTTTAGCGCTCGGAGCGTCGAAAGGCCGCCGAACGCACTGTCAGTGGTCTCTGGAATGCTGACGGTCGCATCATCGACACTTGCACGCCGAATCCACAAACTACTTCGCGGCCGCAGGATATTTGCAGCCTGATCCACGTCTGAATATTAGGGGGCTGCTCTTCCTTAGGGACGGACGTCTCTGGTCTCAACTCTTCGCAACGATCGACGTACAGCCCTCGGACGAAACGAAAACGCCTCGGCGAGGCCGTTAAACAGCGGCGCGAACACCGCACGAGTGTACCGATCGCGCGGCAAAGAGACCGGGGCGCCAGTCGCGTGTTGATTCTACTGCGCTTCTTCGACTTTAGCGGAGAGGAAAGGATTGTCGGGCAACGCGCTTAAGGCAAGCAAAATCAATGACTTAACGCCACCGCCATTGCATCGTTTGTACCAAGGGAATGTACCTTTGTCGAGCAACGCCGCACTGACGGTCCGCCCGGCGTCGCACGTCCAAGACAGCCTACTCGACACCAAAGACCACTGATCCCGCTGCGATCCCGAGCCGTTCGCGCGCGAAGCGAGTTGGCACTCCGGAGAGACATCGTCGCGCGGATGAAGTCGCTGCCAATCAGCGGCGTGTCTGGTTCACTCGCAAAATGCCCAGCAGACGTAGACGGCGCTCGTTCAGACGACCAATGTAGTTTCGCCGGGTCGAGCCTTTTTCGATGCTGCGGTCAGATGGCCCTCACCTTTCGAACGAGTGGCGGCCGTGGCGCTCGCCAACAAGATTGCGCGGGTGGCCTGGGCCATCATGGTCCGGGGCGAGAGATACAAGGAGCCGAAGCTATCGCTGGCGGCATGAGACGGGTCAGCAGTTAGATCGGCAACACCAATTGGCGAGGGCATGCGTAATGCAGATACGGTTGTTCCGGGGATCGGGAGAACCCGCTTGGGTCAACGCACCTATCCAAAGTGCGTGAGTTTGTTTGGGACCCGATCCGCGCAGAGCATTAGGGCCAGCGGCCACACCTGCCGCATCCACAGGCCGGACACGTGACCGCACCCGACCAATGCTGCAAAACGTCAGAAAGTTCTTGCCAGGGCGCCGTCCACACGTGACCCATGCTGACTTCGGCCGAAGGCGCAACGATAGCCCCCTGCAGGGGTTAGAGCGGACCAAGGATGGGGCCGATGCCGACCACCCGACTGCGACATAGAGCCGGCGCTGGGAATCATCGAATAGGGACGCAATTGCTGCAACGCATAACGCGGGAGTGGCCGTAACTGACCATGGCCACTTCTGGGGCTAGACGAGGGTAGGCCATAGCGCAAATTGCGACAAGTTGTCGCTGGCCTCCGTCTGGGAACAGCATCAAATTGCGGCGAGCATATTCATCTGTCGATTTTCGATCTGAAGCGGATACATGCATGCATAAGCGCCAATCTTCGACGGCGCGCAAAGCAACAAAAAGACGAAAAACGCCGATCCCGCGCCTCAAGAGAGGGCAGCAGGCCGGCGAGAACAAAGAAACGGCAAGGCTGAAGCGCGAGCTTTCCGAGGCCCTGGAGCAGCAAAACGCCACCTCCGAGGTGCTCAAAGTCATCAGCCGTTCAACGTTCGATCTGCAAACCGTGCTGGACACGCTGACTAGGTCAGCCACTCGCCTATGCGCCGTCGACCAAGGCGTGATCTTCCTGCGCGACGGCGATGTGCTGCGGCTGCGGGCCAGCTTCGGGTTCCCTCCCAAAGCGTTAGAGTTCGCGCGCGTAAATCCGATGGAGTTGAACCGAGGGAGCGCAACCGGCCGAGTCGCGCTGGATGGAAGGCCTGTGCATATCAAAGACGTTCTGGCTGATCCCGAATACAGCGTCACCGAGTACCAGAGAACATTTGGCTACCGCACCGTTCTTAGTGTTCCGCTGCTGCGCGAAGGTTCTACCATCGGGGTATTCGCGCTCACCAGCGACGTAGTCAAGCCGTTCAGTGATAGGCAGATTGAGCTCGCTACGACTTTCGCAGACCAGGCTGTGATTGCGATCGAGAACGCTCGGTTGTTCGAGGAAGTCAAGGCGCGCACCGAAGATCTTCGCCAATCGCTGGAGTATCAGACCGCAACTAGCGAGGTGCTGAGCATCATTTCGCGTTCACCGACCGATGTTCAGCCGGTCTTCGAAGCTATCGCCGCGAGCGCGCTCCGTCTTTGCGGAGCCAAGTGGAGCGTGGTGACGCGGTTCGATGGCGCGCAATTGCACCTTGCGGCACTACATAATCTGTCCGATCCCGAAGGCGTCGATGCCATTCGGAAGATCTTCCCCCGCCCCCTTAGCCGGGGAGGCCCGACGGATCGCGCGATCTTGACTGGAACCGTTATCAATCTACCGGACGTGCTGAAAGATCCAGAATACATTTACCAGTCCATCTCGAAGTCCGCCGGCTATCGCAGTCATCTCGCAGTGCCCATGAGCCGTGATGGAAACGCTGTTGGGGCGATAACCGTCGCGGGCGAGTTCACTGCCGCCTTTACTGAACGCCATGTCAACCTGCTGAAGGCGTTTGCCGATCAGGCCGTTATTGCAATCGAGAACGTTCGCCTATTCGACGAGGTCAATGCTCGGACAGAGGACCTACGGGAATCGCTGCAGCAACAGACAGCCACGGCCGACGTGTTGAAGGTAATCAGCCGGTCAACATTCGACCTGCAGACCGTGCTTGACACGCTGACTGAATCCGCGGCGCGGCTTTGTAGTGCTGACATGGGTGCTATCGCAAGGCAGGATGTTGATGGATACTATCACTCTACCAATTACAACTTTCCTATTGATTGGGTGAAGGTCGCTGACCCCCTGCGCATTCAACCTGGGCGAGGGAGCTTAGTCGGGCGAGTGCTGCTAGCAGCAAAGGCAGTGCAGATTGTCGACGTCCTCTCTGACCATGAATATTCATATCCGGAAAAGCAAAAAGCGGCCGGGTATCGTACGCTTTTGGGTGTTCCACTTCTTCGCTCGGGCCAACCCATTGGCGTATTCTTCTTAGCGCGCCAGACTGTCCGTCCATTCGACGAAAAGCAGATAGCCCTGGTAACCACATTTGCCGATCAGGCGGTGATCGCCATCGAAAACGTTCGGCTGGTCGAGGACCTGCGGGAATCGCTGCAGCAACAGATCGCGACGGCCAACGTTCTCAAAACGATCAGTCGGTCGGCGTTTGATCTTGAGATCGTGCTGAAGGCGCTGATCGAGGCAGCCGCCCGGCTTTGCGAGGCGGATCAGGGGACAATCGCCCGGCATCAGGACAATTCATTGATCCGCGTTGCGTCCTGGGGCTTCTCTAAGGAGTTCCTAGAGTTGGTCCGCGTCCTTCCCATCGTACCCGGCTCGGCCACGGGCCGTGCACTCTTTGAACGTCGAACCATTCATATTTCCAACGTCGACGCTGATCCTGAGTACACATTTGCAGACGCCAAAAGGCTGGGAGGCTTCAAATCGATTCTTGCCATACCGATGCTACGCGAGGACGTTTCCATCGGGGTACTTGCATTGACGAGGGTCGAAGACAAGCCGTTCTCGCCGCGACAAATCGAACTGGTCTCGACTTTTGCCGACCAGGCGGCGATTGCGATCGAGAACGTCCGGCTGTTCGACGAGGTCCAGCAGCGCACCCGTGAGCTGTCGCGTTCGTTGGAGGATTTGCGCGCTGCCCAGGATCGCCTGATTCAGACAGAGAAGCTCGCCTCGCTTGGCCAACTAACCGCGGGCATCGCCCACGAGATCAAGAACCCGCTCAATTTCGTCAACAATTTCTCATCGCTTTCAGCGGAGTTAACCGACGAGCTGAATGACCTGCTTGCACATGCCAAGTTGACCGATACCATGCGGGAGGAAGTCTCTGAACTTACAAGACTACTTAAAGAGAATCTTGGGAAGGTGGTACAGCACGGAAAGCGCGCTGACTCCATTGTCAAGAATATGCTGCTGCATTCCCGCGAAGGATCGGGTGAGCAACGCAGCGCAGACGTCAATGCGCTGGTGGAAGAAAGCCTCAACCTTGCCTATCACGGAGCCCGCGCGGAGAAAGCCGGCTTCAACATAACCCTGGAACGCAACTTTGATGCCAGTGCTGGCGCAGCCGAACTATTTCCGCAGGAGATCACGCGGGCCCTGCTCAACTTAATCTCGAACGGTTTCTATGCTGCGAGAAAGCGCAAGACAGAGAACGGCGAGGCGAGTTTCGAGCCGACGCTGCGTGCCGCGACCAAAGATCTCGGCTCCGATGTGGAAATTCGCATCCGGGACAACGGTATGGGAATCCCGCCCGAGGTGCAGCAAAAGATCTTCAACCCGTTCTTTACCACCAAGCCGGCCGGCGAAGGTACGGGCCTCGGCCTCTCCATGAGCCACGACATCATCGTGAAGCAACATGGTGGCACTATCCGCGTTGAGACCGTCCCGGGCGCATTTACAGAGTTCATCGTCACGCTGCCGCGAGGAACTTCCGCGCACAGGCCCAATCGGAGCAAATCGTGAGCACGTACATTGTTGTCGTAGATGACGAACCCGACGTCGAGGAAATGTTCCGGCAGCAGTTTCGCCGCGATTTGCGATCAGGGCGCTTCATCATGGAATTCGCCCTGTCCGCGCCGGCCGCTTTGGAGCAGGTGAAGGCGATACCTGATCCATCGCTGATCTTGATTCTATCAGACATCAACATGCCGGGTATGACAGGTCTCGAGATGCTTCCCAAGGTGAAGGAAGAACGTCCCAACGTTCCCGTAATCATGATTACTGCCTACGGCGACGTTCAGACCAGAAAGCGCGCGACCGAGCTTGGAGCCGCCGGATTGCTTTCCAAGCCCATCGATTTCAGCGTCCTGCGCCAGGAGATCGACCAGCGATTGGAGCGGGCCTCCTAGTCCGCTTGTGATGCTATGAACGGCTCCTCCACCGGCGCCATGAAACACCTAATCTTGGTGTCCATCAAACCGGCAGCAGCTCAATGCAGACAATTTCGATCGCCTGGAGTTCCGCTTGTGGTCCAACTCGCACTTCTCGCTTGTTTGCTTTGAAAATCCGTTACCGAGCAACAGCGAGCGGGTTTTTCCTTCCGTCGCCTTCATGGCGTCGTCGAACGCTATGATTGCCGGCATCGTGTCGCTCTCCTGCACTGAAAATGGCTACCACCGCGCCTAGGCGCAAGCATTCCGGCTCGCCTCTTGAGCGTGCTGATATCCCACCTAGTGCAACTCCGTTACAACATCAAAGCAGACGCTGCTTTGGCGACCAGAGTTCTTGCTAGAACCGACGATGCCCGGGCGGGCCGACACGCCGAGGAGAGCCAGGCCGTCGCAAAACAGCGCGTAAGGAGCTTAGTCACAATAGGCTCGCAACGCTCTGGTCTCGGTCACAAGATCGCCTTCGCATTGTTAGTGAGCCATTACGAGCGCCGCAAATCGCGGCGTACATAGCCAGCTCCCAATGGGCTCCGCTCGTCTTCTAGGCCGTCGCTGTCACACAGAACCGTCGGCAAAAGTCGATCCGCGGAGCGACGAATTTGTTGCGACGTTCGGTAGCAAACCTTCAGCGTGTGCGATCGGCCTCGCACGTCCACGCCGAGGCTCGCCCATGAATAAGGACGCTGGAAGATGCGTTGGCCGATGTCGCCAGCCAGAAACAGGCCGTTCGGTTCAGCCGGCGCCAGCGCCGCGAAAAACCGCAACTCCGCTGACGCCAGGTCCTGCGCCTCGTCGACGATCACATGATCGAACGGCTTGGAGGGGCGGCCCGCAAGGGCGGCGCTCGCCAGACCGATAAAGGCGTTCGCCCACGTCGTGTAGCGTTCCGTCGCCAGCGCCTCATGGATCGCTGCGAACACGGGCCACAGACGCGCGCGCTGATTGGGACCAAGCCGACTCTTGCGGCCCATTCGTTCGACGGTCGAATAGGCTTCGAGCGACGATTGTGAAAACGGCGCCGAACATTGACCCCAGAGAATCCATATCGATCAATCGCTTATGACGCCGATCGGCGCCCGAACCCCACGCCGATTTACATCCAGGCCATCGTGATCACCCATTCCAGTGCATCGTGATCACCATTTCCAGCCGATCGTGATCGCGATTTCCAGCGATCGCGATCGGGGGCAACCAGGAGGCGCGCGCCGCTGACAGTCGCAACCCGGGTAGCTTGGTCTTTTGCCTACCCTCGTTAAGGCAATCGTCCGCGCGCATCGCCGGCGCGACATGCTGGAGTCCAGCGACTACGCCACCGTGCGCGACCTCGCCAAAGCGGAGAACATCAACGAGTTTTACCTGGGTCGCGTTCTTCGACTTACCCTGCTCGCACCCCCCATCATCGAAGCCATCCTGACAGGAAAGCAGCCGGCGAGCTTGGAGCACGACGGCCTTCTCAAACAGTTTCCTGTCGAATGTTACCAGCAGCTCGAGGCGCTAACGAGGATTGAGTAAATGTCTGACCTTGCTCCCGAAGCAGACCTTCGTCTGAGCATGGACATGTCGCCGCCGCGACTAAGCGCCGGCTAGAACTCCTTGAGCATCAGAAATACTTCGCCGTCTCCGCCGCCCGCGGGACCGGCGTTGAATTGTGCCTCCCTCAGGGACACTAAAATGCCCCCTATAAGCGCGGCCCCGGTCGCAATGACGACCTTCCGTCAACTAAATCTTCGCCAAGTCTAAAAAGCGAATTTTTGCCGCATCGACCACGGTCCAGACCGTTGTTTGAGTGAGGTCGTACAATGGCGTTAGTCAAATCCGCTGCGATGGCGGTCGCTGTTATATTTGGTCTCACCTTGGCGGTTTTCTTTTGGTGGGAAGTAGCAGAACTGATCCGGCGCATTGGTTGGAGCGGCCTAGTTGAACAGCGGTTGGCGCTCGCCTCGTTAGCTTTGGGCGAAAGCGCAACATTTGTGGGCGGCGGCGCGCTCCTTGCTCTTTTGCGACACGGTATAGCGGAACGATCGAAGAAATCGCGTTTTGCCAATGGTTCCCTACCTAACGTCGTAGCTTTCTTGACCTCAACCCGCCGTCCCCAAACCATCAACATGGGCGATGCTGCTCCTCGGCTTCGCTAGCATTAGCTTCATGGCCTATCGTCGGAAGTCGAGCCAGCATTGATGGCCGCCTGATACAACTATCGTCAGTTTGAGCCTTCCTTAGCGCTCTGGAGTAGTTGTCGCCGCGGAAGTAAATAGCCAGGCCATTCGATTGGCGCGCGGAGTTCGGCCCCGTCTTGACCGCAAGCTCGGTCCGGTCGGCAAGGGCGGGGTCGAATTTGGTGCGCCGCATGAAGGCGTAGCCCAACCAAATGCGCAAGACTTTGTTGGTCGGTTCGAAGCCAAAACAATGAGAACCGCAACCAAACTGATCTACTTGATCCTGATAGTAATTTTATCTGAAACAACCGGCGGGTTGAACGGGTAATGCCTAGCATCGCCTAACACCAGTTGGAGAGTGTGTTTGCCGGGCGGCAGCTCGATACGCGCCTCGGTTTGACCCGCTCCGAAATGAAGATGGGCCTTGTCTTGTGGGATCGGTTCGTTGAGATCGAGAGGTTCATTCACATCGACTAGCAAATGATGATGACCGCTGTTCTGAAACTCGTCACCCGCATGAGTAACGCCCATGTTGCGCAGACCGAAACGACACCAAAATCCGCCCTTAATCGTCGCCCCGTCCTGCGGCCACACAAAATAGACAAGGGCATCTTTTGGCGCGGGCTTTCCTTGAGCGTGGGCAGTGCACGACAGACATGCCAGCGCCGCCGATAGCATGATTAACTGGGCGATCCTCATGAACATGCTCCTCTGAAATTCTTAAGGAGAAAGAGCTACCCGAAATCCGTGAGTTGGATATCGAACGTTCGTGTCGTAACTGTCGCGGCTAGATGGTCGGACATACCGCGCGTCATTTTTCCAGGAGCCAGACCTGATAACGTGCGAGGGGCATTCGCCCTCGAGCCACGGTGAAGCGTCCGCTGGAGCGCCCTGGTAATTTTTGTGCCAGCAGTCCTCGACCCACTGATCGACGCCGCCGCCCATCTCATACAACCCAAACGGATTTGGCTTAAAGCTCCCTACCTTGATCGGCTGCTCGGTGGCTGCGATGTCGGTGCAATTCTTGCAATTGGCAATGCCAGGTTCAAACTGGTCGCCCCACCAGTACTTTGTTTGCGTTCCTCCGCGCGCAGCATATTCCCATTCGGCTTCGCTCGGGAGTTGGTATGCTTTTCGCGTCGCGCCTGCGAGCCAAGCGACAAACTGTTTGGCATCGCTCCAGCTCACGTTCGTGACGGGCGCATCATCCTTGCCGGCAGCCACGAAACCGCACGCCTTCGCAGCTACGCATTCGTTCCACTCGCGGACAGTCGTGGGGTACTTGCCGATCGCAAACGGCTTGATCGTGACCTGGTGAGTAGGTTTCTCTGTTACATCGTCGTTGCTCCCCATTATGAAACTACCGCCGCGAATTGGGGTCATCTCGGGCTCTCGGACCGCCGACACCGGCTGTGCGGTGGGCGTGGCCGAAGAAGCGGATTGAGGTTGCGGCGTTGCTGGTTTGATAGCGGGAGCCCCTGAAGGGGCGGCTTGAGTTCGCGGCGTTGCTTGCGGGGTGGGAGGCACTGGGGCAGACGAAGGTAGAGGTAGCGGCGCAGCTTGTTTCGCGGCAGGTGCCTGCGATGAGAGCACGTTTGGAATCTCCACCGGAGGCGAAACCGGGGCTGACGCCTGCTTCTCGAGTTTGCCATACGGTTGTAGGAGCAGGTACCAGAGCGCTCCACTGGCGATAGCGAGCAAAGCGAGACTCAGCGAAAAAATTAGAATATTCTCGCGTCGCCTGCGGCGCTCGAGAAACGCCGCCGGATCCGCAAACACTCGGTAAACTCTCACCGGTTCAGTGATGTTCTTAACCTTGCGATCTCCGAGCGCCTCGTACCCGCAAACCAGTTTGTGCTTTACCTGCTCATAAGTGCCGCTTGAGATGTAAATTTCGCCTGGATCGGCAATACCCTCAAGACGCGAAGCAATATTGACACCATCACCGTAAACGTCGTCTGCTTCGATAATAATATCGCCGAGATTAATACCAATCCGAAATTCGATCCAATGATGCTTCGGCAGCGATGCGTTGCGTCCAACCATGTTTTGCTGAATGACAATTCCAACTCTTACGGCTTCGACAGGACTATCAAAGATAGCAATGAAGCCGTCGCCAGTAGTCTTGACGAGTCTTCCGTGGTGCTCCGCAATGCTGGGCTCAATGAGGTCTCGCTCGATCCGCTTGACGCGAGCGTGCGTCCCTTCTTCGTCGAGTTGCATTAGGCGGCTGTAGCCCGAGATATCGGCAGCGACAATCGCAGCAAGACGACGAGGTGTCGCCTCGCGTGGCCGCTCATTGCTGCGGCCGGACTTGATGTTACGAATTTCGGCCATGGCTCGGATTGCTTTTGCTAACTGCAGCCTTCGGCACACAACTACCCTGGAACGAAAACTTCAACTATCTTGGAACGAAAGCTTGGAGGGTATCATATTGCCAGATATCGACAAGCCAATTGAGGTCATCAAACGGGTCTGCACTTGATAGTTCAAACCGCGATATTCGAATGTGAACCGCTTAACAACTCCGAATTGAGCGCCTGTAGCATAGCACGCCTGACGACCCGTTCCGGGTTAGCAGACGTTTGCAACCCTTCCGCAGCAAGTCCGCTTTGATCCAGAAAACAAACTCGCAAGCGAAGGGCTTCTGAAAATTCTGCAGACCCGGTCAGTTCGGTTCGAGCCCCGTTGCTCTCGCACGTCCGCCGAGCGGAATTCGGACCCTAACGAACCCGCGCTGCAAGTTGTCGCTCTGGCCTTTGACCTTTCTGACCTATACTAAAATGACGAAGTACGAAGCTTTGGAAAAAAATGCCATCTCCCGAGCCTGAAATGCCGCAACTCGGCAATCTCCAGTACAGTCGCCACTCTCGAAAAGCCGAAAAGCCTCACTTTATTGGGAGATTTTCGGCCTATTCATTGATGGAGGGATTGCGTGGCCGGTATGAGTGGCGGAGAGAGTCCGCCGCAAAATAGCAAAACAGTTGTCTGTTCAAACACTTACGTTTCGATCGTCTTTCTACATACATTCGTACATACCACCCTCTTCCGATATTGTATCGCTCGTTCGAATCCCCCTCGCTCCGCCATCGTCCTAGGCAGACAGCGGCTGAGCTCGGTCGAGTGTCCCTAAAATTCCCCAACAAACTGAGACCTTTTAGGCGATGGACCGTACTAGAGATTGCCGGCGAAACGGCAATTTGCGGGTGGAGACGGCATTTTTCTCCAAAGCTTCGTACTTCGTCGTTTTAGTACAGTTCTGAAACGTGAAGCGCGAGAGCCATTACTTGATTGCAGTTTCCTCGCGTTTCGAATCCTTCTCGGATGAGCGAGAGTAACGGAGCGCTCTACTAACACCGTGAACTATCACTGTGCGCGGTCAAGGAATGTCCGTTAAGAGCAGACAAGCGGAAATCGTAATTCAAGTGCTGCAAGTCCGTTGATGACCCAGCCTGTGTGAAAACTCCAACTTCGAACTTGCGCGTAGAAAGTTTGTCTCGATTACGTTGAATAGGAAAAGAACAGCACTGGCAGTCGCAGTCGAAAGAGGAAAAGGGAGAAAACAATTCTGCGCATTCTCTGCTCGCGCACGTTTTCACACAGGCTGGACCCACTTCGGAAGTCGGGGGTAGAACGGACATGCCATTCTCCAAACAGCGGCCAGCCGATAGTCACCATTAGGATGACCAACCGTGTGCGCCAGCCTGCGCGAGGCGCTGGAAAACCTCGACAAGGACCGCGCCTTCCTCAAGAGCGGCGGTGTGTTCGCCGACGACTTCATCGACAGCTACATCGCGCTGAAGATGAGCGAGGTCGAGCGGTTCGAGATGACCCCGCATCCGATCGAGTTCGAGATGTACTACCCGCAGTGATGGCTCAACGCTGCACCGCGTGACAATGCGAAAGGCGCTCCGCGAGGGGCGTCTTTTGTTTTGGCGGCCCCGGCTTTCCGACGGCGTGATACATGCCGCCGCGCGTCAGATCGCACAACGAAACCGTTGGAATAGCGGGCCTATATCACTTCGCCCGGCACGGTGGACATCGGCTGCGTCGCCGATGATGCAGTGCATGATTGCGCGGGGATTGGCGTGAGGCATACAATAAGCAAGCAATAAGCAAGAGGCCGCGCGCTCCAATGACGCTGCCGTCATATCACCGGGAGGTTGCAAATGGCAAAATGGATCCGCTTTGAGCAGGCTGGAAAACCCAGCTTCGGCGCGCTGGAGGGCGACGCGATCGCAGTGCATACTGGCGACATGTTCGCCGGCGCGAAGCCGAGCGGCCAAACGCTGAAGCTCTCCGACGTCAACGTGCTGACGCCGTGCGATCCCTCGAAGATGATCTGTCTGTGGAATAATTTCCATCAGCTCGCGGCCAAGAACGATTTCCAGCAACCGAAAGAGCCGCTTTGGTTCCTTAAAGCCCCAAATGCCTATTGGCCGGCGAACCAGCCGATCCAGCGGCCGGCCACCTATGCCGGAAAGATCATTTACGAAGGCGAGCTCGGCGTCGTCATCGGCAAGAAGTGCTTCAACATCTCGGAGGCCGAGGCCGGCGATTACATCTTCGGCTACACCTGCGTGAACGACGTCACCGCCGTCGATCTGCTGCGCAAGGACAAGTCGTTCGAGCAATGGGCGCGTGCCAAGAGCTTCGACACCTTCGGCGTGTTCGGTCCCGTGATCGAGACCGGCGTCGATCCGATGAAGCTGTCGGTCAAGACCGTCCTGAACGGCAAGGAACGGCAAAACTATCCCGTCGCCGACATGTTCTTCCCGCCGCACCGGCTGGTCGCGGCCATCTCCAAGGATGTGACGCTGATGCCGGGCGACATCATCGCCTGCGGCACCTCGCTCGGCGCCGGCACGATGGGCGACGCCCACAACGTCGTCGACATCGTGATCGATGGCGTCGGCAGCCTTAGCAACGTCTTCGACCAGGTGCTGCCGAGCCCGTATCTGCTGGGCGCGCCGCCCAAGCAGAAAAAGATTTTCGTGGTCGGCGCCGGCGCCATCGGCGGCCTGCTGGCGGCCAAGTTTGCGCTGGCGGGCGAGGATGTCACGGTCATCGACCAGGGCGCGCATCTCGCCGCGATCCAGAAGAACGGGCTCAAGCTCGAGTGGCATGATGGCAATGTCCAGACCGCGAAGATGAAGGCGGTCAACAAGGCGGCCGATGCCGGCAAGCAGGATATCGTGATCCTCGCGGTGAAGGCGCACTTCCTCGATCAGGTTGTGCGCGACATCGACACGCTGCTCGGCCCCGACACGATCGTGCTGACCGTGCAGAACGGCCTGCCGTGGTGGTATTTCCAGAGGCTCGGCGGCAAGTACGATGATCACAAGCTGGAAAGCCTCGATCCCTCGGGCGTACTCACCAAGAATATCGATCCGAAGCGCATCATCGGCTGCGTGGTCTATCCCGCCGCGGCGGCCATCGCGCCGGGCGTGATTCACCACGTCGAGGGCGACCGCTTCCCGATCGGCGAACTCGACGGCAAGGAGACGCCGCGCGTCAAGGAATTGCACGACGTCTTCATCAAGGCCGGGCTGAAATCGATGGTACTGCCGGACATCCGTTCGGAAATCTGGCTGAAGGCGTGGGGCAACCTCTCCTTCAACCCAATCTCGGCGCTGACTCACGCCACGCTGGTCGACATCTGCCAGTTCGCCGAGACGCGCGCGCTGGCGGCGGCCATGATGAAGGAAGCCCAGGAAATCGCGCAAAAACTCGGCGTCACCTTCCGCGTCAGCATCGACAAGCGGATCGCCGGCGCGGAAGCCGTCGGCGCGCACAAGACATCGATGCTGCAGGACGTCGAAGCCGGCCGCTCACTCGAAACCGAGGCGTTGATCGGTTCGATCCTGGAAATGGCCAAGCTGACCAATACCGCAGCACCCTCGATCGAATCCGTCTACGCACTGGTGAAGCTTCTCAACAGGGTCATGCTGATGGAAGGCGGTGGCGTAAAGGTCGAGAAACTCGACAAGGCAGCCTGATCAAGATCGGGTTTGGATAACTGGCCAAGTGGCCGGGCGGCCTGTGGGCGGGCCGCCAGCGCGGCGCCGAACATTTGCATCTCCTTCATGCGCCGACATGTGGCCGATCAACGCGATCGAGGCGTAGCGATGCTGCGCCGAGATTGTTGTGGACAACGTTGACACGCAACTGACACGCGACCTCGGGCTCCCGTTCGACTTTTTGCGCCATGTCAACTTGTTGCAGGGGAACGGCGTGTTCCCTACCAAGGAAGATGGTCGCCGCTTCTCTGTTGACGCACCTGAAAAACGGCACGCAGATGCATCGTCCCCGATCCCCGACAGACAGCTCTCAATTTTTCAAGTGGAGAGCCATGTCATGCGCAACCGACTGCAGGTCAGCTTCTTGGGGATGCATCTCACCGCCGAAGGCATCGTGGCGATTGCGGCAGCGTTGTTGATCGTCATCTCCGTGCTGGCGGCTTGTGGACAGCTCGGAATATCTTGACCGACCAATGACGCACCGACCTGAATGTTTTCAGTGGGGGCGCGCTCTTATCCCATGAGCGCGGCGCGCGCGGCAGCCTTGACGAACGGCTGCGGCAGCGCACAGATAGGTCATCCCCCGAAGCTCTCATTGTTTCAATGGAGAGCCGCGCATGTCGGACAAATTGTTCATCGATCTCTGGGGCGCAACCATCAGCGCCGATGGCGGCTTCGCCATCGGCGCTGCCGTCCTGCCGGCCGTGGCCTTCGTCAAGCCAATCGGCGCTTACAACGAACACATGGGTTATGCGGACTTGCTGCGAGGTCAGCAGTACGTGGCAGATCTGGTCAAGGCGGTGCAAGGCAGCGCCGTTTGGAAGGACAGCGTGATCATCATCACGTACGACGAAGCCGGCGGGCGTTGGGATCACGTGCCGCCGCCGCGGAGCGATCGTTGAGGTCCGGGGTTCGCGTTCCGGCGATCATCATCTCGCCCTACGCCAAACGCCGCTTCGCCGATAACACGGCGTATGAGACCACTTCGATCTTGAAGTTCATCGAAACCCGCTGGGGCTTGGCGCCTCTGGGCAGTCGAGACGCTGCTGCGAACAACCTGCTGAACGCCTTCGACCTCTCGCAGACTCCTTGATACTCGGAGGGCGAGGCTGATCGAGAACTCGTCGAGGGAGAGCCGGGCGGAGGGGGAGTGGTATAGCGGGGAGACGCTGTGACAGTCGGTACTGACAATCCAACGCTGGCGATGGAACGTGATTTCGAGCTGCTGCAGCACCTCGACCGGCTGAACTACAGCGAGGCGTGGATCGGCGAGCATCACTCCGGCGGTGTCGAGATCATCGCCGCGCCTGATATGTTCATTGCCGCGGCGGCCGAACGTACCAAGCACATTCGGCTTGGCACCGGCGTGACGTCGCTGCCGTATCATCACCCCTTCATGCTCGCGAGCCGCATCGTCCAGCTTGATCACATGACCCGCGGGCGCGCGATGTTCGGCGTCGGCCCTGGTGCGCTGGTGTACGACGCCTACAAGATCGGGATCGACGCTGGCGATCAGCGGCGCATGATGAATGAGGCGCTCGACGTCATCGTCGCGCTGTTCAAAGGCGAGACGGTCAACAAGGAGACCAACTGGTTCAAGCTCTGCAACGCTAGCCTGCAGCTTGCGCCCTACACCAAGCCGATGATCGAGATGGCGGTCGCGAGCGCGCGCTCGCCGGTCGGCGCGATGGCGGCGGCGCGCCACGGCATCGGCATGCTGGCAATCGGCGGCGCGACGCCGACTTCGATCGCCCATCACACCGCGAACTGGAATCTCTACGAGACCGAGGCGCGTAAGGCCGGCCACGTGCCCGATCGCGCCAAGTGGCGCGTCGTGACGTTGATGCATATCGCCGAGACCCGTGAGCAGGCGAAGAAGAACGTCAAGTTCGAACTCAAGGCGTTCGCCGACTACTTCCGCGAGATCGCGACCTTCCCGATCATCCCGCCTGATGTGCCCGACGACTGTGACTGGCTGATCGAAACCGGCACCGCATGCATCGGCACGCCCGATGAGGCGATTGCCTACATCGACAAGCTGCTCAAAGGCTCGGGCGGCTTCGGCGTGATCATGGAGCTCGCCCATAACTGGGCCGATTGGGACGCCACCCGCCGCCACTACGAGCTGATGGCACGCCACGTTCACGCCCATTTCCAAAAGAGCTTTGCTCCGCGCGTCGAAGCTTACGCCGCGGCCGCGACCCAGCAGAAGGAGTTCGCTGGCCAGGCGGCGCAGGCGGTGCAGTCCGAGATCGACAAGCTGGCGGCGCGGCAGGCGAAGACCGGGACCTGAAGGAGCGGACGCTCACGGCATTTTTCGAGTCCGCTACTGGCAGATATTGTTGCAGAAGTCGAAAATCGAGCGACTCTAAAAATCTCGCGAAAGTTGCTCTTTGGTCTTTTCCGCCGCTGCATCGCTTTTCAACTCCACTACGGAGGTCCGTTATCGATTCTCGATGAAACGATATGGTCACTCACGTCGCCGCACATAAAACGCATCAGGGGTCTGGGAATTTTCGAGCGCCACCCCAAAAAGACTTTTGCAACAAGCACGAAATGGACATGCCGATGCAGTCGTTATTGTCTGCGATCGGGAGGCGAACGGACCTAGCTCGGGCGCGTAGCCACATGAAATCGCGCGCTTGAAGCCGAGCCACGCGCCAGCCGAATGAGCAAGGGCCGGGGGATGCCGATCACAGCGCGGCGATTCCGGCCCTGGCCGGAGGACGCAGGCTAGCTTTTTAATATCCCCGGTCCCAATCGATAACATTCCGGAGCGGCCTGCCCTCGAGCACTTCAGCGCACTAGGCCACATTGCTTCTTGAATCCTTGAATTGAAATATCTGCTCCGGGCAGGAACAGCTAAAATCAGCCACGCTCACCGCTCTACCCAATCTCCCTCAGGCATCCTCCAGGATCATAGCTGCGCATTTCTCCCCGATCATGATCGAAGGAGCATTGGTGTTGCCGCCGACAACCAGAGGCATGATGGAGGCATCGGCAACGCGCAGCCCTCGAATACCATGTACCCGCAGACGGGGATCCACGACCGCGTCGCGACCCGTGCCCATCCTGCAGGTGCCGACAGGATGCAAGTTCGAGACGCCGCGCTTGCGGATGTCCTCAATGAGTTGCTCGTCCGATCGGACGGCGGGCCCCGGCACCACCTCTTCTGCGATATATGGCTTGAGCGTTGGCTGTTCCGCGAGCTTTCGCGCCAGCCGAACGCCGCGGATCATGGCATCGACGTCATGTGCGGTCTCCATGAACTTGAACTCGATCTTCGGTGGGGCGACCGGGTCGCGGCTTGCGAGGCTCACCAGCCCGCGACCTTCCGGACGCAAGTGAACGGGAGACATGCTGAACCCCGGCCATTTATGGGGGTGCATGCCGCTGCGGTCTCGGGTCTCGATCGACCAGAGATACGTATTGATCTGGAGATCGGGACGATCGAAGCGGGGGTCCGTGCGGGTCAGGATGCCGGCATGCGTGGCGATGGCTGTCATCGGCCCATCTCGTCCAACCAGGTATCTGGCGCCGGCCGCAAGCTTTCGGAGTGGCGAGCGATGGAGCTCGTTGAAGGTGCCGGTCTTGGTCGAGCGCCAGGCGACATACGAATTAAAGTGGTCGTGCAGGTTGGCGCCGACCGGAGGGAGGTCGTGCGTGACCTCGATACCCATCTCGTTCAGATGGCCACCCGGTCCGATGCCGGACAACAGCAGCAGTTGCGGCGAGCCGTAAACCCCGCCGGAGACAATCACCTCGCCCTTGGCTCTGGCGATCTCCATGCCACCGGACGTGCGGAACTCGACGCCAACGGCGCGGCCGTTCTCGATGACGATTCGTGTCGCATGCGCGTTCGGCTTGACCACCAGGTTCCGGCGCCCTCTAGCCGGTTTCAGATAGGCGGTCGCGGCGCTCCATCGGCGCCCCTTGCCGACCGTTGCCTGATAGTATCCGGCGCCTTCCTGCGTCGCACCGTTGAAGTCGCGATTGCGCGGAATGCCGGCCTGGACGGCCGCTTCGATGATCGCATCAATGATTTCGTGCTTGTAGTGTGCGTCGGTTACATTGAGCGGGCCACCGACGCCGTGGAACTCGTCCTCACCCCGCTCCTGGTTTTCGGCCTTGCGGAAGAAAGTCAGAACGCTTTCGTAGTCCCAGCCGACACAGCCGAGCTGACGCCAGCCATCGTAGTCGGCCGCCGTCCCGCGCATATAGACCATGCCGTTAAGCGAACTCGTCCCGCCGAGCATTCTGCCACGCGGCTGGTAGGAGGTGCGCCCGTTGAGGCCGGCAACGGGCTCACTCTCGAACCTCCAATTGTAGGTTTTGTGTGTGAAGAGCCGGTAATAGCCAACTGGAATGTGTATCCATGGTGAGCTGTCGCGCCCGCCCGCTTCGAGCAGGAGCACCCGGTGGCGCCCCGTCTCCGAAAGCCGCGCTGCCACCGCACAGCCGGCAGACCCGGCGCCGGTCACGATGTAGTCGTAAGATTCTGCCTCCATCTGGCTCCCCATCGCCCTACTCCATTTCAAGCTTGCTTTGCCGACACTTAGGGCAGGTTTCGGAACCCTGTCGAGCCAGGTGGCGGCGGAGGGAACGAAACGATCGAGCCCTTCGCCAACTCAGGCCCTAAGCACCTTAGGCGAACGCTTTTCGGATGCGCGCCCAGTCAGCCAGCGCGTGTTCATGTCCGGGCACGAGCTGGATGGTGAACTGCGTGTAGCCCCCGCTGCGCAGCGCCTCGATGCGCTGCTTGATCTCGGCCTCGCTTGCCGCAAAAGAGGTGGCGCTGATTAACTCGGCGCTCACGAAGCGCCTCTCCTCGGGCTTTACGAACATCAAGTGCCCGCGATGGTTCTGCAGGTAGGGCGCATCCTTGGGCTCGAAGTCGCGCGCTAGATCGACATAGCCTTGCATCTCGGGCCTGGTCCTGGACACCATCGTCACACCTGGCGCCAGTCCGGCCAGCGCCTCATCCGCGGCGCGATGCAGCATAACTGCCGCGCGCGGGCCCGCTTGTGCCATCGCACGTTCGGAGTCAGCGGGTTCACCGTCTTTCAGCACGCAGCCTAGCGCAAAGGCCGTCGCCTGAAGATCGCCCATCGCATGGCCGGCTTTCGACCAGGCGTCGCGCATGGCCTCGACTTCCTTGATGCCGTTCTCGACATTGCCGACGAAGTTGATCCAGCCCGCCTTGAGCCTGGCTGTCAGCGCCTGGGTGCGCGGCCCGAAGGCCGAGAGATGGAGCGAGATCGGATCCTTGGTGTTGAACAGAGGCAGCTCGGGATTGAGGAAACGAATCTTTTTCCTCTGCCCTTCCATCTCGAACTCGACCGTCTCGCGGCGCAGCAGGCCGTAGACCTGGTGGATGTAGGTCTCCATGTCCTTTACCTTGATCGCGCCAAAGCCCATCGCGCGCCGCGCGGTGAAGCCCGTGCCGACGCCGAAGTCGATGCGGCCCGGCGCGAGCTGGTTCAGTGTCGCCAGCGCATTGGCGGCGACCGGGGCAATGCGGTTCGACGGCACCAGCACGCCGGTGCCGAGGCGGATGCGCCTGGTATTCACGGCCGCCGCGCCCATGGCGACGAAGCAATCGGCGCTCAGCATCTGAGTGTCGTAGAACCAGGCATGGGTGAAGCCGAGCTCCTCGGCTTCCTTGGTGACCCTCCAGGAATCTGCGGCCGTTGGCAGGGCGATGCCGAAATCCATTCGTTTCCTCCGTCAACTCCTCGTTGTCTTCATGTTGTGCTCTCCGCCGCTCGAAACAGCATACAGATTCTTGAGAGTAAACCGGAAACGTCTATCCGAATGAAGCGGCCTTGAATCAAATGCCAAGCTGGCGGCGCGGGGGTCGAAGCCGTCAGCACGTTGCGCCCACTGCGGAAAAAAATGGTCACTCGCAAACGCGCGATTTTAGAGAGCCGTCACCAGGGCGGCGCCTTCGTCCAGGATGGGCAAAATCGCGTCCCGGGGCTTGGGCGGAAGCATCAGGACCACTCGATCAACGCCAGCGTCACGGTAGCGCTTTAACACCTCCAGGTCTCGGGGCGTGCCGAAGACGTCGAAGGAGAGCGACGCGGGATCGCGGCCGGCGTCCTTTGCCATTTGACGGAATTGCGGCAGTACCTCGAGAGGATCGGCGGATCGGCCACCGATCGGAATCCAGCCGTCGCCGTAGGCGATCGCCCGTCTTGCTGCGTGAGGGAATGCACCCCCAACAATGATGGGCGGGTGAGGTTTCTGAATCGGTTTGGGCCACTGCATCATGGGTTCGAACTTGACCAATTCGCCGTCGAATGCCGCCGTCGACTGCGTCCAGATTTGCTTCATCGCCTCGATCCGCTCACGCATCAGCTTGAAGCGGGTTGCAAACGCAGTGCCGTGATTGGCCATCTCCTCCTCGTTCCAACCCCCGCCAACGCCGAAAATGAACCGGCCCGAGGAAAGCCGGTCGACGGTCGATACCTCCTTTGCGGTGTGAATGGGATCACGCTCGACGACAAGACAGATCCCCGTCGCAAGCTTGATGGTTTTCGTCACTGCGGCGGCAGCGGCTAGCGAGAGGAACGGATCATAGGTATCGTAATAGTACTTCGGCAGCTCAGCGCCGCCGGGCCACGGCGATTTGCGACTGGTCGGGATGTGACTGTGCTCCGGCAACCACAATGACTCGTAACCTCGCGCCTCCGCCGCCGCGGCAAGCTCGTGCGGTGGAATTGAGTAATCCGTCGGAAACATCGTAAGCCCGACATGCATGTTCAGTGCTCCTACGGTTACAGCAGGCCTCATCACACGCGACCGCCGTGATGGTTGCATACATCCGGGCGTGTCCTTCAATCCTATCAGAGAAATGAGCGGAGGTACCGCTGTTCATCGCAATGCGGCCTCTCATCGCCGCGACGGCTTGTCGAGCGTCGTGCATCGACGGGATTACAGTATCTCAGAATGCGACGACCGGGACTTACGTCACTAAGGTCGCAACTGCCTCTACGCTCGACCATCATAGTCGACCTCGTCCTCGCCCACGGCCAGGTTGCCCCAGCTTGTGACCCGCTCCAGGCGGACCGCGACGACGGGCAGTTCTGCAATTTGCATAGCCGCCAATTGACGGTACCGAGAGCATAGCAACTCCTGCGCGCGATCGTGCTCCGTCCCGGCGCGCAGGATCTCAGCCCGTCCACGCAACATCACCCACCCAAGGCGGGTCCAGTCTTCGTGATACCGATCAACCACGATAGCGACCATCGGGTTGCGCTCGATGTTGCGGATGCGCTTGAGTGCTGGTCCAGCCACGCGCTTCGGCTTCTCGTCGATGGTGACGTAAAGGGTGCCTTGCGAAATTGTAAAGCACACCGGCACGACATGCGGAACGGCCCGGCTATCGGCCGTGGCAAGATGTCCGACCCGTCGCGTCAGCAGAAATCTGCGTTCGTGGTCTGACAACACGTGACGGTCCGCCGCGCGATGACTTTCAATCGCGGCGATACTGCACGACCTGGCTCGGCTTCGCCAGCCAAGAGTTGGCGTTCGACCCCGGCGCAGCAGTTGCGCAAAAGACCCGCGCAATTGGTGGAGAGCTATTACGGACCGTCATGGCACTCCTCATGGATTACGCTACCGTAATCCGCCCCGATCGCTAATACTCGATCATCCCATTCCGTCCATCCGGAGCGCGACCATGGACAAGGCCCTGTCAGGCATCCGCATCATCGACATGACGCACAACCAGGCGGGGCCCGCCTGCACGCAGATTCTCGGCTTCCTCGGTGCCGATGTGATCAAGCTCGAGGAGCCCAAGGGCGGCGACATCGCGCGGGTGAACATGCGCGACCAGAAGAACAGTGACAGCCTGTTCTTCCTGATCCTCAATGCCAACAAGCGAAGCCTGACGCTGAATCTCAAGACCGACGTCGGCAAGGATTTGTTCCGGCAGGTCATCGCCCAGTCGGACGTGCTGGTGGAGAATTTCGGACCGGGCGCGCTCGATCGCCTCGGGTTCGGCTACGCAGCGCTGGCCAAGATCAACCCGCGCTTGATTTACGCCACCATCAAGGGCTTCGGCACCTACGGGCCCTACAGCGGATTCAAGAGCTTCGAGCCGATCGCACAGGCCATGGGCGGAGCGATGAGCGTCACCGGCTTCCCCGAGAATCCGCCGACCTATGTCTATCCGGCGATTGGGGATTCCGGCACCGGCATGCACATGGCGATCGGCATTTTGGCTGCGCTGCAGCAGCGCCATGCCACCGGCCGCGGCCAGCAGGTCGAGGTGTCCATGCAGGACGCGGTCGTCAACCTGGTGCGGGTGAGCCTGCGCGACCACCAGCGCTTCGGCCGTCCGATGCCGCGCAACGGCAATCAGCTCGGACGCAACGTGCCTGGCACGACTTACCCCTGCGCGCCGGGCGGCCCGAATGACTACGTCTTCCTCTACGCCCAGCCGCAGATGTGGCCGGCGGTGGCGAAGGTGCTGGGGCAGCCGGAGTTGACCGAGGACGCGCGCTTCAAAACCGTGGAAGCACGCTGGGATAATCGGGCAGAACTCAATGTCATCGTCGAGGCGTGGACGCGCCAGCGCGGCAAGCACGAAGTCATGCGCCTGATGGGGGATGCGGGCGTTCCCTGCGGCGCCTGCCAAGACACCGGCGAGGTGCTGGCCGATCCGCATCTCAAGGAGCGCGAGATGATCGTCGACGTGGACTACCCGACCCGCGGCATCTATCAGACGGTCGGCTGCCCGATCAAACTGTCGGATTCACCCGTCGCGGTCAGCCGTCCGCCGCTGCTGGGCGAGCACACCGACGTGCTGCTCGAATCCCTGTGCGGGATCGAGCCTGATGAAGCGAAACGCCTACGCCAGGAGGGAGTCGTCTAGCGCGCCGCGTGGCTTTCCCCGCCCGGCTGACGCCCGGGCCACTGTTCCTGCGAAAGCGGTCAATGAACGAATGTCGCCGGAGGTCCGAAAAGGGTCAAAAGGCTGGATTGGCCTTAGCCTCGATCGTCTCCCAGCAGATCCGCAGCGCCTCCGATAGCGGCTGTAAACTTAGCCGAGATGAACCGCCGAGTGGACCGTGACCGACGGCGTCGAGCGTGTGCGATTCATGGGCGCGCCGCCTGCGCTGTACTACTCCGCCGCTGTGGCTATCTTGGTCGTTTGGAAGGCGGGCATGACCTCCTTTGCGAATTGATCCAGGTCTTCCAGCTGGACCTCAAGGGGGGTCCCCAGCGGCGTGGCGCACACCACCCGGTCGACGCCCGGATAGCGCTTTTCAACGGCCTTCAATTGCTCGATGATGTCGGCGGGCGTACCGGTCAGGAAGCCGCCGGCCTTCACTGCGTCCTCTATGCTCGGCAATTTCGTCGTGGCGGCGAGCTGTGGATCGCGCATCGCGGCGATTTGCTCGTCGGTTAGCGCCCGCACGAGGCGCAACTCGCCAAACATCTTCATGTTCTCTTCGTAGTGTTTGGCCGCCTCGCGCATGCCGTCTTCGCGGCTCTTTGCGATATGAAACTGGAAGCCCAGCGCAAGCCGCTCGCCAAGTCCAAGTTCGATACCGCGGCGCGCATAGGCAGCTTGGAAGCCGATCATGTGCCGCTCGACGGCGCCGCCCTCGGCAGAGCCGCCGCCGATGATGCCGCAGATGCCGTGCTTGGCCATGAAGTCGAAGGCCTGCTCCGAGCCGCTCTGGATCGGCTGCCAGCATTCGACCGGCAGGCGCTCCGGCGCCGGCACCAGCGTGATCTCCTTGAGCGTATAGCCGCGATACGGCACCTCCGGCGGGATCGTATAGTACTTGCCCTTGTGCGAGAACGGCTTGCCCTCGAACGCCTTGAACAGGATATCTACGCCTTCCTCGAACAATTCGCGGTTGGCCTGTTGGTCGAGTAGCGGCGCGCCGAACGTCTCGACCTCCCGGGTGTGATAGCCGCGCGCGACACCGAAGATCACCCGGCCACCGGTCAGGATGTCGGCCATCGCATAATCTTCCGCGAGGCGCAGCGGGTGCCACATCGGCACGACATTGAAGCCGCAGCCGATGCGCAGGTTCTTCGTCACCCCGCACAAGTGCATCGCCATCATCAGCAGATTCGGGATCAGCTCCGTGCCTTCCGGCTGGAAATGGTGCTCGGCCATCCAGAGCGTGTCATAACCGCGCTCATCCATGCACTTGGCGTACTCGACGACCTTGTGCAGCGCGCCACCCAATTCCGCTTGCGAATAGCGGCGCTCGTTGATCGGGGTGCCGGCGTACCCGAGATTCTCCATGTCGACTGTGCCGTAATAGGAGCTATCGAATTTCGTGATCATCGTGTTGCCCTCGCAGGTGCCGGCGTCGAATGTCACCTGCGTCGGCGGTTTCGTCTAGCGGAAATCTCACGCTGCTGCTGGCCAGCGGGTTGGCGGGTATCAATCAGGGCTCGCCGCAGCGCGGAATTTCGGCCCTTCTGAGGTTCGGTAATGGGATGGTCCAGCCGTGCTCCGGCCCCGCCATCAAGCTCACTGCTGCGATGGACGCCAACGTGAAGCTCGCTGCCGAATGGTTCGGCTTGGGCTTCGGGCGAAGACAGCTGGCGGCCTGACGTCCGGATCCATTCCATAACATCGGATCGGCGAACGCAGCGGAATTGAATCAATTCTCGACGCCGGCCAGGTGAGCGCCGACCACGGTCCGGACAGCACCGCCTTCCCTCGCGGCCGGAAAAGGTCACTCGGTCTGATAGCCCATCGGCAAGATCTCGAACGGCTGATCCTTGTCGGTCTCGGTGAAGAGGATTTCGACCGCCGTGATTTCGGCGTAGCCCGTCCTAGGGTTGCCGAGATTGATCAGGTCAATGATGGCGCTGCCATTGCCGGTCTCGAAATTCGATGCGATCCCGCCTGGAATTCGAATGAGACCGGCCATCCGCCGGCCACGGGCTTGAATCGCAAGCCTTATTTGAGAAGTCACCCCAGGCGGAAATTGCCCCCGGCAAAAGCTCAACTCTCTGCCATCGATCGGCACGGCTCGAGATCGCGCCGGCATAGCTGCCGCTGCCGGGATGGCCGCCATCGCCGCGGCGCCGATCGTAAAGAGCAGGGCACACACCATTCGGCGCACACTTGCCAAAATCTTGTCAGATGGCCGGTTGCCACGCCAACTCATGCGGCTGCTTTGTCTTCCTTGTCCGCGCCGCGCATGACGATCTCTAGGGCGTCGTCGGGCAGGGGCCCCTGCAGCACCCTGGCCTCGTCCCAGGGCGCCCGCAGCCAGGTATCGCGCTCCTCCTCGGTGGTCAGGATGACCGGCATCGCTTTGGGGTGGATCGGCTCGACGACCGCGTTTGGCGACGTGGTCAGGAAACCATAGACGAGATGCGGACCAGGGATCGGCTTCGATTTTGTTCCGCGGTCCCCGGTAAAGGTTGTCCAGATGCCGGCGAAACAAAACAGCGGCCGGGTCTCGTTAAGCGCAAACCAGACGACGTCCTTCTTTTTGGTCTCGGGGTTCGGCTCCGGCGCATACTCGGCAAAGCTGTTGGCCGGCACCAGGCAGCGGTGTTCGGGCTTGAGCCAGCCGCGCCAATGCGGCGAGGTGGTATTGCGGATGTTGGTCACCGGCGGCCCTGCGGTCCTCGGAGGAGGTGGCATGCCCCAGCGCATGAGGACCAGCTCTTCGGCGTCGCCGGCGTTGCGGATCACCGGTGCCGGATAGCCGGGGAATACGCCCGGCATAGGCGGGAGATTGCCGACGTAGCGGTTTAGCCGCCGAAACAGACCTGCGATGGCAGCCTGGTTGGTGGTGATCGAGTACAAATTGCACATGGGCTCAGCGTGTTCCGAAAACCAGAAATGCGTCTTGCGCCGTCGGGCAAATCGGTGATTTATGCAGTACCTGGCCAATTGTCAGGAGTTTCCAATGTCCGACCCGTCTTCTGAACTTGTTGAAATATCGAAGCTCAACGGCGATTTCAAAAGAAATTATGGGCGGTTGATCGGCGCCTATCTGTATCTACGCTCCGTAAGTGCTGCTCGCGGACGCTCCGTTGTTTGGGGCGGCCTTCTGTTCACGCTCATTTCTGCAAGCGTGATCTGGCTGGAAAAGCATGGCTTACACTGATCGTGTCAGGAGGCTGCGAGTTCTGGGTCGATGACGTCGCTTTCGCAACCCAAGCGCGATCAACCTTCGCGTTCAGTATTATGCGTCCATCGGCGTCATGCGTCGTCGGATTCTGCGGTAAGACTAGATCTTCGAGTGTGGATCACCAATCCTGCGCCGTGAAACCGCCAATAGTCCCGCTGCGAAAAATGCCAGTAAAGCTGCAAGATGAAGGGTCTTCTGGAAGCCCGCAAGGAAGCCATATTGAATATTCAGCATTTCGAACGTCACTAGGACCACCGAGGCGGCAGCGACAGTGCCAAGCGTTCGCGTCAGCAACACAAGACTGCCCGCCACGCCGCGATCCTTGAGTGGAAGCGCTGCAATGACGATATCCGAATAGGCCAGCTGGAATAGGCCCAGGCCGACGCCCTGCACGGCGAGTCCAACAATCCGTAGGCTCATCGGAGTTTGCTCAGTCCACGCTCCGAGCAGCAGCAGACCACAGCCAATTGCCGCGGCGCCAGCAATCGCCAATCGTTCAGTGGAAAGATGTTGCCCGGCGATGCGCCCGCCGATCGGGGCGGCCAACACGGCTCCCGCCGCGGCCGTAGCCAGAATGATGCCGCTTTCGGTCAGCGTATAATCGGGCACCCGCGCCAAGAAATAAGGCACCAGCAGCCAGACTGAAAATGCTGCGAGATTGGCCAGCACGCTGACAAGGTTGAGCAGTGCGAAACCTGGCTGCCTAAGGATTTCGAGAGCGATGATCGGACGTGCAGCGCGTGACTCGCGGGATATGAAAGCCGCAAACGCAACTGCGGACAGTATTCCGAACCAGATGGCGGACAATTCGCGAAGGCGATTGAGCGCCAACAGCATCGTTACCAAGCCCAATACCAGAGAAACGCCACCCAAAATGTCAAAGCGATCGGCCGCCTGACGCTGTGACGATGCCGGCATGCCGCGCAACATGAGTAGCGCCCCAACGGAAAGCGGAACTCGGAACCAAAAAACCGCTGGCCAACTCCAAGCCGTCGTCAGCGCACCGCCAAGAAGGGGACCTAGCATCAAACCAACCGAAAGCATCATGGTGTAGATGCCAAGCGCCCGACTACGTCGTTCCTCGCCATAAAGACTTACGACCAGCGCTGCGCTGCAGCTCAGCACCAGTGCAGCGCCGACACCCTGCAGGAAGCGAAAGAACAGCATCGCGCCAAAGCTTGGCGAATAACTGACAAGGAGTAGTGCAGCTGTACTCCAGATTAGACCAATCCGGAAAATGATTGCATGACCAACCGTGTCGCCAATGCGTCCCAGCGCCAGAAGTAAACTGGCATAGGTCAGTACGTAGCAGATCACGACCCACTGGATGTCACTGATCGAGATATCAAATCCCTTGGTAATGGCGGGGAAGGCGATATTTACTGACGTGTCGAGTTGCGTCGTGGCCGTGCCGAGCCCGATCATGGCGACCTGCCAAGGCTTTGCGTGGAGCAGCCTCACCAATGAAGAGGGACGGTCGCGTTTGGGAATCGAAGTCACGCTAAAATCTTTTCCGGCTATTCAATCACTCAACACGAGTAGACGAGCCGCCGCGGCCAATCCACCCTGGACACATTGCGTAGAACCTATCGAGATTATTACTGCAGACGGCTTTCGAAAACATGGGACCCTAATAAGCAAACATGAACGGAGCTTTCGTACCATTTGCGAAGGTGGTCTTCTGTGAGGCCTCCCTCCGCCATCCTCAAGGTGTCCGCGGTGGGCCTGCAGTCAAGTGAGGGCAGAAAGGAAAATCAGAGGAAGCCGCCATGGAAATCTCGCTTCACGGCCGTTCGGCGATTGTGACCGGCGGCAGCAAGGGGCTTGGCCTTGCAATCGCTACCCAGTTCGTGACGTCCGGTGCCAACGTCGTGATCGCGGCTGGCGGCGCGCGGCGCCTTGGCGCCGATGTTGAGGACGTTGATCACACGACCCCAGCGCCGTTCGCTCGCAGATGCCGGCAACGATCACGGTGCCGTGCCGGCGGGCCGCTTCAAGCCAGACTTCAGACGTCGGCCCATCAGGCACTGGCTCGGCCAGCGTGAAAGCCTCGTGCCGCGATGCAAAGACATAGCCGGAATTGCATAGCTCGGGGAGCACGATCAGCCGTGCGCCCTTGCCTGCTGCCTCGGCGATCTTGTCCAACGAGTGCGCCACATTGGCTTTCTTCTCGCCGATCTTTGGCTCCATCTGGATACAGGCGACCGTGATCGGGCTTTCAGCTTGCATTGCACAACTCCATTGCGATCTCAAAGTTTGGGGTGCATGTCTTTCCAGCCATGCCCGCGCTCATACGCGTCAGCGGCGCGGATCAGGGTCATCTCATCGAAGGGGCGGCTCGCGAGCTGCAGGCCGATGGGCAGTCCGGTGCTATCGAACCCGCAGGGCAGGGATATCGCGGGCAACCCAGCCAAATTCCAAGGGTAGGTCAGCCGCCACGAAGCTGCGAGCACGCTCTCGTCCTGCGCTCCGACGCGAACCGTCCATTCCCCGATCGGCCATGCGGTGAGTGGGCAGGTGGGCCCGATAATCACGTCCACGTCAGCAAAGACCTTGGCGAGATCATCGATCAGCACACGGCGGAGCTGTTCGGCTTTGAGGTAATCCGGCCCGGTGACCAAGCGGCCCATCTCAACCAGCGTACGCACGTCGTTGGTGAAGCCGGTCACCGTCCCGCTGGCCAGATTGCGGCTGTGGTAGGCAGTAGAGGAGGACAGCTCGATCGCAAAGATCGCTCCAAGACTAAAGGCAAGGATCGGCAGCTCGAATTCAACGAGCTGTGCCCCGACGTCGCGGTAGAAGCGGATCGCGGCCTCGATGGCCGCATCGACATCGGGCTGATTGTTGCCGAACATGTGGTTGCGGCAGATGCCGACCCGAAGATCGGTGATGGGCTGGCCAAGCGCCGCCGTAAAATCCGGAACGTCGGTGCGCGCTGAGCCCGGATCTTTCGAATCGTGACCGGAAATAGCGTTCAGGGCATAGACGCTGTCAGCGACAGTATAGGAGAGCGGCCCGGCATGGTCGAGCGACCAGCTATGGGGAACGATGCCGGCGCGGCTCACTCGGCCGAAGGTCGGCTTCAGCCCGACTGTGCCGCACAAGGCAGCTGGGATGCGGATCGATCCGCCAGTGTCCGAACCCATCGCCACAGGCACGATCCGCGCGGCGACGACAGCGCCCGATCCCCCGCTCGAGCCGCCAGGGACGCGGCTCAGATCCCAAGGGTTCTTCGAGGGCGGCGTTACATTGCCCCATGCAAATTCGTGCATCCGCGTCTTGCCGACGATGATCGCGCCGGCTTCACGCAGCTTCGCGACGACTGCGGAGTCCTGCCTGGCGAAGTGCACACCGGGGGCATCGGTACCGGCGCGGCTCGGCATGTCCGCGGTGAGGTAGTTGTCCTTGACCGCCACAGGTACGCCGTGCAGAGGTCCGCGCCACCGACCCTGAGCGATTTCGCGATCTGCCGCCGCAGCCTGGGCGCGGGCATCCTCGGCGAGGCATACGAAGCTTTCCAGCTTGCGATCGAGCATTGCGATGCGGTCAAGCGCATTCTCGAGGAGATCGATGCTTGTCAACTTCCCCAGGCGAAGATCGGCCGACAGCTCCGCAACAGGGCGCGTGATTGGATTTTCGTGCATTGTCGACCTCAGCTCTGCTGGCTCGCCGGCACCGGCGAGAAAACCACCGCCGGATGAACATCTGTCAGATCGAGGCTCCGCAGCTTTGCGATTTCTTGAGCCATGGGCTGGAAGGCGGCGAGAACCGCAGATCTTCGCTCCTTTTCAAGCTGGATTCCCAGCGCCTCAACAAGCATCTCCAACTCGTTCATCGTAATCCTCCCCATTATCTCTTACCCCCGGCTCCCGCCGCCTTCCGGCCGATCCGGGGATGAGCGCAGCAGCATTTGCGTGGCCACCGCCGCCCGAGCTGCCCGGTCTTCGGACATCGGGCAACGATGGAGAATGTGTTCGCTTCACGTCTCAAAAAATCACACCCGCAGTTGATCCTGGACACGTGCGGCAGCAAGCTCGTCACCGGCCACGCCATCATCGGCGATCTCGCCAATCTTCAGCACCGCGTACCGGTCGGCCATGGAGAACGCGAACGGCACGTTCTGCTCCACGACGAAGATCGCCGTCCCCGTGCGCTTGCGCTCAGCCAACAGAATCTCGGTCAGGCGCTGGATCATGGACGGCTGCAACCCTTCCGAGATCTCGTCGATCAGCATGAGGCGAGGCGAGGCGAGCAGTGCGCGGGAGACGATCAGCATCTTCTGCTCGCCGCCGCTGAGGGTTCCGGCCTTCTGGCTCAGACGCTTCCCGACGATGGGGAAGTATTCGCTGACGCGGGCCAACCCTTCGGCAAAGCCCCGATCGTCGCGGAGGCCGAGCCGGAGATTGTCCTCTACTGTCAGGTCCTGGAACAGCGTCTGCTCCTGGGGGGTGTAGGCAATGGCCTTGCGCGCGATCAAATGGGTGGGCAGGGCCGTGACGTCCTCCCCGAACAGCTTGATCCTTCCCCGCTGGGCCGGGAGGAAGCCGAGTACCGTTTTGAGGAGAGTGCTCTTGCCCATGCCGTTCTTGCCAAGCAGGGCAAAGATTTCGCCGGGCCGGATGCTGAGCGAAACATTGCGCAGTACTATGGCTTCGCCGTAGCCGCTGCTCAGATCGGCAATGTCGAGGACGGTCGGGCTCATGGCGCCAGTTCCTGATGCGCGCCGCCCGCATAGATCGTCCGCACGAGCTCGGAGCCGACCACCTCGGCCACCGAGCCGTCCAGCAGCACCTTGCCCTGATGCAGCACGATGATGCGGGTGGAGATTTCGCGGACGAAGTCCAGGTCGTGCTCGATGATGAGCGTGCAGAGGCCCTCGCGCTGGACGAGGTCGACGAGGATACTACCGATCAGCGTGCGCTCGGGCTTGGTGAGGCCGGCAGTCGGCTCGTCAAGCAGCAGCACGCTTGGCTCCAGCGCCAGCACCATCGCCAGCTCCAGCGCGCGTTTCATGCCGTGGGACAGATGTCGGCACTCGATCGCCAGCTGCCGGTCGAGGCCAGTTGCGGTGATGACGCGGCGGGCGCTGTCAGGCAGCGCGAGCGTCGGCGCATGGCTCAGCATGCGCGTTCCGTCCAGCCGGTAGCGGGCGAGGCGCAGGGATTCGGCCACCGTTAGAGTTTCGAAGAGGCTGGTGGTCTGGAAGCTTCGACCGATACCGAGGCCAACGACACCTTGCGGGGGAGTGCGCGCGATGGCGTGTCCGAAAACCGCGACCGTCCCGCCCGTGCGCTCATAACCGTCCGAGAGGCAACGCATGAGAGTGGTCTTGCCCGCGCCATTCGGGCCGATGATGCCCAACAGCTCGCTGCCCAGCGCTTTAAACGTCACTCCTTCGAGTACTTTAAGGCTGCCATATGAGCAGGCCAGATCCGCGACGTTCAAGGCGGGTGCATCCGAGCCGGTGCCGGCGCGGCGTCCCTCTGGGGCTTCAATGAGTGCCGGGACCGCGACGCACGGCGCAGCATCTCGGCGGGTGGCAGCCGACCACAGGCGCCGCAGGCCAGTCTTGAGCACTGGTACGATCCCCTGCGGCAGCGCTACAATCACCAGTACGAAGATCGAACCGATGATCAGCTTCCAGACGTAAGGCAGATTGCCGGACAGGTAGGCGCTGATCACGTCGATGGCGATCGTGCCAAGCACGGGGCCGATCAGCGTTCCACGCCCGCCGAGCGCAACCCACATCACCAGTTCGGTGCCGAATACGAAGCTCCCGATCTCCGGCGCGACGACCACCGTATACCCGGCATATGCATAGCCAGCGACCGAGGCGATCATTGCCATGACCACCATCAGCAGGATTTTGGCTCGCGGCGCGTTGATCCCGAGATAGGTGCAGCGCTGTTCGTTCTCGCGGATCGCGATCAACAACCGGCCGAAATCGCTATTGACGAAGAACCAGGCCGCCGTCGTCAGCACCACGAGGCCGATGCCGCAGATCGTAAACCAGGCTTCCACCGACAGGTCGAAGGTGTTGTAGCCCACGAGCCCGCTGGATGAGCCGGTAAAGGTTCCGCCGGAGTAGAGAACCTGCACAAGGATGATCGGCAGCGCCAGCGTTACGATCGCGACATACAGCGGCGAGGCGCCGTGGAAGAACGAAATCCAGCCGGTTATGCACGCCACCACCGCCGAAACGGCCAAACCGGCCAGCAGCGCCAGCACCGCGGTTTGTGGCGAGAAGTCCATATACGTGAAGGTGATGCCGGCGGCATACGCCCCGATTCCGAAAAACGCGGCCTGACCGAAGGTGAGAATGCCGGCATAGCCCCAAAGGATATCCACCGTCAGCGCCGTTGCGGCGTAGAGGAAAGACCGCACAAGGATGTTGACGGTATAGGAATCGAGGAAATAAGGCCCCGCGACGACCGCCACGATGCACAGTCCCGCGATCGACCCAGCAGGCACGAGCCGGCCGGAAAAGGCCCGCCGGGGCAGAGTTGCGGGCGTGGTGGTGAGATCAGCCATGGCCGAACCCCGCCGGCCGAATGCGCAGGAGGAGGGCTGCCAGAACCACGATGGTCAGTCCGCCGATCACCGGGCTAATGAAGGTGGAAACCAGCACCTGTGCCCCTCCAAGCGTGAGCGCCGCGGTTGCAAGACTTGCGAGCGATACTGACGACACGAGGACCAGCATGAACGCGTTGACCAGCCAGGGCACGCCCATATTCGGATCGACGCTGGAGAGAGGCGTGATCAGCGCACCGGCGAGGCTCGCAAGCCCGGCCCCGATGCAGAACGTGACGAAGCGCACATGGCCGCTATTGATGCCGAGCCCTCGCGCGAGCGGTTCGTTCATGATCACCGCGCGCGCCTCGAGGCCGAGCCGGGTTGCATTCAGGAGCGCTGCAATGCCGCCCGCCACCGCCGCCGCCGCCAAGATGAGAAAGAGACGATACAGGGAATAAGTCTCTCCAAACACACTGGTGGCTCCTGTGATGGGCGTCTGCACAAACTGAATCTCGCGGCCAAAAACGATCGTGATGAGTTGGCCGATGATAATGCCGAGACCCCAGGTCGCGAGGATTGCATCGAGCGGCCGATCGTAAAGTGGACGTATGACGAAGCGTTCGACAACGGCTCCCATCATGATCCCGGCCACAACCGCCGCCGGATAGGCGAGCCATGCGTTCAAGCCAAGCTGCGTCACCACGAGTCCCGAATAGCCGCCGATGGTGAGAAAGCCGCCATGAGCGAAATTCACGATTTTCAACACCCCAAGGATGATGAGAAGCCCGGACGCGACGGCAAACAATATTGCTGCGGTCGTGACGATGTCCAAAACAAGCGCTGTCATGCCGGTCTCCGCGCGGCTTCGATGCTGCCGAAGAGAGGAATGAGCCTCCGCGGCGCCTCGGGGAAATGGGGGAGACTGACACTGCTCATGAGCACACGCAATCGTCTGCGACAAAGCCCCGACTGCGGCTCAGGTAACTCCCCGCTGTCGCGGGGGTTACCTGAGAAATGGAAGCTCGTTCTTCTGACCCGGTCAGAGCTTCGGGCACTGCTCACCCGGACTGACGTTCGGGAAGCTCTTCACGATCTTCACGGAGCCGTCAGCCTGCACTTGACCGAGATACATCGTGAGCGGCGCATGGCGCTGGGCGTTCATCTGCACCTTGCCGCGAGGACCATCGAACGACACTTCGGCCAGGGCCGTGATGACCGGCTCGGCAGTGGTCGTTTTCGCCTTTTCGACGGCCGCTTTGTAGAGATAAACCGCATCGTATTCCGGCACGGAAAGGTCGTTGGGCGTGAGAAGCTTGTCCCCGAACTTCGCCTTCATTGCCGACATGAATTTATGATTCGCGGGCGTATCGATATTCGTGAGGAAGGATGCGGAAATGAACACGCCGTCCGCATCGGCCGCCATGGTCTTTGCCGTGCCCTCGTCCACGCTGAGATTGCCGACAGGGGCTTTCATCCCGGCTGCCTTATACTGCTTTTGCAAGGTGACGTTCGGAGCACCGCCGGCGGTTGAGAAGATCACGGCGTCCGGGTTGGCACTTCGCATTTTGGAGATGATTGCGGTCCAGTCGGTCGCGTCCATTGGCTGATATTCGTCACCGACGACCTTGCCGCCTTTCTTCTCGATGTAAGCCTTGGTGAAGGCCAGCATTCCGCGTCCGAACGCATAGTCGCTGCCTACCAGGAAAAAGGTCTTCGCCTTGTACTCGTCCATGAAATGATCGACGATGGGGCCCACCATCTGCTCGGGGACCGCACCATCGGCATAGAGATATTTGTTGCAGGAGCGGCCCTCATAGAGAGACGTGTAGATGTAGGGGACCTTGCCACGCGATACGACCGGCAGCATGCCGTTACGAGCGGCGCTCGTCTGCATCGAAATCAGCGCATTGACCTTCTTCTGAAAAATCAGCGAGTCTGCGGCTTTCTGAGCGCCGGCCGCGCCCGAGCCGTCATCGGCAACCTCAAGCTCTACCTTTTTGCCGAGAATGCCGCCAGCCGCATTGATCTCATCAACGGCCAATTCGGCTGACTGCACCACCGACGGTGCCACCACGCTGTTGGCTCCGGAAAGCCCTGTGGGTATTCCGATTTTTATGACCTCTTGAGCCTTCGCCCCCACGCCCGGCACCAGCGCCAGCGCCAGCGCAAAAATGACGGCGCCTGTTCGCAACTTTGAAAACATCGCATTTGAACGCGCATGATTTGTCATAGCCCTGAACTCCCCGCGTAAGCAAAAATGCCAAGCAAAACATTACTGCGCCTCGAACGAGCAGCAAGCAGAAATAAGCGACCGGATTGCGCGAAATTTGGCCTGCGCAGTCTTTATGTCGCTTGTGCTGACATAAAGTCAGCCGGCCTGGCGCACCGTTTGCAATTTCACCGCCTGGAACAAAGATTTGCCGATCAAGCCGGCGCCACGCGGTCTTTCAGTGCGTCCATATGGCAGCACAAAGAAATTGCAGTCAGACAAATGCGAACGCGCCCGCTCCTTGCTTCCTCGCCGCCGAAGCCCTTCTCCGGTGAGCTGAGCCTTTGTTTTTTTGAGCGGTGAAGGGGCTAGATGGCAATGCGCAATTTGTGTTTCTCGAACGTCTACTTCTGGCGCGAATGTATGGACCGGCTGCGTTTCGCAAGAGAGATTGTGCGTGGGTATGGCCGGGTTCCTGCGTCGCTTGTTTCGGGCATTGACCAAGTCGAGGCGCCTTGATACAGCAAACCGACCGGTCGGTATGTTTGGAGGCGCGTCTTTATGGGCGATCATGTAGCAAAGTCCGTTCCAACTAACATCTTCGCCAAATTTGCTGGCGATCGTGCGAAACTCCCGCCGCGCGCTTCTCCGGGTGCTATCGGTCTCGCCGCAATTGGCGGGTTCCTCGCCATCGGGGCTGTGGCGGGCCTCGCAGATTTGACTGCAACGCCGCTCGTCCTCGGCTCCTTCGGTGCGAGCTGCGTGCTCGTCTTTGGCTATCCGGACGTTCCGTTCTCACAGCCCAGAAACGTGGTATTTGGCCACGTCCTCAGTTCGCTTGTGGGCTTGCTCTGCTTGACAGTTCTCGGTCCTCACTGGTGGGTGGCGGCTTTGGCTGCCGGCGGTGCCATCGCGCTCATGATGCTAACCCGCACCGTCCATCCGCCCGCGGGCTCCAACCCGGTGATAGTGTTTCTATCTCATTCCTCGTGGGGGTTCCTAATTTTCCCGACGCTCGTGGGTGCGATCGTGATCGCATTGATCGCGTTGATTTATAACAATTCGACGAGGGCGAGCAGATATCCAAAATATTGGTAAGCCAAGATTCCATCAGCACGACACGCGTTATACGTAAATTCGCATCACACGTGCAGAAAACGTCAAGCGCTTCAGAGCGGGGCGGCCTTCAATCCCGATCCTGGCCGGCTCTAGGTTCGGCCTGCGCCAATAGTTTCCGATGTTGCCGGCGTAACGGCGCCAGGTTGCCGTCGACACGCAACATGAGTATGCAGCCGTGGACGATCGCCAACGCATCATCCGCCAGGGCCGCCGCTGCCGTTGGCGTTCGCCCGGCGGCGAAAACGCGCGCGTAGCAGGCGCGCCAGTCGGCAAAAAACCGACGGATCGCAGGACGAAAGCGGTCGTCCGCGACGCCTGCGTCCAAGCAGAGATTGGCAACCAGGCAGCCGTCTGGGTGTGAGGAGAAAAACGCTTCGACCGCCGCGTTGAAGGCTTTCAATTCTTTGACACCCGGTGCCGAACTCGCGTCAATCAGGCAAAAGATTTGGTTGCTGAACAGGTCATGAACACGTTCAATCGAGGCAATGACTAGGTCGTCTTTCCCAGAAAAATGATGGTAAAGTCCGCCCTTGGTCGTGCCGCAAGCTCGCACAATCTCGTCGATGCTTGTTGCCGAATAGCCCTTGGCTCGGAACAAGCGGACCGCTTGTTCGACCAGTTTTTCCCTCCCAATGTGGACGCTCATTGATTGCCAGCCTTTCGCTTCTTACATACCCTATGGTACGGATGGCGTGAAGCATTCTCATCATCCTTTGGGAAGGCGCATCAGGTAGATCATTTTCCCACACACCTAGCCGTTCTTTGCGTCCTTATTGGCTTCGTGGCGTTCCAAGGTTGGCCGAAGCTATCTACTGAACTCAAATTAACTCCAACCAAATCGGTCTCTGGCCCCCATTTCTATTGACGGGCGGCCCGCCCGTGCGCGGCGGCGGCATGCCTCACCGCATCATGGCCAACTCGCGCCCGGTGTCGGTGTTGCGGACCACGGGAGCCGGATAATCTGGAAACACACCCGGCATCGGTGCGAGGTTGCCGACGAAGCGTTTGACGACGCGGCACAGCGCTAGGAAGCCACTTGGTTCGTCGCGCCGTCAAACTCGTAGGCATGGCTGCGAAAACTTAGACCGGAGCGCGCATTACAATGCTGGTTGCTCGGTCAAAGCCTTCGTGAGCAGTCTCAGCCGTCTTGACAAACCCCATCCGGGCGAATGTCGCGTGATTTTCCTGCCGTGCAAGCAGGGACACTCCCGCACCGGACCTCGCCCTGATTCAGGACAATTCAGTTCTGGCCTTGAGGACTTACGCACCCCGCTGTGGCAAGCTGGGAGTGAGCTGGGCGGGGCAAGTCCCATGGTCGTTAGAAACTGCGCGAGTTCATCACGTTTGTCCCGGGGCAGCACGTTGCGATCCTCGGCGGTGGCAACACGCCGGTCGAACGCCTTGCGGACATCCGCGCGCTTGCGGGGCAGCGTCCAATCGCTGCATCCGGCAGAAATTCCGATTAAGAACTTGCCTTAGCTAATCTCGCGTCTCTCCCGCGTAGTCTGTCTTCTGCATCGAGGGACGCCGCAGGAAGTCCTTGTACCAACGCGTCAGCCTGGGCCTTCCCTCGCAGAAGTCGGGCAGCCGGCGGAATTCGAGCCAGGCGAGGGCCGTTGCGAGCCCGATGTGTCCAATATGGAGGGGCGCGTCGAGCCCGGAGTTGCGCTCGACGAAATCGTAGGTTTCGACGAGCTTCATCGTCATGCCATCAGCGAGCGGCTTGTATCTCAGCGACTCCGGCCGCCGCTCGGCCTCCCAACGCAGGGCAATGCCGGCGTCGCACAGGCCATGGGCGAGAGCCTGGAGGCGCAGGGCGGCACGACGCGCTCCGCCTTGTTCGGGAATGAGGCGTATCGTGCTGAGCGTGTCGAGATGATCGCAAATCGCTCCTGAATCGAAGATCGCTTCGCCATCCGGCAAGATCAGCACCGGTACCTTGCCGAGCGGATTGACGGCGAAAACTCTGTCGTTCCGATTCGTCGGACTCGTCTCCTGATGTTGAACGTGCAGGCGATCGGCGAGGCCGGCTTCGTGCGCGAAGACCAGCACTTTCCGCGCAAAGGGCGAATGGGTCTGATAGATCAGATGCATGCTGTCACTCATGATATTCTTAACCAGTGCGCCTTGAATCTTCCACCAATCACCGCCCTGTGTCCCCCAGCGTGGTCGGTGAAAGAGAGCAGACTGCCATGGATCACGAATTCCTCGAATGTGCTCCACAGGGCGGCTTCGGCATCGCGCTTGTTACCCATTGTGCCTTGCTTTTTAGGGCCTAACAAAATCCGCCCGGGTCAATTCTAAATCAATAGGGATTCGGGATGGATTTTTCTTGGGCAGACACTTGGGAGGGCGCCCCGCGCAGACGAAGTAAATCGAGTGAGATGGTCTGCTTCTGGGCACGAACCGGACCTCCGGGAATGTCCGCCCAATGTCCGGCATCGGCATAGCGGACAGGACCGAGCTTGCTCGAGGCCCGACCCGGTCGCGAATGACCCACATGTATGGCCCGGCCGTGCGTTGCAAGTGGTTTCGCCGAGCTGGCGGTGAGCGGTCTTGCATCAATGTATCCGGCCTCTGATTGGAGCGTGTTGTGCACCGGGCCATCATGGATATCAGCGCGCGTGCGTTCTCATTAGCGGACAGGCCTCGATTGGACCATTTGGGTCACCAGTGTTCGCATGCGCCGGGAAGACCGAACCTCCATCTCGTCTCATCCTCTCGCAGACCTCGGCTGGAAACTTTGATAGGATTACGTCATCGCTTGCTCCTCATATCGCTCAGTTCCTTTGTTCGAGCCAAGAACCGTTCCTTCGTCCCGGCCCGCAGAACGTCGATCGCGTCGCGCGCAGGGGCGGTCAAGGCCGGCCGTCGCGCTTGGCTTGCGGCGGGCTCCAGCGTTGCCAGGCTGCGCCTTGACCGCGCCGAGCACGGCGCGAGGATCAAGCGGGTCGGACGCCTGCATCGTCGGTCCTCGTCAGCTCGAAGGCGCGTCCTTTAGCCAGCACCGCCCAGGCGATGCGGGCAAGCTTGTTGGCGAGCGCGATCGCCAGCACGTTGCGGTGCAACCGCCTCTTGGCGGCTTCGATCCAGGATTTGAGCCCGTAACGTTCCCAGTTCTTTATCCTGACCAGCACAACCCATGCCGCCTGCACAAACAGAACGCGCAGGTAGCGATTGCCGCGCCTTGAGATTTTGCCAAGGATCGTGCGGTCTCCCGTCGAGATCTGCTTGGGCACCAGTCCGAGCCAGGCGCCGAAGTCGCGGCCTTTGGAGAATACGTCTCCAGTGCCGATCGCGGCCACCATGGCGCTCGAAATGATCGGCCCGATGCCAGGCACCGTCATCAGGCGCGAACACGCCTGATCTTGACGGGCCAGTGCCTCGATCTCGCCGGATAGGCCATCGATGCGCTGATCCAACTGGCGCCAGTCGCCTGCCAACTCCTCGATGACACGCAACATGCGTGCCGACAAGGCATCGATGCGCGTCGCAAGGATAGTGGGCAGCTCCGTGCGCAGGAATCCGATACCCTGGCGCACGGCGATCCCGCGTTCCAGCATGAAGGCGCGAATCTGGTTGATGATGCCGGTACGTTGCGACACCAGCCGCTCGCGCACCCGATGCAGCGCCTGTAGGTCCAGTTGCTCCGCGGTCTTGGTCGCCACGAACTTCATCGTCGGGCGCTGCACGGCTTCGGCAATCGCTTCGGCATCATTGAAGTCGTTCTTCTGTCCCTTGCTATAGGGGCGGACATATTTGGCCGGCATCAACCTGGCATCGTGACCAAGCGATGCGAGTTTGCGGCTCAGGTGATGTGCGCCGACGCAGGCTTCCATGCCGATCAGGCAAGGTGGTATATTGGCGAGCCGCGCTTCCACTTGGCCACGCGACCACTTTTGCCGCAGCACGATGGCGCCGCGCGCATCGTGGCCCACGACGTGGAAGGAGTTCTTGCCGATATCGATGCCGATCACGGCGATCGCGGTATTGGGTGTCTGAGACATGGCGTGCTCCTTGTCTTGGCGCCCCTGGCCAGCTTATCGCTGGCGGGGCAGGAGCACGGCCGGACCATTCCATTAACGGACATCAGCGAACCTTTTTGGCATGCTGTCTGTCCGCGATGCAGGAATGACGGGATGAAATTGATCTAGCTCAAGACAGCAGGGACGAACCGGGCATTCCTGTATCAAATGGATCGGTATCCAGGAGGTCAATTCCCGTATGCGGCGTTTGCCGGCCGGGCACAATGGGAGGAACTCATGTCCAAAGCCGAATACTATTCCGAAGCCGAGCATGGGCCGCACGAGATCTTCGAACTCGGCGACTACCCGCTGGAGAGCGGCATCACGCTGCCCAACGCCCGCATCGCCTACAAGACGCACGGCAAGCTGAATGCGGCGAAGGACAACGTGGTGCTGTTCCCGCACATGTGGTCCGGCACGCCGAAGGCGATGGAGATCTTCATCGGCGAGGACCGCCCGCTAGACCCCCGCAAATACTTCATCATCCTGCCGGGCCAGTTCGCCAACGGCTTCTCTTCCTCGCCCAACAATACGCCGCCGCCGTTCAACGGCGGCGCCTTCCCCAACATCACCATCGGCGACGACGTCGTCGCGCAGCATCGGCTGATCACCAAGCGCTACGGCATCCAGCGGCTGGAACTGGTGCTCGGTTGGTCGATGGGCGCCGAGCAGACCTACGAATGGGCGGTACGCTTCCCGGACATGGTCAAGCGCGCGCTGCCGTTCGCCGGTACCGCCAGGACCACGCCGCACGACTACATCTTCGTCCGCTCGCATGAGGACGCGCTGAAATCCGATCCCGCGTGGAACAATGGATTCTACAAGCACCAGTCCGACGTGCATGTCGGCCTGCGGCGGCATGCGCAGATCTGGTCGGTGATGGGGCTGTGCCAAGATTTCTACAACAAGGAAGCGTGGCGCGAGGTTGGCTTCACGTCGCTGGAGGATTTCCTGCACCGGTTCTGGGAAGCCTATTTCGCGCCGATGGACCCGAACAACCTGATCTGGATGGGCTGGAAATGGCGGCACGGCGATGTCAGCCGCCACACCGGCGGCGACCTTGCCGCGGCACTCGGGCGGATCAAGGCGAAGACCTACGTCGTGCCGTTCTCGCGCGACATGTTCTTTCCCCCCGCCGATTGCGAGGCTGAGCAGAAGCTGATCCCGAACAGCAAGTTCCGCGTGGTTGACAGCCTGTGGGCGCATTTCACGATGTTCTGCATGACCAAATCGGAGCGCGACCAGATTGACGCCTGCATCCGCGACCTGCTGGCCGAGCCGGTCGGGTGACCGCCCGGCCGACAAAGGCTTCGCTGTTTCCAGAGGATACCGTCTCACCCCCCGCGCAGGTGTTTGGTCCCGTAGGATTGGCGAGGGCCTGGAGCGGGGCAAGGTAGCAGATCTCTGCGTCCAGCCGAACAACGACAAAGGCATAGAGCAGGTTGAAGCCGATGGTCGGGACAACGAACAGATCCATGGCAGCAATGTCCGGCCGTGGTTCCCCAGAAAGGTGCGCCATCCCTGACTTGGCGCCCCACGCCGCTTGACCATGTACTTGGCGACGCTCGACTGCGCGACTTCAAACCCGAGCTTGAGCAATTCGCCGTGGATGCGCGGCGGCCGAGTGGACCCGGGGATTTTCACCCCGAGTCCCTCACAGATTCCGGACTTGATACTCTCGCATCATCCGGCTCGTGCCACCGCTTGAAGGCTGCCGCCTTCCGTTGAATATCGGGCTCCTCCCGTTGCCGGTTGACCCAATCCCAACGGCGATGACCTGCTCGCTTCGCTCCACGGGCATTACCCCGCTTCATCACTACTACCAAGCAGTCCGCCCCTGGTCGACGCATCGGTACTTTCGGCCTCACTAGATGACCTGCTCGCTTCGCTCCACGGGCATTACCCCGCTTCATCACTACTACCAAGCAGTCCGCCCCTGGTCGGCGCATCGGTACTTTCGGCCTCGCGGTTTTGGCCGCTTGTGCCTTTTCCCTTGCCATCGCCGTCCAGGTTCTCAAGTTCCGTGCAAAAGCCCGAATGAGAGTCACGCCTCCTCAACACCGGACACCGCATGGCCAATAGGTAGGTTTCCGCCATACTTTTCCCGGGGCTAGGGAGAGGCCCCGGTTTTGATGTCATCTGAATCCGTTTTCGATGCATCGCCAGAGATTCGCTTGCGCTCGTCTCTCTCATCCATACTTGACGTGATCAACGTCACGCCTTTTGACCATAACGTTCACCACCGCGGCTTTTGACCGAAGCAGCTTATGGCAGTTTGAAGCCTCCCCCTACAGGACGGCTCCGAAGGGTCCTCCTTCATCTTTCGCACAGCATGACGCTCGCGCGTCTTCTTGACACAACTCCCCAAAGCGGGTTCTCGATGCTCATCCGCCGGATCAGCGCACGGAGGTCCGTCTCGATCCGGGGGCGCTCCCCCCGTGGGCGCGATTTCCAACGCCAATAGTAGCGAAAGCCGGCCCGATGCCACCGCAGCACTGGGACTGACCGCCGCATCGCAAGCCAATGAGCCGTTTCGGGTTGTCGGCTGCTGGCACGAACCGGACCTCCCGCGATGTCCGCAGTGTGGTCGCTATCGGAGGGAAAGCGGACATGGCGTTTGGCCTGACCGACTTCTGAAATTGACCCAGAGCGACCCTTCAGCGCAGGGGGTGTATTCTGCATTTCAGGAATTAGAAGTTCCTTCCCTCCATTGTGATCTCGATAGCTTTCGCATCCAGCGCCGCAGCGATCTTTCGGGTGTCGGCGCTTGCGCTACCGGAAAAGTAGTCGAAGCTGCGCAGAACCGTCACATTGGCAAAACCGGCCGTTCTGAACAGACCGAGGTAATTCTGCTCGACCAAGGCGCCGACGACGCACTCTGCCCAGAGCCCTGGATTAGCTTTGGCGCTCTCGCTGGCCGGCTGCGATACGACGATGTCTGCGATCTGCACTCGGCCTCCCGGGCGTAACACGCGGTGGATTTCTGCAAAGGCTTTCGGTTTGTCCGGCACCAGGTTGAGCACACCGTTGCTGGTGACCACGTCGACGCTTGCGTCGGGCAGCGGGATCGACTCGGCGTTGCCCTCGATCACCTCTACGTTCTTGACTTCGGCCTGGGTGGCATTGCGGCGCAGCTTCGCTAGCATCGCTGGCGTCATGTCGAGCGCAAGTACCTTACCTTGCGGACCGACGAGCCGGGCTGCCATCAAAGTGTCAGTACCGGAACCCGCGCCGACATCGAGCACGCGGTCGCCAGGCCGGATCACGTCGGCACGGAACGGAAAACCAACGCCCGCGAACGACTCCAGTGCGGTCGCCGGAATGCAGTCGAGCCAGTCCTCGGGATAGCCAACAAATGCGCATGCGGCACGGCCGGTAGGAAAATGGAACTGCCTGGCGGGAAATATTGCAACATCCGTGTACATGTTCCGCACCGCGCTGAGTATTTGTTCCCGCGAGAATCCGAAAATCGCCACCATTACTGGGCTCCTTAGAATTGTTTGAGCAAAGCCGCCACACGCTTCCGCAGCGTGGCAGGAGCTTCCTTGTCGCCGAGCTGATTGACCTTCGCCCGCAGCGCCTTCTCGAACTCAGCCCGCGAAAAGCAGGCGCGGCAGTCCTCGAGATGACGTTCGATCTCCGCGCGCTTTGCCGGCTCGGCTTCGTTGTCCAGATACGCGAACAGGTGCGCGATCACCTCCTCGCAGTCGATCGGCGTGTGTTCAACGTGATCCTTGCTCATGGACATGTTCCTAGCATTGCGCGTTGCAGGCCGGCGGCCTGGGCCTGTTTCCACAGCGAACGTTGTAGGGTTGATCGAGCGCGGCTTAAGCGTGAACGCACAGTTCCAATCGGAATGCCGAGTATCTCAGCCACTTCTGCATAGGACTGGCCATCGATTTCCACCAGGACGACGACGGTCCGGTATTCTTCTGCGAGCTGATCCAGCGCGCGCTCCAAATCCTCCCGCAGCAGCGTATTAATCAGCTCTTGTTCAGGATTGCTCCACCACAGCAAAAACGGCTGGTGCAGCTTCTCGAACAGCGAGAACATTTCCTCTCCGTCGGCCCCGATGATGGTTTCACTCGTCTCGGGGTGGGCACGGCGCCTGTCCGAAATGAATGTATTTGTAAGAATTCGGAATAGCCATTTCTGAAACGCCTGCCGGTCGGCTAGATGACCTAAGTTCGCCCAAGCTTTGGTCACAGCCTCCGAAACGAGGTCCTCGGCATCGGCCGGGTTGCGCGTCAGGCGCAGCGCCGTGCCATAGAGGCGATCCATCAACCGCTCGACCTCAGCTCGAAAGAAATCGCGATCACTGTCCCCGGTCATGGCGAACTTTGACGCTCCGGCCACCAGGAAATCCTAACGCTATATAGCGCTTCGAGATGCCATACACAAATCCGCTCCATACATGGCACTTTTGAGGTTTGCCGACGGACTTTGCACAAGAGCAGCAGCGCCAGCAAAATTGCCGACGCTGCAGTTTTGTTGGTCGATGGTGTGCGCTCTACGATGATTTCGTCCAGAACGGAATTAACATCGACACCCGCGCGCGGTAGCGCCGATAGTCGTCGCCGAACATTGCGATTAGATCGCGCTCCTCCAACAACGTGCCAATGATGATGTAACCGGTCGTCATGATGGAGAACAGCAGATGCCCCATCGTCATCATCGGCGTGGCCCAGAACGCGATGAGAAAGCCGACATATATAGGATGGCACACCACCTTGTAGAAAAACGGCGTCTTGAACTGCGGCGCGGGCATCGACCGACGTGTGAGGTTGTTAGTAATCTGGTGCAGACCGAACAATTCAAAATGATTGATCAGGAAAGTGCTGAGCAGAACGATCAACCAGCCGACAAGCGATAGACCCAAGAGAGCCTGCGCAAGACTTTGATTTGTAACTTGCCAGACAACCGCCGGAACCGCACGCCACTGCCAGAACATCAGAATGAGTAGCAAGCTGGAAAACAGCACATAGGTGCTGCGCTCGACCGACGCAGGCACGAATTGTGTCCACCATTGTTTAAATTCTTTTCTGGCCATGACGCTGTGCTGGATGGCGAACAGTCCCAGCAAAAGTAAGTCGATGGTAACCGCTTCGCTTATTGGCACCAACGGCCCGCTATCGAGCGTCTTGGGCACGGCTATGCAGGTCACGAAACCGATGGCATAGAGGAAGCTGCCAAGAAATACCAGATAAGCCACCAGCCCGTACAAGAACGCGATAAATTTTCCCATGATTCCCCTGTAATTTTTTTCTGATGAAGTTGTGCAGATGCCAATGCCACTCAAAGCTTTTTCGCCAGCAGCGAGACGCTCTTGACGCCGAATTTCTTGCAGGCGCCTTTGGCGTTGTCTGATATGAACTGGTACTGCGGATTGTCTTCCATCTTGACGACGCGCAGTCCCGCTGCCTCGATCTGGCTGCGATAGTTGGTGTGCTGCGCCGCGCCACCGATGCAAGCGGCCCACAAGGTCGAGTTGCACACAATGCTCTCTGGCAACTGCACCTCGGTGACTATATCGGAAAGCGCGAGTTTGCCGCCGGACTTTAACAGTCGCGCCGCTTCGCGAAACACGCTGCTTTTCTCGGTCGCAAGGTTGACGACGCCATTGCTGATCACGACGTCGGCGACGCCGTCGGGCAGCGGCACCTGTTCGATGTAACCCTTCAGGTAGCTCACATTGAGAAAGTCGTTCCGGTCGCGCAGCCGTTCGGCCTTGGCGCGCTGCTCGTCCGTCATGTCGATGCCGATCACCTTGCCGGCGCGGCCGACCTTCAGCGCCGCGATGAAAGTATCCATCCCGGACCCGCTGCCGAGATCGACGACGGTCTCGCCCCCTTTGAGTTCGGCCAGATGGAAATAATAGCCGACCCCGGCAAATGATTCGATTGACTCGGCGGGAATGCGGTCGAGATCAGCGGGCGCGTAGCCGAGCCGCTCGGCCATCGCGCGGCCCATTTCGAAATGGAATTCTCCGTGCGGCTCTTCGGCGACGCTGCGGTACATCGCCTTCACCTTGGCTTCGAGTTCCTTTGGATCGAAAGAAATAGCGTTGGACAAGTTATTCTCCTTGAATTGATGATCATCTGTCGTTGCATGAGCGCTGGAGGCGCACCGATGCTGGAAGCGGCGGCGGTTCTAGAAGCTGAGGGTCGCCGCGCCGACCTTGATCAACTCGTGCATCTTGCTGGCGCCGGCGATCTCGACCCCGTCGATGAGGTCGCTCTGTTCGTATCCGCGCGCCTTGACGCATGGCGTGCACGCCCACAAGCGGCCGCCGCGAGCTTGGAAATCCCTAACCAGGGCAGCGAGCGGCTCAAGCGGGTGGACCACGACACTGTCGATGGCCCGCTTGCGCGCGAGATCGACGGCGGCGCTGGTCAGGAAGATCGAAACTTGCAACCCTGCCGTGATACCGCCTTTGGCGATGGTGAGGGCAAGCGAAGATAGCTCGTGGTCCATTCCTTGGGTGACGAGCACGACAAGCTCACGGGTAAATTCGGCCATTTTTTCTCCTTGCGCCTCTTCTTGTGGGAGGTCGGATGCAATCTCCCTTGTTCAGGCTGCGCTAAGGACGCAACACGGACCGAATTAGTTCCCGACTATTTCTCCTGCGAGTTTTGCGAGTTGAATCAAGGCAAAATACAGCACTTCTGTAACGGGCAGGTACCGAACGCCTCGGCCTCAAGACCGACGAGTGCCTCTGAATAGCTGCAACAACTCTGAATTTGGCGGCTCGGACGAGGCCATGGCGGAATAGCTGTTTCCCGTTCCGACGGCGACTGAATGGCAACGCCGCAAATGTCGCCCAAATTCAATTGGGCCTCACCGGCATAAGCTCCGCCTTCGATCTGCCCTTATGTTCCGTGCGAGCCACGTGTTGGGCGATCATACCTGCGACCTCGTTAGCATGGGTCGAAATCATGAAATGGGCCGCTCCCGCAATGCTGGCGACCAGGGCGCTCGGTATGCACTGGCCCAGAAGTTCGTTCGCCCGTTTCGCCGCCGGGTGACTGGTTTCGCCCCACATAACGAGAGTCGGAATTTTGACGGTCGCAAGCATCGCAGGCGTAAGCCCAAAGCCATAGGCGCTTGCCCAGTCCAAAAGGTTGACCGGTGTGGTCTGCGCGGCGTAGTCGCGAACGCGCTGCGGCCAGCTGGAGAAAGTGCCCGCGCCGCCATAGAAATCGATCATCTGTTCGATCGCAGCCGTATCGCCGGCTTCGAATGCGCTGAAATAGGCGTCGGTCATGTTCCGGAACGCGAGATAGTGCCGGTACTCACGCATCGGCCGTAATATTTCCGGCGCCGGCGCCTCGGCGATGGTTAGGCTCAATAACGGTACGCGCCTCCTGAGTGCTACGGCGAGCGCTGACAGGCCGCCAAACGAGTGGCCAACGAGGTGCACCGGGCAAGCCGCGCGCAGGATCACCGATTCAAGGATCTCGGCTTCATAGGAAATGTCCGCATCCAGCGTAGTGCGGCGCTCAGCTGTCCCACCGTATCCGAGCAGACTCGTCGTTACACATCGAAATCGGTTCTTCCAGTGCGCAACGATGGGCCGCCATGCAGCACCGGTACTGCATGATCCCGGTACAAGGACGACGGTAGGACCGTCTCCGCTTTCGTCGTATTCGATGTGTCCAAAGTCGTCTTTGATCATTGGGTCGGAATTCCTTCAAATCAGACAGGATCGGCGGACGGTGCTCGCTCCGCCGAGCGGATGATCGGGCGCCCGTCGGCCGGGCTAGTGAACTTTCTCGCTAAGCTAAGGAGAGCAATCTGATCGGCTGCTCTTAGCGGACGCCAAATCCAGGCATTGAGGCGTGAGCGGTCTTGCCTGAACGTTCGGCGCGATGATGCTCGCCGATCTTGGTGCGGAGATCACGTGACGCTGACGATCACAGGAACTCTTGTTCATAAATTTTCCTCAGAGCGCGGCGACAATCCGCCTTTCCGAGCGCAGCCATAGTCTTCGCACAGGTGGGAAAGATCACCCTCACAGGGATAGCCTGTGACTGGGCATAGAAATGAAAGGGCTCGTTGTCGTTGGAGCAGCACAGAACCATGGCCAAGAGCCGTGGATTTTTCCCACATTTTTCTCTTCATCACCGTCCTCCGCGAGTGGCATGGAAATCGAGACGCTACCGACCATTCCTGCATAATCCTCAATCAAAAATAGGCGGTCATCGGATCGATGACGGTTGGCACCAGGTTGGGCACACCATTGCCTCTTCTTGTGGGAGGTCGGATGCAATCTCCCTTGTTCAGGCTGCGCTAAGGACGCAACACGGACCGAATTAGTTCCCGACTATTTCTCCTGCAAGCTTTGTTTCCAGTGCCGTTTACGCCAACAGCGGCAGTCCGCTTATCCCTCGAACGGAGGATGCCGCTGAATTAAATCGTGAGTTACGAAAAAGTCTTGGCGGCCTGTGTCCGTTTACACCTGCATGCCAATCGATGGTGGCTGGACGACGGGCTAGCGCGCCCGACCAAGCTTTTCATTCGTCAAACCACTTCCGGTTCTGGCACGTTTGTATGGACCGGCCGTGCGTTGCAAGCCGAATGTGATGATCTGGAGATAATTGGTCTTGCGCTTCTGTATCCGGCCCTTGAACGGAGCGTTTGTGCTCCTGGCCATCATGGATATCCGCGCACATCCGATCTCATTCTGAGAAAGGCCCTGAAAGGCCGGTAGTGCCACCAGATCACGGATGCGACGGCGAGACCGTTTCTCCATCTCCTCAATCCAACTCTCAGACCTCGGCAGGTATCTTTCTGCTTTGCTTGGTGGTGCTAGGGATCAGCCCTTAGGTTGAACCCGAGCGCTTACACTGTTCTCGGCTCAACGCCAGTCGCTGCGACCCTTGCTGGCTGGGAGCTCGGGATGAAGCTCGCGCTCACCTGATCGTCGGTGAGCGAGAAAGTGGAATCGTCGAAAGCCGAATGTGAACCTGTCAGCGACTTGTGCTTCATAACATGGTCTTCTTTCCAAGAACGATTTTGCATGAGACCCAACCTCTGCGAATGGGCCATCATGAGAATCGGGTTAATTTACCGAACTGCAATTTGGCGCGTCCTGCGAATGCACGATGGGCAGTTGGTATGTGCGGCAGATCACGCAATCGTTTTCCTAACGACGCCAATCAGCTCCGAGGCGCGTCGTGTGCGAAATGTGGGAGTACCAGGCGTGCTGGGGCCTCTAGATCAGGTCGGCCAACATCCGGGCGGCGCGATCGGCACCGTCGGCTTCGACGGGCTTGAACTGCACCGGCCTTTTTAGGGCAGCGACCATCGCCTCCGCTATCGCGTCAGGAGTCGAGGTGGCGAACTCCATCCGGATTCCCGCACCATAGCGCTGAAGACGATGCGCCACGTGGAAATTCTGCTCGAAGTGGTCCTTCAGGGGGAAATACAGAAAGGGCGTGCCAGCCGCAGTCAGCTCCATGCAGGTCGTCAGACCGCCTTGCACCAGAGCGAGATCGCAGGCGGCAAGGTGTCGGTCGAGATCGGGCACGAAGGCGCGCACCTCGACACCCGCGGGCGCGTTCAGTGACTGCGGGTCGATGCGCGGCCCGGCTACAACAATCATACGCAACTCCGGAAGCCTCCCGTGAACCAACGGCCAGCTCTGGAGAATGCGCTTGATCAGATGCGCTCCGACACCCGAGCCGCCGACAGCGACAATACAGACCCGTTCATCGGGCCGGTAACCCAGCCTGTGCCGTAGTTCGGCCCGGCTGCCGAATGTATCGGGATGCTCCCCGATGATGTAGCTGGCGAAATCGAAGTGCTTCGGAATCCAGTCGCGCATCGTCGGCAAATCTCTGCCGAACGACATCGGGACAATGTCCTCGGGCGAACCAACGAAGATGGCGCGATCACGAACGGCCGGATGGTTCTCAACATGCCCAATCATTTCGGCATTGTAGTCTGAGGTCAGGAACGCTTCGCGTTCGCCGCCTGAGGGCATGGGGACATAGCCCACGAAATCGGTGAACCATGCGAGCTGGGTGCGCTTCAGCTCGGGATGCTCGTGCCAGTAATGATCGACATCCCAGGCTTCGTCGCCGATCACAAGATCGTAGCTGCCTTCGTCAACCGCGTCCTGAAAAATCATGAAGTTGGCGATCAACACTTCATCCATGCGACGAATGGCCTGAAAACAGTGTAGCTCATGCTCGCCGGACTCAAGCTCAATATGGCGCGACTCGCTCGCAAGACGCGCGCTCAACGGATGGATACGCTCGCCGCAGGAATCGAGCAGGCGTGTGACGGGATCCTGCGCCAGCCAATCCACCTGCAAGTCGGGGTGATGCTTGCGCAGTTCGCGGGTGATGGCGATATCGCGACGGCCGTGCCCAAGGCCGATCGGCGAGGACAGATACAATGCGCGCTTGGCCTTTTTGGTGCGGCGCGCCGGCGGCTTCGGCGCGGGAATCCCGAGACGGCGATCGAGAAAATCCACGATCAGGGAGTTGCACTTGGCCGGGATGCGGCCGAGCGGGTCATGTCCGCCACCCGGGATCGTCACGAGTTCCGCCCCCGTCACCTCGGCGACAAGCTTCGCGTTGGCGTAAGGTGCGATCTGATCGTTATCGCCGTGGATTATCAGGGTTGGGCAGCTTATCTTGCGGTACATCGCCTCGCTGACATCGTAGGACGGCGGCGTCGCACCAGCCTCGACAATATTGGCGAGTATCCTGCCACTGGTCTCACTTGCCCATTCGATGCCATCCTCGATCTGCTTGGTCGAGTGAGGTTCGGAGAAGATGTTGCGGATGAAATGCTCGGCGAAGTCGGGATAGTTGGCAAGCCAATGACCACGGTTCCACTTGTCCCAACCTTCAAATTCCTTGCGTTCGGCAAGGTAGTTTTTCGGGGACATGTAGGGAAAACGCGGTCCAACAGTTGTAAGCGTTCCCACCATCACGACCGCCTTGATACGTTCGGGACGGTGTGCGGCTAGGATACCGGCAACCATGCCGCTATAGGACAGACTGACCACGATCGCACTGGTCACGCCGGTGGCGTCCATCACAGCGACGGCATCGGCCACGTAATCGTCCAACGAATACGCTTCCAGTTCGGTGGGCCGATCGGACTTGCCATTGCCGCGGCTATCGTAGGCGATGCAGCGGAAACGTTCGCTGAAGTACGGCAACTGCGCCTTGTAGATACGGGAATGAACGATGCTCCATGGCGGAAGAAAGAGCATCGTCTCCGGGCCGTCGCCGTAAATTTCATAAAAGAGCTTCACGCCATCGCGCTCGACATATCCTTCTTCATTGGGAAGCTTGGCACGCATATTTTACAACTCCTCGCTCAACGAGCTTCTAGAATACGTATGAGATCGCCGATGCGCCGTAGCGCAGGGCGGATGGGGGAACCCTTCTTCTCCAGGCCCAGCAGATAAAGGCTCTCGGCGCCTAGAAACGCGCTGACGACAAGGGCGCTGAGCTCGTCGGGAGAGAACGGACTGATTCCGTCCAACTCGCGCTCGGCTTTGCGGGCGAGACCGGTAATGAGCTCAATCCATCCAAGAATGCCGGCGCGAACGACCTTGGCCACTTCGGCATCTATCCAGCTCGCGGCAATAAGCTCCTGAAGGACGCGCACATATCCCGAAGCTATGTCATCATCAAGATGGGCGCATGCCTGGTCCCATTGCTCCGAGAGCTTGAGCGCGGGGTTTCCGAACAGGACATCCTGCCTGTCGAGCAACTGCGCGTCGAGATACTCGAACAAAGCCAGGATCAAGCCTTGCTTGGAGCCAAAGTGATAATGGATCTGACTCAGCGGCACGCCGGCCTGAGCCGCCACATCCCGCGTGGAAAATCCGGAATAACCCTTCTGACGCAGCACTCTCCTCGCTGCATCAAGAAGCGCGATGTTAGTTTCAATCTTCTTCGGTAACGCTCGCATCGTCAGTCCCACCCGTCTTTCGACTACCCCGACCAGAATCGATCAAGGCCACACACGTATTCTACGCCTTCAGAAGTGCCAATGCTTTCGCAGGCTCTGAGACGCAGCTATGGAAATAGCATACCAGTTGACACCGCGACGAACCGGTCGATGCACTTTGGTCATTGTTCGCTCACGCCCCGCTCGCGGTCGATCCGTGGTGCCATCTAGATCAGCCCTGTCAGCATGCGGGCCGCACGCGCGGCGCCGTCGGCTTCGACCGGCTTGAACTGTGATGGCCGCTTCAGCGCTGTGACCATCGCATCGGCAATCATGTCCGGCGTCGAGCTGGCGAACTCCATCCTTATCCCCGCGCCGTAACGATCGAGCCGATGTGCGACGTGGAAGTTCTGCTCGAAGTGGTTCTTGAGCGGGAAGTAGAGGAAGGGCGTGCCAGCCGCAGTCAGCTCCATGCAGGTCGTCAGACCGCCTTGCACCAGAGCGAGATCGCAGGCGGCAAGGTGTCGGTCGAGATCGGGCACGAAGGCGCGCACCTCGACACCCGCGGGCGCGTTCAGTGACTGCGGGTCGATGCGTGGGCCAGCCACCACGATCATGCGCAAATCAGGCAGCTTGGCATGGACCATTGGCCAGCTCTGCAGAACGCGCTTGATTAAATGCGAGCCGACACCGGAGCCACCGACGGCGACGATACAGACCCGTTCGTCGGGCCGGTACCCCAGCCTGTGCCGCAGTTCGGCTCGGCTGCCAAACGTGTTGGGATGCTCGCCGATGATGTAGCCGGCGAAATCAAAGTGCTTTGGAACCCAGTCGCGCATCATCGGCAGGTCCTTGCCGAAGGACATCGGGACGATGTCTTCGGGATTGCCAACGAAGATCGCGTGGTCGCGCAGCTCGGGATGGCTTTCGACATGCCCGATCATCTCGGCATTGTAGTCGGTGGTGAGGAAGGCTTCGTGCTCGCCGCCTGATGACATCGGGACGTAACCGACAAAATCGGTGAACCAGGCGAGCTTCGCCTTCTTCAGCTCCGGATGCTCGTGCCAGTAATGATCGACGTCCCAGGCTTCGTCGGCGATCACGAGATCATAGTCACCCTCATCGATCGCATCCTGGAAGATCATGAAGTTGGCGATCAGCACCTCATCCATGCTGCGGATGGCCTGGAAACAATGGAGATCGTGTTCGCCGGATTCCAGTTCGATATGACGGGACTCGCTGGCGAGCCGCGCGCTGAGCGGATGGATACGCTCGCCGCAGGAATCGAGCAGGCGTGTGACGGGATCCTGCGCCAGCCAATCCACCTGCAAGTCGGGGTGATGCTTGCGCAGTTCGCGGGTGATGGCGATATCGCGACGGCCGTGCCCAAGGCCGATCGGCGAGGACAGATACAATGCGCGCTTGGCCTTTTTGGTGCGGCGCGCCGGCGGCTTCGGCGCGGGAATCCCGAGACGGCGATCGAGAAAATCCATGATCAGGGAGTTGCACTTGGCCGGGATGCGGCCGAGCGGGTCATGTCCGCCACCCGGGATCGTCACGAGTTCCGCCCCCGTCACCTCGGCGACAAGCTGCGCGCGCTCATAAGGTGCGATGTGATCCTCGTCGCCGTGGATCATCAGAACAGGGCAGCTTATCTTGCGATACATCGTCTCGCTGAGGTCAAGCGCCGTGTTGCTTCTTCCGTCGACGGTGTTGACGAGCACGCTACCACTAGTCCCGCTTGCCCATTCGATGCCATCCTCGATCTGCTTGGTCGAGTGCGGTTCGGAGAAGATGTTGCGGATGAAGTGCTCGGCAAAGTCGGGATAGTTGTCTAACCAGTATTCACGATTCCACTTGTCCCACCCCTCGAACTGCGTACGCTTGGTGCTGAAGTGCTCTAGCGTCCTATAGGGATGGTCGTTCCCGATTGTCGCGGTTGCTCCGGCCATGACGACGGCCCGGACGCGCTCGGGGTAATTTGCAGCCAAAAAAGACGCCAGGAGAGCACCTTGCGAAAGACCGACGACGATCGCATTGCCCGCTTTGGTGGCGTCCATCACCGCGAGCAAATCGGCGACATATTGATCCCGCGCATAGGCCGCCGGAGCCGCCGGACGGTCGGACCTGCCGTTGCCGCGGCCGTCATAGGTGATGCAGCGGAAGCGTTCACTGAAATAAGGCAGTTGCGCCTTGTAGATGCGGGAATGAACGATGCACCACGGCGGGATGAAGACCATCGTTTCAGGGCCTTCACCATAGACCTCGTAAAACAGCTTCACGCCGTCGCGTTCGACAAAACCCTCTTCGTTCGGCAATTTGGCACGCATGATACCAACTCCTGACGTTGCCTAACGCTTCGTGATGATGGTTTCCAGATATTCACTGGGAACGACCATGGTGCCGTCTTTGGCTTCATTCAGCCGGTTGATGAGGGCCAGCAGATCGTCATTCAGGGCGCGCTGCCTGGTTTCATCGAGGGCGGCGAAAGCCTTCAAGGTTGGACCATAATAGTCTCTGAAAATCTGCACGAAATGTTCGGGCGCACGGTATCGGAACTTGAAATAGCGCGGCGTGGCCACGAAGTCAGCTGTGGCGCCGAATAGTTCATTCAGGCGCGCCTGCGTTCCCCACTGCGGCGGCGATTTGGCGCCTGGCGGCGGCGGCAGATGTTTGCCCAACACCTTGAACATCTGTCCGATGAAACCATCAGGTGTCCAGTTGGCGAGGCCGATCCTGCCGCCGCGCTTGCACACCCTCACGAGCTCTGCGGCCGCTTTTTCGGGGCTGGTCGTGAACATGACGCCGAAGGTCGAAACGACCATATCGAATGCATCGTCTGCAAACGGCAAAGCTTCGGCATCCGCAGTTTTGAATTCGACAGACAATCCCTCTGCTTCGGTGCGCGCCCGGCCGCGTTCGAGGAGATCCGGGACGTAGTCCGTCGAGACGACATCGCACCAGCGGCGGGCGGCGGCCAGGGTGACGTTGCCGTTGCCGGCAGCGACATCCAAGACCTTCTGCCCGGAGCGCATATCGAGCGCTTCGCAGAGTTGCTCGCCGACGATCTGGAGCGTCGTGCCGACAATGGCGTAATCTCCGGAAGACCATGCCGCGTGCTGACGGCTCTTGAGGGCTTCAAGATCGACCGCGGCGGTTGGCTGATTTGGAGGGACCGGTGTGGTTGAGGTGCTCATGATGTATCCTCCATTGAAGCTGGTTGGATGACGGCTGGATTGCGATCAGCGATGTGCCCAGTTGTCGCCACCGAGACCAGCATGTTTACCGCGCGGCATTGGAAACAGCATTCCGACCTGCTGGCGATAGCGGCGGTATTGGTCGCCGAAGGTGCGGATCATGTCGCGCTCTTCCAGCTGGATCGCGATCAGGATGTATCCGGTCGTCGCCACCGAGAACAGCAGGTGGCCGATGGTCATCGCGGGTGTCGACCAGAAGGCGAGCAGGAATCCGAGATAGAGCGGATGGCGCACCCCCTTATAGAGCAACGGGGTGCGGAACTGCGGCTTCGGCAATGGCAGGTTTAGCAGGCGCGCGAACACCTGGGTAAGCCCGAACAATTGGAAGTGGCTGATCAGGAATTTGCTGAACACCAGCAGGACCCAGCCGAACCAGAAGATCGCCTGGAGGATTGCCACCGCGATCGGGTTGCTCGCGGTCCAGATCGGCGTCGGAAGCGGCCGCCATTGCCAGTAGAGAAAGAGCAGGATCAGGCTGCGTTCGATCGCGTGCGGGACGATGCGCGTCCATACCCGCTTGAAACCTTCCCGCGCCATCACGCTGTGCTGGATCGCGAAGGCCCCCAGCAGCAGAATGTTAATGATCAGGCTTTCCACGAGCGGCCCGGCCGCTCCTAAATCGATGGATTTCGGAACGACCAGATTGCCGACGAAGCCGATGGCGTAAAGGATGGCAATTAGAAAGAAAGCGTAGGCGACGACGCCATACAAGACCGCAATGAAGCCGGGCATCCTGGACTCTTGTTAAACGATCGACCCGAGGTCGATGTCGAGGGTGAACGTTATCCGATCGAGCGGCCGACATAATTCGGTCGATCGACGGGTGAAAAGTGCGGTCCCGGCAGGTTGTGCCCGGGACCGCTGGTTTGCTTACGGCCGGGCTTCGAGCACCATGTTGAAGGGGCCTTCGGTCGCACGGCGTACGCGACTGAAGCCCGCTCTCTTCAACACCTCGGTGAGCTTTGCTTCGCCGGCCTGTGCACCGAGTGCCTCGCCGACTTCCTGAGCGAGCGAGGTCGGGACGCAGATCATGGTCGATGCATTGTAGTAAAGACGGCTGACCGGGTTGCCGACGTTGTCGCCGGGGGTGTTGCCCGCGATCGGCTCCACGATCATCCACGCGGCGTCGGGCTTGAGAAGCGTGCGCACATGCGCCGCACTGCCGCGCGGATCACCCATGTCGTGAAGGCAATCGAACATGGTAACGAGGTCGAAGTTCCGCTCGGTTATGTTTTTGGCAGCGGCAACCTCGAACCGGACGCGGTCTGCAACGCCATGCGCTCTGGCGTGGGCATTCGCCTGCTCGATCGACGGAGCGTGGAAGTCGTAACCGATGAACGAGCTCTTCGGGAACGCTTCGGCCATCAGCAGCGTCGAGAAGCCGACACCGCAGCCGACGTCCGCGACTTTGGCTCCAGCCTGCAGTTTGGGCATCGCGCCCTCGATCGCCGGCAGCCATGATTGGGCGATGGCATTGACATAACCAGGACGGAAGAACGCGCCGACGGCGCAGAACAGGCAGCCCGAGCTTTCGCCCCATGCCACGCCGGCGCCGGTGCGGAATGCGGCCTCTACTTTGGATTGGCCTTCGACCATCGCCGCGCTCAGGTCGAAAGCGCCTTCCAGATAAACCGGGCTGTCCTTCACCGTGAACACCATGGCCTGTTCCGGTGTCAGGCTGAAGCGCTCGTCCACCGCGTTGAACATGATGTAGCCATTGGCGGCCTGCGCCAGCGCCCACTCCCGCACGTATCGCACCGCCAGCCCGGTTCGCTTGGCAAGCTCGGCAGCCGTCGCTGCGCCGTCCTTGTGCAGGGCATCGAACAGACCCAGCCGGTAGCCGATGCGAACGGTGGGCACGCTGAACGCACCTCCGAGATCGCCCAGCATCTTTCCAACCAGCCCGTTCAGTTTATCTCCGTCAACTTCGTTCATAGTCGCTCCCTGGCGTTTACATTAATTCGGTCGATCGACCGATATAGTTCGATCGATCGACCGATGTCAAGGGCCACGGAAACTATTTTTGCGAGGGTATCACTGAAGACATCATCCCCGAGCTGTCGCGATCTTCCGAATTGCTCGTGATCGCGAGGAATTCATCGTTTCAATACACGAAGCGTCCACAATTCAGTTTCGCTGGGAAAACTTGGCGCCCATTCCGTTCTGCCCGCGCTGTGGGGCAAAAACCAGAAAGGGGAGCCCGTGCCGGTCGCCGGCAATGCCGAACGGTCGCTGCCGGATGCATGGCGGCCCGTCCTAGCGCCCTCCGGTGTTAACGCACCAGTGACTCGCTGAGAGTCATGCAGGCCATTTTACGGACCATCGTAGACTACCGGCCTGGGAGGATAGGTGTCGAACGACGAAATCACGGTGCTTTGCAACGGTGATTCAATCATCTGGTCCACCGCTTGCCTTGGCGGTGATGGTTTCGTGTCACTGCAACCGGCGAGCAATAGTACGAGCAGAAATACAGCAGCTCTATTCATCCTAAGTCCAGGCGACCTTGATTCGTGCGCAACGGGAGGCCCCGGTTAGGTCCAACCTAGCGATCGGCTTGTGAAGCACTTCACCATTCACCCTTTCGTGACTCAGAACCGGCGTGTCGTGCGTTCTGTGCCGGGCCGCTGTAGTAGCGGCAGCCGGAGCCCAAACGAAATTCCAGAGCCCGCTCTGAGTCACTGAGCGGCTATTGAGGTATCAGATAGGAAACAACATCCAACCGCCCATAACCACCAGCGATACTGAGATCACCAGCAGGTCTATCACGAGCCAGTCGGGTGCGTGTTTCGCGGGTTGTTCCGGGTAAAAAACGCCCGGTTCGAAAGTATCGCAAGTATCTTCTGTTCCCACGCGCAAGCGCCCGCCCACCAGATATCGACTTCTGCATTAGCTAAGCTCGCGGAGGTTTGTTCAGAAGGTCAAGAGCGATTCGAAACCCGAGTCGGATGCTCTGCCTCCGCGTCGCCTGACATCTGCCTGCCTTCAGGGCCACGCGATGCATTACGTGTGCTGAGGAACGGAGAGCAGCGGCTGCTGCTGAGGCCCCATCGGGTCGGACGGCACCGTCGGGTCGAGGCCGCTCGGGACGCCAAAGCTCGCCATGAACTGGCTGAGCAGCGCCACTCCGGCGGCGGGCGGCAGCGTCATGTTATCCAACTGAATCAGGATGTTGTTGCCCGGTCCGCCGTCGAGAATGTCCTGGCCGCCATTGCCGATCAGCACGTCATCGCCATTGCCGCCAAGCAAGATGTCATTGCTGTGGCTTCCGACCAGGACGTCGGCACCGTCACCGCCATTCTCGGTGAGCAGGATGACGCCACCGTTGAGGTTCGGAGCCTGGATGATGTCGTCGCCGCCTCGGCTGTTGATCACAAGGCGATCGCCGGCGCTGATGCCGCTGATCTTCACGACCTTGGACAGGCCCGTTACGGTGATGTCGCCGTTGAAGTCCTGGCTGACGGTGATGACCTCAGCGCCATCGGTCGCATTCAGGGTGACCGTATCATTCGCAGCGTCAATGCCCCCCAGGTTGAGGTCGATCTCGGTGGCATCGGTGCCTGTGAGATCGTTGACCGTGATGTTGTCGGCGCCGCCCTGGGCGTTGAACTGGATACGTTCGACGCTGTTGAGGTCCATGACGACGTTGGAGACGTCGCGGGCGAGCCGTACCCGGCTGCCATTGGCTGAGATGTCGATGTTCTCGCTGACATTGGTGCCATTGAACAGCATCGTATCGAAGCCGCCCTGGCCTTCGACCGTGTCGTTGCCATCGCCGGAATCCCAGGCAAAGGTGTCGTCACCCGCGCCGAGCTGGGCCATGTCGTTGCCTTGGCCGCCTCTCACGAAGTCGTTGCCGGCGCTGCCGGTGATGGTGTCGTTGCCGGCACCGCCATCGATGGTCAGGCCGATGACGCCTGCGGTGAGCCTGGAGGCGTCGATCGTGTCGTTGCCGCCGAGGCCATTGATGACCAGATGATCGTTGGTGGCCTCGGCACCGGTAATGGTCACGTTCTCCGACGGGCCGGCGACGATGAGCTGGTTGCCATTGCCGATTATGACGATCTGTTCGTCGCTGTTGGCGCCGTTGACGGTTACCGTGTCGGAGGCTCCGTCGCCCGTCCCGCTTCCGGGAACGGCGGCGAGGTCGATTGCGACCTTCGTCAAGCTGGTGCCGGTGAGATCGTTGACCGTGACGTTGCCGGCGCCGCCCTGGGCGTTGAACTGGATACGTTCGACGCTGTTGAGGTCCATGACGACGTTGGAGACGTCGCGGGCGAGCCGTACCCGGCTGCCATTGGCTGAGATGTCGATGTTCTCGCTGACATTGGTGCCATTGAACAGCATCGTATCGAAGCCGCCCTGGCCCTCGACCGTGTCGTTGCCATCGCCGGAATCCCAGGCAAAGGTGTCGTCACCCGCGCCGAGCTGGGCCACGTCGTTGCCTTGGCCGCCTCTCACGAAGTCGTTGCCGGCGCTGCCGGTGATGGTGTCGTTGCCGGCACCGCCATCGATGGTCAGGCCGATGACGCCTGCGGTGAGCCTGGAGGCGTCGATCGTGTCGTTGCCGCCGAGGCCATTGATGACCAGATGATCGTTGGTGGCCTCGGCACCGGTAATGGTCACGTTCTCCGACGGGCCGGCGACGATGAGCTGGTTGCCATTGCCGATTATGACGATCTGTTCGTCGCTGTTGGCGCCGTTGACGGTCACCGTGTCGGAGGCTCCGTCGCCCGTCCCGCCTCCGGGAACGCCGGCGAGGTCGATTGCGACTTTCGTCACGCTGGTGCCCGTGAGGTCGTTGACCGTAACGTTGTCGGCGCCGCCCTGGGCGTTGAACTGAATTTGTTCGACGCTGTTGAGGTCCATGACGACGTCGTCGCGGGTGGACCGCACGCGGCCGCCATTGGCCGTGATGTTGATGTTCTCGTTGGCATTGGCGCCGTTGAACAGCATCGTGTCGGTACCGGCGCCGCCCTCGACCGTGTCGTTGCCATCGCCGGGGTTCCAGATGAGGGTGTCGTTGCCGGCTCCGAGCAGGACATTGTCGTTGCCGCGGCCCCCGATGACCGTATCATTGCCGTTGCCGCCGAGGATCAGATCGTTGCCGTCGCCGCCGGTGATGGTGTCGTTGCCAGCACCGCCATCGATGGTCAGGCCGATGACGCCTGCGGTGAGCCTGGAGGCATCGATCGTGTCGTTGCCGCCGAGACCATTGATGACCAGATGATCGTTGGTGGCCTCGGCACCGGTAATGGTCACGGTCTCCGGTGTGCCGGCGACGGTGACCTGGTTGCCATTGCCGATGATCTGGATCTGTTCGCTGCCGTTGGCGCCGTTGACGGTCACCGTGTCGGAGGCCCCGTCGCCCGTCCCGCTTCCGGGAACGCCGGCGAGGTCGATTGAGATCTTTGTCACGCTGGTGCCCGTGAGATCGCCGATCGTGATGTTGTCGGCGCCGCCCTGGGCGTTGAACTGAATTTGTTCGACGCTGTTGAGGTCCATGACGACGTTGGAGACGTCGCGGGTGAACCGCACGCGGCCGCCATTAGCCGTGATGTTGAGGTTCTCGTTGGCGTTGGCGCCGTTGAACAGCATCGTGTCGGTACCGGCGCCGCCCTCGACCGTGTCGTTGCCATCGCCAGGGCTCCAGATGAAGGTGTCGTTGCCGGCTCCGAGCAGGACATTGTCGTTGCCGCGGCCCCCGATGACCGTATCATTGCCGTTGCCGCCGAGGATCAGATCGTTGCCGTCACCGCCGGTGATGGTGTCGTTGCCGTCGCCGCCATTAATGGTGTCGTTGCCAGCCTCACCGGACAGCATGTCGTTGCCCGAGCCGCCACTGATCTTGTCGTCGCCGTCGCCCCCGAAGATGTTAGTGGCCGGCATCGGACCATTGGTCTCATCTACCGAGATAGTGTCTTTTCCGGCCTGGCCAAAAATCTCGATCAAACTGGTGTTGCCGACAGTGGGCTGGCCGCCCAAGATGGTTACTCCATCAACCGAAATCTGACCGGATTGATCCCGCCTGGTCACGATGGTGCTACCAGTGGTGTCGCCAAGGACTGTGAGCTGTCCTGTTGATGAAGAAAACGTAGAAGTAGTGGTCATCTTGCTGGTCCTTCAAACACAGTTTTGTTCCATTTGCGCTAGAACCTGGCGCGCGGCAAGAATGCCCCGTCTGAAGCACCCTCTTGATTGTTCCGGGGACGCTCCTGCAGATTGTTGACAATGGCATGAGCTAAACAACTCGTGCTGTCGTCGGTCGATCGGAGGATGATCACAGCGCTGCCGGTGAGAGCGCCCTTCCCCGAAGTCGGCAAGCATTGCGACGGCGCCACGACAGGTGTCGGGTGAAGATGTAGTCCGAGCTTGATTTGAGAAGCAGAGACTCAGGGACCGCAAGGCCGAGGGCCTTTGCCGTCTTGAGGTTGATGACCATCGACTTCGTTCATTGTCTGGCGTTCATATCCTAATTCGGTCGATCGACCGATATAATTCGATCGATCGCCCAATGTCAAGCAAGTCCCGAAACTTATTTTTGCGAGGGTATCACTGAAGACATCGTCCCCGAGCTGTCGCGATTTTCCGAATTGCTCGTGATCGCCAGGAGGCGCTCGTTGGCGGAATTGCGCTAACGGGTGCCGTGGGAATCTTGACGACGCCTGATTGGCTCCCCCGTTTCCGCAAGTTCCCACAAGTCCTTGTTCTGAGCCGATGCAGTGTCGAAAGCCTTGCGCGCTTGCATCGCGGACAAGGTGAAGACATCCGCCAACGACTTGCTGCCCAACAGATGGGCGAAGAAATCGATCGCGGAGGTCGCATTGGCGTTCGAGATCTCGATGACCTTGAGCCCGTAGTCGGTCGCGCTCCTTGTCTTGCTCGAATAGGTTTCACGCAGCGCTACCGCCATCTCCTCCGACGCGGCCTTGATCTTCTCGCAGCCTTGCTGCGCGCGCGGGCCACATCCCGACATTACAAAAACGGCTGGCGAGTTGAAATCGAGACGGCGTTACGCGGGCTTGAGGGCTCTGGTCAGCATTGTGATGCCGGGAAGCATGACTTCGGTCCCTTCCACCTTGAAGCCCACCCTTTTCAGGGCGCCCTCGGTGTATTCCGACGTCAGACACACGGCATTCGGGTTGTCCACCACGCTTTGGAGGAGATACCAGGCGGCAAAGGGCGGCTGCTCGCGCGTGTTGTCGACCATGAAATCGTGCACAAGGACCAGGCCACCCGTGGGAAGCGCATCAAACGCGCGGCGGGCAAGGACAGCGATATCGTCTCCCCCAACCGCGCTCCATACATACGACATGAGGATAACATCGTGCCTCTTCGGCCAATCCGTTGTGATGGCGTTTCCGGCCAGATGGGCAACACGGTCGGTCAATCCCGATTGCTGAACATACTTCCTCGCCGTCTCGACCGTCTGCGGGAAATCGATAATGGTCGCCTTGAGCTGCGGGTTTACTGTGCAGAAGGCGAGAGTGTAAGCCCCGCTGCCTCCGCCCACGTCGAGCAATTGCTTCCGACCTCCCAGATCAACGCGCTTTGCCATTAGACGCGCTGGGCCGAGCGATCCGGAATGCTGGGCCGAGCTGAACTGCTCCCCACCAATTCCCGCCGAATAGAACAAGCCCTCATAAAAGCCCCTGTCAGGGAAGACACGTTCGCCTCGAAGTGCGCCGGAAAGGTGCCGGAAGATCTCGTAGCCGAGCGCTCCGTTGACCAGTCGAACGTAGTCCCTGAAGTCCCCCGGCGATCCAGCAACCAGGAATTTGGTCGTGGCCGGCGCATTGATCAATCGACCTCCGCGTTCAGCGATCAGGCCTACCGACTTGAGCGCGGCAAGCAGTGTGACAAGCCGGTTCTCGGAAATTCCGGTCGCCCTCGCCAGCGCCGGCACCTGGTCCATCCCGCCCTCGATGCGCGTGAACAGATCGAAATCGAGCGCAGCAAAGAGCGCCTTCGACGCCATGAAACCATAGGTGATGGCGGAAATATCGCGCACATCCTCGATCGGCTTGATCGGCTCCGATGACGTCGTCATGGGATCACCTCACCTGAAGTACAATTCGACCTGCAACCGATCGGCTTTCGATCGCACTCATCGCCTCGGCCGCCCGCTCCAGGGGCAGCACGCGATCAATGTGGGGGCGCAGCTTGCCTTCACTGATCCATTGCAAGACCTTGTCTGCAGCGCGTGAGCTCTGATCCGGATAGCGGTCCGCCCAGGCGCCGGTGAAGACGCCAACGATAGAATAGTTCTTCAGGAGGGGAAGATTCATCGGGAGAGACGGCACCTCTCCACCGGCAAAGCCGATCGGCAACAGCCTTCCCTTCCATCGCATGAGTTGAGCCAGCGTCACGAACAGGGAGCCACCCACATTGTCCACGCAGACGTCAATTCCTTCGCCAGCGGTGAGCGCCTTAACCCGGTCGCGCACGTCCTCGCTGGAATAATTGATGACTGCCTCGGCTCCGTAGTCGCCGACGATCGCTGTCTTGGCGGCGCTGCCAACAGCACCAATGACGCGGGCACCAAGCAAGTGGGCCAGCTCGATGCAGGCAAGACCCACGCCACCGGACGCGCCCGTCACTAGGACAGTTTCGCCCGGTTCAACGCGGGCGCGGTCCACCAGCGTGTAGTAGGCCGTTAAATAAATGTGCAACACGGTCGAGCCCACGCTAAAATCAACGTTGTCGGGCAGGCGACTTGTTCGGCTGGCCTTCGCGGTCATTTGCTCTGCGAAGCCGCCATACCAGCCTTCACAGGTCACGCGGTCGCCCGGACGAAATCGATCGACCTGGCTGCCGACGGCAACGACCACTCCGGCGGCATCTGTTCCCGGCACATAAGGAAGGGGCGGCCGCATCTGGTAGCCCCCCGAGACCATTAAATAGTCCATGTAGCTCACCGAGGCCGCGTACACATCGATCAGGACATCGTCAGGCCTCGGGTGCGGCTCCGCCGTCTCGCCAATGCTCAGGGATTTGATCCCCTCGAACGCGGTGCAAAGGACGGCACGCATTCATGCCTCCGGGATTAAGTAACCGACCATCTCATGTTATGTCGTTCGACTTCATCCTATGTTCAAACCAACCCCACGGGTGAGTTCGGACACGTTCGCCGGACCGTCGCAGTAGAGTGCGTCAAACGGGCCAAGACGGAAGCCGATGCCGGTTGTTGGCACACTGAACGCGCCGCCCAGATCGCCCAGCATCTTTCCAACCACGGCACCGAGCTTGTCGTTGTCGATATCAGTCATGATTCATCCTTTTGAAAATTCGGACTGACCATCAATCGCAACCCCGCGCGCGACATTCGGTCGATCGACCAATTAGGTCGGTCGGCCGATTTATACTGAAGCATGCTGCGAGTCAAGCCGTTCAACATTTCTTGAACGGCTTCACCGTGGTGGTTACGGCTCGGGTTTGCGCGGTGGCATGAAGCGGTTGGCGCCGGCGGTCGACGCACCGTAGGGAATGCCCTTGAAGACATGCACGCTGCCTAACGTGGCGCCGGCTACGCGGCCCGACGCGATTTCGACCACGGGCGGACGGCGGCCTGCTCCGTCTGGATGTCGACATCCACCGGCCATAGCGCTTTCTCCTTGTTCTCATCGGTCGAAATGCCAGGCATCCTCCGCCACGCACCCTCTCGACGGCGTCTTCGATCGTGAACAATAGCATCGGCGGGCGGTCTCCGTGATGTCCATTGTTGCTCTCTCCTAGGGACGACCTGCTGGTTCTCGCTTGTCAACCGGCAGTGTCGTTTCAGGTGTGAGGCGCTCGGGGGCGTCGCCAGATGAATGCGCTTGATCCAGACGCGCGCACTCGAACCACTGCCTTTCACCATAGTTCCGCCGCCCTTTGGCAATCGCAGCCAGGAATAGCGTGTGAACGTGTCGCCACCTTGCTGGAAGCCGCCATCAAGAACAAGAACTTCCACGCCGTTCGGCGCATCGAGATGAAAATCTGTGTTCGCAAGCCATCGTTCGAGCGAAACATCCTCCCTGGAACAGTGACAAAACCTCAATGCCCGGGCGGTTGGCATCAATCACGAACTTCATCTTGTTCGAATCGATACGCACGTGGGTGCGGTCGGCGAGGTCGAATTGCCATAGTTTCACGAAGATGGCGCAGCCAGGAACCGAGCCGGGCGTATGTGACGACCCCGGCGGATTGCGAATATAGCTCCCTGCGGGAAAATCTCCGTGCTCATCCTGAAAAAGCCCTTCAATTACGGAAAACTCTTCACCGCCAGTGTGGACGTGTGGCGAGAACTTGCTGTTGGGTGGCATAACGGACGATTGACGTCGCCCGCAATACTTCGCCACCAATGCGGTCGAGCATTCGACGGTCCACGCCGGCTATTGGCGATGGCGTCCATTCGATGCGATCGGCATGGACGGCCACACGCTCGTTAAAATTTGCGTTGATTTCCATTGGCCCTCTCCCTTTAGACGACTGCCGGCGGAAGGCATCGGATCAGCCCAAGCCGCGCGGCAAATGCGGACGCTCACTGCCATCATGCAGCCATGAGAAGGCATAGTCGCAGAACACCTCCGCCGTCGGGACGAAGACCGAAGGGTCATCAAGTGTGCCAGCCATGACGTTGATCATGTCCGGCCGATAGGGTTCACCAAAGATGCTAGAGCCGCAGTCCGGGCAGAAATGCCGCCGAATAACTTGGCCTGAACCGCCCGCTATCTCCACAGTCTTGAGTTCCCCCTGCACGCTAACCGCGTCGACAGGGACACGCATGGCGGAGACGAAGGCCGATCCTGTGAAACGCTGGCAGTCCCGGCAATGGCAGACCGCGCACATGACGGGCGCGCTACTGACTGTGTAGCGAACCTTCCCACACAGACAGCCACCACTTATGCTAATCATTGGTGTTCCTCCCAGATAGACAAGATTTCCGTCAGCGGAATGTCGACTTTAAGAGAAGGTTACTCACGGAATCCGCCCATTCATAAATTATCTTTTCGCATGCAATTCATTTGGCGATGCTATCAATGAAATATGGATTTGGACCGTGCCGTGATGGCGCTCGCCATCAGCGTGGCCGCCTGCTCGATGCCCATTCTGAAGCTCTGCGGCGCGTTCATGGCGGACGCATCGAACAACAGGTTGATGGTGATGCCGCCGAGGCTAATCGGCACCGAAGTGAAACCCGACAGCGAGGCTTGCGCCGAGATCGCAGCCGGCATTGAACCGACCGGCGCTTTTGACGCCATTGCCGCTGGAAGAATTCCGCCCGGCGCAGTTGCTGCGACCCTTGCTGGCTGGGAGCTCGGGATGAAGCTCGCGCTCACCTGATCGTCGGTGAGCGAGAAAGTGGAATCGTCGAAAGCCGAATGTGAACCTGTCAGCGACTTGTGCTTCATAACGTGGTCTTCTTTCCAAGAACGATTTTGCATGAGACCCAACCTCTGCGGATGGGCCATCATGAGAATCGGGTTAATTTGCCCGTCCGGCGGATCCGGCGGATTACGACTGTTGGACCGCGTTTTCCCTGGCGCGCATTCCGTTCTGGTTCGGGAGATGGGTACGCATGACCTTTGTCCTTGCTTATAACGAGCTTCTGCAATGCGACTAGGACCGCCGATAGTCACTCAGCGCGACCACCCGTCCGTCATCACTGCGGGTTACCATTGCGGGCAGTGCAGTCGGCCGTTCCGTCGAGTTGCGATTCATGGTGTTGACCGCTACTTCACTCAGTTCGCCGATCTCGAGCGCGGCAATCCTCTGAAGGCTGGCGGGTGCCGACGTGACGTCAATCCCATGGAAGGGACGCATGGTCAGTTGTGGATGATCGGGGCAAGTTGACGCCAGCAACGCCAGCCGTCCCAAGGCAGGGCGTACGCGCTCCCAATGCTGGACTACCGGCGCCCAGCTACCTCCATCCTTCAGCATACAATTGAGCAGCCCGTTGGATATGGGATCCTCGGGAAGGAACACGCCAAGGCTGGATACGACATCAACCAGATGCGGTCCCTGCGGCAACTGGACCAGCAACCCTGTCCGCCAATCCTCAAATCTGACAAGTTTCATTCTACTCTCCATCCCTGATCCGACGGACCACTCAAGCGCCCTGATAAGCATGAGGCGGCTGTGGGCGCATTCGTCGCGTCGTCGCCAGGTAGAGCACGCCGAGTACGGCCAGGTTCAGCACGTTGAACAGGATGCCGGCGCCAAATGCCGGCGCATAAAATCCGAAATGGTCGTACAGAGCTCCCGTACCCCAGCCGCCTGCGGCCATTCCAACATAGCCGGCGAACAACACCATCGGGACCCGCCAACTGGCCTCGGTCCCTGCATAGTAGTCCCGAACCGTGATCACGTAGGCAGGCAACAGACCCGAGAAGCTGAAGCCGAACACCGAAGCGATTGCGAAGAGCCCCCGCTCGTCCTGCGTCACAAGGAACGCCGACAGCGCCAATACCTGAGCGAGTGAACTGAACAATAGCGTCTTCAGTCCTCCATATCTATCTGCGATGTAGCCCCAAAACTGGCGCGCGATCAGCGCGCTGCCAAGCAAGACAGAAAGCATCAACGCGCCTTCTTGCGAGGCAATTCCCAGATCGCCACAAAACGCGACGATGTGTTGAATTGGCATGTTCATCGGCACGCAGCAGTAGAATATTGCAAGCATCAGGCAGACCATGCCGAACCGTCGGGGAAAGTTCGCTTCGCGGGCGGCGGCCGCCTCGCCGGATGAACCTTTTGCTGCCGTGAGCGTAGCGTCGGGAGGTTCGCGAAGGAATGCCATGGAGAGTCCCGTGACTACGATCAGGACGAGGGTTGCATATGCTTGCATCGCGACTCGCCAGCCTTCGTGACGGATCACCGCGTCGAGAATCAGCGGCCATATGGCACCTGCAACTGATTGCCCTGACGAAATGAGCGCAACGGCCGTGCCCCGTCGCCGGTCAAACCAGAGGCTGACATAGGTGACGAGCGGTGAAAGCATCGTAGAGATGCCAAAGAGACCGACCAGCAGTCCGTAACCGACGTAAAGCGATGTGGCTCCGCCAAATGAGGCAAGCGCAAGCCCGATGGCCACTATCACGCCGCCACCCATAACCACAATTCGGGTGCCAAACCGACCGCACAGCCATCCGGCGGGGATGCCACCGAGAGCCCCACCAAGATAGGCGAGCGGAGCAACTGCCGCCGCGGCGCCCCGGCTCGATCCGAGATCAGCCGCTATCGATTTCAACGCGACAACCGAAATCATGGGAGCGCCGTGAGCGATGGCCAGAATCGCAAGTGCGGCGGTGGCGGCGACCCAGGCACGTTTGCTGTCGAGTTCACCAATATTTTCGCGCAATGGCTTGATCCATTTCTCAATCCAGGGGGCTGCTGCAGCAGCTACGGGCCTTGATTCACGACGTCCAAATGGTCGTTGGGAGTATGTGGCCAGTGGTGAGCAGGTCACCGGCTCGTGCGCGCGACATTCGGTCGAGCGAACAATTAGGTCGGTCGGCCGAATTATACAGAAGCATGCTGGGAGTCAAGCCGTTCACCATTTCTTGAACGGCTTCAATGCGGCGGTTGACTTCGGTCGATCGACCAAATTATGTATACGACGAGCTCTAAGACGAGCTGGCCAATTGAGAGGTGGTGATGGGGCGGACCTTGGCGAAGGCGGAGACCAGCACTGTGGTTCTGGATGCTGCCAAGAAGGTGCTTCGACAAAAAGGTTACTCGAAGCTGTCGACCCGCGACGTTGCCGCCGCCGCTGGCGTTCCACTCAGTCAGATCCACTATCACTTCGGATCTAAACAGGGGATGGTTCTGGCCCTGTTCGAACATCTGAACTCGCAACTGCTTGATCGTCAAAGTGCCCTCTTCCACGACAGCAAGCTCGCGCTGTCCGAGCAGTGGGACCGCGCTTGTGACCATCTCGATGAGGATATTGCTTCGGGATACGTCCGCGTGCTCCAGGAGTTGATTGCCGCGAGTTGGGCTGAGAGCCCGGTGGCGAAGGTGATCCAGGCTGGCATCTTGGAGTGGGTCAGGCTCATTGCTGAACTGGCGCGCCGCGCCGAGCGTGAACTCGGCGGGCTGGGTCCGTTCACGGCTGAGGATGTCGCAGCCCTGGTTGCCAACGCCTTCATAGGCGCGGAGAGCCATTACCTTCTCGGTCTAGAGAAGAGAGGCGTTCCCGTCCGACAAGCGCTCCGACGCTTTGGGGACCTATTACGGACCGTCGAGGCCACTCATCGCACATGAGGTGACGCTGCCTTGGGAAGGGCTTTCCAAGCCAGCCCTCGGAATTCTCCAGCGGAAAACCCTTAGCGAAAACTGCGGGAATTTGGCGGTAATCGTGGCCAGACGCTTATCAGTGCCCAAGTTGGCTGGCGGAGCGAGGGGATTCGAACGTGCGGCGCGGCAAAACGGATTTCACCGGCCGGCTAGCCAGCAAAAAAGCAATGATCTTGCTCGGAATCGACTGGCATTCCGCTGCTAACAGAGCATTGCTGTAGGGACTTGGAAGCCGCTGAGGCGCGCTTTTGGGCCGAGCCCCGCCGGGTCATTTACCTGGGTGGGGCTGAGGTCGTGCGGCGGATGGCGCCGCACAGACCTCGTGAGGCTCCCATGACCAGCACAAAATCCAAACGAAAGACTGCTTCCCGTGTTCGGCCGGTGAAGTCGGCCATACTCGCGATGTGGCGGCATGCCTCAGCTTCACTGCGGTAGTGCTCAGCCAAAATCTCAAAGCGTTCTGGATCGATCTCGGGCATGTGTGGAAATCTGCCCGAAACTTACGACCACGAAATTCACCTATGATAATGCGGTGGCTGATTATTGTGGCGAAGTGGGACTAGAGGGATTTGACCATGAGAATGCGCTTGTCCGACGCTGTTGGGGCGTGAAATCCGACCCGCGGGATGATGAGTGAACAGCCAGGTCGGGAAGAGTTCAGAAAGCGAGCGCCTTCCGGTTTCCCCGGACGGCGCTCTTGGCTTTAGCGGAACTGACCGACGACCCAGTCGATACCGAGCGGATCGCCGTGCCGACGGCAAAGCCGCCCACAACGGCCGCAATCCAGATGAATCCGCCCGAGGCGTTGTCAAGCTCGTCGATCGAGAGCTCACGCGGCTCAATATTCAGCTCATCTCTACACTAAAATCGCGCCGGTGGCCCTCAGAATTTTTGACACCTTCGACAAAACGACTTTTGCAACACTATCCCCTCAACAGCCGACATTGCGTGAACCAGCACTCAGGTCAGCTACGGGCAAGAAGGCGATATGACTGTGCTTGGAGCAACTCTCCGATGTCAGAGGAAGGCGAATCCGAGCGTATCGGGCCCCTTCGTTTTCGATCGCCGAAAGGCCCGCGTCGCTACAGCAGACGACTACAGTGGGCCGACGCATTATTTGCGGAGGCAACGAGGGCCCCTATGGTGCCTTCGCCTCCCGGAGCCGTGCGCCGACGGCCGGCGGTCGGCGCAGCGTTATGGCTGCGAACAGCGAAGCCGCAATGAGACAAGCCAATCCAGCAGCGAGAAACGCCGGGAGATACGTCAGCACAGAATCCCGAGTCACACCGGAGCCATAAGCAGCAACGGCCGACCCAAGTTGATGGGCCGCGAAGATCCAGCCGAACAAGATGGGTCCCTTCGCCGAACCGAAATGCTGAGCTGCTAAACGAACCGTCGGCGGCACAGTTGCGACGTAATCCAGTCCGAAGAAGATCGCCCAGACCGAAAGCGCGACCACGCTGAAATCGCTGAATGGAAGCCAGATCAACGATAAGCCGCGAAGAGCGTAATAGATTAGAAGGAGCGCGCGATTATCGACGCGATCCGACAGCCACCCTGAAACGATCGTCCCGGCGAAATTAAACATGCCCATAAGGCCGAGATAGGAAGCGGCTGTGACTGCGCCGATGTTGTTGTCCGCGCAGAACGGAATGAAGTGCTGTTGAACGATACCAGTTGATGAAAGCCCGCAAATGAAGAAGGTGCCGGCCAATACCCAGAAGATCGGGAACGCGCTTGCCTCTCGTAACGTCGAAAAACTTACGGAGATCGCGCCGGCGGTCGAGGTTAACGGTGGAGGAACGATCTGCGATTGGCCATATGGCGCAAGGTTCAGGTCTGAGGGCCAATTTCGCCCGAACAATACAAACGCTACTGCGCAACATCCGCTGCCGATGAGCGCCGGCAGTACCGCTGTCCGCCAGCCATAGTTTGTGGCAAGCCACGCGGCTAACGGCAGGAACGTGAGTTGCCCTGCTGCGAACGCGGCCGTCAGAATCCCGACGACGAGGCCCCGACGCGCCACAAACCACCGACTCGCAACGGTCGCATTCAGAGTGAGGCCAACCAACCCGGCGGCTGTTCCGATCAAAATACCTGTTGGAGCGATCAGCTGCCACGGCGCCTTCGCACCGGTCAGAAGAAGTAAACCGATCATCGCGAAACTACATGACGTCGCGACTATACGCATGAGGCCATAGCGAAGCAACAGCGCGCCCGCAAAAGGCGCCACGCACGCAATTAGGATAAACATTGCAGCGATCCCCGCCGACACGTCTCCACGGGTCCAGCCAAACTCTGCGGTGATGGGAACGATTAGAACTCCGAGCAATGTAGTCGCTGCGCTCGAACAAAGGGCCGACATGAAAGCCAGAGCCACCATGACCCAGCCATAATGGATCCCAGCACGGCTTAGCTGCGACGCCAGAAGCTTAGCGAACATCGGCTTTGACCTTTCGGATATTTACTCTGTGTGCACATGTTGAAGTCTCCGCGCACTCTTCCGTGCGGGATGCTGCCTCGAGTCCGCCGCATCGCGAATTTCTATAGCTGGCCTTTTCAAGCCCGTCGTCCTCCAATCGCAGGACGCAGCGGGTGTACGCGACAAGGCCAACGGGCTGCTCAAGGACGCGATTATCCAGGCCGCCGAAGAAGCTGGGGGAAGGAAGGCATCGTCGGATATCTCACCCAGCAGGCCGGGAAAAATCCCATGATTCCGCCTTCAGGCAGCAGTGGCTGTTCTGCTTTCCGCGGAAGCGGTAGTGAGGCTGAGGCTCTAGGCAGCCTCGCGAGAGGGCGGCTTCGGGTCCTTTGCAGACATGCCCCAAGTTTAAGAGGATGTCTGCTTTACCCTCGATACTGTTGCAAAAGTCGAAAGTTGCATCAGTCCGAATTTTTGGTGAAACTTTGAAACGCGAACCGGTCGACGATTCGGATAACCTCAGTCGCGCTACCGAAGTCGCCTATGAGTTTTGCGTGAGGCGATGAGGTCCCTCAGATCTCTACACGAAAACCGCGCCTGCGGCCCTCAGAATTTTTGACACCTTCGGCAAAACGACTTTTGCAACACTATCCCCTCAGAAGCGGACGTTCAGCGTCGCCATGCCTATGTCGGCTAAGGGCCGCTTGTGTTGAAAAAGTCGAAAATGCCGCGTCAGCAAAATTCGCGCAACAGCGAGCTGACCGCCGACTTCGGCGGACGGTGCCCTCTCAGAGCGTGTGGGAAAGCCACTGGATGAATCCGCTCAGGTTGAGGCGGTCCCCCACATCCCACAACTCCAAGCGCATCGGCGGCTCTTAGAAAATTGGTCCCCACGCCGGAGAGGACTTTTTCAACACAATCGGCCATCAACGGACGTGTAAAGAAACGGGCTACTCTTAGCGCCCAGCACTCGGGAACTGTGTGATGTTGGGTGCAGGCGAATTTGGATATTTCTTTACTGACGCCAAATATTCTTCGACCACCTTTAGCGCGGGTTCCGAGACCCAGCCGAACAGACCAGCCACGACGAGGTCTTCGTGTAAGGCGTGAAGCGTCGCTCATTCGTAGACTTCATTGACCCGGCCCTGCCAAGCGCGATATGGGTCGTCGGTGGGACTACTGACATCCAAAGGCCGCCGATTTGCGCTTACGGTCCATACGCATCACGTGCTCCGCGAGCACGTCGGCTACCTGGCTCACATGGGTCGCGATCATGAAATGGGCCGCGCCATCGACGCTGGCAGCGGAGGCATTCGGCATACACTCACCCAGGAGCTCGTTCGCGCGTCGAATTGCCGCATGACTGGACCCGCCCCACAAAACCAGGGTCGGAGTCTCGACGGTCGCAAGCAAAGCAGGCGTGAGACGGAAGCCATAGGCGCTTGCCCAATCCAGAATGTTAACCGCTGTGGTTTCCACAGCGTAGTCGCGAACGCGCTTCGGCCAGGCGGCGAATGTGCCCGCGCCGCCATAGAAGTCGATCATCTGTTCAATCGCGGTACTTTCGCCGGCGCGAAATGCGGCAAAGTAGGCCTTGGTCATCTCTCGGACCGAGCGATAGTGTTCGTGTTCTTCCGCGCTCCGAAGGATCTCTGGTGCCGGCGCCTCAAGAAGCGCGAGACTTAGCAACGGCACTTCATTCCTGAGTGCGACGGCGAGCGCTGTCAGGCCGCCGAACGAATGGCCAATGAGGTGTACCGGACGGCCAGTCCGTCGAATGACCTTTTCAAGGATCTTGGCCTCGTGAGAAATATCTGCGTCGAAAGCGGTGCGACGCTCGGTCGACCTGCCATATCCGAGTAGGCTTGTCGTTACACAATGGAAGCTATTCCTCCAGTGCGAGATGATGGGCCGCCAGGCTGCGCCTGTGCTGCACGATCCAGGAACGAGCACCACCGTCGGGCCGGCACCACTCTCGTCGTAGTCAATGCAGCCATATTCGTCCTGAATCATAATCTTGGATTTCCTGGCATTGGGAGTTGATCAGGATGATCTGCGTTTCAAGAAGGGAGTGTTGGTAAAGCCGATCATTTGCTCGATGACGGGTGCGACTGCACCCGTCCCGTTTCGTTGAGTCCTGGCGTGGATTGCCTCGCTGCAATCACTTCTTGACCATTACGATCTCGAGATATTCGCTTGGCACCACCATGGTGCCGTCGTCAGCGCAGTTCATCCGGCCGATCAGCGCCAGCAGATCATTCTCGAGCCCTTGTCGACCCGTTTCGTCGAGCGCCTCAAAGGCTTTGAGCATTGGGCCGTAATAGTTCCTGAAGACCTCCAGAAAGTGCTCGGGCGACCGATAGCGGAACGCGAAGGTACGTCGTTCGGCCCTGATCGAGGCCGCCGCCGATCCGAACATCTCTGTGATGCGCTCCCGCGTACCCCACAGCGCGGGCGATTTTACGCCGGCCGGGGGCGGCAGATGCTTGCCGAGGATTTTGAAGACCTGTCCGATAAAACCCTCCGGCGTCCAATTGGCGAGGCCGATCTTGCCACCGCCCTTGCACACCCGGAGAAGTTCAAAAGCCGCCTTATCCTGGTTTGGTGTAAACATGACGCCGAAGGTGGAAACCACTACGTCGAACGTGGCTTCGGCAAAGCCTAGCGCTTCTGCATCCGCGTGCTCGTACTCGACCGACAAGCCCTCGGCTGCGGCACGGGTTCGGCTGTGTTCGAGCAGGCTCGGGACGTAGTCCGTCGACACGACGTTGCACCAGCGCCGAGCAGCGGCGAGCGTGACGTTGCCGTTTCCAGCCGCGACGTCGAGCACCCTCTGTCCTGAGCGGACGTCGAGGGCTTCGCATAGATCTTCGCCGACGATCTGGAGCGTGGTGCCAACAACAGCATAATTGCCGGAGGACCACGCCCCCCGCTGACGAGTTTTCAATGCCTCGAGATCGACCTGAACGGGTTGCTGGTTTGCGGCGAGGGTAGTGGTTGGGGACGTCATGATTGTTCTCCGTCGAATTGTTGGTTGGGTGTTTTGATTTGACTTACAGTCGTTTTGATCCGCCGGGATCGGAGACCAAATCGTCCGAGTGTCGGACAATACGAGGCTTACGACGTGGCTTTCATCGTCGCGGATTGCGTTCCGGGACGGAGATGCTGGCGTCGGTGGAGTGGACAGGTTTGCGCCCAGGCCACGGAATGAGCATGCCGACCTGTTGCCGGTAGCGGCGATATTGGTCGCCAAAAATGTCGATCAGGTCGCGCTCTTCCAGCTGGGATGGCAATCAGAATGTAGCAGGTGGTCGCCACTGCGAACAGCAAGTGGCCTGCGGTCATTAAGGGAGTAGCCCAGAAGGCGAGCAAGAAACTTAGATAGAGCGGGTGCCGGATCAGCTGGTAGAGTAGCGGCGTATGGAACTGCGGTGCCGGCATGTTTCTGCCGAACAATCGCGCGAATACCTGGCTCAACCCGAACAGTTCGAAATGGCTGAGCATGAAGGTGCTCGCAAACAGCATGCCCCAGCCGAACCAGGACGTCCCAACAAGCACAGGTGCGATGAGCGGATTGTGCACGGTCCAGATCGGCGCGGGCATCGGCCGCCACTGCCAGTACAGCAACAGCAGCACGAGGCTGGAGAGCAGTACGAACGTGCTGCGTTCAATCGAAGGCGGCACGATACGCGTCCACCAGCGCTTGAAGCCCTGCCGCGCCATGACGCTGTGCTGAACCGCGAATAGCCCAACCAGCACCACGTTGACGACAAGGCTCTCGATGAGCGGCCCGGCTACCCCGGAATCGATCGACTTCGGTACAATCAAATTGCCCACGAACCCGATCGCGTAGAGAATGGTAAAAAGAAAGACGGCGTAGGCGCAGATGCCATACAGAACCGCCAGTAGACGTACCATCGTTTTCTCCTGGATTGTTATTTGGACCGTTTGAATTTCGTGCTGAAGGGTGACGTCCAAACCAAAGTTCGCTCCCAGCTACGGATGCACCAAATCCCTTTCATGGACCGGAGTCGTCATCCGAACGAATGGTACGGCTTGCAAAAATTATCAGGAGGCGTGAGGTAGCGGCAACGCGACGCTCCAACCGTCACTGCGGATGTTTGCGCTCTCAACCTTCGCAGTCGCGGTCAACTGGTTAGCGGCGTCGTATATCCCGCGACAAGTTTAACGAGATCCGCCTGCCGCGTCGTACCCGTCTTTTCAAATAACCGGCCGAGATGCGTCTTGATGGTGGTGACCGCAACTCCAAGAGCTGCTGCAACTTCCGGAACGCCGCCCACGTCGGTAATCGCTGACAACACGCGAAGTTCAGTTGGTGTCAATTTGAAGGTCTTGCCGATGACTTCGAAAGCAGACGGGAACTCCAAGACTGCCTTTCGAACGAACAAGGCGGCTGCCGCTGTGTGGGTTTTGCCGGCACGACGGCGTCCCCCCGAAGTCAAAGGCAGCACATGGGCAACGTAGCGCTCATCGTCCTTGCCGATCAGCGGGACCGCTATCCCCATCGTGCCGAGCGCTGCATCCCCCTGGCCCGCAGCAGCAAATATTTCACGCAATGTTTTATCAACCTGCGCATCACAGGCAATAAGCCGGCCGCCGACGGAACGCAGAATATCGCCGACGCGGATGATGGCGTAGCCTGCAGCATTGGCATGAACGATACGGCCTCCCGCATCGACGAGACACATGCCCACACTTAGGCCATCGAGTGTGTCGGCGAACGTCGCAGCCTCCGCTGCCTTAAGATCAAACATTCTTCCGATCAGAACCGCGCGGCGAAGATGGGGAACGATCAGCCGCATCCGATGCCGCGTTTCGTCATCAACGACGCCGTCTCGCTCACTGCGGACGACACCGAACATGGCTACGCTGGTTGCCGATTTGTCAAGAACGGCGCTTACGAAATCGATCAGGCCCTGCGGTTGCAGCCATTCCCGATAAAATCGCGTTTCCAGGAATTCAGAGGGTGACATCAGGTCCGCACCCGCGGTGAGCTGTTCGATCTCGGCGAGAAAATGACCACCTGTGGTTGGATCAAGCGTCACACATTCATCGAAATAGAGCCGCGCGTAACACGGGTCTATACCAATCTGGTAGTGAACGCTGCCTTCCTGATTGGCCGCGTTCCTGGAAAAGAGCGCCGCACCGGTGCCGCGGACGAACTGTGCCACCCTTTCAATGACACCCTCCCACAGCGATTGATCGAGGGCGGCGTCGTAAACGTCGCCGATGAGTTCACTCAGCTTTTGAGGATCAAAGCTGTTATCTGACAAAGTAGACAATTCAGGGACTATCTGCCGTTGTGCTTGCTTCATGTTGCAATACCTCTAACCGCTTCCGCAATGATCGATCAACGCGCTGACATCCCTAGTATGTCGTCCGAGGACGCGGGGGCGTCGGCTTCGCTTTCGTTGTGCTGATCAAGATCCTTTATGAATTGCGCGCGAACAGTTTGGGACAAATACGCAAGATCTTGGCTTGTAGCCGAAGCCCTCGAATCAAAAGGCAGGGTTTAGATAGATAATGTCGCCTTGTGGATAGCGAGCGACGGGAGCAGATCCGAAAAGACTGTTCGATCACCGCGGCGGTACCGATATCCATTAGCTCGCCTTTACTTAGGTTGCGCAAGGCGGCTCGTATCCTCTGGCGTTCGTGCCGTTCCCGAAACGCATCCTAATATCCCTTGAAAAAGCTGGAGACGCATCGGTTCGATATGGCCGTCTGTCGTGCTCATCGCATCATCTCCTGGATATTGTTTCTACCCGGACGAGGTGCCCGGGCTTGAGCGAGCGCGCTTTACACGGATCTGAGCAAGCGCGCTTTAGGAAAGGCTTACATTTTCCTTAGCGACGGCTTATTCTTTGCGTTCCAAGCGGTGCTGGAGTCCGGATGATTGGAGGCCGCCTAGGGATTGGCAGCTTGCGCTATTTATTCGAAGAGTACGCATTCGACACTGACCGGCGCGAGCTGTATCGCGGGGCGGACGCAGTCTCTATTGGGCCACGGGTATTCGATCTGCTTGATTACCTAATCCGCAATAGGGAGCGCGTCGTCGGTAAAAGCGACCTTATCAATGCCGTTTGGAATGGGCGTATCGTGTCGGATGCGGCGCTAACGACTGGCCTGAATGCAGCCCGGGGGGCGATCGGCAATTCCGGCGAGGAACAGCGCTTGATTAAGACGCTGCCACGCAGGGGTTTCCGATTCGTCGGTACGGTGCGGGAAGCACAGCGGCCGGCAAGCGCGGCAGTCATCGACAACCAAGCGGAATCGCCGAAGTCAAGGCTCGCACTCCCTGATAAGCCCTCGATAGCGGTTCTCCCCTTCGCCAATCTGAGCTCCGATCCGGAGCAGGAATATTTCGCTGATGGGATGGTGGAGGATATCATCACCGCGTTGTCCCATTTCAAGGCGCTGTTCGTCGTCGCCCGCAATTCGAGTTTCACCTACAAGGGCCGCGCTGTCGACGTGAAGCAGATTGGGCGCGAGCTTGGAGTGCGCTACGTATTGGAAGGGCGCGTTCGCAAAGCGGCCAACCGAGTGCGCATCACGGGACAGCTCGTTGATACCGCCACCGGGGCACATCTTTGGGCAGAACGGTTTGATGGTGGTCTCAGCGACATCTTCGATCTGCAGGACCACGTGACCGAGAGCGTTGTCGGCGCGATCGCGCCCGCCGTGGAGAAAGCCGAGATCGAGCGTGCCAAGCGCAAGCCGACCGAGAGTCTCGACGCCTACGCCCTCTATTTACGCGGATTGGGCAAATCCAATCAGTTTGCTAGCCGGCGGCAAGCGAACGACGAGGCATTGCGCCTGTTCAACAGCGCGATCGAGCTCGACCCGGATTTTGCGACCGCCTACGGTCGTGCCGCCTTTTGCCACGTCCATGCCAAGGCCAACGGCTGGATTTCAGTCACGGCGAACGAGATTGCCGAAGTGAAGAGGCTCGCCCAGCGGGCGGTTGAGTTGGGCAAAGATGACGCGATCGCGCTCGCCGCCAGCGGGTGGGCGCTAGCTTATGTTGTTGGCGATCTCGAGGTAGGCGCCGCCTTAATCGATCGTGCGCTTGTGCTCAATTCGAATTCGGCCGAGGCATGGTATTGCGGCGGCTGGGCCAAAAACTTTCTTGGCGAACCGGAACCGGCGATCGAGCGCTTCGCACGTGCCATGCGCCTGAGCCCACTTGATCCGTTCGCGGTAGGAATGCGAGGCGGGACCGCGTATGCCCACTTCCTCCTAGGCCGTTATGACGAAGCGGCATCCTGGGCGGCAATGGCATTGCAGGACAATCCGGACTATCAACCTGGATTGCGCATCGCCGCGGCAAGCAATGCAATGGCCGGACGACCAGAGCAAGCACGTAAGGCAATGGCTCGGCTGCGGCAACTCTATCCCGCGTTACGTGTTTCCGCTCTCAAAGACCTAGTGGGCCCTTGGCGGGCCGAAGACCTCTCGCGATACGAAGAAGGATTGCGGCAAGCTGGGCTGCCCGAATGACCATCGCAGCCGAGTGTTGAGCGAGTACGACTTCCCTTATTGGCCGATTGTGTTGAAAAAGTCGAAAAATGCAGCACGACGTTTGGAAACTTGTCCATCGGCACGCCAATCCGCCGGGCTGGCGTGCTCCTCTGGCGCCAAAAGTCTTTGAAGGATCTGGCGCCAACTCGGTGTAGCGCCCCGTGTGCTGGATGTTTTGGTGCCCGAATAGGCACCGCCATCGGCAGGCTGTAAGCGGCGGCCCCTCCCGCAAAGCGACCGGCTCGGCGGGAGGGCCTCTTATCGTCTGCGTCGTCTGGCCTATAGGAGGTTTGTTCCGGGATAGTGAGAGACGACTTCATGCTTTGGGGAGATACGGAATGGTTCCGGCCAGATCGGTATCATCAATCAGTTGAAAGCGGCTTTCGCTGCCGTCTCGGCGAGCTGCGGCATAGCGACTGTAGGCGGCATCGGTAACGAAGGACTCCGCTGCTTTTGCCGACGGGAACGCTATGATCGCAATCAGGGAAGTATCCAACGGCGCGCCTTCCAATGTCTTCACATTGCCGCTGCGGGCTAAATATTTGCCTCCATGCTTGTGCACGAGGTCGTGAACAGAGGCGGCGTAATCCGGCACCCATTTGTTGTCGGTCACCTTTATGTCTGCGATCAAAAATGCGGTCATGTCGTGTCTCTCCTGGTTCGATGTCAGCCTGGCGGGAATGGAAGGCCGTTTTGCCAAAAGTGCGCCCGGCGCGCCAGTTCAGGAAATGAAGCAAGCCGATATAGAGACTGTACCGGTCGCGCAGTCACTCAGCGTGCGAGCTTCTGCTCTTTCGCAAAGGGACTGAGTCCGAGCCAGCTCTGCATGTCCGTAGCGAGCTGCGGGTTGCCAGTCAGGATCATGCGACGGTTGCCGATCGCCGCGCGTACGGTTTCGAGACCCATCCAGATTGCTGTCATGGTCCGCAGATCAACGGACACATAGAGATCGACATCGAAACCTGGATCGATCGAGCAGAGATCGACGCTTTCTTCGGGATCGACGATCAGCCACCAGGACCGTTGCGCCGCCGGCAGCTCGGGATAGCTGAACTGCACCACGCTGCGCTTCTTCGGCATCGGCGTTGTGTTCAGATTGAGCCGCATGTCCCACATCAGCAGCTGGACGTCGAGATGCTGCAGAGACAGACGCGATTCGATGCGGCGCTGACCCCAGATGCCGAAGGCCTCGACAATGGGCCCGAGTTCGCGTCCCGCCGCGGTCAGTTGATATTCGAAGACGCCGGGTTCCGAACCCGATTGATGGGTCAAGATGCCCGCTACCTCGAGTTCCTTGAGCCGCTGCGACAGCAATGCTGGCGACATCCGAGGAACGCCGCGGCGCAGCTCGTTGAAGCGCGTCGAACCGGCGATGAGTTCGCGGAGCAGCACAATGGTCCAGCGTGTGCATAATATTTCTGCGGCCATCGCGACCGGGCAGAACTGCTTGTAGCTGCCGATAGTCATGCTTTCCTCCGTGGCCGGCGAGCCGAAATTTAACGCCAAACCGAATTCTGCTGTTGGCCAAAGCCGACCGATGGCCCGCTTCCTGGCTTGGAGCGGACGAAAAATGGGGCAGGCGCTGCGAGGGAAGCAGCTGGTCCATCCCATTAGTTGACGTGGCCCAGCCGTTTACGACGTCCTGTGGTCAGCACAGACAAATTGCGACGACCGAACGCAACCTATATCAATGCTCCCCAGATAGCTTCTCGATGGTGTGTGGCTGCCCGAAGATGAGGGGCTCGACTGGGGTTCCGTCATTGAGCATCAAGTGCTCGCGAAATGCGCTGACGCCGGCGGGAATGACCGTTCCATGTTGAGCTGAGTCAAGGAAGATGTGTCGCGATATCAGAGGAGTGCGCTCGAACCAGTTTGGGTCGTCAAACGTTCCGCCATAGACACCAAATATCTCGGGGAATCGCTCAAGATCGAGAAAAAGCTTTGTACCGCAGGTCGCGCAGAAACTGATGGTGACCCGCTTTCCGCTACCTTCCGAGGCTAGGATATATGTCACGGGTTTCCCCGAAATGATTTGAAAACTCGTTCTCTGAAAGATGGGTTCTACCATATAGGCTGACCCGGTTGCTCGCTGACAGAATTTGCAATGGCAAAACATCACGCGTATCGGCTCTGAGCTGGTTGTGTACCGAACTGCGCCGCAAAGGCACCCACCTTGGTTCAAAGACATTCCAAAGCTCCTTACTTTTTCGCCGACCCTGGTGTGCGGACGCTAGGCCGGCCCATCTGCTGCCGCGAGGTCAAGTGACCCACTCCATCATCGCCGACGTAACTTTGTCCGAACACTTCGGTCGGCGGCTGAACCGGCTGCTGCATGCAATCGAGAGGGACGCCGGCATATCGCGTCGCGGGCAGCCGCCCTTGCGTCGCCGGCTATTTCTTAGTGCTGGGGTCGTCCGCCGGATTGACGTAGGTGATTGCAAAGGGACCTTGACCGTGAACTTGCACAATCGTTGTGCTGGTTACCCAAGCATAATGGTTCATTTTCGCCGGTGCCTCGCCATACCCTCCTGAGGTCAACTCAATTCCCTTCTTCTCGTCGAGGTAGTCGCCCATCCCGATATGAAAATTTCCGGATACGACCGTCACGTTTTCCGTCGTCGGGTGATTGTGGGCCGGGATCTTGTAACCCGCTGGCATCTTCAGACGAACAACGTAGAGACCGTCCTTGCTTGGATCGCCCGAGAGCACCGCAAACTCCGCGCCTTTTGGAAAGAAGGGCGGCGCCGGGCCCCACTTAATGTCCTTGCCATTGATCGGCATCTTCATATCGTCTGCCAATACGCCACTTGCGCCGAGTACGACGAAAGCCATGAGTGCGAGTCGAGATGACATCGTATCCTTCCAGGATTTCAAGACGCCGGTCTGGGTTCGGGCGGGCGAGGACGGCTCGGATGCTGCTGCAGTCACGGAATAGTGGACCCGTCTGACGATGGTTGGTAAGGCGTTGGTCATGGCTCTTCCTCTGGTATTCGAAATGGTCTGTGGCCGAAAAACTCTGACTGAGGCTTGATCTGTCCCTGAGATCAGCCTGAGTTTTCCTCCAGACGGTCCTAGCAGGTTGCATGCGCCGGCTGCGTCCTGCGATTGGAGGACGAAGAAATTGAAAAGACCAGCCATTGTCGCGCGGCTGCCTCTGTTCAAGGTCGGTGCTGCCGGCGTGATTGGATGACTGCATGCTCTCCTGGTGCCTCAACACTCGAATTGAATGGCGAGGGACATCCGGAAAAAATAGGTTGACGTCTGAAATGCCCGGGCAGAGTGGACATGCCGTGCCCGTCCTCTAACCGCCGGTATTGGGCCGATTGCGTTGAAAAAGTCCTTCTGCGCGCCGGGGCAAATTGGTGCGCTTAGCCATTTGGGACGGGGGGACTGCTTCAACTTGAGCGGTTTCGTTCGGTGGCCTTCCCACGTGGTCTAAGAGACCATGACAGGCGAAATCGGTGATCAGCGCCGTACCGATGACCAGATGGAGAATGCCCTTCCTCATATCGCTCGTTTCCTCATGTGTTGTGATTCGCCTTCCCACATGCAGAAATAGGGCGACGAGGAGCCCCCCTTGCCGACGAGGTCGAAGCTGTGGCGGCTCGCCTTCAAACCCGGGAGTTTCGCGGCGAGCGGCAGATGCGTCTCTTCGTAATAGCGACGGAAATGGTCGGCGTCGGTCGGGTGTCCGTAACGCACTACAATTTTTCTCACTTGATCCTCATCATTGAGCACTGATTCCTAGCTCCTTGATAACGGTGGTCCAGCGCTCCGTTTCCGAGGCGATGAGTCGCGCGAATTCTTCCTGCGAGCCGCCCATCGAACTCGATGCCGAGTAGCGCCAGGCGTTGCTTGAACTCTGACTCTGATAGGATCCGATTGAGTTCGGCGTTCAGCCGCGCGGCCAGCCCGCCGTCCGTCCCTGCAGGAGCCAGAACACCAAACCAGCCGGTCATCTCAAGGCCAGGGCGAATCGTCTCCGCGATAGTTGGGACGTTTGGGAGAGCCGCCGATCGTTTGGCGCTCGTGACCGCAAGTCCACGAACGTCGCCGGACGACAACAGTCCCATGGCTCCCGATACGAGGTCGAAATTAGCGTCGATCGTTCCGTTGAGCAGGTCGATATTGGCCGGGCCAGACCCTCGATACGGCACCTCAAGGATATCATAGCCGATGTCTTTCTTCAGAAGCGCCGACGCGAGTGCGGGTAACGTTGCGCCGCCACTGTTGCCGATCTGAAGCTTGCCCGGGCGCGCACGCGCGGCCGCAACCAAATCTTCGATTGTCTTAAAGGGCGAGTCCTTTCGTATAAGCGCGACGACGGGAGAGTGGGCCAAAGCGACAATCGGCGTGAACGATTTTTGATTGTCGAATGGCAAGTTCCGAAAAAATGCTGGCGCGCCGGCGTGACCGCTCGACACGAGCAAGAGGCTCGTGCCGTCGGGCGAAGCTTGGGCAACGGCCGCCGCGGCGATCGTGCCTCCGGCGCCAGGGCGATTGACAGCGACGATGATAGATCCGGTGTTTGCCCGTAGTCGCTCGGCGATCAGCCGCGCAAGCAGATCGGCCGGTCCGCCGGCCGGGAATCCGACGGAAAGCGTGATCGACCGTGGGAGAGGAACGCCCTGAGCTTGCGAATTAGACGCACAAAGCCCGGCTGAGACCATTCCGAAGCAGAAAGACCGTCGAGAAACTCTTTTCGTCATAGAGGCTGTTCACTTCCTATTGCTGTCATCGACCGGGCCAGGAGCGGAAGGTCCCGCAGTGGTCCGGTGCGCAGAGCCGCGTCAGGCGGCCCGGTGCTGATTGACGACGACTGCTTCCGCAGTCCGCGCGAGCTTGGCCCAGGCGGGTTTGTCACGGGTGCTTGCGGCCGATACCAGGCGCCCGGGTGTTGTCAGAACTCGATCCGGTGCGTTCAACGATCCGACCGCTCGACGACGACCTCGCTGAACTGGATCACCGGCGCGATGTCGGTGTAGTTGGCGAGGTCGCCCCGTATCTCGGCGCCGTGCTCCTGCATGGCGGCCTGGTAGCCTTCGGCCAATCACAGATGAAAGCGCACATCGCCACGTAAGCGGGCGATGCACCTCTGCCGGCCAGGCCTTTTTCGACGGTGTAGTAGGCGCAGGCACTGCCCAGCCTGGCCTTCACCATCGGCATGTGCCGGTCGCGGTAGTAGGCGTGGTCGAAGCGCGCGCCTTCGGTGTACGGGTACATCACGTTGATCTTGATCATGTGGTTCTCCTTGTCATCATGCGAGTTTTTCACGGGTGCTTGCGGCCGATACCAGGCGCCCAGGTGTTGTCAAACTCGATCCGGTGCGTTCAACGATCCGACCACGCCATAGATGCGTCTTTTGGTCAGAAGCGTTTCGTCTTTTCTTTGGCTCGAAATTCGTCTGATTTTGTATGCTCCGCCAAAGATTGCACACGATCACGTTCACCTCGAGCTAGTCGCGCCCCCGTCAGATAAGCAAAAGTAAGTATCGGGCCCAATGTAATACCTGGACCGGGATAGCCTCCTGACATGATCGACGCGCGATCATTGCCGGCTGCGAACAAACCATCGATTATCTTGCCTTTCCGATCCAGAACCTCGCCATGGGCAGAAGTTGCAAGTCCGGCATATGTACCGACTTCGCCAACGAATACTTTGATTGCATAAAAGGGTGGTTCCGAAACGGGGCGAACATTCGGATTAGGCTTATTAGCCGGATCACCTAAGTACCGATTGAACGCGCTGGTACCTCTTCCAAACGCGGGATCTTGGCCGCTCACCGCGTGTGCATTGTAGGTCTCGATTGTCTGTTGCGCGGCGGTGGCGTTGACGCCGATTCTGGTCGCGAGCTCCGAAACCGTTCTGCCTTTCGTCAAATATCCGCTCGTCAACGCGCGCCGAAGGGGAAATGGTCGCGGCTTCACGTATCCCAGCCCATATTTTCTCAAGGTCAAGTGATCACAAATCAGCCATGCGGCCGTCTCGTTAAGACCCTCACAAGCTTCAATCAGCGCCTCGCAAAAGTCGTGGTAGGAGTTGAACTCGTTCACGAAACGCGTCCCATCTTCAAGGACCGCGATCACGCCCGGCTTGTACCGATCGACGATATGAGGGAAGACCGCGAAGTCTCCCCCACGGGCCGGCACTCTGGACATCGGCATCCATGCCGCCGGCCGCCCCGCTATTCCGCGAAAATCGGCCCCGACGCTCTCGGCTAACCTTATGCCATCACCAGTGCTGGATTTGGGTGCAGGAGACAGATGCTCGCCTCCCCTTTTTACATGCGGATAAAGTTGCGCCACGCGCTTCGCGTCATTGGGAAAACCGCCACACGCAATCACTACACCGCGTCCGGCAAATATTTTCTGGCCCGAACGTTGACCCCCGAGGACTGCTCCGATGACTCTTCCTTCCGATAGCAGGAGCTCCTCGACGCTGACATTGGCTCGGATGGTTACGCCCTGATCCACTGCCGATTTTAAGAGCCTGGCTGCAAGCGCGTTGCCGCTGGTTAGCGAAACGCTCCGCCGGTAGAGCAACAATTCCCACAGATGCCTTGCGATCCGCTTGGCAACGAAAATGAACGACCGAAAGGAAGATGTCGCATTATAAAAATGGGTCAGATCCTTGGTGGCTGAGTTCAACATCATCCCGAACAAGGTCATGGTCCGGAGGGGGGCTCTAAGCAGCTTCAGCGACGACCCAAGCTGGGCGCCGTCGAATGCTGCCGTGTAAAGGGCCCGCCCCGCTAATGATCCGCTGCGGTTTTCGGGATGGTAGTCGGGATAGTCGGAGGGCAGAAATTTCACCGAGGTACATTCCTCGAAGAACGTGACCATCTCCTGCCCGCTCTTCAGAAAGAGGTCTATGTCCTCTTGAAACCCATTGTCGCCCAATTCGGCGGTCAGATATTCACGGCCGCTTTTGATAGGGTTGCGGTCGAACTCGTTTCCCGGAATCCAAAGGACGCCGCCGGAATAGGCCGCAACACCGCCAAGCACGTCTGACTTTTCCAGGAGAATGACGCGCGCACCTAGCCTGGAGGCTGTCACCGCGGTTGCGAGCCCGCCAGCTCCACCACCTACGATCAAAACGTCGCACGTCTCTTGCTGCATCGCCTTTAACCTCTGGAAGCGCCGACGGACTCGAGGTCGAAGCCACTCGCATTCACTCCCGTCTTGATGATCAGCCGCGATAATGCTTGCGCCCTCATCATCGTATTCGGTTCGCTATCCGTCAGCCGATGGCAGTCCTCCACCGAGGTAGCGGCGGATTGAGCGCGAAGGCGATCTCGAACGACTTTAGGATCGAGGCTCGCCATCGAAGCCCCCCCTTCAGCGGCGATAGCGGCCGTTGTTCCGGCGGCTTCACCGAGCGCCATAGCGGTCGCCATGTGTCTGGAGCCCGCATTCGCCTCGTGCGTGGCCGATATCGCACGCCCGGTCACGATCAAACCTTCGATGCCATCCGGCAAGAGACACCGCATCGGAATCTGCCAGGGGCGCTCCGGCATCATCAGAGTAATTCCAGCTCCATTGGGATCGTGGACGTCAACAGGGCCGCACCCCAAAGCCACAGAGTCCGGAAACTGCCTGTCTTCCAAAATATCTTCGAGCGTCAGCACATGGCGACCGCGGATTCTGCGGGTTTCCCGCACACCAACGCGCGCGGCAATGTTCGCGAGCACCGCCTTCTCAAATCCGTCAACGTTCTCTTTGAGGAATTTTACGATGCTCTGCACCTGCCGGCGGCCAATATATTCCGCCTCGCTCAGATCGACCGCATCGAGCATGTCGAGGCCTTTGATGCGGCTCATAAGGCAAATGGCGTCATGCCCGCCGGGCGTGCTCATGAAGGAGAGGCTTTCCCAGAAGATTACCCCCTTCTTTACGCCAGCCAGCGCTAACTCCCGTTTCCGCTCGCGGGGGATCGAGCGAAACCGCTTCACATCGACATTAGAGAGACGGAACAGGAGTGAGGTTGGCTGCTTCTGATCGATCCCACTGCTGTCGGACAGAAACTGAACGCCGGCCAAATGCGCGACGGTCGCATCGCCTGTCGCGTCCACGATCGCTTTCGCGGCAATTTCGATCCGGCCGCTGACACATTGCAGCACCACACCGGACACAGTGCCATTCTGGACGAGCGCGTCGGCTACCTGCGCGTGAAATAGGACGTCTATGTTCTCTTCCTGAACAAAGTCGTCCGCAACGTATTTCACGACTTCGGGATTAAACGGGAAGTTATAGATATTAATGGGCGAGGCCGAGGCCTCAGCCATTGTGTAATACGTGAATCCGTCGCTTCCGCCGGCCTTTACGATCTCTTTCAGGAATTCATTCGGCGTTCCCCAAACGGCCTGCAGCTCACCGTTAAAAAAGCCGATGTACTGAGCGACGTAACAGGTCGTACCAACCCCGCCGAGACAACCCTGCCGTTCTACGAGAAGTGTTGTCGCGCCATTCCGAGCAGCTGCTTTGGCTGCAATTAGACCTGATGCGCCTCCCCCGACTACGACGACGTCGTATTCTTTTTTCAGGCTTTGCTTTTTACCGCTTGCGAACATCGTCCCCCGCAACAATCAGATTCTATTTGTTCGCTATACGAACTATGTGTTATATAGCGAACCTATATTCACAGGATCTGCCTTGTCAATACCGGTTGTGATCTGCTCATTGCGTACGAGCACGCGATAAGGGACTTAGGAATGGACACCTCAACGCCGGAAGGCAGAGATAAAGAACAGCTATCCTCTTTCATTAGAGGTTTGGCAGTTATCGAGATTTTCTCGGAACGGCGGAAGCGGCTCTCTATCACCGAGGTAGCGGAGGCGGTCTCGACGACAAAGGCGACTGCCCGGCGTGTCCTGCGCAGCCTGGTGGCGTCAGGCTACGCTGATTTTGACGGGCATACCTTCGATCTCACACCGCGTGTCCTACGGCTGGGGTATGCCTATCTGTCGTCGCAAACGATTATCCAGCTCGCGGAGCCTGTTCTGCGCGAACTCAGATCGAAATCAGGGCTATCAGCTTTGATGTCGGTGCTCGACGGCGAGGAAATTGTGATCGTCGCCAGAGCTCCGAGCGATCAGTTGGTGACGATCCGTTCAGACATCGGAAACCGCCTGCCAGCCTTTTGCACTTCGATGGGCCGCGCAATGCTGAGCAGCCTTCCGGACGCCGAAATAGAGCGGATTGTGCAGAGTGAGCGCACCAAGCCTCTCACGCCGAAAACCGAAACCGACCCGAGGCGCCTCACAAAAATCGTGAGGGAGATCCAACGCCGTGGATACAGCCTTGTTGATCAGGAGATCGAGCGCGGCCTGGTCTCAATGGCCATGCCCGTTCGCAACGCACGAGTTGGCCGTTGCTATGCTGTATGCGTGAGTGCCCACACATCGCAAATGAAAGCCGAAGACATGCCGAAGAAGGCCCTCAACTATTTGCGCGAGGCTGTCCGTACGCTCGATACCGCCAGCTGACCAACCGATGGAAATCTTGATAGCCGCTTCGCGGCCGATATTGCCACTCCGCTTCTTGCGATGAAGCGACGCGCTCGAACACACGCCATTTTTCGTGCAACTCGCGCATTCACTGGCCGTTCTATTTAGTTCGTCGCCGCATCGAATGACGCTGATTTGTGACCACCTGATTATCGAACAGAGGGTACAACGCTCTGACAGTAAACTGCACAACACCTCAGTCAAGATGATCGAGCGGCACTACGCGAAATACATTGCGACCGCCTTGGAAGACCTCGCAAGAGCTGCAGTCGTGTCGCTGGTGCCGCGGAGTGATGGAAACGTGGTGCCGATGGGAAAACGCGCGTAGGCGCCCTTCCCGAGCCTGGTTCCAAAGTGATGTGTCCTTATCCGTCGCGGGACGGCTGTCTGCGTACGAACGGCCGCTTTGCGCGCCAGAAGCAGCCGTTCGATGGACGCTTCCTCATTTTTAAGGGGGCTAGGCCATGGGGGGCTGGGGGTAATTTGTGAGACCGTAGAAAGAAGCCTTGCCCAACGCGGCTATGACATGCGGCCGATCGTGGTCGCGTCAGCCGTAACAGCGAGGCGAGCAATGAAACGGGATCTTTATGCAGAAGTATCGACGCGCATTGTTGCAGAGCTAGAAGCTGGCGCTGCCCCTTGGGTTAAGCCATGGTCGGAGACGCCCGGCACGAACACCCCCTGCAACGCCGTAACCAACCGGCCTTATTCAGGATGCAATGTCGTTCTGTTGTGGATGGCACAAGCGGCCGGCTATCGCACACCGCGCTTTCTAACGTTCAAGCAGGCATCGGAGTTGGGCGGCAACGTGCGCAAGGGCGAGCATGGAACAAAGGTGTATTTCGTGAAGCAGCTCCAGGTCCGCGACAAAGTTGCGGACGATAACTCCGCAACGCACCTAGTGCCGATGATGCGTGAATATACGGTTTTCAACGTCGATCAATGCGAAAAACTTCCCGATGGCACCAAGACAGGGAAACCAATTCGTGTTCGCAATCCCGACGCGCGCGACGAGCTTGCCGACGCGTTCTTGCGTTCTACTGGCGCTGACATCCGCGAGGGCCACGGTGAAGCCTTTTATGTCCCGAGCCGCGATTTTATCTCGATGCCGGCGTTCGATGCGTTCAAGGGCGCGGATCATTTCTACAACGTGGCCTTCCATGAACTCACGCATTGGGCGGGACACAAGTCGCGCCTTGATCGAGATTTGAAGAACCGGTTCGGCGCACGCAACTACGCGGCGGAGGAATTGATTGCGGAGTTGGGTGCTGCATTCCTGTGTGCGGAATTTGGCTTCGACGGTGACGTCAGGAATGCAGGCTACATCGCATCCTGGATTGAGCTTTTGAAGGCTGACAAATGGGCATTCTTTACAGCGTGCAGCAACGCTTCCAAGGCTGCCGACTACCTGCGCGGCTTGGCCCTTGCAGACCCCACGGAAATAGCGGCGTGAGAGGTGCCGGTGATGACCAACGCATGCGCTGGATGTGGCGCTGACGTGGAGATCTATGAGTACTTAGCAGTGGCGAGCGGCCTCCATCGCTTTGGTCTCGGTCACCGGATAGATTCCACATTGTTTTTGAGCAACTACGAGCGTCGCAATTCGCGCGGCGCGCATAGCCAGCCCCCAATGGGCTCCGCTCTCCACGCTAGCCAGGCGGTGGAGACCAAGCGGACACGATCGAAAGGCATCGATAGAAGCTGACAGTTTTATAACTGAAAGCAGGAGTGGGCTCCGGTGACTCCCGACCTACAGCAGTCGTGCGGTTGATGGACGTGCCGCAGGATAGTTAGCCCCGTCATAAGAAGTGGCGCGTAAAGGCCGACCGGATGACCCCGGCCTCCCCGTAACAGGGTGCGCTTATCCAAATACTGACCGTCGGCGTGGCTCCGGGTTTCGAGCACTCCTACTCAGCAGCTTCGCCTCGCAGGCGAAGCTGTGCTCCTTCGGAGCCCAGACACAGCCCCCGCCAAACGTCCACCAGGTTTCGGCACGGGCCCTGCGAGACCGAATGGAAATCTAAGAATTCCGTCTACCCGTCGGTCAATTACAGTCCGGGGCACAGTGAATGCAGCGTTAGGGTGCAAGCTCCAAGTTTCTATATCGGAAAGTCTAACCGAGATGGCAACTTTACGGGGAGAACATCAGCATGCTCATCGGACACGGCTTTAACCGACTAGAACAGCGCATCACCAAGGCCCTTTGCAGTGGGAGGCTTGGTCCGAAGGAGGCTATTTTTTTGCACAGCATTTCCGGCAAGCTCGAGATCTATCGAGAGCGTGCGCTCCTAAGCGACAAACAAACCAGTTGGCTAGGCACAATTCTCACACGCTTCGAGAAAGAAACAACCAGTCGCTCCTCCAAGTCCCAGACGCCCGCCGGCTCCAACGGAGCGGCTCCTCCACCTTCGTCATCAAAGAACGCTTCCGAATCCCTCCAATTGGATAGAGCTCTTGCTGGTCTCGACGGCTTCAATTGGACTAACGAGGAACCGCCGATGGCGTTCGACATCAGCGAAGCATTTGAGCCAGCGACGCAAAGTTTGAGTTCATCTCATCGCTCGGGCTCCTCCCCCTCCCTCGTCACCCGCACTGAATAATCGTAACACGACCGAACGCATCCTCCGGCTCACGTTCCTGCCGATGACACTCGCGAAGGAAATGCGGATGACGGGAAGGGTTTAGGCTTCTGAATGCCACGACTGGACAGGCAAGCAAACTACAGTCACCACAATCGCGAATCCCTGCCCTGCGATAACGACCGGAACGAGTGAGAGACCCGAGGATTCGTCCAACACGGCCCAGGGAGCGATTTCAATGTTGTTGACGAAGGAACGGCGGCCAGCGATCCGCACGTTACGCGGATGGGCAATCTCTGTCCTTCAAGAAGCCGGCGCCATCCGCGAGTGTCAAGAACACGGCTGGATGCAGGACAGCGCCGATCCGCACGCGCGGGAGCGCGTATTCAACATTGCGCGCCGAGATCCGCCGAAGGGGACCTCGGCGGATGAGGCCCTTGCCGCGATTGTCGAGGTACTCGGATCGATCGGGGACACCTGCCCCGAATGTCTACCGGAATAGTCAGTCGGCACCGCCGGAGCGACACCGCCCGTACAACTCTTAGCGTCCCAGACGCGGCGAACATCGGGGCATCGTAGCCACCCAGCAAAATCGTTGCGGAACGGAACTGGCCCTCCTCCAACGACTTGACCCCAGGACAACCTAATCCCGGAGAACGACTATGAAAGTGATTTTCGCCTCGGTTTGCCTGCTGGCGCTCACCTCCTTCTCGCCGGCGGAGGCCAAGGGATGCATCAAGGGCGCCATCGTCGGAGGTGTCGCCGGCCACATGGCTGGCCACGGCAAGCTCGGCGCTGTGGCGGGCTGCGTGGTCGGCCATCACGAGGCCAACAAGCCCAATCCCAACGATTCGAACGCGCAGGCCCCGTCCGGGCAGAAGTAGCGGACCTGACGACGCCATTGAGCTAGCCGACGCGAAACGCGCCAAGAGGATCCGGTCCCATTCCGAGAGCCACATCGTCGAACTGGATGACGGCTCGCGGCGGCAAATCTTCCCGGGCGACCTCGATTTCATCACCCTCGGCTTGAAACCAGAAACCGAACTCTCGGTCGTGCCCACCGACGACGAGATCAGTTCTCACGCGCTGATCGGCGGCGGCGTGCGCGTGATACCGGCCGGGGAAACCTGGCCCATCAGGGAAGTGAAATCCATTCTCAAGGACGGATAGCCGCGACCTCCGCGGATTGGCCGCGGTTCCCATTCCTGCCGCCCTTGAAAGTAGCTCTCGAGCATCCGTTTAACATCCATATACCATCCTACTGGATGGCAAACATGGGTGCTTCCTTGGCTGATAATGTGCGCGAGCTGCGACCCCGCACCCCCGACACCGAAAAGATCACGGTCAACCTTGGCTATGTCGACCTCGGCCACGTCGATCTCATGGTGCAGGAAGGGTTCTATTCGAACCGGACGGATTTCATCCGGACGGCCATCCGCAACCAGCTCGAACGCCACGCGGACGTCGTCAGGCAATCCACGGCCCGGAAGAGCCTCGACCTCGGTCTGCGAAATTACACCCGCGAAGATCTCGAAGCGGCGCAGCGCGCCGGCGAGATGCTGCACATCAACGTGCTCGGCTTGGCGACCATCGCCCAGGACGTCACTCCCGAGTTGGCCCGCGCCACCATCGTCTCGGTCTCAGTGCTGGGGGCCTTGCATGCCACTCCCGCGGTCAAGGCCGCTCTCGCCGACAGGATGAGGTGAAACGATGCTGAATCAAACCACAGTTCGTGAAGCAACCCGTCTCACGCGTGCAGGCCAATTGGTCGAGGCCACCGCGCTCCTGCAGCGCATGCTCCGCAGCGAGTGCGTCCCAGGACCGACGTCCGGCAGCACTGCCCCGACTCCGCTCGCGATGCTTGAGCCGCCGACCATCGACGCAAAGGCCCACGTCGTCGACGAGAGGGAAAGCCGTCAGCTCACGCAGGCTTTCTCCGCTCCTCCGCGACGCAAAAGCCCCGCGCGGTTCGATAGCATGAAAGACTTCTCCGGGCTCGGCTTGCGAGGTCCGATCAGGCGCGCTCCGCCGTCCACGTCGGATATCGTGCCCGAGGGCACAAGGTTCATCGAAGGCACCTTCAGCAACGCAGCGGGAAGCCGGACCTACAAGCTGTTCATCCCAAGCCGCTCTCAGGGGCAGCCGCTTCCCCTGGTGGTCATGCTTCACGGCTGCACCCAGTCGCCCGACGATTTCGCCGCCGGCACCCGGATGAACTTCCTGGCGGAAGAGCAGAACTGCTTCGTGGTCTATCCCGAACAGCCGAGCGGAGCCAACAAGGCGAAGTGTTGGAACTGGTTTCGCACCGGCGACCAGCGCCGCGGCGGCGGCGAACCCTCGCTGATCGCCGGCATCGCCCGGCAGATCATGCGGGATCATGCGATCGATCCGAAGCGCGTATACGTCGCGGGCCTGTCGGCCGGCGGGGCCGCCGCCGCCATCATGGGAGCGACGCACGCAGATCTGTATGCGGCCGCCGGCATACATTCAGGCCTCGCCTGCGGCGCCGCCCGCGACCTTCCCTCCGCGTTCATCTGACGAGTCCGACAGCGAACGTGCTTCGCGGCCGAGTGCCCCACGGCCATGCCTATACCCGCACCATCCTTACCGACGCCGGCGGTCGGGCAATCTCAGAACACTGGAACATTCATGGTGCCGGCCACGCGTGGTCGGGCGGCAGTCCAGCCGGCTCCTACACCGATCCGCGAGGGCCGGACGCGACGAGGGAAATGCTGCGTTTCTTCCTCGAGCATGCGCTCGATGGGTAGTCGGGCTTCACAGCGAGCTCAAATCGTCCGGCACGTCGCCGAATTTCCGGATCAGCTTGGCGTCGCCGAATTCGCCGGTCGCCGGATCGCCCCTACGGCTAAACGCGACGGCGCTGACATGGCCGGGTTTGCGCGACAAGGCTTCGGCCTTCATCACCGCGGAATTCGGGTTGAAGCATTCGATAGCTTCGCCGGGCGCGATGCCGTCGTCGGAAGGGACGAACGGCAAAGCGACGTAGTAGGTCACTTCAGACATCTGCCTCATCCTTGCGTTCGCGCGCCGGCGGGAGCCGTCCGCGCGCATAACCTGTCGATACTTTCGCCTGGAGCTCGCCGAGCTGGACCTCGAGGAAATCGTTCGCGACGATCAGCGCTTTCACCGCCTCCCGGGCGTCGCCGCCACAGGCCGCGATGGTCTGGTCGGCGGCGACATCCAGGTCGGTGGGTTGAGATGCGGAGGCTTCGGGCGCTGCGGACATGGGCCCAATGTTCCCTGTCTGTTCGCGGAGAGTCAGGCCGCCAGGCTGCCTGAACCCCGACTTCCGCTGGCGCTGCATGGCCGGTTGGGGGTGAATCTGTTGACGGGATGTCGGAACCAGGCCGTCCCGTTCGTCTTGAGTCCAGGCCGCCCCTCGTTTTCGGAGTACTGCGTTCATGGCCCCGCGTGCCAACTGGAAAGGTTTCCTGCGTCTGTCCCTCGTCACATGCCCGGTCGCGCTGTACCCGGCGACCTCGGAGTCCGAGAAGATCTCCTTCAACCAGCTCAACCGCAAGACGGGCCACCGGATCAAGTACGCCAAAGTCGACGCCGACACCGGCGAAGAGGTGGCCAACGAGGACATCGTCAAGGGCTACAAGGTCGACACCGACACGTTCGTCGAGGTGACAAAGGAGGAGCTCGAGGAGGTCGCGCTTGAATCCACGCGCACCATCGAGATCGACGAGTTCGTGGAGAAGTCCGAGATCGATCCGCGCTATCTGATCCGGCCCTACTATCTGCGCCCCGACGGCAAGGTCGGCCACGACGCCTTCGCGGTAATCCGCGAGACCATCCGCGAGATGAACAAGGTCGCCATCGGTCGCGTCGTGCTGACCAACCGGGAGCACATCATTGCGCTCGAGCCGCTCGACAAGGGGCTGATGGGCACGCTGCTGCGCTATCCGTACGAAGTGCGATCCGAGACGGAGTATTTCGACGAGATCGAGGACGTCAAGGTCACCAAGGACATGCTGGACCTGGCCAAGCACATCGTGAACCAGAAGTCGGGGCGCTTCGAACCCGAGAAGTTCGAGGACCACTACGAGACCGCGCTCGTCGACCTGATCAACAGCAAGCGCGCCGGAAAACCGATCACGCCGAAGGAGCGGCCACGTGGCGAGAACGTCGTCGATTTGATGGACGCGCTGCGCAAGAGCGTCGGCGGCGCCACAGCGGATACCAAGGCTCCGAAGAAAGGCGCCAAGAAGCCACGGAAGGCCGCGGCCGGGCAGAAGGAAATGCTGATGCCGATCGAAGGCAAGAAGCCGAAGGAAGCGGCCGCGAAGAAGCCGGCGGCCAGGTCGCAGCGGAAGTCGGCGTAGTCGCTCCGAATTGCCGAAGCATGAGGCGCTCAACCGCCTGCCTGCCCACTTGCTGCCTCGGTGCACTCCGCTTGGCGTACGAGTGAGCGGGACAAATCTTCGAGGTCTTCTTTCAGGAAGCCAAGAGTGGCTCTGCGCCGCCAGGTGGATCGATAGCTTAACGCGCCGATCGGGACCGGGACCCCACGCCGATTCACACCCGCAAGGTGCGAAGCTATCATTCTCCTAATCCGTGAGCACGATCTGACTGCGACAGAAAGCCGTCAAATAGTCAAAAATCACCATCGACGCGAATGTGAAATGTCTGGCTTTCACTCCAATCAAAATCGTATCAACTTCTATACGGATCGCCTGAATCTTCATCGTTCATAAAAACGCTTGGAGACTTCATGTCACGTATCCGAACAACGCGTCGCGCCGATACCTCGCGCGACGACGCGTCCAAAACCGGCGCGCCTTTCAACAACAAACTTCCGCGCGTGCCGCTCATCCCTGACGACATCCTAAAGCGGCACGGCGTCTTCTGCGGCATCGATTCGCGGTTCCGCCGGACCGCTCGACTGCTCCAGAGCCTTTGGCTCAAGGATCACGGCATTCCGGCGGATGACTTCGTTCCGGAGGGTGAGAGCTCGTCGAGGCCGAACGGCTTCACCTCAAACCTGAGCGCAGAGGCTGCCGACGCGGGCAAGAACTTCCTGACGCCCGCCATTCACCATCTGGCGCTGCGCGAGTTGCTGCTTCGAGAAGAGGGCGCTTTCTTCGACGAGGACCGCCTTTTCGGCAATGCGCTGTCCTCAATGGGTCTCGGGCTGAATCTCTTTGGCCCGCTGGCGCTGGACCTCGACCTTGCCACCGCCGTCTTCCAGCGGATCTTTCCGGAATTCGTGCAGTCCGTTGACCAGATCTTCTTCGAGCATTCACCCGGACGGCGCGATCGGCGTTTCCTCAACGATCTCACCGCATTCGACGTCGCCGTCCGGGTCACGACACCAGACGGAGCCACCGGAGCCATCTACATCGAGACGAAGTACTCCGAGGATATGAGCGGCCCTGCTGCGCAACGTCTCGAGCGCTACGATCAGGTCTCATCCAGCGTTCGTCTCTACGAGGATCCGGACAGTCCGATGCTTCGCTCGGGCGCGATCGAGCAGCTCTGGAGAGAGCATTTGCTGGCACAGCTGATTGTCGACCAGGGCCTCGCATCCCGCGCGATCTTTCTCGCTATTGGACCGCGGCTCAACCGCCGTGTCATGGCGGCGTTTCGGGTCTATCAGGCCGAACTGATCCCCCTTCGCGCTGGAGAGCACCTTGAGTGCCTCAACCTGCACAGCCGTGACGATGATGCCGGGGTAGAACTGCCGCGTACGCATGCCGACGGCGTCGACCTGTAGCATGGTCCCGAAGCGGTCGACGCTGAGTACGCGCACGGGCTCGGGCCAAAGCGGCCCCTCAATCACCGTATCCTTATCGAGGGTCACGCTCATGTCGTGGCTCCGGCGTTTGCGCGAAGGAGCCCGGCCTCGGTTATACTAAAAGTGCGAGGTCCCGCGCCGATCAGGTGGTCACCAACGGGCACACCGAGAGCGTCGAACACTGCCGTCAGCGTGCGGGTAACAGACAGATCCTCTTCGGAAGGCCGCGCCACGCCACCGGGGCAATTGTTCGCCAGGACGACCTGCGCGGCGTGGTGGTCCTCGAGCGCGCCGAGCACGCTCACGTTGAAGCGGTTGCGAAGCCGCTGGCGATGACCGTCTAGGTAAGACATCGCCTATTCGCGCTCCCCGTGGTCGCGAGAAGCAGCCTTCTGCTGCTCGATCCAGCGGTCAATGTCGACACGCTTGAACCGCCACTGTCCTCGCACCTTGAATGCCGGTAACTGGCTCCTCTGAGCCATGGTGTAGACGGTCTTCTCGGCAACCTTGAACAACAGGGCTACCTCCGGCAGCGTCAAAATCTCGTCCGGCATTAGAGGGAGATCCTCTCGGAAAACATGGCAAGAGATGCCAGAGATTACCGGGTTATGCCAGAGGAAAGCGCAGCTGGCGCTCGCGTAGCGTCGACCGTTCGACTGGATAGTGGTGTAGCAATCCGGGAGGCTGCCTCTGGTCTGGAAAGGGATTCTCATCGCTACATCGACCACAAGGGCTACTCAGCGGACACAAACTTAGCGGGTCGACAACGCGCTGCTAGATCCGATGGAGGGTGTCCTTCGAGGCATGCGACGGTCCACGACGCCGACGGACCGTGCTCAGGCCGTCGGAGGAATGCCCGTAGACTTCAACTAACGTCTATGTTTGGGAACCGGTCGACGGCCTTCGCTTTCGCAGCAATGGTTACGTCCCCGTAATCCTCAGAAGCATTGCGCGGCGCGTGCCCCTGTATGGCGTCCAGCACGCGCATGGCCACCTCTTGCTCAATGCCGATAGTCTTAAAACGATGGCGCCAGCCATGGCTCGGATCAACGTTCGGGTCCTTCACAACTTCACGCACGAAGGCATTGACCTTATTCCGCGCTGTTTTCACCGCCTTGCGAACGCCAAGATCTCCAGCTTTGGGATCAATGAACAAATAGCCTCTTGAGGACCTCTCATAAAATTCTGGAAAACCTTCCTCGATGATTTGCAGATGCAGCACCACGTCTCTGGCTTCGTCAGTCTTCACGGGACCCGCCTCGGGCGTCACGTGCACGACCCAATCTTTGCCTTCACGGCGAACGTCCTCTTTGCGAAGCTGAAGCATCTCGCCTACCCGCGCTCCCGTGAAGGCACACAACCACGGCACCCACCGTTTGGCCAACGCCAGCTTCGGGGCAGCCCTCCCAGCAGCAGAATTCCGGGCGTGCTTGAGAATGGCGGATGCTTCTCGGTCGTAAAATCCCTTTGACCTAAGTTTGCGCGATTTGCCGACCTTGATGGTAAGTCCTTCGGCAGGGTTGGAGTGCATCCGGCGGTTCATGACTGCCCAGCCAAACACCGTCTTTAGGCCGGCTAAGTCACTATCCTTCACGGTCTTCGCACTCGCGCCGCCCAGCAGCCGGTGATCCTTGAAGCGGACTATGTCCTCCGGCGTTACGCGGCCCGCCTCGTCATGCTTCAGGAAGGCCACGAGCTTCATCATCGTCTTCTGATAGCTCTCATAGGTACTCTGCTTGCGACCGGCGGCCTTCGCCTCCTTCCACCAATCCTCGACCAATGCCGATAGCGACCCGTTTGAGGCGCCTGGCTCTAAGCCTGCCTTTCCTCGTTCTGCCGCAGCGTTCCTATGCGGGAATGGAATTGATCGGGAATTGGGCGAGTAGTCGCCTGCCGAGTAGACCCGGGGGATTGCACCCCGAGTCCCTCACTGAACCGTGCTTGACTGTCTCCAGTCACACGGCTCGTGCCACCCACTGAAGACTGCCGTCTTCCGTCGACACGACGGGCTCCTCCGGTTTCCCGCTGACCCGTCGATCCCGACGCGAGTGACCTGCCCCCTTCGCTCCATGGGCATTACCCCACTTCATCACTACTACGGAGCAGTCCGCCCCTGTCCGACGCATCGGTACTTTCGGCCTCACGGGGTCACCGCTTGTACCTTTTCCCTTGGCATCGCCGTCCAGGTTCTCAAGTTCCGCACGAAAGCCCAAATCAGGGTCACGCCCCTATACACCGGACACCACATGGACAGTACGTAGGTTTCTTCCATGCTCTTCCCGGAACAAGGTGAAGGCTCCGGTTTTGATGTCGTCTGAGAGGATCTCGATGCTTCATCGGAGGTTCACTTGCGTTCGTCTCCCTGATTCTCACATGACGTGGTCATTGCCACGCCTTTTAACCACAACGTTCACCACCGCGGATTTTGTCCGAAGCAGCTTATGGCAGTTTGGAGCCTTCCCCTACAGGACGGCTCCGAAGGGCCTACCTTCATCTCTCGTGCAGCATGATGCTCTCGCATCTTCTTGACACAATCACCTCTTGCCAGTTTTGCCAAAAGTACGCTGGCACGCTGCATGGCCGCGCCGAGTGCGCGGGCCATGGTTCGGCGATTCTCAAAATTGATAAAGGTCCCGTTGGCCGTCAAATAGCCGTCAGCGGCATCCAAACACGCCTGTTCCATCCGGAAAATCTTGTCCTCTGGCAACTCCGGCGCGCCATCCAACACCCGCTGAGACGCAGCACGGATCTGCTCCCTGGTCTGTGGGGGGCCGAATAGCCGATCTCCGGCCACGACATCCCAACCGGTCTGTTGGCTTGGATTATTCCGGTACATCTGTAGCCACTGGTCATAGGCGACGGCGGCAAGCTGATGTGCCTCACGTTCAGTCAGAAGTTTCGGCCCGGAGCGCAAGTTGGCCCACCGGGCCTCGAGTTCGGCAAGCGCCTTCGCAAAGCGCTGTTTGGCCTCGCCCGGATCGCGGGTTTGAAGGCTTACCTTCTCCTCGCGCTTGCCGACGATCTTGCGCAAATCGTCCGGAACAGCTTTTCGGAGCTGATAGATTCCAGTTTTGGGATGCTTCCACGGACGCGACATAGCCAACGGCATTGTACCACTCTTCTGTACCACTGAGGAGCGGGTAAGCCGTTGATTTTGCAAATTTGCTTTGGATTTCACGCTCTTAGAAGAGCGATGGTGCCCAGGAAAGGACTCGAACCTTCACGGCTGTGAGGCCACTGGCACCTGAAGCCAGCGCGTCTACCAATTCCGCCACCTGGGCATTGGAGGCGGTTACTACGGATCGGTTGCGCGCTTGTCAAATGGGCGCCGTGCGGGGCAAATATCCTGTACAGGACCGAGCGGATCGCGTATCGCGATTTTGCCGGAATGCGCCGATTTTGACGAGGAAGCTGACCACATGGCATCGAATCTGGACACGCTGGTCACGGTTTTCGGCGGATCAGGTTTCGTGGGACGACATGTCGTCCGCGCGCTCTGCAAGCGCGACTACCGCGTCCGGGTCGCGGTCCGGCGGCCGGAATTGGCGGGCCATCTGCAGCCGGTCGGAAGGGTAGGGCAGATCCACGCCGTGCAGGCCAATGTACGCTACCCGGCCTCGGTGGAGGCCGCGATGCGCGATTCGCATGTGGCGATCAATCTGGTCGGCATTCTCGCACCGAGCGGCGCGCAGACCTTCGACGCCGTGCAGGCCAAGGGCGCGGAAACGGTCGCGAAGGCGGCTGCAGCGATGGGCGCGTCCATGGTCCATATCTCGGCGATCGGCGCCGACGAGAAATCGGCTTCACACTACGCCCGCGCCAAGGCCGCCGGCGAAAAGGCGGTGCTGGCGGCATTGCCGTCGGCCACGATCATGCGCCCATCGATCGTGTTTGGTCCGGAGGACGAGTTCACCAATCGCTTTGCCGCGCTGGCGCGGCTGTCGCCGGCGCTGCCGCTGATCGGCGGCGGCGCGACGAAGATGCAGCCGGTCTATGTCGGCGACGTCGCGACCGCGGTTGCCGATGCGGTCGACGGCAAGGCCAAGGCAGGCGCGACCTATGAGCTCGGCGGCCCAGAAGTGCTGTCATTCCGCGAGATCATCGAGCTGATTCTGGAGATAACCGACCGCAAGCGCATGCTGATGCCGCTGCCGTTCGGCCTCGCCAGGCTGCAATCGATCTTCCTGCAATTTGCGCCGGGCGCGCTGAAGCTGACGCCGGATCAGGTCGAGCTGTTGCGCAGCGACAATGTGGTGTCGGAGGCGGCGAAGGCGGCCGGGCTGACGCTGGAAGGGCTCGGCATCACGCCGGATTCGCTGGAAGCCATCGCGCCGCAATATCTCTGGCGTTTCCGCCCCGCCGGCCAATTCCAGCGCAAGAACGCGTAGGTCTCGGAATCGTAGGGTGGGTTAGCCGAAGGCGTAACCCGCCACGTATCGGCGGAACGAGAGAGATGGTGGGCCTTATTTCCCCATCGCCAGCGCGACGAGGCCGAGCGTGCCGACGATCACGCGCCACCACGCGAACAGCGTAAAACCGTGGCGGGTGACATATTCGAGGAAGGTCTTCACCACGATCATCGCGGTGATGAACGACACCACAAAGCCAATCGCGATGATGCCGAGATGATCGGTCGTCATGTCGGCGCGGCTCTTGTAGAAATCATAGGCGAAGGCGCCGACCATGGTCGGGATCGCCAGGAAGAAGGAAAACTCCGCTGCGGCGCGCTTGTCGGCCCCGAGCAGCATCGCCGCGACGATGCTGGCGCCTGAGCGCGACACGCCGGGGATCATCGCAAAGCACTGCGCGACGCCGATCCAGAGATAGGTGAGGAGAGGGAAGCGCGTCGCATCATGTTCGTGAGGGTCGAGGTCGATCTGGTCGACCCAGAGCAGGATCGCGCCGCCGACGATCAGCGAGAAACAGACGACCCAGGGATTGAACAGCACTTCCTTGATGTATTTGCCTGCGATCAGGCCGACGATGACAGCCGGCAGGAATGCGACCAGCACCCCGATGACGAAGCGGCGGTCGTCTGCGTTGGAGAACATGCCGAGCACAACCCGCCACAGTCTGTAAAAATAGAGCGCGACGATGGCGAGGATCGCGCCGAGCTGGATCAGGATCGCAAAACTCTTCCAGAAATTATCATCGCCGAGATTGAAGAAGCGTTCCGCCAGCAACAGATGGCCGGTCGAGGACACCGGCAGGAATTCCGTGACGCCCTCAATTATGCCGAGAATCACCGCCCGTATTGCATCTGACATCATGATCTCGTCCGTTCTGATCGATTTCGGCCAAAAAGCCGCGTTCTTCTCGCTTATTCGTTCTGTTGCCGCAATCGCTAAATGCAAAACACGCCTTGCACCTCGCGTCCGTCTGAGTACCTTGCGCCTCGCTCATACCCGTTTTCTTAAGGCCTGCAACCGGGCCGCCAGCCGCAGTTGAACGTTTCGTTAAGCGTCCACGACGTACCTAAAGGCCGCATGTACACGCTGTTTCACCATCCCTTCTGTCCGCACTCTCGCTTCATTCGCCTGGTGCTCGGCGAATATGGCCTCGACCTGCGGCTGGTGGAGGAGCGCGTCTGGGAGCGGCGCGAGGGCTTTCTCGCGCTTAACCCCGCCTGCACCACGCCGGTCCTGTTCACCGAGGGGCAGCCGGCGATCCCGGGGGCTCAGATTATCGCCGAGTTCATCGATGAGACCCGCGGCGCCGAGATGGGCGAGCGACGGCTCTTGCCGACCACGATGGCCGAGCGCATCGAGGTGCGCCGGCTGATGGCGTGGTTCAACGAGAAGTTCTTCGAGGAGGCCTCGAACCCGCTGGTCACCGAGCGCATCTACAAGCGCTTCATAAGCGAGGGCGATGGCGGCGGCGCGCCGGCGACCGACGTGATCCGCGCCGCGAAGACCAATGTGCGCTATCATCTCGCCTATATCGGCTGGCTGGCGCAGCGGCGGAACTATCTCGCCGGCGAGCGGCTGACCTACGCGGACCTCGCCGCCGCGGCGCATCTTTCGGCGATCGATTATCTGGGCGACGTGCCATGGATCGAGGACGACGCGGCAAAGGCGTGGTACGCGCGGGTGAAATCCCGCCCGTCGTTCCGTCCGCTGCTCAGCGAGTGGCTAGCGGGCGTGCCGGCATCGCGGACCTACGTGGACCTGGATTTCTGAAGGGCGATGAGCTGAAGCGTGCGCTCGCCGAGGCGGCGCGCGCGGTCGGTTTCGATTGCGTCGGCGTCACCGCGCCCGACGCGATTGCGGATGCCGCAAGGCATTTCCGCGAGTTCCTCGAGATCGGCGCACACGGCGACATGGACTGGCTGGCGCAAAATCCGGAGCGCCGTGTCGATCCACGCGGGCTGTGGCCCGACGTGCGCTCCGTCGTCATGCTCGGCGTCAATTACGGGCCCGATGAAGATCCACTCGCGATCCTGACGCAACGGACACGCGCAGCGATCTCGGTCTATGCCCAGGGCGACGACTATCACGACGTCATCAAGAAGCGGCTGAAGATATTGGCGCGCTGGCTGGTCGCGAACGCCAATTGCGAAGTGAAGGTCTTCGTCGACGCCGCGGCCGTGATGGAGAAGCCCTTGGCGCAGGCCGCGGGGCTCGGCTGGCAAGGCAAGCACACCAATCTGGTCTCGCGCGAGTTCGGCTCGTGGCTGTTCCTGGGCGCGATCTTCACCACGCTCAATCTGCCGTGCGACAGCGCGGAGATCGATCACTGCGGCTCGTGCCGGGCCTGTCTCGACATCTGCCCGACGGCCGCGTTCCCGGCGCCCTACCAGCTCGATGCGCGGCGCTGCATCTCCTATCTCACCATCGAGAACAAGGGGCCGATCGCGCACGAGTTTCGCAAAGCCATCGGCAACCGCATCTATGGCTGCGACGATTGCCTCGCGGTGTGCCCATGGAACAAGTTCGCGCAAAAGGGACGCGAAGCAAAACTCGCCGCACGTGACGAGCTGCGCGCGCCGGTGCTGGCCGAACTCGCGCGGCTCGACGATGCCGCGTTTCGCGCGCGCTTCACCAAATCGCCGGTCAAGCGCATCGGCCGCGACCGGTTCATCCGCAATGTGCTGATCGCGATCGGCAATGCGGGCGAGGGCGCTCTGGCTGATGAAGCCGAACGCCTGCTGTCAGATGCCAGCCCGCTGGTGCGCGGCGCGGCGGTGTGGGCGCTGGCACAATTGGTCGAACACGCGCGGTTTGATGCGCTGGCGTCGAACGCCATGCCGGCCGAGAGCGACGCGAGCGTCCGCGCGGAATGGGCCGCTGCAGCCGCGCGCCCTTGATTTCACCGCATAATCCGTCATGGTGCCGCGGCCATGAACATTGCAACGACCAACCAGCCCTTCTTCACCCTCGATCGCGACGCCTTCATTCCGACGCCGGTTTCGAACGGCCCATGGGACCCGAAATCGATGCACGGCCGCGTCGTCATCGGGCTGCTTGCGCATGTGATCGAGCAGCGCCATGGCGGCGAGGAATTCGTGCCGGCGCGGTTGACAGTCGACATGTTCCGCCTGCCGAACGTCATGACGCCAGTCGAGGTGAAGACCAGGCAGATCCGCGACGGGTTGCGCATTCGCGTGATCGAAGCCGACTTCCTCTCCGGCGGCGTCGCGATGGCGCGCGCTTCCGCGCAATTGTTGCGCCGGACGGAAAATCCGGAAGGGCAGGTGTGGTCGCCGCCGAACTGGGACGTGCCGAAGCCGTCGGACATTCCCGCGCCGACCGATCTGCGGCTTGGCATGAACGGCAAATGGACCACGCGGCCAATCGTCGGACGAATGGGCTCAGTGGGACCGCGACGGCTGTGGATGAGCGAGGTGCGCGAGCTGGTCGAAGGCTTGACCCTGACGCCGTTCGTCCGCGTTGCGCTGGCCGCGGATTTCGCCAGCCCTTTTGCCAATGCCGGCGAGATGGGCCTCGGCTTCATCAACAGCGACGTCACGCTCTATCTGCATCGCCTGCCGGTGACCAACTGGATCGGTTTTGACGTGGTGAACCACCACGCGACGGAAGGCATCGCGATCGGCGAATGCTGGCTCTATGACGAGGAAGGCGCGATCGGGACGTCGACGGTCGCCGCACTGGCGCAACGCAAGCCGATGACGAATGTGCCGCCGCCGTAGGGCACTCGTCATTGCGAGGAGCGTCAGCGACGAAGCAATCGAGACCTTGCTCGGCTGTGGATTGCTTCGCGGAGCAGGTCAGTTTTTCAGATGCCGCGCCATCTCCGGCCGCGCCTTCAGCTCGGCACCCTGCTTGGCGGCGATCTTCGCGATCCGCTCCGGCGCGAAATTCATGTCGACGAAACCGGGCGCCGTGTTGGCCACCTCGTGATATTCCGCGATTCTGCCGTCGCGCAGCTTCATGATCGAGACGCCCTCGAACATCACCCGCGCGCCCTTCGCTTCCGGCAGGTTGGAGCGATAGCTGAAAGTGTAGCGTGTGTAGAGCGTCGAGCCATCAGAGACCGGCGCATGCATGTCCCAGCGGAAATCATTCGCCGTGCGATAGAACCAGTCGTCGATCATCTCGGCGATCCTTTCGCGGCCCTTGAACGCGCCATAGAACACGTCGTGATAGACGCCGTCCTCGGTGAACAGCGCCGCAAAGGACTTGCCGTCACGGCGTTCGACGGCGTCGCAGAAAGAGCGGAGCATCGTTGAGACGTTCATGGCGTTTCTCCCAGCGCATGATCCGGAAAAGTGTGCAGCGGTTTTCCGAAAAGATCATGCGCAAACAATAGGTCCATCTCACCCGAACTCGGCGATTGCCGCAATGATCCGCGCGATATCCTGCGGCCGCGACAGGCGGTGATCGCCATCCTGGATCACGGTCAGCACCACATCGTCGGCCGGCAGCCGGTGCGCCAGCTTGAACGCATGCTGCCAGGGCACATCGGGATCTTTCGCGCCCTGCAGGATGCGCACGGGACAGCCGACCTCGATGGAACCGCCCAGCAGCAGATGATTGCGGCCTTCCTCGATCAGGGCGCGCGTGATCGGGTAGGGCGAGCCGTCACCATATTCCGAAGGCCGCATCCAGACGCCCCTGGTCTCGATCTCCTGGCGGATTTCCGGCGAAAAGCCCTTCCACATCAGTTCCTCGGTGAAGTCGGGGGCAGGGGCGATCAGCACGAGTCCGGCAAGTGAGGCATTCTTCGGCCGCTTGCCGACCTCACGCGCCAGCAGCAGCGCCATCCAGCCGCCCATGGAGGAACCGATCACCACCTGTGGTCCGCGGCAGAACTGCTCGAACACCGCAAGGCTGTCCTCCAGCCAGCGGCCGATGGTGCCGTCGACGAATTTTCCCTCCGATTCGCCGTGGCCGGAATAATCGAACCGCACGCAGGCGCGGCCATGCTCGGCCGCCCAGGTATCCAGCGCCAGCGCCTTGGTGCCCTTCATGTCCGAATTGAAACCGCCGAGCCAGAACAAGCCGGGCGCGGCGCCTTCGCGAGCCCGTACGGCAATCCGCCGCACGGCGCCCTCGCGGCCGACCTCGACAAAGGCCGGATCAGGCGCGGGATTTGGGCTGTCGGTCATGGATCATCGCTCCAAATTCGTCACGGCTTCCAGGCGCCCGGCAGAAACCCTTCGTTGACCTAGGCATTCCTGGGTTGCGGAAGCAAGGATGGGTATCTATGTCGCAGGCCGTGACCGAAATGCCTCGCATTTGTCGGTTTTCCTGCCCAAGGTGCGACTTCGCTTGCTCGTAGCCGCGTATTGCTTCAAAGTATCGCCCTTCGTTCACAACATTGGAGACCACCCCATTCGCCGTCCGAATAGAGCCCCGCCCGCTGCCGCCAAAGACGGGCCGCGCGTCAATGATGAAATCCGTAATGCGCAGATCCAGCTGATCGATCAGACCGGCCAGAACCACGGTACCGTCGAGACCGTAGTAGCCGTCAGGATGGCCATGGATGCCGGCATGGATCTGGTTGAGATTTCGCCGAACAACAATCCTCCCGTCTGCAAGATCATGGACTACGGGAAGTACAAATATTCGGCGCAGAAGAAAGCCGCGGAAGCCCGCAAGAAACAGAAGGTGGTCGAGATCAAGGAGATCAAGCTCCGGCCGATGATCGACGATCACGACTATGACGTGAAAATGCGCGCGATGCAGCGCTTCTTCGAGGAAGGCGACAAGGTCAAGATCACCTTGCGCTATCGCGGCCGCGAAATGGCGCACCAGGAGATCGGCACGAAGCTTTTGGACAAGCTGAAAGCTGACGTCGCCGAATTCGCCAAGGTCGAGCAGGATGCCAGGTTCGAAGGCCGCCAGGTCGTAATGGTACTGGCGCCGCGCTAGCGCATGATCCGGAAAAGTGGGCAGCGGTTTTCCGACAAGATCATGCGCAAACAAGGCCTCGGGTGAGTAGGCCGGGGAGTTTCACCACCGGCCTCTCGTAGAACCGAGCGTGACACTCTCGCGTCACTCGGCTCCCATCAGGCAAACGTACCGGTCAGACCAATCCGCCAGTGCACGAGGAGTTTCGCGTTTTCCCGAGCCAGCTTTTGCAGAAAGCGGCTCGCGCGTACCTTGTGAGCTTTAAAGCGCTTGAACTTCCACATCGCCCAGGCCAGTAGCGTCTGATTGACGTACCGGAGCAAGGGAGCGAGCGCCGATGGTGCGTATCGCCCATAGTAGTTAATCCACCCCCGAAGAAGCGGATTCAGACGGCGGGCAATTTCGGCCAGCGACAGTTCGCTTCGACGTCGGACGCCCAACTCCCGGATCTTCGCCCGCATGGACTTCAGTGCAGAGGGGCTTACGGCTGGGTTAAATCCGCAGAACAACGTATTGTCCCGCGACTTCTTAACCAACCGAGGCCGAAAGCAGTATCCGAGGAAGTCAAACTTGATGTTCGGATACTTACCTTTGCGCTTTCCGTCCTTGCAGTAGACGATCTTGGTTTTCGTCGGATGCATTTCCAGACGGCACTCCGTCAAACGTGCCTGAAGCGCGGCCTTGAGGGCCTGGGCTTCTTGCTCGTTTCGGCAGTGAACGAGACCGTCATCGGCATATCGACACCACGGAAGGTCGGGGTATGTCCGTGCCATCCAGAGATCAAACGCGTAATGCATGAACAGATTCGAGAGAATTGGGCTGACAACTCCGCCTTGAGGGGTACCACACGTACGCTCCACCCTCGTTCCATCCTCGAGTTCCATCGGCGCCTTCAACCATCTTTCGATGTAGAGCAACGCCCATCTGCATTGCACGTGCTTTCGGACAGCACGCAGTAAGAGTTCGTGGTCGATGTTGTCGAACAGACCTTTTATGTCGAACTCTAGAACCCAATCGTATCTCCAGCAGCGCTCACGCGTGACACCTATGGCATCGAGAGCCGATTTCATCGGTCGATAACCATACGAGTTTGCCAGAAAGATTAAATCCAGATCAGGCTCGATGAGTTGTTTCACAACCGTCTGAGCCACGCGATCTGCTACGGTGGGCACACCCAAAATCCTTTCGCCTCCAGACTTCTTGGGTATGGAGACGGCGCGCACCGGCGGCGGAAAGTAGCTTCCCGAGCTCATTCGGTTCCAAAGCTTGTAGAGATTGCCCTTCAAGTCGGCCTCGAACTGCTCGATCGTCTCCCTGTCCACACCAGCCGCACCATGATTGGATTTGACCGCTTTATAAGCCTCATACACTTGCTTTTTGGTGATCTTGAACGGTTTGTCCGTCGCACGCATCGTCATCATCCTGTTTCCAGTTGTTTCGACCATACGACCGCCTGACCCGATCCCTTTGCTCCAGCCCCATTACAGGGCCTTCATCGCTCCTACTGATCGGTCCGTCCCAGTGCTCTGCATCGGTACTCTCGCCTCACGGTTTTCGCCGCTTGTGCTTCTCCCTTTCCATCAGAGCCCTGGTTCCTGCAGTTCCGCGCAAAAGCCTGCATCCGGTTCACGCCCCCTCAACGCCGGTCACCGTCTGCCCAGTCATCAGGCACCCGACAGACTTATCCCAGTGGAGATTCACGCCTCTGGTTTTGATGACGCTTGCTTCTTAACGACGCGTCGTCGGTGGGTTTGCTTTCGCTCGTCTCCCGGACGCACACCTGCTCAGGGTCATGCCCCAAGCTTTTCCCTCCAACGCTCACGACCACGGCTTTTGACCGCAGCCGCTTGGAGTGGTTTGAGACCCGCTCCTGAAAGCCGATCCCGGGGGGCCCGCCCCCATCTTCCACGCAGCTATACGACAGGTTATTGTTTCATGTTCCCTCCTTTCTATCTGTCTCTGCAGCACACTAAATCCCGCGAAATGAAAACGGCCCGTCAGGTCAACTGGCGGGCCGATTTTCGTGAGGGTGGTCGATCAGCTGCGCGTGGCCTGCCAGGTGCCGCTGCAATTGTCGCCGGAGATGATGCCGCGCCATGAGCCGGCGCCGGAATTGCCGGCCAGCCGGCCGCCGCCGGAAGCATGCGAGGCGCCGACCGAGACCTGAACCGCGACGCCGCCGCCGCGGTTGACCGAGCCCGACACCCTGCCACCGCCCGCCGAGCTGACGCGGCTGCCGGTGACCGTGAAGGGGACGCTGTAGCCGGAGCTGCAGGTGCCGCGGGTAGTGGCGAACACGACGTTCCAGACGCCGTCATAGGCGCCCGGCGCTCGCGCCATCCTGGCGTTGGCAACGTCAGGTGCGGCAAAAGCTGCAAGGGCCGCGGCGGCCACGATCAGGCGCAGGCGGGGAGGGGTGGCAATTTTGTCTGGATTGGTCATTTTCGTCCTGTTCCGGTGCTGATGCGGGAGGAAATCGAGCAATGGGTCACCGTAACAGGCTCCGTGGTTCATCCGTTTGCCGTTGCCAATTCAGCTTTCCTCTGTCATAAGCGCGCCCTCAATCGCCCGGCTGATTAAGGGCTGCCGTGGCGATGCCCGCGCGGGTTGCTCCTTTGAGGAGAGAACCTGTGCACTTTCAACGCTCTAACGAGCATTTTAGCCGCCAAAGCGCCCCTCGGGCGCCTCTCTGCTGCGGCCAATAGGAGAGCCAAATGCCCAAGCTGAAGACCAAGTCAGGCGCTAAAAAGCGCTTCAAGGTGACTGCCACCGGCAAAGTGATGCACGCCCAGCGCGGCAAGCGCCACGGCATGATCAAGCGGACCAAGAAGCAGATCCGCCAGCTGCGCGGCACCCGCGTGCTGTTCAAGACCGACGGCGACAACATCAAGAAGTATTTCTTGCCGAACGCCTGATCGCGTTCACGCCATCACAGCCGAGCCGCGTCCGCGCGGCGATCCGTCACCTCTTTTCTGATCAAGGATTTACGTCATGTCTCGCGTCAAACGCGGTGTGACCTCTCACGCCAAGCACAAGAAAGTCTACAAGGCCGCCAAGGGCTATTACGGCCGCCGCAAGAACACCATCCGCGCCGCCAAGCAGGCCGTCGAGAAGGCCGGCCAGTACGCATTCCGCGACCGCAAGCGCAAGAAGCGCACTTTCCGCGCGCTCTGGATCCAGCGCCTCAACGCCGCTGTGCGTCCGTTCGGCCTGACCTACAGCCGATTTATCGACGGGCTCTCCAAGTCGGGCATGACCGTGGACCGCAAGGTGCTGTCGGATCTCGCGATCCACGAGCCGACCGCGTTCCAGGCGATCGCCGAGAAGGCCAAGGCCGCGCTCGCGGCCTAACGCGAAATCTTCTGCGCCTGACGGGAATAGCGCTGGGCGATTTCCGCCCGGCAGAAGGCCGTGAACGAGCGGTACATGGTGCCCTGCTCGTTCGCGTATTTCCGGTCGCAGACGCTCATCTCGCGCTGATAAGCCGTCTTCTTCGCGGCCGTCAGGCGGGACAGGAAATTGGCTTCGCATTTCTTCTCGACGGCAGCACCCAGCAAGACATCGCCGCTCGCGCTGAACTGGCAGTCCTTGAAGATCGCCATGGCACGTTCGCATCCGCCCGCGGCGTTGATGGCGGCGACGATCTCGTCTTGCGTCATGGATTTGTGCATGCACACCGCGGCGAAGGCCGGAGACCCGGCCATCGAACAAATGGCGGCCAGAACGGCCATGCCCGGCACCAAACGCATCGCGTGCTCCCGCTCTGGTTCACCTTGGTAGGACGCGCGTGAAAAGGGTTCAAAGGCGGTGAGGCCGCAGGGCTGATTCAAGGGCTTTTTGCTTGACGTTTTGGCCCTCCGCCAGCCACAACCACCCCGCCCGCAAAAGCAGGATAAAACCGTGTCCGACCTTGCAACGCTTGAACAAAAAATCCTGGGTGAGATCGCCGCCGCCGGCGATGAAGCCGCCCTCGAAGCCGTCCGTGTCGCAGCCCTCGGCAAGAAAGGCTCGATCTCCGCGCTGCTTGCCACGCTCGGAAAAATGTCTCCGGACGAGCGCAAGACGCAAGGCGCCGCCATCAACCTTGCCAAGGACAAGGTCACGCAGGCGCTGACCGAGCGTCGCGACGTGCTGAAATCGGCCGCGCTCGATGCAAGGCTCGCGAAAGAGACCATCGACGTCACGCTGCCGCTGCGCGAGCCGCCGGTCGAAGCGGGCCGCATCCATCCGCTGAGCCAGGTCTGGGACGAGCTGACGGCGATTTTCGCGGATATGGGATTTTCGGTCGCCGAAGGTCCCGACATCGAGACCGACGACTACAATTTCACCAAGCTTAATTTCCCGATCGGCCATCCAGCGCGCGAGATGCACGACACGTTCTTTTTCCAGCCGAAGGTGGACGGCTCGCGCATGCTGTTGCGCACCCACACCTCGCCGGTGCAGGTGCGCACCATGCTGAGTAAGACACCGCCGATCCGCGTGATCTGCCCGGGCCGCACCTATCGCATCGATTCGGATGCGACGCACACGCCGCAATTCCATCAGGTCGAAGGCCTCGTCATCGACAAGGGCTCGCATCTAGGCCACCTCAAATGGATCCTGCACGAGTTCTGCAAGGCGTTCTTCGAGGTCGACCACATCAACATGCGTTTCCGGCCGTCGTTCTTCCCGTTCACCGAGCCGTCGCTCGAGGTCGACATCCAGTGCCGCCGCGACAAGGGCGAAATCCGCTTCGGCGAGGGCGAGGACTGGCTGGAGATTCTCGGCTGCGGCATGGTGCATCCGAACGTGCTGCGCCTCTGCGGCCTCGATCCCGATGTCTACCAAGGTTTTGCCTGGGGCATGGGCATCGACCGCATCGCCATGCTGAAATACGGCATCTCGGATCTGCGGCAGCTGTTCGAAGGCGACGTCCGTTTCCTCACGCATTACGGCTTCAAGCCGCTCGACGTGCCCACGCTCGCGGGAGGGTTGAGCTCGTGAAAGCGATTGCTGTCAATCCATCAACACCAGCGCTCGGACTCCCTCTCCCGCTTGCGGGGGAGGGCTGGGGTGGGGGTGTCTCCGCATCGGAGGTGTCGATGGACGAGGAAAAACCCACGTGGAAGGTATCTTCCGCACTCCGAGCAAACGCTCGCGCGCTCCGAAGAAACTCCACGGATGCCGAAAAGATCCTCTGGTCGGAACTGCGTGATCATCGTTTGCAAGGCGCCGGCTTTCGACGTCAGGTGCCGATCGAACGCTACGTCGCCGATTTCGTCTGCCACGCGGCGAAGCTCGTAATCGAACTCGACGGCGGTCAGCACTCCTCTGACGAAGGCGAGCGGGCTGACGCGCAGCGCTCGGCCGTGATCGTAGCGAAAGGCTCCAGGGTGCTCCGTTTCAGCAATCACGATGTAACGACTAATCGGGCGGGTGTGCTCGAAACAATTGCCGCTGCCGTTGCGGAGAGAGCCCCCACCCCGACCCTCCCCCGCAAGCGGGGGAGGGAGCAGACCGTCCGCGCGGAGAAGAAGCAGCCATGAAATTCACTCTCTCCTGGCTGAAGGAACATCTCGACACCGACGACACCGTCGAGAAGCTCGCCGACAAGCTCACCATGATCGGGCTCGAGGTCGAGAGCATCGAGGACAAGGCGAAGCTGCTCGCGCCATTCACCATCGCGCGCGTCATTTCCGCCGAGCAGCATCCGAATGCGGACCGGCTGCGCGTCTGCATGGTCGACACCGGCAATGGGGCTGCACCCGTGCAGGTCGTCTGCGGCGCGCCGAATGCGCGCGCAGGGCTGATCAGCGTGTTCTCGCCTCCGGGCACGTTCATTCCCGGCAAGAACATCACGCTTGGCGTCGGGACCATCCGCGGCGTCGAGAGCCGCGGCATGCTGTGCTCGGCGGCCGAGCTGCAGATCTCCGAGGACCACGACGGCATCATGGAGCTGCCGGCGGATGCGCCGATCGGCAAGGGCTATGTCGAATGGGCCGCGCTCGGCGATCCCGTGTTCGAGATCAACCTGACACCGAACCGGCAGGACTGCACGGGCGTGCACGGCATCGCGCGCGATCTTTCCGCCGCCGACATGGGCAAGTTCATAGACCCCGGCATCAAGCAGGTGAAGGGCGAATTTCCATGTCCGGTGAAAGTCACGGTCGAGGACGAAGGCCTGTGTCCGGGCTTTGCATTGCGGCTGGTGCGTGGCGTGAAGAACAGCCCGTCGCCGGAATGGCTGCAGAAGCGGCTGACCTCGATCGGCCTGCGCCCCATCAACGCGCTGGTCGATATCACCAACTTCATGACCTATGACCGTGCGCGGCCGCTGCATGTGTTCGACGCCAAGAAGGTGAAAGGCAATCTCACCGTCCGCCGCGCCCGCGACGGCGAGACGCTGCTCGCGCTCGACGGCCGCACCTACACGCTCGACAACGGCGTCTGCGTCATCGCCGACGATCACGGCGTGGAGTCACTCGCCGGCATCATGGGTGGCGAGGCCTCGGGCTGCGACGAGAACACTACCGACGTCTTGATCGAATCGGCGCTGTGGAACGAGATCAACATTGCCCAGACCGGCCGCAAGCTCAGCATCAATTCGGACGCGCGCTACCGCTTCGAGCGCGGCGTCGATCCGGCCTTCATGGTGCCGGGGCTGGAAATGGCCACGCGCATGGTCATGGACCTCTGCGGCGGCACGCCGTCGGAGAATGTCGTGGTCGGCAGGGCCCATGGCGACGACCGCGTGATTGATTTCCCGCTCGCCGAGGTGAAGCGGCTGGCCGGCATCGAGGTGCCGCTGCCGGAAATGCGCGGCATTTTGACCCGGCTCGGGTTCATGATGGCCGGCAATGGCCCGGTGATGAAGGTCGCGGTGCCGTCCTGGCGTACCGACGTGCAGGGCAAGGCCGACATCGTCGAGGAGATCGTGCGCATTGTCGGCGTCGACAAGGTGCCGATGACGCCGTTCGGGCGCGGTGAAGACGCACGCAAGCCGGTGCTGACGCCGATCCAGCTCCGCACCGGCCGCGCCAAGCACGCGCTCGCCGCGCGCGGTATGGTGGAAGCGGTGACCTGGTCGTTCATCTCGAAGCCGGCCGCGGAATTGTTCGGCGGCGGGAAAAGCGAGCTCACGCTCGCCAACCCCATCGCCTCGGACCTTTCCGACATGCGGCCGAGCCTGCTGCCGGGACTGATCGCGTCCGGCCAGGCCAACGGCGACCGCGGCTTTGCCGATGTCGCGCTGTTCGAGGTCGGCCAGATATTCAAAGGCGATCGCCCCGAGGATCAGTTCGTCGCGGCCGCCGGCGTCCGCCATGGCTACGCGTCGTCGAAGGGAACCGGCCGGCACTGGTCCGGCTCGGCCACCGCTGATGCGTTCGACGCCAAGGCCGATGCCCTCGCCGTGCTCGCCGCCGCCGGCGCGCCAATGCAGGCGCTGCAAATTGTCCCCGGAGCAACTTCATGGCTGCATCCCGGCCGCTCCGGCACGATCCAGATCGGCCCACAAAACATCCTCGGTTATTTCGGCGAGTTGCATCCGCGCACGCTGGAAGCACTCCGCGCCGATGGCCCGCTGATGGCATTCGAGGTGATCCTCGACCGCATTCCTGCGGCAAAGCAGAGGCCGACCCGCGCCAGGCCGGTGCTGGAGCTTTCCGCGTTCCAGCCGGTGTCGCGCGACTTCGCCTTCATCGTCGATCGAAACGTGAGGGCCGGCGACATGGTTCGCGCGGCGCAGGGCGTCGACAAGAAGCTGATCACGGATGTGACGGTGTTCGACGTCTATGAGGGCAAGGGCATCGACGATAGCAAGAAGTCGATCGCGATTGCCGTGACGTTGCAGCCGCGCGAGAAGACCATGACCGATGAAGAGATTGACGCGATTGGCGCGAAGATCGTCGCCGAGGTCACAAAGAAAACCGGCGGCACGTTGCGAGCATGATGCCGAAAAGTGTGAAGCGGTTTTCGGACAACATCTTGCTCGAAACAAAGCCATGAATCTGTCGGAACTCATTCCGGCAGATGTCAGCACCAGCACCGCGATCGCGATCTGCGCCATTGCCTTCATCTCGGGAACGGCGCGCGGCTTTTCCGGCTTCGGCTCGGCGCTGATCTTCATGCCGCTCGCCAGCAGCATGGCGACGCCGCGCCTGGTCGCGGCGCTGCTCCTGATCATCGACTTCGTTGCGGCCGCGCCGCTGTTGCCGAACGCCTGGCGGCAGGCCGACCGCAAGGCGACCGCCGCGATCGTGATCGGCGCGCTGATCGGCGTGCCGATCGGCACCTGGCTGCTCAGCCGCCTCGATCCCGTCACCACGCGCTGGATCATCTCCGGCTTCGTGATCACGCTATTGCTGCTGTTGTTGTCGGGCTGGCGCTATCGCGGACCGGACTATGTCCCGCTCTCCATCGGCATCGGCACGCTGTCCGGTTTCTGCTCCGGCCTCGCGCAGACCGGCGGACCGCCGATCGTGGGCTACTGGCTGGGACGGCCGATCGCCTCGCACATCGCGCGCGCCAACATCCTGCTCTATTTCGGCGCGTCGGATTTTTTCTCCGGCGTGAGCTATGCCGTGAGCGGGCTGATCAACCGCGATGCGATCCTGTTCGCGCTGGTGGTAGGTCCCGCTTACGCGATCGGCGTACGCTTCGGCGCTTCGTTGTTCGGCCGCGCCAGCGAGGCGGTGTTCCGCGGCATCTGCTACGTCCTGATCGCGCTCGCCGTGATCTTCGGTCTACCCGCGCTCGACGGCGTGCTGCGCTAGAACGAATTTGGATTAAACCCGCGCGGCGCGGCATGCCGGCGCGGTTTTGCCGCGCGCGGGGCCGGAACTGACGACACCGGCTCGTCCTTGATCGCGCCGATCCGGCGCAAGGCGGCGTCGGCCGCGCGTTCGCCGCTTTCCCAGGCGCCATCGACGGTGCCCCACAGCGTCTCATGCGTCATTTCGCCCGCGATGAACATGGCGCCGATCGGCTCGGTCAGGATCTTGCGCGAGGCCTGCCCGCCCGGTGCGGCCGCCGACATTGCACCGAGCACGTAAGGTGACGCGTTCCAGCGGGTGGCGCTGGATTTCCTGATCGTCGCCGCGACATCGCTGCCGAACAGCTTTGTCAGCCATTCCCTGGCAAAGGCCAGCATGGCGGCTTCGCCTTGCGCCGACAGGTCGCGGCCGAAGGAACCGCCAACGTCGATCGAGCACAGCGACGAGCCGCCGAGATTGGCGAGCAGCAGCGCGGTACGGTTCGACGTGCTCTGCTCGATGATGACGTCGTCGCGCGAAAGTTCCAGGGGATTGCCGGACATCTGCAAGGCGATGTGATCGTAGCTGCCGAGGCTGAGTTTGGAGGCCGCGTCAAGCGCGCGCTTGGGGATGTCAGGCGAAAACTTGATGCTGCCGGCCGTCAGCACGTTGCTTGAGACCGTGATGATGGCGGCGCGGGCGGCGATCTTGCCCGACGGTGTCTCCACCGTGACGTCGCGATTGCTCCAGGAAATGCGATTGGCCGGCGTCGACAGCGAAACCGGGACGTCGCCGCCAAGCTTTGCGATCAGCGTTCCCAGCCCTTGCCGGCAGGCGAACACCGTGTTGCGGTCCGCCGCGCGGATCTTGTCGACGGCGGAGAGGTCCTTGAGGTCCTTGCCCGCAAAACTAGCGCCCAGCGCAAATTCAATCGCGCCGGCCCAGTCGCCGAATTCCTTCGGCAGCGCGGCAGCGCAGGACATGTCGGCCTTGCGCGAGCCATCATCGATGGCGCGGTTGGCCTTCACCAGCGTCGCCAGAAACTCCTCGGTTTCGCCGGCGCGGGCATTGCGGCGGCCGATGCGGATTTTCTGCCCCGACGGCGCGGTCACGATCTCGAGCCCGGCCGCGCGCGCGAGCCTGATGATCGGGTTGGTGTCGGGATTGTGCATCCAGCGCGCGCCGCGATCGAACGGCACCTCGAAGGTCGTGCTGTCGGTGAGGCAGCGGCCGCCGATCTGGCTTGCGGCCTCGAGCACGATCACCTTGCGGTTGGTGGCAAGGATTCGCCGCGCTGCGGCAATGCCGGCCGCGCCCGCGCCGATCACGACAATATCGGCCTCGCGCGGCGGCGTCGCGCCGAGCGCGCTGCGATGAAGCACCGGGGTCGCCGCAAGCGCCGCGGACGCCGAAAGGAAGCCGCGCCGCGTGATTGTCATGTCATGGTTTCCGGAGCTTGAAAAAATGCCGAACGAGTAGCGAACTTGCCGTATTCGGGGAGGGGCGGCAACTGCCATGGTGAATCAATCATGATTGATGTCAGCCATGCATGAACCAAATTGCAACGCCTATCGACCATGATAAGAGAAGGAGAAAAGCGGCCGGAAAGGCCGCCGGGGGGAAGTCTGAGTCATGGGCGTCATGCTCGATTGGATCGGCAAGCTGCTTGCCGGCTACCTTCAGAAGGAGGTACCGGGCTATGAGCCGTTCACGCCGAGCGATCCGGAATATCTGCGCAGCATCATCGAGCCGGGCGACGTCCTGCTCGTCGAAGGCAACAACCGCATCTCCGGCATCATCAAATATCTGACCCAGTCCACCTGGTCCCACGCCGCACTCTATGTCGGGCCGATCGACGGCGCGCGGGAAGAGGACGGCGAACCGCATGTGCTGATCGAGGCCTATGTCGGCGACGGCGTGATCTCGGCGCCGCTGTCGAAATATTTCGCCTATCATACCCGCGTCTGCCGGCCGGTCGGCCTGTCCTACGAGGACCGCACCACCGTGTGCCGCTACGCCATCAACCGCATCGGCTTCGGCTATGACACCAAGAACATCCTCGATCTGATGCGCTATTTGATCCCGATGCCGGTGCCGCAGCGCTGGCGGCGGCGCATGATCGCGCTCGGCTCCGGCGATCCCACCAAGATGATCTGCTCGGCGCTGATCGCGCAGGCCTTCGACACCGTGCGCTACCCGATCCTGCCGCGCATCACGCGCGCCGGCAGCCGCGCCGCGCGCCGCGAAATCCTGCACATCCGCGATTCCTCTCTCTATATGCCGCGCGATTTCGATATCTCGCCCTATTTCGAAATCGTCAAGCCCACCATCGTGCGCGGCTTCGACTACACCGCGCTGCATTGGGCCGACAAACAGAAGCCGCTCCAGGAGGTGGCGGGCGAACTCGGTGTGTTTCCAGAAGAGATCGGTTCGCCGCCGCTTGCTCCTGAAGAGGCTGACCAGGAAGCGACGCTTTCGGTTGAGATTGAGGAAGTGACCGTCGACGTCGAGGCTACGACCTTGATCGAACGCTTCACCGTAGAAGAGCACTTTTTGCAGGTCGAATATCTGCCAGCGCGCCTGCCCGAGCAGCCAGCCATGCGCCGGGAAACGGTGGCGGATTAGCTTTACCGGTCGGAACGTCCGATCAGACTCCGAGCCACATTACATCATGCAACCCACGCCGGTGAGCACCTCGTCTGCCTTCTTCTTCTGGTCGGCGCTCAGCGCAGCGTAGAGCTTTTCGAGCGCCGGCTTTATCTCCTTAAGCGCGGCGAGCCGGCCATCCATTGCGGCGATCTGCGCATCAAGGCGATCGCCCGGTGTCTTGGCCTCGAACACCGCCTGCATGGTCCGCCACATGCCCTGCATGCTTTGAAAATTGCTCTTGATCGTCTCCGCGTAAGCATCCCACACGCTCTTTTGAGCGTCGGTAATGCTCAACTCGGCCTTGAGGAAGGCGATACGTCCCTCGGCGAACGTCGATATCTTGCCGTCGGTCGTAGCTCCCATCATCGGACAGCCGCCAAAGCCCGGGCCATAGTTCCCCATCATGCCCTGCCCGTACATCATTCCAGGGCCGCCACCTCTCCAGCCCATCTGGGCGCTCGATGAAGTCGAGATCGACAGAGCAGCCACCGCGACGACGCCGGCAACTCCAATAGCAATGATATGCTTCGTCATTTTGGATTCCTCCTTCGTGATATCACGCCTGACATCAAGAATTTCGTTCACGCGATCCTGCGCAGATTCACTACAGGGCAATCGCCAACGAACATCCATCGTTCGCGGCGCGCAGAAAACCTATGTGAAGATTAGAGAGCCCGGCAGCAAAGGTGTTGATTGGGATCAACGATTGGAAGCTTTACCGAATCCGCACCACCCACACGGGCGGCGTCGGCGTTCTGCCCAATCCTGCCATCGCGAACCGTACGCACGAGCAAAATGCGTTTCCAACCGAATGCTCCAGCGAGACTTACCTATCGGATCGGCCGATCACTTCCATCAATTCCGTGATCTTTTGGCGCTGATCGGTCTTGTTGCCAGAGGCGATCGCGTGCTCGACACAATGGGCGACGTGGTCCCTCAAGACCTCTTCCTCGACGCGGCGGAGCGCGGCGCGCACCGCTGAAATCTGCGTCACGATATCGATACAATAGCGATCCTCGTCGACCATTTTTGACAGACCACGGACCTGCCCCTCGATCCGGCCGAGGCGCTTCTGAACGGATGCCTTGATGTCCTTGCGCATGCGGCCTATATACCCCTACAGGGTATAGGTTTCAAGAGCGGGAACGTCAGATGGATACGGCGAAACACGCGCCTGCGGGCGGGACGAAGACCTGCTGCGGCGGACATGACGGCCACGCAGGCCACGATCACCATCACGCTCCGCAAGACGTGCCGGGCCTCCTCGATCCGGTCTGCGGCATGACCGTCAATCCGGAAACCTCGAAGCATCGCTTCGAATATCGCGGCGAGACCTTCCATTTCTGCTCGGCCGGATGCCGCACCAAATTTGCGGCTGATCCCGAGAAATATCTCGACAAGGCCAGGGGCGAGGCCGAAGCGGCAAAAACTCCCGTACCGGACGGCACAATCTACACCTGCCCGATGCATCCGGAGATCCGGCAGGTCGGCCCCGGGACCTGCCCGATCTGCGGCATGGCGCTGGAGCCCGACGTCGTGAGTCTCGACGACGCCCCCAATCCCGAACTCGCCGATATGACCCGCCGCCTCTGGATCGGCGGGGCGCTGTCGGTGCCGGCGGTCGTGCTGGAAATGGGCGGACATCTCGTCGGCGGCCATGGCCTGATCGAGCCCACGCTATCGAACTGGATCCAGCTTGTGTTCGCGACCCCGGTGGTGTTGTGGGCGGGCTGGCCGTTCTTCGTGCGCGGCTGGCAATCGCTCGTCACCCGCAATCTCAACATGTTCACACTGATCGCGATCGGGACCGGCGTTGCCTATGTCTACAGCCTGATCGGGACGGTCTTTCCAGAGGCCTTCCCGGCGGACTTCCGCGGCCATGATGGCGCGGTCGCCGTCTATTTCGAGTCCGCCGCGGTCATCACCGTACTCGTGCTGCTCGGCCAGGTGCTGGAGTTGCGCGCGCGCGAAGCGACCTCGGGCGCGATCAAGGCGCTGCTGCAGCTGGCGCCGAAGACCGCGCGGCGCGTCGATGACAGCGGAGCCGATCATGAGGTCGAGATCGACACGCTGAAAGCCGGGGACCGCCTGCGCGTGCGGCCGGGCGAAAAAGTGCCGGTCGACGGCGTCATTCTCGATGGCCGCTCGGCACTCGACGAATCCCTGGTGACCGGCGAGTCCTTGCCGGTCACGAAGGAAGCCGGCGCGCGCGTGATCGCGGGCACGCTCAACCAGTCCGGCAGCTTTGTGATGCGCGCCGACAAGGTCGGGCGCGAAACGTTACTCGCTCAGATCGTGCAGATGGTCGCCGACGCGCAGCGCTCGCGCGCGCCGATCCAGCGGCTCGCCGATCAGGTCGCGGGCTGGTTCGTGCCGTCGGTGATCATCGCAGCTATTGCTGCGTTCGCGGCCTGGGCCAGTTTCGGGCCGGAACCGAAACTGGCGTTCGGGCTGGTCGCCGCCGTGAGCGTGCTGATCATCGCCTGCCCCTGTGCGCTGGGCCTGGCGACGCCAATGTCGATCATGGTTGGCGTCGGCCGCGGCGCGCAGGCCGGCGTGCTGATCAAGAATGCCGAAGCGCTGGAGCGGCTGGAGAAGGTCGACACGCTGGTGGTCGACAAGACGGGTACGCTGACCGAGGGCAAGCCAAAAGTCGTGGCGATCGTCCCGGCGGCGGGATTGCAGGAGAACGACATCCTGCAACTCGCCGCCAGTGTCGAGCGCGCCAGCGAACATCCGCTGGCGGATGCGATCGTGCGGGCGGCGAAAGAGCGCGGCGTTGAGCTCGGTGTGGTCGAGGGATTTGATTCGCCAACCGGCAAGGGCGCGACCGGCAAGGTGCAGGGCAAGTCGATCGTGCTCGGCAATGCAAAATATCTGTCGTCGATCGGCATCGAAACCGCGCCACTTGACGGCGACGCCGAGCGGCTGCGCGGGGAGGGCGCGACCGTGATCAATATCGCCATCGATGGCCAACTCGCCGGGCTGTTTGCGATCGCCGATCCCGTGAAGGCGTCGACGCCGGAGGCGCTGAAGGCGCTGGCGGCCGAAGGCGTCAAGGTGATCATGCTGACCGGCGACAATAGGACGACGGCGACGGCCGTCGCGCAAAAACTCGGGATTGCCGAGGTCGAAGCCGAGGTGCTGCCGGATCAGAAGAGCGCCGTCGTGACGAAGCTACGCAACGCGGGCCGCATCGTCGCGATGGCGGGCGATGGCGTGAACGATGCGCCGGCACTCGCCGCCGCGGACGTCGGCATCGCCATGGGAACCGGCACCGATGTCGCGATGGAAAGCGCCGGCGTCACGCTGTTGAAGGGCGACCTCACTGGCATCGTCCGTGCGCGAAAGCTGTCGCAGGCGACAATGAAGAACATTCGCCAGAACCTGTTCTTCGCCTTCATCTACAACGCGGCCGGGATTCCGATCGCGGCGGGCGTCCTGTATCCCGCCTTCGGCGTCCTGCTGTCGCCGATCATCGCAGCCGCGGCGATGGCGCTGTCATCAGTCAGCGTGGTCGGCAACGCGCTGCGGCTGCGGGCGACGCGGCTGTAATCAGGCCGCCTTCGCCGCCGTCCCGCAGGGCAGCCCTGCGCGCGCGAGCCCGCCATAGAGCGGCTCGTTCGGCATCGCCTCGCGCAGGATCGCGCGCACCGCGATCAGCCTGTCGATGTCGATGCCGGTGGCAAAGCCCTTGCTCTCGCAGAGGAACACCAGATCCTCGAACACGACATTGCCGGTCGCGCCCGGCGCGAACGGGCAGCCGCCGAGGCCGCCGAGCGAGCCGTCGAGAATGCGTGCGCCCTCGTCGAGCGCGGCGGCCGCATTGGCGATACCCATGCCGCGGGTGTCGTGCAGGTGAACGCAGATCGGCCTCTTGCCCGCGATCTTCACCGCCGCTTTGGTCAAATCGCCAACCGCCTTCGGCCCGGCGTAGCCGACGGTATCGGCGATGCCGACCGTATCGACGCCGGCCTCGAAGCATTTTTCCACCAGCCGCACCACCTCGTTCGGATCGACCGCGCCCGAGATCGAGCAGCCGAGCGCCATCGAGATCGCGGCATTGACGATCGGCTTGTGCGCGCTGGCATCGCGCAGATCGCACATCCGCTTGACATTGGCGATCGCCGACTCGCGCGAACGGTTGGCATTGGCCTGGCTGTGCTCTTCCGTCGCCGAGACCACGGAGGCGATTTCGGCGACGCCTGACGCCAGCGCCTCGTTGACACCGCGCTCGTTCAGCGCCAGTGCGACGCCATGCGCACCCGGCAGCGACGCTACCGTGGCTATTACCTCGCGCACATCGACGAATTGCGGAAAGGTTTTCGCCGGCAGGAACGAGCCGACCTCGAAGCAGCGGACGCCGGCCGCATATTCATCGCGGACCCAGCGCTGTTTCGCTTGCGTCGACGGAAAGGTTTTGACGAGTTGCAGGCCGTCGCGCAGGCCGACCTCGCGCAGGGTGACACGGCCATCGGGATAGATCTTCTGAACGTCGGTCATGCGCGTTTCCTCATTCCCTTCTCGGTTTCTTGTTCGAGCTCGGCACGAACCGCCGCGGTATCGGCGCCGAGCGGCGCCACTTTCAGCCCTTCGCCGATATTGGCGCGGTTCCATTCGATCGGCAACGCCGGCACGCGGAACGGCGCGCCATCGGCGTTGAAATTATTGACGAGGCCACCCGGCCGCAACACATGCGGATCGTTGAACAGGTCTTCCGGCCGGTTGATAGGCGAGAAACAGATGTTGAGGCGATCGAGCTTTTCGGAAAGCTCCGCGAGTTTCCAGCCTTTGATGATTTCCGCCGCGCGTGGAATGATCCGCGAGCGCGCCATGATCCGGTCGGTGGTGGTACGCAGCGCCGGATCGTCCAAAAACTCCTGCATGCCGAATTCGCGGCAAAAACTCTGCCAATGGCCTTCGGTGACGACGCCGATAAAAATTCGATTGCCATCCGCCGTATCGAAAATGTCGTAAATCGGCCAGGCGTGCTCGCGCTCTGGCATCGAGCGCGGCTTGTTGCCGGTCATCTCGTATTCGACCATGTGCTGGGCGACCAGGAACAGGCAATTCTCGAACAGCCCGATGCGGATGTTGGCGCCATCCGCGCGGCCGGCGCGTTTCTGGTAAAGCGCGGCAAGGATCGAGATCACGCCGAACATGCCGCCCATGATGTCATTGGCGGAGGAACCCACGCGCTGCGGTTTTTCCCTGGTCCCGGTCATCGCGGCCAGCCCCGACATCATCTGCACGACCTCATCGAGCGCGGGACGATGCTCGTAGGGCCCGGACAGAAATCCCTTGTGGCCGGCGATGATCAGATGCGGATATTTCAGGCGCAGCCGCTCGGCGCCCAGCTCCTGCTTTTCCAACTGGCCATCGCGGAAATTCTCCAAAAACACGTCGGCGCTTTCCAGCAACCGGTGCATGGTCTCGCGGTCTTCCGGCTTTGCCAGATCGAGCACGATGCTGCGCTTGCCGCGGTTGAACAGCGGGAAGAACGAAGTGCCCATGCCGCCGAGCGAGCGGGTCTTGTCGCCGGCGGGCGGCTCGACCTTGATCACCTCGGCGCCCAGCTGCGCCAGGATCATGCCGCAGGTCGGGCCCATCACCATATGGGTCATCTCGACGACCCGCACGCCCTCCAGCGGCAATCCAGTTTCGGCCATTCCCGTCTCCTTCATTGTTGCGATGAAGATAGGCGTTGCCGGGCCATCTGAAAAATATAATCTTTGCAACGCTGCATTCGCATGCGCATAACGCAGATGCGAGACGGCCAAAATCGACTGAAAGCGGAGCAAAACAATCCGCATAACTCGGCCGGTATGGGGAGGAGAGCATGACGACAGTCAGCCTTGAGGCTGGAACCGACTTTGCGGGAGCATCCGCAGCGCCGACCGAAATCTCGCGGCGGCTAGAAAGCCTGCCGGCCTCGTCCTATCTCTGGCGGCTCGTGATCCTGCTGTCGCTCGGCGGCTGCTTTGAGATCTACGACCTGTTTCTCACCGCCTACATCGCGCCGGGGCTCGGCCGCAGCAAGCTGTTGACGGCCACCACGGAGGCGTTCTTCGGCTTCTCCGGCATCGGCGCCTTCGTCGCGGCGACTTTCGCCGGATTGTTCGTCGGTACCTTCTTCCTCGGCTTCCTCGCCGACCGCTTCGGCCGGCGCGCGATCTTCACCTGGGCGCTGCTCGCCTACAGCGCGGCCTCGGTGATCATGGCGTTCCAGACCACCTCCGGCGGTCTGCTGCTGTGGCGTTTCCTCGCCGGGATCGGTATCGGTGTCGAGATCATCACCATCGATGCCTACATCACCGAGCTCGTGCCAAGCTGGATGCGCGGCCGTGCGTTTGCGGTCAACCAGGCCGTGATGTTCATTGCGGTGCCGATCGTGGCCTTCCTCGCCTGGTGGCTGGTGCCGCTGTCGCCCATGGGCCTCGACGGCTGGCGCTGGGTGGTGCTGATCGGCGCCGCCGCCAGCATGGTGATCTGGATACTCAGGCTCTATCTGCCGGAAAGCCCGCTCTGGCTCGCGCGTCATGGCCGCGGCGCGGAGGCGATCGCTGTCGTACGCACGCTGGAGGCCGCGACCGGCGCGAGTCCGCAGACTGCGAAGGTCGCAGAAGGACGTGCCTCGGCCGCGATACCGATGGTCGGCTTCGGCGACCTGTTCAGGCCGCCCTATTTCTCGCTCGTCGTGATGTTCATGGTATTCAACCTCTGCCAGGCCTTCGGCTTCTACGGCTTCGCCAACTGGGTGCCGACGCTGTTGGTCGAGAAGGGCATCACCATCACCAAGAGCCTGGAATATGCCTTCATCGTCGCCTTCGCCTATCCGATCGCGCCGCTGCTCGCCTCGACCTTCGCCGACAAGTTCGAGCGCAAATGGATCATCTGCGGCGCTTGTCTGGCGATCATCGTCTTCGGCATCGCCTTTTCGCAACTCACCACGCCGGTGCTGCTGATCGGCTGCGGCGTACTGTTGACGGCGGCGAACATGACCATGTCCTACGCCTATCACGCCTACCAGACCGAGGTGTTCCCGACCGCGGTGCGCGCGCGGGCGGCGGGGCTGGTCTATTCCATGAGCCGGATCAGCGCCACGTTTTCGGGCTTCATCGTGGCCTATATGCTGAAACAGGCCGGTGTCGGCGGCGTGTTCGGCCTGATCACAACGGCCATGGTCATCGTGATCGTCACACTGGCCGTATTTGGCCCGGGCGTGCGGGGCAAGCCACTCGAGGCCTAAAACGCGTCAACCGGCCACGTTCCGCGCCCTTGCTTAAGCGGGCGCGCATGTCTACCTCTCGAAGGCAATTTCGAGAGGGTACCCCGTTATGATCGACGCCGCCGTCAAGGCGATTTCGCAAATCCTGTCGCCGCCGATGCGCTCCATCCTGTGGCGCTCGGTTGGGCTTGCGCTGGTGCTGATCACCGTGCTCGCGATCGGCCTGCAGCGGTTGTTGAGCTGGCTTGCGACCAATGGCGAAGGCTGGGCGGAAGCGATGCTCGGGCCAAATTTCCACACGACGCTGAATGTCCTCTCCTGGGTCGTCTCGATCGCCGCCGGCCTCGGCGTTGTGGTGGGCGGCATTTTCCTGATGCCGGCGATCACATCGCTGATTGCGGGTTTCTTTGTCGACGATGTCGCCGATCTGGTGGAACGCGAATATTATCCGGCCGAGGAACCCGGCATGGCGCTGCCGATCACGCTGGCGACGATCGAGGGCGTCAAGATCGCGCTGCTGACGCTGCTGGTCTATCTGATCGCGCTGCCCTTCGTGTTCGTCGCCGGGGCCGGTTTCCTGGTATTCTTCATCGCCACCGCCTGGCTGCTCGGCAAGCAGTATTTCGAGCTCGCCGCGATGCGCTTCCGCCCGCCGGCGGAAGCCAAGCTGATGCGCAAGGACAACGCCGCGACGGTTTTCACCGCGGGCGCGCTGATCGCAGCCTTCGTCTCGATCCCGTTCGTGAACCTCGCAACGCCGCTGTTCGGCATGGCCTTGATGGTGCACATGCACAAGCGCCTCTCCGGCTCGCGGCCGGAACTGATCGAGCCAGCGCCACGAAGAAGCGTGCCTATGGCCTAGCGTCGCGCGCGAACGGCACCAGCAACAATCCGATGATGGCGACGGCGGCGAGCAATGCCCAGGCCTCGTTGATGCAAAGTGCGAGCGAGGCCTTCTCGACCAGCGGACGGACATAGGCGATCTCGGCGTCGCTCGGTGGTCCCGACAAGCGGTTGAGCAGCAGCGACGGGTTCAGCCCGATCGCTTTTGCTGCGCTGACGTCGCCCACCAGCAGGCGGTCCCTTAAATTTTCGGCATAGATGCCGACCCGGCCGTAGAGGATGGTATCGATCAGCGCAATGCCAATGGCGCCGCCGAGATTGCGCATCAGGTTGAAGAGGCCGCTGGCATCGGCGATTTCCACCTCCGGCAGATCGCCGAGCGCGATCCGCGTCGGCGGCAACAAGCAGAACATGATCGCCACACCGCGCAGGATCTGCGGCCATAACATTTCCTCGAAATCGGCCGTGCGCGACTGGAAATAACTCAGGCCCAGCCCGAGCGCGAACAGCGCGAATCCGGCCGCCGTCAGAGGCCGAGCGCCGATCCGGCTTTCCAGCAGCGCTGCGAACGGCGCGGTGACGAGCTGCGCCACGCCGGTGACCAGCATGATGGTGCCGATCTCGAACGCGTCATGGCCGCGCACGAAAGCGAGATGCACCGGCATCAGATAGACCGAGCCGAACAGCCCGACGCCAAGGCAAAAGCTGAGCAGACAACCGAGCGCGAAAGAGCGCCGCTTCAATGCGACGAGCCGCAGCACCGGATGGGTCGCCCGCGACGTCCGCCGGAGGAACAGGCCGAGGCCAACGGCACTTGCGAGTAGCAGGCCCGCGCACTGCATCGAAAGCCAGCCGCGCTGCGGCGCCTGCTTCAGGCCGATCTCGAGGCCCGCGAGTGCCGCCGCCAGCAGTACGAGCGAGATCGCGTCCAGCTTCCTGAACTCGCCGAGATCGGCGGTCTGCCGCGGCAACAGCCATGGCGTCACCGAGGCCGCGGTCAATCCGGGAATGACATTGATCAAGAACAGCCATGGCCACGACCAGGTCGCGGTGATGAATCCGCCAACGATGGGCCCGACCGTCGGCGCCAGCACCGCGACCACGCCGCCGATCGTGGTCGCGACCGCATGCAGGCGCGGCGGAAACAGCATGAACACCGCGGAGAACACCGCCGGGATCAGCACGCCACCGGAGAAGCCCTGCACGATGCGGAAGAACAGCAGCACCGAAAAATCCGGACTGAAGGCGCAGCCGATCGACGCCAGCGTGAAGAGGCTGACCGCGGCGACGAACAGCCAGCGCAGCGTCAGCACGCGGGTGAACAGACCGGTCAGCGGGATCGCTATCACTTCCGCGATCAGATAGGCGGTCTGGATCCAGCTCATCGCCTCCTTGGAGATGCCGAGCGCGTCCTGGATCGTCGGCAGCGAGGTCGCGACCACCTGGATGTCCAGGATCGCCATGAACATGCCGAGGCACATCAGGAGGAAACCGGTCCATGTCGCGGCATCCGGCGCCGAGGTGTCGATCTCCTGCGCGCTCATGATGCCGCGGCGCGCTGCTCGGCGACCTCGCCAAGCGCGCGGAACTCGGCGCGGGTCCGGATCGTGAGCACCGCGGCGTTCAGCACCGTAAACACCAGCGCCAGCAGCGGCAGATGCAGCGCGAGCGGCAGCAGCGCGATCTCTCCGACCACCACCGCATAGTTGGGGTGGGCGAAGTAGCGATAAGGCCCGGAGGCGATCAAGGCTTCGCCTGGCAGGACAATGATGCGCGTGGTCCAGCGCGAGCCGAGTGTCGCGAGAATCCAGACACGGACAAACTGCAGAACCACGAACGCGGCGAGCGCGGGAAGATTCACCTCCTGATTTCGGCCAAGAACCCACAGCGCGATCAGCCACGCCGTGTGGACCGCGACGATCAGGGGATAGTGCGCCGCGCCGACTTCGATCGCGCCGCGTACCATCAGGGCCCTGGTGTTGTGGCGGGCGAGCACGAGCTCGCCCAGCCGCTGCAGCGTCACCAGCGCAAGGATGATGGATGCAAGGCTCACGCGGCGTGCCGCAACGCGACGCAGCTTGCGGTGAAGCCGGGCCCGAGCGCAGTCAGCAGCGAGCGCTTCGGCAGGCCTTGCGCCAGTGCTCGCTCGAGCACGAACAGCACGGTCGGCGCCGACATGTTGCCGTAGTCGGCAATCACCTCGCGCTCATGGTCGAGCGCGCCCTGCTCCAGCGACAGCGCCCGCTCCAGCGCCGCGATCACCTTGGCGCCGCCGGGATGACAAATGAAGCGGTCGATGTCGGCGAGCGAAAACTCCATCTTCGCGACGATCTCGGCCACCGCCGGCCCCATCTGCTCGCGCACGAAATCCGGTATCGTGCGCTGGAAGATCACGCCAAAGCCCTCGGGGTCGACACTCCAGCCCATGATGTCGAGCGTATCGGGCCAGAGCTTTTCGCCCGAGGCTTCGACCCGTGTCACGCCGCCATCACCGGCGCGCAGCACGATCGCGGCGGCGCCATCGCCGAACAGGCTGGCGGCGACGATATTGGCCTTGCTCAGTTCGTCGTGCCGCACCGCGAGCGTGCAAAGCTCCATCGCGACCAGCAGCACGTTGGTGCCGGGCCGCGACTGCGCCAGCCGTGCGGCGATCGACAGGCCCGACACGCCGCCGGCGCATCCCAGCCCAAACACCGGCACGCGCGAGACGTCGCCGCGGAAACCCATCTCGCTTGCGACACGCGCTTCCAGCGTCGGCGTGGCGATGCCGGTCGAACAGATGGTGACGACGGTGTCGATGTCTCCGGCGGAAAGATCGGCGCGCGCCAGCGCTTTTCGCGCGACGTCGACGAACAGCGCTTCCGCGCCTTCGAGAAACGCCTGCGTGCGTTCGGGCCAGCCGCGCCGCTCGAGATACCATTCGATCGGCATGACGCCGTAACGATGGCGAATGCCGGTGTTCGCGAACAGCGACGACAGCGTCTCGAATTCCGGATAGCGATCGGCCATCACCGCAGTTGCGGCTTCGAGGATCTGTTTCTGGTGGAATTGATGCGGTGGAACCGAGGTCGCAAGCGATACCAGCGCGGCCGTGTGGTTCATGTCGCGGTCCCTGCCTCTGCCACCCCGAGCCCTTATGAACCGTGCAATCGCGCGGATATTTCGGCAGCCGCGCCGTCCACGCGCCCGCAAAGGTCACTATAAGTTGATCGCCTCGGGGCGCGCCGCGTCACGACACCGTTACGCCGCATTTGCGCAAGACGGCGTTGGAACGCAAAGCGGCCCCAGAAGCTGGATGCAGGAGGCGCGGGTTTGGCCGCCGCAGCCTGCGGAGCGGCAACCGATGTGCTCCGGGTGTTGGGCGCCGGGGCGGTTTTGATCCTGCTCACTCACGGCATTCCCTCAATCACGTCTGACGAGAGGATCATGCCTCAGACCGTCTTTTCCGGCCAGCGGCAAAGATCGCTGATCAGGCATACTTCGCAGCGCGGCTTGCGCGCCAGACAAGTGTAGCGGCCATGCAGGATCAGCCAGTGATGTGCATGCAGCATGAATTCCGATGGAATTATTTTTTCGAGGCCGAGCTCGACTTCGAGCGGCGTCTTGCCGGGCGCAAGTCCCGTCCGATTGCCGACGCGGAACACATGGGTATCGACCGCCATGGTGTGCTCGCCATAGGCCATATTGAGAACGACGTTGGCGGTCTTGCGGCCTGCGCCGGGCAACGACTCGATCTCGGCGCGCGTGCGCGGCACCTCGCCGCCGAACTCCGTGATCAGTTTTTGCGACAGCGCGATCACGTTTTTGGCCTTGTTGCGGTAGAGGCCGATGGTCTTGATGTAGTCGCGCAAGCGCTCTTCGCCGAGTTCGAACATCTTTTGCGGCGTGTCCGCGACCTTGAACAATTCGCGCGTCGCGCGGTTGACACCGGCATCGGTCGCTTGCGCCGACAGCACGACCGCAACCAGAAGCGTGAAGGGGTTGAGATGCTCCAGCTCGCCCCTCGGCTCGGGATTGGCCTTGCGGAAGCGCTCGAAGACCTCGCGGACTTCCTCAGGCGTCCACGGTTTGGGCTTTGGCACCGTCGATTTCTTCGCCGGGCGCGCAGACTTCGCGGGGGCCTTGGCTTCGAGTTTAGCCTTGGCCTTTGCCGCCTTCTTCGGCAGCGATCGAACCTGGGCTTTTTTGGCGCGTTGGGCGCGGATGATTTTCGCCATGAACGGGATATACTGATACGCCATGACACCAGGCAACGACTTTGATCCTGACGCGCCCGGGCCGGTCCTGTTCTCGGCCCTGCTGACGCCGCACCGTTCGCTCAACCGCACCGGCTTCATGCTGGTGATGGCGTTTCTGACCGTGATCAGTTTTGCGGCCGGAGTGGCGTTCTTCTTGATGGGCGCCTGGCCGGTGCTCGGCTTTTTCGGGCTCGACGTGCTCGCGATCTATATCGCCTTCAAGATCAATTTCCGCCGCGCCAAAGCGAGCGAAGAGATATCGGTGACACCGTCGGAATTGCGCCTTCGCCGCATCAGCCATCGCGGCCATGTCGTGGAATGGGTGCTCAATCCGCTCTGGGTGCAGCTCGACCAGGTCGCGCATGAGGAGTTCGGGATCGAGCGGCTCTACCTGGTCTCCCGCGGCCGTCGGGTGTCGATCGGCAGCTTCTTGGGACCGGACGAAAAGGCGAGTTTTGCCAATGGCTTAAGGGCAGGGCTGGCGGCTGCCCGGCGCGGCGTGACCTACAATCCGGTCAGCTGATGCTTATCGGGAATCGGGTGGTTTGAGATGGGCCAGCGTCCTACATCAGACAGCATGATGACCCTCGCCATACATGACCAGCGCCTGGCCAAGCCGGGCCCTCAGAACGCCGCGTTGCGCGATTACGACTCCGTGCGCCGCGCGATCGCCTTCATCAGCGAACACTGGCGGACGCAACCGACCATCGAGGCGATGGCGGACGCCGCCGGCGTCACCCCCGACGAATTGCACCATCTGTTCCGCCGCTGGGCCGGGCTGACGCCCAAGGCTTTCATGCAGGCGCTCACCCTCGATCATGCCAAGGGCCTGTTGCGGGATTCAGCCAGCGTGCTCGATGCCGCGCTGGACTCCGGCCTTTCGGGTCCGGGCCGGCTGCACGACCTGTTCGTCACCCATGAGGCGATGTCGCCGGGTGAATGGAAGAATGGCGGCTCGGGGATGACGCTCAGCTACGGTTTCCATGCGTCGCCGTTTGGCAGCGCCGTCGTGATCGCCACAGCCCGCGGGCTCGCGGGGCTTGCCTTCGCCGATCCCGGCGAAGAGCACATCGCGCTGGCCGACATGAAGGCGCGCTGGCCGAACGCCACCTATGTCGAGGACATCGAAGGCACCGCGCCGCTGGCGCATCGCATTTTCAATACAAAGCTGTGGCGGCCGGACCAGCCGCTGCGGGTGGTGCTGATCGGCACCGATTTCGAAGTGCGGGTGTGGGAGACGCTCTTGAGGATCCCGATGGGCCGGGCGGTCTCCTATTCGGACATCGCCTGCAAAATCAAAAGCCCGAAGGCGTCGCGCGCGGTAGGTGCTGCGATCGGCAAGAACCCGGTGTCGTTCGTGGTGCCCTGTCATCGCGCGCTCGGCAAGGACGGCAAGCTCACCGGCTATCACTGGGGCATCACCCGCAAGCAGGCGATGCTCGGCTGGGAAGCGGGTCAGCTCGGCGCGAAGGCGGCGTGAGTTGGTGCGGAGATCGTAGATCGTAGGGTGGGTTAGCCGAAGGCGTAACCCACCACTTCTATCGAGCATCGTTGCGGAGCAATGGTGGGTTACGCTTCGCTAACCCACCCTACGCAGCTGCGGCTACGCCGCCAGATCGAGCTTGGACGCGACAGTGGAGTCCTCGTTCAGGCGGTAGATGATCGGCACGCCGGTGCCGAGCTCGCGCTTGATAATGCCCTCCGGCGTGAGCTTTTCCAGCACCATGATCAGCGCGCGCAACGAATTGCCGTGGGCGGCGACCAGGACCCGCTCGCCGCGCAGCACGCAGGGCAGGATTTCCTGGACGTAGTAGGGCAGGGTGCGTGCCAGCGTGTCCTTCAGACTCTCACCGCCGGGTGGCGGCACGTCGTAGGAGCGGCGCCAGACCAGCACCTGGTCCTCGCCCCATTTCTTGCGGGCGTCATCCTTGTTGAGCCCGGAGAGATCGCCATAGTCGCGCTCGTTCAGCGCGAGATTCTTCCTGGTTGGCAGCCCGGGCTGACCGATTTCGGCGAGCATCAGATCGAGCGTGTGCTGCGCGCGCTTCAACACCGAGGTGAAGGCGATATCGAACTTGAAGCCTTGCGCCTTGAGCTTGCGGCCGGCGTCCTTCGCTTCTGCCATGCCTTGCTCGGTGAGGTCTGGGTCCTTCCAGCCGGTGAACAGATTTTTCAGATTCCAATCGCTCTGGCCGTGGCGCACGAGCACAAGCAAGCGTTCGCTCATTGCTTTGATTCCATTCCGCTTCCGATTTCAGAAATCACTCAACCCCAGCACGTCGGCCACCGTGTAGAAACCCGGCTTCTTGCCATGCGCCCACAGCGCCGCCTTAAGCGCGCCATGGGCGAAGATCAGGCGGTCCTCGGCATGATGCGAGAGGATGATGCGCTCATAGGGGCCGGCAAAGATCACGCTGTGATCGCCGGCAGCGGTGCCGCCACGCAGGGAAGCGAAACCGATATCGCCGGCACGCCGCGCGCCGGTGACGCCGTCGCGGCCGCGCACGGAATGCTGGCCAAGACCGATACCGCGACCATCCGCCGCCGCTTCGCCGAGCATCAACGCCGTGCCCGAGGGCGCGTCGATCTTGGACCTGTGATGCATTTCCAGGATTTCGATGTCGAAGGTCGGGTCGAGTGACTGCGCCACACGCTTCACCAGCGCCGCCAGCAAATTGACGCCAAGGCTCATGTTGCCCGACTTCACCACGACGGCCTGCGAGGTGACGCTCTTGATCACGGCTTCATCAGATGCCGAAAGGCCGGTGGTGCCGATGACGTGCACGATGCCGCGTTGCGCGGCGATTGCGACGTTGGCAATGGTCGCGGCCGGTACGGTGAAATCGAGGATGCCGTCGGCTTCTGCCGACAGCGCCCACAGATCGGCCGAGAGTTTGATGCCATTGGCGGGCAGACCTGCGAGCACGCCGGCATCCTTGCCCAGAAGCTCCGAGCCCGGCGCTTCCAGCGCGCCGGCGAGAACGGCGCCTTGGGTTTCCGAAATCACGCGCGTCAGCGCCCGGCCCATGCGGCCGCCGGCTCCTGCCACAATCAAACGCATATCGGCCATCACTGTATTGTCCTGGCAACACCTCTCCCCGCCCTATAGCGGGCGCGGGCTGTTCCGGCAACCAAGGCCCCAATATATCAGGGCTGCGGGCCGTCGTAGCCTTCGATGATGACAAGGTCGGCGATCGAATGCGGCTGCCGGCGCTTGATGTTTTCCTGGTATTCGGGCGAGCGATAGCAGGCCAGCGCGGTCGCATAGTCGGGGAATTCGATCACCACGTTGCGCGAACGGCTCTGACCTTCGATACCCTCGAACTTGCCGCCGCGGACCACAAACCGCCCGCCGAATTTCTTGAAGATCGCGGGATTGGCCAAGGCATAACCCTTGTAGCCTTCATCGTTGTGAACGTCGACGCGCGCGATCCAATAGCCTTTTGCCATCCCTGTTCTTCCTTACTTTACGCCGCCAATGGCGGGGTGATCTCCGCCAGGATGGCTTCCGCCACGGCCTTTGGATCGGCGGCCTCCACCACCGGCCTGCCCACGACGAGATAATCGCTGCCGGCGGCAACCGCGCGGGCGGGCGTCATGATGCGCTTCTGGTCGCCGGTTGCCGCGCCCGCGGGGCGAATGCCGGGGGTGACCAGCCGCATCTGGTGGCCGATGATCTTGCGCAGCGATGCGGCCTCTTCCGGCGAGCAGACCAGGCCGTCGATGCCCAAGACCTGCGCCTGCTGCGCGCGCGCCTCGACCAGATCGGAGACGCCGAGCCGGTAGCCCGCGGCATGCAGGTCGCCGTCGTCGTAGGACGTGAGCACGGTGACCGCAAGGATCTGGAGACCGGATCCGGCGCGTGCCTCGACCGCGGCCTTCATGGTCTGAGGATAGGCATGCACGGTGAGGAAGGTCGCGCCGAGTTTCGCGATGCTCTCGACGCCGCGCGCCACGGTGTTGCCGATGTCGTGCAGCTTGAGATCGATGAAGACCTTCTTGCCCTGGTCGGCGAGCTTCCTCACCAGCGGCAGTCCGCCGGCATAAGCGAGCTGATAGCCGATCTTGTAGAAACTCACGCTGTCACCGAGTTTTGCAACCATCGCCTCCGCCTGCTCCAGGCCGGGCAGGTCGAGCGCCACGATCAACCGGTCTTTGTGGGGGATGTCGGATGGCTTCATGTCACCTCACATCATGCGTTGGGAGACTTCGATCAGCTGCTTCACGAGTGCGTTTAGCGCCTCGATATCGGCCTGATTCTTCAATCTGTCCATATCGTCATAGGCCTGATCGGCGAATGATAAAGCCAATTGATTGGGCACCACCGTGGCGTGGCAGGCGGACAGGATCAGCCGCAGCGCCGCGAGCGCGCGGGTTCCGCCGAGCCGCCCCTCCGAGGCGGCTGCGATCGCAAATGGTTTTTCGCGAAATACCCGACCGCGGCTCTCGTGCGGGTCCTGCACGCGCGTGATCCAGTCGATGGTGTTTTTCACGAGCGGCGGCACCGAGGAATTATATTCCGGCGTCACGATCACGACGCCATGATGGGAGCCCATCATGCGCTTGAGATTGATCGCGTTCTTCGGCACGCCGGATTTGGCCTGCAGGTCGCCGTCGTAGATCGGCAGCGGGAAATCGCCGAGAGAAATGCGCGTGACGTCGACGCCGGCCTGCGCGAATTCGTAGGCCGCCGCCATCGCGAGCTTCGCATTATGCGAGCCTGTTCGCAGCGAGCCGGGGATGACCAGGATTTTCAGTGCGGCCATGAAGCGCATTCGGGGTTTTTCACCCGGCGAATGCGCCGGGTGACGTCAACGCTTGCGATACACCCAGACCCGGGCGGGCGGAAGGTTCATCCAGATCCGCTCGGAGGCCTCGGTGGACACACCGGGCAGCGATTTCGGGATCGGCGGTATCACCGCATAGGTGAACTGGACAAACGGGGCGCCGGGCGCGAGCGAGGCAAAGGCGTCGCGGATCAGCTTCAGGCGCGTCATCATCGGCTTGGTCACGAGCGGCAGGCCGGAAACCACCGCCGTTGCCGGCGCGCTCAACACGTTCCAGAGCGTGTCACGCAGCGTATAGGCATCGCCCTGCACGACCTTGGCCTGCGGATAGCGGTCGCGCAGCAGCGCGCAGAAGCCGGGATTATATTCGACCAGCACCAGGCGCTTTGGGTCGACGCCATGCTCGATCAGGGCATTGGTGATCGCGCCCGTGCCAGGTCCCAATTCGACGACGGGACCTTCCGCATACGGATCGACATAGTTCGCCATGGTGCGCGCGAGCAGCCGCCCGGACGGCATGACGGCGCCTACATGCAGCGGCTTCTCAATCCATGACCGGAGAAAACGAACCTCGTCGTCAAGACGAGGCTTCTTCAACGCACGCACGGACGATTGCAAGGGCATGTCAGAACCAGACGGGACCGCGAATTTTGCGGTGGATGTCAGAAAACGGTCATAAAGACGTATAGCTAGCGGACGGGCCGGTCAAGACAGACCGTGTTGCGCGCCGTCATCATGGGCATTCGCGATTCGCGGGTAAGGCTCCATGCTTTCTCAATTTTTTCGCGCGAGCGGCCTTTCGCGACGGCTCTTGCATGCAAGCGCGGCTAGCTGCTCGCGCGGGTGCCGAAGAAGTCCTTGACCTTGGCAAAGAAGCCGGCGGCTTCCGGCTGGGTCGCCCCCGACGACAACTTCTCGAATTCCGCCAGCAATTCCTGCTGCTTCTTGGTGAGATTTTGCGGCGTCTCGACCGTGACCTGGACATACATGTCTCCGGTCTGGCGCGAGCGCAGCACCGGCATACCCTTGGACGCAATGCGGAAGCGCCGGCCGGTCTGGGTTCCCGCGGGGATTTTGACCTTGGTCTTGCCCTTGTCGATGGTCGGCACTTCGAACTCGCCGCCCAGCGCCGCGGTCACCATCGAGATCGGCACGCGGCAATGCAGGTCCGCGCCGTCGCGCTGGAAGAACTGATGCGCCGAGAGCGACAGGAAAATGTAGAGATCGCCCGATGGACCGCCACGGAAGCCGGCCTCGCCCTCGCCGGCGAGCCTGATCCGCGTGCCGTCTTCGACGCCCTGGGGAATATTGACCGACAGCGTGCGCTCCCGCGTCACCCGGCCCGAGCCGGAGCAGGACGGGCAGGCGTCCTCGATCATCTGGCCGCGGCCCTGGCAGCCGGGACAGGTGCGCTCCAGTGTGAAGAAGCCCTGAGCCTGCCGCACCCGCCCCTGCCCGCCGCACATCGAGCAGGTCTTTGGCTTGGTGCCGGCCTTGGCGCCGGTGCCCGAGCAGGAGTTCGCAGGTGACGGAGACGGGAATCTCGATCTGCGCGGTCTTGCCCTGGAACGCCTCTTCGAGGCTGATTTCCATATTGTAGCGCAGGTCGGCGCCACGCTCGCGGCCGCCGCGGGCGCGCTGGCCCGCCATTCCGAACAGGTCTTCGAAAATATCGGAGAAGGACGAGGCGAAGCCCGCGCCGAAGCCGGGATGGCCGCCACCCATGCCGCCGCCCTGCTCGAACGCCGCATGGCCGAAGCGGTCATAGGCGGCGCGCTTGTCGCCGTCCTTGAGGACCTCATAGGCCTCGTTGATTTCCTTGAACCTGATCTCGCTCTGGGCATCGCCGGGATTCTTGTCCGGATGCCACTTCATCGCGAGCTTGCGGAACGCTGCCTTGAGCTTGGTTTCGTCCGCGTTGCGTTCGACTTCGAGGGTTTCGTAATAGCAGCGCTTGGTAGACATCAATCAGACCCGCCCGAACTTCGTCTTCATCCGGCAAAGATGCAAGAATGATGCAGCTTCCGGCCTAATGAAAAATGACCCCCACCCATCGAGACGCGGCTTGCGTACTCTTTGGCGTGAGGGTCATGGCTTCGCCCGCTCTTAAGCAGACTTCTTCTTGTCGTCGTCAACCTCGGTGAACTCCGCGTCGACAACATCATCCTTCGCAGCATCCTTGGCCGCATCGCTTTCGGCCTGCTGTTTGTACATGGCCTCGCCCAGCTTCATCGAAGCCTGCGCCAGCGTGTTGGTCTTGGCCTTGATCGCCTCGGCATCGTCGCCCTTCAGCGCTTCCTTGAGGTCGCTGACGGCATCCTCGATGGCGCGGCGCTCGCCCTCGGCGATCTTCGAACCGTGCTCGGACAGCGCCTTCTCGGTGGAATGCACCAGCGCATCCGCATGGTTCTTGGCGTCGACGGCCTCGCGGCGCTTCTTGTCGGCGGCCGCATTGGCTTCGGCGTCCTTGACCATCTTATCGATGTCGGCTTCCGACAAGCCACCCGAGGCCTGGATGCGGATCTGCTGCTCCTTGCCGGTTGCCTTGTCCTTGGCCGAGACGTTGACGATGCCGTTGGCGTCGATGTCGAAGGTCACCTCGATCTGCGGCATGCCGCGCGGAGCCGGCGGAATGCCCATCAGGTCGAACTGGCCGAGCATCTTGTTGTCGGCCGCCATCTCGCGCTCGCCCTGGAAGACGCGGATCGTCACCGCGTTCTGATTATCCTCGGCGGTCGAGAACACCTGGCTCTTCTTGGTCGGGATCGTGGTGTTGCGGTCGATGATGCGGGTGAACACGCCGCCCAGCGTCTCGATGCCCAGCGACAGCGGGGTTACGTCGAGCAACAGCACGTCCTTGACGTCGCCCTGCAGCACGCCGGCCTGGATCGCCGCACCAATGGCCACGACTTCGTCGGGATTGACGCCCTTGTGCGGCTCCTTGCCGAACAGCTGCTTCACGACTTCCTGGACCTTCGGCATGCGGGTCATGCCGCCGACCAGCACCACTTCGCCGACTTCAGCGGCCGTGAGGCCGGCATCCTTCAGCGCCTTGCGGCAGGGCTCGATGGTCTTCTGGATAAGGTCGTCGACCAGCGCCTCGAACTTGGCGCGGGTGAGCTTCATCGTCAGATGCTTCGGCCCGGTCTGGTCCGCGGTGATGAAGGGCAGGTTGATCTCGGTCTGCGTGGTCGAGGACAGCTCGATCTTGGCCTTTTCAGCGGCTTCCTTCAGGCGCTGCAAAGCGAGCTTGTCGTTGCGCAGGTTGATGCCCTGCTCCTTCTGGAACTCGTCGGCCAGATAACCAACCAGGCGCATGTCGAAGTCTTCGCCGCCCAGGAAGGTGTCGCCGTTGGTCGACTTCACCTCGAACACGCCGTCGCCGATCTCGAGAATGGAGATATCGAACGTGCCGCCGCCGAGGTCGTACACGGCAATGGTGCCGGTCTTCGACTTGTCGAGGCCGTAGGCCAGCGCAGCTGCGGTCGGCTCGTTGATGATGCGCAGCACTTCGAGCCCTGCGATCTTGCCGGCGTCCTTGGTTGCCTGGCGCTGGGCGTCGTTGAAGTAGGCGGGAACGGTGATGACGGCCTGGTCGACCTTCTGGCCGAGATGGGCCTCAGCGGTCTCCTTCATCTTCTGCAGGATGAAGGCGGAGACCTGCGAGGGCGAATAGGTCTTGCCGTCAGCCTCGACCCAGGCGTCGCCGTTGGAGGCTTTGACGATCTTGTAGGGGACGAGCTTCTTGTCCTTCTCGACCATCGGATCGTCGTAGCGGCGGCCGATCAGGCGCTTCACCGCGAAGAAGGTGCGCTCGGGATTGGTCACCGCCTGGCGCTTGGCAGGCTGGCCGACCAGGCGCTCGCCATCATCGCTGAACGCTACAATCGACGGCGTGGTGCGCATGCCCTCGGAGTTTTCGATGACTTTGGCGTTCTTGCCATCCATTACGGCGACGCACGAGTTCGTGGTGCCGAGATCGATCCCAATGACCTTTCCCATGGTCTCCATATCCTTCTTTTTGCGGCAGGTTGGCCGGGCCCAGACGGCACCCGATCCGAAACCCCCTTCAGATCAAATACTCGCGATATTGCGACGGTGAGCCTCATATAGGAGGGTGCCCCCGGCCCGCAAGGACCGAGCCGCAACCTTGAGGCACGAAAAGGCGCGCCGTTGAAAGATAATATCGATCTTGCCGGGGTCGATTCGCCTCCGTCAACTCGCCCGTTAACAAATGGGCAAGGGGCGATCCGGGGCCCGAAGGGTGCGGCGGTCTGCCCTGTTGCCCCGCGGCCAAAACCGTTAAAAGCCAGCGGACCGAACGAGCCCCCTCAAAGCCAGGGACCCGCTCCGGCCGATCGTCAGACGGCCCAACGACAAACCAGATAGGTTGTTCTCCATGAAGTACCTCCGACACCTGACCGCGGTTGCGTTGCTGGTCACGGCAATGCGGCCTGCGCTTGCCGCCGACGTGACCTTTCCGCCGGGGGTTCGGGTCGGACTGGTGCCGCTGGTGGGCCTCGCCAAAGCCAAATCCTTTTCCGGCTTCGAGTCCGAGGACCAGTCGGTCAAGGTGCTGGTGACCGAGCTGCCGCCCGACGCCTACAATGAGGTCAAGACCGCGCTCACCGCCAACCCCGTGGGCCCGAGCGGCATCACGCCGCAAACCATCGAGACCGCGGCCGGCAGGGCCTATTACACCGTCGAGACCGCCAAGGACGCCGGCGGGCCTTTGCGCCGCTATTCGATGATGCTGTCGGGCGGCACTTTCTCCGGCTATGTCGCCGTGCAGGTTCCAGAGAAGGCCGGCAAGATCTACTCCGACGATGCGGTTCGCCAGATGTTCGCTTCGGCCACGGTGCGGACGGAGGTGCCGGTCGAGGAGCAGCTCGGCCTGATGCCGTTCAAGCTCTCCGAGATGGCCAATTTCAAGAATGTGCGCACGCTGGCGCCGGGCGCTGCGGTGGTGCTGGCCGATGGCGACGAGAAGACTGGTTTCGAGCCGGCACCGTTCATGGTGATCGGCATCATCGGCGCGACCCCGCCCGAGGCGGAAGATCGCGCGCGCTTTGCGCAGCAGGCCGCGACCCAGATTCCGGGCGTGCGCGAGGCGCGGATCACGATGTCGGAGCCAATCAAGATCGGCGGCCTGCCGGCCTATGAGACGCGGATCGATGCGACCAGCGGCAAGGACAACACGCTCGTGACCGTGGTGCAGTGGCTGCGCTTCGGCGGGCCGAATACGCTGCGCATCATCGGCAGCGCGCCGCGTGACCAATGGGGAAGCGCGTTCACACGCTTCCGCGCCGTGCGCGACGGAATCCAGCCGCGAGGCTAGTCGACAAACCGCTGAGGCTTACGCCGCGTTGTTGGGCTCGTTGCCGTTGGCAGGGGCTGGCGCCGCCTTGGCGCCTCCTTTGGAGACTCCGACCAGCGCGGGCCGCAGCACGCGCTCGCCGATCATAAAGCCGGCCTGCACGACCTGCACGACGGTGCCCGACGGCACCGACGGATCGGGAACTTCGTACATCGCCTGCTGGAAGTTCGGATCGAACTTTTCCCCGAACGGATCGAACTTCTTCACGCCGTTCTTCTCCAGCGCGTTGAGCAGCGAGCGTTCGGTGAGCTCGACGCCTTCGATCAGCGCCTTCAGGCCGGGATCGGCCGCCGCACGGGCTTCGGGTGGAACCGCATCGAGTGCGCGCTGCAGATTGTCGGCGATTTCGAGCACGTCGCGCGCAAAACCGGTGATGCCGTAGACCTTGGCATCCGCCACCTCGCGGCGGGTGCGCTGGCGCAAATTCTCCATCTCGGCCAGCGTGCGCAGCATCCTGTCGCGCGCTTCGGCCACTTCCCTGGCCAACGTCTCCACCGATCCCGGCTCGGGATCGTCGGGCATGATGTAGGGCCTGGAAACCACGGGCTCGCTGGCCTGCGCCGGGTCCGCCGGATCTTTCTTCTGCAGGTCGGGATCGGTCATGGCTCTTCTTCTCGGATACGCGGGTTTGAAACGGATCATGGTGCTGCTGGCCGCCATATCGTGCTTTGGGCGGCGAAAATCAAGCGCTCGTGATCTATGGATTAACCGCCCAGCAGGCGGCTGACGATGCGCGCGGCATAATCCACGGTCGGGATCACCCGCGCATAGTTGAGCCGGGTCGGCCCGATCACGCCGAGGACGCCGACAATGTGCCCTGTGGCATCGGAATAGGGCGCCACAATGGTGGACGAACCCGACAGCGAGAACAGCTTGTTCTCCGAGCCGATGAAGATGCGAACGCCCTCGGCGCGCTCGGCACGTCCGAGCAGGTCGATGACGCCGCGCTTGGTCTCGAGATCGTCGAACAGCGACTTCACCCGCTCGAGGTCCTCCAGCGCGTGCAAATCTTCCAGGAGATTGGCGTGGCCGCGCACGATCAGCTGCCGGTCCTCGTTTGCCCCGCCCGACCAGCTCGCAATGCCGGCGGCGATGATCTTCTGGGTGAGCTGGTCGATCTCGGCGCGGTCCTGGCCGAGCGCGGTCTCAAGCTCGAGCCGCGCTTCGGCCAGCGTCCGTCCGCGAATCCGCGCATTGAGGAAGTTGCTGGCTTCGGTCAGCGCCGAGGAGGGCACGCCGGGCGGCAGCGTCAGCACGCGGTTCTCGACCTGGCCGTCCTCGCCGACCAGCACCACCAGCGCCCGCTCCGGTTCCAGCCGCACGAACTCGATATGCTTCAGCCGCGAATTGGATTTGGCGGTCAAGACCACGGCAGCGGCACGGGTGAGGCCGGACAGCCGGGTCAGGGCTTCGCCGAGGGCCTGTTCGACGGACTGAGCGCGGCCGACGGAGGCCAGCTGGCTCTGGATCGACTGCCGTTCCGCTTCCGTGAGGTCGCCCATCTGCATCAGGGCATCGACAAAGAACCGCAAGCCCAGCTCGGTCGGCAGCCGTCCGGCCGAGGTGTGTGGCGCATAGATCAGGCCGAGCTGTTCCAGGTCGGCCATCACGTTCCGCACCGAGGCCGGCGACAGCGGCACGGCGATCAGCCGCGAAATGTTCCGCGAGCCGACGGGCTCGCCGGTTGCGAGATAACTTTCCACGATTTGACGAAAAATATCCCGCGAACGCTCGTTGAGCTGGGCAAGCCCGGCATACGGCGTGATCAGGCCGATCGGATCGTGGTGGGCCACGGCTAACTCCTTATGCCCAACTAATCTGTCTATCCGGCGAGCCGGTGACAAGCGCTCATTGGGGAAGCGAAAAGCAGGGTTAAGGCCTTGCCGGCCTCGGCTTGCGCTCCTACAAGCTGCGCGAAACCAAATTTGCCGGATTTCTGGAGGATTTTCCCATGCGGCCAAGCCGCCGTGCCCCCGATGAACTGCGCGCCGTGACGCTGGAACGCGGGGTGGTCAAGTATGCCGAGGGGTCCTGCCTGGTGAAATTCGGCGACACCCATGTGCTCGTCACCGCCACCCTGGAAGAACGGCTGCCGCCCTGGCTGAAGGGGCAGGGCCGCGGCTGGGTCACGGCCGAATACGGCATGCTGCCGCGCGCCACACTGGAACGCACGCGCCGCGAGGCCTCTGCGGGCAAGCAGGGTGGCCGCACGGTGGAAATCCAGCGCCTGATCGGCCGCTCGCTGCGCGCCACCATCGATCTCGAAGCGCTCGGCGAGCGCCAGATCACGCTCGATTGCGACGTGCTGCAGGCCGATGGCGGAACGCGCACCGCCTCCATCACCGGGGCCTGGGTCGCGCTTGCCGACTGCCTCAACTGGATGAAGGCGCGCAACATGATCAAGGCCAAGGTGCTGCGCGACAATGTCGCCGCGGTCTCCTGCGGCATCTATCAGGGCACGCCGGTGCTCGATCTCGATTATGCCGAGGATTCGGAAGCCGAGACCGACGCCAATTTCGTCATGACCGGCGACGGCCGCATTGTCGAGGTGCAGGGCACCGCGGAGAAGACGCCATTCACGCAGGACGAATTTCTGGCGTTGATGACCCTGGCCAAGAGGGGCGTGGCGCGCCTCGTCGACTTGCAGAAGCTCGCGGTCGGATAAGCATGCATCGCCAGATCAAGGGCAAGCTCGTCATCGCGACCCACAATCCCGGCAAGCTCGCCGAGATGCGTGAGCTGCTCGCGCCCCATGGCGTCCAAGCTGTTTCGGCTGGTGAGCTCGGTCTTGGCGAGCCCGAAGAGACTGGCAAGACGTTTGACGCCAATGCGCGGATCAAGGCGATCGCTGCGGCGCAGGCTGCGAAGCTGCCGGCCTTTGCCGATGACAGCGGCCTCGTGGTCGATGCACTCAACGGCGCACCCGGCATCTACAGCGCACGCTGGGCCGGTCCGAACAAGGACTTCAACGAGGCGATGGCGCGGGTGGAACGTCTGTTGCAGGAACGCGGCGCGACCACGTCGGACAAGCGCGGCGCGCATTTCGTGTCCGCGCTCTGCGTGGCCTGGCCCGACGATCATCTCGAAGAGGTCGAGGCGCGCGCCGACGGCACCCTGGTCTGGCCGCCGCGGGGGAGTGCGGGTTTTGGCTACGACCCGATGTTCATGCCCGACGGCTTTGGCCGCACCTTTGGCGAGATGACCGGCGTTGAGAAACACGGACTGCCGCCGCTCGGCCTCGGTCTCTCGCACCGGGCGCGGGCCTTCGTGAAACTGGCGGAGATCTGCCTTGAGCGGCGCTGAGCGGCAGGCCTTCGGCGTCTATGTGCACTGGCCGTTTTGCCTGTCGAAATGTCCGTATTGCGACTTCAACAGCCATGTCCGCCATGCCGCAATCGACGAGCAACGATTTACCCGCGCTTTCGCCCGCGAGATCGAGACAACGGCCGCGCGCGTGGGCAGGCGGGAAGTCAGCTCGATCTTTCTCGGTGGCGGCACGCCGTCTTTGATGCAGCCGCAGACGGTCGGCGCAATTCTGGACACGATCGGCAAGCATTGGCGCGTGACGCCCGATGTCGAGGTGACGTTGGAGGCCAATCCGACCAGCGTGGAAGCGACGCGCTTTGCTGGCTACCGTGCGGCCGGCGTCAACCGCGTCTCGCTCGGCGTGCAGGCGCTCAATGACGTTTCGCTGAAGGAACTGGGACGGCTGCACTCGGCGCGCGAAGCGCTCGATGCAGTCGCGATCGCGCGGAAATCCTTCGAGCGCTATTCGTTCGACCTGATCTACGCGCGTCCTGATCAGACGCCGGCGATGTGGGCGGATGAGCTGGCGCTCGCCATCAAGGAAGCGGCCGAACATCTGTCGCTTTATCAGCTCACCATCGAGGAAGGCACGCCGTTCTTCGGCCTGCACGCCGCGGGCAAATTGAAGACCCCGGATGAGGCGACGGCGCGCACGCTCTACGACGTCACGCAGGAAGTCTGCGCGAACCATGGGCTACCGGCCTACGAGATTTCCAACCACGCGCGCAAAGGCGCGGAGTGCCGGCACAATCTCGTCTATTGGCGCGGCCAGGAATATGCCGGCATCGGCCCGGGCGCCCACGGCCGGCTCGATATCGACGGGGTCAGGCACGCGACCGCGACCGAGAAACGTCCCGAAGCCTGGCTGATGCGGGTCGAGGCCAACGGCCATGGCGTCACCACCGATGACGTGCTCAACCGCGAGGAACGGGCCGACGAATTTCTGCTGATGGGTTTGCGGCTCGCCGAAGGCATCGACCCCCGGCGCTACAAGACGCTTTCGGGCCGCGCGCTCGATGAGCGGCGAATCGCGGTTCTGCGTGAAGAGGGCGCGATCACTGTTGAAGCCGACGGCAGGCTCCGCGTGACGCAGGCCGGATTTCCGGTGCTCGATGCGGTTGTGGCCGATTTGGCGGCTTAAGCCCCAAAACTCTTTGGCGAACCGGCAACCGGCACGCCGCCACCGTTGCCGACCCGCATGACCGCGAGCCCGCGCTCATTGCTGCCGTCGGGGCGGAAGCGGAACAGCCCGTCGATACCGGCAAAGCCGGAAGGGCTTTGCAGCACATCCGCCGCGAAACGCTGCGCGCCCTGGGTGCGCGCCAGCGCCGCGACGAGTGCGACCGCGTCATAGGTGAGCGTTGCGGTGCGGACCGGCTCGCCGCCGTAGCGGGTGCGGTAGCGGCCGGAGAAAGCGCGAAAACCCGCCGGATCCGGCGCCGCATAGAGGCCGCCCTGCAAAGCAGGGCTGGCAAATACGCGCGGATTGTCCCAGAGACCGGTGCCGAGCAACTGGATATTGCGCAAATTTGCTCCAGCCGCCGTCAGCGCGTCGGCGGTTGCGACGACGGAGTCGCCGTCATCGGCGATCAGGAGCGCATCGGCCTGTCCCAGCGACTGCGCCACCGTTCGCGCCGGCGTCGCGCGGTCGGCGGCATATTTTTCGAACGCGACAATGCGGCCGCCGCGGCGGCTCACAGCCGTCTTGAACGCGGCTTCGACCACATTGCCGTAGGCGTTTTCCGGCAACAGCGCGGCAAACGACTTTTTGCCGATGCTCGTCGAATATTCGACGATCCGGTTGACGTCGGACTCCGGCAGGAAGCTCAAGAGATAGACGCCGCGGCCGGCGATGCTCGAATCAGTCGAGAACGCGATCACCGAAATGCCGCGCGCGCGCGTGACCTGCGCCACCGCCGGGACCGAAAGCGCAAACAGCGGTCCCAGGATGACCTCGGCGCCCTCATCGACCGCCTGCTGCGCGCCCTGTTGTGCGCCTTGCGGGCTGCCGGCGTCGTCCTTGATCAGGAGCTGGATGTTCGGATTCTGGAATTCGGCGAGCGCCATCTCGGCTGCGTTCTTCATGGATTGCGCGGCAACGCCGGCATTGCCCGAGGCCGAGAGCGGCAGGATCAGGCCAACCTTGACTTGGCCATTGCCGAACGCGGTCGGCTGCTGCGCCGGGCCGGCCGGCCCCGGCGGCGTTTCCGAACCCGAGAACGGATTGGAGAACTGGCTCAGGCTTTGCTGGACACCGGCACAGGCCGAGAGCAGGGGGGCGCCGAGGAGCAGGCCAATCGCCGTTCGCCGGGTCGCGCTCAGTGGACCCATGGGATCAGGCCCCCTGGGATCAGATTTGGGTTTTTGCGGGCCCGGCATTGCGTCTCTTCCCTTGACCGACCGCGGCCGGCCAGGACTGCCTCCCGATTAAAGACTGGGCGGCGGATTCAGGCATATTGTCGGCGAATAGTTAACCAAAACAAAAGGATTATGGCCCCGCCGATGGCCATATCCGACAGCTTCCTTGCTGTTCCGCGCCACCGCCCGCATGGGCTCGCGATAGTGGCGCCGGGGCACTCTCCCCTCTAAGTTAAGCATTATGCGCGCAAAAACAGCCCCGATAAATAGTGAAGGCCGGAGGGAACCGGTTTCCCGGAGCTTTACGGTCGGCGGTCACGTTTTGGCCGCAGCCGGGGCAGCGGCCGGGCTTCATCTGGTCGCCACCCCCATCGGCAATCTCGGCGACATCACCCTGCGCGCGCTGGAGACGCTGGCCGGCGTCGACCTGATCGCCTGTGAGGACACCCGCATCACCCGCCGGCTGACGGAGCGCTATGGCATCACGGCCGAGCTTACCCCCTATCACGAGCACAATGCCGCGACGGCGCGGCCGAAATTGCTGGAGCGTCTCGCGCAAGGGGCTTCGATCGCGCTGGTCTCGGATGCCGGCACGCCCCTGATTTCCGATCCCGGCTTCAAGCTGGTGCGCGAGGCCTGCGCCGCCGGGCACGCGGTGATGGCGCTGCCCGGGCCATCATCGGTGCTGACGGCGCTGTCGGTCGCGGCACTACCCACCGACCGGTTTTTCTTCGAGGGCTTTTTGCCCGCAAAAGAGACCGCGCGCCGTGCGCGGCTGGCCGAGCTTGCGCGGATCGACGCCACGCTGGTGGTCTTCGAATCCGGCAACCGCGTGCAGGACGCGCTGCGCGATCTTGCCGAAGCGATGGGCGGGCGAGAGGCCGCGATCTGCCGCGAGCTGACCAAGCTGCATGAACAAGTCTTGCGCGCATCTCTCTTGCAGTTCGCAGAAAAAGTCGATCAGCTCGAGACACGCGGCGAGTTCGTGCTGGTGATCGGCCCGCCGCCAGCCGACGCGCAAGTCATGACAATTGAAGCGCTGGACGATCTGTTGCGTGCGCAGCTCGCAACCAGCAGCGTCAAGGATGCGGTGGCGCATGCGGTCGAGCTGTCGGGCCGGCCGCGCCGCGAGATCTATGCCCGTGCGCTGGAGCTGGCCAAAGATCTTGCCAAGAATCTTGCCGAGGACGCAAAGGGCGGCCATGGCCAAAACTGACCGCACACAACCGGAGAAGGAAGCCTCGCCCGAGCGCGTGGCCGCTTTCAACACCGGCCTTTCCGCGGAAAGTCGCGCCGCCGCGCTCTTGATGGCGAAGGGCTACCGGATTCTCGCAAAACGCTTCCGCACGCCGCATGGCGAAATCGACCTCGTTGCAAAGCGGCGCAATCTGGTCGCCTTTGTCGAGGTCAAGGCCCGCGCGACGCTCGATGACGCGGCCTTCGCCGTCACGCCGCGGCAACAGGCACGCATTATCAACGCCGCGCAGGCCTGGCTGGTGGCTCACTCTGAATATGCCGAATTCGAGCTGCGATTTGACGCCATCCTGATTGCGCCGCGGCGCCTGCCGCGCCATCTCTTAGCCGCCTTCGACGCCTCTACCTGAATTCCTCTCCAGACCCGGGCCTTCCCATGAAATTGAACGTCGTCGTCCAGATGGACCCCATCGCGCGCATCAATATCCGCGGCGATTCCACCTTTGCGCTGCTGCTGGAGGCGCAAAAGCGCGGCCACGGGCTCTCTTATTATACGCCAGACAAGCTCTCGCTGGTCGGCGGCGAGCTGTTCGCGCCGGTGCAGATGCTCACCGTGCGCGACGAGCCCGGCAATCACTTCAGCCTCGGCGAGCCCAAGCGTGAGCCATTGGCCTCCTTCGACGTCGTGCTGCTGCGCCAGGACCCGCCCTTCGATCTCGCCTACATCACCTCGACCCATTTCCTCGAACGCATTCACCCGAAGACGCTGGTGGTGAACAATCCCGCCAGCGTGCGCAACGCGCCGGAAAAGCTGTTCGTGATGGATTTCCCGCAGCTGATGCCGCCGACCCTGATCTCGCGCGAACTCGACGAGATCAACGCCTTCCGCGACACCCATGGCGCGGTGGTGATGAAGCCGCTGCACGGCCATGGCGGCGCGGCGGTCTTCCGCATCATGCCGCAGGACATGAATTTCGGCTCGCTGTTCGACATGTTCTCGGTGACGTTCAAGGAGCCCTGGGTGATCCAGCGCTTCATTCCCGAGGTCAAGCATGGCGACAAGCGCATCATCCTGGTCGATGGCGAGTTCGCCGGTGCCGTCAACCGTGTGCCGGCGCCGGACGATCTGCGCTCCAACATGGTGCGCGGCGGCGCCGCGAAGGCGACCGACCTCACGCCGCGCGAGCGCGAAATCTGCAGCGTCCTCGGCCCGGAGTTGAAGAAGCGTGGCCTCCTGTTCGTCGGCATCGACGTGATCGACGGCAATCTCACCGAGATCAATGTGACGTCGCCAACCGGCATCCGTGCCGTCGCCCGGCTCGGCGGGCCCGACATCGCCGCGAAAATCTGGGACGTGATCGAGAAGAAGCGCGGCTAGGCAACGCCGTCTGGGCGAGCCCGTCTCTCAGGAAAAATACGGAAAATCGTCCAGTGAACGATAACGTCCCGTTCACCATGGGGACGATTCCCTGAATTACCGCCGCGCGCTCAGGCGGGTTTCAAGTCGGCTTATACCTTTGCTGCTTAGTTCTGCTGTTGGGAGAGGGTGCCCAACCGGCCTTCGGGCCAGAGCGGATAGTAAAGCGTATGTATACCGCCAGAATTGTCGTCCTCATCATCGCCCTCGGTGCCGGCGGCCTTGCCGCGTATCTCGCGAGCGGAAGCGACAACAAGACTGCCGCCCCGGTTCAGCCGGTGGCGCAGCTCGAGACCGTCGACGTCCTGGTCGCCAAGACGGACATCGGCCTTGGCCAGACCACCAAGCCGGAGGATCTGCAATGGCAGACCTGGCCCAAGTCGACCGCAAGCAGTTCATTCATCCGGCGCACTGACCGCCCCGACGCCATCACCCAGGTGGCCGGCTCGATCGCGCGTTCGCCGATCATGGCGGGCGAGCCGATCCGCGAGCTGAAGCTGGTGAAAGCCGACGGCTCCGGCTTCATGGCCGCGATCCTGCCGACCGGCATGCGCGCCGTCTCCACCGAAATCTCGGCCGAGACCGGCGCCGGCGGCTTCATCCTGCCGAACGACCGCGTCGACGTGATTCTCACCCAGCGCGTCAAGAACGTCGAGCACCCCAACCAGCCCGACATCGTTGTCTCCACGCTGATCCTGCCGAGCATCCGCGTGCTCGCGATCGACCAGGCGCCGAAAGAAAAGGACGGCCAGAACGCCGTGCTCGGCAAGACCGTGACGCTGGAATTGAAGCCCGAACAGATTCCGACTCTCACCTCCGCGCGTCAGGCCGGCACACTGTCACTGGCGCTGCGCAGCATCGCCGACGCCAAGGCGGTCGAGAGCAATCCGCTTGAACAAGCCACCCCACAGACCGTGGGCCTCAACGTAGTTCGCTACGGCATCGCCAGCCGGGCGACGGCACAGAAGTGACCGAAGGATACCGAAATGAAGTGCAGGGCGATTAAGCCGCAATCTCCAATCTTCCGCGCCCTGTCGCTTTCGGCGGTCTTCGCGCTCACGCTCCAGCTCGCCACCGTGCGGGCGGCCGACGATCCGCAAGGCGCGCCGCCGGCCGTCACGCCCCCGGCCACCACGGCCGCTGCCCCGAGTCCCGTGGCCGCCGCAACCACACCATCTCCACCAAGCACCTCCGTGACCGCGGGCCTGCCGGTGCGCACGCGCTTCCTTTCGCTCGGCATCGGCAAGTCAATCGTCATCGATCTCCCGCGCGACGTGAAGGATGTGCTGGTGGCGGACCCCAAGATCGCCAACGCCGTGATCCGTTCGTCCCAGCGCGCCTACATCATCGGCGCCGGCATCGGCCAGACCAATGTCGTGTTCTTCGATGCCGAGGGCCAGCAGGTCGCGAGCTATGACATCGCGATCAAGCGCGATCTCAACGGCATTCGCGCGGCCTTGCACTCAGCGCTGCCGGGCGTCCAGATCGACGGCGTCGGCGAGGGCGTGGTGCTGACAGGTTCGGTGGCGAGCCCGGTCGAGGCGCAGCAGGCCGGCGACATCGCGGCACGGCTGGTGGGAGGCACCGACAAGGTCGTCAACAGCATCGTCGTCCGCGGCCGCGACCAGGTGATGTTGAAGGTCACCGTTGCGGAAGTGCGGCGCGACATTATCAAGCAGATGGGCGTCGATCTCAGTGCCAGCATGAACTACGGCACCGCCGTGGTGAACTTCAACAACGCCACCCCGTTCACCGCCAACAACGGGCCGCTCGTTCCCGGCAACGACCTGACCGCGTCGGCGATCACCAAGGGTCTGCCCACGGTCACTGCCACCATGCGCGCGATGGAGAGTGCCGGTCTCGTGCGCACCCTGGCAGAGCCGAATCTGACGGCAATCTCCGGCGAGTCCGCGACATTTATTTCAGGCGGCGAATTTCCAATTCCAACCGGCGTAACCTGCCAAACCACGACGTCGGGCGCCATCGGACAATGCGTCCAGACGGTCAGCTTCAAGAAATTCGGCATCTCGCTCAATTTCACGCCGGTCGTGTTGACCGAGGGTCGGATCAGCCTGCGGGTGATGACCGAGGTGTCGGAAGTCTCGCAGGAAAACGCCCTGCAGGGCGGCATCGGTGGAACGACAATTCCTTCAATCAAGACCCGCCGCGCGGAAACCACGCTGGAAATTCCATCCGGCGGCTCGATGGCGATGGCAGGCCTGATCCAGGAGCAAACAAAGCAAGCCGTCAACGGAATGCCCGGCGTCGACCAGTTGCCGGTGCTGGGAGCACTTTTCAGGAGTCAGGACTACGTCAACCATGAGACCGAACTGATGGTGCTGGTGACGCCCTATGTGGTGCGGGCGGTGGCGCAGAAAGAGCTGTCGCGTCCCGATGACGGTTTCGCGTCCGCCTCGGATTCGCAATCGACACTGCTCGCCCGCATGAACCGGATCTATGGCATCGCCGCCCGCATCGATCCGATCAGCGGCAGCCAGGTGAGCTTCGGCTATTTCATTGACTAGGATGACGCGACGCGCGTGACGAGGACAAAACGATGACATGCGGAATATCGGCAGAACGCCGTCCTGCCCTGCACCTCGCCGGCGCATTGATCGGCCTTTCCGTCGCGCTCGGCGCCTGCAGCATGGCGCCTGAGGCCATCGTCACCGGCGGCGTTCCCGACGATTACCGCCTGCGTCATCCGATCGCGATCACGGAAGCCAAGCGCTCGATCGTGGTCTTTGTCGGCCATGGGCGCGGCGGCCTCACCGCCTCGCAGCGCGACGATGTCGCGGGCCTGGCGCGAACCTGGGTTCGCGAAGGTACCGGCGCCGTGGTGGCCGACGTGCCAATCGACACGCCGAACGCCAAGGCAGCGACGATGACCGTCGGCGAAATCCGCTCGGTTCTCACTGCCGGCGGCGTGCCGTCGCACGGGATCGCCCTGCATCATTATCATCCCGCAGATCCTCAGGCTTTCGCGCCGATCCGTCTGAGCTATACGAAGATCGCGGCGACCGCGGGCCCCTGCGGCCTGTGGCCGGAGGATCTGGGTCCGAACATCAACAATCCCGCCTATAACGAGAACAAGCCCTATTACAATTTCGGCTGCGCAACCCAGCGCAACCTTGCGGCGATGGTCGACAATCCCTCCGACCTGGTGCAGCCGCGCGCGGAGACGCCGGCCTACACGATGCGGCGCACCGAGGGCTTTGAGAAATATCGCAAGGGCGAGGCGACCACGACCACCTACCCGGATGCCGACAAGGCCAAGCTCAGCGACACAGGGAAATAATGAGCGAGCTCAGGAAGAAAATCGAAGAGACGTCGGACGCGCCGCTGCCACCGCCGCCTTCCACAAACGATTACATCGCCGCGGCACCGCGGATTTCGGTGCAGGCGTTTTGCGAGACCGAGGCAACCGCGGCCGCCGTGCGGTCGGCGGGCGAGGACCGCAGGCTCGGCAAGGCCCATCTCACCGTCAAGATGGGCGGCATGGCCGCGGCCGTCGAGGCCTATCACAATGCCCCGACGCCGAACGTGATCCTGCTGGAAAGCGGCGGCCCGAGCGATCTCCTGGAATCGCTCGACGATCTTGCCAGCGTGTGCGATCCCGGCTCCCGCGTCATCGTCGTCGGCAGCGAAAGCGACGACGTGCCCTATCGCGAGCTGGTGCGTCGCGGCGTCAACGATTACGTGGTCGGGCCGGTTGGCGCGCTCGACATCGTCCGCTCGATCTGCAGCCTTTTCGCGGCTTCCGAGACCATCACCGTCGGTCGCGTCATCGCCGTGGTCGGCGCCAAGGGCGGCGTCGGCGCCTCCACCGTCGCCCACAACGTGGCCTGGTCGATCGCGCGCAATTTCAAGCTGGACACGGTCGTGATCGACCTCGATCTCGCCTTCGGCACCGCCAGTCTCGACTACAACCAGGATCCGCTGCAGGGCATCGCCAATGCGTTGTTTCAGCCCGACCGTCCCGACAGCGGCTTGATTGACCGTCTGTTGTCGAAATGCAGCGATCACCTCAGCCTGCTCGCGGCACCGGCGACGCTTGAAAAGGTCTATGACTTCGGCGCCAACGCGTTCGATGCGATCTTCGACACACTGCGCATGACCACGCCCTGCATCGTGCTCGATGTTCCGCACCAGTGGACGGCGTGGACAAGGCGCGCGCTGGAAGGCGCGGACGATATCGTGATCGTCGCCGAGCCGGACCTCGCCAATCTGCGCAACGCCAAGAACATCCTGAGCACGCTGAAAGCGTCGCGGCCCAACGACCAGGTGCCGTTGTTCTGCCTCAACCAGGTCGGCATGCCGAAACGGCCGGAGATCGACCGGCGCAGCTTTGCCAAGACGCTCGAGAGCCAGCCGATCGCGACCATTCCTTTTGATTCGCGATTGTTCGGGACCGCCGCCAACAATGGGCAGATGATCGGCGAGCTTTCCGCGAGCCACCGCACCAGCAAGCTGTTCCTGGACATAGCGCGCAAGCTGACCGGCCATGGCGAGGAGCCGAAGAGCTCGCTGCTTGCCCCTATCAAGCGCCTGATCGCCAGGCGCGCTTGAGAAATCGCCAGCGGCGCGCCCGCGCCGCTGCGTCAGCCATCAATTGGGGCGGGTCATGGCCTGCGACGCGCGGCCTGTACCGCGCTCGGACGAGGCTTCCTTCCTGGCCAACAGCCGCTTCAGCTCCGCGACCTTCGCGGTCGCCTCGTCGGGCGGCAGCTCGGCCTTCACAATGCCTTCGGCCTCAGTCGTGCGCCCTTCCAGGCCCAGCACGACCGCGAGATTCATCCGCACCCGCGGCTCCTTCTCCTGAAGTCCATGGGCGCGGCGCAGGGTCTCTTCCGCCTTGGCCAGGTCCTTCGAGAGCAGATAGGAGAGTCCGAGATTGGACAGCACCGAGGGCTCGTCCGGCACGATCTTGAGCGCGCTGGCATAGTACTGCCGCGCCTCATCATAGCGGCCGAGCTGATCGAGCACGGCGCCCTGCGCCGAGAGGATGCGCCAGTCGGGATCTTCCGGCGTATGCGCCTGGCCCAGGACGTCGAATGCCTTCTGGAAGTTTCCATTGTCCGCCAGCGCGCGGCCGTAGCCGGCCAACAGCGCCTTGTTCTTGGGATTGGCGATTGCCGCCTGCTCGAGCACGGCAACCGCCTGGGAACGCTCGCCGTTCGCCCGCAACGCCTTGCCATATTGCAGGGCGATGCCGGGATCCTTGGGGTTGGCGCGATAGCGCTCGCGGTACGTATCGAGGTCGCGGCGGGGATCGGCCGACGGGCTGGCTTCAGCCTTGTCGCCCAGCGACCCGGTAATGTCGGAGGAGGCGGTGGTCTGGCAGCCGCAGAGGCTGAGCGCCAAGGCAGCGGACGAGGCTGCGATGACAACCAGTCGCGCCACGCGACCTTGTTTGAACGGATGCCGGGACATGTACTCTTGGCCTGCAGGGACTCGTGACTGGCCAAGAAATCGTTGCAGCTTAACCCTAAGTTCGGGTTAACCGGGGCTTCTCTACGGCGAGATTTCGGCCAATCAGTGCTGCATCCGGCCCGGTCTTTGGCCTACTTCTGTTTGCGCATGATCTCCGCGCAAACGCTACGCGTTTGTCGCCAGGGAAAACCGGTGCCCACCCCGCTGTCCAGGTGCGGAGCAGGCTTTTTCCGGATCACGCGCTAGCGGATGAACTCCGCGCCGAACTCGCAACCGATCCGCCAGGCCAGCCGGCACTGCCGGGGAAGGCCGGTGTCAAAGATCAGGGTAAATTCGGGCGGCGGCTCAAGATGCTCGGCCACGATTTTCACGCCGCCGGCCGAAATATCCGTGATGACGCAATCCCGCGGCAAGCCGCCGGTTGCGAATTGAATCTTCGCGAGGCTCCTGCACAGACGACGCTCGCTTCTACGCCGATTTGCTGCTGCCAACATGTCGCTCTTCTACCCCACACTTACCGTGTCTTCCGGTATCGCACAGGGTTTACACGGCAATTGTTGGGATATGCCTAGTTGGATCAATCGCAATCTATGAATTGATTTAGATCGCATTTTATCGATCGCACCCGTCGGGCAGCGCGATGCGGGATCGATCTCCCTGCAATTATGCCGCGCGGAGCGTGCTGAGGAATTTCTCGACTTCCGATTACTGCCGACTGTTTTTCGGAAGACAGCGACTTCGCCGCCGACAGCACCTGCGACGACGCCGTTCCGGTCTGGCTTGCACCCCTGCTGCACATCGATAATCTTGCTGCCGACTTCCGTGCGAGCCGCACTGTCGCGGTTGCGACATCGTTCCTTGTATATCTTTGGATGTGTCGTTAGGCTGGGGCCTTGCGAAGGGGAAGCGCGCGATTGCGTCGCAGCTTGCCGGCAGACCAAAGCTTTCAGTCCCGCCTTGTTTCGGAAGGAATCGGTTCATGCCTCGAAACATCGTGCTCTGCCTCGACGGTACCAGCAATCAGTTTGCGGCAAACAACACCAATGTGGTCAAGCTCTACGCCATGCTCGACCGCACGCGAAACGACCAGTTGTCGTATTACCAGCCAGGCATCGGCACGTTCACGCCGCCTGGCTTTTGGGGCCGGGTCAAGAGCTCGGTGGTCAAACAGATCGATCTTGCGATCGCCTGGTTTTTGCAAACGCACGTCGAGGACGCCTACCGCTTCCTGATGCGCTACTTCCAGGAAGGCGACGTCATCTACATCTTCGGATTCAGCCGCGGCGCCTATACGGCGCGCGCCGTCGCGGGGATGTTGCACAAGGTCGGGCTGCTGACGCAGGGCAATGAAGAGCTCATTCCGTTCGCGTGGGACAAATACAAGAACGAACGCGATGCGATCGTCGTGCAGGGCTTCAAGGACACCTTCTGCCGTCCGGTTCGGATCCACTTTCTCGGCCTGTGGGACACCGTGAGTTCGATTGGCTGGGCTTGGGACCCGAAACATCTGCCCTGGACGCAAAATAATCCGTCCGTCGATATCGTTCGTCATGCGATGGCACTCGACGAGCGACGCGCCTATTTCGTGCAAAACCTCTGGGGTACCGAACCGACCGATGTCGAGCAGTTCTGGTTTCCCGGGGTGCATTGCGACGTCGGCGGCGGATACAAGAAGGAGGAATCAGGCCTCTCCGCGATCGCCCTGAAATGGATCACGGAGCAGGCCGAGGCGGCTGAGCTGAAGCTTGATGCGCAGATGAAGGCCAAGGTCCTGCCGGCGCAGAATACGCCCGAATCCCCCTATGCGGCGCCGTTCGCAGGCAATCCGCCCAACGAGTCCCTGGCCGGCCTTTGGTGGATTCCGGAATATTTCCCGAAACCATACCGGGACCCGAACGCAAATTTTGAAAAACGGTGGATGATCCATGCCGGGCGGCATCGGTTTGTCGCCGCCGGCGCCAAAATCCACCCTTCCGTTTACGAACGCAAAAATCTGGTCCCCGGCTATCATCCGCCGAACCTCCCGCCGCAGCTGCCCCAACAACCCTGAAAACATGTTCACGTAACGTTCTTGAATTTTCGGGCGCCTTCCGCTACCCTCGATTGCGGCAAAGAGGGGCAGCATGGTTCAGCGGGTTTCCACCGTCGCCTTCGAGGGCATCGAGACCCGCGCGGTCGACGTACAGGTACAGGTTTCGCCGGGCCTTCCCGCTTTCCACGTGGTCGGGCTCGCCGACAAGGCGGTGTCGGAAGCGCGCGAACGGGTCCGCTCCGCACTGATCGCCTCGGGCCTTGCCCTGCCGGCGCGCCGGATCACCGTCAATCTTGCGCCCGCCGACCTGCCCAAGGAAGGCAGCCATTACGATCTGCCGATCGCGCTTGGCTTGATGGCGGCGATCGGCGCCATCCCGCCCGACGCGCTGTCCGGCTTCACGGTGCTCGGCGAGCTTGGGCTCGATGGATCGATCGCACCGGTCGCGGGCGTATTGCCGGCCGCGATCGGCGCCAATTCGCGCGAGGAAGGCCTGATCTGTCCGGCGGCTTGCGGCGCGGAGGCGGACTGGGCGAGCCCCGACATCCAGATCATCGCCGCCAACTCGCTGATCCAGATCGCCAACCACTTCAAAGGCACGCAGGTGCTGTCGCGGCCGCAGCCGAAAGTACGGCAGGCACCGGCCAGCCAGCTTGATCTGCGCGACATCAAGGGCCAGGAGAGCGCCAAGCGCGCGCTCGAGATCGCCGCCGCCGGCGGACATCACCTCCTGATGATCGGCGCGCCCGGCGCGGGCAAATCGATGCTGGCGGCGCGGCTGCCCTCTATTCTGCCGCCGCTGTCGCCGTCGGAACTCCTGGCAGTTTCCATGATCGCTTCCGTCGCCGGCGAGATCGAAGGCGGCGCGCTGACCGCGCAGCGGCCGTTCCGCAGCCCGCATCATTCGGCGAGCATGGCCGCGCTGACCGGCGGCGGCATCCGCGCCAAACCCGGCGAGATTTCGCTTGCCCATCACGGCGTGCTGTTCCTCGACGAATTGCCCGAGTTCGATCCGCGCGTGCTGGATTTGCTGCGCCAGCCGCTCGAAAACGGCGAAGTAGCCGTCTCCCGCGCCAATCACCGCGTCACCTATCCGGCGCGTTTCATGCTGGTCGCGGCGATGAATCCCTGCCGCTGCGGCCATGCCTTCGAGCCCGGCTATTCCTGCCGGCGCGCGCCGATCGAGCGCTGCACCGCCGACTATCAGGCCCGCATTTCCGGCCCGCTGATGGACCGCATCGATCTGCGCATCGAAGTGCCTGCCGTCACCGCCGCCGACCTGATCCTGCCGCCGCCCGCGGAGGGATCGGCCGAAGTCGCCGCGCGCGTCGCGGCGGCGCGCGACATCCAGCTCGCGCGGTATGCCGCCGCGGGTCTGCCAAACGTCCGCACCAATGCCGAAGCGCCGGCGTCGCTATTGGAAGAAATCGCCAAACCGGACGCGCAGGGCCAGAAGCTGTTGCGCGATGCGGCCGACACCATGCGGCTGTCGGCGCGCGGCTATCATCGCGTGCTGCGGGTGGCGCGCACGCTCGCCGATCTCGATGGCACAGAAAAGATCGGCCGGCTTCATCTCGCCGAAGCCCTCTCCTATCGCGCGCTGGCGGAAGAGGCCCGCCACGCCGCGGCGTGACGCCAATACCGTCGTCAACCAGCCGGTAACGAGTTTTCTTCACATTCCGACAACCATAAGCCCGCGTGTTCTTCGGGCGATGGTCGAGCGGGTGGCGTTCCATGTTGCGGGATTCTGGTGTCGGTGGCTCCCCTGATCATGGCCGCGATCCTGGCCCGGATCGAAGTGAGGTCGAAACACGTTTCGGGCCGCGAGGCGGCGGCACTAATCGTCGGAGCACGTGGAAAGCGGCCGCGCCTTGCCGCTGCCACGCTGTAGATCGAGCCGTTAACACTCCGCTAACCATGTTCTCATCGCGGTAAACGAAGCGTGGCAGCTTCAAACACTTTGCAAGGTCGCCGCCGCATCGTCGCCGACAAACAGGATGTGAGCGGCAAACTCAAGGGATCGGCGATGGGACAAACGTTCCGGATCAATCTGCGCCTGCGCCGTTTCGCCCGCCGCCATCGCGCGGTGATCGCGGCAATCCGCTCCTTCATGGTCTTCTCGGCGGCGTTCGGCGGCGCCTATGGTTTCATCGTCGCCAGTCGGTCCGAGAACTCCGGTTACAATCCCCACGCCTTCGCAATCGGCGCCAGCTTCCTGTTCGCGATCGCCTGCCTTGCGCTTGCGACCGTCAGTGTCCGGCTCCGGCTGCTGCGCAGGAAGATGCGCAAGATCGTGCTGCACAACGAGGCACTGGCCGATCGCAATTGGGAATTGCAGGAAGCCGAGGGGCGGGCGCGCAGCCTGTTCGAATCGCAGGGCGACTTGATCGTGATGCGCGATGCGGAAGGCCGCATCACCTTCGCCAATGACGCCTTTTGCCTGATGGCGGAACGCCCGCCAGAAGCGCTGGTCGGCACCCGCTTCAGTTTCGAAATCCTCGAACAGGGCGACAGGGCGCTGGAAAATAACGGCACGCGCATCCACGACCAGAAAATCGCCACGCGGCTCGGGCCGCGCTGGATCGCCTGGCGCGAAGGCTTTGTCCGATCCGACGCCGGCCAGCCCGCGGAGCTGCAATGCGTCGGCCGCGATGTCACCGACCGCACCGCGACCGAGCGCGCGCTGAGCGAGGCCCGCGACCAGGCCGATGCCGCCAACCGCGCCAAGTCGCGCTTCCTCGCCATGGCCTCCCACGAAATCCGCACCCCGCTGAACGGCATCATCGGGATGAGTTCTCTCCTGCTCGACACCGCGCTGACGCCGGAACAGACCACCTATGCCAAGGCGGTGAAGACGTCCGGCGACGCGCTGCTGTCGCTGATCGAGGAGCTCTTGGACTATTCCAAGATCGAAGCCGGCAAGATCGATCTCGAGCAACGGCCCTTCGCTCTGACCTCGCTGATCGAGGACATCACGGAATTGCTGGCGCCGCGGGCGCAGGCAAAACATCTCGAGATCGCGGCCTATGTCGACGAACGCCTGCCGGCCGAAGTCATCGGCGATGCGGCGCGGCTGCGGCAGGTGCTGCTCAACCTCGCCGGCAACGCGATCAAATTCACGCTGACCGGCGGCCTGGCGCTGATCGTCGAGCCCGGCATCTGGCCGAACGAGATCAGTTTTTTGGTGCGCGATACCGGAATCGGCATTGCGCCCGAGGCACGCGAGCGGATCTTCCGCGAATTCGAGCAGGCCGACGAGCGCATCGCGCGCAGTTACGGCGGCACGGGCCTCGGCTTGAGCATTTCCGAGGGCATCGTCAAGCGGATGGGTGGCCGCATCACGCTGGAGAGCCAGCTGGGCGCAGGTTCGACCTTCGAGGTCTCGGTCGTGCTGCCGGCGTCCGCCAATGGCGGACAGCAAAAGTTTGTCGCGCCCGACCTGGCCGGCCAGGCGATCCTGCTGGCCGCGCCACAAAGCATCGAGGCCTCGCTGATCGCGCGCCGTCTGCAGCGCTGGGGCGGCCAGACTTGCCTCGCGACCGACGCGGAAGTCGCTCACGCCCTGTTGCCGGAACGCGCCTGGCATGCCGTGCTGGTCGATCGCGCGTTCGGGCTCGAGGCGGCCGAGGCGCTCGGTGAAGCCGCGCGGTGCCATGCGACACAGCGCATCCTGATGTTCACGCCCTCGACGCGACAGGAGCTGAAGCCCTCATCAAGCTTCACCGGCTATCTGGTGAAGCCGCTGCGCGCGGCTTCGCTGGCGGCGCGACTTGCGGCGGCGCCGGAAGTGGTGGCGCCGAACCTGGCCGGCGACGGCCTGATCGAGGTGGACGAAGTCAGCGAGGTGCCAGCCGATAAGCCCGCGCGCGGACTTTCCGTGCTGGTCGCCGAGGACAATGAGATCAACGCGTTGCTGATGCGCTCTCTGCTGACGCGGCTTGGCCATCATGCCGTGATCGCGACCAATGGCGCGGAGGCCCTCGAATCCTGGCTCGCTGCGAAATCCGCCGGGACGCCCTATGACCTCGTGCTGATGGACGTCCAGATGCCCGAGCTCGATGGCATCGAGACCGCCAAGCGCATCCGCGAATACGAAGCCGGCGAAGCTCTCCGGCGCACACCAATCCTCGCGCTCACCGCCAACACGCTGGTGGAAGACCGCTATGCCTGCTTCGAGGCGGGCATGGACGGATTCCTGATCAAGCCGCTCGATCGGGAGAAGCTGGCGGAGGCGCTGGCGGGATTGACCGCCGCAAGGCATCTGGCGGCTTAGCAGCCGCTACGAAGAGCGTTCCGTAGGGTGGGCAAAGCGAAGCGTGCCCACCATTCGCGAGCGATCTTGCGGATAGATGGTGGGCACGGCGCTTCGTGCCTTTGCCGACCCTACGGGAGATGTAACTACAGCCGCCGCAGCGCCACCGTCTCCACGACATGATCGGCGCCCTTGGTCAGGATCAGCGTCGCGCGCGGCCGCGTCGGCAGGATGTTGTCCTCGAGATTGGCGAGGTTGGTGCGCTCCCAAATCGCGATCGCGGTGGCGGTGGCCTCGTCATCCGACAGCAGCGCATAGCGATGGAAATAGGATTTGGGATCGGTGAATGCGGTGTCGCGCAGCGCCAGGAAGCGTTTGACATACCATTCCCGCAGCACCGCCTCGTCGGCGTCGATGTAAACCGAGAAATCGAAGAAGTCGGACACGAACGGCACCGCCTTGCCGTCCCGCGGCAACCGCCCGGTCTGCAAGACATTGACGCCCTCGACAATCAGAATGTCCGGCTGGTCGATCTCGACCCACTTGCCGGGTACGATGTCGTAGGTCAGATGCGAATAGACGGGGGCGCGCACCTGGTGCCGGCCGGCCTTGATGTCGCTGAGAAAGTTGAGCAGCGTCGGCAGATCATAGCTTTCCGGAAATCCCTTCTTCTGCATCAGGCCCTGCCGCTCCAGCACGGCGTTCGGATAGAGAAAACCGTCGGTGGTGATCAGATCGACCTTCGGCCGCGGCGACCAGCGCGCGAGCAGGGCCTGCAGCACGCGGGCGGTGGTGGATTTGCCGACGGCCACCGAACCCGCAACGCCGACAATATAGGGCATCTTGCGATCTCGAATCGCAAGGAACTGACGCTGCGCGTAATAGAGCCGCTGCGTCGCATCGACATAGATCGACAGCAACCGCGACAGCGGCAGATAAATATCCTCGACCTCCTGCAAATCGAGGCGGTCATGCATCGAACGCAGGCGATCGAACTCGCCCGGCTCCAGCGTCATCGGCGTATCGTCGCGCAGATGCGCCCATTGCTGGCGCGTGAAGACCCGGTAGGGATTATATTGCTGGTCTGGTGCCCGGATATCCATGCATCGTCCCCGGTTAGTTGCGCTTGCGCGCCGCCTTCTCTTCCAACCCCGACATCGACGTGCGCTGCGCCAGCGCGGCCTCGACCTCTTCGAGCGTGATTCCGCGCGCCTTCAAGAGCACCAGCAGGTGATAGAGCAGGTCGGCGCTCTCGGCGATCAGATGGCTGCGGTTGTTCTCGACCGCGGCGATCACCGTCTCGACCGCCTCCTCACCCAGCTTCTTGGCGCAATGCTCCGCGCCCTTGTCGAGCAGCTTCTTCGTATAGGACGCCTCTCCCCCCGACGCCGCGCGGGCATCGATGGTGGCGGCCAGATCGTGGATCGTAAAACGCGACATCAACAAACTCTACGCAAGAGCATGATCCGGAAAAAGCCTGCCCCGCACTTGATGCGGGGCGTGCAGCGGTTTTCCGAAAAGATCATGCTCAATCAAAAGGCCAAAGGGGGCGCTATTTCGGCTCATGTAGCACTTTTATGACGGGGAGTTGTCAGGGATCGAGCCGCATCGGCAGGCCGGCGCGCACCATGTGATCCTTGGCCTGGCGGATGGTGAATTCCCCGAAATGGAAGATCGAGGCGGCGAGCACCGCGGTGGCATGGCCCTGCCGGATGCCGTCGACCAGATGATCGAGATTGCCCACGCCGCCGGAGGCGATGACCGGTACGGGAACACTGTCGGCGATCGCCTGGGTCAGCGGCAGGTCAAAACCCTGCCTGGTGCCGTCGCGGTCCATCGAGGTCAGCAGGATTTCGCCGGCGCCGAGCGAGACCACTTCCTCGGCATATTCGATCGCATCGATGCCGGTGGATTTGCGCCCGCCATGGGTGAAGATCTCCCACCGGTCCGAGCCGCCGGCGCGTTGAACGCGCTTGGCGTCGATCGCGACCACGATGCATTGCTCGCCGAATTTTTCGGCAGCTTCCTTCACGAATTCACGACGGGCGACGGCGGCCGAGTTGATTGAGACCTTGTCGGCGCCGGAGCGCAACAGCGTCTTGATGTCGTCGATGGTGCGCACCCCGCCGCCGACCGTCAGCGGCATGAAGCAGGCCTCCGCGGTACGGCGGACCACGTCCAGCATGATGCCGCGGTTTTCGTGGGTGGCGGTGATGTCGAGGAAGCAGAGTTCATCGGCGCCGGCGGCATCATAGGCGATCGCCGCTTCCACGGGATCGCCGGCGTCGCGCAGGTCGACGAAGTTGACGCCTTTGACCACACGGCCGTCTTTGACATCGAGGCAAGGGATCACACGCACCTTGAACATCACAAAACTCCCAAAGCGTTTTCAAGCGAAGTGGGCACCGGTTCGCGTGAAGAAAACGCGTCAAAATAAAGAAGTAGAGCCATGGTTCCAACCATGGCTCTACGCCGCGGCGCGCGCGTCGCGGATCAGCGCCAGCGCGGCTGACGGATCGAGCCGGCCGTCATAGAGCGCCCGGCCAGCGATCGCCCCGGCGAGCTTCTTCGCCCGCGGCGTCAGCATCGCCATGATGTCCTCGATCGAGGCGAGCCCGCCCGAAGCGATGACCGGAATGGAAATGGAGTCGGCGAGTGCGATGGTCGCGTCGAGATTGAGGCCCTTGAGCAGGCCATCGCGCGCGATGTCGGTGAAGATGATGGCGGCGACGCCGGCATCCTCGAACCGCCGGGCGATCTCGAGCGCGGTCACCTGCGAGGTCTCGGCCCAGCCTTCGACTGCGACCTTGCCGTCGCGCGCGTCGAGCCCGACCGCAACGCGGCCGGGGAATTTCCTGGCAGCACTTTTGACCAGCTCGGGATCGCGCACCGCGGCGGTGCCGATGATCACGCGCGAAATGCCTTTCTCGAGCCAGCCTTCGACGGTCCTGAGATCGCGGATGCCGCCGCCAAGCTGCACCGGCATGGTGACGGCCTTGAGCATTCCCTCGACCGCGTGCGCATTGACCGGCTTGCCGGCAAAGGCGCCGTCGAGATCGACCACATGCAGGTATTCAAAACCCTGCGCGGCGAAGCTTTTGGCTTGCGCCGCCGGATCGAGGTTGAACACGGTCGCACGCGCCATGTCGCCTTGTTCGAGCCGTACGCACTGGCCGCCCTTGAGATCGATGGCCGGAAAGAGGATCATACGACGACGCCTGCTCCCTCCCCCCTTGCGGGGGAGGGTTGGGGAGGGGGGTAGCCGCGAGTTCGGTGTTTGTGGCTTACCCCCCTCCCGAACGCTTCGCGCATAGCCAAGGCTTCGCCTTGGCGTTTTTCAAGACGGCGGCTGAAAGCCGCCTTTTGCTCCCCCGCAAGGGGAAAGGTAAAGAAGGAGATCGAGGCAAGCATCACGGCTTCCATTTCAGGAAGTTCGAGATCAGGGCCAGGCCGAAGCGCTGGCTCTTCTCGGGGTGGAATTGGGTACCGATGGCCGTGTCCTTGCCGACGACGGCCGTGACCGGCCCGCCATAATCCGCGCGCGCCAGCACATCGGCCTCGTTCGCCGCATTGAGGTGATAGGAGTGCACGAAATAGGCGTGGCGGCCCTTCGGCCCGAGATCGAGCCGCTCCAGCACCGGATGCTCGTGCAGCACTTCCAGCGTGTTCCAGCCCATGTGCGGGATCTTCAGGTTTTCGTCGCGCGGCGCGATCTTCTCGACGTCGCCTTCGACCCAGTTGAAGCCGTCGGTGGTGACATGCTCCTTGCCGCGCGTCGCCATCAGCTGCATGCCGACGCAGATGCCGAAGAACGGCCGCGCCTTGACGCGCACCGCTTCGGTCAGCGCCTCCAGCATGCCGTCGAGCGCGTCGACCCCCTTGCGACAATCGGCAAAGGCGCCGACGCCCGGCAGCACGATGCGGTCGGCGCGATAGACCGCTTCGGGGTCGCGGGTGACCATGATCTTCTGCGGGTTCTCGGAAGCCCTCGTGGCACGCTCGAACGCCTTCGCGGCGGAATGCAGGTTGCCGGAGCCGTAATCGATAATGGCAACACTCATCGCGATCCTCCTGGCTCTGGAAACAATCCGATAATGCCGCCCTGGGGCATCGGCGGCGGCTCTGAAAATCGTTGACCCGGAACGTCGCGGGTCGGCGGCGGGCCGCCGCGATCGACCGACAAGGGATCATAGCCCGACCAGCGCTTGCCGGGGCCTGCGGTCCAGCGGTCGAAAAAGCGACGCTCGGCTGACTCCTCGTCATCGGCCACGACGACGTCGAGCTGGCGCCATTTGCGCCGCGAATAGGTCCAGCGCTGCAGGGTCGAGGCTTCAAGCCCCGTCAGGATGGCGATGATGATGCCGACGGCAAACACGGCCAGGCGCCCGCCGCGAAGGCTCGCCACCGCGACCTCGAGCCCGCCGACCAGGACGAGCCAGCCGACCAGCGCCAGCCACAGCCGCTGCCAGATCAGCCAGAGCGGTCCCAGCACCATCGCCCAGAAATGGAAGCCGTCGCGCACGAACACGAACTTGTCGGTCGAGCGAAGATCCGCGGCATAGCCCGTAGGCGCATGAACGGTATAAACCGGCATTGTCAAAAACTCCGCCGAACGAAGTCAGCTGCCGAGCTGACCCTTGGTGGATGGCACTTCGCCGGCCGCGCGCGGATCGATCGCGACCGCGGCCCGCAGCGCCCGCGCCAGACCCTTGAAGCAGGATTCGGCGATGTGGTGGCTGTTCTCGCCATATAAGGTCTCGACGTGCAAAGTCACGCCGGCATTCATGGCAAAGGCGTTGAACCACTCGCGGACAAGCTCGGTATCGAACTGGCCGACCTTGTCGCGCGGAAACTCCACCTTGAACACCAGGACCGGCCGGCCGGAGATGTCGATCACCACGCGCGACAGCGTCTCGTCCATCGGCATGTGGATCGAGGCGTAGCGGGTGATGCCGGCCATATTGCCAAGCGCCTGCTTCACTGCCTGGCCAAGCGCGATGCCGACGTCTTCGGTGGTGTGGTGGTGGTCGATATGGAGGTCGCCGACCGCCTTCACTGATATGTCGATGCGCGAATGGCGGGCGAGGAGATCGAGCATGTGGTCGAAGAAGCCGATGCCGGTTGCGACATTGGCCACGCCCGTGCCATCGAGGTTGACGGTCACCTCGATGTCGGTCTCCTTGGTCTTGCGCTTGATGGTCGCGCTGCGCATGAAATTAGAGCCTTCTTGCCGAAAAGCGCCGGTCTTTTAACAGGCCGATGACACCTTCGCTACTGCGGTATGGCCCGATCAGGGCTGATCTTCCGCCTATGGTGAGTGGAATCCGGCGCCGAAGGCCGCGATTGTAACCCCGCCCCTTAACCCCTAAATCTGGCTGGACAAGAGGGTATCCCATGCATGCATCGAACGAGCTGCCGGTCTGGCACGGCACCACCATTTTGACCGTCCGTAAGGGCGGCAAGGTCGTGATCGGCGGCGACGGCCAGGTCTCGATCGGCCAGACCGTGATCAAGGCCAATGCCAAGAAAGTCCGAAAGCTTGGCAAGGGCGAGGTGATCGGCGGTTTTGCCGGCGCGACCGCCGATGCCTTCACGCTGTTCGAGCGGCTGGAGAGCAAACTCGAGCAATATCCGGGACAATTGACCCGCGCCTCGGTCGAGCTCGCCAAGGACTGGCGCACCGACCGCTATCTGCGGCGGCTCGAGGCGATGATGATCGTGGCCGACAAGGACGTGTCGCTGGTGTTGACCGGTACCGGCGACGTGCTGGAGCCGGAAGCAGGCGTCATGGCCATCGGCTCCGGCGGCAATTATGCGCTGGCGGCTGCTCGCGCCCTGATCGATTCGGACAAGGATGCGGAGGCGATCGTGCGCCGCTCGCTCGATATCGCCGCCGACATCTGCGTCTTCACCAACCGCAATCTCACCATCGAGACCCTGCAGAGCAGCTGACCGATGGCGCCGGTGTATGCGTTCCGACCGATGACGGCGGCCGACCTGCCCCTGATCAAGCGCTGGCTTGCCGAGCCCCATGTCAGGGAGTGGTGGGGCGATCCGTCCGAGCAATATGCGCTGGTCAGCGGCGACCTCGATGAGCCCGCGATGGATCAATATATCGTGTCGGCCGGCGACGCGCCCCTTGGCTATCTTCAATGCTATGACCTGACGGCGTGGAATTCCGGCTTCGGACCTCATCCGAAGGGCACGCGAGGCATCGATCTCTTCATCGGTGAACCCGACATGATCGAGCGCGGCCACGGTTCAGCCTTCATTCGTTCGTTCGCCGATGACCGTCTCAGGAACGGTGTTCCCCGCATGGTCACCGATCCTGATCCCGCAAATCCGCGTGCGATACGCGCCTATGAAAAGGCCGGATTCGTCGGGGGATCGCCTGGTGGAAACGCCCGACGGCACCGCGCTCTTGATGGTGCGCGACGCATGACATCGGAGCAGGCCGGGGCCAAATCTCTTGCCACGCCGCAATGGCTTGCAATCGGCACCGGGATGCTGGTGCTGCAGGCCGCGATCTTGCTTGCGATGGGTCGCCTGCCGATCTGCGCCTGCGGCTATGTCAAAGTTTGGCACGGCGTGGTGCAGAGCTCGGAGAACTCACAGCATCTCACCGATTGGTACACCTTCTCCCACGTCATTCATGGTTTCATCTTCTATGGCGCAAGCTGGCTGATCTTCCCGCGCTGGCCCTGGGCCGGCCGGCTCGTTCTCGCGATGGCGGTCGAAGGCTGCTGGGAACTGGTCGAAAATTCCAGTTTCATCATCGAGCGCTATCGCGCCGGGACGGTCTCGCTGGATTATTATGGCGACAGCATTGTCAATTCGATCTCGGACACGCTCGCGATGGCCGCCGGTTTCATGCTTGCGAAGACATTGCCCGTCGCAGCGACGGTGGCGCTCGCGATTGCCTTCGAAGTGCTGGTTGGCCTCCACATCCGCGACAATCTGGCACTCAACATTATCATGCTGCTCTACCCGCTCGATACCATCCGGCATTGGCAGGCAGGGCCACCCATCATCTGAAAATATAGCTTGTCCCATCCGCGCTCCGACCTTAGCTAATGGCCATGACAGACTTCTCCCCCCGCGAAATCGTTTCCGAACTCGACCGCTTCATCATTGGCCAAGCCGACGCCAAGCGCGCGGTCTCGATCGCACTTCGCAACCGCTGGCGGCGGCAGCAGCTCAATGGCGGCTTGCGCGAGGAAGTGCTGCCGAAGAACATTTTGATGATCGGGCCTACCGGCGTCGGCAAGACCGAGATTGCGCGGCGGCTGGCCAAGCTTGCCGGCGCGCCGTTCATCAAGGTCGAGGCGACCAAATTCACCGAAGTCGGCTATGTCGGCCGCGACGTCGAGCAGATCATCCGCGACCTCGTCGAGGTCGCCATCATCCAGGTGCGCGAAAGAAAGCGCAAAGACGTGCAGGCCCGCGCCCAGCTCGCGGCGGAAGAGCGCGTGCTCGATGCGCTGGTCGGGCCCAATTCGAGCGCCGCGACGCGCGATTCATTCCGCAAGAAGCTCCGCGCCGGCGAGCTCAACGACAAGGAAATCGAGATCGAGACGCAGTCCTCCGGCGGCGGCTTCCCGATGTTCGAAATCCCGGGCATGCCGGGCGCGCAGATGGGCGCAGTCTCGCTCGGCGATATCTTCGGCAAGCTTGGCGGGCGCACCAAGACCCGCCGGCTGACGGTCGAGGGCTCGCACGAACTCCTCGTCAACGAGGAATCCGACAAGCTGCTGGACAACGACCAGCTGACGCAGGAAGCGATCCACGCGGTCGAGAACAACGGCATCGTGTTCCTCGACGAGATCGACAAGATCTGCGTCCGCGATGGCCGCGTCGGCGGCGATGTTTCCCGCGAAGGCGTGCAGCGCGACCTGTTGCCGCTGATCGAAGGCACCACGGTCTCGACCAAGCATGGCGCGGTCAAGACCGACCATGTCCTGTTCATCGCATCAGGCGCCTTCCATATCGCAAAGCCGTCAGACCTGCTGCCGGAGCTGCAGGGCCGGCTGCCGATCCGGGTCGAGCTGCAGCCTTTGACCCGCGATGACATGCGGCGCATCCTGACCGAGCCCGAGGCCTCGCTGATCAAGCAGTATGTGGCGCTGATGCAAACCGAGGGCGTGACGCTCGACATCACCGACAGCGCCATCGATGCGCTCGCCGACGTCGCGGTCGCCGTCAATTCGACGGTCGAGAACATCGGCGCGCGGCGGCTACAGACGGTGATGGAGCGGGTGCTGGACGAAATCTCCTTCACCGCGCCCGACCGCAACGGCGAAACCGTCCAGGTCGACGCCGATTATGTGCAGAAGCATGTCGGCGACCTCGCCAGGAACGCCGATCTGAGCCGGTTCATCTTGTAAGCTGCCTGTAAGCTGCCTACCCCTCGTCGTCCCTGCCTGGCACGCAATCGCGCACGCGAAGGCGTACTCATGATGAGACGTTAATCATCTGGACGCTGGCGGCCCCCGCCTTAGATCAATATAAATTGGTGGTGAGAGATCCCGGTTTGGCTGGCCGGGGAGGGCATTGAGAGGGGCTCAATGAATTTGGGGGCATTGAATAACCCCTGGCGGGTGATGCTTGTCATCGACCCGCTGATTATCATTGGGGTTTTCCTGCACAAAATCGGGCTGCCGCCCCACGTTCCCTACATCCATCTTCTGGTCGACTATCGATTCGGCTTCATCAAGCGCGCACTGATCGGCGCGGCGGTCGCGCTGTTTGCGGCCAAGGTGCCGGTTTGGCTGGTGTTCGCTTTGGCCGGCGCGGTATGGCTCATCACGCTGGGCCTGTTCATTTACCTGTTTGAACGCACTTTTGTCTTCGACGAAAAAAAGTTGCCGCTATTCCTGTTCATGGCGGGCTCTCCGTTCTTCTTCAAGAATTTCATGCACACGCTCGGCCATTTCGACATCTATGGCTGCCTGTTTGCGATTGTTCTCCTGCTCGTACCGGCACAATAGATCGGGTTTGTTCACTCGCCGCGCTGTTCTCGATCGTGCTGATCCTGATCCATCACATCCATCTCCTGATGTATGTGCCGACCATCGCCGTCATCGTGGTACTCAGGCATTATCTGGTTGTGGGCGCGGGCCGATCGAACGTCGCCGCCGGCATCGCCGCGACGCTTGCACTCGGCGTACTCTTCGTCTTCGTGCAATTCCGGGGAACGATGCCGATCACCGAAGCCGAGTTCGTCGACTATCTGAGAAGCCGGATGGCCGATCCCTCGCGGACCGATCTCCTGGGCTTTTCCTACATCTGGTATCAGCCGCTCTCGAAGGAGATTTCCGATACCTGGGCGCGCATGCCCTCGAACATCCTGGGCGTGCCGGTATTCGCGCTCTTGATCTGGCTGCACACGCCGCTGTGGCGGTATTTCGCGGCAACGATACGCGCGCTGCGCGACGATGCGCACCGGCTCCTCGTCGTCATCGCGCTGATCGGCGTCAGCCTTGGCTATCTCGTCATGTTCGCAATCGTGTTCGATTATTCCCGATGGGTTTCCAACTGGGCGGTCTGCCTGTTCCTGATCCTGCACGCCGTGAAGACATTGCCAGCGTCGCGCGAGGTGCCGCCGATTCCGTCCGATGATCGCAAGACCACGATTTTCGGGACCATCGTCACGCTGATCCCGCGCGTCGGGATTGTCAGGCCGTTCTAAATTCGCGCCCGCTTGACCCGCACATAGAGCGCGCCCTCGCCGCCATGGCCGATATGGGCCTCTTCAAAGCCCACCACGAGCGAACGGAATTCGGGCAGGCTCAGCCATTGCGGTACCTGGCGGCGCAGCACGCCGCGCTCGGCTTCGCCGCCGACCTTGCCCTTGCCGGTGATGACGAGCACGAAGGTGAGGCCGTCATGATGCGCTCGCTGCAGAAAGCCGTGCAGCGCTCGATGCGCGCGGGTCTGCGTCATGCCGTGCAGGTCAAGCCTGGCATCGATCTCATCCTTGCCGCGTGAAAGGCGCGAACGCCCGCGGCGGCCGAGCGGCGCGAGCGGCGGTACGGCCGGCTTGCCGGGCTTTGGCGCCTGGACAGATGGAATTGGCCTTGGCGAAGCGGCCGGCCTTGAAACCGGCGGTTCGGCGTGCGGGGAAGCCACGTGCTTGGCAGCGCGCGGCTTCTTCCGCAGCGGCTTGACCTGGCGCGCAACGCTATCCCAGAGCGCGCGCTCCTCTTCGCTGAGATGGCGCTTGCGCGGGCCGGGCGGCAGTTCCGGCATCGAGAACGACGACGGCCGTTTCATGGATGGCGGATATGCCGCGGCTCACTTCTGTGGTGAACCTCGGGTGGCGGCGCGCTCTTCGGACGCTCAGCCGGCAGCGGCACCGTGGTCGCGGTCTGCCCCACCGTCGGGGTTGATGTCGAGGACGCCGTCTTCTGGTCCTTGAGCTGAACTTTGGACTGATCCTTTGCCGCAGCCGGGGCAGGCGCCGTCTGCGGGAACAGCCTTGCGATCTGCGCCGACGGACGCGCATCCGGCAGCGGCAGCTTCCGGCCGCGCGCCACGGGATCGAGGCTCCTGGGCACCAGCATCACAAAGCGCATATTGCTCTTGAGCCGGCCGGCGATCTTTCCGGCATCCGGCCCGGCGCCGAAATAAAGATCCGCGCGCGCAGGACCGACAATGGCCGAGCCCGTGTCCTGCGCGATCATCAGCCTGTGGAACGGTGTCTTTGATTTCTCCGACTCGATCGGCAGTTCGCCGGCGATGAAGAACGGCGTGCCGTAGACGTGCAGCGCCTTGTCGACCGCGATCGAGCGGCCCGGCGTCAGCGGAATGCCCTGGGCGCCGACCGCCTCGTCCTTGTCGCCAAGCTGCACCTCGCGGAAAAACACATAGGAGCGGTTCTGCCGCCGCACGTCCTTGGCGCCTTCAGGGTTGGCTTCCATCCATTCCCTGATCTTCTGCATCGTCATTTCTTCGCGCGTGAAGATGCCGCGGTCGACCAGGACGCGGCCGACTGCGGTGTAGGGATAGCCGTTGTAGGAATTGTAGTTGATGCGCACGGTCGAGCCGTCAGGGAGGAGAATCCGCGCCGAGCCCTGGATCTGCGCGAACAGCAAATCGGTCTGGTCCTTGAGCCAGATCATTTCGATCCCGCGGCCGTCGAGCACGCCATCCTCGATCTCGCCGCGGTCGTAATAGGGCACGAGCTTGCGGCGGCCGATCTTGCGGAACACCGGGCCCTTGTTGGGCAGGTCGGGCGAGGCCTGCGAATAGCCGCGCATGAACAGGTTGGAGGGGCGCCGGTAGACCGGCACATTGTAGACCTCGTTCTGGGTCCGCGATCCCTCGATGATCGGCTCGTAATAGCCGGTGACGAAGCCGGCATCCTGCCCGAGCCTCGATATCTCCAGCGGCACGAAATTCTGCTCGAAGAAGGCACGCGCCCTCGCGCCGTCGGAAATCTCGGTCACGCGGGCCGCATGGCACGGCTCGCGCAGTGTGGCACCTATTGCGCGCGAATCCGGCGGCGCGTCGGCGGGCTGTGCGGCGATCGACTTGCAGCTTGCGCGAAAGGTCTGATAGGCGGCGAGCTGGTCGTCGTCGTTCCAGCCGGGAACGTCGGACCAGGAAACCGGAAAATACTGGCTGCCGTTGATCTCGGGCGGGAGATCGAGCCTGGGATAGGGCAGGGTGCGTTCAGCGCGACGCGGTTCCGCCGGAGGATGCGACCGCCAGCGGTGCGCCGCCAGCGCCACGAACGGCATCAGCGATTGTGCCACCGCGGCGACAACCAGCACCGCGAGGCATCGCTGCAAACGCGAGACGTCAGTGCGCGCTTCCCGTGCCAACCAGCTTCCAGTTCGGATCGCGTGAGGAGGTGTCGCGGGCAAAGGTCCAGACGTCGGTGATGTCGGCCACCTTGTCCGGATTGCCGTCGACAATCGTGCCGGACTTGTCGCGGGTGACGGAAATCATCTGCGACACAAAACGAACGGTGAGCTGCGCCGTGCGGTCGCGCGCCTCGGCGCCGACCAGTTCGGCCTTGTCGATCGAGACGAAGCGCGTCTCGGTCTTCTGCTCGTGCTTCTCGCGATCCTTGATGACCGTCTCGAAGCTGTCATAGACCTCGGACGACAAGAGGTCGCGGAGCGCGCGGCGGTCGCCATTGGCGAAGGCGAGCACGATCATCTCATAGGCGCTGCGCGCGCCGGAGAGGAAATGCCTGGGGTCGAAGGAGGAATCCTGTGCCACAATCGCATCCAGTCCCTGCGCCATCGGGGTGCCGGCCTCCGCCAGCCCCTTCCAACGGTCGGTCGCCGGCGTAACGTCGGCGGTTGGCGCCAATGGCGCCTGGTCGATCACCTTGCCCGGGATCGGAACGACATTGGCATCCGGCGCCCCCGGAACGGTGTTGCGCGCGGTGCGGTCGAACGGCGGCCGCTCGTTGCCGGTGCGCTGTCCGAGCACGTTGCGCAGGCGCAGGAAAATGAAAACTGCCAACGCCAGGAAGATGATGGTGTAAATATCCACGTCTGGTTCCGCTTTCTGGTCTTTGCCGGTAACGGGCCCGGCGCTACAGCGTTCCCGTCTTCAAGGGGGATGGCTAGACACTACATCACTGATTTGAGTCTGCAGGATGTAGGCTCGAAATCTTGCCCGGCCAATGGCGTTTCGGACGCACAAATTGTAGCGCCTTTTGCTGCCAAGGGGAAATCCGATCGTGAGCGGAAATCGCGCATATTCAATCGTTTAAGGCATCACTTCGGACGATTAAAGGCGCCAATTGCTAAATGTCGTTAAGCTTTCCGGCGACACCGGGCCAAGATAAGGCCACAACAGGCGTTTTGGAGGTCATGGCCGTCCTTGTGGAGGCGGGCAGGGCTATGTTAGCCACTCGCCCCGACGTCGGCCCCCTTTTTGGAGAGTATTTTCATGACCAACGGCAACGGTAGCCCTCCCGGGGCAGGCGCTCCTCCCCAGCTCAACGTGCTGGCGCAATACACCAAGGACCTGTCGTTCGAGAACCCGAACGCGCCGCAGTCGCTGCAGCCGCAGGCGCAGCCGCCGCAGATCAATATCCAGATCAATGTCGGCGCCAATAACATGTCCGAGACCGAATTCGAGGTGACGCTGAATATCGACGGCAAGGCCGAGAACGGCGGCAAGATGATCTTCAGCTTCGAGCTCGCCTATGCCGGCGTATTCCGCATCGCGAACGTGCCGAAAGAGCAGCTGCATCCGCTGGTCATGATCGAATGCCCGCGGCTGTTGTTCCCGTTCGCGCGCGAGATCATCGCGACCGCCGTTCGCGACGGCGGCTTCCCGCCACTGATGCTGGATCCGGTCGATTTCGTCGGTCTCTACCGCCAGAACGTGGAGCGGCAGGCCGCGATGGCCACCAAGCCGAGTTAAGTAGCGGGCAAATAATCCATCCAGATCGGCTTGTCGCCGAGCGTGGCGACAAAGGCGCGATGCGCCTCGCGGTCGGCATCGGTCACGCGAATCGTAAGTGGTGCGACGCGCTGCCGCCGCGGCATTTCGCCCGTGGCGCCAACGCGAATCTCACGGGTCTCCGACGCCAGGATCAATTGCGACTGCCGCGCGCCGATCAGGTCGACATAGACCTCGGCCAGCAGCTCGGCGTCGAGCAAGGCACCGTGCTTGGTGCGGTGGGAGTTGTCGATCGCATAGCGCGAGCAGAGGTCATCGAGCCGGTTTGAGACGCCCGGATGCTTGCGTCGGGCGAGCAGGAGTGTATCGACCAGCCGCTCGCGCGGGATCGGCGGCCGCTTGATGCGATCGAGCTCGGCATTGATGAAGCTGATGTCGAAGGATGCGTTGTGGATCACCAGCGGCGCGTCGCCGATGAAGGCCAGGAAATCCTCGACCACCTCGTGGAAGAACGGCTTGTCGGAGAGGAACTGGGTCGAGAGGCCGTGCACCGCGAAAGCTTCCGCCGCCATCTCCCGCTCCGGATTCATGTAGCGGTGAAAGGTCTGGCCCGTCGGCATGCGGTTGATCAGCTCGATGCAGCCGACCTCGACCAGGCGGTCGCCGCGCAGCGGATCAAGGCCGGTGGTTTCGGTATCGAGAACGATTTCGCGCATGAGCGATCAAACAGAAAGCGGCGAATCAGGCCCGCCGCCGCGGCATCTTAACAGCCTCGGCCAGAATGTCGCGGATGCGTGCCCGTACCGGATCAAGTCCATGCGAGGTATCCACGATGAAATCGGCGCGTTTGCGCTTTTCGCCATCCGGCATCTGCCGGGCGAGGATGGAGTTGAGCTTTTCCTCGTCCATGGTTCCGCGTGCCAGCACGCGCTCGCGCTGCAGCTCCGGCGAGGTCGTGACCACGACAACCGCATCAACGCGCTTCTCCCCGCCGGTCTCGAACAACAGCGGCACGTCGACCACCGCGATCGGCGCACCGGCGGCCTCCGCATCGTCAAAGAATTTCTGCCGCGACGCGCCCAGCATCGGGTGCACGATCTGCTCCAATTGTCTCATGGCCGCGGGATCATGGACCACGCGCGCGGAAAGCCTGGCGCGGTCGACCTTGCCGTCGGCGGTGGTACCGGGAAAGGCGGCCTCGATCGCCGGCACCGCCTCGCCCTCATATAATTGATGGACGGCTGCATCGGCGTCATAGACGGGAACGCCGGCCTCCGCGAACAGCTTTGCGGTGGTCGATTTGCCCATCCCGATCGAGCCGGTCAGTCCAAGGATCAGCATGCGCTCATAGTCCGATCAGCCGCTCGCGGCGGAGAAAGGCGAGCAGGGGCAGGAGAGGCAGGCCCAATATCGTAAAGTGGTCGCCTTCGATCCGCTCGAACAGATGCACGCCCAGGCCTTCGAGCTGATAGGCGCCGACACTCGTGGTCACCGCTTCCCCCGCTTCATCGAGATAGATGCGGATGTCATCTCCGCTCAAAGGCCGCATGGTCATCCGCGCCACCGCCACGGTCTCGAACATTATCTTGCCGTCCAGCACGACGGCAATTGCCGAGTGCAGCTCATGCGTCTGCCCGGAAAGCGCCCGCAATTGCTCGGCCGCCGCGGCGCGTCCGTCAGGCTTATTAAAGAGCCGGCTGCCCAGCGCCAGGGTCTGGTCGGCGCCGACGACATAATGTCCGGCCCTTCGCGCCGATACCCAGCGCGCCTTCTCGCGCGCGAGGAGACTGGCGATTTCAGCCGGGCCCGAAAGTTTTGAGCCAAGCTGCAGGCCGCGCTCGTCGATATCCGCCGGCATGGCCTCGAACCGAAGGCCGGAACTGGCCAGTAGCATTTCGCGCGCACGGCTTTGCGAAGCCAGGATCAGCGGGCGTTGTCCGCGCCAGAGCGTCATCGACAAATCATTCGGAAAGCCGCGCCCGCTGCCGGTCGGCATAAAGTTTCAGCACGGCGGCCGCGGTTTCCTCGATCGACCGCCGCGTCACGTCGAGCTGCGCCCAGTTGAATTTCGCACTCAGGCGACGCGCAAAGGCGACTTCGTCGGCGACCGCCTGCTTGTCGATATATTCGTCGTTGCTCGGACCCGCGCCCATGCTGAGCAGCCGATTCTGCCGGACCTGGATCAGCCGCTCCGGCGTCGCGTGCAGGCTGACCACCAGGGGCTTGGTCAGATGCTCGAGCTGGTGCGGCAGCGGAATGCCCGGCACCAGCGGCACATTGGCGGTGCGCACGCCACGATTGGCGAGATAGATCGAGGTCGGCGTTTTCGAGGTGCGGGAGACCCCGACGAGGACCACGTCAGCTTCCTCGAGGCCTTCGACATGCTGGCCGTCGTCATGCATCATGGTGTAGTTCAGCGCGTCGATGCGTTTGAAATATTCGGCATTGAGCACGTGCTGCGCGCCGACCCGGCCCGCCGTCGCCGCACCGAGATAGGCCTCGAACAGCTGCATCACCGGGCCGATGATCGAAAAACTCGGAATGTTGATTTCCTTGCACTTGGTCTCGAGCTTCAGCACCAGATCCCTTTCAAGCAGCGTGAACAGCACGATGCCCGGCGCTTCCTCGATCTCGTCCAGCACCCGGTCGAGCTGCTTCTGGCTGCGCACCAAGGGATAGACGTGCTCGACGGCGGTCACATTGGCGTATTGCGCGGCCACCGCGCGCGCCACCGTGATCAGCGTTTCGCCGGTCGAATCGGAGACCAGATGCAGATGGAAATAATTGCTCGTCGTGGGCACGTCGATCCTGTGTGTCCTGTGAATCCCTGTGGAGCTCGGTGACGAGAATCGGGCGCCGGTTCCCTGCCCTTGGATAACCCAGCCGTTTGTTCACATCCCCTCGCAAAAGGAAAAGTCGGCCCGGCTCCCACCATGATAGTGGGGTTGTGTGGACTTGTCTCTGCATAAGCTGCCGACGTGTTCCCTTAAGAGACTGAATCCGGAGCCGTAATTCGGCTCTGCCATCAGCATTCCAAAAATGTTGAGGGATGTGAACAAGCCTTCCGGATTGTGCGGATGGCGCTGCGTGAGTCCAATCCACCGTCACCTAAGACTTAAACTTTAAGAATCTAAATTTAGTTTAGACAAGGCTTGCTTGCGGACAGGTCTCGGCGCAAATCGATCATCGGATTTCGGGACCGATCGCGGAAAGCTGCGGCGCTGATGGCGGGACACCCCAGAGATGTATGAGTGGATCAAGGCGCTGCATGTGATTGCAGTCATCTCCTGGATGGCGGGAATGCTCTATCTGCCGCGCCTGTTCGTCTACCACTGCGAGGCCGAAATCGGCTCGAAGCAGTCCGAGACCTTCAAGGTGATGGAGCGGCGGCTTCTGCAGGCGATCATCAATCCGGCGATGATCGTGACCTGGCTCGCTGGAATCTATCTCGCCTGGGCCGGACATTGGTATTTGTCCGGTTGGTTTCACTTGAAGCTTCTACTGGTGCTAGTGCTTTCGGCTATCCACGGCTTTTTCGTGCGCTGCGTGCGCGCTTTTGCCGCCGACCGCAACCCGTACAGCCAGAAATTCTATCGCATTATCAATGAAGTGCCGACGGTATTGATGATTGCTATCGTGATCCTGGTGATCGTCAAGCCGTTTTCTTGAGCCAGTTTGTAACCGGGTTGGGCATTTGGGCTGCTTGCGGAATGTCGAACGATTTTCTATATTGCGTTTATCCCACCCCACGCAGGCGGATGTCGTCGCGTTCCGGTTTAAACCGGCCGCCGCATCAGGTTTGAAGCCTCAAACGGCGCTTTCCTTGCTTTGACCTGCGGGCCTTCTTTTTCGAGCCCGCTTTTCCTGAAGCCACCTCGCACCCCCTCTTTTCGATAGTTACCCCACAGGACCACCCCAATGCGGGAAATCAAACTCCAAGACCTCAAATCCAAGACGCCGGCGGAACTCGTTTCGTTTGCCGAAGAGAATGGGGTCGAAAATGCCAGCACCATGCGCAAGCAGGAGCTGATGTTCGCGATACTGAAACAGCTCGCGGCAGCCGAGACCGACATTGTCGGCGAAGGCGTCGTCGAAGTCTTGTCCGACGGCTTCGGGTTCCTCCGCTCGCCGGATGCGAATTACCTCCCTGGCCCGGACGACATCTATGTCTCGCCGTCGCAGATCCGCCGCTTCGGCCTTCGCACCGGCGACACCATCGAAGGCCACATCCGCAGCCCCAAGGAAGGCGAACGTTACTTCGCGCTGCTCAAGGTCAACACGCTGAATTTCGAGGACCCTGAAAAGTCCAAGCACAAGGTCAATTTCGACAACCTCACACCGCTGTTCCCCAATCAGCGCTTCCGGATGGAAATCGACGACCCCACCAGAAAAGACCTTTCTGCAAGGGTTATCGACATCGTAGCCCCCATCGGCAAAGGCCAGCGCGCATTGATCGTCGCGCCGCCGCGCACCGGCAAAACCGTGCTGATGCAGAACATCGCACATTCCATCACCGCCAATCATCCCGACTGTTATCTGATCGTGCTCTTGATCGACGAGCGGCCGGAAGAAGTCACGGACATGCAGCGATCGGTGAAGGGCGAGGTGGTTTCTTCTACCTTCGATGAACCGGCGGTGCGTCACGTCCAGGTCGCCGAGATGGTTATCGAGAAGGCAAAACGCCTGGTCGAGCATGGCCGCGATGTCGTGATCTTGCTCAATTCGATCACGCGTCTTGGCCGCGCCTACAACACGGTGGTGCCGTCGTCGGGCAAGGTGCTGACCGGCGGTGTCGACGCCAACGCGCTGCAACGGCCGAAGCAATTCTTCGGCGCCGCGCGCAACATCGAGGAGGGCGGCTCGCTCACCATCATCGCGACCGCGCTGGTCGATACCGGCAGCCGCATGGACGAAGTCATCTTCGAAGAGTTCAAGGGCACCGGTAACTCCGAGCTTATCCTCGACCGCAAGGTTTCGGACAAGCGCACCTTCCCGGCGATCGATATTTCTCGTTCCGGTACCCGTAAGGAAGAGCTGATCACCGATCCGCAGGTGTTGAAGAAGATGTACGTGCTGCGCCGGATCCTCAATCCGATGGGCACCATGGACGCCATCGACTTCCTGCTCGACAAGCTCCGCAGCACCAAGAGCAACGCCGAGTTCTTCGAATCGATGAATACCTGAGCCGGTTTCGGCTCGTTGGTGGAGAGGGCGCCTGCGGGCGCCCTTTTTTGCGTGCAGTGCCGAGCGGGAACCGCAGTGGGTAAAAATGCTGCGGTGCAACATGAATGATGCTTCGAGGGACATTGCCGTTTCAATGAGAGCCGCTCTATTAGGCCATGCACCCGCGCGACCAAACCATCTTTGCTTTGTCCTCAGGACGGACGCCCAGCGCGATCGCCATCGTCCGCGTGTCCGGGCCTGAGGCTGGCGCGGCTCTGAAGCAGCTCGCTGGAAAAATTCCATCGCCGCGAATCGCAACACGGGCTCTGCTGCGCGACGTGAGCGGCCAAGCCATCGACGACGCAGTCGTGCTTTGGTTTCCGGGACCTGCGAGTGCCACCGGTGAAGACGTCGCCGAGTTTCATGTCCATGGCGGACGCGCCGTGCTCGCGTCTCTCTTCGCTTCGCTGTCGGCGATAAAAAATTTTCGCGCGGCCGAGCCCGGTGAATTTACGCGGCGGGCGTTCGAGAACGGCAAGCTCGACCTCACCGAAGCCGAAGGCCTCGACGATCTCATTCATGCCGACACCGATCGCCAACGCCGGCAGGCGCTGCGCCAGTTGAAAGGTCTGCTCGGTGATCGCGCGCGCAATTGGCGGAAGCAGATCATCGAGGCGCAGGCGCTGATCGAAGCCGGCATCGATTTTTCCGACGAGGGCGATGTGCCGGCGGAGCTGATCGCGCCGGCGCTGGAGAAGGTCGGGGCGCTGCTTGGCGAGATTAGGCAAGTGCTTGCGGCACAGGGCCGGACCGAGCGCCTGCGCGACGGTCTGGTGGTCGCGATTGCGGGGCCGCCGAATGTCGGCAAGTCGACGCTGATGAATCAGCTCGCGCGGCGCGAGGTCGCGATCGTCTCGCCGCGCGCCGGCACCACGCGCGACATCATCGAGGTGCAGCTCGATCTCGACGGCTATCCGGTGACGGTCATCGACACCGCCGGCATTCGCGAGACCGACGATCCCGTGGAGCAGGAGGGTGTCCGGCGGGCGCGCGCCAGGGCAGCCGAAGCCGATCTGGTGTTGTGGCTTGTGGACGCCGATGGCGCGGCGATCGAGCAGGGCGCCGTCGCGCCGGTCTGGCTGGTGCGAAACAAGATCGATCTCGATCCGGCCGGGAGTGGCTCGGGGAAATCGGCGGTTCGGGGGTTCAGGATTTCCGCCGCCCGAGGTGAGGGTCTTTCAGAGCTCATCGCCGCCTTGGTTGCGTTCGCCGCGGATTACTTTGGCGCGAACGAGGGCGCCCTGATCACGCGACAGCGTCAGCGGCGCTTGCTCGAAGATACCGTGATTGCCCTGGAGCGAAGCGTCGCCGCGATCGCGCAGGGCGAAGAGCTGGCGGCAGAGGATCTCCGGTCGGCGGCCTTTTCCCTGGGGCGGCTGCTCGGGCGCGTCGACGTCGAGGATATCCTGGATGTGATCTTCCGCGAGTTCTGTATCGGAAAGTAGTGCTAGTCCTTGATTCAACCGATTGATGGTTGGTTAAGAAGGATGGTTAACGAATGTTTCACGTGAAACATCGGAATTCGGGTTCCGTCCCGGGCCCTGTTTCACGTGAAACATTCGTCTTTATCGGCTCCTTGGATCTCGAAATTTGACCGTTTCACGTGAAACGTCTTTCGACTTTCGCCTTCCCACGATAGAAATTCCACCATGCTTTCGACCCCAAAATCGTTCGACGTCATTGTGATCGGTGGCGGTCATGCCGGCTGCGAGGCCGCGTCCGCGTCCGCGCGAGTGGGCGCCAGGACGGCGTTGGTCACGCATAAGTTTACGACCATCGGGGCGATGTCCTGCAATCCCGCCATCGGTGGTCTTGGCAAGGGCCATCTGGTTCGCGAGGTCGACGCCATGGACGGCCTGATGGGCCGCGTGGCGGACGCTGGGGGCATCCAGTTCCGGATGCTCAATCGGCGCAAGGGTCCGGCAGTCCGCGGGCCCCGCGCCCAGGCCGACCGAAAGCTCTATGCCGCCGCGATGCAGACCGCCATCCGCGAGACCGCCAATCTCAGCGTGATCGAGGGTGAGGCCGACGAGCTTCTGGTCGAGGGTGGCCGTGTCACCGGCATCCGCTTGGCCGACGGCCGGCAGCTTTCCGCCGGTGCGGTCGTGGTCACGACCGGCACCTTTCTGCGCGGCCTGATCCATCTCGGCGAGAAGAACTGGCCGGCGGGGCGGGTTGGCGAGGCCCCGGCGATGGGGCTTTCGAAATCGTTCGAGCGTGCGGGCTTCACGCTCGGCCGGCTCAAGACGGGTACGCCGCCCCGGCTCGATGGCACTAGTATCGACTGGGCGGCGGTCGAGATGCAGCCCGGCGACGATCCGCCGGAGCCGTTTTCGGTCATGACCGACCGCATCACCACGCCGCAGATCCAGTGCGGCATCACCCGCACCACGCGGGCTACGCACGAAGTGATCCGGGCCAACGTGCATCGCTCACCGATGTACTCCGGCCAGATCAAGAGCTCGGGCCCGCGTTATTGCCCCTCGATCGAGGACAAGATCGTCAAGTTCGGCGACCGCGACGGCCACCAGATCTTCCTGGAGCCGGAAGGGCTCGACGACACCACGGTCTATCCCAACGGCATCTCCACCTCGCTGCCGGAAGAGGTCCAGCTCGCGATCCTGGCCTCCATCCCCGGACTGGAGCGGGTCAAGATGGTTCGGCCGGGCTACGCCATCGAATACGACCATGTCGATCCGCGCGAGCTCGATCCGACCCTGCAGACCCGCCGGCTGAGTGGTCTTTTCCTGGCCGGGCAGATCAACGGCACCACCGGCTATGAGGAGGCCGCCGCACAAGGCCTAGTGGCAGGACTCAATGCGGCGCTGTCTGCCGGCGGGGCCGTTCCGATCGTGTTCGACCGGGCCGACGGCTATCTCGGTGTGATGATCGACGATCTCGTCACCCGCGGGATCACCGAGCCCTATCGGATGTTCACCTCGCGCGCGGAGTACCGGCTGACGCTGCGGGCCGACAATGCCGACCAGCGCCTGACCGACAAGGGCATCGCGCTCGGCTGCGTCGGCGAGGCTCGCCGGCAGCGCCACCAGACCAAGATGGCGGCGCTGGAGGACGCTAGGCGGCTGTCCAAGTCGCTTACCATCACCCCGAACGAAGCGGCCAGGCACGGGCTCGCGCTGAACAAGGACGGCCAGCGCCGCTCCGCGTTCGAGCTTCTGGCGTATCCTGACGTCGGCTGGACCGAGGTGAGGGCGATCTGGCCGGAGCTGTCGGCCATTGACCCAGCCATCGCCGTGTATCTCGAGATCGACGCCAAGTATGACGTCTACCTCAAGCGCCAGACCGCCGACGTCGATGCCTTTCGCCGGGACGAGGGGATGGTACTCGGCAATATCGACTACGGCCTCGTGCCCGGCCTCTCCAACGAGGTCCGCGCCAAGCTCTCGGCCAAGCGGCCTTGGACCGTGGGGCAGGCGGGCCGCATCGACGGCATGACGCCGGCGGCGCTCGGCATCCTGGCCGCCTATCTTCGCCGCGAAGCGCGGAAGACTTCCAGAGCGACGGCCTGAGGACGTTTCACGTGAAACAGCGACCGAAGGACAGAGCCATTCAACCTCCCTCCCACCCTCCCTCGGTCGTGTCATCCGACAAAGCCGAGGCCTTGGCGCTCGTCCCCGTTTCACGTGAAACAGAGGCGCGGCTCGAGTGCTATCTCGACCTCCTCCGGGAATGGCAGGCCAAGACCAACCTGGTCGCGCCGTCGACGCTCCCTCATCTCTGGACGCGCCACGTCGCCGACTCACTTCAACTCCTGACGTTGGCGCCGACCGCGAAGACTTGGGTCGATCTCGGCAGCGGCGCAGGCTTCCCTGGCGTGGTACTGGCTTGCGCGCTGTCCGAGACGCCGGGGGCGATAGTCCATCTGGTCGAACGCAATGCCAAGAAAGCGGCCTTCCTGCGCGAGGCATTGCGAATCACTTCGGCTCCGGGAATCGTGCATCTCGACGCAATCGAAGATATTGTGGACAGGATCGCGGGGCCTATCGATTGCGTCACCGCACGCGCGCTGGCTCCGTTAAATCAACTCATCGGCTTCGCGGAACCCCTGGTGAAAAAAGGCGCGAAAGCGCTGTTTCTAAAGGGCCAAGATGTTGAGGCGGAATTGACCGAAGCTACTAAATATTGGAATATCAAGCCAAATCTCCATTCCAGCCTGACGGGCGGACAGGGCTGGGTCGTCGAACTCGACCAGATCGAGCGACGCTGACGCAGCAGACCAAAGCAAAAGGGTGGCGGCAATGAGCGTAATTGATCAAGAATATCAAGAGGATAGGGCGGATCATTTGCCCGGCCATCCACGCATCCTGGCGCTCGCCAACCAGAAGGGCGGCGTCGGCAAGACCACCACCGCGATCAATCTCGGCACCGCGCTGGCGGCAATCGGCGAGCGCGTACTGATCGTCGACCTCGATCCGCAGGGCAACGCCTCGACCGGTCTCGGCATCGATCGCCGCAATCGCGAGTGCTCGACCTATGATGTGCTGGTCGGCGAAGCGCAGCTCCGCGAGTCCGTGGTGCCGACCGCGGTGCCGCGGCTGCACATCGCGACCTCGACCATGGATCTCTCCGGCCTCGAGCTCGAGCTTGGCACCACGCCCGGCCGCGCCTTCCGCCTGCGCGACGCGATCGCCGCGTTGAACAACAACGTCTCGCCGGACTCCGACTACACCTATGTGCTGATCGACTGCCCGCCCTCGCTGAACCTGCTCACCGTCAACGCGATGGCCGCCTCGGATGCGATCCTGGTGCCGCTGCAATGCGAGTTCTTCGCACTCGAAGGTCTGTCGCAACTGTTGCAGACCGTGGAGCAGGTGCGCTCGACGCTGAACCCGAACCTGTCGATCCACGGCATCGTGCTGACCATGTTCAACTCCCGCAACAACCTGTCGAACCAGGTCGTGGCCGACGTCCGTCAGTTCATGGGCACCAAGGTCTACAAGACCATGATCCCGCGCAACGTGCGCATTTCGGAAGCGCCGTCCTACGGCAAACCGGTGCTGGTCTATGACCTCAAATGCGTCGGCAGCGAAGCCTATCTCAAGCTTGCGACGGAGGTGATCCAGCGCGAGCGCGAGATGCGGGCGAGCTGATCGTAGGGTGGGCAAAGGCGTCTTCCCGTGCCCGCCATCTTTCGCGCCGCGCGGTGGGCACGCTTCGCTTTGCCCACCCTACGATCCAGGTTTCTAATGCCGGAGTACGACGAGTAAATCCAAGGGAGCTGGCGACGATGGCCGACGAAGCGCGTTCGCGACTGGGCCGCGGTCTTGCAAGTCTGATCGGCGATGTCGGCGGCGAGGCCGCGCATGTCGACCGCCCGCGCGCGCAGCGCAAGGTGCCGATCGAATTCCTCAAGCCCAACCCGCGCAACCCGCGCCGCGCCTTTTCCGAGGTTGAGCTCGCCGAGCTCACCAATTCGATCCGGCAGCATGGCGTGATCCAGCCGATCGTGGTGCGGCCTGTGAAGGGCGCGCATGACCGCTACGAGATCATCGCCGGCGAACGGCGCTGGCGCGCCTCGCAGGCCGCCGGCCTGCACGAGGTGCCGATTGTTCCCGTTGACGTCAGTGACAGCGACGCGCTGGAGCTTGCGATCATCGAGAACGTCCAGCGCGAAGACCTCAATCCGCTGGAGGAGGCGCAGGGCTATCACGCGCTCGCCGACGAGTTCAAACGCAGTCAGGAAGACATCGCCAAAATCGTCGGCAAGAGCCGCAGCCATGTCGCCAACACGATGCGCCTGACGAAACTGCCGGCCGAGGTGCAGGCCTACATCGCCTCCGGCAAATTGTCGGCGGGACACGCCCGCGCGCTGATCGGGGTGCCCGATCCGCTCGCCGCCGCCAAGCAGATCGTGGAGCAGGGCCTCAACGTGCGGCAGACCGAGGCGCTGGCGCACGAGGAGGGTGTGCCGGAGCGCAAGCCGCAAAAGGCGCGCGGTGCCGGCAAGACCAAGGACGCCGACACGGTCGCGCTGGAAAAGCGCGTGAGCGATGCGCTCGGGCTGAATGTCAGTGTCAATCATCGCGACCCCGGTGGCACCGTGCAGATCAGCTACCGCAACCTCGAGCAGCTCGATGAGGTGATGCGGCGATTGGCGCGGAGCGGGTAGTTTAAGCTCGTCATTCCGGGGCGCGCGGAAGCGCGAACCCGGAATCTCGATCCAACAATCTCCAGATTCCGGGTTCACCGCTGCGCGGTGCCCCGGAATGACGACCTTCAAAATTCATCCCCTCCGCTTCGCATTCACCGCAATCGACAGCAGCGCGCGTTGCGCGATGACGGCGGCGAGCGCGGTCTGTTTGCGCATGTCCAGCGCCGCGGTCGCGAGCTGGTCGATGATGGCGACCAGGCGCGCCGGGGCAAAATTGCGCAGCGCGACCTCGACCATCGGCTTCCGCGAAAAATGCAGCCGCGGGAAACCGCTGTCGAGCACGGTCGATGCCGGCGCACCATCGGCGATCGCCAGCGCCGATTTATGCAGCCACGCCGCCTGGCGCTGGGCGGATGCGATGATGACGCCGGGATAGGTGCCGGCGATCATGGCCTTCTGGAACTCGCTCTCGACCAGCTCCGGCTTGCCCGCGAAGGCGCCGTCGACGATCGGATCGAGCTTCAGTTCGGACGCGTCGGCAACCACCGACATCACATGGTCCAACGTCACCTCGCCTTCGCCATGCGCGAACAGCGTGAGCTTCTTCAGCTCGTTGCGCGAGGCCTGGCGGTCGCCGCCGAGCAGGCTCATCAGCGCGGCGCGGGCGTCCGGCGCGATCCGCAGGTTCGCGGTGCGCAGTTCGTCATCCATTAGTTTTGCGAGATCGCGTTCGCCGTCGGGATAGCAGCCGATCGCAACCGCGGTCTTGGCGCGCTCGCAGGCCTTGCGCAGCGGCGACTCCGGCCGAAGATCGCCGGCCTCGATCACCACGCGGCAATCCTTCAGCGGTGTGTCCGCCAGCGTGTCGACGCCAGAGGCAAAATTGCGCGAACCGGCGCGGACGCGAATGGCGCGGCGGCCGCCGAACAGCGGCACCGTCAAAGCTTCATCCACCAGCCGCGATGGCTCGGCGGACAGCTCGTCGCCATCGAGTTTCACCATGGAAAAGGGATCGTCGACATCATCGACCGCGGACTTCAGCAGCGCATCGGCCCGCTCGCGCACGAGGCCGGCATCAGGACCATAAAGCAGGATGATCGGGCGGCCCGGATCGGGACGGGCGAGGAAGGCGTCGATGTCTTTTCCGCGTAGCGCGACCATTATTTATTGGCGCATGATCTTTTCGGAAAACCGGTGCCCACTTTTCCGGATCATGCGCGATCAGGTCCCCGCCGCGAAAAACGAGGCGATCCGGGTCTGGATGTTTTCCGCGATCTCCTGGGCGGCGCGGTCTTCGGCGTCGCGGAAGGCGCGGGAGCGGGCGAAGCGCTGGTAGGATCCGGGCATGTCGTAGGTCACGCGGGAGAAGGTGCTGCCGTTCATGACCGATTTGTTGGTCGCGAGCTCGACCAGGTTGAACTGCGCATCGATGCCGTAATTCTCGCTCGACGGCAGGCCGGTGTTGGGATCGACGATCAGCGACGAGCGGCCGGTCGAGAAGCGCAGCACCAGCTTGTAGAGCGGGGCCACACCGGTGGCGTTGCCGTAAAGCTTGAACGCCAGCGCATTGCGGATTTCGACGCCGATCCGCGCCTCGCGCGAGGCGTTGGGCTTGTCGACCGGCGGAAGATCGACCGTCAGCAGCTTGTCGCGGAGCGCCGGGCTGCCGTCGGCATGCTCGGCATACATCGGCTGGAAGCAGCCGGCCGTCAGGCCGGCGAGACCGGCGACGGCGATGAGCCGGACAGCAATGCGGACCTTAGCCGACGACATTCACGATCCTCATGGGAACCACGATCACCTTGCGGACGGGTTTGCCGCCCAGGGCGAGTTTTACTGCATCGAGAGCCAGAACGGCAGCCTCAATCTGCGGATTTTGGGCCTCCCGTGGCACGGTGACATCACCCCGTTTCTTGCCATTGACCTGGACCACCAGGGTCACGCTGTCTTCAACCAGCAAATCGCGTTCGATTTGCGGCCAAGCGGCCTCCGAGATCAGCCCTTGCTGCCCCAGCACCTCCCAGCATTCCTCCGCCAAATGCGGCATCATGGGGGAAATCAGTTGAACAAGGATGAGCGCGGCCTCTCTGACAGCCCAGGCCAGATCCGCCGCCGGCTGACCGTCCTTGCCCAGCACCTCCGACAGCGCATTGGCGAATTCACGGATATGGGCGAGGCAGACATTGAAATGCAGCCGCTCGATGCCGCCGGACACCTTGTCCAGCGCGCCATGGGCGGCCTTGCGCAGCGCCAGCGCGTCCGAACCGAACGCGGCCGGCCGGGCCGCCGGCGCGCTCTTTGCGATCTCGGCGGAATCGCCCACCAGCCGCCACAGCCGCTGCACGAAGCGGGACGCACCCTGCACCCGCTCATCGCTCCAGATCACGTCACGGTCGGGCGGGGAGTCCGACAGCATGAACCAGCGTGCGACGTCGGCACCATAGGTCGCGATGATGTCGTCGGGGTCGACCGTGTTGCGCTTCGACTTCGACATCTTTTCAATCGAACCGATTGTAACTTCTTCGCCGGTGTCGATCAGGGTGGCGTGGCGGTGGCCACTCGGGTCGTTCGCGATCTTCACTTCGGCCGGAGCAGCCCAGCCTCCATCCGCTTTCCGGTAGGTTTCGTGCACGACCATGCCTTGGGCGTACTGACCGGCAAACGGCTCGTCGAATGCGATGTGGCCGGTGGCCTTCATCGCGCGGGTGAAAAAGCGGGCGTAGAGCAGGTGCAGGATCGCGTGCTCGATACCGCCGATGTACTGGTCGACCGGCATCAACCGATCGACGACGGCACGCGTGGTCGGGGCCGCCTCGTTCCAGGGGTCGGTGAAGCGTGCAAAATACCATGCCGAATCGACAAAGGTATCCATGGTGTCGGTTTCCCGCTGCGCCTTGCCGCCGCATTTGGGGCAGGTGACGTGCTTCCAGGTCGGATGATGGTCGAGCGCGTTGCCGGGCTTGTCGAAGGTCACGTCCTCCGGCAGCACCACCGGCAGGTCGCTATCCGGGACAGGCACGACGTCGCATTTCGGGCAGTGGATCATCGGGATCGGGCAGCCCCAGTAGCGCTGGCGTGAAATGCCCCAGTCCCGCAGGCGGAAATTCACCTTGCGTTCGCCGATCGGCGCATTACCGCGGACCTCGGTCTCCAGCCGCTTCGCCACTTCTTCCTTCGCCTGCTCGATGGTCATGCCGTCGAGGAAGCGCGAGTTGATCATGCGGCCTTCGCCGTCATAGGCGGTGTCGGTGATGACAAAGGTTTTCGGGTCCTGGCCGTCAGGACAGACCACCGGCGTAACGCCGAGCGCATATTTGTTGACGAAGTCGAGGTCGCGCTGGTCGTGTGCCGGGCAGCCGAAGATCGCGCCGGTGCCGTATTCCATCAGCACGAAGTTGGCGACGTAGACCGGCAGCTTCCAGTTCGGATCGAACGGATGGAGCGCGCGGATGCCGGTGTCAAAACCCTGCTTCTCGGCGGTGTCGATGATTTCCTGCGCGGTGCCGATCCGTTTGACCTCGGCAATGAATTCCGCAAGCTTCGGGTTCTTCGCAGCCGCGGCCTGCGCCAGCGGATGGTCTGCTGCAATCGCCATGAATTTGGCGCCGAACAGCGTGTCATGTCGCGTGGTGAAGACCCTCAGCTCGTTCTCGCCATTCGGCGCGGTCGCCGGATCGAGCGCGAAACGGACCAGCATGCCTTCGCTGCGGCCGATCCAGTTGCGCTGCATGACGCGCACCCGATCGGGCCAGCGGTCCAACGTATCCAGCGCGTCCAATAATTCCTGCGAGTACTTCGTGATCTTGAAGACCCACTGGTTCATCTCGCGCTGCTCGACGACGGCGCCCGAGCGCCAGCCACGGCCGTCGATCACCTGCTCGTTGGCGAGCACGGTCATGTCGACCGGGTCCCAGTTGATCTTGCGCTTCTCGCGCTCGGCCAGCCCCGCGCGCAGGAAGTCCAGGAACAGCTTCTGCTGATGCTTGTAGTAGGAGGGATCGCAGGTCGCGAACTCGCGGGACCAATCGAGCGACAGCCCGATCGAGCGGAGCTGCTTCTTCATCGTGGCGATGTTTTCGTAGGTCCAGTCCTTCGGCGCCACCTTGCGCTCGATCGCGGCGTTCTCGGCCGGCAGGCCGAACGCATCCCAGCCCATCGGATGCAGCACGTTGTAGCCCTTGGCGCGCATGAAGCGGGCCAGCACGTCGCCGAGCGTATAGTTCCGGACATGGCCGATATGGATGCGCCCGGACGGGTAGGGGAACATCTCCAGCACGTAATATTTCGGCCGCGGATCGTCGTTTTTCGACGAAAAAATCGCCTTTTCGTCCCACTGGCGTTGCCAGCGCGGCTCGGCTTCGCGGGCGTTGTAGCGTTCGGAGGTCATGGATAGCTTGGGATTTGTTGGGATTGGGGCCCATTTCGGGTTCAGGACACTAGCCACAAAAGCGGCTGCGGGGTCAACGGTTTAGCACCTGCCGGGAGGCGCCTTCGGAGGGGAATTGTTGCGACGTTCCGAACTGGAACCAAAACGAGCAGAATTGACAGGCACTTAATCATTTCGTGAGACCTTCATACCCAAGCAACAAGAAAAGATAGACCCCCCGCACCGAAGCAAGCGCACACCCTTGGCTGACGCATTCGACGAGCTGGATTTCGAGTACGTGACCGGGGTGGCCGAAAAGGCTATGCTCGCCGTCACCCGGCAGCGCGTTCCCCCGACGCCGCAGAATTTCCACGTCTGGTTCAAATACGCGCTCGGCACGCCGGCCGAGCTCAAGCGCACCATCGACATCCTGGTCGCCAACAAGCGCAAGTTCGACGCCGCGACCAACCGCGACCTCTATACGACGTATGTCGGATCGAAGGGCACCGACGACGCGGTCACTCATCAGGTCTCCCAGCAGTTGCATTCGGTGCTGGAGTCGGCGCAGCAATTCCTGAACACGGCCATTGCCGACAACCGGACGCAGATGGAGGCGATCAGCGAGGTCGCCGACCGCTCCGAGGCCGGCGTCGATCCGCGGCTTCTGGTCAAGACCTTGATGAACGAGCTTCGCAAGGCCGCAACGCGCGCGACAAAACTCGAGACGCAGTTCGCGGAAAAGTCGCGCGAGCTCGATGTGATCCGCGAATCGCTGTCGAAATCGGAGGAGCGGGCGCGGACCGACACGTTGACCGGATTGCCCAACCGCCGCGCGCTGGAGGAATTCTTCCGCACCGCGCAGGTGCAGGCGATGGAACAAGGTCAGCCGCTCAGCGCGCTCCTGATCGACATCGATCATTTCAAGCGGTTCAACGACAATTTCGGCCACGGCGTCGGCGACCAGGTGCTCCGGCTGGTGGCGAAAGCGCTGCGTGAACGGGTGCGCGATACCGATCTCGCGGCCCGCTATGGCGGCGAGGAGCTGATCGCAGTTCTTCCCGGCGCGGATCTCGCCGCCTGCGCGGCGACGGCCGAACGCATCCGCCGCGGGATCGCCGAGGGCAGGATCACCCGCCGCTCCACCGGCGAGGAGCTGCCCGGCATCACCGTGTCGATCGGCGTCGGCGAATTCCAGCTCGGTGAGTCCATGGAGGACATGATCGACCGCTGCGATCGCGCGCTCTATCAAGCCAAGAAGCGCGGCCGCAACGTTGTCGTGACGGAGAACGAGATCGAGCCGGAGCGGGCGGTGGGCTAGGCCCGCGCTTGCCATGACGGCAGACATGCGTTCTTGCTCTCGCGGCACGTTTTGCCCGAGTTTTTCCAATTTCGTTGTCCCTCTCGAAACAGAGGGCGCAGGGAAGACCGGGCGCTGGTCGCACCCACAGCCTCGTGTGCGGAAAAGATAAGGAAAGCACACGAGTCACCACAGGTTCGACCGGTGCGATCCGGCCTTCCCTGCGCAATGGTTTACGGCTTATAACGCGCTCTCCCCGGTGTCCGGGCTTTGATAGCCACCGTCATCGGCGAGATCACTCGCCGGCTTGATCCCAGCATCGGGGGATCAGGACCACACGCCTTCGCCGTCCGCGCCGGCGTCCCTCGTCGGTTGACGCCGCCACGTCCATCGCAACCCGCACCGACGTTCGTGACGATCGCGAAGCGCCCCTCTGGATCGGGCGCGGGATGGCGCGAAACATACACCTGATTTGGGTTTCGGAAAAAGCGAAATATTTTTCGCGGAGGGGCTTGACGGGAATTCGCGGAGCCGACCCGTCGTGGCTGGGCAAGTATTCAGAACGACAGTCAACCTGTAGAAAGTCATTCTCTGCGTTGCTCACACGAGCACAGCAATAGAAATTTTCTACGTGCCATAGCGTCGGACTGCGAATGGATTTCTAGCGCGTCGAGAGCCGATCGAGTTCTTGCCCAGCCTCGTCGGGCAAATCAGCTCATTGAAATGCCTGCAGTAGCAATGCCTTAGCTCTGTGGATGCCCTGCGGGGGCCCGGTCTGGGGCGCCTGATCAACCAAGGGCTCTGCGACAAGCCGTCCCAGGTCCTGTCGCACAAAAGGCTTGCACGGCGGGCTCACCCGAACAATCATCCCGCTTGTAAAGGAATATGGAGAACCTAAAGTTGCACCCAGAAATCGGTCTCCGCGGGGGAGTTCGATGCCAGCGACAGTGTTCATAAGTTATAGTCGAAAAGATATTAAGTGGCGTCAGCAGTTTGAGAAAGCCATCGGGAATGGCGTCTATAAGAAGAAGTTCAAACTCTGGTACGACGAACAAATAGCGCCGAATGACGCCTGGAAGAAAAAAATCCGGAGTGCGCTCGGGCGCGCCGAAATTGCGCTGCTACTCGTCGACAATGATTTCCTCAACTCGGACTACATAACCAACACCGAACTGCCGATCCTTCACAAGCGTCGGGAGAAAGGTTACCTCAAGATTCTTTGGGTTCCGATTCAGGCGGTCAAGAAGAACATTCTTGAGCTTAGCGGTCTCGACGAAGTTATGTCGGTGTGGAGTGGCAGACCGCTTTCGACGCTGAGGGATCAAGCGCTCAAGGATGCGTTCATGAAGATCGCATCAGAGGTGGTCAACGCCGTCGGTCTGGACGACAGCGCCGATGAAATCCGGCAAAAAATCGAGGACAAAATCCCGGCGGAAACGAAACTTGGGGAGCCGTTTGCTGCAGGCGACTATTCGATATTCTATCGAGCCAAGCAGGAGGACGGCGCCGAGGTGGCCGTGAAGGTACTCGTACCCCCACCGAATAAGACCTGGCTCAGCGCCGATTTCGTCAAACGGGCGAAAATTGTCCAGAATATCGAGAATTCAACGTCGATCAGGGTCCTGTACGTCGTAGAAGATAAATGGCTACCCTGCGTCGTCATGCAGTTTTCCAATGCGCCAACGCTGAAATCCCGGTTGGACAAGGAAGGTAAACTTTCAGGCCAGCTTGTTGCGAACGCCATCGGGCAGTTGGCGCGTCTTGCCGGAGATCTGCATCGCATGAGCGGCCAACCGCTGATCGGGCCCGCGCGACCATCACACGTTCATTACAACGGAGAAAAAAACAAGGCGCTCGTCTCGTCGCTTCCGATTGCCAATGAGACCCTCAATTCCTGCCGGAACGCTTCGACACGTCTGCAGGACGCCGATGCACTCACATATCTCAGCCCCGAGCGCTACTATGGGAAACCAATCGGCGAAAGGACCGACCAGTACTATCTCGCGTCTTTGGCGCTTGAGCTCTTGCAGGGAAGGCCACCGGTAACGGTCGAAACATTTGCGGGTCTCAAATTGAAGGAAGAATTCTTCGCGTCGCCGATATCAAAATTTGAGGAGGCGCTTCGCAGACAGCAGCCGGCGCTTTCGTTTGTCCTGGCCAAAATGCTGGAGCGCGAGCCGGAGAACCGGTGGCCGACGATGAAAGACGTTGTCCAGGCGCTTCAGGATATCGCGAATGGAGATGTCCCAGACGCGGTGAGGGAGCATGCGGATAATCAATATACGAACGTGCTCCAGAGAAACCCAGACTTCTTCCGCTCGTTCTATCGTATCCTGTTCAAAAAATCGGATGCGATCGAGGCGCTGTTTGCCCACAAAAGCATCGAGGAGCAGTCGCAAAAGCTCAACGAGGCCATGAACACCATCCTGAATTATACGGAGGGTCTGAAGGCGTCGAGCCTGACCGGCGAGGTCAGACGCCACAACAGCATGGGCATCAAGCCCGAGTTTTTCGAGTGGTTCAGAGACGCATTCTTGGAAGCGCTGCGCGAAGCGGGCATTACCGACTGCTATTCGGAAGATGCATGGCGCGCAGTGCTCGACCCCGCGCTCAATTATATGAAGAGCAACGTTGCACTCCCTGCGAGCTGATTGGGATCGAAGTCCCGATCGCGACGCCCCTCAGCTCGCCATCGCCACTCCGCCGTCACCGTCCGTGATCCGCACGAACCCATGCTCCACCACGGTGTTGCGGCCGCGGTGTTTGGCGGCGTAGAGGGCGGCATCCGCGGCTTCGATCAGGTCGCCGGGGCGCTGGGTGTCGCCGGGCTTGGTCGAGGCGACGCCGACGCTGACGGTGACGTATTCATGGCTCGAGGTCCGGTGCGGCAGCGCGAGCGCCAGCACCGCGCCGCGCACCATCTCGCCGATCTCGCGAGCGCGCTCGGCCTCGACATTCGGCAGCAGCAGACAGAACTCCTCGCCGCCATAGCGGCCGGCAAAGCCCATGGTCGCACCGGCGATGCCCGACAGGGTCTCGCCGAGCTTGGTCAGGCAGGCGTCGCCTTCGGGGTGGCCATAGGTGTCGTTGTAGAGCTTGAAGTGATCGACATCGATCATCAACAGCGACAACGAACAATCATATTGCTGCGCCTTCATCCATTCGAAATCGAGCCGGCTCTGGAAGCCGCGGCGGTTGGCGAGGCCCGAGAGCATGTCGATCGAGGCGATCACGGTCAGGCGGTCATTGGTCTCGACCAGCTCGCGCTCGCGCTGGCCGAGCTGGGCGGCCATGGCGTTGAACGCGCGCGCCAGCGGCACGAATTCGGCCGGCAGGCGGTTATGCACCACGCGCGCAGAGGACTCGCCCTGGCCGAAGCGCTTGGCCGTCGCCGCCATCATGTCGATCGGCTTGATGATCAGCTTCTCGGCTGCGATCAGCGCGCCGAGCAGGACAAAGAGGATGACGAAGGCGAGCTGCAGATAGGCGGTGCGGATGTCGTGGTTGATCGCCGCGGTGACCCGATCCTCATCGATGCTCGCAATCAGGCGCGAGCCCGTGCCGGCGATTCGCGCAAAGCTGAGCACGCGGTGCGATCCGTCGCCGGCTCTGAACGACAGCGAACCCTGGTCCTTGTTGGAATTGAGCGCGGCTTCGGCGATCGCCGACATCACGGGCACGCTGTCGATCGACTTGCCGATCAGGCTTGCCTCATCCTTCGGCGCCGCCATCACGATGCCGTTGGCATCGACCAGCGCCGCCGAAACGCCGGCCTTGGCGCCGAGATTGTTCATCAGCTTCGACATCCATTCGAGGCTGATGCTCGCCACCACGATCGCATCCGAATCCCGGTTGATCGCGGCGACCGGATAGGCCGCCAGCATCACCGCGGTGTTGATGGCCGGGACAAAGGTGAAATCGCTGAAGACGATCTGATCGGTGGTGCGCGCTTTCTTGATATAGGCCCGCTCGCTGAGATCGACGCCGACAAAGGTGTTGCTGGTCGAGCATTGCACCCTTCCATCGCCGCCCACCATCAGCACGTTGCGGATCCAGGGCAGGTTGTCCGGCAGGCTTGCGCGCAATATATCGCAGCTGCGGCTGATGCCGCCGGCGGAAGCGCGGATATAGGCGGCGGACTTCAGCAGCGTCTCGACCGAGGAGATCACCTCGCGCTGGGTGTCGGCGCTGTGATTGGCGAGCTGCAGGAAATCTTGCGAGGCCTGGGCCATCAGCCTGGCGCGGGTGTCCTCCAGCGAGCGGGCGCGCTCGAGCATCAGCGGCGCCACCAGGATCACGGCCAGCAGCGCCAGACGCGCACGTATGCCGAGAAGCTGCTTGAGTTTCGCCCTCTTGCGGTTGAAACTGATGTGAGACATTTGCCACCCCTACCCGCCGCGCAGGGTAGGCGGAATGGTTGAAGACACCTTTCAGGAACTCGGTAAAGTTCGACCCATCGCCGTAGATTTACGATCCGAGCATGACATGACGAGCGAATCTTCGACCGCCGTAACCTCGCATTCACCAAACGCGCTTGCCGCCGTGGAGCAGGAGATCGCGCGCGCCTGCAAGGACGCCAGACGCGAGCGCGCGTCGGTCACGCTGATCGCGGTGTCCAAGACCTTCGATGCCGGCGCGATTGCGCCTGTCATCGAAAGCGGACAGCGCGTATTTGGTGAAAATCGGGTGCAGGAAGCCAAATCGAAGTGGCCAGCGTTAATGGAGGCTTACAAGGGGCTTACGCTGCATCTGATCGGGCCGCTGCAATCCAATAAGGCGAGAGAGGCGGTGGCGCTGTTCGACGCCATCCACTCGGTCGACCGTCCGAGCATTTGCCAGGCGTTAGCCAAAGAGACCAATTCCCTGAAAAAATTTCCGCAATTGTTCGTCCAGATCAATACCGGCGAGGAGCCGCAGAAGGCGGGCGTCGCGCCGCAGGATGCTGATGCCTTCATCGCGGCATGTCGCGAGACGTATGGGCTTACGATTTCCGGCCTGATGTGCATCCCGCCGGTGAACGAAGCGCCGGCGCCGCATTTTGCGTTGACTGCAAAAATTGCCGCGCGCAATGGCTTGAAGAATCTCTCGATGGGCATGAGCGCGGATTATCCGATCGCGATCCAGTTCGGCGCCACCCATATCCGCGTCGGCTCTGCGATCTTCGGGCATCGGGGGTGAGGCCCGCCGTCATTCCGGGGCGCGCCTCTTGGCGCGAGCCCGGAATCCATACCGCGTGATGTCTCAAATAGAACGCGCTCGCCGTGACTGCCTGTCTTCGTCAAACCAAAGCCTGTGGTTATGGATTCCGGGCTCATCGCTTCGCGATGCCCCGGAATGAGGGGGCCTTACTTGAACCCCACCGACACCTTTCCCAGCACGCCGAAATCCGCTTCGACTCGATCGCCCGACCGAATTGGCAGCGGCTTGTGACAGGTGCCGGTGGTCACCACCTCCCCTGCCCGCAGCGTCAGGCCGAGGGTGCGCAATTCGTTGGCGAGCCAGGCCAGCGCCACGCGGGGATCGCCGAGTACGTTCTTGCCGTGGCCAATGAACCTCTCACCGCGCATCGTGATCACCGGCCGCTCCTCGACCAGATCGAGCGCACGCCAGTTCGCGGTCGCAGCCTTGCCCAGCACGAACAGATGCGCGCAGGCATTGTCGGCGATGATCTGCGCCTCGCCGGCGCTGACGAAATCCGCAAACCGCGAATCCGGGATTTCGATCGCGGGATGCAGCGTGTCGACGGCGTCGAGCACCTCGGCGACCGAATAAGCCAAAGGCCGCGGCGGCAGGTCCGTTCGCATCCGGAACGCAAATTCGGGCTCGGCGACGCGCATCTCGTTGCCTTCCATCGGTGCGATGCCGCCGTCCTCGATCAGCGTCTCCTGCAGGATGCGTCCGGCCATCGGGCCCGGCACATTGATATGCTTCTGTCCGGCCTCGCTGGTGGCGGCGATCTTCCAGCCGAATAATCCGGCACTCGAAGCGCGCTCGATCTCGGCCTGGATGGCGTAACCCTCTTCGCGGCTGTGCGGACATTGCGTGGCCCGAAGGCCATCGAACTTGGTGCCGGCGCGCCAATGGCTTTGCAGCGTGCGCGAGGCCGCTGCGATCTGGTTGTTGTCGAGCATCGCTCACCTCCCCTATTTGTTTGCGCATGATCTCCGCGCAAACGCTACCCGTTTGTCGCGAGGGAAACCCGCTGCACACCCCGCTATCCAAGTGCGGGGCAGGCTTTTTCCGGATCATGCGCTATCCGATGATGATCCGCGTCTGAGGGCCCAACCGCCGCAACAGATGCAGCATCGCCGCTCCTGTCATCGACACGCAGCCGGCGGTCGGCCCGAAATTCTCGCGCGCCAGGTGCAGAAACACCGCGCTGCCGCGCCCGGCGATGCGCGGTGAGGTGTTGTGGTCGATCTCGACAATGAAATCGTAGAGATGATCTTTTCGGGCGAGCCGGTCGCCGGTCGCATCGCGTATCAGCCGGATCGGCTGGTTATAATGACGGTCGGCAGGGTCTTCGCACCAGGCATCTTCGGGCCTGATTGCGCGCACCGGGAGATACGTCCGCGGCCGCGGATGACGGTCGGCGCGCCACCACACCTTCCGCGGATGAAAAATACCTTTCGGCGTGCCGCCATCGCCCTCGCGCTTGTTGGCGAGGATGCCGCCGCGGCCAAGCGCCACGGGAATTGTCAATTCGCACGCCCTTAGCCAGCCCTGCCGGGAATTTCCGGCGCGCGCCCTGATCCTGATCAGGGACAGCGGCGCATCGTGGCTCACCTCATAAGCCATTGAATGTTCTTTCTTTTTCATGCGCGCCTGAGGGTTCCGGGGTGCTTTTCGAGGGTGACAGATGCATTACAGGACATTCATCAGAACCGACGGGAAATTTGGGGTAGAGTGTGATCCGGCTTGTGAATCGCTAACGGTTCCCTACCTGAAGGTAAAAACAAGCCGAGGCGACGCCTGTCTTTACCAACTTTCGGCTGCTGGTAGCCCAACGCTGCACCGTTGCCGCCTATAGGATTGTACCCATGGCCAATGCCCGCAAGATCCTGATCGTGGATGATGACACCGATCTCCGCGATACGTTGGTGGAGCAATTGTCGCTGCACGACGAGTTCGAGGCCAGCGCGGTCGATACCGGTGCCAAGGGCGCGAGCGCTGCCAAAGCCAATTCTCCCGATCTGGTGCTGATGGATGTGGGCCTGCCTGATACCGATGGCCGCGAGGTGGTGCGCAGCTTGCGCAAGGGCGGCTTCAAGGCGCCGATCATCATGCTGACCGGCCATGACACCGATTCGGATACGATCCTGGGCCTCGAATCGGGCGCCAACGACTATGTCGCAAAGCCCTTCCGTTTCGCCGTGCTGCTGGCACGGATCAGAGCCCAGCTCCGCCAGCACGAGGCGAGCGAAGATGCGGTGTTCTCGGTCGGGCCCTACAGCTTCCGCCCGGGCTCGAAGATGCTGACCGGCGCCAATGCCCGGAAAGTGCGGCTGACCGAGAAGGAGACAGCGATCCTGCGCTTCCTGTACCGGGCCGGCCAGCTGCCGGTGTCGCGCGAGACGCTGCTGCAGGAGGTCTGGGGCTACAATTCCGGCGTCACCACGCACACCCTGGAAACCCATATCTACCGCCTGCGCCAGAAGATCGAGAAAGATGCCGCCAATCCCGAGATCCTGGTGACGGAAGCCGGTGGCTACAAGCTGGTGCCGTGATACGATTCGCCATGGCGAAGCGTAACAAAAGCTATCCCAGTCAACCCTGATGTCGCTCGAAGATGATGTCGCGCTGCTGGAGCGTGTCCCCACCCTGCGCCTCCTGGGGATGGAATCGCTGCGCACGCTGGCGATCGGCTCGGAGGTACGCGACGTTCCCCGTGGCGATCACCTGTTCCATCAGGGCGACAATGCCGATTCCGGATTCGTGGTTCAGCGCGGCGCGTTCCGGATCGATGACGGCGCCGGCGCTGAGATGGTCGCGGGTCCCGGCACGCTGCTCGGCGAGCTCGCGCTGCTGCGGCCGATGCCGCGGCCGTCGAGCGCGATGGCGCTGGAATATTCCACCGTCATCCGCATCACCCGCAGCCTGTTCCAGCGCGTGCTCGAAAGCGATCCCGCAGCTGCGGTGCGGCTGCGCGATGCCTTCGTCAACCGCACCAGCCAGATCGCCAGCGACATTCTGATCGCGGGCGGGAAGCTGAGTACGTAGCCGCTCCAACTCTCCCGATCGTCAGACCTCCAGCGTCACCGTCACGGGCACATGATCCGACGGCCGCTCCCAGCCGCGCGCGTCGCGCAGAATCCTGAAATCGCTGACCACGTCCTTGAGCGCGCGCGAGACCCAGATGTGATCGAGCCTTCGGCCGCGGTCGCCGACGGTCCAGTCGGCGGCGCGGTAGCTCCACCAGGTATAGACCTTCTCCGAAAACGGAATCCGCTCGCGAGCGACGTCGTGCCATTCGCCGGCGGCAAGTGCCGCGAGCAGCTTCTCGCATTCGACCGGCGTGTGCGAGACGACTTTCAGAAGCTGCTTGTGCGACCACACGTCGTTCTCGTGCGGCGCGACGTTGAGGTCGCCGACCAGGATGTGGCGGTCGTCCCCGCGAGGATGCAACGGCTCGCAGGCCTTCATCTCGTCGAGGAATTTCAGCTTGTGGTCGAACTTCCGATTGAGCGCGGGATCGGGAATGTCGCCGCCGGCGGGCACGTAGAAATTATGCAGCACCAGCGGCCTTGCGAGCTCCGCCTTTTCGCCGAACGAAACCGAGATGTGGCGCGAGTTGATATTGTCGCAGAAGGTGCGGACGTCCGTGCTTTCGAACGGCAGCTTCGAGATCACGGCGACGCCGTGATAGCCCTTCTGCCCGTTCAGCGCGATGTGCTCATAGCCGAGCCGCTTGAAACGCTTCTTCGGAAAGGCGTCGTCGATGCATTTGGTTTCCTGCAGGCACAGCACATCGGGGCGATGCGCCTTGATGAACTTGGCGACGAGATCGATGCGCAGCCGCACCGAATTGATGTTCCAGGTTGTCAGGGAGAGACGCATTGAAAGGGTGTAGCAGGCTTTTCCCTCCGTCATGGCCGGGCTTGTCCCGGCCATCCACGTCTTTTTCTGTGGCAGATCAAGACGTGGATGCCCGGCACAAGGCCGGGCATGACGAGGCTGGATATTGAGATCGGAAAATCAGCCCTTCGACGTCGGGTAAACCGTGAAGTCGATCTTGAACAGGCTCGGATCGGGCTTCTTGGTCGCGTCGAGATTATAGACCGCGACCGTGGTGTCGTAACCCTGCGGGTCGGTGACGGTCCACTGCTTGAGCAGGCCGTCCTTGGCGCCGATCATCAGCATCAGCCGGCTGGTGCCGATCAGCGCCTGCTTCTCCTCGATGGTGACGCTGATGAAGACGTCGTCGGAGGTCACGTTGACGACATTGGTATCCTTCATCAGGTCGATGCGGTCGGAGGTCAAAAAGCGCAAGGGCGTCTGCGATAGCGGGTAGATGTCCTGGGTCGTGAGATTGCGATCGCGCACCGCCAGCGACGAGCCGTCGGCGATGATTTCGATCGGCGTCGGCGGGTCATATTCGAATCGCATCTTGCCGGGCTTCTGGATGTAGAAGTCGCCCTTGGTCTTGGTGCCGTCGGGCCCGACCTGGACGAAATTCCCGACCAGCGTCTGCAGCGACGAGAGGTAGTTGCTGACTTTCGCCGCCTGCGCTTTCTGGTTGGCGTCGAAGGTCGAAAAAATATTGGTCGGCACGTTGCGGTGTGGATCGGGGATCACCGGCTCCGGCGGCGTAGTGCGTGTCGTGCCGGTCGTGAGCGGAGCGCGCGTGTCCCCGCTGAGCTGCATGCCGTCGCGGCCTTTCGGCGCGGGCTTTGGAATCGGAACACCCTGCTGCGCGATCGAAGGTGCTGCTTCGGCCATCATGCCGGCGGCCAGCACGATGGCGCACACGGCAAGGGTGCGCGGACGCATGACGAAGGCAGTGATTTGGGATTTTCGATTTCTTTTCAACGCACAATCCTGACTGGCCGATCGCCCTTTTTACCGTAGTTTCGATGCAGCGCGGTATCGTTTTTCCGTGAAAAGATGCTTGCGCTGGCCGCCGCTTGCGCCGTTCAAGCGGCCCTCAAAAGCCTTCTTCTTCTTCCGCCACCAGAATCTCGCGCTTTCCGGCGTGATTGGCCTGACCGACAATGCCTTCGAGTTCCATGCGCTCCATCAGCGAGGCCGCGCGGTTGTAACCGATCTGCAGGCGGCGCTGGATGTAGGAGGTCGACGCCTTGCGGTCGCGTTTGACGATGGCGACCGCCTGCGCGAACAGATCGCCGCCGCCGTCCGCGCCCATGCCGGTCGCGTCGAACACCGCGCCGTCCTCCTCGCTCGGCTCTTCCGCGGTGACGGCTTCGAGATATTCGGGCGAGCCCTGCGTCTTGAGATGGCGCACCACCTTCTCGACTTCCTCGTCGGACGCAAACGGGCCGTGCACGCGGCTGATGCGTCCGCCGCCGGCCATATAGAGCATGTCGCCCTGGCCGAGCAGCTGCTCGGCGCCCATCTCGCCCAGAATGGTGCGGCTGTCGATCTTGGAGGTGACCTGGAAGGCGATGCGGGTCGGGAAGTTCGCCTTGATGGTGCCGGTGATGACGTCGACCGACGGACGCTGCGTGGCCAGGATCACATGCAGGCCCGCGGCACGCGCCATCTGTGCCAGCCGCTGCACCGCGCCTTCGATGTCCTTGCCGGCCACCATCATCAGGTCGGCCATTTCGTCGACGATGATGACGATGTAGGGCAAGGGATCGAGGTCGAGCTTCTCCTCCTCGTAAATCGCCTTGCCGCTCTCCTTGTCGAAACCGGTATGCACCGTGCGGGTGATCTCCTCACCCTTGGCTCTCGCTTCGCCAAGGCGGGCATTGTAGCCGTCGATGTTGCGGACGCCGAGCTTGGCCATCCTCTTGTAGCGCTCCTCCATCTCGCGCACCGCCCATTTCAGCGCGACGACCGCCTTCTTCGGATCGGTGACGACGGGCGTGAGCAGATGCGGGATGCCGTCATAGACGGAGAGCTCGAGCATCTTGGGATCGACCATGATCAGCCGGCACTGATCCGGCCGCAGCCGGTAGAGCAGGCTCAGGATCATGGTGTTGATCGCGACCGATTTGCCGGAGCCGGTGGTGCCCGCGATCAGCATGTGCGGGGTGCGCGCGAGATCGATGATGACAGGGTCGCCGCCGATGGTCTTGCCGAGGCACAGCGGAAGTTTGGCGACGGACTCGACGGCTTCCTTGGCAACCAAGAGCTCGCGCAGATAAACCTTCTCGCGATGCGCGTTCGGCAATTCGATGCCGATGGCGTTGCGGCCGGGGACCACGGCGACGCGCGCCGACAGCGCGCTCATCGAGCGGGCGATGTCGTCGGCCAGCCCAATCACGCGCGACGATTTGATGCCGGGCGCGGGCTCCAGTTCGTACAGCGTGACGACCGGGCCCGGATGGGCCTTGGCGATCTCGCCGCGCACGCCAAAATCCTGCAGCACGCTTTCGAGCCGGCGTGAATTAGCCTCTAACTCGGCCTTCGACAGCGGCTGGCGATCGGCGGCCTTCGGCGCGGCCAGCATCGACATCGCCGGAAATTCCCACTTCTCGGAAGACTTCTTCGAAGCCGCGCGAGGCGCCGCCTTCTTGCGCGGCGCGCGGGCCGGCGCCTCCTCCTCGTCGTCCTCTTCCTCTTCGTCCTCGCCTTCTTCCTCCGCTTCCGGCGCGAGCGACGGCGCGTTGCGGCCGCCGAGACTGGGCTCCTGGCGATCGAAGGCGCGCGGGCGCGGCTGCGGGCCGCTCGAGACCAGCGCGCGATAGGCGGTGGAGAGGAACCAGCCGATCCGCGCCTTGGCGCTCATCAGCGCATGAAACACCCAACCGAGCGAGACCGAGCCGCGGTCGTCCTCGTCTTCCTCCACGAACGGCGCGTCGTCATCCGCGATAACAGCCATTTCCTCTTCCTTCGGCTGCGAGCCCATGCCGCTGGCGACCAGGAAGGTTGCGATCATGCCGGCCAGGAGGATTACGCCGAGCACGAGGCGATAGATGAAGCCGGGCGGGCCGAACACGACCGCTGGCGCGCGCACCAGCGCATCGCCGACGACGCCGCCCAATCCCGTCGGCAGCGGCCAGGCGCCGCTGCGGGGCCAGCAGCTCGCAAAGCCCGCGGCGACGACGGTGCAGAGAATCCAGCAGCCGAACCGCAGCGCTTCGCGGTCGAAGGCGCGGTGGGTCATCATGCGCCAGCCCCACACCGCGATGGTGAGGATCAGCATGATCGCGCCGAGCCCCAGGATCTGCATCAACAGATCGGCGCCGATCGCGCCGGGATAGCCGACAATGTTGCGGATGGCGCGCGAGGTGGCGTGGCTCAGAGAAGGGTCCTGCACCGACCATGTCATCAGCGCCGCCGAAACCACGCCCGCGAATGCGATCAGGCCGAGGCCGGTGAGCTCGCGCAGCCGCCGCACCAGCGCATCACGGATCGAGGTCGGCAGATGGCTGACCAGGGGAAGGACGCGTTCGATCGCCGGCATGTGCCCTCGCGATTAAGCCAAAGTTTCGACCAGCCGGTGCAATGCCTCGGCTGTGGATTCACTGTCGGACACCAGCGCGAGCCGGATGTAGCCGGCGCCGGGATTGAAGCCGTCCGCTTGCGGACGCGCGAGATAGCTGCCGGGGATCACGCGAACGCCGGCGTCGCGATAAAGCCGCACGGCCGCGGCTTCATCACCGCCGTGCTTGCTCACATCGAGCCAGACGCAGAAGCCGCCGGCCGGGCGTTTGTAGCCGTAGCGGTTGGCGAGGATCTGGTCGGCGAGATCGAATTTGATCCGGTAGAGTTTTCGGTTCTCCGCGACATGCGCCTCGTCGCCATAGGCGGCGACCGCGACCTGCTGCAACGGCACCGGCACTTGAGGCGCGGCCACGTTGCGCAGCTCATGGAAGGCGGCGAGGAATTTCCTGTCGCCGGCGGCAAAGCCGACGCGCATGCCCGGCAGGTTGGAGCGTTTCGACAGCGACTGGAACGCGACGACATTTTTGAAGTCGGGCCCGGCGCATTCCAGCATGCTGCCCGGCGCCTCGCGCGTGTAAATCTCCGAGTAGCATTCGTCGCTGAGGATGATGAAGCCGAAGCGATCGGAGAGCTGCTTCAGTTTGCGGAAGTATTCAGGCGTCGCGACCGAGCCTTGCGGGTTGGCGGGCGAGGCGATGTAGAACGCGACCGTCCGCGCCAGCGTCGCGTCATCGATCGCGTCGAGATCGGGCAGGAAGCCGTTCTCGACGGTGGTCGGCAGGTAGATCTGCTCGCAGCCGGCGGCGCGGGCGCCGGCGCCATAGGCCGGATAGAACGGATTGGGCATCAGGATCGCCGGCCGACCGCGCCGTTCGCCGACATAATCCTTGGCGGTGAGCGCCGCGAAGAACAGGCCCTCACGGCTGCCGTTCAGCACCAGGATTTCGCTGTCGGGATCGACCGACCGCGGCAGCTTGAACCGGGTCGAGAGCCAGGCGGCCGCCGCCTTCCGGAACGGCTCGATTCCCCTGGCCAGCGGATAGCGGCCGAATTCGGCGATGTGTTGGGAGAGCACCGGGCCGACAAAGCCGGGCACCGGGTGCTGCGGCTCACCCAATGACAGCGTGATCAAGGGCTTGGCGGGTTTATAGGGGGCGAGCAGCTCGGTCGTCCGGGCAAAGGGCGAGCGTTCGCTTTCCTTGAGTTCGTCGCCCGAAGGAGCGCGGGATGAAGCGGTCATGGCCATACGTTAAAGCGCCAGCATTTCTTGAAGCCGCCGGTCGCGAAAACGAGCCCGGCCGGAAGCGACAAACCACCATAGATACGGCGAGGTTAAGACGCGATTAACCATCGACGATACTGGACGGATTGCAAGGCATTACCATATGTTTGTGAGGTAATACCGGGAGAAGTACGATGGCAACCACTGTTACGAGCAAAGGCCAGGTGACCGTACCGAAGGCGGTTCGGGATCACCTCGGGATTGGACCGGGCAGCCAGGTCAATTTCCGGCTCGCGGACGACGGTAGCATCATTATCGAAAGGGCGGACGGCACACAGCAGCCGAGTCGTTTTGCCAAATTGGTCGGCTCCGCCGGGCCGGGCCCCACGACGGATGAGTTGATGGAACTGCTTCGCGGCGAGCCGGAATGACTCTGGTCGACTCGAACGTATTGCTCGATGTGCTCACCAGAACGCCCGACTGGTGGCAATGGTCGCTCAGGCAACTTGAGCACGCCGCGTTGAGTGGGTCCCTCGTGATCAACGATATTATCTATGCCGAAGTGTCCACTCGATACCCTTCGGTCGACACCGTCGACACCGTACTTCGCGATTTCGGCGTCGATCTCGTGGCGATGCCGCGCGCCGCTCTGTTTCTCGCCGGCAAGGCCTATCTGAGTTACCGCACGGCCGGCGGCGTTCGCACTGGCGTGTTGTCGGACTTTTTTATCGGCGCTCATGCGGCGGCCGAACATTTGCCTTTGTTAACTCGCGACGTCAGGCGCTATCGCGGCTGTTTCCCGACGGTCAATCTGATCGCGCCGTAGGCGATCGGTGACGTGCCGGCTATGCGAGCGGAACTGGAATGCGGACCCATTGCCCGGCGAAATGCGGAACTAGCTCCGGAAGCCACCCATCCATCTGCTCCCACCCGGCGGCAGCACAACGACCGTCGCACCTAGCCTTACACGATCGAATAGATCTATGACGTCCTCGTTGGTCATTCGTATGCAGCCGGACGAAATGGCCTGGCCGATATATTCCGGCTGATTGGTGCCATGGATGCGGAACAAGGTGTCCTTGCCGCCCTCGTAGAGATAGAGCGCCCGAGCACCGAGCGGATTGGCCGCGCCACCGGGAACGCGCGACGGATAGGGACCAAGCCGCGCCTGGATTTCGCGCGTCGGAATCCAGTCCGGCCATTCAGACATGCGGCCAACGGTAGCGACACCGGAAAAGGCCATTGCTTCCTCCCCGACCGCCACGCCGTAACGGACCGCCTTGCCTCCCGGCAGCACGTAATAAAGAAGCCGCGCGTCGGTATCGACGAGGATCGTGCCCGGCTGCTCTCTTCGCTGATAATCGACGATATGCCGGCGGTAGGTTTCGGGAATGCTGGCCTGCGCATAAGGCGGATGGGCCAGCAACTGCCGGTCTCTTGGAGTAAAGTTGGCTTGCGACGACGGTGCGAGCGTCGTTTGCACGCAACCGCCGAGCATGAATCCCAGCAGCCCCACCAACAACCACGCGCGCCCACGCCTCGGCACTGACTGTCCCTCCAAAGCGTTACACGGATAGATTGTCTCCCGAAGTGTGCTGAAATCAAGGCGATGTGGGATGAGGGGCATCAAAGTTAGACTGGCGGAAATTGGCTCGGTTGCAATGCGGCGCAATGGTCGTAGATGGCCGATGGCCGGGTGAACCACACCTTGTCCTTCTCCGGATGGTTCACGATGTGCTGCAACGCCTCGCGGAGCATGCGGAGCCTGTAGGGCTGACCCACGATCATCGTGTGCAAGGCGATGCCGCAGACCAGCGGCTGTTTGGCCGACTGGCGCAGCAATTCCTCGAATTGACCGATGATGAAGTCGCGGAATTCTTCCGGCGAGTGATGCCTCACCAGGATCTGCGGGCTGTCGTTGATCTCGATCGGGTACGGAACGCTCATGATCGGGCCGGAGCGCGTCTTCATCCAGAGCGGCTGATCGTCGGCAGGCCAATCCATCAGGAAATCGAACCCGACCTCCTTCAACAGGTCGGGCGTGTGGTGCGTGGACGCCATCCATGGCGCCATCCAGCCTCGCGGCGGCCTTCCGGACGCGCGCTCGATCGTGTCGCGAACCTCCTGCAGGAATCGCCTCTCGTCCGATTCCCACATATGGCTGTGCCGCTCCGCATTGGTGCGGCCATGCCCGATGAATTCATCGCCGCGCGCCTTCAATGCGTCGACGATGCGTGGCGCATAGTCGAACACTGCCGTGTTGATGAGGTGGGCTGCGGGCAAGTTCAATTCATCGAACAGTTCGAGGCAGCGCCAAACGCCGACCCTGTTGCCGTAATCCCGCCAGGCGAAGGTCCGGGGATCCGGCGCAGCGCCTGCGACGGTCAAGAGATGACCTTCGCCCGCGCCGAACGCGAAGTGTTCGATGTTGAGGCCGAGATAGACCGCCAGCCGCTTTCCGTCCGGCCAGGAGTAGTCCGGGCGGTCAACGATCGGCGAATAAGCATAGCGATCATGATATGGAAGCCGCATGTCGGTATTTCCTGCCCAACTTCGATCATCTCTGGATCGAATTCCGTGGCAGCAATCCTAGTTTAATCGCTGCAATCATGGAATGAGCCAGTGCCTGCGGCGGCGGGCTAATGCCCCGCGGGCGGCGATAGCCCTGCCCCGATGATGACAGGGGCTGCCTCGGGCGAGCTCAGGAAGCGGAGGAGGGCGGTGGCGGCTTCGACTTCCTGCGCGGAGCGCGTGAGCGCACCCGCGAAGGTAAATCCCGGCTGAAGCTCAGCCGGAATCGTGCCGACGTAGTCCACGCCTGCAACGTGCATCAGTTCGCTCACCTGCTGGAAGCCGATCTCGGCCTCGCCGCGCGAAACGACGGCAGCGACCGGCTCGCCCGACGGCGGTCCGCGGACCCTCCGGCTCCTGGGTAACAGCTGATCGGCAACGCCAAGCTTCGCGAACAACTTTGTCGAGAGATAAGTGCCGCTGCCGCTGTCCGAGTAGGCGATCGACCTTGCGGCAAGCAGCGCGGCTTTGAATGCCTCAACGCTGCCGATGTCCGGTTTCGCCGCTCCCTGACGCACCACCATGCCGATGAGCGAGCGGGCGAGCGTGACCTTGCTGTCGGCGCGCACCAATCCCCGGATCGCGAGGGCGTCAGCGGCGCTTCCGTCGAGGATCACAACGTCTACAGCTTCACCACGCGCAAGGCGGGCCGGGATCGCTTCGGGCGAATCGCCCATCGACGGGCCTCGGGTCGTTATCAAATGATGTCCGCTCGCGCGCTCGAACGCCGGGCCGAGCTCCGCATAGACGTGATAAAATCCGGCCGAGATCATCACGCGGACATCCGCCGCGAAGGTGGTGCTTGGCATCGCCATCATGGCGCTGCCGGCCACCAGCAACAGCCGCGCAATCCATCTTGACCTGGTCAATCCCTCATCCCCTGGCTCCGGCTGACCCGCGGAATCGCAGCAATCCTAATTTAGTCGTTGCAATCATGGAAAGAGATAGTGTTCGTTCTCCGGCCAACCGCCGCGTTGCGACCCACCCGAAGGCTCCTTCCATGCAGCGTCCGATTCCTGCCGTCTTCATGCGCGGCGGCACCAGCAAGGCGATCATGTTCCACGCGCGCGACCTTCCGGCGGACCGCGCGGCGTGGGACGGTTTGTTCACGGCGGCGATGGGATCGCCGGACCCTTACGGCCGGCAGCTCGACGGCATGGGCGGCGGCGTTTCGTCCGTATCCAAGGTTTGCGTGCTTGCGCCGTCAGCGCGAGACGATGCGGATATCGATTACACCTTTGCGCAGGTTCAGGTCCGGGAGCGCGCGGTCGACTACAAGGGCAATTGCGGCAACATGAGCTCGGCGGTCGGCCCCTTTGCGGTCGATGAAGGTCTGATCCGCGTGAGCGGCGACACCGCGACGGTGCGCATCTTCAACACCAATACGAAGAAGATCATTCGCGCCAAGTTTCCGCTCGATGGAGATCGCGCGCGCTACGATGGCGATCTCGTCATCCCCGGCGTGGCCGGCACGGGGGCTCCGGTGCGGCTCGATTTCGTCGAGCCCGGCGGGGCGGCGACCGGCAAATTGCTGCCGTCGGGCAAGACCATGGATCGGCTGGATGTGCCGGGCTTCGGTGCGATCGACGCGTCGCTGGTCGATGCCGCGAACCCCGCGGTCTTTGTTCGTGCCGGCGATATCGGTCTGACCGGCACGGAGTTGCCCGAGCAGCTTGAAGCCGATCCGAAGATCATGCGGCTGCTCGACGACATCAGGGTGCAGGGGTCGGTGCGGATGGGGATTGCGGGCGACGCCGCGGCCGCGCGCGCCATCAGCGCGGTGCCCTTTTTCGCCATCGTCAGTCCGCCCCAGGATGCGCCGACGCTTACCGGCGAGATCATTCATGCCGCGGGCGTCGATCTGACCGTTCGCGTGGTCTCGAGCGGCCAGCCGCACCGGGCACTGCCGGTCACGATCTCGCTCTGCACGGCGGTCGCCGCGCGCATCACGGGCACGGTCGTCTCTGAGGCGCTGTCGGGCGCGGCAGGCAAAAAGTCGCTCCGCCTCGGCATGCCCTCGGGCGTGCTGACGGTGGACGCAGACGTCGCGCAGGAAGGCGGCGCGTGGATCGCGCGCGCGGGATCGTTCTACCGGACCGCGCGCCGGCTGTTCGACGGAAGGGTTTGGGTGCCGTCTGCCTGAGATGGAAGTCTATTGTTTGCGCATGATCTCCGCGCAAACGCTACGCGTTTGTCGCGAGGGAAAACCGCTACACACTTTTCCGGATCATGCGCTACCGCGGCGGAATCCGCTCGAACGCCGGCATGCCGTCCGGCACATGATGGAACGGCTGCTTGTCGACGGTAAAGATCGCGATCTGCGGCATGATCTGGGCGGGGTCATCGAGCGTGCCGACCTTGATCACCACCACCGGCCGCTGCGGCCGGGTCACGACATGGGTGCCGCATTCGGCGCAGAACTCGCGCGTCACCGGCTTCTCCAGGTCCTTGCGCGCAAACTGCTTTGGCGCGCCCTTGGTGTATCTGAAACCGTCGGGCGGCATCACCACGAAGATGGTATAGCCAATTCTCCCTGAGAGAATTGTGTGGCCAATTATCCCGGGCGGGCACGCCTTGATTTAGTTGTGTAAAAATAACCCCGAACCGGCTAAGCGGCATTCCATGCTCTTTGGAAGCCCCTCAATGAAGCCGAAGCCGAAGCCGAAGCCGAAGCCGAAAGCCTACTCCTACCTCCGAATGTCGTCCGACGATCAGCTGAAAGGGGACAGCCTCCGCCGCCAGCTCAACGCCTCCAGGACCTATGCCGAAACCCACGGCCTGGACCTCGCGGACGGTGCCCAGCTACAGGACATCGGCGTGTCGGCTTTCAAGGGCAAAAACGCCAAGGACGGAGCCCTCGGCCGCTTCTTGGAGGCCGTTGAGAAGGGGAACGTCCCACGAGGATCGTACCTCTTGGTGGAGGCGCTCGACCGCCTAAGCCGCGAACAGGTGAAAGTCGCGCTCTCTCGATTCCTCCGGATCGGCGAGGCCGGCATCACCATCGTGACGTTGATGGACGGATGGGTTCACCGACCAGACGACAACGACTTCACCAGACTGATGATGTCTGTGATGAGCATGCACAACGCTCATGAGGAGTTGCTGAAGAAGAGCGAGCGGGTCGGCGCGGCTTGGAAGAACAAGCGTGCTCGGGCCTCAGCCGAGCGGAAGCCGATGACGGCGTGGTGTCCCGGCTGGCTGAAGCTGGTGGGGAAGACCCATTATGAAGTCGATGCCGAGCGCGCCGAGATCGTCCGGCAGATATTCGCCGATTACGTTTCCGGCATAGGCACGCACGTCATCGCCAATCGGCTCAACGACGCCGGTATGGACGCCTTCGGGGGCGCGAATGGCTGGCATACGTCGTCTGTAAAGAAGATCATCGTCAACAGGGCGGCGATCGGCGAGTTTCAGCCGCACGTGAAACGGGATGGGCGGCGGGTGCCCGAGGGCGAGCCGATCGCGGGCTACTATCCCGCGATCATCGACGATGGGCTCTTCTATCGGGCGCAAGACACGAGGCTGGAGCGCGCGGCGAGGTCGGACCACGGGGCTGGCCGAAAGGGTCCGACCTACTCCAACCTCTTCACGCACCTCGCTCGGTGCGCCTACTGCCGGTCGCCGATCATCTTCGAGAACAAGGGCTATGGCAAGAAGGGTGGAACCTATCTCGTCTGCAACGGAGCGAAGCGCCGTCGCGGCTGCACCGCCACCCGGTGGCGGTACAAGGACTTCGAGGCCAGCTTCCTGGCCTTCGTCACCGAGCTGGACGTCGAGGCCATGATCAATGAGGGCGACGAGGCTCGAAAGCGGCGCGACCTGGAAGCCGAGGTCTCGGCCACCCAGGGCGAGCTGGCGGCGGTCGAAGCGCAGATGCAGCGGACCTATGACCTTCTGGCCACGGGTGCCGCGGTCGATTTCGTTTCTGGCAGGCTGCGTGAACTTGAGGACCGTCAGAAGGGGTTGTCCGAGAGCGTCGCGGCTCAGCGTCAAGCGCTCGCCAATCTCGCGAGCCGAGTCTCGAACTTCTATGAGAGCAAGTCCGAGGTCCGCTCGTTCGTCGAACGGCTTCAACAGAAGCCGACGGAGCAGCCGGAGGTCGCCGATGTTTTCAAGCTACGCGCCAGCATCGCGTCTAGGCTCCGGACGCTCGTGGAGAGCTTGGTCGTGGCGCCGCTTGGCGACCGACCCAACGTCGAGAAGACCATCGACTTCCTGCGCGGTCAGCCCGGAGCGACCGATGTGGTTGCACACATGGAGGCGCGGCTCGCCGCCGGCACTGATGACGTTCCGTACTTCGCGGTCGGCTTTCGCAACGGCACCGTGAGGAGCGTCTATCCCAGCGCAGATAATCCTTTGGAGTTCAGGCAGCAGGTGGTGGCGAACGAAAGCGGCATCCGGCTCCTAAGCGACACGGTTGATCCGGAGTTCCTGGAGTTCATCAACATGCAAATGCAGATCGTGGGGTAGTCGTTCTCTAGAATTGATGAGTTGACAAGCTGGGGCGATACAGGGCGAATGCCATTCGATCATCGAAGGACCCGGCGGCCCCAAAATCCGACTTGCGCTTTACCCTCAGAAGCGGACTCAAGTCGGACATCGCGCCACGTCCGGGTTGTGCCACAAGCAGACTCATGCAAGGCAGCATCATTCACGTTTGTTTTTTCGACGCGCGCGCCTTATTCGGGCAACCCCGCTTTCCGAAGACCCTCAATCAACAGCTTCGCGTTTGATTGGCCGCCCCGGGCGATCCATGCAGATATTGTAAAGGCGGGATCGACCTCAAGCAGACGCGCCGCCGCCTCACGGGCCTCGACATCACGTCCGAGATGGGCGAAAGCGGATGCGAGACAGCGGTAAGTTGCCGCATAGGAGGGGTTCTGACGTTGAGCTTTCTTCCCTGCGACGATGGCCTCGTCAAAGCGACCAAGCTCAATAAGAGCCACCCCCAATCCAACAAGCGTTGTGTGTAGTTGCGGGTCTACCGGGCTCAGGCGCATGGCACGTTCAAAGCTGCGGACGCTTCCTCCGGCACCCCCGCAATTCTATAGACATGGCCTCTGACGCCCCATGCGACATATGAATTTGGGTTGAGCGCGACCGCCCGGTCAGCCATTTCGATCTCGCTTTCACTATCGCCGACCATGAACGCCGAGATTATGCTAGCCATTGCTAACGTATCCGGATCACTATCGTCGATACTCAATGCCAAGCGAGAAAGCCGAACTGCTTCCTTGCGGTCGAATTGAGGATCGCTAGCATAGCCAAAAACGACGTTGTGCATGTGACGGACACCTGCCAGAGCAGCGGCCAAGCCAAACCGAGGGTCCAGCTCCAAGGCGCGATGAGCCAGCCTGATCCCCTCGGCCAATCCTTCGCGGGTGAACAGATAGTACTGCTGCCTAGCTCGGAGATAAAAATCATAGGCGGTGAGGTTCTCCGGTCGCCGCCGCGTCGCCATTGCAATTTCTGTTTGAAGCAACTTTGGCTGAATGGCTGAGACAACGGCGACCGTTACTTCGTCCTGGAGAGCGAAAATGTCTGTCAGCTCACGCTCGAACCTGTCCGCCCAAATGTGCGCGCCCGTCACCGCATCAATCAACTGCCCCGTGATGCGAACTTTGCCCGCCGCCTTGCGCACAGACCCCTCAAGGACATAGCGCACCCCAAGCCTGCGCCCGACCTCCTTAATATCGACGGCTCGGCCTTTAAAGGTGAAGCTCGAATTGCGCGCGATTACGAACAGTGATTTGAACCGCGAGAGCGCCGTAATGATCTCTTCAACCATCCCGTCGGCAAAGTATTCCTGTTCGGGGTCGCCGCTCATGTTCTCGAACGGCAGCACGGCGATGGATGGCTTGTCGGGAAGGGCGAGCGCGGCCGTTGATAACTCTGTGTCTGAGACAGCCGCGGCGGAAGGCCTATCCCCTTCGTGCACCGCGCCGACGAAGCGAAAGCCCTTTCGCGGCAGTGTCTTGATGAGGCGTTGGTGTTCGCCAGTATCGCCGATCAAATTCCGGACGGCGTTCAAGCGCGTCGTCAGCGCGGCGTCGGATACGATGCGCCCGTTCCAGATCGCGTTCACGAGATCGTCCTTGCTGATGACGCGCTCACGGTTGCGGATTAGGTAATCGAGCAGATCGAAAACCTGCGGTGCGGTCGGGACGACAGTTGGGCCGCGACGGAGCTCGCGCCGGTCGGTATCGAGAGCGTAGTCCTCGAAGAAATAGCGCACGCTACCGCTCCTTGGTTACCCTGCAGATCGCCTAAGGCGCTCCAGCATCGCTGGGAGCTCAATAGGATAAGCCGCCGGTAAGGAAAAAGTAAGCCGAATATCAAGCGCGCCTTCGATGTCCCGGCACTGTTGTTCAGTCAGAGGCAGGGACTCAGGGAGGTAACAAATGGATACGACCTACAAAGTGTCCGGGCGAGACAGACGTTCGCGCAAATTCGACTCGGCTTGAGCCTGTTCGGCAATTGCCGCGCCGCCCTTCTTGAATGGCACAAACGCAAAGGGATACGAGCCGGGTTGTTCGACCTGAGTGACAGGGAGCTCCACGATATCGGCATATCGCCCGGCGAGATCGACTACGTCGCCTCGAACCGAGATATCGACCCACGAGGCATTGCGTCCGCAGGATGAACGTCTGATATCCGGCACCGATGGATGCCCGAAACTGGACACGACCGCGTGCACGATTTCGCAGGGGCTGACTTCCGATAATGGGATGGTCCGGCCGTGCTCCTGCCCCGCCAGCAAGCGAAGCTGGCAAGGGGCGCCAAAGACAAGGAGCACGCCATGTCTCAGACACCCAATACCGCGATCGCCGTGATCGGCATCGATATCGGCAAGAACTCGTTCCACGTCGTGGGCCACGATGCGCGCGGCGCCATCGTGCTGCGGCAAAAGTGGTCGCGTGGCCAAGTGGAAGCGCGGCTCGCCAATATACCGCCTTGCCTGATCGGCATGGAAGCCTGCGTCGGCGCACATCACCTGAGCCGCAAACTCGCATCGCTTGGTCACGATGCCAGGTTGATGCCGGCCAAATATGTCCGCCCCTATAGCAAGGGACAGAAGAACGACTTCAATGATGCCGAAGCGATTGCCGAAGCCGTGCAGCGCCCGACGATGAAGTTCGTGGCGACCAAGACCGCGGAGCAACTGGATCTGCAGGCGCTGCATCGGGTGCGCGAGCGGCTGGTGTCGCAACGCACCGGCATCATCAACCAGATTCGCGCCTTCATGCTGGAACGCGGGATCGCCGTGCGCCAGGGTATCGGCTTCCTGCGCACGGAACTGCCCACCATCCTTGCGACGCGCACCGATGCCCTGTCGCCACGCATGTTGCGTGTCATCGAGGAGTTGGCAGGCGACTGGCGCCGGCTGGATCAGCGCATCGATGGCCTATCCGGCGAGATCGAAGCACTGGCCCGTCAAGATCAGGCATGTTCGCGCCTGATGACGGTGCCTGGCATCGGGCCGATCATTTCGAGCGCCATGGTGGCCGCGATCGGCACTGGAGACGTATTCTCCAAAGGCCGCGACTTCGGCGCCTGGCTCGGACTGGTGCCCAAGCAGATCTCGACGGGAGACCGCACGATCCTCGGCAAAATCTCGAGGCGCGGCAATCGCTACCTGCGCGTTCTGTTCGTGCAGGCGGCATGGGTTGTGCTGGTCAGGATAAAGAACTGGGAACGTTACGGGCTCAAATCCTGGATCGAAGCCGCCAAGAGGCGGTTGCACCACAACGTGCTGGCGATCGCGCTCGCCAACAAGCTTGCCCGCATCGCCTGGGCGGTGCTGGCTAAAGGACGCGCCTTCGAGCTGACGAGGACCGACGATGCAGGCGTCCGACCCGCTTGATCCTCGCGCCGTGCTCGGCGCGGTCAAGGCGCGGCCTGGCAACGCCGGAGCCAGCCGCAAGCCAAGCGCGACGGCCGGCCTTGACCGCCCCTGCGCGCGACGCGATCGACGTTCTGCGGGCCGGGACGAAGGAACGGCCCTTGGCTCGAACAAAGGAACTGCGCGATATGAGGAGCAAGCGATGACGTAACCCTATCAACAGTTTCCAGCCGAGGTCTGCGAGAGGATGAGACGAGATGGAGGTTCGGTCTTCCCGGCGCATGCGAACACTGGTGACCCAAATGGTCCAATCGAGGCCTGTCCGCTAACGAGAACGCACGCGCGCTGATATCCATGATGGCCCGGAGCAAATGCTCCAATCAAAGGCCGGATACATTGATGCAAGACCGCTTACCGCCAGCTCGGCGAAACCACTTGCAACGCACGGCCGGACCATACATTGGGTCAATAGCTTCCGAAATGGACTGTCCGCGCTATGTCCGCTTTCCCTCCGATAGCGACCGAACTGCGGACATCGCTGGAGGTCCGGTTCGTGCCAATTCCGAACTCATGCGGTGCAGCAAAACAGCGTCGCTTATTTGATCACCTCGTCGGCGCGACCGAGCAACGCAAGTGGAATTTTAAGGCCAAGCGATTTTGCAGTCTTCGCGTTGATGACAAGCTCTATCTTTGTAACCTGCCGTACAGGCAAGTCTTCAGGTTTTTCGCCCTTCAGCACGTGTCCAACAAACTCTCCCACCTGCCGGTATGCATCGGTGTAATTCGTTCCGTAGCTTATCAAACCACCGTCGGAGCCAAATTCGGGGATGGCATATATCGCGGGTAATTTGTGGTGGGCTGCCAACGCGATTACCTTCTGACGGTTATTCTGGAATACGCCGTCGCTGCCGAAAAGGAGCGCGTCAACGCCTGCCCCTTCAGCCGTTGCGAAACTCTCATCTAAATCACCAGGGCCGCCTACGTTGTACAGGAGCACTTTCAAACCGAGGGCTTCTCCTGCTTGTTGCAGGCTCTTATTGGCATTGTCCTCTGATTTGAGGCCGGTACGAGTGTAGAGGAATGCGATGGTCCTTGCTGCTGGTACCAGCTCGTGAATTAGCTCTAGCCGCTTAATGTTTAGATATTCGTCCGTGAGAATGGAGAGCCCCGTGACGTTGCCGCCCGGTCGGTTCATGCTGCTTACAAAGCCACTGGCGATGGGGTCAAAGCCAGTAAAGAAAATGATCGGAATGGATTTGGTCGCGGCTTTGGCAGCAAAAGTTGCAGGCCCCGAAATTGCAACAATAACGGCTATCCGGCGCTGAACCAAATCACCGGCTAGCGCGGGCAGCCGGTCCTGCTGATAGTCAGCCGCGCGGTATTCAATCGTTAGATTGTGCCTTTCGACATAGCCCATCTCGGCCAGACGAGCTCGGGCTGGCGCAAAGATTGCGCCAATTCCTTCTCGTGATCCACTCCAAGGACGCCCACAACCGGTGAAGTCTGCTGTCCTTGCGCTCTGGGTAGCGTAGTGCAGCGCCACCGACCGTCAGGATGAAATCGCGTCGCTTCATGCCTCATGCCCAAGCCAGGAGACAGGCAGTCGCCCGCCACAAAATAGCAGACGGGGCCGGATTGAAAATGGATTTTGCTTTGCGGTCCTCGATACAGTTGATGTCCGGTTGGGGTCCAGGCCGTGTGGAAACGTTTTTCGTACCCCAATAGGTGCAAGCAGCCGGGCGCGATGGACCTCGACGCGGTCGGGCTGGCCTCTTTTTGCTGTATCGGGTCTGGAGTCGAATCCGGGCGCAGCTTAGGGCCGTGCTGAGCGACCTTAACGGTGTCACGGCGGGCACCATGACGCGCTCCTCAAGCCCGGATCGCCGCAAGGAACGGTTTAATACCGACGATGTTCATCACGCGCGTGAGGTTGTAGGCGAGCACGTGCAACGCCATCTCAGTCGCCACTTTGGGCAGCGTCTTCATCAAAAAGTGCGTCGCACCCATCCGCATCTTCAGCGTGCCGAACGGATGCTCGACTGTCTCGCGACGAGTACGCATCGCGTACAAATTCTGTCCAGGCGCGCCTGCACAGCATCGACAACATACTCGTCCTCCCACCGCTTGATGCGACGTTGCGGTCCCTTCGTGCACTGAGCCTTCAGCGCGCAAGTGCGGCACGCGTTGGTCCGGTGGTGGTCCAGGCCGAATCCATTTTCCTCGTTCGTGAAGTGGTTGGTGAGCTTCTCACCGGTAGGACAAATGTAGATGTCCTCCTCAGCCACGTAGCGGAAATCCTGCTTGCCGAAGCGGCCTTCGACTTCGCCTCCGATGTCTGGGGTTTCGCAGCGTCGCCGTAATGTACCCCAGCCCTTCATGCGCATCCCGAGGATCTCCTCGCCTTTGAAGTAGCCGCGATCGGCGAAGGCTTCGAGGTTTTCTGCCTCCAATGCCGCCTTCGCCTGGTTGGCCATGTTCGCAAGATGCGACTTGTCGGTGCCGACGTTGGTCACCTCATGCGCGACAATCAGATGGTTCGTCGTATCGACGGCCGCTCACGTATAGCCGACCATCCCAGAGCCGCGTCCGCTGGTCGCCATCAAGCGGGAATCAGGATCGGTGGAGGAAGGAGACCTGCTGATCGGGCGCAGCAAGCATCACTTTCTCGATCGCTTTAAGGCGCTTCACCTCTTCTTCGAGCTTGATCAGCTTCTCCTTGAGCCGCGTGGTCCTGGCCACAAGCTCCTCCGAGGGCGCCTCACCGGCAGCTGTCCGGCGATCGGCGGTGTCGAGCTGGCTCAGATAGCGCGCAACGCTCTCCTCGATCTGCGCCAGACGCCGCGCCATCTTTCCCTTCGTGAAGTTATTGTCGCGCGAGTTAACCGCCTTGAACTTGCTGCCGTCGATCGCGACGCTCGCTTTCGCCAGCAGACCCATCTTGCGGCACAAGGCAACGAATTGCGCGCAGACCTTCTTGATGGCCGGGCCGTTGTCTTTGCGGAAATCGGCGATGGTTTTGTGATCCGGAACGAGCCGTCCCGTCAGCCACATCACTTCCAGATTGCGGCCAGCCTCACGCTCCAGCCGCCGCTAAATTGGACCCGGTTGAGATAGCCGTAGATATAAAGCTTGAGCATCGGCGACGGATGGTATCCCGGCCGGCCGGTCGCTGCCGGGGTGACGCCATCGAACCCCAGCTCGCGCAGTTCCAGCGCATCGACGAACACATCGACCGCACGAACAGGATTGCTCCCGTCCACCCAATCATCAAGGCATTCCGGTAACAGTGTCGTCTGCTGGCGATCCGCCCCTTCAACGAAACCCTTCATCATCCCCCCGCGAATGAGCAAGGAAATCATAGCATCGGTCAGGTTTTCACACAGTCTCAGTAGAACTCGGAAGAACTCAGCGTGAGCAAATGTCTTCCGCATTACCCCTGAGAGCGGACATCGCGTCCGGCTCAGAAGAAAGAAGGCTTGGTGCCCAGTCCAGGGGGAATAAGAACCATGAATGGGGTAAGCTGATGTTAGTGTTGCACACTGTCGACCGAACATAATCAGATCGTCCGGGCTCGAACGCAAAGGGGCTCGGCACCGCTAACGAGATCAACGGCTTGTCGAGACCGATTATAGAAGAGGCCTTCTATCACCAGTTAGTGCGAGTCCGCAGCCGTGTTTGTTTTGGGGCCTCTCAGAGACGTAGGAACCCGCCTCCTCCCGCCAAGTTCCTCAGCCATGTCCAAGAATCCGATAAAGGTCGAGGCGGTGGAAGAGACGGCCGGCGGTTTTCTCGTCAAGACCTGCGCGGATGGTACCGAGTCGCGGTCTGTCTCAACCGACTTTTGCAACATGGGGTAATTCCGGGATCGAGCCAGACAAGGGCGAGGGAATCAGCTCTCCAGGAACGTATGAGGCCAGCCTCATGTGGCCTCGCAACGATGGAGGGCGGCAATGGAATACTATGTCGGACTGGACGTGTCGTTGAAGCAGACATCGATCTGCGTGGTGGACCAGACGGGATCGGTCGTGCGAGAGGGCGTGGTCGATTCAGATCCTGAGGCGATCTCAGTTTACGTGAGGTCGAAGGCGCCTAATGCAGTGCGCATCGGCCTCGAGACCGGACCGACGTCCACGTGGCTATGGACTGAGCTTAAGCGGCTTGGCCTGCCGGTTATCTGTATCGATGCGCGCCATGCCAAGGCAGTGCTCAAGATGCAGATCAACAAGAGCGACCGCAACGATGCTATCGGGATCGCCCGCATCATGCAGACTGGCTGGTTCAAAGAGGTGCACGTCAAGGATATCGACAGCCACTCGGTCAGGGCACTACTGGCCAGCCGGGCGTTGCTGGTCAAGATCAAGCGCGATCTTGAGAATCATGTTCGCGGCCTTCTCAAAAACCTCGGCCTGGTGATCGGCCGCGCCAAGTTCAATGTCTTCGCCGTGCGAGCCGAGGAGTTGATCGAGGGCCGTCCCGAGTTGGTAGCTGCGATCAGACCGCTGCTGGAAGCGCGCAATGCCGTCGAGCAGCAGGTCAGTGAGCTTGACCGGAAGGTTATGAAGCTGGCTCGCCATGATGCGCAGGTCCGCCGGTTTATGACTGTACCTGGGGTAGGTCCGATCACCGCGCTCGCCTTCAAGGCAACGATTGATGATCCGGCACGGTTTGCGCGGTCGAGAAGCGTAGGCGCTTATGTCGGGCTAACCTGTAGACGCCATGCCTCCGGCGAGGTCGATTGGACCGGGCGAATCTCCAAATGCGGCGACGCCATGCTGCGAAGTTATCTGTTTGAAGCAGCCGGAGTTCTGCTGACGCGCGTCCCGAAATGGTCCGCCGTGAAGGCTTGGGGAGTAAGGCTCGCCAAGCGAAACGGTCTCCGCAAGGCCAAGGTCGCAGTCGCACGTAAGCTCGCAGTCATTCTGCATCGCATGTGGATCGACGGAACCGAGTTCAATTGGTCGAAAGAGGAGATTGCTGCCTAACGAGGGAGAATACCGAGTTCCTGCCAAACGGCGGGAAAAAGACGTCCCAGCCGGGACGATGGCGATGGCGAGTTCGACCGATTTTGTGCGCGCGTCCGAAAGGGCGACCGCGATTGCAACATTGAACCGCCAGCGTCACCTTACGCCATCATGCGGAGGGTTCGCCCCTACCGCGGAGAGAACAGTGGGCCCGGCAAGGACGATCGTTGGAGAGCTTGACACCCCGACCCGGAATTAGAGAACAAAATCGGCCAACAAGCGACGCAGGAGCGGATCTCTGCATTTCCGTCTAGCGCTGCCTTTCAGCCTACGGATACGCCCGCCTTTGCCCGGCTTATTCCGAGAGCCAGAATGCGATGTAGCAGGCCCGGGTAGTCAAGTCCGTCATGCCGGGCCGCTGTCGCGAACTCTTGGCTCTTCGCGATTTCAGGATTGGGGTTCGCTTCAATGAAATACGGGTGCCGTCGGCAGAGAGGCGAAAGTCGATGCGCGCGTATCCATCGAGCCCCAGTGTTCGGTAGACGCGTTTCGCTATTCGCTGAATGTGGGCGTGCTAGCTCCGGCGCAAGGTTCGTGGCCAGCCCGTCTACAATTCCCAACGCGCTCCTGATAACCGGGATCGTGTTTGACCTTCTCGGTGGCTATGTGCCTGGCCGCCCATGGTGCCGAATTTCAGTTCCCAAACCGGCAGCACGCGCAGCCGATTGTTGCCGAGCACGCCGACATAGAGCTCGCGTCCCTCGATATATTGCTCGACGATAGCGGCAGTTCCGAGCTCGTGGACAAAGGCGACGCGCTCTGCGAGTTTCTCGTCCGTATCGACGACGGATGCCTGCGAGATACCCCGGGATCCATCCTCGTTCAGGCTCTTGACGATCAACGGCAGCGCAAGACGCGCGGGCGTTTGACCTTTCGGCGCATCGGGAACACGGCGAAGGCCGGCACCGCGATCCGGCGATAGTGCACTAATGTCTTGGACAGATCTTTGCCGCGCGCCAAGATCAGGCCACGCGGATTACACCCGGTATACGGGATCTGCATCAGCTCGAGATAGCTTGCGATGTGCTGGTCATACACGGGCTCATTGTGAAACTGCTCCAGCAGATGTGAACACCACGTGCGGCTTGAAACCTTCGATCTCGTCGCGCACCGGCTTGATTTCCTCCTGCACGCCGAGCGGGCGAACATCATGGCCGGCCGCGCGCAAGGTGCTCACGACGTCGTATTCTGTTTTCCATTCGTTGATTTGCCGCGCGGTGTATCCGTCGGTAGAGTCCGGAGGCACGAAGTCCGGATGCATCAGCACCAGAACGCGCAGGCGTCTCATAGCGCGATCCATTTGCGCCGCGAAGGACCGAACAGCGCGTGCATGGTCTTGGCGGTCAACAGGACGGTGAAGTCGAGCACAAGCTTCCGTTCGGAGCCGACAGCGCGCAGATCGAGCTCTCGGCAACGGGAGATCATGTCGTCAAGCACGGCATCGAGCGTAAGTTGGTTCTCGCCTGTCCACCGCGCAACCAGCTGCCTGATTTGGGCGCGGTGCCGCCTGATGAATGCCGAAGCCGCCTGCCCCTGGCGATGCCGCGGATCGGCGGAAAAGAGCCGGGAGAGGTCGCGGTCGTAAGTCTTCGGTGGCTTGAAGGCGTAGAACGCCTGCTTCTTTCTAGTAGTGGTCGCCAAGCGTCTGGCTGAGTTCATGCAGCGGATCGACACGCTCCCGCGTCGTGACTAGCGGCCGCTTCCCGGCGATTTCGCTCCATCAGTTCGTCGACATATTCAAGCTTCTTCAGCGCTGGCCAGCCGGCATAGCGCGTCCGCCAGTTCGAACGCGGCCGCAGCCACACCGCGAAAGTTTCGGCGAAATCCTCGTCCGGATGGCTCTGCGCGTACCAGAGCCGAAGATGCTGGACATAGCTGCCGGCTGGCCGGATTGGGCCGGTAGTAGCGCGGATAGTGTTTCGAGGACGGGCCGAACAGCTGCTGCCAACGCCGGCGGCGCTGGAGCTGGTAGGCGTGCTGCATGGCATGGCCTGCCTCATGGCGGAGAATGGCCATGCATTCGGACCAGGTGCCGCCCTCGACGTCGAGCATCATTTTCTTCTCGACCTTCATCAGACGGGGATGGGTGAGATAGAATGGGATGGCAATGCCGGGCACATCTGCCGGACTGAACCATTCGCTCGATATCCATGTATGCGGCCGCAGCCGGATGCCTCGCTCTTCGAGCTCTTCATAGAGGGTGCTGACACAATCCTCGAGCCAAGTGCCTTCGACCGCAACCCTCAGACTACTGAGGCGTTGCTTGAGCAACTGCTCATCCGATAGCTTTTCCCAAGTATATTTCCGGCGGGGCATAGGCATCTAGAAGTCATAACAACTCGACACTCAGATGGTGTCATAGGATGTTGATGACAACAACCGCAGAGTCTTCGCGGCGCGCCCTTGTTTAGCGCCCGTGTCGGTCTCGGATCATCAACAGACCTTGGGGCGCTCAACCGAGACTCCGCTTTTGCCCTGAACGGACATCGTCAGTCAGTCGGCCTACTTCCGAAGAGTGCCATACTCGGAAGTCAGCACCTGTTGTGCCCGCGCGACCTCTGGCGCCTTCAGATAGCATCCTTCACGTTATTAGGCTCGCGTCGCGATGACTAGCGTGCTGTAGCCGGTCCACAGGACCTGAATGCCGATGCACAGGAGAATGAAGGCGGACAAGCGTATAACGACATTGACACCGTTCTCGCCTAGTCGCTCGCTTCAATCAATTTGCAAGGACAGGAATTTTGTGATTTGCTTTGGTCGCATCGGATACGGCGGAGGCAATCATGGCTGCGAAGGAGATTTCGGTAAAGAAGTATGTTGTGCGGCTGAGCGGTGAGGAACGTGAGCAACTCGAAGCGCTGATACGCAAAGGCAAGAGCGCAGCGCAGCGGCTGCTGAAGGCGCGGATATTGTTGAAGGCCGATGTGTCGGAAGCCGGTGAAGGCCGGAGTGACAACCGGATTATCAAGGCGCTGGAGATGCGATTTGCGCACATGAAGCGCATTTTCCGGCTCGACCGGTTCCGGCTGCGGGGCTTGAGCGGCGTCAGAGACGAAGTGCTACTGACAGCAACTGCGCAAAACCTGAGGCGGATGGCCAAGCTTCTCTGCCACGCCCCGCCATTTCTGGCACGGGCCTGCCTCGCATAGCCGCCCCGTCAAGCGTCGATAGCGTTAACAGATCATACAAGGGGAGAACTCACCCAACGAAAACCCGCAAAATCTAAAATCAGGAGCTGAAACCGAAACCAGCCGAGTTTTGCAACACAATCCCCCCAACAACGGACATGTGGCGACTGCTTCGGCATGTCCGTTTCGTGCCAATCGCTTCACTTCGCACTGCGACAAGCGGCATGCCTTTTCGCCCGATGCCATGACACCCTGATCAATCCACCACCGGGCGAAGCAGCTATCGATAAAGCGGATCCTTGCAGTTATTCGCGTCAGAAAATGCTGGGGGTTCCCGCTCGCTACCCCAGATTTTCTTTCCGGCTCTCTTGGGATGCTGCTGGAAATTGGCATTCCGATCTCCGAAGTATCGATCGATTGCCGCCTTTGCTGCATCCATCGACTTGTAATTGCTGTTGTGGATGATCGCACGCGCCATACCACTGAAGACCGACTCGACTACGTTCAAGAATTGAGCGCCTGCGGGTAATGGTGCAGTCTCGATGAGCGGGCCGCCTTTATTAAGAACCGCCGAATTGTGAGCGTCGATACGAGCAAAAAGTTGTTTTGAAATGTGCCATGACGCAGCGTCCCACGATAGATAAAATTTTCGGCGGTCACCGTATTTATTGATCAATACATCCATCATACGGATCATCTCAGCGGTGTTTTTCTTTGCGCTGTAGAAATGCGTGACCTGATTGCCAGATAATTCCAGCGCCGCCGTCATAATCAAGCAGCCACGCGATTTTTGCCACTGAGGAACAGTCGGTTGAACACCAGGCGGAGACAATGTGCGTCCGGGTTTGGCTTTGATTGCAAAGGGGCCGTATTCGTCAATCGAAAAGAATGCCTCGTCAGGCTGTAGGTTTGAAAGGATATGCCGGATGTGAGCGAGCTTTTCCTTGTAGGTTGGGTCGTTCGACGTCAGTACGATCTTCGCTTTGCGCCACTTGTATCCGGCCGCCTTAATTATTTTAGCGACGAGCGCGGTGCCAACGTGTGTGCCATTCTCCTTCAACACCCGGCACAGGAGCGCCATTGTCCAAGATGTTCGATTGATATCGTGATTAGCTGGCGGCTCGTGAAGCAGACTAAAAATCGCTTTCCGCAAATGCTCGTTGTCGATTTTGCGGTTCGATTTGGTTTGGGGGGCAAACACAAGTTCGGCACCTTTACTATCGAACATGTCCCGGTATTTGCGGACGAAGGCTTTACCGACGCCAAGAAATCCGCAAATCGTCCGACTTGGAATTTTTCTGCGGCTTGCTAGGACTACCATGGCGCGATTGCGCTTCGACAAGCAGCCGTTGTGGAGGTGATGAAGCAAAATGGAAAGGTCTGGAATATCGCCCAACTCGTGATGGAGAGCGTCCTCGCCTGACTCTTTCTGAAGCACTCGTCGCATCCATTCGATGTGCAGGGGGCGCTGCCCTTTGTGGCCAGATCGCGCTGGCGGCATTCGGGGACAAGCGGACTCGCGTATGAATGATCGAAGCTGAGCAGACGCAAATGCTGGTGGGCGGCCTCGCGACAAGCGCCGGATGAGGTCGAGCGCACGAGGTTTTGGAAGATGAATGATCAGATCATACGCGCGGTCCCATGCGTTCTCGTCATCATGTGCTCGGCGGTGGATGTAATTCCATACGGAATCGTAACTGCCGGCAAACCCCTCCTCACGGCGTAGGTGCTGGACGATGTCCTGGATTGTCATATTGAGCGCAAGCGGAATTAAATCGTTAGCGATCAGGAGTCGATCAATCGTGTGAATGTGCGGTGCCAATTTTGGGTATCTGCTCCGCCTGCGGCGGTAGCCTGGAGGCTGCTCACGTGCGAGCATCTTATTGATCGTTTTCCGGCTGATCCCAGTCTCAGCCGACACCCGCTTTTTCGGTGCCCCCTGCTTTAAAATGCGTCGTCGGATTTCCCGCCATTGCCGTGCATCGCAATACATGAAACCGATCCTCCGAGATCAATGATCGAGCATTGACAGGTTGGGAATGTTGCACGTTGCCCGTGATGCGTCGCAGCAAAACGTATCAGCAGACGGTCGCTATCGGTCAAACTCGAAAGTCGGCCCGCTTGAACGCCATGTCCGTTCTAGCTCCGACAGCAGACGTCGTCCGACCACCGCCGCATGTCCTTCCGCGCAATCTTTATTCGGCCTTTGCCCCCGCATTTCTTGCACGGTGCGGGATAAATCCTTTTTCCGGAGGCGGCGGGCTGCGCCACTTTCGGAAATCCGGTGCCATTGCATGATTCACACTTGATCTCGGTATCCGAAGCCATGTGCTTTCCTCGCTTGCACTTGGAACACGGTCAAATCCTTACCGGCCGCGGTTCACCTCGTTGCCTCTCCACCTGAGGAACAGGAAAATCACCCCCAGGACCGCGAGCTGCTGCAGCATGCTCGTGCTGATGGCTAAGATCGCCGACTTAGTTGCCTTGAAGTTATAGACGATCGCGAACGCGAATGCAGCGATGTAGAGAACGCCTCCGGCCATGATTGGCACCTGGAAGACCGGTGCGTCCGTATCGTGCAGTTGACTGGTAGTGCTCAGCGACATGATGAACAAAGCGATGGGACAAGCGACAACGCTGGTCCAGGTGGAGACGAGGCTCCAAAAGTAGACCTCGCGCATGTGTAAGGCCATCACCGTCATAATGATCCAAACAAACATTAGGACGGGCACCAACACCGCGACGACCTTGAGCGCCATCCAGCCGTCCAAACTGCCCGAGAAATAGTTTAGCATCTTGTTTCCCCACCGTTGAGGCTTTAAAGCCGTGGGCTATTAAACCACAGTCGGGTTGGCTTGGTACATGGACCTCCGCCAGCTATTCGCGACCAACCTCAGACGCATCAGGCACCAGCGGGGGGTGTCCCAGGAGGGGCTGGCCCACGACGCGGGGGTGGACCGGGCCTACCTGAGCCGGGTCGAGCGGGCGGTGACCTTCGTGGGACTGGAGATCGTCGGGAAGTTGGCTGACGTCCTGGAGGTGGACCCAGTTGAGTTCTTCAAGAAGCCAGCCACGTCCGGATCGAGAAGGAAGACCGACTGAATCGCTTGGGGACCTCCTCCGTGGCGCATCAGTTCCGGGCCATGCCAGCAAACCCCTTTTGGGCAACCGTCTCCTTGCCGGAGACCATCCCCGAAGGGAATGTCGCTCCGGCCCAGATCACGGGGGTAGCGACGCTGGTCAGAATAGGGAACTTCCCTTGCTGCGAATCCGAATATGCGACGAGACGCCCTGAGAACGTTAAGCCATTACGCTGCATTTACTGCTGGCCGATATCATCACCCACATGATCAAAACGTACTGCAACGCAGTAATGGCATTCGTCATCCTGTCGCTGCTGGATCGATACCTTTGCGCTGGTCATTACACCGGCGCCGCCCATGCGATCTTGCGGCAGATTGGTCACGGCTTCGGCTAGAGATCGGCGTTGGCATCCGAGTCCTTTAAATCTTACCACCGGGTTCGCACGACGCGCTTGCCTCCAGCGTTTGGCACGAACCGCTTAAGAGCCCCGTCGCGTTGGATCAATCGTCGGCATTGCGGTGCTTGATCGCAGACCAAGCGGAGCCGGACGCTCTGACGGATCGCGGCTGATTTTAGGCTGAAGTTCGCGGAGATCGATGAAGACGTCGGCTTGGCGCCGAAGGTCGTCGGCAATCATGGGGGGCTGGGTGGCAATGGTCGAGACCAACGTAACGCGGACGCCGCGGCGCTGCACCGCCGCCACAAGCGAGCGAAAGTCACCGTCACCCGAAAATAGAACCATCTGATCGATGTTTTCCGTCAGCTCCATCGCATCGACCGCAAGTTCGATGTCCATATTGCCCTTCACCTTGCGACGACCGCTTGCGTCAATGAATTCCTTGGTCGCCTTGGTAACGACGGTATAGCCGTTATAGTTGAGCCAATCGATCAATGGGCGGATAGAGGAATATTCCTGATCCTCGATGATGGCGGTGTAGTAGAACGCGCGCACCAGCGTACCCCGGTTTTGGAAATCGGTGAGCAGCCGCCGGTAATCGATGTCGAAGCCGAGCGCTTTCGCCGTCGCGTAAAGATTGGCGCCGTCGATAAAGAGCGCGACCCTGTTGAAGGATGACATTTGTTTTTGGCCTCTGGATCAAGGCAATAAAGTCACACTGTGCTCGGAATGGGGAAGATCGCCAATTGTGATGGCTCATATTCAACTACGTAGTTAATTCCAGATGTTTTAGGTTTCAAATTACTTCTTTGATAGTTTTTGATAGCGACGTCATTCAAACCGGAATTAACCTCTGTGAGCTTTGTTATACAGGATGATGCCTTGCGGGGGCTTCGCTATGCCTGATCGATTTCCGACCTTCGAAGTGAGCTTGAAGAAGCGCGGTCGAAAATGGCGGTGGCGCGTGTGCACGACCGAAGGGATGGCCATCATGCAAGGTTCCGAAGGCAAGCGAACCGCTGCCAGATACTACGCCGATCGAGCATTGTTCCAGCTGCTGCTCACTGCGCCCTATCGATTGCGCCGCCTGTCAGGCTTCGACATCAAGGATGCTGCCAGCGGCGGGTGCTGGGAGTTCGAACCACAGCAGTTGCGGATCTGGGCAGAACCGACGGGGCAGCCGAAGCGGCCGAGGAATTCATGGCGCGCGCGCCCGGCGTGACGTGCTGTATCTTCGAAGAACTCGGCGGATATTGCCCGGTTATCGTGGTGGGCTCGCCCGTGCTGGTGTTCCGATGAGGTGACCTCCGGCGGGCATTTGCCCAGAGCGGCCTCATCGGACGTCGCCATGCTCCGTGACTTGGGTGAACGTTCGGCACGTTACTCGCGTTTCTCGTCCTGCCTCCAGGCAACGGACGCAGACAAACGCCGCGAAAACTTTACCCGTTCGATCGTTGGTACAGCGATGTTCGACAACGCTCGTCGAGACAATACCGTCCAGTTCGAAGCACCGTCGGCAGATGAAGGAGGCCATCAGAGATCGGTCTTTCGTTTTCGTTATGCGTAGGTCAGTTCGAACAACTCCCGAGAGACTTCGACCCAAGGGCGGTCCAGATCGCTTGCCGACCTCTACGGTCATATCGGAGGCAGATCGACCCACCAGACCTACCTCCAGCCCGGCTCCGTTTGCCTGCGGCCATCCGGACGAGACCGATGGGGGATGGAGAAAGGGCCGGGTGCGCCATGAACGTACTCGGCCCGAACCCTGATCAAGCCGCCTTCTTCGACTTGCCGGGAGCGCTGGTCTTCGCGGCTTGGCTGAAGAGGTCGTCCAGCTCCCCGGCGCGGACGGCGGCGATCAGGGCGTCGATGACCGCCGGCAGCTTCTCCCTCGCGCCCACGACGATGCCGGCTTTGCCCTTCTCGAACTCGATCGGCTTCGAGCCGAACTTCATCGACATCACGACCTGACCGGACGGGTCGGTCTTCCACCACGGGCGGACGGCCTGCTGTTTGGTGGTGGCCTGCCGCTCGCCGTTGACCTTGGTCCATCGCTGGGTGGTCCGGATGTGGTTAGGGTCCTTCAGGAGCTGCTTCTGCTCCTCCAGCTTGGAAATGAAGTTGGCTCGACGGATCTGGATGATGTCGTTGTTGGGCTTCGGGAGAGCAGTGAAGGACAGTGACTTAAGGACTGGCGTGTGGGTTCTCCGTGGTTGGGATAAACCCGCGCTATCATAACTCGAAGGTGGAATCTGTACATGGCCGCCCTGCTGAGCCACTGGCCGCGGCCAGGACCCAATTCAGACATAAGACGCTTGGACCCTCGCTAACATTCGCCTAGGCTTAAGTCCGTCGTGGAATCTGTGACGATATGAAGCGACGCGATTGAACCGAACTGTCTGCCCACTCATGCGCTCCGGAATGCCCGACGGATTTTGCTCGATACCAAGCGCCACCGGCGCTATTGCACGGCTCGCATGCGCGCGGTTGCGCGAGCTTGGCAACGACGTGGCAGCCGTTCTGGCCGAGGTAGGGGCGAGGCCTGAGCAGGTCAACGATGACGCCATAAGGCTTGAAGTGCCCAAGCAAATCAGGATCCTCGAGCTGGCGTCAGAAGAACTTCAGGATGGACTTCTCGGGTTTCACCTCGCTCGGAATTTCGATCTCCGCGAAATCGGGCTAGTTTATTATGTGGTCGCATCATCGGAACGACTTGCCGATGCCCTGCTGAATGGAAAGCGATACTGCACGATAATGAATGAGGGTGTCCGCCTTAACGTGAAGCTGGACAATCGAGAGGCCGCAATAACGCTCGACTATATCGATGTCGACAGGCAGTCAGATCGGCATCAGATCGAGTTCTGGCTGGTGACGTTGGTGCGTATCTGCCGGCAAGTGACAGATACCAGACTGGCACTGCGCCATTTGAGGATCAGACACCGGCGTGACGAAACGCCCGCGGAAATGAGGAGCTTTTTCGGATGCGATGTTGAATTTGGCGCTGCTAGCGACGAGATAATTTTTCCGGCGCCCGCAGCATCCCTGCCCATTGTCGGCTCTGACAACTACCTGAACGATCTGCTACTGCGATACGCAGAAGAAGCGCTCGCCGACCGTCCGCAAGAGCGCGCCTCTCTCCGATCGGCCGTGGAGAGAGTCTTGCCGCAACTGCTCCCACATGCCAAAGCCAGCGCATCGAACGTCGCCAAAAAGCTCGCCATTAGCACGCGAACGCTGTCACGCAAGCTTCGCGATGAGGATGTGGCGTTTGCGGAAATATTGGAAGAGACAAGAGCGGCTCTTGCAAAGCGCTATCTTGCCGAGCGCGATCTGCCGGTCACCGAGATCGCGTGGCTGTTGGGATATAACGAGGTCAGCTCTTTCACCCACGCGTTCAAACGTTGGACCGGCATGACGCCGCGCCAATTTCGTTTAACCCCGTGAGGATAGCGTGTCACTTTCATTTTATCTAACGAGAATAATTATAGATTGCCGGGGATTTTTACATGTCGCCCGCAGCGAGTAATGTCCGCTTTCGAGGAGAGCCGGAAGTCATCTGCTCGGTGATTTCTTCTTATGACCCGCCGACGGACATTGGGTCTAGCTACATTTCGGCTCGTAGCCATCAAAGCGTCAATAGTGCCCAGAGCGCCCCACCGAAAAGAGCGCAAACCAAGCAATCCAAAATCCGAAGAAGCAAATCGTCTCGCGTCATGGTCGGGTTCCGCCAAATGATATTGGTTCAGTCGCGCAGTGTTCGGCGGCGCCGATATCTACCGGAGCACGCGTGTCCAAGTCTTGTTATGGCGAGCTAATGATTTTGGTTTCGGCGCCATGATGGACTGAGAACGTTGGACGCGCTAAATCGGCTCTTCTAGTTGGTAATTCGCGTGCAATAAGCGGTCGTAGCTTAATCAGATCGGTGAAGACGTCAGCTTGGCGCCGCAGCTCGTCGGCGATCATCGGCGGCTGGCTCGAAATCGTAGAGACCACGGTGACGCGGACGCCGCGCCGCTGCACCGCCTCAACCAGCGAGCGGAAATCGCCGTCGCCGGAAAACAGCACGATCTGGTCGACATGCTCGGCTAGTTCCATGGCATCGACCGCGAGTTCGATGTCCATATTGCCCTTCACCTTGCGGCGGCCGCTGGCGTCGATGAATTCCTTGGTCGCCTTGGTGACGAGGGTGTAGCCGTTGTAATTGAGCCAATCGATTAACGGGCGGATGGACGTGTATTCCTGATCTTCGATAACTGCGGTGTAGTAGTACGCGCGCAGTAGTACTCCCGCGGCTCTGGAATTCCTTGAGCAGGCGCCTGTAGTCGATATCGAAACCGAGCGCCTTGGCCGTTGCGTAGAGATTGGCGCCATCGATAAACAATGCGATCTTGTTCTCAGAGGACATCGTTTGAAATCCATGATCTAAAATTAATGGGTCTTCGCGGAATCGAGTGGGTAAATTTGGGGGCCTGAAGGGTCATAGAGCGAGGTATTTCAGGGATATTTTGCATTTTTGTGGGGTTCAAAATCTGGCACAAAAGCTGGATGGCAAGAATATCGAAACGTCTTCGGCGGCTTTGGGATACGTATTCATTTGAGGGATTTCGCGCGGAGCCGGTGGTGCGCGGGGTGTTCGGCGATCCGAAGGTTCGCATCGTCACTTTGAAACGGCGGTCAAAAAAACATCATGTGGATGCTGTGGCCGCGTCCAGATGGGATGGTACGACCGCAAAATCCGGCAGGTGCGTGACCTGTCCTGTGGGGACATGCGAATATTGCTTGAGCTGGAGGTGCGGCGCATCGATTGCCGTAGCTGCGGCAAGGTGAAACGGGAACGGCTCGACTTTCTGGCAGACAACCCGTTCTACACCAAGCGCTTTGCGTATTTTGTCGGCCGCCGTTGCCGACAGGCGTCGATCTCGGATGTTGCGAAGGAATTGGCGCTTGATTGGCACACCGTCAAGGCGCTGGAGGTGCAATACATGAAGGCGCAGCTCGCACGCGCGGGCACGCCGGGTCCCCTGGCCATTGGGATCGACGAGATTGCGATCCGCAAGGGTCATACCTATCGGATCGTGGTCAGCGATCTTCTGCGACGTCGACCGATCTGGTTTGGCGGCGAGGACCGATCGGAAGCCAGCATGGCGCAGTTCTACGCCTGGCTTGGCAAGAAGAAGAGCGCGCGTATTCGCCTTGCTGTGATGGACATGTGGAAGCCGTTTCGGGTGGCGACGGCTACGCATGCGCCGAAAGCCGCGATATTATTCGACAAGTTCCACATCATGCGTCATCTCGGCGAGGCGCTTGATAACGTCCGCAAGAGCGAATATGCGCGGCTTGCGGGCCGCGAGCGACGCTATATCAAGGGCCAGAAATACACTTTGCTCTCGCGGCGGGAGAACCTCACGCTCGACGGCAAGAAAGCATTGAAGACCTTGCTCGCCGCCAACAAGCGGCTCAACACCGCCTATCTGCTCAAGGAGAGCTTCGGCCAGCTTTGGGACTATGAGCGCGAAGCTTGGGCACGGCGCTTCTTCGAGAATTGGCGATCGAGCCTGAAGTGGCAGCGGCTCAAGCCTTACGAGAAGTTTGCAGCCATGATCAAACGCCATTGGGACGGCATCGCCGCCTATTGCCGGCCTGAGAACAAGGTATCACTCGGCTTTGTCGAGGGCCTCAACAACAAGATTCGCGTCATCCAGCGGCGCGCCTACGGCCTCAAAAACGAGGAATACTTCCGCCTCAAAGTCCTCACCTGCATGTTGCCGGAACTATAGCGACCCCTGGCGGATCGGTCCCCCGACACGCTCGATCATGCCGTCGTGCTCGCAGCCGTCAAGGACGCTTCGCGCCGCTGAAGCGGTGGCCCGAGGCGGGCCATCCTTGACCGCCGCTGCGCGCGCCGGCAGATAGCGCGTGCAGGTCGGGATGGAAGGATGGTGCCGATCGAACAGAAGGATTGGACCGAAGAAGACAGAGCCTCGAAACCAGGCCAAAATCACCCACTCGATTCCACGAAGAGGCAAATTAATAAAGCGACTGGGGCTCGCGATCATCACAGTTCGTCGGCGCGAGCGACGAGGCCATATAGCGAAGGATCAAGATCAGTGCTTGTGATTGTAGGCCAATGATTTGACTTTGTTGGCCACAGCTTAACTTTTGAGGCCCGGCATAATGGGAAGCCTCAGTTGGCGAGGCGAACACAGCGGGCGTCGACGTTCTTTACCTCGCTGTTTGCGAGCAGCTAGCCCAAGCACCGTTCAGTCGGTTTCAATGATCGGTTGTTGGCACTTCAGCGATTGGCTCGATGTCCGCTTTCGCCGGGTAGCAGACTAGAGCGAGCCAAGGAATTACTATTGGCTTAAAAACCCCGTTCGTTGCAACGGCCGTGTACGTCTTCTCCTAACCAGTTACAATCCAGCGTCCTGCCGCCCGTTAAATATCGGGTCGAGGAGGACAAGATGCCGCTAGGGAAGCAAGCGAAGACCCTGACCAAGGGACAGATCGAGGCAGTGCTGGGCTATCTGGCCAGCACGAGGCACGCCAAGAGGAACAGGCTGATCTTTTTGTTATCGGTCAAGGCCGGGCTCCGTGCGAAGGAAATAGCCGGTCTAAGTTGGAGGATGACGAATAGCGCTGACGGTAACGTCGGGCATACGCTTTACGTCTTCGACTCGGCCAGCAAGGGACCCTCGGGTGGTCGCACCATCCCCATGAACGACGAGGTTAGGAACGCGCTCATCGAGTACCGGGATGAGGTCTTGTCCTACGCCGGCCACTACGTGATCAGTACCGAGCGCGGTCTCCAGACGTCGCCCCAAGTGATCGTTAACATGTTTCACCGTTGGTACCGGCACCTCGGTTTCTATGGATGCTCCTCCCACAGCGGGCGCCGCACCTTCATCACCAATGCCGCACGAAAGATCTCGACTGTCGGTGGGAGTTTGAAGGACGTGCAGCAATTGGCCGGGCACTCGTCAATCCGCACGACCCAACGGTACATCGACCCGAACCCGGAGGCGCAGCTCCGGATCGTGGAGTTGGTTTAGACACGCGAGTTGGTTGGGTGAGCCGGCTAATTGAGGCCGGCCGCCGGTATATTAGGTCCATAATGGACCGAACACCGCGATTTCTGCGCGGGCTCGGAGTAACCGTGCCCTGTGGAGATCGCTCGACAAATATATAGTCGGACATCTCGGCAGGAATTGACACACCGCGACCTCCGCAGAAGGGGCAATCGTGGAAACCCCGGTGGGCTGAGACACCGGTCGGAGCATCGGGCCAGCGGCCCGGTCCACTCTTGGCACCAAACGACCAAAGCTGGGCGAGGTCGAAAATCAAAGCCCGCGAGAGACGGAAAAGCTTTAGACCGTCGGGGTGGCGCGATCGTCGGATCGGTTGTGCCGAGAAGCCCTGCGCAGACAAGCAGAGAATAACGGGGCGAACCGCACTGCCCGTCCCGGCCACCACGGTGGTCCCTCTGGTCCGATGTAATCCGAAGGCCGCGCACTGCAAGACCCGGTTACGCTTCGCCTGCAAGGGCGAAGTGTAACCTCTCGAACCGCGACTGCAGAACATCGGTTGTCTGGCTGGTGAAGATTGAAAATCACCCAACACGCCCGAAGGGCGCTCGCCCGAGCGGAGCGAGGGCGAGAAGACTGTGCAAAATGTCGCCGGTTGATGGGTTATCAATCCCTTCCATACATTGGCTGTGGCAATTCTCATTTGTGTAGGCAGAATGCTGATGTCATGTTGGAAGACAATCAACCGTGCCGGTCGAGCCCCGTTATCCGCTAAGCGTCAATACCGGCATCGTCAACAAGCCGGACAAGGGTGCCGCCGTCGACTTTGCTCGGGGCTGGGACCCGATAGAGAGCACGCTGGAGGAGCTGACGGAGTGCGTAAAGTCCGGCTATGCCATCGCTGGGCAGTATCATAACGGCTATCGCAAGACCCAGAACTTCATACAAGCTGGCTTTTTAGCCGCCGACGTTGACGACGGGCTGACTCTGGAGACCGCTCTCGACCATGAGTTCGTTCGTCGGCACGCGAGCCTGCTCCACACGACGGCGTCGCACACTCCGCTACGTCATAGGTACCACGTTTTCTTTCTCCTCGATCAGGCCATTCGGGACGCGCGGGAGTTTGCCGCCGCCCAGTACGGGTTGGCACTAACCCTTGGTACCGATCCATCCGTCGCGGATGGCGCTCGTATGTTCTTCAGCAACAGCGCCGCAATCTTCCACGGAATTGGAAAGACCATGGGCCCGGAGGTCGTGTCCGATCTCGTCGCCAGGGGCCGCGACGCCCGCGCGTCAACCTCATCGCCCGGCCACAAGCGACTGCCCGTCGATTCGAGTTCGAAAAATGGGCCCGGGGGCACTCGTCAGACTTGCGACCGGCGATGACGTTCGTATGGACGAGCTTCGGCCGGGCGCGAGTTTGCATTGTCCCTACCACGACGACGAGCATCCCAGCGCCTTCGCGGTCCGATCGGAACAGGGCGCGGTCGGCGTCCATTGCTCCGTCTGCAAGGTGACTTTCTGGCCGAACAACGATCGTGACGCGTATGATTTTGACGCCTTTGACAAGATCTTCGAAGAAGGGTGGTCGCTGAGCAGCACGCTGAGCAGGAGACGGAGGGCTTCGCGCGCTTCTTCCCGCCAGAACCGAAGTTCGTGAAACTGCAAGAACAATTTTTGCCACCGATTGGCTACGCGCCCGGCATCACGCTCGTCAAAAGTCCGAAAGGCTCGGGCAAGACCGAGGCGTTGGTTTCGATGGTGAAGGACATCAAAGCGCGGGACTTCCCGAGCAGCCTTCAACGCCGCGATCGCCCGAAGTCCATTCTACTCATCGGGCACCGGCGGACTCTCATTCGAGAGGCCGCGGCGAAGCTGGGTCTTCGCTGCTACATCGGCTCGGATGACGACGACAGCGGATCATTGACTACCCTCGGCGTGTGCCTGGACAGCCTCCCGAAATACGGCGAGTTTTTCGGGGCCAGCAAAAACCAACGCGCTTGGTATCGAAAAGGACCGTTTGATCTGGTCATCATCGACGAGGTCGAGCAGGTCTTAAAGCATCTGCTCAGCGAAACGATCGAGAACGGCGCGGGTCTCGAACGATGCTTCGACGCGATGCAACACGAAATCGCGCACGCGAAGGCCGTGTACGCGCTCGACGCCGACCTTGGGCTGCTGACGGTTCAGGCGATGCGGTTGATGCGGCCACGTGATTGGGAATCGGATTGCCGTATTATTTTGAACGCGCCAGCTCCGTCCGCCCAGCGGATTATGCGGCTCTTCGCTGATCGGAAGGCCCTTATAGTAGAATTGATTGCCGCGGTCCGTCAGGGACAGCGTATCTTCGTTACCAGCAACTCCAAGGAACACATCCTCGACATCGAGAAGATGATCCGAACCGAGTTTGATGATCGCATCGTGATGCGCGTGGTCACCGGCTATAATTCGCGGGACGAAGCGACGATCGAGTTTGTCAAGAACATCAAAACCGAGTTTCTGAAGGTGCAGGTCGTATTGGCGTCCCCATCGATGGGGACTGGCATCGATATCACTTTCCCGAATGGCGAATGCAAGGTGGACCGTGTGTTCGGCTTCTTTCTTCCGATGGTGAATGCTCACACCGACATCGACCAACAGCTTTGTCGGGTCCGCAACCCCGGCGCGGTGGACGTGTGGATTAGCAAGACGAGCTATAATTTCACCTGCAACGTCGACGTTGTTAAGGATGACCTGGCGCGGGCCTACACGGTTCGGCGCGCCGTCAGAGGTAGGCCACGTGCGGATGGATTGCTCGACTACAATCGAGACGACCCTCTATTGGACATCTGCGCGCACGTTACGGCTCTGGAACGAGCCTCCAAAAACAGGCTTGTTGAACTCTTTTGCCATCTAAGGGAGGCTAGTGGATGGACGATTGAACGAGCCGAAGAGCGTAAGAGAAGACTCACGACTTGGCGAGGCACGGAACACTCGTCGAAACGAGAGGGCCCAAATGCTCCTAAGGGCGCCAAGCCTAAGCGAAGCAGACTTCCTCGATCTGGATATTCGCCTCAACAATGGTGCCGAGCTCACGCCGGAAGAGCGGGCCGCCTATGAAAAGTTTGCGTTTGAGCGTGACGTCGGCGTCGCCCTCGACGAGGAGCTGGTCGCTAAGAACCTCGACGGTCGGCTGCTGGATCAAATCAGGGCGTTCGCCGAGATAGTGAAGTGCTTTGCAGTCGAGGGATCGTTCGACATCTTTGCGACGTTGGCCGAACCAACGCTGATGCCGAAGGGAAGGCTACAGACGATGAAGCCGGGCTGGCTCATCGGCGTTCTATCGCGCATCGCCGGGCTCACCTACTCGAACGGCTTCAAAGGCGGCCACCGCATTTCAGTCACCGGCTTATCGAAGTTCGTTCGCGCCTGCCTCGAGAATAAAACCGTGATCGAAGAGATACTGTCTGAGGCAATCCGATCCGACCTCAAAACCAATCCCGTGCGGACACTCAACAAAATCCTCTCGCGGATCGGGTTGAAGCTTTACGGAATAGACGTCGAGAAAAAGGGCGGCCAAAAGGTCAGGTTCTACGCGCTGGCTAAAGGCGAGGTCGAAAGCATGACGCGGTTGGCGTTGTCATACGTCGCGACCCAGCGCGAAAAAGACATCGCCGAGGAAATGAGACGGGAAGCAGGGCGTGCTGGCTCTGCGAAGAACAATACGCCCGAACAGGGGACAGAAGAAATAACGCCGTATATACGCACAACTACGAGCCTTCTGTCCCTTCTGGAAGAAGAGGATTGACCTCGTCCGCCTCACGGCCAATTCGTTCTGTCTCGCCCTCGGTTAATGGGCTCCAACATCAACATGTTGGGCGAGCCGCCGGTGATGTACTGGCATTCGCGGCAATGGCACTGCGCTTGCAGCATCGGCTCGCCCTCGGCCACGTAGCGCACCGCCCCGCAATAGCATCCGCCTTCGAGCTTCATGACGTCCTCCCGATCTTGTTGCGCGCATAATCCGGAAAAGTGGGAACCGGTTTTCCGAAAAGATCATGCGCTCTTGAAAGCGGACTGTCGGACGCCACGGCGGAACTTGGCAATCCCTGATTCAGGAAAAAAGAAAGGGGCTCCAACTTTCGCTGGAGCCCCTCAACGGTCGGGGCATTGCCGGGTATGTGCCCAAACCGAAGTTGTGGACTTAGGTCTTGGGAGACCTAAGTCCCGGGAGGAAATCAATAGTTGTAGGCGCGCTCGCCGTGGTCGGTGATGTCGAGGCCTTCGCGCTCGGCTTCCACCGAGGGACGCAGGCCGACGATCACGTCGACGATCTTGTAGAGAATCGCAGATCCCACGCCCGACCACACCAGCGTGGCCGCGACAGCCTTGCACTGTGCGATCATCTGGGTGACGAGGTCGTAGGTACCGGCATTGTTGCCCGTGATGTTGGTGTAGTCGGTGATGCCGACGCCACCCAGCGCGGGGTTGACCAGGATGCCGGTGCCGAGCGCACCGATGATGCCGCCGATGCAGTGGACGCCGAACACGTCCAGCGCATCGTCATAGCCGAAGGTGTTCTTCACCGTGGAGACGAAGAACAGGCAGAACGGCGAGACTACGAGGCCGAGCACCAGCGCACCGATCGTGCCGGCGAAACCGGAAGCCGGCGTGACGGCCACGAGACCCGCGACAGCACCGGAGCAGATGCCGAGCAGCGAGGGCTTGCCCTTGAAGATCCATTCGCAGATCAGCCAGGACAGTGCCGCGCCCGCGGTCGCAACCATGGTGTTGACGAAGGCAACCGCTGTCGTGCCGTTGGCCTCGAGGTTCGAACCGGCGTTGAAACCGAACCAGCCGACCCAGAGCAGCGAGGCGCCGATCATGGTCATGGTCAGCGAGTGCGGAGCCATCAGGTCCTTGCCGTAGCCGGTGCGCTTGCCGATGATCAGCGCGCCGACGAGGCCCGCGATGCCGGCATTGATGTGCACGACCGTGCCGCCCGCGAAGTCCAGCGCACCCGCGCCGGCGAGCCAGCCGACAGCGCCGGTGACTTCGTCGAGCTTGGCCTGCGCCGCGGTCTTCGCCGCCGCATCGGTGGCGGCAGCCAAAGCCTTGGCGGCGTTGGCGACGTCATCGGGAGCGGCCACGAACCAGACCCAGTGCGCGATCGGGTAGTAGATGAAGGTGGACCACAGCAGGATGAACAGCATCACCGCCGAAAACTTGATGCGCTCGGCAAACGCGCCGACGATCAGGGCAGGGGTGATCATGGCGAAGGTCATCTGGAACACGAAGTAAGCGAGCTCCGGAATGACGACGCCATTGGAGAACGTTGCCGCCGTCGAGCTGCCATCAACCCCGTGCATGAAGGCCTTGGTAAAGCCTCCGACCCATGGAGTCATGCTGCCGCCGTCAGTGAAGGCCATCGAATAGCCGTAGAGAGTCCAGGTCACGCCGATCATCGAGACGATCGCAAACACCTGGGTTAGCACCGAGGCCATGTTCTTGGTGCGGACGAGACCGCCATAGAACAGCGCGAGGCCGGGGATCGACATCATTAGAACGAGCGCGCTGGAGGTGAGCATCCAGGCTACGTCGCCCTTGTTCGGAACGGGCGCAGCGGCAGCGGCAGGTGCCGCGTCCTTGGCCGCGTCGGCCGCGGGCGCAGCGGTCTGAGCCAGCGCCGGATCGACGAGCGCAATGGCACAGAGCCCTGCTATAATTGCGAGGGCCGCCAATCCCGCGCTGTTGGGACGCTTAAACGTCATTTGTTCTACTCCTGAGTGGTAAGGGTGAGCGCGAAATCAGAGGGCCGCGGCATCGGCCTCGCCGGTGCGAATGCGAATCGCATGGTCGAGGTTGATGACGAAGATCTTGCCGTCGCCGATCTGGCCGGTTTTCGCCGCCGTGGTGATGGCGTCGATGGTCTTGTCGACCTGTTCGGAAGCAACAGCGACTTCGATCTTGATCTTGGGCAGGAAACTCACGGCATATTCTGCACCCCGGTAAATTTCCGTATGGCCTTTTTGCCGGCCGTACCCTTTGACTTCCGTCACCGTGAGACCGTGAACGCCAATGGCGGTCAGGGCATCCCGGACTTCTTCGAGCTTGAATGGCTTGATGATCGCCATAACAATTTTCATGGGTCCTATCCCCGCTTGTGCCCGGTACGGACGTGACCGGACGTTCTCGACTGAGTTCACCACGCGGAGAAAGTTCACTACGCGGCCACAGCCGGGACCCATAAAATCAAATGCCGTGCCAGATCGGTGGAACTGCCTAACGAATTATGAACGCGGGCATTTTCGCGTCAGGCGCGAATGCCCCAAACCTGCGCTATTCGGTCGCGTGCAAAACTTAGGCAGTGATGCCTAATTGGTAGCCACACCAAGCTTCGGACATAAAGGCTGCCCAGAAGGCGCGCAGCCGGAGGTATCCTGGTGATGAAAACTACCAGGAGCGCCCCGCCGTGCGGGCGATTGGCGTCGCAGCCGGCGGGCCTTGCTGAAAATTCTAGAGCGCGTCGCTGTCGGTCTCGCCGGTGCGGATGCGCAACGCATGATCGATCGGCGTCACGAAGATCTTGCCGTCGCCGATCTGGCCGGTCCGCGCGCTGGCGGTAATGACCCCGACCGCCTTGTCGGCGAGGTCGGAGGCGACCGCGATCTCGATCCGCAGCTTGGGCAGGAAATTCACCACATACTCCGCGCCGCGATAAATTTCGGTGTGGCCCTTCTGGCGGCCATAGCCCTTGACCTCGGTGACGGTCATGCCGTGCACGCCGATGGCGGTCAGCGCCTGGCGCACCTCGTCCAGTTTGAAGGGTTTGATGATCGCGACGACGAGTTTCATGGTCAGCCCTTCGTTTCCCCAAGCTATGGCAGCGGTCGGTCGGTGCCGGCGCAAATCTGGCATCATTTCGGGCAAATGGCACAAAAAACTTGCAGCGTTAAGCGAAATCATTCCGCGCTGTGACCCGCAAGCCCTGTACAGGGCTGCGCCTCCTCCGTCAGAATACGGTCTTTGGCGGGCTCATCCGGTCCGCGGATTTCGTTGTGTTGTTTTTTAGTCGACCCTACTCAGTGGTCTTTGGGGGAAGCGCATGTCCAACCGATCCTGGTTTTTTGCAGCTGGCGGGCAACAACAAGGTCCCTACCCGGAGGCGCAGTTTCGCGACCTGATCGCGCGCGGCTCGGTCACCCCGCAGACGCTGGTCTGGTGTGAGGGCATGGCCGGCTGGCAAAAGGCCGGCGAGGTCCCGGGTTTGCTGGCAGGGGGCGGGGCGCCGCCCGCGGTTCCGCAGGGCGGCGCTGTGGTGGGCGGTGGCGGCGGCTATGGCACCGGGGCATTGTCGATCGATCTGCCGCTGTGGTCGTTCCTTGGATACTGCATCCTTCTGGTCATCGGCCAGATCGTCGTCATTCCCTCGCCCTGGGTCGTGACGGCCTATTACCGTTGGCTGTTTCCCAAATTCAATGTGCCGGGACGCCCCAATCTCGCTTTCACCGGTCAAGTCGGCGATATCTGGTACGTGATCATCGGCCTGGCGCTGGTGGGATATATCGGTGTCATCGACAACAAACTCCAGCTCCTTGGCATCCCTGCGCAGGCTGCCCTGTCCTGGATGTTGATGCGGTGGGTTGTCAGCCATCTCAGCTCGAACGGTCAGCCCCTTCCGATCACGTTCAACGGCAGCATCTGGGCGTTCATCGGCTTTCAATTGCTGATGTTCATCTCGATCTTCACGATCATCGGCTGGGCCTGGGTGATCACCTTCTGGATGCGATGGATCTGCCGCAACCTCGCCGGCACGCGACGCGAAGTCGTCTTCAACGGTTCGGGACTTCAGGTGCTCTGGCGCACCATCGTGATGAGCCTTCTCTTTATCCTGATCATTCCGATCCCGTGGATCCTCCGCTGGTACGCCACGTGGTTCGTGTCGCAAACCGCGCTGGTCGAGCGTGGGGCCTACGCCAACACCTAATTCTAGCGCCGCTCGCGCACGGAGCCTTCCTGCGCGACGGAAGCGACCAGCGTGCCGTCCGGCTTGAAGATCAGGCCGCGCGTCAGGCCGCGGCCGCCCTGCGCGCTCGGCGAATCCTGCACGTAAAGCAGCCATTCGTCGGCGCGGAACGGGCGGTGAAACCACATCGCGTGATCGAGGCTCGCCGGCATCATGCGGCGGTCGAACAGCGTGCGGCCATAGCGCGCCATCACCGCATCGAGCAGCGAAAAATCCGAGGCATAGGCGAGCGCGCACAGATGCAGCGCCGGATCGTCGGGCAGTTTCGCGGCGGTGCGGATCCAGACATGAATGCGGCCGTCGTCGATCTTTTGGCCGAAGTAACGCCCCAACTCGACCGGACGCAGCTCGATCGGCCGGTCGGATTCGTAATAGCGGCGGATGAACTCCGGCATCTCCTTGAACATCGGCTGCTTGGAGACTTCCTCGGCCGTGAGCTTCTCCGGCGGCGGCACGTCGGGCATCTTTTCCTGATGGTCGAAATTGCTCGGCTCCTCGGCGTGGAACGACACCATGATGGAGAAGATCGCGTTGCCGTGCTGGATCGCGGTGACGCGCCGGGTCGAATAGCTCTTGCCGTCGCGCAAGCGCTCGACCTGGTAGACGATCGGGATCTGCGGATCGCCGGGCAGGATGAAATAGCAATGGATCGAGTGCGGCAGCCGGCCCTCGACGGTGCGGCAGGCCGCGACCATCGCCTGCCCGATCACCTGGCCGCCGAATACCCGCTGCCAGCTCGTCTTCGGGCTGTTGCCGCGGAACAAATTCACCTCGAGCGGCTCGAGATCGAGGATGGAGATCAGGTCGATCAGGCTTTTGGACATCGCGGTGCTTTCGGTTTGCTGTCATTCCGGGGCGCGCGATAGCGCGAGCCCGGAATCCATATTCACCGGCTGTGGTTATGGATTCCGGGCCTGGCCCTTCGGGCCATCCCGGAATGACGAATTAACGATTTGACTGCCTTGTTTCACGAACCTGTTTCGCCCAGCTATACTGGCAGCGCAAGCGTGTGAGTAAGCAGGTTTCCATGTCAGGACAGCGAAGCATTATCATATGCGGCGGCTCCTTTGCCGGGCTGGCGCTGGCACTGGCGCTGCGCCAGGGGCTCGGCGCCGAGGTCGCTGTCATCGTGGCCGATCCGGCGCTCGGCGTGCGCCCCAGCCGTGACGGGCGCGCCACCGCCATTGTCGCGGCGTGCCGGCGGCTGTTCGAGGCGCTCGGCGTCTGGGGCGATATCGCCTCGACCGCGCAGCCGATCCTCGACATGGTGGTCACGGATTCGAAGCTCGAAGATGCCACGCGTCCGGTATTCCTCACCTTCGCCGGCCATGTCGAGCCGGGCGAGCCGTTCGCGCATATGGTCGAGAACCGCTACCTGATCGATGCGCTGGTGGCGCGCGCCACGGCGCATGGCATCGATCTGCGCGCGACGCCGGTCACGTCGTATGACGCGCATGCGGACGGCATCAACGTAACGCTGGCCGATGGCACGGTGGTCGATGCGAGCCTGCTGGTCGCCGCCGACGGTGCGCGCTCGAAGCTGCGCGAGCGCGCAGGGATCGCCACCCATGGCTGGGATTACGATCAATCCGGCATCGTCGTCACCGTCGGCCATGAGCGCGATCATCACGGCCGCGCCGAAGAACATTTTCTGCCCGCGGGTCCCTTTGCGATCCTGCCGCTGACGAACAACCGCTCCTCGCTGGTGTGGACCGAGAAGCGCAGCGAGGCGGCGCGCATCATCGCGCTTGGCGAGGCCGAATTTTTGGCCGAGCTCGAGCAGCGTTTCGGCCTGCATCTCGGCGAGATCAAGGTGCTCGACAAGCCGCGTGCGTTTCCGCTCGGCTATTTTGTCGCGCGCTCCTTCATCGCGGAACGGCTGGCGCTGATCGGCGACGCCGCGCATGTGATCCATCCGATCGCGGGACAGGGCCTCAATCTCGGCCTGAAGGATGTCGCGGCCCTTGCCGAAGTCGTGGTCGATGCGGCGCGGCTTGGCATCGATCTCGGCCAGAGCGATGTGCTCGAGCGCTACCAGCGCTGGCGGCGCTTCGACACCATGGCGATGGGGCTTGCCACCAACTCGCTCAACCTGTTGTTCTCGAACAAGTCGACGCTGCTTCGCGCCGTGCGCGACATCGGGCTGGGCCTGGTCGACCGCGCGCCGCCGCTGAAGGAGATGTTCATCCGCCAGGCCGCGGGGCTGTCGGGCGAAGTGCCGCGGCTGTTGAAGGGCGAGGCGCTGTAGCAACAAACTCCGCTGTCGTCCCTGCGAAAGCAGGGACCCATAACCACAGGCTTCGGTCAGGCGAAGATAGGTGCCACGGCCAGTTTGCCCATTCCGTGAATCACGCGGTATGGGTCCCGGCTCGCGCTCCGCTCGGCCGGGACGACAGTGGATTTTATCGCGCGCCATCCGCGTTGATAAAGCCCGCCACTGCCTCGATCAGCTCCGGATCGAGCGGCCGTTCCGCCTGGTTGTAGCTTGCGACATCGTCCGCCTCGTCGCTCACGTCGACCAGCACGTGATTCATCTCCGGCAGCCACAGCGATTTCGCCGCGAAATCGGCCGTGGTCAGCGCCAGGAAATCGAGCCGCGCCAGTTGACGGTCGCGGCCGCCGGCGATGATCAGGGTCGGCACATCGATTTTCCTCAGCTGATCGATCGGATCCTCGGCGAAGGCGGAAGCGATGCCGGGCTGCATCGCGGGCGCGATCGCAAGCCCCGCCGGCGGCGGATCGACGATCTGGCCGGCCATGATGGCGTCGATCGCTTTCGCGATCGGCGCGAACTTCTCCGGCGGCAGCTGCTTCTCGAGCTGCGCCTTCAACAGATCGCCCTGTTTTCGCGCGGCAGTGGTGAGTAGCACCAGCCGGTCGACCGGGACGCGCCGCGCGGCGAGGATCGCGACCAGCCCGCCCTCGCTGTGCCCGATCACCGCAACTCGCGAAAACTTGCTGCTGCCGCGCAGATAGTCGACCAGCGAGGCCGCGTCGTCGACGTAATCCTTGAAACGGAAATCCTCCGGGGCGCCAAATTCCTTTTTCCAGCCGCCCGCGCCGCGCTTGTCGTAACGCAGCGTGGCGATGCCGCGCGCCACCAGCTCATCGGAGAGTTTCTTCAGCGTCGCGGGCTTTGCCTGCGGCCCGTTGCCGTCATGGTCGGTCGATCCGGAGCCGGCGATCAGGAGCGCCACCGGCGGTTTGTCGATATTCGGCGGGATGTTCATCACTGCGTCGATCGCGCCGACGCGGATATTGCTATCCTCCGCAGTCGCGCTCGCCGCGGAGAGGAGCAGAAGCAGCGCCGCAACGATGACCCGCATCATGCGCTAATCGATCTTGCGCGCCTCCTCGGGCAGCATGATCGGGATGCCGTCGCGGATCGGATAGGCGAGTTTCGCCGAACGCGAGATCAATTCCTGCTTCGCCGAATCGAACTCCAGCGGCCCCTTGGTCAGCGGGCAGACCAGGATCTCCAGCAGTTTTGGATCGACGGTGGTTTCGGGGCGTTCCGGCGTGGCGGTCATCGGCTTCTCTCTGCTGTTGCCGTCCACGCCTTAGCATATCCATGCGGCGTGCGGGGTTAACTCAGCGCGATCCGCACCAGTTCCCTGAGCATCGCCTCGCGCGTCGCCCTCGGCAACGGCTTGTCCGAGAGCGCATAGCCGAGAAAGGCCCAATAGAGGATCTGCGCGCGCGCCTGTGCCACTTCGAGCGCGACGCCACGGGCGTGGATCAGGCTCTGGACATAATCAAGCCGCCGCCGGTCGATCGCCTGAACGGCGGCCTTCGCCGCGGCATCGAACGCCGCCCAACTCCGCACCGCGCGCTCCAGCGCGAGCTTTTCCGAAAACACCCGCTGGAGCAAAACAGTGAGCGGATCGTCGTCCGCGGAGGCCGCCTCGACCTGGGCGATGATCGCTTCCGCCGCGACCTCGCGCCAGGCTTTCAGGATCGCCGCATGGAACGCGCCGATATCGGAAAAATGCCAGTAGAAACTACCGCGCGAAACGCCCATCGCCTTGGCCAGCGGCTCGGCTTTGAGGGCCGAAAAGCCCTGGGTGGCGAGCGTCTTGAGGCCCAGCTCGAGCCAGTCCTGCGCGGAAAGTTGATCGGTCATCGCGACGCCACCATACAGTACTGTGTTGACAGATGCCAGCCGCCCCTCTATCACCATACATAACTGTATGGAGATTCCGATGCGTGATATCCTGCTGCAGGTTTCCGGGGCGGTGGCGATCGCGGCCGCGCTGATTCACGGCGTGTTGTCCGAAACAAAAGTGTTTCCGCGCGTGACCATCGAGCCGAGGGGCCTGCGCACGCTGTTCCGCTTTGTCTGGCAGGTTCCGACGGTCGCCTGGATCGCCGGCGGCGTGCTCTTGATCGCCGCGCCCTCGATGGCCTCGGACGCCGCACGGCACTGGATCGTGGTGACGCTGGCCTGCCTGTTCGCCTTCAGCGCGCTCGGCAATGCCGTCGGCACGCGGGGCAAACATTTCGGCTGGATGGTGCTGAGTGCAGTGGCGGCGATGGCGGTCGCGGGCTATTAGGCTCGCTTCCGTCCGGGCTCAAGCGCCGTCACGCCGGCCGTCGCCGCGGAATCTTCAGCGTTTCGGACGGCAATTCGCCGAATGCAAGGCGGTAATCCCGCGCGAAGTGACCGGGATTCTGGAAACCGCACTTGAGCGCAATCTGCACTACCGACGTTCCCTGGCCGGCGAGCTGCTGGAGCATCTCCCGCGCGTGATCGAGCCGAATCCGCTTCGCAAAATCTGCCGGCGAGTAGCCCCGGTCCGTCTTGAACTGCCGGAACAGACTTCTGGCGCTGACCCTCGCGATGGCCGCCATGGCCGCGATGTCGATCGGTTTGTCCCAGTTGGCTGCGATATAATCCTCGACCTTCCGGACGACCGAGGAGCCGCCGGGAAGAGGCTCCTGCAACAGCAAATCGGTATAGTTGTGACGATGGCACATGAGGAATTTCATGATCACCATGCGCTCGACTTCGGCTGCAGCCAGATCCGAAAAGAAACGCCCCCGCGCGTTGAAATCGTTCGCAAACTCAAACACCCGCCGCCTCAGCGCTGCCATCGCCGGCTTTCGAATCTCGGTTTGATCGAAGACGATATCGCTGGTGAGCGGTTGACCGATCAGGATGCTCAGATAATGCCGCAGCGCACTCAATTCTACTCGCAGGACGAACTGGCTGTAACGGGCTTTGAAGTCGAGCCTCAAAGGCGTATGGGCCGGCAAGATCGGTGTCCACTTTCCAGGCGCAATATCCGTCGGTTTCCCCTCGATGACGAACTGGCCCGCGCCCTGGATATTGAAGATTTGCCGCACGAACGTCTCCTCGCTGAAGCCGACCGAGACGTCATTGGCATAATCGCAATAGGAGAGACCGAGGTCGCCGATCTGCAGATGGTTGGCTCGAACCGCGAACAACTTCGTTTGCTTTGCGGTATCGAAATGCCTTGCGCGATAAAAGCCGAACAGCCGGGCGCGAACCAGTTCCGGATCGTTGGAGTGCATCACCGGATAGTTGCTGAGCGGGTTCGATCGATGCGGCATTGATGATTCGGAATCAAAAGGCACGATTATATGATGAGAACACTTTCTTCGAGATAATGCCAACTAATTGACAGTCGCGAATTGGCTGCACAGCAGCACTGGCGGGCGCCAGCTGAGCCGGGAATGTCCAAGGGCTGCCACGCTACAGCCGCTCAAATCGACCTAATCGCTCCCCGTAGGATATGGCGCAAACTGAGCGCACTGTCGTGGATCGGTCTAAGCCATCGATAAGCTGATTGAACTACTTTGCTGTCAAGCGCCGATTCTTCCTTACGCGAAACTGACAGATCATTCGATGCCCAACATCATCAGCTTCCAACGGCCGCGATCGACGCGGGTGCCGGACCCGGAGCCAGGAAGCGGGCTCCCGACGTTCGGCCCTCTCGTCGCCGAGCTGCGGTCGAAAGCAAAACGGGAAATCCACGTTTCCATCCTGGCGCTCGATCTGGCCGCGCAGCATGCGCGGCAGATTGTGTTGAAGTTGCGCGATCCGGCGGTGAAGGCGGGTTTCGAGGCGCAGATCGCGATCATCGAACGACTGCTGCAAATTGCCCGCGACAAGACGATGAAGCTTTGAACCGGTCAACAGGGCGCGGACGTCTCGCGCTCAGCACCTCAACTTTTCTTCCAACATTCTGGAGTCCACCATGCGCACGAACCTGCCGGTCACCGACGTCGAATATCCGATCACGGACCAGACCCTGATCGTCTCCAAGACGGATACCAAGGGCAAGCTGACCTATTTCAACGACCAGTTCGTCGACGCATCAGGCTTCACCGAACAGGAACTGATCGGTCAGCCGCACAACATCATCCGCCATCCGGACATGCCGCCGGAAGCGTTCGAGAACCTCTGGAGCACGCTCAAGGCAGGAAAGCCGTGGGCCGGCGCGGTGAAGAATCGCCGCAAGAATGGCGATTTCTACTGGGTGCTCGCCAGCGCCACTCCGATCTGGGAGAGCGATCGCATCACCGGATACATGTCGATCCGCTCGAAACTGCCGGCGGATCAGCGCGAGGAAGCCGAACGCGTCTATGCGCTGCTGCGCGCCAACAAGGCCCATGCCTACCGGATCGAAGCGGGCACGATCCGCAAGCGAACTCTTTCCGGCAGGTTTGCCGTGTTCACGCGCAGCCTGAAGGCTCGGCTGGGAACCATGGTCGGCGCGGTCGCCGCCGCCACGCTGGTGGTCAGCGCCGTCGGCTTCCTGGCCATGAAGGAGATCAACCAGCACGCAAAATCGATCTACGAGGATCGGGCCATTCCGCTGGCCCAGCTGTTCGAGATCAACGACCGGATGAAAGATAACTCCCTGGCGTTATATGGGGCCTCCGCCAGCGGTCGCGCGGGTCAGCCGATCGGCGACGTGGCCGGGAGGATCGCAACGAACATCGAGACCATCAGCAAGAGATGGTCCGAATACATGGCCACCTATTTGACGCCGGAAGAGAAGGCCACCGCCGACGCCTTCGCGCCGAAGCGGCTGGCCTATGTGCAGCAGGGTGTGAAAGTCGGCCTCGCGCTTCTGGCCGATCACAAGTACGACGAATTGAGTGCGCATATGACCGGCGCCGCCACGCGGCTGTTCGCCAGCGCCAAGGACGAGCTCGACAAACTCGTCGCCATCCAGATCAAGGAGGCCGAGGCCGAATATAATGCGGCCTCGCGCGCGTACTTCATTTCGAACATCGTTGCGATCGCAAGCCTTTGCCTCGGGCTGCTGGCAGGAGGCGGACTTGCCTTGGCGACGATGCGGGCGATCGGCCGGCCGCTCGCGCAGCTCAATGCCGTGATGACGAAGATCGCGCAAGGCCAATTCAACAGCCGTATTACGGTCGAACGCGATGACGAGATCGGCGTTGCGCTTCGAAACCTCCAGGCCCTGCAGGCTAAGCTCGGCTTCGACCGGGAAGAAAAGAAGGATATCGAGGCCAAGGCGGAGCTGCAGCGCAAGACGGACATGCTCCGGCTCGCCAACGAATTCGAGGCCGCGGTAGGCGAGATCATCGAAACCGTCGCCTCCGCTTCGACCGAGCTCGAAGCTGCCGCAGGCACGTTGACGCATACCGCCGAATCAACCGAGCAGCTTTCCGTTGTGGTCGCCTCCTCGTCGGAGGAGGCGTCGGCCAACGTCCAGTCCGTTGCGGCGGCGACGGAGGAAATGGCGACCTCGATCGGCGAAATCGGACGCCAGATCGAAAGCTCGACCCGGATTTCACAGGAGGCGGTGCATCAGGCACAGCAAACCGACGCGCGGATCAACAAGCTGACCGTGGCGGCCACGAGGATCGGCGATGTCGTCGAACTCATCACCAGCATTGCCGCGCAGACCAACCTCCTGGCCCTAAATGCAACGATAGAGGCGGCACGCGCGGGAGATGCCGGCCGCGGCTTTGCGGTCGTGGCCTCAGAGGTGAAGGCGCTGGCGGCCCAGACAGCCCAGGCGACCAGCGAGATCGGCAGTCAAATCAGTGAAATCCAGGCGGCCACCGCCAACTCGGTCGCGGCGATCAAGGGCATCGGCACCACCATTGGCGAAATTTCGCAGGTCACGGCGACGATCGCGGCGGCGATCGAGGAACAGGGCGCCGCAACCCGGGAAATCTCCCGCAATGTCCAGCAGGCAGCGCAGGGTACCAGCCAGACGTCGGCGAGCATCGCCGAGGTCAACAAGGGCGCTGCCGAAACCGGTTCAGCCTCCGCGCAGGTACTTTCCTCGGCTCAGTCGCTGTCTTCCGACAGCAATCGTCTCAAGCTGGAGGTGCAGAAATTCCTCGCCACGGTGCGAGCCGCATAGCGCGCCGCAGCTACGCAACGACACCATGCGGGGGACAAACAATCTGATTGCCGTCACTGCAGCGGCGGGTCGCCGCTGGTGCGCTTCTTGGCGAGATCCATCTCGGTGACCGCGATCAGGATTTCGGCACGCGTCTTGAGATCCGGCGCTTCCAGCATGGCCTGCTTCTCGGCGGGGCCATAGGGCGACATCATCGCGAGCGCATTGACCAGCGCTTCGTTGGGCGCGCTTTCGACGCCTTCCCAGTCGACCTTGAGATTGTTGGCCTTCAAAAAATCGGTCAGCACTTCGAGCAGCGCCTCGCGGTCGACCGCCTCCTCGCCCTTGCGCGCGGTGAAATCATCGATGAAGGGAAAGTAATCCACCTTGCATTGCCGGTACGCGGTCAGCACGGTCATCTCCTCGACCACCTTGAAGCGGGAGACGCCTGTGAGCTCGAGGATGTAGCGGCCGTCGCCGGATTCGGCGAGCTGGGTGATGCGTCCGACGCAGCCGACGCTGAACAGCGCCGGGCGCGCCTCGTCCTGCGAATGCGCGACGTCGGGCTGGATCATGCCGATCAAACGGTGGCCGTCGCGGAAGGCGTCGTCGACCATCGCGAGATAGCGCTGCTCAAAGATGTTCAGCGGCATCTGGCCGCGCGGCAGCAACAGCGCGCCCGGCAGCGGAAACACCGGGATCACCTCGGGAAGATCGGCCGGCCCGCGATATTCGGCGTTGATCGGCATAGGCCTCCCTGGCGGCTAGGTCAGCGCGTGATCCGGAAACGGCACCGGTTTTCCGGCAAGATCATGCGCCAACCATCAAGAGAACAGGATGGTGGACAACCGCTTGCGTCCCTCGACGGTGGCTTCATCCGCCCCGCCCCACGCCTCGAAGAATTGCACGAGCTGCTTGCGCGCGCCGTCGTCATTCCATTTGCGGTCGCGCTTGATGATCTCGAGCAGCTGCGTTGTCGCCTCACTGCGCTTGCCCGTCGCGTTCAGCGCGGTGGCGAGGTCAAATCGCGCCTGATGATCGAGCGGGTCGACGGCGACTTGCTGTTCGAGCTCGCCGATCGGTCCGACCGATTGCGCCTGCTCGGCGAGGTCGATCGCGGCCTGCACAGCCTTCACCGCGGCGTCGTTGCGCTTCGATTCCGGCACCATCGCCAGCGTCTGCTTGGCCTGGTCGACCGCGCCGGTGGTGATGTAGCATTTGGCAAGTCCCGCCATCGCTGCAATATTAGTGGCATCGAGCGAGAGCACCTCGGCATAGATCTGTGCGGCGGCGGCCGGATCGCCTTCGGCGAGCACGGCTTCCGCCTCCTGCAAAATCTCGGCGATGTTCGGTTCGCCCGGCGCGGTGACGCCCTTGGTCACCTTCTCGATGAAGGCGTTGACCTGGCTTTCCGGAAGCGCACCCATGAAATGGTCGACAGGCTGTCCGCCGGCGAAGGCAACGACCGTGGGAATTGACTGAACCCCCATCTGGCCCGGGATCGCCGGATGCTGGTCGATGTTCATCTTGACCAGCTTGACCTTGCCCCTGGCGTTGCGCACCGCCTTTTCCAGCACCGGCGTGAGCTGGCGGCACGGGCCGCACCACTCCGCCCAGAAATCGATCAGCACCGGTTGGCGCTTCGATTCCTCGATGACGTCCTTCATGAAGGTCTGGGTGGTGGTTTCCTTGATCAGATCGGCCGCCGCCGGCGCCGCTCCGTTGCCCTGCTCTACGATCGTCACGGGGTCCTCGTCCGCTTGTCCCTCAAAGTCGGGCTTCTTCTAGCATAGCCCGCTCTGCGATTTCAGGAGTTCGGCACCTTAAGTGGCGGTTTGGGCGGAAAATTCAATTGGTTCCATAAACACCTCCGCTGTCGGAGATCGGGTGGGCGCACTGGGGTCCGCCGGTCCATGCTGAGGGCAAATCCAATCAGGAAGTTTGTCATGGCGAGGGCCTATTACAGCACCATATTTCAGGAGCCGGCCGCGGAGATCTGGAAAATCATCCGTGATTTCAATAACTACCCGGTCTGGGTCGGCGGCGCCGGCGAAAGCCGGATCGAGGACGGCAAGTCCGGTGACGCGGTCGGCGCGGTCAGGAGCGTGCATTACAGGGATCGCCACATCCGCCAGCGGCTGCTCGCGCTGTCGGATATCGAGCGTTCGCAAACCTACGAATTCTGCGGAGCGCCATCGCTGCCGATGACGGGCTTCAAGGCCACCTTGCGGGTGTTCGAGATCGTCGATGGCGAGCGCGCCTTTGTCGAATGGTGGGCGGATTTCGATTGCGAGGAGCTTTGCGCGACGCTGTCCGGCTGGTTCGGCCAGTGGCTCGAATTGCTGCGGACCGCGCTTGGCGGCGGAATCCGCGCTGAGGCCACCTCTGAGGAAGCCTGGCAGCCGTCGCGGCACGGTTCCGAGCCGATTCGGCGGCTTTGGCCATGATTTCGGACGATTTATCCGGCCCCTGGCCGTCGCCTAAGTGTTGCATTCACGGCGCGCATTTGGCATAGGACTGCGGTTGCCGGCGTGAGATGTCGCCGCCAACGCTTTCGGATGCGGGTGTAGCTCAGTGGTAGAGCACGACCTTGCCAAGGTCGGGGTCGAGGGTTCGAGCCCCTTCGCCCGCTCCAATAAATACGGTGCTTTCCGTTATTGCCCCGCCGCCGTCGCTTCGCCCAAGCTACCACATAGCTACCACCAGAAGCTGGGCCCCTTTAGTGTCATTGGCTCGTCCAACCCCCGACCCAAGCGACCGGCCCCCTCGTACTCTCGCGCCGTGTCTGGCATCCAAGGCGCGCCCCATCGAAATGGGGGTTACAATCATCCGTAAAGCAGCGCAAAGCTCGATCGTTGCCCTCCGAAGGCAAAGGTCACACGTTCGAATTGCCGAAACCTGCCGTTTTTGCGCTTTCAGCGGCGACGAGCGTGCGCCGGAGTACGCTTTTCGACCCCATGATGCGCAGTTCTTTCTGATCGACTTCGACCCGTTGGGCGAGCGCGCGAAGATGATCGCGGCGGTAGCCGCCGCCATCTGTCCGCATGCGCTTGCGGGCTGTCCTGGCAAATGTCTTCAGGGCGTCCGGTGTGATCGTCGGTCCCGCGCGTTCGATCGCATCCTCGGCCCTCTCTGCGTCTAGGCGGGCCTGGTCGCGCGTTGCCTTCAGTTCGCCGATGCGGTCCTTCAGCATGGGGTCGGAGAGATCGGCGACGCCATTCTCGATGGCATCGTAGAGCCGCTTGAGTTTGGCGTCTGCTTCGGCCGCCCGCTTGCGCAATTCGGCGATGTGCGACTTTCGTCGCTCGGCGCGCTCGGTGCGGCGATCGAGTACGTGCGACAAAAGCTGCTCAAGACGCTTGGGCTGTAACAAACGCTGCTCGATGTACTCCGCGACCAGATTGTCGAGTTTTTCCGTGGGGACGGTGCGACCCGGACAACCAGTCTCGCCCTGGCGGGCTTTGGTGCAACAGGTGTAGTAGCGGTAACGGCCGCTCTTGCCGGTGCGCAGCGTCATTGCTCCACCGCAAGCAGCGCAGAAGCAGATGCCGGTAAGAAGCGTGGGGCCACTGACTACCCTTGGGGCGACCATCGCCGGACTGCGGCTCTTCAGCAGCATTTGGACGACCTCAAATTCATCCTTGTCGACGATTGCTGGCACCGCCATTTCCACGATTTCAGTCTCCGCCTTGCGCTCGCGGGTCTTCCAGAACTTGGTATTGAAACGGTGCCGGCCGATGTAGGTCGTCCGGGTCAGCACCTTATGGACGGCATCGACACCCCAGCGTCCGCCGTCGCGGGTGCGAATTCCTGATGCATTGAGGTGCGTGGCTATGGACTTCACGCCCATCATCCCCGAGCTTCCGCTGCCCTCGCGCGCCAGGCGGAAGATCAGGCGCACGGTCTCGGCCTGGACGGGGTCGATCTCAAGGGTCTTCTTGGTGCGGTGTCCGCGTTGCTCGGATGCCTCCACGATCCGGTAGCCGATCGGCGGCAGTGCGCCATTCCAGAAGCCCTGGCGCGCATTCTCCTTCATGGCCCTGAGCGTATGCTTGGCGTTCTCCTTGGACTGGTACTCGTCGAACAGCGCCATGATCTGCCGGATCATGTTGCTCATGGGATCGTCGCCGAGCTCCTGGGTGATCGAGACCAGCCGGACACCAGCTTTGGCGAGACGGCGAACGTAGAACTCGAGCTGGAACTGGTCGCGGAAGAAGCGGCTAAAACTGTGGACCACGATCACGTCGAACGCCGACGGCTTGGTGGTTGCCGCGTCGATCATGCGCTGGAATTCCGGCCGCCGATCGTCAGTCGCGGATAGGCCTGGCTCGACGTAGTCAGCGACAATCTCCCATCCCCGCGACGTGCAATAGCCCTTCGCCTGGCGGCGCTGGTCCGGGATGGAGAGATCGTTGTCGGCCTGCCGGCCGGTTGAGACTCGCAGGTAGAGCGCAGCGCGAACCGGCGTGGTCATGGCGTTCTCCAAGGGGCTAGTGACGGGTAGAAAACAATTCATCGAACAGGTCGCCGAACCAGGCCTCGAACACCTTGATCTCGGCCTCGGTGATCGGGACTTCGTCAGGCCAGTCGTCAGTCACGGTCCACTCAGACCGTTTCTTCTTTGCCGGGCGTCCCCTTCGTCGAGGTGCTGGCCGCAAATAGTCATAGAGGTCGTCCGGCAACGATCCCGGTGACCGCGTCCGTCTCAGTCGAGATTTTTGATCATGAGCCATGGCGCCACTGCGTGGAGGCAGATTCCATTCAGAGAGCGGCGCAAGTTTGTCCGCAGAGTCATTTCGATTAGGAGCCGCATATCGCTCGCGCTGAGCCATCAGCGCATGGCCGTCAACGCTGGGCCTGCCGGCGCCGGTCAAGGCCGTCAGCCGGCGGAGCCGGGCGCGCGAGCGCGAGCCTTGACGGGCGTCGGCTGGTCCGGCAGCGCCTCGCCAGGCCCAACTGCGGAGCAACGCCAAGTCTGCGCTGCGCCGCTACCACATTGCACTGACATGTTGAGCGCAATGGAGAACTCAGATTTCCGCAAGGTGCGGCCATGCCAGAAAAGTTGCAATAAGCCTCTGCACTGTCACACGACCGATCGCCGCGCACCTTGCGCGCTTTATCCTGCTATCAAGCGGTCGGTGGTCTGCGCCTCGCCGGTCCTGCGCTATCCTTCGCCAAACCGCGATCGGAGAAAAGACAAACCAACGGCCCCAACAGTGAATTCCGAGCAGATTCGTTGCGGTCGATGTGCCGATCTTCACGACCGCAGTCGCTTCGCGCGATGGCGGCCAGGGCGCAGGAGCTGCCGCGGTTGAGGCTCGTTGTTTGCGGATCGAATGCGGGACGGCGACAAGGTGATCGCGTCTCGGTCGGACGTGGCAATGTCCGGTATTGTGGATAGCGGACGCTAAAGCAGACGTCCCAAAATCAACGCGATTGACCCCACAGCCGTCCTGCGCCACGCGCCGCATTTGCGATGCAGCATTTTCACCCACAGCGAGTGCGACGACCATTGAGACGTGATACTCTGCGCCTTCGTCCTCACGCTGCGATGGGGATCGAATGAAGCGGCGGGAGTTCATAGCGGTTACTGCGGTGCTGCTCGTTTCGCCACGGTGTTTGCGAGCGCAGGGGACGCGTCGTCGGCTTGGCTTTCTCGCTCTAGGTGACGCGAGCGGGCGGGCCCCCAATCTAGCCGAGCTTGCATTGCTTGATGGGCTGCGGGACCATGGTTGGGTAGATGGAAGAACCCTGACTATCGACTATCGTTTCGCCCAGCCACAGGATCGCGCACCAGCTTTGGCTGCTGAGCTGACTGCGCTCCATCCCGATGTGCTCGTCGCCGCAGCACCGCAAGCAGCGGTAGCCCTGAAATCGGCAACTGCCACCATTCCGATTGTCTTCGTGGCTGTGTTTGATTCTGCGGCGCTCGGCCTCGTCGAAAGCCTATCGCGTCCAGGCGGCAATATCACGGGTCTTGCGACCTATGTGCCAGGAGATTGGGTCGCAAAACGAATAGAAGTCCTTCGCGAGCTGGTTCCTGGGGCCTCGAAAATCGCGATCTTAGTCAATCCAGGCAATCCAATGCATAAGCTGATATTGGCCGATGAGGTGCCCAGCACAGCGGAAGCTCGGCGTGGCTCTGCCGATCGTTGAGGCGACCACGGCCGAGGAACTCGACATCGCCTTTGCCTCCGCTGCCACCCAGGGCGCCGATGCGGTGATTGTTTTTGGCGATGCTTTGACATTTGTCGAGGGTCCACGAGTTATCGCGCCTGCAGCGAAGTATGATCTGCCGGCGATTTATCCCTTCCGACAAGTCGCCAATGGCGGATTGATCGTCTACGGCCCCGACATAGCCGATCTGTTCCGCCGTGCAGCCGGCTACGTCGATAAAGATCCTCAAAGGCACCAAGCCTGCCGATCTGCGGGTAGAGCAGCCGACCAAGTTCGAGCTAGTGATCAACATGAAAACTGCGCGCGCGCTCGGCCTGACCGTGTCGCCCTCGTTGCTCGTCCTCGCCGACGAGGTGATCGAATAAAGGCTCGCGATAACGGATTGGCACTCCTCAGACATGCTGACTGCGCGCGCCGACGACGCCATCGGCTAGCGAGTTTCGCGTTTCTCGCAACCTTGGTAGCGTCAGGCGGCGTCGGTACGATGATCAACGAGAGCAAATCCGGGCGAGACTGCAAAAACCGGTAACGGATAATCATAGCCCTTGATAGGTCGCTCGCCCAAGGGCGTCAGCGCGATATGGCTTTTCACTCCTTCGGCGGCAACTGGGTCCACCAGGATCTGCGCATCGACCGCCAAGCCGCAGAGCCGCGACGCCAGATTGACGACGCTTCCGATCGCGGTGTAGTCCATCCGGCCTTCATAACCGACCGTGCCGACGGTCGCCGGACCCATCGCGAGGCCCACTCCGAAGCCGATCGCATGCCCATTTGCGCGCCAGCGGACGATAAGCGACTGAACCGCCGCCTGCATGTCGATCGCAAGCCGAAGACCCCGCAGCGCGGGATCCGCGCGCGCGACCGGCGCATTGACGAGCACCATCACTCCGTCGCCGGTGAAGCGGGTCAGGGTGGCTTCATGACGCGTGACGACGGCTCCAAGCGCCTCGTAGTATTCGCCGAGCACAGCCATGATGACATCAGGTTCGGCGCGCGCGGAAAAAGCTGTGAAGCCGCGCAGATCGCCGAAGATCGCGACCACCTCGCGCCGTTGTCCGTCCAGTAGTCCTTCGTCTCCGGAATGCTCGACCAACTCCGCCACCTGGGGCGCGAGAAACCGCTTCAACCGATTGATGCGCTCGGATTTCTCCCTGGAGACGGCGAGCTCTCCCGCCATCTCGTTGAAACGGCTTGCCAGGTGTTCCAGTTCGTCGCCGCTCGAAATGGTGATGCGATGATCGAACTGTCCGGCGCCGACGCGCTGCACGCCGTCCTCGAGCTGCCTGATCGGTCCCGACATCCGCCGCGCCAGCCAGTAGGCGAGGGCGAAGGCGAGGAGAGCCCCGATCCCGATCAGCGCCAGCGAACGCCACAGCGCGGCGCGGATCGGCGCCAGCGCTTCCTTGACCGGCTGCAGCGCGACCACGGTCCAGCCGATGTCGGCGGTGCGCGCTGAGATGGCGACGACGCTTTTGCCTTCGGCATCGTCCGTGGTCACCGCCGATCCGTTGGCGCCAGCGATCGCCGATCTGAGCCGCCTGTAGCCGTTCGTCGCGTCCTGCAGCACGAGGCTGATATCCGGGTGGGCGATCAGGCGGCCGGAATCATCGGCCACGAAGGCATAGCCGGTTTCGCCGATCTTGATGGCCGCGATCACATCCCAGATCAGCTTCAGATTGATGTCGGCGATGGCGATTCCGACCGCCGCTCGATTTCCTGCGACGGCCATCGTCATGTAAGGCTCGGAATCCCGCAAATATCTGACCGGACCGTACCAGACCTTGTTGGCGTTGGCGCGGACGCCGAGCACCGCCGGGTCTGCCGACATATCCGCGCCGCGCCCGATCCTGTTCGGGCTCAATCGGGAGACGAAGGCGCGTTCGATGCCGGTTTGGTCGACCAGCGTGATCGAGGCGATCGCGGGCACCTGCCGCAGCAAGCGCAGCGTATCGATCTGATGTCGCTCGTCGTCGCCGTCGATCCAGGGAAGCTGCACGACAAAGCCGAGTTGGTCACGGATACCGTCGACGAAGGTCTGAATGCGGACAGCGGCCGACCGCGCCTCGGCCAGAAGAAGCTCGCTTAGATAGACGCGCTGATCGCGATAGCCGAACCAGGCTTCGCCGACGGCACCAAGTAGGAGCGGCACGACCACCGCCACGAACAGCGTGACGACATATTTGACAAACAGGGAGCGGTGTTGCACACGCACGGCGAGCGGCCATACCGCCGCGCTGCCAACAAGGCTGATCAACGTCTGCCGCCTCATACCACCTCCCGAGGCTGAGGCCCGTATCAATATTTAACACGATAGCACACAGGGGGCCCGGGGTATGGAGAATAATTCGCGCCGCCGCGGCTTGTTTCTGCTTATTGGCCCCGAGCCGCACAAGCGCTTGCCGCCGGGACGTCAGCTGTCAGGGGTACACGGGGCAAATGTCTCACGGGACTTGACCGCGGCTCATGGACCCATCTCGGACATCCCAAGATATGCCCGCTCCTGAAGCAAAAGAGTCCTTAATTGCCTCGCCGCAAGGTGCTAGTCTCGCCTTCCTATTGGCGTGGTCCTTGAGGGGGCACATGCGACGGCGGGAGTTCATCGCAGGACTCGGCATCGCCACGGTTTGGCCGTCAGCCGGGCCTGCGCAGCAGACAACGCCAAAGACGTTTCGAATAGGCTTTTTAACGCGAAAGACCGACGCTTCTGTCTCGGCTCAAATAGATGCGTTCCGCCAACGTCTCCACGATCTTGGATGGGTTGAAGGAAAGAGCATCAGCATCGTATATCGGGACGCAGATGGTCAACTTGATCGTCTTCGTCCGCTCGCCGACGAGCTTGTCGCTCTCAACGTGGATCTCATCGTCACGGTGGATACGCCGCCCACTCAAGCTGCCAAACAAGCAACCAGCAGAATTCCGATTGTTATTGCCGTCTCCGCTGATCCGGTGGGAGCCGGATTAGTAAGAAGTCTGGCAAAGCCCGGTGGCAATGTAACAGGATTGTCTCTCCTCGCCCCTGACACGGATCAAAAGGCTCTGGAGTTTCTGAAGCAGACGCTACCGAAACCCAACCGAGTGATGATGATTGTTGACCCGAAGAACCAAGGCATGATGCTTAGGTTCAAAGCAATAACAACTGCTGTTCCGACGCTCGCAATAGACCTTCAATCAATACTCGCGGAGAGTTCAAGCGAACTTGTTGGGGCGCTTGCAGCCGCCGCAACGGACCCTCCTGACTCTCTTTTTGTGCTTTCTCCGATATATGCAGCTTATCGTAAGGAGATCGTGGAATTTGCGACAAAGATGAAGGTGCCGATATTGTTTGATACCGGCGGGCTTGCCCGCGAACCAAATGCTCTCCTGTCCTACGGGGCCGACATCTCGGACTTGTTTCGGCGGGCCGCTATGCTGGTGGACAAAATAATGAAGGGTGCCAAGCCTGCCGATTTGCCGGTGGAGCAGCCAACCAAATTCGAGCTGCTGCTCAATCGAAAAACAGCAACATCGCTCGGACGGGAATTTCCCGCAACGTTGTTGGCAGCCGCCGACGAGGTGATCGAATAGAACGCAATTGTTGCCGATGCATGAGTCCGGATCTGGCCCTTCGCGTCTATCCGGGAGGCTGCACGAGGTGACCGCTATTGAGGGGTAACCGGACTACCCCGCGACGCGGAGGATCCACGATGCGTAGTGCTGGATCGCAGAGCATCGCAGACTTGCCAATTGGAACGCATTGCGGGCTGCGGCATCATAGGGGAATCGCGAGGCAGTAGTGCCCATCTTCATCGGCCGTGGCGCGCCACTGTACGATTTTGTACGATATCGTTGCCGGGCGTCGGAAAATTACCGCATCGAGCCGCCGACGGCCGCACGGGGGTATTACTGTCCGTCGCCTGGACCGGAAGCATCGGTAAGCCGCGAGCCCAAGACAAAACGCCAAGTCAATTCCGAGCCGCGCCATGTCTTGGCTACTGAGAGCCGATCTTCTGCCCGATCCGTTGGCGTCTATAATGGCCGGCTTGTCGGCCATCACCTTCGATTTGAGCTTCAGACATGGTATTGTAGCGGGTCCGACCGTATCTTTTGTAGGCAGATGGCGGTCAGTGCTATCAACTTGGCGCGTTGAGCACTGCGAGTTCGATGAGCAGTCGCGATCTCCATTCCTCAGACATCCAATCAAATCGCTTGCGATTTGATCGTTATGTGCTGGATTTGGATCGCGCTTGTCTTTTTTTCGATGGGAGCGAGATTGCACTTCGGCCAAAGACCTTCGATGTGCTGCGTCACCTTGTCAAAAATGCAGGCCGTCTCGTTTCAAAGGACGAGCTTTTTGCGGCCGTTTGGCCCAATCTCGCCGTTACGGACGACGCTCTCGTGCAAAGCGTTGGAGAGTTGCGACGCGCTCTGGGAGACGACGGACCGCGTCTAATCCGGACAATTCCGCGCCGCGGTTATCGCTTTGAATCCGATGTGGCTCACGCAGACGCCGCGACTAGCCTGGTTTACGTGGAAGGTGCGGCACTTCCGGATGGTTCCAATATTGTGCACCAACCGTCGGAACCGGCGGCCCGCGTGTCGCGGACGCGGATCTTGTTCGCAAGGGCGCCTACCCGTTCGCGCATCACATTGGTTGCCTCGATCGCCCTGGTGGTCCTGCTTGCCGCAGGACTGCTCTGGCGCGGCGCTGAAACCGACTGGAGATTTCTGAGCGCTCTGGGACGCGGCGATCGAGCCGCCGACAGGAACCTCGGGGCAAAGCCGGCAATCGCCTTTTTCCCGCTCGCCAACCAGGGCGATGATCCGAGCCGCGACTATTTTGCGGACGGCTTGACGCAGGACATCATCAACGCACTGGGCCGATTCTCGTCGCTGACGGTGATGTCCTGGAACGCGGTCTTTCCCTACAAAGCAAGACCCACTAGCCCGGAAGATATCCGCCGTGCACTTGGCGTCGGATATATGGTCGAAGGCAGTGTCCGCCAGAGCGGCGAGCGCGTGCGCGTGACCGCGCAACTCGTCGACACGAGGGATGGACGGGTGCTTTGGTCCGCCCGCTTCGACGAGGCGCTGGCGGACGTGTTTTCGCTGCAGGATGCGATCACCACCCAGATTGTCGGTGCGCTGGCGGTGCGCGTGACCGAAATTGAACAACGACGGGGGCTCGCAAAACCGACCGAAAATCTCGATGCCTATGATTACGTCCTGCGTGCACGACCGGCCTTGCAGCGTCCGACTCGCGCCAGCAATGCAGAGGCTCGCATCCTGCTCAAACACGCAATCGAACTCGATCCGAGTTACGCGGCCGCCTATGCAGCCCTCGCCGACAGCTATCAGGTTGCCACTGTGATGGGATGGGCAGAATCGCCAAGTGCATTCCTGAAATCGTGCCGAGGAACTGGCAGGTAGGGCCTTGAGCCTCGATGAGTCCGAAGTGCGCGCCCATGTGATCCTGGGCCGCATTCATATATTCCATCAGAGATATAAGGAAGCGGCGGCAGAAATCGAACGGGCGATCGCGATCAATCCCAATGATGCCAACGCCCTTGCGGGCCGTGGCAATGTCCTGATGTGGTCGGGACAGACCGATGCCGCGATCGAGGCTTTGGAGCATGCGCAGCGTATCGATCCCGATCTCAATGCGATCGACCGCAATGCGCTCGCTTTGGCCGACTATTTGAAGCAGCGCTATGAGGCGGCCGCTGAACAGGCGGAGCTCAATCTCCGCAAGACGAAAGATGCGCGTTTCAGCTATGTCGTACTCGCGGCTGCATATGCCCAGCTCGGTCGATCCGGAGACGCCGCTCGTGCCGTGGCTATCATTCGCCGCGTGGATCCGACCTTCGATGCTCAGACGTTTGGGACTAAGTTCCTCAAGCCCGCCGATCTCGACCATCTGCGGGATGGGCTACGCAAGGCCGGCCTCTATGAGGCCAAGGACGGTAGTGTGCCGTCCGCCAATGAGCATTAGCGTTTCTCGATAAGCTCGCGGTTCTGGTTCGCCTTGGCGATGTTGCCTGCAAGGTCCTGTCGGAAGAGCGCAGGTCCCATCGGGGCCGCCTTGTTGAAGATGTAAAGCTTGCCGTCGCTGATTAGCCAATTTTCCGGATTGGCCTCATCGAGTTCGCCCTTGGCCAGCGCCATCGCGCAATAATTCCCGAACTGGGGAGCGTAGCGCACAGGATCGGCCTTGAAGAGATCGCGGTGCTCCGCGCTCGAGAAGTAATAGTTGAGCTCGTCCCATTCATATTCGAACTCGGGCCGCCCACGCACAGGGCGTCCGACCGTGAAATAGGCCACCGGATCATAGCCTTTGATCGCAAGCGGCACCGCAGCAACCGATGGTATCGGGGTCGCCAACGGGGAAGTCATGACCAAGAGACCAAGGCGGATCACATTTCGGCGAGAGAGATTCTGCATCACGAAATCCCTCTGATTGGTTCTTGCTGCGGCCGTACCAGTCGGAGGGCCAGCCAGACAAATTATAGCCGACGCAACAGTCCTTTGCTCAAATTTCGGAATTTTTTCGTCATTTCCTTTGCCTTCTCTCGTTACCGCGGCCGCCGTCACCGCTTGGCTTGCCGGGCTTACCGGCGCAGAAGCGGGAGGACCCCATGGCTGGAAAATGGACAGATCATCCCGAGCCCGGCGATCCGGCAGCCGGCAATGGAATCCTGAGTCGCCGCGTATTTCTAGAAGGGGCGTTCGTTGCCGTCAGCACAGGCTTAGACCTATCGAACGCATCGGCGGAACCGCTCACCGTGCCGAGCTGGATGAAGGTGCCGGGTGCTGGCTTCGCCGCGTACGGCCAGCCCTCACGCTTCGAGGATAAGGTCGTACGGGCCGCCCTCTCCCCGCCCAACCCGCCGACACAAGGCGTCGGCACCGCACGCGCGCCGCTGCACCTGCTCGACGGCATCATCACTCCGTCCGGCCTTCACTTCGAACGCAGCCATTCCGGCATCCCCGATATCGATCCCGACCAACACCGGCTCGTGATTCATGGCTTGGTCCGGCGCCCGCTCGTGTTCACGATTGAGGCCCTGCACCGCTATCCGATGCAATCGCGCATCGCTTTTATCGAATGCGCGGGCAACAGCTTCGTGCTCAACGCGCCGCAGCCGCAGCCGGTCGGAATCGCCCTCACCCACGGCCTCATAAGCTGCTCCGAATGGACAGGCGTGCGGCTCTCGACGTTGCTCGACGAGGCAGGAATTGATCCATCCGCGCGCTGGGTGATCGGCGAAGGCGCCGATGCGGCTGCGATGAGCCGCAGTATTCCGCTCAGCAAGGCGATGGATGATGTGCTCGTGTGCCTGTACCAGAACGGCGAGCCGGTACGTCCCTCGAACGGCTATCCGGTGCGGCTCCTCGTCCCCGGTTTCGAGGGCAATATGAATGTCAAATGGCTGCGCCGTCTCAAGCTGACCGCGAATCCAACCATGACCAAGGACGAGACATCGAAATACACGATCCTGCTCCAGGACGGGAAAGCGTGGCAGTTCGTATTTCCGATGGAGGTGAAGTCCGTAATCACGCGTCCCGCACCGGGGATCAGATTGAAGGGCGCGGGATTTTACGAAATCTCTGGGCTCGCCTGGTCGGGCAATGGCAGCATTCGTCAGGTCGACGTGTCGGCCGACGGCGGACAAAGCTGGGCACCTGCGGCCTTGCAGGGCCCGATCCTGCCCAAGTCACCGGTGCGCTTCCGCGCAGCGTGGCAATGGAACGGCGGCCCTGCTGTCCTGCAAAGCCGCGCGACCGATGACATGGGCATGGTGCAGCCTACACGGACAGCATTGGCCGCAGAGCGCGGCTTACGCGGCATCTTTCATTACAACGCGATCGCGAGTTGGCGCATCGACGACAAAGGGGAGGCGGCCAATGTCTACGCTTAAGTACCCAGTCGTCTGCGCGGTCATGCTCGTTGCGGCGCCGGCGCTGGCCCAGGCGCCGCAGTTCGGGCAGCCGATCGCGGCAACCGACATCGCGCCTTGGGACATCAGCATCGGTCCCGATGGCATCGGCCTTCCGTCCGGCCGCGGCAGCGCGAGGCAAGGCGAGGCCATCTATGCCGCCAAGTGTCAGGCATGCCATGGCGAGAAAGGCGTGGGCGGACCGAACGATATGCTCGCCGGCGGCATTGGCTCACTTGCGCCGGGCAAGGCGCCGGTCAAGACCGTGGGGAGCTACTGGCCCTATGCCACCACGTTGTTCGACTACATCCGACGCGCAATGCCGTTTCCAGAATCGAAGTCGCTGACAAATGACGAGCTGTATGCAATCTCGGCGTACATCCTCAATCTCAACGGTATCGTCGGGGCCGATGATGAGCTCGACCCGAAATCGCTGCCCAAGGTGCAAATGCCAAATCGCGATGGATTCATCCCGTTCCCGCGGAATCCGAAGTAGGTTTTTCTAGTTGCGGCGCTGTCGGTCTGGTAACCCGGACGAGGGCTGTGACAAGTCGGTATTGGCCCATCACGTCGATCCGTGGATTGATTGATCGAGGGGGCGGCTATCGATGGTAGGCGGACCGCCCTGAGAAATCAGGAAACCGGCCCCATGAAGCGTAGCGCAGGGCGTCGCAGATTCGCCGATCGGAGCGCGTTGAGGGCCGCTCCATCATAGCGCCACGGCGAACGAGTAGATCCTATGCAGGCGCGACGGACGGGAGGTTTGGTACCATCTCGGTTCCTACCTACCACCAGCGCATAGGAGACACTGATGGAAGCCCAGACAGTAGACACCCTGCCGCCCGTCGCAGCTGATCATGACCCGGTCCGCTGTCTTCTGGCAATCGAATTGAGCAAGAAGAGTTGGATCGTGGCGATCACCACGGCACTGTCCGACAAGATCAGCCGGTACACATTGGATGGGTGTGACTGGAAGGGGCTTTTGGAGTTGATGGAGCGGGTCTGCACGCGCGTTGCTCGAGAGGTGGGCCGACCAGTGGAAATGATCTCATGCTACGAGGCGGGCTATGACGGGTTCTGGCTCCACCGTCTGCTCGAACGCCAGGGCGTGCGCAGCCATGTGATTGATCCGGCGAGCGTGCAGGTGGATCGGCGGGCACGACGAGCCAAGACGGATCACATCGATGCCAAGCGGTTGCTGCGATCATTAATGGCATATCTGCGCGGTGAGCCGAAGGTGTGGAGTGTGTTGCGCGTGCCAAGTGTCGCCGAAGAGGATGACCGTCGGCTGCACCGTGAGCGTGATCGGCTGATCGCCGAACGTGGCCAGCACGTCAACCGCATCAAGGGACTGTGTGCGATCCACGGCATCTATGACTACGAGCCAATGCGGCGTGACCGGATGCTGCGGCTGGAGCAGTTGCACACCGGTGACGGACGCGAGTTGCCGCCGCGGCTCAAAGCCGAGATCGCACGCGAATTGCAGCGCCTGGAGCTCATACTGGGGATGCTTAAGGAGATTGAGGCGGAGCGCGATGCCATTGCGTTGACCGAAAACGTCTCGGCGCATACCAACGCCAAGAAGATCCAGAATCTCGTCAAGCTCAAGGCTATCGGAGCGGAGATTGCCACCGTGTTGACTGGCGAAGTGTTCTACCGCCCATTCAACAATCGCCAGCAGGTGGCGAGCTATGTGGGCCTCACGCCAAGTCCTTTCCAGAGCGGCTCCAAGTGCCGTGATCAGGGCATCAGCAAGGCCGGCAATCCTAAGGCCCGCTCAACTATGATCGAGCTGGCCTGGTTGTGGCTTCGTCATCAGCCCGACAGCCCTTTGAGTATCTGGTTCCAAGAGCGTGTCGGGACCCTCAAGGGTCGCATCCGGCGCATCACTATCGTCGCGGTGGCCCGCAAGTTGCTGATCGCCCTGTGGCGCTATTTGGAGACCGGCATGGTGCCGACGGGCGCCGTTCTGAACTGATGAGAGCACGGATGGAATCCTGAAGACCGATAGGAGGAACATCCCGATCCAAGGTGGATGTGTGACCGCTTGGGCACATGGCTGCAAGACGCCGTCTAATAGATGGGTCCCATCCTCCTTGGAGCCCCCTTGCCCTCGCAACGATGCATGAGGGACCTTGGTGCGGGCGCAATCCCGACCGGATATAAGTTGATGCGGCGAGTGCCGCATACCTCAATAAGGGCTCCGCCTTGGATCAAATGGACCAAATAGAAACGTAACTTCAACCGAAGAACGCCTGACGACAAAAGGGGAGATTAACTCGTTCGTTGAGAAACCCGCGAGCGCCTGACATGGCCCAGACCATTATCGCTCGGCGCGTGCTTTCGCCGTCAAGCCCTTGCGCCCAAAGGCGCAACCCTTGCGGGCGTTGGGGCTTGACCGCGAAAGCACGGCCAAGCAAGGGACCATCACGCCATGAATGCAGACACAGGCCTCTTGGGAAGCAAGAAAGCGAAGCCCTCGCAAAAACCTCTTGACTGGCGAAGCCTCATATAAGTGCCCATCTTCATCGGCCATGGCGCGCCATTAGATCAATAACTTGACGACGTAGAGTTCTGGTGCGGAGGAGCGTGGCTACCACATGGCTACCAGCTAGGCGTTGCGGGAGGCCCGTCAGCACTTTTTCGTTTCCGAATTACGGCCATGAGCACCCCCGGGGCACCGGGGGTATTGGAATGGGCCCCCACCACCGTGCCGGTCCTCCCCGAGACACAGCCATTCCTCCAGTTTCGACCATCGCCGACGGCCCGAGATATTGCGTACTGCGATGGCGACGGCCTTCTTCTGCCCGACCAACACGACCAGCCGCTTCCCGCGAGTGACCCCGGTGTAGAGGAGGTTCCGTTGCAACATAGTGTAGTGCTGCGTCATGACGGGGATGATCACGGCGGGGTATTCCGAGCCCTGGGATTTATGAATCGTGGCGGCATAGGCGGGTACCAGGGCATCGAGTTCGCCGAAACCATAAGTGACTGAACGGCCGTCGAAGCTGGCCATCAACTCGCCGGCGTCGGGGTCGACATCGTCGACGTAGCCAGTATCACCGTTGTAGACCTCTTTATCGTAGTCGTTCTCGATCTGCATCACCTTGTCGCCAGGCGCAAAGGTCCAGCCGAATCGCTCTACCTTGCGTTCCCCGGCCGGGTTTAAGGTCTTTTGCAGTTCTACGTTGAGCGAGCGGGCGCCGACGCCACCGCGGTTCATCGGACAAAGCACCTGGATGTCGCGAATGGCGTCGAGGCCGAACCGTTTGGGGATCCGCGTCTTCACCAATTCGATGATGCGCAACACAGCGGTTTCGGGGTCGTCCGTTTGCACGAAATAGAAGTCGCTCTCGGTTCCGGGCGAGCTGAGATCGGGCATCGTGCCCTGATTTATTCGATGGGCGCTGGTGATGATGCGGCTCTGCGCGGCCTGCCGGAAGACTTCAGTGAGGCGCACCACCGGCACCGCGCCGGATGAAATGACGTCTGCCAGCACTTGGCCGGGACCGACCGAAGGGAGCTGGTCGATGTCGCCGACAATCAAAAGTGCGGCCTTGTCTGGCGCCGCCTTCATGAGCGCCTGCATCAGCATGACATCAACCATTGAAGTCTCGTCGACAACCAGGAGGTCACAGTCGAGTGGGTTGTCTTCGCCGCGTTTGAAACCACCGCCTTTGGAATCGACCTCCAGCAGCCGGTGGACGGTCTTCGCCTCAAAGCCGGATGCCTCGGTCATTCGTTTTGCGGCGCGGCCGGTCGGAGCACACAGCAGAAGCCTTACACCCTTCGCAGAGAGTATACGTAGAATAGCCTTGACGATGGTGGTCTTGCCGACGCCGGGACCGCCGGTCATCACCAGCACCTTGGACATCAGGGCGAGCCGGATCGCGGCAACCTGACTTTCGGCAAGGGCGAGCCCGATACGCTCCTCGACCCACGGCAGCGCCTTGTCCGGATCGATCCAGGACCAAGGCAACGGGCCATTTGCCAGTCGCACCAGCCGCTCGGCGATGCCTCGCTCCGCGCGATACAGACCGGCCAGAAATACACAGGGCGTTTCGCCGACACGGTCGGCGACCACAGTGCCCTCCTGCAGCTCGAGATCGAGCGCAGTGCGGATGAGCTCCTGTGGCACCTCGAGCAGCTTCTCGGCAAGCGTTATCAACTCTTCCGTCGGCAAGCCGCAATGTCCCTCATCCATGGCCTCGGTTAGCGCGTAGGAAATCCCCGCGCGGACCCGCACCATGGCCGTCTTCTCGATTCCCAGCTTCATGGCGATTGCATCGGCGGTCTTGAAGCCGATGCCGCGGATATCACGCGCCAGCCGATATGGGTTTTCCGTCATGACCTGGAGGGCATCCGAACCGTAGGTCTTGTAAATGCGTACTGCCCTTGCCGTACCAACCCCGTGGCTGTGCAGAAAGACCATGATCTCGCGGACGATCTTCTGCTCAGCCCAGGCATCGGTGATGCGTTTGGCGCGGACCGGGCCGATACCCGTCACCTCGCGCAGGCGATCAGGCTCTGCCTCGATCGTGTCAAATACCTTCTCGCCGAAAGCCCGAACGAGCTTTTTTGCGTAGACCGGGCCGATGCCCCGGATCATGCCGGAGCCCAGGTATTTCTCGATACCGTCGATAGACGTTGGCGCGGAGGTGCGCATGAAGCGCGCCTTGAACTGCTTGCCATGGGTATGGTCGTTGATCCATTCGCCTAACGCGGTGACCCACTCACCAGCGGAAATGGTTGCGGCATGCCCAACGACCGTTATCAGTTCGCGATGACCTCGTGCCTTGATACGCAGAACGCAGAAACCGTTGTCGTCATTATGGAAGGTAACGCGCTCGACGAGACCGGCGAGAACTTCCTGGGTGGACGGTTCCTGCTGCGAGTTCATGTCGATCGTTGTATCATCGGCTTGGGCGTTGGGCACGCCAATCCCATGGCATATACCAAATGTTGGTTCGACTCCGTCGGGCGGCATCCTCGTCGGCAATGTAGTCTTCCGAATATCGGCGATATGCGACAGCCCAGCCATTTGCGACCATCCAACCGTTCAGGTCCAAGATGCCCTTGAAGCAGACGCCGACGATACGACCGTGGCGGTCCCGGTCGCGCGGCTGACAGCTAACGATCGAGCGTCCGATTAGACCTGCCAACGCAAGGCTTGCCTGCTGCCCGCAACGCCAACGTTCACCGGTTGGTCGCACACAGAGTTGGCTGCTTTCGGGTGAATCGATACCGTACAAACGAACGCGTTCGCCGCGAATTTCGATGGTATCGCCATCCATGACGGAGGTGACGCCGGTGAGTCCCTCTTGTGTCGACGCCGGACCGATTGCCGCAAGCGCTAACAGCAAAGCAAGCACCGAAGCGAGCCCTACCATTGTCATCGCCCGATCCGCGAAGGCTCGTCGATTTCCTCGGCTTCGGTGTGCTGCAGAGACAGATAGAAAGGAGGGAACATGAAACAATAACCTGTCGTATAGCTGCGTGGAAGATGGGGGCGGGCCCCCCGGGATCGGCTTTCAGGAGCGGGTCTCAAACCACTCCAAGCGGCTGCGGTCAAAAGCCGTGGTCGTGAGCGTTGGAGGGAAAAGCTTGGGGCATGACCCTGAGCAGGTGTGCGTCCGGGAGACGAGCGAAAGCAAACCCACCGACGACGCGTCGTTAAGAAGCAAGCGTCATCAAAACCAGAGGCGTGAAATCTCCACTGGGATAAGTCTGTCGGGTGCCTGATGACTGGGCAGACGGTGACCGGCGTTGAGGGGGCGTGAACCGGATGCAGGCTTTTGCGCGGAACTGCAGGAACCAGGGCTCTGATGGAAAGGGAGAAGCACAAGCGGCGAAAACCGTGAGGCGAGAGTACCGATGCAGAGCACTGGGACGGACCGATCAGTAGGAGCGATGAAGGCCCTGTAATGGGGCTGGAGCAAAGGGATCGGGTCAGGCGGTCGTATGGTCGAAACAACTGGAAACAGGATGATGACGATGCGTGCGACGGACAAACCGTTCAAGATCACCAAAAAGCAAGTGTATGAGGCTTATAAAGCGGTCAAATCCAATCATGGTGCGGCTGGTGTGGACAGGGAGACGATCGAGCAGTTCGAGGCCGACTTGAAGGGCAATCTCTACAAGCTTTGGAACCGAATGAGCTCGGGAAGCTACTTTCCGCCGCCGGTGCGCGCCGTCTCCATACCCAAGAAGTCTGGAGGCGAAAGGATTTTGGGTGTGCCCACCGTAGCAGATCGCGTGGCTCAGACGGTTGTGAAACAACTCATCGAGCCTGATCTGGATTTAATCTTTCTGGCAGACTCGTATGGTTATCGACCGATGAAATCGGCTCTCGATGCCATAGGTGTCACGCGTGAGCGCTGCTGGAGATACGATTGGGTTCTAGAGTTCGACATAAAAGGTCTGTTCGACAACATCGACCACGAACTCTTACTGCGTGCTGTCCGAAAGCACGTGCAATGCAGATGGGCGTTGCTCTACATCGAAAGATGGTTGAAGGCGCCGATGGAACTCGAGGATGGAACGAGGGTGGAGCGTACGTGTGGTACCCCTCAAGGCGGAGTTGTCAGCCCGATTCTCTCGAATCTGTTCATGCATTACGCGTTTGATCTCTGGATGGCACGGACATACCCCGACCTTCCGTGGTGTCGATATGCCGATGACGGTCTCGTTCACTGCCGAAACGAGCAAGAAGCCCAGGCCCTCAAGGCCGCGCTTCAGGCACGTTTGACGGAGTGCCGTCTGGAAATGCATCCGACGAAAACCAAGATCGTCTACTGCAAGGACGGAAAGCGCAAAGGTAAGTATCCGAACATCAAGTTTGACTTCCTCGGATACTGCTTTCGGCCTCGGTTGGTTAAGAAGTCGCGGGACAATACGTTGTTCTGCGGATTTAACCCAGCCGTAAGCCCCTCTGCACTGAAGTCCATGCGGGCGAAGATCCGGGAGTTGGGCGTCCGACGTCGAAGCGAACTGTCGCTGGCCGAAATTGCCCGCCGTCTGAATCCGCTTCTTCGGGGGTGGATTAACTACTATGGGCGATACGCACCATCGGCGCTCGCTCCCTTGCTCCGGTACGTCAATCAGACGCTACTGGCCTGGGCGATGTGGAAGTTCAAGCGCTTTAAAGCTCACAAGGTACGCGCGAGCCGCTTTCTGCAAAAGCTGGCTCGGGAAAACGCGAAACTCCTCGTGCACTGGCGGATTGGTCTGACCGGTACGTTTGCCTGATGGGAGCCGAGTGACGCGAGAGTGTCACGCTCGGTTCTACGAGAGGCCGGTGGTGAAACTCCCCGGCCTACTCACCCCGGTTTCCTTATGCACCTCCTCGCGTATGACCTTTTCAGTGATCTCGGACAGATAGGCGATCAGCGCGGCGTTCAACTCCTGGAATTCCGGCCACAGCACCTGCTCCATGAAACTCTGGGGTGCCTTGATGAGAATGGATTGACGATGCATCCGCCGATGGCGGAATGGTCGCAGGCCGTAGCGCCGGCATAGCGCAATGAAAAGCTGTCGCGACCAGACATCAGGAATCGAGAATTTCAGCTCGACTGATTTTTCCGTGCCAGAGGTTTTCCCAAGGCGCTCGCGGATACGTTCCGCAGCCGCGCCCGCCGCAGCTTTCTCGCCTGGTGTCGCCGCCCCGGCAAACAGAGCTTCGATCTTACGCAGCTTCTCGCGAAGGGTGTGTTCGGGCGTCATGAATTGTTTCTTACATCTTTATGAAGTCGAGACTTCACTCATCCGTTTCCTTGCGCTCTCACATTAAATTCGGAGAGGCGCCGGCTCAGTGATGTGGAAGTAGTAGAATCACCATCAATCAGCGATATCACGATCTAATGCTGCGGCTACCTCGGTGTGATGGAGATTTTCGACAGCGGCATCTGGCCCAATATGGTCGCGGTCATGAGCATTATGCTCCGCGTACCAATGCCCAATCCCTCGCTGCACCTCACTGAGAAAATCAAAACCTCGCTCCTCGGCCAAGTGTCCGAGAACGCAGATTAGATCTGCGATTGCATGCTCGTCTGCCGTATTGCATTGCCTCTGAAACAGAGCGATGACCTCTGCGACCCAAGCAATATGGTCGGCTTTATTGGGCAGGTTTCCCCTCGACTATTCTCTCGGCTGATTTCTTTCCATCATTATTGGCCGCGTTGGAAGGACCCCTTCTCATGATCGATGATTATGCGTAAGTTGGCCACAGCGATCGGGCGTCCGAGAGCCTCCCAAGAAGGAAACCGCGCTGAAGCCCGTACAGCGATAGCAAGCTTGATACGACGAACCTCGGTTTCGGGACCGAACCTCAAGAATGTAAGCGATGCTGTCGGGTTTTGATCGTTTTGCCGCGCGCACTCTGATTGCCTGACGACGGCCGACGTCGTTAGATGGATGGCAAAGTGGCGGCGTCGTCCATTTCCCACAAGTGCATGATTGCGCCGCCCGTCGTCTGGCAATGTCGTCCGATCCGAGAGGTCGTTCATCCGAGTATTAAGAACCCGGGAGGGCGGGGCATGCAGCACATCGCGGAGTGGCTCGAAGAGATCGGCCTGTCCGAGTATTCGCAGCGCTTCGCCGACAACGGCATTGACATCTCGGTGCTCCCGCACCTGACGGATCAGGACCTCAAGGAAATGGGCATCGTGCTTGGTCATCGTCGCAAGATGCTTGCGGCCATCGATCGGGTTACCGGTCTAGGCACGTCGTCAGCGCCTGTTGCGCGGCTGAAGCCCGACCGGCGGGAGGCTGCTGAACGCCGACAGATTACTGTCATGTTCTGCGATCTGGTCGGTTCGACCGCGCTGTCAGCCCGGTTGGATCCGGAGGACCTCCGCGACATTATCGCATCCTACCAAAATTGCGCCGCGCAGACCCTGCGCAGTTCCGGCGGGTTTGTTGCCCGGTATATGGGTGACGGGGTGCTCGCGTACTTTGGCTATCCCGAAGCACGCGAAGACGATGCGGAGCGGGCCGTTCGAACCGGACTTGAACTCGTGGCTGCGGTGTCGGCGCTCAAAACCCTTGCACCCTTGCAAGCCCGCGTCGGCATAGCAACAGGAATGGTTGTGGTCGGAGACCTGCTCGAAACAGGCGAAGCGCGCGAACGCGATATCGTCGGCGAGACGCCGAACCTTGCGGCGCGCCTACAGAGCATGGCAGAGCCCGGCACGGTGATCATTTCCGACAGCACGCGGAAGCAGCTCGGTAAGCTTTTCGAGCTCGAAGACCTCGGAGCAAGGGAGCTCAAGGGAATTCCGAAGCCGGTGCGATCGTGGGCCGTGCTGCGGGCCATCAGGGCAGGTAGTCGATTCGAGGCGCTCCATGCCGGTGCGACGACTCTCGTCGGTCGCGAGGAAGAGCTCGAGTTCCTCAATCGCTGCTGGCGATCGGCAAAGGGCGGTCAAGCCCGTGTAGTCCTGCTCTCGGGTGACGCGGGTATGGGAAAGTCTCATCTTGTCGCGACCTTCATTGATCGGCTCGAGGGCGAAGCCCAAGCTGTTCTCCAGTTTTTTTGCGCGCCACACGGTCAGGACAGCGCGCTATACGCCGTCATTTCCGGTTTGGAACGCGAAGCGGGATTTGAGCAGGGCGACACCCTTGAGGCGAAACGCAACAAGGTTAAAGCCTTGATTGCCGCAAACTCGGATGTTGCAGAGGACGTGCTTCTTGTTGCTGATTTGCTCTCGCTGTCTCAGAGCGGCGCCGATGATTCGATTAAATATTCCCCGCAACGCAGGAAAGAAAAAACGCTTGATGCTCTCGTCCGTTATCTGACCGGCATCGCAAGCCGCCGGCCGGTGCTGCTGATCTTCGAAGATGCCCACTGGATTGACCCTACCTCATGTGATTTTTTGAATTTGGCCATTCAGCGGATCCGCCAAATGCCCGTTATGGCGATCGTCACGGTTCGACCGGATTTTCAATCGTCTTGGACTAGCCAGCCGCATGTGAGGCATCTCATCTTGCCTCGTCTTGCGCCGGAGGAGTCAGTCGCACTGGTACGGCTAATTGAGCACGCCGACGCGCCGCTCCCAGACAACGTCGTAGAGAAGATTATCGCCCGCTCGGACGGCGTGCCGCTGTTCCTGGAAGAAGTGACAAGAGCGGTCTTTGAAGCGGCAGATGCCAACAATTTCGACGGAGCCGCTGGCACAAAAGTTCAAACGATGCTGGATCGGAGTATCCCTTCGACCTTGCATGCCTCGCTGATTGGTCGGCTTGACCATATCGGAACGGCTGCAAAGGAGGTGGCGCAAAGTGGCGCCGCCATCGGGCGCGAGTTTTCATATGAGCTCCTAGCCGCAGCAACAGAGAAGTCGCCCTCTTACCTTCAAGACGCTCTGACGCGGCTCGTTGAGAAGGGGCTTATTTTCCAGAGCGGAACGCTTCCCCAGGCCACGTTCCTTTTCAAGCATGCTCTCGTTCAAGACGCGGCCTATTCCACGCTCCTTAGAGGAGCGCGCCGGGAACTGCATGCACGCATAGCGGATGCATTGTTGGTCACGAACGCTGCCGATGGCGTCGCCCCCGAAACGATCGCTCTGCATCTACAGAATGCGGAACTCGCCGCCGAAGCAATCGTTTACTGGCGAAAGGCAGGAGAGCAATGCGTTCGACGCGCGAACAATCGAGAGGCAGCGGCCCACTTCCGGCGAGCCCTTTCACTGCTGGCAGCACAACCTGCGACGAATGAGCGTTGGCACACCGAGCTTGCAATTCTTTCACAACTCGGACCTGCCCTGATGCAAACTCTTGGCTGGAGTGCAGTTGAAGTGGGCGAGGTCGTCGAACGCGCCACCACGGTGAGGCGGCTCGTCGAGAGCTCTGAGGAGATTGCGCCGTCCATCGCGAATCTTTGGATTTACCATTGGGTCAATGGGCGCCTTGATGCTGCGGAAGAGGTGTCACACGACCTGCTTAAAATCGGTCATGATCTGGACAGTCCCGAGGTGTTGCTCCAAGCGCACCACACCGCGTGGCCGCTGCGTTGGGGGCGGGGGGCATTGAAGGAAGCCATGGACCACATCGATGCGGGTTTGGCACTTTATGACGAGGAGCGTCACGCCCATCATCGCTTTCTGTACCTTGGACACGATCCTGCGGTCTGCGGTTTGGCGATCGCTTCGCAACTCTGTTCGGCGTGCGGTGATGCGGAGCGGGCGAGAGACAGCGCGGATCGGGCGCTGTCGCTGGCTAGAAGGCTTGATCACGAACCGACCCTTATTCATGGGCTTTGGTTCGTCGTCGAATCTCAGATAACCCGCGGCGACGTTGCCGGCGTCATGGCCAACACGGCGGAGCTTCTCAAGCTGGCGGAGCGATACGGCCTTCCGCAACCGAGGGCAATGGGCCAAGTCTATCGGGGCTGGGCATTGGCGTCTCTGGGTAATATTCCAGAAGGCATTGCACTCGCGGGGGAAGGAGCGCGGACGCTGGAGCAATCCGGCTATAGTATCTTTCTTTCGCGCGTCCACGGCTTCATTGCCGAAATCCATCTAATGGGCGGTCGATATGCCGAAGGCTTGAGCGAAGTAGAAGAGGCGCTTCGAATCGCGTCCGACCTAGGCGAGTTGTTTTATATGGCTCGTTTGCTTCAGATGCGCGCGATGCTATCGCAGTCAATGGGGCAGGCCGATGAAACGATCGAAGCTGACTTCAGGCGATCCTTGGAGGTTGCGATATGGCAGGGCGCCAAGGCGTTTGAGCTGCGTGCCTCAACCGGCCTAGCCAGTCTCTGGACTTGTCAGGGCAAGCGCGATCAGGCGCGTAACTTGCTGCAGCCGATCTGCGACTGGTTTACGGAAGGACTGAATACGCCCGACTTCAAGCAGGCCATCGAGTTACTCCGCGCGCTCGAATAGGTCTGTCGTCGTCCCAGGGGGCACAAGTAGGGGGTCAAAGCCCTCAGTCGACAACGCTCGATCTTCCTACGAAAACGGACTTCGCGAATCTTTGCGCTCCAATCGCAGTTTGGGGGGTCAGCTCTGCTTGGTATGAAAGCAGCGCGGTGTGATTCCGGTCGGCGGGTAGTCTGACAAAAAAGTTGCGCTGAAACAATATTTAGGTGGTTGCGCTTGGTGCCCAGGGGCGGGCTGAAATAATCTCGCATTTTCAGACTGTTGAAGGAAGGTGGGACTAAACGGCGGCTTATTGAATCTCATATCGTTTTCCGCGCGATGTCCCACCGACCCTGCAAATTCGACTCCGCTTTCGGTAATCGAACCGTTGGCGCGCTGGGCCGGCGAAGTCTTTAGGTCTTCCTCGCCGTCACTCGTGGGCCATCATTCGTAATGACGGGGTCACAGGTTCGAGTCCTGTTTGCGGCACCACCTATCTCCCTGATTTCAAAGTGCAAATAACTAGCCAGCTGTAATCCATAGCAGTCTGGAATGTTTAAAGGAACCACCGCGTAACCACGGGCAGCGCGTTGCTTGTTCGATAGCCTGCGCTGTTGACGGAAGACCTGATGCACAATGAGTATCGAGGGTGCAACTGTCTCAACGTAAATTTTTTCCAAAAAAGACCCACCTTATCTGGGGTCCCATACTTCCTTCCTGCGAGCGGCAAAAAGCGATATTCGCCGGCCCATTCGATGTAAGAGGAAGGTGCAAACGCGAGCGCGGCGCGGGTACAGAATGCTGAGCGAGATTTAGGGCGTGTACTCATAAATCCACGGTGTCCGCTTAGCCCCCAACAGCGGCGTAGAAGCGGACATTGCGCAAGGTCCGACAATCCACCTCAGCAGTGCGCCTCAAATGTGATGACTTCGATTGAAGCCACTGCAAACCGGCCTGATTTGCACAACCCATAAAAGAGCAATTGTATTTTCCGATCAAATTAGAAAAAATCATTCAATCTCCAGCGCTTAAAGCGAATCATGCAATTTTGAGAAATCTTGGGAAATTCGCAGCGCGGTAGCCAACCAAGGTGTCCCACCGTCCCAACCACTAGTGTGCGGGACAGTGGGACAGCTCAGTCAGTTCGGAAGTCCATCGACTTCCAACTGTCCGGAGTTGCTCTGCGGACGCGCCGGTGGTTTGACTTGCTTCACGATCCGGCCGACGGCTGACTTCGATTTGCCTACCTCTCTCGCGATCTCGCGCACGCTCTTTCCCTCGGCATGCAATGCCAATACCTGCTCCGCGAGTTCGTCGTCATCGCCGAGGTCCGCGCATGTCCAGTGAGCGCTGCCATCATCTTTGACGTTGAGCCTCGCTTCAAATGGCGCCGCGTCTTCTCCGAAGATACCCCTGGCCTTGGTCGGGTGGACCTCGAAACGGGCACTGTCGAGTTATCAGTTCCCGCGCCACCCTGGCGCATGGGTGTGGGGCTTTCGTTTTCCATTATTTGCTCTGACCACAACTGCGCGCGATCCGAGGCCGAGATTTTGGCCTCCCCCGGTCCGGGGCGAAGCCCTCTGGCTGCTTCGCCTCCCTTTGAACCAAAGTTAGACCTTTCGTTCATTCAGACCCAAATTCAAAAACGCTGACACGACAAGGCGTTCCCCGCACCTCAGTTCGAACGGAAGTTATGAACTAAATGGGGATCGCGAATGACGAGTTATGGATACGCCCGCGTGTCATCCGATGGGCAGTGCCTGGATGCACAGCGCGAGGCGCTCAGCGCGGCAGGAGCCGCCAAGATCTTCGCTGAGAAACTCTCCGGCGCCTCTGCAGCCAATCGCAAGGAGCTGGTCAAAGTACTGGCCAAGCTGGAGCCAGGCGATGTGCTTCTGGTCACCAGGCTTGACCGCCTGGCGCGCTCGACACGTGATCTGTTGAATGTGCTCGATAGGGTGAGCAAGGCAGGCGCTGGCTTCCGCAGTCTCGCCGATGCCTGGGCCGACACCACTACTGCGCACGGCCGGCTGATGCTCACCATTCTTGGAGGCTTGGCCGAGTTCGAGCGCGAGCTGATCAAGATCCGTACGAGTGAGGGGCGCGTGCGCGCGAAGGCGCGCGGCGTTCACATGGGCAGGCACTCGGCGCTGAACAAGAATCAGCAGCGCGAGGCCTTAGCGCGGATTGAGACCGGCGACGCACTGACGGACATCGCCCGCACTTTCGGGGTCTCTCACACGACCATCGCGCGATTAAGAGCAAAGATGGCGCTTTAAGCCTGCCGGCCAACGACGCACACCATTTCACCATCGCACCATAACACGGGAGCCGGCCCGCGAGCTTGAACTCTCGGCGGCTCAACCGTGTCATGGTTTGATGATATCGCGGGTCGGGTCGATTCCACTAACGATGGTGTCTAGCTTACCGCCTCATCGCTGTTCGGATCCGGTGGTCCGATGTCGAAGGCTTATGGTCCCCGCCCTAGAGCCGATCTCGCGATCGTCGCCGCCTGCTGCCGACATCATCTCATGCCGGGGAGAGCGCTCTGCACTCGTCTCACTGCAAACGAGATGCGGACTGGCTCTAACCTCCAGGCCTTTGCGCGTTGTCGGATGGCAAGGGCCACCAGGCCACTGCTGGCCTGACCGTCGCGAGCGGGGGGAAGTATTGGTCATACTTCCCCATCGAAGGTCCGGGGAAACTAGATCAATACTTGGCCAACCCGCCCCATATACTGGACAGGCCAGCACGTACCAGCCGCGCCCGCGATTGGGGCCCCAAAAAAATACCTGAGACACTTTTTGGTAGGTTACACGAAAGTAAAATTGGCTCCGTGAGCGCGTAACGACGAGGTCGCTCTTGGGGTGAAGCGGACATCAACGGGCGGGCAGGGCTGGGTGGCTCAGTCGCGATTGGCCACAACGGACCTAACCGTAAGGCGCTTAAGCCGGTTGGAAGCATCGGTCCCCATCGGGGCCGAACTCCAACGCCGTATGCCACTAGGCGCAATCGGCGATCTGTTCCAACAGTGTCCTTGCCTCTCGAAGGACCGGCATGTCGAAGCCTTCCGTGAACCAGGCGTAGATCGGTGCGAGCAGATCGCGGGCTTCATCGTGCTTGCCCTGGGCCAGCCACAGCCGCGCGAGAGAGGTAGCGGCGCTCAGTTGGTAAGTCCTGGTATTCTGCTTCTGTGCGACCGCAAGGGCGCGCTCAAAACAGCACTCCGCTTCGGCTGTTTCTGACCGCCGATATGCAAGCAGCCACTCTCCCTTCCGGCGATGCAGTTCTGCCTCGACGAAGCGTTCGTTCTTTCTTTCGGCAATGTCCAGCGCCTTGGTCAGCAGGTCAAATGCCTCGTCGGGTAGTCCCGCACTTTCGGAGCATTTGGCGAGCAGGCGAAGGCCAAAAGCCTCGGAGGCCCATGCGCCCGTTGCTTTCATGTCTTCATGGCCTTTGCGCGCCAGCGCCAGTCCTTTCGCTGCCTCGCCGCGTGCCACAAGCACGTAACCGCGCAGCATTGTGAGATATGCCAACCAAAATGGAAATCCTTGCTGTGTCGCAATTGCAGTCGCCTCCTCCAGCGCGTCGAAGGCAGGCGGAATCTTTTCTATTGTGATGAGAAGGCTAGCGGCATGCGCCAGCGCATAAAGCAGGCTGTGCGAGTGGCGCAAAGTTCGACCCCAGAGTACCGCCTGTTCGCCCCGTGACAGTGCCTGGTCCTGATGACCAAGCACGAAGAGATTGTACGCCAAGAAGTTAAGCGCTCTCACCTTGACGTCAACGGCCGTCGCGCCCAGAGGGACCCGGTGCGTTTCGGGAGCGTAGATGGCAAGCACACGCTCCTGGTGATGCCGGGACGAGGCAAATTCTCCAAGATAATACAGGGGGGGGCCTATGGCACAATGACCAAGCAGCATTGCACGAGTGTCATGCTGTTTCTCGGAGAGTCGCAACAAATTCTCTGCGCAGTCCCGCGCAGCCATGTACTCGCCTCGCGTGAGGTGAAAAGCGCTTTGCCCGCTGAGCACGGACATCAGAGTGGCAGTGTCGCCAAGCTGCGCGCACAGCGCGTGGGCGCGCGCATACGCCCGGCCGGTTTGCGGTGCCGCAAATCCTTTGGAGGCAGCCAGAGCTACACCGAGTGCGATCTGGAGTGGAAGTTCTTGCCGCTCGCGATCCGGTTCGTCGGATAAGAGTGATAAGAGCTCCAACCCCGTCTGCAACTGCATCACCGCCTCGGTCATAGCCCCGCGTGCGATCGCTTGTTGGCCCGCCTTAAGCCGGTAGTGCACAGCCTTGTCGACCAGGCCAGCCTCGGCACAATGCCGCGCCAATAGATCGGGCTGCGTTTCCACGATCTCTGCAAATTGCCTCTCCAGGACTTCGCTGATGCGATGATGCAGCTGGTGCCGCTGGCTCCGCAATAAGGTGCCGTGGGCAGCGTCCTGCACAAGCGCGTGCTTGAAGGTGTACTCCGCGTCGGGGGCAGCTCCCCGCTGGAACATCAATTCGGCGCTCACCAATTGTGCGAGAGCCTCATCGATCTGTTGCTGCGGGATCTGCGCAATCGCGCTGATTAGTTCGTGAGAGAATGAACGACCAAGTGTCGCCCCGATCTGCACCACCTCGCGCGTCCCAGGCAGACGATCCAGTCGGGCGAGAAGGGATGCTTGCAGCGTAGTCGGGATTGACAGGGGCTTCGCCAGCCCCGTCAGCGGAGAGCGATCACCGGCCTCGGCGATGACACCACTTTCAACCACGGTCTTGGTCAGCTCCTCGATGAACAGTGGCACGCCATCGCTGTGGTCTATGATCTGGTCGGCGATCTCTGCAGGCAACGCCTTGCCGCGAAGTCACGCCCGCGATCATCTCGGCACGTTGAACGGGCGACAGGCGATTGAGCGTGAGAAAAGTCACCTCCGGGCGGCCGATCCAGGGAGGCACGAACTCCGGCCGAAAGGTGATGAGCAACAGGACCGGCAGGGCAGGCACGCGATCAACGGTCAGGTCCAACAGCTCTAGTGAAGTGGGGTCGATCCAGTGGACATCCTCGAACAACACCAGCATAGGCTCCTGCGCGGCAAGCCCTTCGAGCTGCGCCAACAGCGCCCGAAGCATCTTCTCCCTTCGTTTTTGCGGGGTTAGGTCGAGCGACGGATAACGGTTGCCGGTTGGCACGGACAGCAGGTTCGCGATCAGGGGGGCGGCATCGCCGAGATCGTTAGTCGCGCGAGCAAGCATCGCCACAAGCTTGTCGAGCCGCTGCTCATCTGTATCTTCACGCCGGAACTCGGCCGCTCGTTGCAGTTGGGTGATGATCGGATGAAGCGCGTTGTTCTGCGAGTGGGGCGAGCAGAAAATACGCACGCGCGCGTGCGACTCTGCGTGGAGTTGCTGTTGCAGTTCTATTGTCAGCCGCGACTTGCCGATCCCGGGCTCGCCCGACAGCAGCACTACGCGCCCATCTCCTTTCCCCGCCTGACGCCACCGACGCATCAGCAGTTCGAGTTCTTCGTCCCGACCAATCAGCGGCGTGGTGGGCACGCGCAACGCTTCGAAACGGCTGTCGACGCCGCTTGCGCCCAGGACCCGCCAGGCGGGAACCGGCTCGGAGAATCCGTTGAGCGCCATCCGGCCAAGGTCGTCGCAGTCGAACAGGTTGCCGACGAGCTGGCGGGTGCTCGCCGCGGCCACAACGGTATTGGGCGCGGCGACCCTTTCCAGGCTGCTGGCAAGTTGCGCAGCCTCGCCGATAATCCCCTGCCGATCCGCGCCGTTGCCCAGGAAACCGCCGACCACGACCGGACCGGTCGCAACGCCGACACGCAACTCAAGCGGCCCAGCGCTGCCGAAATCGAGCCTGGAGACCGCCTCGACCAGCGATAGACCGGCACGAACCGCACGTTCGACGTCGTGCTCATTCGCCTGTGGATGGCCGAAATACGCCAGCATCTCAGTCCCGGAGAATTTCCCCACCACGCCGCCGGACCGAGAGATGATCAGCGTGCAGCAACGCTGGTAGCCCGCGATCAGTGCCTGCAGCTCCTCCGGATCAAGCCGGGCCGCGAGCGAGCTCGCGCCAGCAAGATCGCAAACGAGAACGGTGACTTGTCGGCGCTCCAGCGGACGCGGCATTGCCGGCGGTTCGATTTCGATATCACCAAGAAGGCTCGCAGCGGCATCGCCGCTCGACCTTGTTCCCTGCCATTGGTTCCACTCACGCAGAATTTCGCGACGCAGTCCTTTGGTCGTCGCGTCCGGCTCGATCCCGAGCTCCTTTGCGAGCAGATCGGCGCAGGTGCGATACTGACGCAGCGCCGCGCCGCGCCGCCCCTGTCGGCAATAGAGTTCCATCAGCGTGCGATGGACGCGCTCCTGCAAGGGGTCGGCCGCGAGCAGCCGGGCCGCCATGCGAATGGCGGGCTCGACCGCGCCCGCGGACAAATGATGGTCGAGCAGCCCGGTCATGGCTTCGAGCGCCAGTTCGCGAAATCGCTCACGTTCCGCCGTTACCCAGCTCTCGAAGTCGGGGGCGCGAACCTGGAAGCCTTCGAGAAGTTCGCCGCCATAGAGTCCGATGGCCTGCTCCAGAACTCTCGGCTCCCGATAGTCTAACGAGCTCCGCGAACAGGCTGGCATCGGTGGTCAGCGCGGTTGGCTCAAAGGTGATTGTGTCCTCGTGAGCAATCAATGCGCGCGGGTCGATGCACGACAGCGCCTTGCGCAACAAACTCAGCGCCTGTCGAAGGCTGTCGCGCGCCTGAACTTCGCTGTGGTCGCCCCATAGCAGCGCCGCAAGTTTCGCGCGCGCTTGTGCCCGGCCCGGGTGCAGCGCCAAATAAGCCAGCAGCGCCCCGGCCTTCTTGGTCGACAACGGTACCGGCTCTCCGGGATCGGTCTGGAGCCGGAAACCGCCGAGAAGCGCAAGATTGACCTTCGCCATATCGGTCGCACCTGGCTTAAGGGGCAAGAAAACCCGCCCCCGGCCGCAGATTTTGCGAATTTATCACGCTCGGAGCCACGGGTCCATTGCGGCCTGACTGTAGGTTCTTCCATGAAGAGAGCATTCGATCGACGCTGCATATGAAGTGGCTCACATCGCGCGGCGGCGCATCGAATTAAGATCGTTTTGGAAATCGTGGTGGGATGTCTCTATTTCAGTGGGAGATTGCCATGAAGAAAATGTTGTTGATGGCCGCCATCGCGGCGGCGACGATGGTCGGCTCGGGTGCAGGGGCCGGAGAGCTTCCAACCTTTGAACTAACGGGCTTTCCGATCACGCGGCACCAGGTCGCTGTGTTGGGAGCAAAAGGCGTTCAGGAGCAGTCGGTCACCGCAACGCTGACGTTCGGCGGTATGCCCGCGTCGCCGCACCAGATAGGCGTCTTGTCGCCGCGGCCCAGCATGACGGCGAAGACAACGGCCGTGAAGCCGATCACTGTTGGTCTCGCGCCTGAATAGTCTCGCGGCTGATTAGAGGGGGTGGGGGTGCTGACAGCATTGGTGCTCATTTGCTCGGCTGAGGTTGCAGCCGATCCACGCGACTGCACGCGCAGCAACGCAAACACGGTGATGAGCGTGCCCGCCGAGTTCGGAAACCCGGCGACATGCTTCATGCATGCGCAGGCCTATCTAGCGGGGAACTCGATCGGACGGGAGCTCGACGCCAACGAGCGGGTCAGGATTATCTGCGTGCCACGTGAAAGCGTCATCGCCTCCACGCCGGGTCAATGAGTGAGAAGTCTCTTTGGCCGTAAGGTGTTGCGTGTCGCATCAACCCAATTCGCCTTCAGCACTACGCCCTCGATTGGTCGGGGCTGAGTTTATAATCCGGTGCGCAAGCAGAGCTATGCCGGTCCTTGAAATCGCCGTGCTAGCTCGAAGCGATGACTATTGTTTTTTCTCACGCGACCGCCCATTGGACCATCGCACCATCGCACCACCACCAAGCGGCAGGAATTGCATAAGAACGGCGAACTGATTGGTTATTCGCAAAGTAACGGTCCGATGGTGTAATGCCGGCAGTTCCTGAATACGTCTTAAGGCCGCACGCGCGTTTAACACTCGGCAGCGCCGCAAGCGCTACCCGGTCACGTCCTGATCGTGCGCAGGAGCCGCAGCGCGTGCTGACGTTGGTGTGCGCGCGTATCCGCGGACACGCGTGGCTATGCCCTTGCCGGTCGTGTGCCTCGATCGCCACTGGAGTCCAACCTAATCGTACCATTAAGCCGCGCAACCTTTTTGCCGCGTCTGCCGTCCGCTGGAACGGCGGCACCTCCAGATACTCGAAGATCGCTTCAGTCCCTATGCGTTCGGTTTTGTCGTAATAGCCGCTCTCGCCCCTCAGCTTTCGAAGTAGCGGAAGCCAAGGGTCCGATGGTGCGATTGGCGGCTAATAATCGTTCGAGGGTTCGATGATCGGAGGCTAAGGATCGGCGCAGCGCACTGGGAGATTCGGTGCGTCACATGCAATAATGCAATGGTTGGACGATTGCAGCGGCGACCACTAGTCCAGCGCTATAGGTGCTCAGTAGGTGCACTCGTTGGAATGATCTCTGGCCCATCCCCTAACTTGGTCCCGATAGCCGTTTCTGCCGATCCCGCGCCGCCGGATGGGGTTCCAGCCCAGCTCCAGCATCAACTTGGCGACCCGGCGGCAGGTTTGCGCACTCCGCATTCGCTGCGGTACTTCCAAGTAGTCGAGCACTGCTTGGGTAGCGATACGCTCGATGCAGTCTCCCCAAACTCTCCCCCTTAATCTTACCAGTCGCGGGCCCCAAGGGTCCGCTTTTGAGCCGCGGTTTCGATCGCGGGACTCTTTCAGGTCGGTGATAAATGACAAGCCGCGGATCTCCACTGTCTCGGTCGAATTGACGTAAGCTATTGAGGAACCAAGCGCGAGCCCGTGCCGCAAGGGTGTCCATTGCTCACCAATAGGGAAGCCATTGGAGCGGTGATACAGGTACGGGGAAGCAGAGCGCCACAAGTTCGGCCGCAGCCTGCGGCGACGTCGTCACAACCAAACTGCACCCGAGCCCGAGGACAACGGGAGCTTTCCTGGTCTCCGGGAAACTTGCCTCTATCATCCAGAACTCCCTCTTCCAGGCTGACGAAGAGAAGTGCCTCTCCGAAATAATTGCTGTAGCTATCCGGCCGGCCCGGATTTGGCGTCCATGCGATCTCGAAAAGACCTGGGCAAGTTTGGATCATGGCAGAGGGTTGGACAAGCAGGCATGTCTTTGCCCACGGGGCTACATCCTCCGGCGGCCCATAAGTAGGCCGCACGCGCACGTCCAGTGTTTGAAGTGAAATAGGCAGCGCGGTTCCCTGCTGGGCCGCGCCTTTAGCTGCGAAGTTCATTCTCGTCCTCTCTTTCGGTCCGCCAACATCGGGCGGGGTTGCGGGGTTGTCAGGGTTGCGAGCCGGAAAAATTCCAGTAGCCTTGCTGCAGAAGTCTTCATTTCCTTTTTCTTTCTGAATGCTGACATCCCTGACAAAGCTGACAAGAGCAGCAAAGCGGGGAGCGATGTGCGTGGGTCAAAGCTGACGGCATCTCTGACTTTCTTATGTTTTCAGCCGCCGAAACACGGCGGCGCGAATGCCGGCAGGATCAGGGATAAAGTAGCCAGGCGGACGCTTTGTGTTTTGTGAGGACGGCAGGCGGCGAGACGGACCGAACAGCTCCTTCAGCAAACGCCCGAAACGCGTAAGCAACTCGCGTCGCCCCCCTCCCGTATTCGTGTACGCGGTGTAAGCCTCAAACAGCTGCTGCGTAGCGATCTCGGTGCCAAGGCCGCTTCCATACGGCGCGCCGGCAAGGCTCTCGACCTCGCTGCAGGCAAGCAGCCACTGTTCGACCGTGCCAGCGCTCATGATTTGCTGTTCGATCAGCTCGTCGGTCTTTGGCACATCGCGAGGATGCCAGTTGCCAAGTTTCAAATTTAGCAGGAGGTTCAAGAATTCAGCCGTTCCACCACTCTTCAGATCAGCATACAGCGGGTCGAACCACGTACTGTCCTGCGCTACCTCGTCGCTCACGTCAGTGACGAAGTAGCGGCGCGCGTTCACACCGGCGGCGACAGCCCAATCGTGATTGGTGGTGAGCATGACCTTGAGCCTGTTCTGGACCAAACGCTGCTGTCGGTATTTCGCTTCGATCGGAATTACCCCGGATGTAACTCGAGATTTCAGTAAGTCGGCAGTCTTGGGATCGCCGGCCCACAACACTTCCTCGCCAAGAACGAAACAGGTCGTCTCCAGATGTGCGTTGAAATTCCCGAGCAACTGGTCTTTGTTGTCAACCAGGAGCCCATGGGATGTGCCGAAGATTTCGAGCATCACGAAGCCGATCGTGCTCTTGCCGCACCCTTCTGCCTCGCTCTTCAGAACGACGACTACTTCGGCATGGCGGTGCGGGTTCTGTACCGACCATGCGAGAAATTTCATGAGGTACCTGAACTTGCGCTTGTCACGCCGGCAAATGATCCGGAACATGTGACGTAATAGGCGCCGCTGCTTCTGAAACCCGCTCTTGGGCTGAACACGGAAACCGCGCCATAGGTTGTAGTCGCGTGGGTCCACGTCGCCGCTCGGCTCGAACACGATCCGGCGACAGGTGCGGCGATTGGGGTGGGTTAGCCAAAACTTCGTGACAGGTACGAGCTTCCCGTGGCTAGTCGGGCTGGCGGCTCCCACCTCAACAAAGATGTTGCCGAGGAGCAAAACAAACTGATCGTTCTGCAAGAAAGTGATGGTGCCGTCGTCTTCGACGCGATAGATGCCAACCTCGCCATCGCGCTCCCCGACGAAGAAGTGATCGTTCATCATCGCCAGCGCAGCGCCTTCGCTGTACTTTCCACCCTGCAGCGGCTGCCGGTGCGCTAGCGCTGCAAGAGGTGTTGCCGGCGGCGGCAAAGGAATAATGAGCGCACTCACGGCTCGAACCTCGGTGCCGTTTCAAGCTGGGATGTCGAGGTCAGCGCTGGACTCAGACGGGCCTCCGCCCACGCCAGCGCCTCGGACCATCGATAAAGAACGGTGCGCCCGAACTTGTGGTACGGCGGGCCGCCGCCCCGGCTGACCATGGAGGCAAGCGTCTTGGCCGAGATTGGGTACCCTGCTTGGGTTAGATTTGTTGCGCACGGCTGGCGGCGGAGCAGCGTAGAGGCTGTAATGAGCCCGTGAGTTTGTAGCATGGTGAGCTTCCTTGCGATCTTTCCTGCAAGATAGCGTCACGTTGCGCTTCGACTGATGCACCTAATTCGAGATGGCGGCCGCCTTCATCCGTTGAAAGGTGCTCCGCGGATTAAGAGGTGAGCCCCGGCGATAGGGCCAAATTTGCTTGGCGACGATAACGTAAAGTTCGACAGCGAGGCTTTGATGCGGATGCACGAAACGAGTGGCGTCGGATAGGCCCAACTCGGCGAGTGCCTGCTGAATATCGTGCGCCAGGATAATCCGTGCGTTGTCTGCTGGGCAGCCGCGCCGTAGGGTTTTATTGGGAATGCAGCCAACGGCCGCCTGTGATGCGGCGTGAAGAATTGTTTGCTCAAGTTCGCGGACAAGCTGCGGCGTCAGTTCTTGGCGGCCACCCCCTTTGGCAGCGGCTGTTCGGCGGCGGCGGCAGGCGGCGCGAACCTCATTGGCTATTGTGTGCCGCAAATCCGGTGAAAGTTCTCCCACACGCAGTTCAGGCGGCATGATCAAGCTCTGGCGGCTGGGATCGCGGCGTTCTCTTCGTCGTGTCGCCTCGCCTCGCTATTGTCGTTCACCTGACTCATGAGCGCGATGGTTCGGCCCGCCACGGCATCGGCGGCAGCCAAGAGCACGGCGTCTGCGCAATGCAGGTAGCGCGATGTAGTCGACCGGCCAGCGTGTCCGATCAATGCCGCGATCGTGGCCTCGGAGTAGCCCAGGTCGGCGGCGAGGCTTGCAAAGCTATGTCGGAGGACGTGAGGTGTCACATCGGCCGGAAGATTGCCTAACTTCCCGATCCGTACCCAGAACTTACGAAAACCGTGCATCGGTCCTTCGCCGCGGGTAGCCGGGAAGACAAGGCCAGCTTTTGCCGCCTGAAGAACGGCCATTTCGTTCAGGACGTTGCATGCGTGCTCGGATAGCGGACGCACGGAGCGGCCTGTCTTTGTGTCGCTGAGTGTTGCCGTCCGACGCGCGAGATCAACATCGGACCAGCGCAAGTTTAGAGCCTCGCCCTTCCGCCAACCAGTGACGGCAAGAAAATGGACGACGGCTGAGGCCGGCGGCCAAATCTCTCGGCTTGCCGCACGCGTCAGCCCCTCCCCCAGAAGAGCGTATTCGCGCTCTGAAAGGCGTCGCTCGCGCCGACCATCTGCGAAGCGTTGAAGGCCGTGAACCGGATTGTCGCCTCGTAGCCCTTGACGGACCGCATATGCGAATATCGCGCCGAGCAGGCCCGCGCTGCGGTTGGCTGCAGTCTTGCCGCCTGAGACCCTCGCGAGGCCCCGCGCTTTAGTCTTCACTCGAGTTTTCGTACGACCAGATGCAACGTCGTGGAAAAAGCGCTCCACGTCATGACGGGTCACGGCCGCGACCGCTAAACCACCCAGCAGCGGCTTGATATGACGCTCAATTCGTCCTGTATCGATCGTCAGCGTGCTCTTTCGCTTCGCCTGCCCGCTACGCTTCAGCACACGACCGGCCTGGGCATCCTTCAAGTAGAGATCGCAGAACTCGGCCAAAGTGATCGCCTTGCGGCGTCCTTTTTTCTCAGAAGCAGGGTCCTTGCCCTGAGCGACTTCGCCGAGCAAGCGCTGCGCTTCGACTCGGGCGGTGTCTGGCGTCCAAGGAGCGCCGTGTCGGCCTATCGTGTACCAACGCTGCCGCCGGCCGACTGCGGTTCGGTACTTTAGGATATAAGTAACCCCCGGACCGGCTTGCCGCCGCGCCGCAAACCCGGACACAACAGTGTCCCAGACTACGTCGCCCTCGCTGAGAGCTCGTACCTCACGAAGCCCGATCCGCGCCTTCTTTCGCATGTTATTTTTACTTTCCCGCTCGCAATGCTTGAACCAGCTACCAAGTAGCTACCGGGTGTCCGCGAACAAGGGCAAACTTAAAAACTGTCATGCAATCTAGATAGATTAAAATGTTACTTTAGAGAGACTTTCAAGCAACCGTCGGCATGCTCGCAATACTGGACAAATACAGGGCTTTACCTTGCCAAGGTCGGGGTCGAGGGTTCGAGCCCCTTCGCCCGCTCCAAAATCTTCCCCCGCGCAGCGTTTCGATCAGCGAACCCGCAAGGCAGCGCCGCGGCCAACTGCCGCGCTGACGGATCTTCATCGAAATTTCGACCTGCCTGGCCGGCGCTTGCGTCCGACGTCGCCGCGCGGGCACATAATCCTTCTAAAAAGATTTTGCCTTCTAGAAACATTGTGAGCCAGTCGTCTTGACTCCGGCCTGCACTTTGCAGTTGGCTTAGAGCTACTGCTCTACTTAAACGTTGCTTCCCATCGATGGTGGAATGTTTCGCTGCCATCGAGACCGCGCGGCGCCGTGCGAAATTGGCGCCCCCGGCAAGTCATTTCAGGTTGCGGAGATTTTGAGGTTTGCATGAGCGATAGCAGCAGCGGCGGGATGCCGCGCAAGTTGTTTGACTGGACAAAATCAAAAACCGTGGGAGGCGTCAGCGAGATAGCGGTCCTGGTGCCGATCAGACGTGGATGCCCGCCCGGTGAGCGGCGCTCTTACGAAGAATGCCTGGCCGCAGCCATCCAGAACCTCGCAGACCGGCATCTGCAGGGCCTTCCGAACGAACTGAACAGAATACCCGCGATCCATTTCGGCCGCATGATCATCATCCGGCCCGAACAGTACCTGCTTTACTCCGACCTCTCGGACGTCACGTACTATGAGGGCAGCGAAACGACCAATCGCGCCGGCGGCAAGATACCGAAGCCGATCGACGACTACCTGGAAGGCGAAAGCAAAGCTTCGAAAGCGCGGTCCTTCCTGCTGACGCTTGTCGAGTTCGACGGCGACCTGAAAGTCTATATGCATGACATTGCGGAGTTTCTGGCGCGCGACTTCGACAAGATTTTCGTGAATTGCGAGGACTTTCCGGGGACGGCGAAGTTCGAGGCGTTCTGGTTGTGGATCAAACGCTACCAGATCAATACCAACCTGTTTTACGCACCCTATTCGAATCTTTCGACGGCTCGCATCAAGCAGCTCGAAGACTTCAAGAGGCGTTTCGACGCGCTCGTCGCCCGCATCTACTCGCCCGAGGGGACGCGCGTGAGATCCGTCGAGGAGCTGTTCGAGGAATTCCTGCGGCACAGCGAGCAATACGCACGCAATTTCCCGTCGCCTGCGGGACTGTTCGAGACGGAAAAGAGCTGAGGGGAGGCAGAACAAATGACCGATCAAGCCATCTGCCAGCAGACGCGCAAGAACGTTCAGGCCCACATTCTCCGGGCGTCAAAATTCGAGGTCGGCGGCGAGCAAGTGACGCGAAACTGGTCGCTGTTTTTCTTCTTCCGCATCCTTCCGCAGGCGGAATTCGACGAGACGATGGAGCGCATGAAAAGCGCTCTGGCGCAAGGCACCGACCAGACCAGGACCGAGCTGTGGAAGGACTTCGCGCAACCGGCGCTGCTGAATGCCGGGCTCCTGGACCAGCGCCTGGCTGAAAGCAAGGCGCCGGGCGCGCCGGCTTCGGAGCCGGACGCGCCCGCAAAGGCCTTTCTCCACTGGCTGAAGGCGATCGTATCAGCCGACAAATCCGGCATCGAGACGATTGCCGGCCTCATGCCGAATGCGCCGGGCGCGGCAGCCGCTCCCGCCGTCAACGTCCAGGCAGCGGAGCCGACGAACGCCAGCGTCGAAGATCCGATTCAATGGATCCAGCACCAGTTCCAATCTGGAAAGCTCGATCTCGACCTGCTTCGGCAGTTGATTGGCGTTTACACCCGGCAGGACGATTTTGCCGCGAAATTGAAATCGCTGGGCAGCAAGGCAGGTCCGGTCGTTCCGCAGGGCCCGCTGGGACCGCTACCGATCGTGACGCTGTACGAAATCCTGCGTCAATGCGCGCCGGCCATGATGAAGCAGGCCCCGGATACGGGGAAGGGCGTATCGGGCATCGTTCGCGGCGAGGACGCCGGCGACGCGGATGCGCCGGTCAAAGATGCGACGCCGATCAACATTGCCTTCACCTATTCGGGGCTGGCTGCGCTCAAGATCGACGATGGAACGCTGAGATCCTTCCCCGATCCATTCAGGCAGGGAATGGCAGCGCGAGCCGAACAACTGCATGACACCGGTCCGAGTGCCCCCCAATTCTGGGAGGGCGAACTGGGCTTGCCCAGCGTGCATGGTTATTTCACCGGTGGCTTTGCGTTGGGCGACAGCAATTCCGCCAGCGAAGCCTTCTGGAAGGCGATGCGTCGCGACGTCAGGGCATTCAACGACCCCGTCGACAAGCATGGCCAGATGCTTCGCTTCGGGTGTCGCATGCTGTTCCGTCTGTTCGGCCTCGAGATTCTGCACATCGAACTCGGCCAGGACCCCTACAAAATAGGCAAGGATGGCGAGGTGCAGCCGCTCGAGCATCGCTATGAGCATTTTGGTTTTCGCGACGGCCTGAGCCAGCCGTTTGTCGACATGGGACTGCGCGACACGCTTCCAGGAGGCGGCACTCCCAGCCGCGATCGCACCTGGAAGCCCGTGGCTCCGGGCGAAATCTTCCTCAACATGCAGGACGAAGGCGGCGAGGTTCAATTGGCGCCGGTCAATCATGACCTCACCGTCGGAAGCACGTTCCTGGTCTTCCGCAAACTCGAGCAGGATGTCGCCGGCTTTCGAAGTTTCCTCAGCCGGAAGCGCCCAAAGGATCCCGCCGCCCAGGAGGCGCTCGCTGCGCATTTCGTCGGGCGGTGGCCCAACGGCGTGCCGCTCGTGCTGTCACCCGACCAGGAACGCGGCGTTGACCCGGAGATGGAGGCGGCGCTCAACGATTTCCGTTACGCTGCCGACGATCCCCTTGGCCGAAAGTGCCCGCTTGGCGCACATATTCGCCGCGCGAACCCGCGTGATATCGGCGGGCGCGGCGAGGCTCGGCATCATCGGATTTTACGTCGCGGCATCAGCTATGGCGGCCCGCTGCTCAAGGAGGGCGTGCTGAATGACGGCGAGAAGCGAGGACTGCTTTTCATTGCCGCGAACTCGCGGATCGATCTGCAATTTGAAGTCATCCAGTCCAACTGGATCAATGGCTCCGAATTTCTCGGCCAGGCCGGGCTCGGACGATGCCCGCTGATCGGTGATAACAGCGGCGCCCCGTCGGACGGATTTCTGGAGGCCGGCGCGGCAGCGCCCGTCACCGGGCTGCCGCGCTTCGTCACGACCCGCGGCGGCGACTATTTCTTCGCGCCGGGCATCGATGCGCTCAGGAAGATGGCGGACGGCGACCGGTTCAAGCCGGATGCCACGATTCCATATGCGGGCTACAGCATGGGCGACGTGAAATCGCCCGCCCTGCTCGACCCTGATCGATTGAAGGCCTACGGGGCTCGGATCCTTGCGCCAGGCAGCAATACTGCCGTCCACGTCACCCTGCCGCCTTCGCCTGCAGGTCAATCCGAAAAAATCTGTTTCATCGGACGTTACGACGATGTCAAAGCCGTCCTGAAGAACCCGGTCAACTCTTCCAAAAAGCTGGCATTTTCAGTCCGGCAATACACGGTCAACGGCCAGAGCCTCGCCCGGGGCCAGGACCTTATCGTCGGCACCGAGGATGTCGGGCCGACCCAATCGGCACGCGAGCGCCTTCACGCCATCCTCATGATGGCCTGGAAAACACTCGGCACCCAGCGCGATCCAGCGAGGCGTCCCGACGAGGTATTGCCCGAGTTTGTCCAGCAGTTGGCGCAGTCGGCTTGTGATGCCGCTTTGCGCCGAACGGCATTTGAGCGCCGGATCGACCTGGTCGCCGATCTTGCCACCCAGGCTACGCTCGCGGTCATCAACGAACTGTATGGAATTCCGACGCCGGATTGGCTCACCGAGATGGCTGTGGCGCTGCGTTTCGCGCATCAACATATCGGGGAAGTGCCGCCCGAATGGCTCGCCACATTGGTCGACCAGAAGCCTGACAATCCCGGCTCGCTCACGCTGCAGATCTGGTCGTGCATCATCCTCGCCGATCTGATTGGAAACGTACAATCAAACCAGGCTATTCACGTGCTGGCGCGTCAGGCCGGTTCTGAGATGCTCAACTATATCGATACGGTTCGCGCCACGCTCCAGGCTTCCCCGATCCGCCCAAAAACGCTCCTCGCGGCGTTCATCGCCAACGAGAAGTCGCCGGACGTGGAGAAGCTATACGCTTCCGCGGGCGACGATTGGCAGTCCCATTACTACCGGGACGTCAGTGCGGTCATGCTCGAAATTGTCGGCACCAGCCTGGCTACCACGCCACTAACCTTTGGCGTGGTCATGGAAAGCCTGCTCAAATTCCATCTCGACCTTCCGACTCTCATGCAGGTGCCGGGTGACGATATCTTGTCGCGTATCATCTATGAGGCCGAGCGGCTCAATCCCAATCTGGCTATCCGCGTGCGTTACTGCGAGACGCCACTGGATAAGCCCCTGCCGAGCGGCGCTCAGATTGAAGCCGGCGAATGGGTGGTGTCGTTGATCGCGGCAGCCAATCTGGACCCGCGGGCCTTCCCCGAGCCGTTCCGCTTCAAGCTCGATCGGGACGTCAAGAACTATCTGCTCTTCAATGAGGCGTCGAATCCCAGGGCTTGTTGGGGGCGGGATCGGATCGCCATGATTATCATGAAGGAGTGCCTCAAGGCTGCCGGCCGCCTACAGGGATTGCGCAGGGTTGCCGGCAAGGCTGGTGAACTGGTGAAGCTCGTCAATGTCACGGTAGGTTTGCCGGCACGCTTCACGCAGGTTGCGGAACAGGCAGCTCCGACGTCCGACAAGAAGAAATCCTGTCAGGCGGCAACCCGGGACACGGCCCAGGGTACGACGCCGAACTGATCGCAGATCGTGCGTTGCTCGGCGAGATCCTGGGCGATGCGGGGGTCGCCGGGCCTCATCTCCGTCAGCACCCGGGTTCGCAGACCGAGGCATTCGACGATGAGCCAGGGGCTCTTGATGGAACGCGCGATCGAAAGGGCATGGTCCAAAGCCGACAGCCCGCGCTCGACGTCGCCGGCCCGAACGAGCGCCTCGGCATAACCGGCATAGAGATGGCACACTTCCGCCTTGCCCGTCCGCAGATGCATTTCGCTTTCCAGAAGCGCCTCCACCAGACTGATCGCCTGGCGCGCATTGCCCGTGCGCGCCAGCGCCATCGCAGTCGCTCCGGTCAAGTTGGCGCTGATCGTGTCGTAGCCGTTGCGCTCAGTGATCTCCCTGGCGGCAGACAGACATTCAACGGCTTCCTTGTTTCGGTGAAGCAGGAGGAGATTGCGTCCCATCGAGCTGCGCGCCAGCACTTCCGCGTATGAGTCCTGCTCGCGAATTGCGATCTCGAATGCACGTTGGGCGTAGCCGAGCCCCTCCTGATACTGGCCGGTCGCATTCATGAACCAGCTTATGAATGCGAACACGATAGCCGTCCGGATCGCCGCCGCGCCAAGCCTCACAGTTTCCAGCCCCTCCGAGAGCATCACGCTCAACTCCTCAAGCGCCGAAATCGCTTCCTGGAGCCGGCCCATGGCATGCAGCACATTTGCCATCATGAGCTGGTTTGAAAACACCAGGGCGGGCGACCCCAGTGCGCGGGCCATCTTCAAGCCTTCGCTCGTCACCCGCAGCGCTTCCTCGTAACGGCCCTCAAACCACCAAAGCATTCCAAGCTGGGAATGAGCATTGCACACCTGGGCAGCTCGACCCTGGCGTTGGGCCAATTCCAGGGTGCGCGCCAGATGCATATTCACCTTCTTGAATTCGCCGCGCTGCAGCATCGAGACGAAATTCATGAGACAGAAGTCGACATATTTTTCCTGTCCCGCTTCTCCCAGGCGCTCGATGAGCTTGAGCGCGCGGTCGAAAATGAGACTGAGCGACGTGGCGGCGGCGTTCCGGCGCGCTTCCGCCGCGGCCTCCCAGAGATAGCCGAGTGCGGCCTCGGTCTCGCCGGCTTCTTCCGCATGAAAGGCCAATTGTTCGTAACGGCCGTGCAGGGTCGGGTAGGTCAGGGTAATCGCCTTGATGGCAGCGCGATGGATCTTGCGCCGCTGGTCGCGCGGTATCGTGTCCGCACAGGCCTCAGCAATGATCTGATGTCTGAAGCGCGTGGAGTTGCCGACAAGCGGATGGACAAACGCAAATCGCTCGAGCTCGAACAGCCCGTTCAGCAGCTCGCCGACCTCGACGCCCAGCACCGCTGTCGCCAGCGGGATCTGAACCTCCTCGTCGAGCAGGCTGAGCGTTTGCGCCAACGTCTTGATCTTCGGCGAAAGCCTTTGCAGCCGCGCGTGGATCACTGACGCGACGCTCTGGGGCAGTGACTGGCCCCCGTCGGTCGCATCCGCCGAGCGCAGGAACTCCTCCAATATGAACGGGACACCGTCGGCGCGCTCGATGGCTCGATCGAATACGGCCTGCGGCTGATTTTTCGGCCACAACTGGCGGCCCAAGGCTTCCATATTCGCCCGGGACAGCGGTTGCAGATAAATGGTCTTTTCCGCGATCGCCGCCGCCTGGCCTGTCGACTCCGGCCGGCTTGTCAGCAGGATGCAAAGTGGCTGCGGTGTATCTGCGCGCGCGAGCATTTCCAGGAATTGACGACTTTCGGTGTCAACCCACTGCAGGTCCTCGATCAGCAGGAAGGTCGGCCGCGTCAGGGCCAGCGCCACAAAGGCATTCACCAGCGCGCGCGCAATCTGGGTCTGCGTGGTCTCGCTGAATTGCTGGCGTAAACGAGACTTTCCGACAATGAAGAGGGTCTCAAGCGTCACCAGATCGCTTGGCTCAACGGCCAAACCCGCAAGCGCCTTGCGGACATGGTCATCAGACGACCGGTCGCGTGCGCCGAGCAAATCCCCCACCAGCGCGCGGGCGGCGGCAAAGGCCGTGACCCGCCGCTGCACGGCGCCACAAAAGACGCAGCATCTCACTTCGGATGCCAGCGCTTCCGTGAGCGAAGCCGTGGCAAGGCGGCTTTTGCCAATTCCGGCTTCGCCGATCAGGGCAACGGCAGCGCTTTTGCCGCCCCATCGCGGCAGTCGTTCGCGAAGCGCCGCGAGTTCGTCGACCCGATTTACCATCGGGTCCTGGTATCGGCGCGCCGCATCGTTGAGGCCGACATCGCGTGGCCTGGCCTTCAGCCTGTGAGCCTCGACCACGCGGTCGCCGATCTCCGCCGACGCGTTGTGCGGCGCCAGGTCGAGCGGCGATCGACACAGCTTGGCGGTTTCCGCGCTGACCAGGATCTCGCCGGCAGACGCTTCCTGCTGCAGCTTGGCTGCGACATGCACGGTCGCACCGGCCACGTCGAAACGCGCGATCGCATTGCGACCGCCCTTGCGGACGCCGACCAGCCCGGAATGAAGGCCGACGCGGAAAGTGACCGGACTTCCCGCCGGTCCGACGGCCTCGCTGTGGCTTTGAATATCCCACGCCGCCACACAGCCCCGCTCGGCGTGATCCTCGAACGCGCTCGGCCACCCGAAAATGGCAATACCGCCGTCGCCGGCATAGTGCACGATCACGCCTCCGGCTCGCTCGACCGCATTGCGGATGTGCGCGAGCCAGTGGTCCAGAAATGCCTGGGCGTCGTCGGGATCACAGGCCGCGATGTGGCGCGTCGAACCCACCATATCGACGGCGAGGACCGTGATGATGTTGCGCTCAGCGGTCGGGGCACTCCCAAAAGGCATCGACTGGTTCCGTCAGCACTAACCACACATTCAAGGGTAACATGTTGGGTCAACATTCCGCCATCTGTTGAGTGAACATGACTGTGTCAGCCGACATTTGTACGAACTGAGACAGATCCCGCACGCCAAGATTTCCTGCGTGTCCCTCTGGCTATTGGTGGTAGAAAGCGCCACGAATTGAATCTTATCCGATTCCTTTAGACATCTTTAGGGCACGACTTTGCGTGTCCGGGCCTGCGACTGCGACGCGATCGCGGGAATGCCGGGATCGAAGCCGAGCGTCGCTTCGACCCATTTCGCCGTTTTCAGCACACGAAGATCGTTTCTGTACTCGCCGACGATCTGGATGCCGAGCGGCAGGCCGTTCTTGCCGAAACCGGCCGGCAGCGTCACCGCGGGTGCGCCGACGAAGGTCCATGGCGCGCAATATTCGGCGTCGCCGGTGTAAGAGAGCCCGCGCGGGGCCTCGCCGAAGGCGGGCAGGGTGAGCAGCGCGTCAAAACGCCTCATCTCGGAGCCCAGCGCGCGGCGATGCTGCTCCTGCAGCGCCTTGGCCGCGAGATAGTCGGGTCCGCTGATCGCCTTGCCGGTTGCGACCAGCGATTTCAGGTGATCGCTGGTGCGGTCGGGATAGCGTGCGACGAGTTCGGCGAACAGCGCCGCGCCTTCGCTGGCGAGGATGGTGTTGATGGCCTGCCAATTGACGCGGTCGAGTTCGGGGAGCGCGAATTCTTCCAGAACGGCGCCGGCCGCGCGCAGCTTTTCGATCGCAGCGTCAAAGACATTCTGCTGTTCCGGCTCGGCGCGCGACCATTTTTCGAAGCGCACGATGCCGAGCCGCGGTTTGTTCAACGGCGGGATGCCACGCTCGACATCGATCTGGAACGCCGGCATTGGCCGTCCGTGCAAATCATCGTCGCTTGTGGCCGCCAGCAGCGACAAGGCGAGCGCGACATCGTCGACGCGGCGCGCGAAGAAGCCGACATGATCGAGCGACGGGCTCAAGGGGTGCACGCCGATGCGCGGGATCGCGCCATAGCTCGGCTTGAAGCCGACAATGCCGTTGAACGCCGCTGGCCGGATCACCGACCCCAGCGTCTGCGATCCCAGCGCGAGCGGCACGAGGCCGGCAGCGACCGCGGCCGCCGAGCCCGAGGACGATCCGCCCGGCGTATGCTCGCCATTCCAGGGATTGACCGTCGGTCCGGGCTGCCGCCAGGCAAACTCCGTCGAGACGGTCTTGCCGAAGATCGTCGCGCCGAGATTTCGCAGGCGCTCGACCACCCAGGCGTCCCTGGCCGGAACGTGATCCTTGTAAATCGGCGAGCCGTTGGTGGTCGGCATGTCCGAAGTCGCGATGATATCCTTGATCGCAACGGGAATGCCCGAAAGCGGACCGGGCCGCCGCTTGGTGTCAACCGGAAGAACTTCGAAGGCTTTCAGCCGTGGTTCGATCGCGCGCGTCTTCACAAGACACATCGCGGCATAAGCATCCCCGGTCCCTTCCTCCATTTGGAAGAGGTGCAGCAAATCGAGAACGCCGGAGCCCGCCTTCGGCGGTGGCAACTCATTCATGACAGAAAAATCCTGGACCCAACGCGTTGCCGGCCAATCTGCCGCAACGCGATGGCTTGCGTCCAGCTACTTCATCGAAAGCGCGGGTTCGATGTATTTCCGCACCACGAAGGCCTTGTAGTCCGGCTGGCTCGGGAGATTGCCGAGCGCGATCTGGGTGTCCATGGAAACCTTGAGCGCTTCCGGCGTGATGTCGACGCTCGGCGGATAGACGCCGTCGGCGAGCATGCGCTTGACCGCAGCTTCGACCACGACCGGATCGAGTGTCGGGAATTCCTTCTTGGCGATCTCGACGGTCTTGGCCTCGTTCTTGGCCATGAAGCGCATCGCCATCTCCATGCCGTTGACCACGCGCTGGGCGGTGTCGGGATCGACGTCGTTGCGCGCCGTCACCGCCGAGAAGGCATAGGCGCCATAGGTCTTGGGGAAACCGAACACGACCTTCATGCCCTTCGCCACGGCCTGGTCGAGGCCCGGCTCATACATCACGGCGATATCAGCTTGTTTGGCGACAAAGGGTCCGGGCTCGGTGCCGATCGCGACCTGGATCATCTCGACATCGGTCTTGGCGTCCATGCCGTTTTCCTTGAGCAGCTTTATGAACAGCGAGGTCGAGGTGGTAGGCATCAAGCCGGTGATGACCTTCTGGCCCTTGACGTCCTTGATGCCATTGAATTTGAAGTCTGGCGAGGTCGCGATCCACACTGCGGCGCCATTGACGACATTGGCGATGATGTTGACCGGCGCGCCCTTGGAGGCCGCGATTGCGGTCCATTCCGGACCGTGGATCGAGAACTGCGCGCTGCCGGAAATGACGGCCGACAGCGCCACGGTCGGCGCGCCGGCGGTCTCCTTGGTGAGGTCGAGGCCTTGTTGGGTGAAGAAGCCCTCGTCGATCGCGACATAGAGCGGCAGATAGAGCATCGACTGGAACGCCTGCGACAGCGTCACCTTCTTGTTCTCGGCGAGTGCCGGCGTGGCCAGCAGCATGGTGATAAGGGCGGCAGCGCGGGCAATGCGCGAAGTCAAAGACATCGATAACTCCTTCTTCTTTTTCACTCAGACCTGAACCTGGTGCGTGGTGCTTGCCTGCTTCCAGGGCAAACTTGTCCGCTCGATCACGTCGATGACGTAATAGAGGGCAAAACCCATGATCATCAGCGTGAACAGCCCGACCCAGACCGTGTTGAGGTCGTAGAGGCTGGAGGCCGTGTAGATGAGATGGCCGAGCCCGCGCTGCGAGGAGATGAACTCGCCGACCACGGCGCCGACCAGGCCAAAGCCGATATTGATGCGGAAGGTCGCGATGATGGAGGGCAGCGTCGAGGGCACCACCGCCTTGAAGAACACCTGGTGCTTGTCGGCGCCCATCGAGATCAGCAGCGACTGCAGGTCGACGTCGGCGTCCTTGGCGGCCTGATAGGCGGCGATCAGTGCCACGATCGCGGTCAGCGACACGGACAAAGCGACCTTCGACAGCAGCCCGGTGCCGAACCACAGCACCACGATCGGGGCCAGCGCGATCTTCGGCACGCTGTTGATGGCGACGATGAAGGGCTCGACCAGACGGGCGACGAAGACGGAGTACCAGAGCGCCAGTCCGAGCAGGGAGCCGATAATGGTGCCGATGACAAAGCCGAGAATCGCTTCGAACAAGGTGAACCAGGTGTCGGACAACAGCTCGCCGCTCATCAGCATCTTATAGCCGGTGGCAAAGATCCCGAAGGGCGAGCCGACCAGGAAGGCCGAGATCCATCCCATCCGCACGCCGATCTCCCAGAGCGCGAAGAACACGATGACGGCCAGCGCCTGCAGCAGGGAGCGGCCGAGGGCGGTGTTGAAGCTGAAGGTGCGCGGTTTACGTGCGCGACGCTTGCGCACCGCTGCGCCGGGGAGGGTGATGGTCACGCGGATCTCTCGGTCTGGATGTCGAGCTCGGCGCAGAGCGTGTGGAAATAGCCGGAAAAGCGGCTGTCGCTGCGGGCCGTGATGGGGGAGGCGGCTGATATCTCAATGTCGTGCACGGTCTTCACGCGCGCGGGGCGCCCGCTCAGCACCACGACGCGCTTGGAGAGCGCGACGGCTTCGTCGATGTCGTGTGTCACCAGGATGACGGTCTTGTGGTAGGTCTCGACTGCTTCCTTCAACACGCCTTCGAGATAGAGCCGGGTCTGGTAGTCCAGCGCGGAGAACGGCTCATCCAGCAGCAGGATGTCGGGATCCATGATCAGCGTACGGATCAGCGCCACGCGCTGCCGCATGCCCCCGGACAGCGTCTTCGGATAGGCATTCTCGAAGCCGGCAAGCCCAAAGCTCTTCAGATATTCCCGCGCCTTGCCTTCGGCTTCAGTGCGGTCGACGCCGCGGGTTTCCAGGCCGAGCAGGACATTGCCGAGCACGGTGCGCCAGGGAAACAGCAGGTCCTTCTGCATCATGTAGCCGACGCGGCCGCGCAGGCTGTCGATCTCCTCGCCGCGATAGATCATGCTGCCGGCATCCGGCTCAACCAGCCCAGCGATGATGTTGAAGATCGTGGTCTTGCCGCAGCCCGACGGGCCGATGATGCTGACGAAGTCGCGGGCGTTGATGTCGAAGGAGAGGTCGTCGAGCACCCGCACTTCGCCGGCCTTGCCGAAAAACGACTTGCGGATATTGCGGACGCTGAGCTGGGTTGGGCGCGGAGGACATGCGCCGTTCAGACGCAACTTGTATGCCAGATGTCCCGCCGTGAGAGCTAAGGGATTTCAAATAGTTGTGTGGTCGATGCGGCTGCGGCGCTGCCGCCTCTTTAGGCACCCGGTCACGGCGAAAGCGCCAGCGAAAAGCCGGGGGACCATAGCCGCGATGAGGGTCATCGATCATGCGCGAGGCACTGCGAGGCTGGGTCGCGGTTCGACGCGATCACTGTCACGCAATAGCAGCAACGATGGTGCGAGTACGCTCGCTCTGACCGGCACGCGCCTTCATCTGTCGGACGGCTTGGCCGCGTGAAAGTGGAAGCGTGCCCACGCGGTTGCCGATTTTCGAGCGTTCGCTCATCGGAATATTGCGTTGCAGTGCGGCGAACACAAATTCGTCTCAATCAAAAGCGTCCGAAGAATTTTCTTCTCGGTGAGTGGAGAAAATTTTCTTCCCAGTCTCATTTGCTGGATCGTCGGCTCGAGCGCGCGCTTCTCTCCTACCTGAGATGTGCTAACATTTTTTCGGTCTGATCCTCTCAGACCTACGGTTCGTCTCTCGAAACGTCCAAAATAAATAACGCGCGCAGCCGCCTGGCTGCATAGGGAGTGACGCGATGAAATCCGCTTTCCATCGATGTGTTCTCGCGCTGGCGACAATGGGCATTGTCGCGGGCGCGACCATGGCCAATGCGCAGCAGGCTGCCGACAAGAACCGGCAGCTCAAGAAATACGAATCCGGCACCAAGGAGTTCTGGACACATCCGCCGGATGACTGGTTCCTTGGCGATGAAACCGAGGCGCAGAAGGGTCTGGCGCCGCCGAACGGCCCGCCGACCGGTGCGTCGGATGCCGAGCTCGCCGCACTGATCAAGAAGATCAAGCTGCCGCCGGGCTTCAAGATCGAGGTCTATGCGTCGGGTGTGCTGGCCGCGCGGCAGATGGCCTGGGGCGACAAGGGCACGCTGTTCGTCGGCTCCTTCGGCCTCGGCAACGTCTACGCGATCAAGGACAATGGCGGCAAGAAGGAGGTCAAGACCATTCTCAAGGGGCTGAACATGCCCACCGGTCTCGCCTTCCAGAACGGCTCGCTCTACGTCATCGCGGTCGACAAGCTGATCAAGTACGACAACGCCGAAGCCAATCTCGACAAGCTCGGCGACGGCAAGGTGGTGTATGACGACATGCCGTCCTACGCCGCGCATGGCTGGAAGTACATCGCGGTCGACAAGGACGGCTGGTTCTACATTCCGTTCGGGCCTCCCTTCAATGTCGGCATTCCCCCGACCAGCGTCTCGCAGATCCGCCGCGTCGATCCCAAGACCGGCAACGCGGAAGTCTATGCGCTCGGCGTCCGCAACTCGGTCGGCGGCGATGTCGATCCGCGCACCGGCAAATACTGGTTCACGGAAAACGCCCGCGACTGGATCAGCGACGACCTGCCCTCCGACAAGCTAAACATGATCGGCAAGATGGGCGAGCATTTCGGCTATCCCTATTGCCACCAGGGCGATCTGCCGGATCCGAAATTCGCGATGGGCCACAAGTGCTCGGAGTTCACCCCGCCGGTGCTCAATCTCGGCGCTCACGTGGCTCCGCTCGGCATGAAGTTCTATACCGGCAGCCAATTCCCGGCCGAGTACAAGAACTCGATCCTGATCGCCGAGCACGGCTCCTGGAATCGTCACAAGTACCAGGGCGGCCGCATCGTGCGCGTCAACGTCGGACCGGACGGCAAGAATCCCAAGCAGGAAGTGTTCGCTTCCGGCTGGATCGAGGGCGACCAGGGTTATCTCGGCCGTCCCGACGACATCATCCTGGACAAGGATGGTTCGATCCTCGTCGCCGACGACTGGGCCGGTGCGATCTATCGCATCAGCTACAGCAAGTAGCCAAGGCGGAAGGATATTGAGGCTGCGGGGCTTGATGCGCCGCAGCCTCATTGCTTTCAATTTTCAACGCTGTCGTTCCGGATCGCGCGCAGCGCGAGTCCGGAACCCATAACCACGAAAGGGGGTTATGGATTCCGGGCCCACGCCTATCGGCGCGTCCCGGAATGACGAACTTGAGAAGGCCATCCATGCAAGAGTCACTTGTATTGCGCGTCGCGTTCGCACTTGCCGTGACGCTTGCGGCCGTCCCGTCTCATGCCGCCGACGTCAAGGAAAAGGCCGAAGTCTGCAAGGGCTGCCATGGCGACAACGCCGTTTCGCAAATGGAAAACATCCCCTCGCTAGCGGGCCAGCTCGATCAGTACATCCAGTGGCAGCTGGTCTATTTCCGCGCCGGCTCGCGCAAGAACGAGCAGATGCAGCCGATTGTCGAGGAGCTGACCAACGAGGACATCCGCAATCTCGGCGCCTATTTCGCCTCGCTGCCGCCGTTTCAGGGCACGCCGGACGACAAGGCGGATTTGTCGGCGAAGGGCAAGCAGGCGGCGGCCGGCCGGCGCTGCGCTTCATGCCACGGCGATAATTTCGCAGGCACCAAGGCGGTCGCCCGCATCGCCGGCCAGCGCGAGGATTATCTCGTCAAGGCGCTGCACGACTACAAGGGTGGCGTACGTGTCGGCGGCGGCCAGGCCGCGATGGCCGATGTCGCCTACCCCTTGAGCGACGAGGAGATCGAAGCGCTCGCGCATTATCTCGCGCATTACACGGGCAGCGGCGGCTGATCAGCCGGCCTGCTCGCGCACCTTTTCATACGCCTTCAGATGCGTATAGGCGGTGCGCAGCTTCGGCGCCGGTATTTTTTCAGCTTCGGCACGCGCGATCATGTCGCCGACGACGTGATCGGCCTCGACCCTCGCGCCTGCCTTGATGTCGCGGAACATCGACGCGGTCATCGGTGAGCCCTCCGCGGTCAGCATGCCCTTGACGCGCTGGAAAAACGGGCCGGCCGGCTCATGGCCGGCCGCTTTCGCGACCGCGCTGCATTCGTCGAGAATGCCGAGCAGGAAATCCCTGCCGCCGGGTGCGGCGACGATGGCGCCGACAGGGGCGCGCATCAGGCTGGTGGACGCGGCGATCGACGCCAGAAACACCCATTTCTCCCACATGTCCTGCACGACGTTCTCGCTCGGCACGGCGCCGTTGACCGCCGAAAACACCTCCGCGATAGCGCGAACACGATCGCTCTTCTTGCCGTCGCGCTCGCCGAAGTTCAGCGACTGCATCGGCTGCAGCTGCACCACCTCGCGCTGCTCATTCAGCGTCACCGCAATCGCACAGAGCCCGCCCAGCACGCGCTCGCGTCCGAACTTCTGATCCAGCGTGTCGAGGTGCTGCATGCCATTCAGCATCGGAATGATCGAGGTCTGTGAACCCACCGCCGGCGCAAAGGATTTTATCGCGTCATCGAGATCGTAGGCCTTGCAGCTCAGCAGCACGACGTCGAACTTGTCCTTGATGGTGTCGGCCTGCACGGTCGGCGGATTTTTAAGCGTCACATCGCCATTGGGGCTCTTGATCACCAGGCCGGCGGACGCGAGTTCGCCGGCCCGCTTCGGTCGCACCAGGAACGTGATGTCGCGGCCGGCCTGCAGCATCCTGCCGCCGAAATATCCGCCAATGGCACCAGCACCAACCACGAGAACACGCATTGTCTATTCTCCCGCATGCACAGCTTTGGTCATGCCCGGACTTGGTCCGGGCATCCACGTCTTTCTTCGGATGGGTGCCATGAAGACGTGGATGGCCGGGTCAAGCCCGGCCATGACGATCGTATGAACAACTACCACTTCTCCCCGAACGGGCGAATTTCCATCTCAAAAGTCCAGGCGCTTTTCGGCTGCTGATAGAGCTGCCAATAGGCGCCCGCGACCGACGCCGGCGGCATCAGGAGATCGGGGTTGTTGAGCGCTTCCTTGCCCCACATCTGCTCGCGGCGCTCGCGCACCCAGGCGGTGTCGACGCCGGAATCGATGATGAGATGCGCGACATGGATGTTCTGTGGCCCGAGCTCGCGCGCCATCGATTGCGCCACGGCGCGCAGGCCGAATTTGGCGCTGGAAAAAGCGGCAAATCCACTGCCGCCGCGAAGCGACGCTGTCGCGCCCGTGAAGAAGATGTTGCCCCGGCCGCGCGGCACCATCAGCCGCGCTGCCTCGCGGCCCGCGACAAAGCCGGCCCAGCAGGCCATTTCCCAAACTTTACGGAACACCCGGTCGGTGGTCTCCAGAATCGGGAAATTGACATTGGCGCCGACGTTGAAGATGCAGACTTCGAGCGGCGCATGCTTGTCGGCGTCGTTGAGGAAGGCGGTGGTCTCGTCCTCTTTCCGCGCATCGAGCGAGCGAGCGAAAATGGTGCCGCCGGCGGCCTCCACTTCCTTCACCAGCGGCTCGAGCTTCTCGCCGTTGCGCCGTCCGGCAAAGACGGCAAAACCTTCGGCGGCGAATTTCTTGACGATCTCGGCGCCGATATAATCGCCGGCGCCGATCACGGCGACCGTGGCGTTACGCTTTTGCATCTTGTTCTCTCTATCTCCTCATCCTGAGGAGCGCGCTCGCGCGCGTCTCGAAGGATGAAGGCCCGAGTGGTGGCCTCATGGTTCGAGACGGCGCTAAAGCGCCTCCTCACCATGAGGATTGAGATTACCGGCCCGACACCATCTCCTCGACCTCGCGCAACTGCTCCTTGCCGAAGAACATATCATTTCCGACAAAGAAAGTCGGCGAGCCAAACGCGCCGCGTTCAACGGCGGACTGCGTGTTTTCAAGCAGCTTGGCCTTCACGTCCGGCTCCTGCGCGCGCGCCAGGAGCCTGGCGCCGTCGAGGCCGGACGAGGTCAACGCCTTCACCGCTACCTCCGGATCGTCCATCTTCTTCGGCTCGCGCCACATGTGGTGGAACGCGGCGTCGACATATTTCTCGAACACGCCCTCGAACTGTGCCGCGACCGCGGCGCGCATCAAATTCAGCGTGTTGACGGGGAAGAACGGGTTCCAGACATAGGGCTGGACGTTGAAGCGCTTGATGAAGCGCTCGGTCTCGATCTGGTGAAATTCGCGCTTGTTCTTGATGCCGGCGAGCGACTCGGCCGGCGACTTGTTGTTCGTCGACTTGAAGATGCCGCCGAGCAGGATCGGCACATATTCGAACTTGACGCCCGTGCGTTTCTCGATTGCCGGGATCGCCTCATGGCTCAAAAAGGCATTCGGACTGCCAACGTCGAACATGAATTGCGGATTGATGCTCAAATCGCGGCCTCCCCGGCGGTCAATTGATATGATCGCTATCATTCAACCAGCAGAGGTGCCGATGTTCAAGCGATCAATTATTCATGATCGGCATAGGCCAGCTTGACGACATGGTCGCGAATATCGGCCGGCCAGGCCGCGATCAGGCCGGTGAAGCGGCGCCGGTCGTCGGCGAACAGCGCGCGCGAGGCTTCCTCGAAGTTTTTCAGATTTCCGGCCATCGCCGACATGAAGTGATAGGCCGCGTCCCGCGCCGCGCGCTGACGATCGCGGTCGCCATGGGCGCGGCGGGCTTCGTCGACGAGCTTGCGCAGGGCGACCGAGGCGCCGCCGGGTTGCGCGTTCAGCCATTCCCAATGCCGCGGCAGCAGCGTCACCTCGCGCGCCACTACGCCGAGCTTCGGCCGGCCGCGGCCGCGCGGCTCGCTGGAAGGCGCCTGCTCTTCAGTTGTCCCTTCAGTTCTCTCTTCAGTTTTCCTGGCCGAGGTGGCGAGCCAAGCCAGCATCTCGTCGACGCTGCCGCGCAGATCGAGATCGATCGCCCGTCCCGTCGCGTCGCTGAAGATCGCGATGGGCTCGGACGCATGGCGCTCCGCGCGTTGGATCACGGGCGCGATTTCGGCAAGGGGGCCGGCGGCGAGGCGCCGCACGCCCTCGAAGACGGTGAAGGTTTCGGTCATGGGATGCTCCTCTCATCCCGATTAATACCCGGATATAATTAGCGCGTCAATATCACCCGGGTAAATATATGAGCCGATTCCTTGGCCGCATCGCAAATTCCGGGATGGCCTGATAGGCAACAGCATCCATGCCGGGGGGACATCCATGCTGACGGTTCATCATCTCAACAATTCACGTTCGCAACGCGTGTTGTGGCTGCTCGAAGAGCTGGGCGTGGCTTACGAGATCGTGCGCTACCAGCGGCAACCGGATATGCGCGCGCCGAAGGAATTGCGCGCGATCCATCCGCTCGGCAAATCGCCCGTCATCACCGATAATGGCAACACCATCGCGGAGTTGGGTGCGATCGTCGAATATCTCGTCGACAACTACGGCAAGGGCCGCTTCATCCCGCTGCTCGGGTCGCCGGAGCGGCTGCGCTACACCTATTGGCTGCATTACGCCGAAGGCTCGGCGATGCCGCCGCTGTTGATGAAACTGCTGTTCACGCTGATGCCGCGCCGCGCGCCGGCCTTGCTGCGTCCGCTGGTGCGCAAAGTGTCCTCGCAGGCGCTGACGACGCTGGTCAATCCGCAGCTCAAGCAGCACATGGCCTATTGGGAAGAAGAATTGTCGAAGAGCGAGTGGTTCGCCGGCAAGGAGTTCACCGCGGCCGACATCCAGATGAGCTTTCCGCTCGAAGCCGCCGCAGCGCGCGGCGGGCTGGAGGATGGTCATCCCAAGGCGATGGCGTTCCTGGAGCGCATTCATGCGCGCCCGGCCTACCAACGCGCGCTGGAGAGGGGCGGGCCGTATCAGGTAGGGCGCTGACGATCTTAGTGGCTCGTCGCCTCGATCACTTCCTTGATCAGCCGCGCCAGCCCTCTGATATCCCCGGTCGGATCAACCGCGTCTCCCATGCGCACCACCACCATATGCTGCGAGGGAATGATTACGCAGCGCTGGCCGAGATTGCCTGACGCGTAGAATGCATCGCGCGGAATGCCGAGGCGAACGCGGCCCTTCGCATGGGGATGCTCGCTGCGGTTGGTCCAGAAACCCGCGGCATAATCGGTGTCGAGCGTTGCAGCTGCGGAATAATCCACCCAGTCCTCGTGCAGGATGCGTTTGCCCCCGACCTCGCCATCGTTGAGATAGAGCAACCCGAACCGCGCCCAGTCGCGCGCGCTGGCGAGCATGTTGTTGGCGCCCTGCAAGGTGCCGGAGCCGTCGAAGGCCAGCGTTACGTTGCGCATGCCCAGCGGATTGAACAACTCGCGCCAGGCGTAGGCGAGCGTCTGCTCGGGCCCGCGCACGGCGTCGCGGATGATGCGCGCCAGGATCTGCGTCGACGCGCTTGAGTAAGCCCAACGCGTGCCCGGCGGCGCGATCAGCGGCGCCTGCACCGCGAAATCGGCCATGTCGTTAAATTGAAACATCTGCTCCGAGGGATTGAGCGGCGATTCCGTTTCGTCCAGCGCAAGGCCCGAGGTCATCTTCATGAGATGACCGACCTCGATCTCGCGCCGCGGGTCTCTTGCGCCGTGCCACTCCGGGATCGGCGCCGGCAGCGATGGCGATGTCAAACCCTGCTGCGTCATGATGCCGAGCAGCGCGTTGATGACCGACTTGGTCATGGAAAAACTCGGCAGCGGCGTATCGATGCCGATGCCGGGCGCGTAACGCTCGGCGATGATACGGCCGTCGCGCACCACGATCACCGCCTTGGTGCGGCGAAACGGCGGCTCGGCCGGCTCCTCGAACGCATGGTCGAGCGCGGCCTTCAGCGCGGGATCGGTCGGTTCGACTGCGTCGGGGCCGGCGATATCAGGCAACAGCGGCGGCGCCTTCGGCGTCCTCAGCGCGACGATGTCGCTCCTGAGCAGATAGGGCTCCTTGCCGCCGAGCACGCGCACGCAGCCCAGGCCTTCGTGGGAGATGGCATGGGTCGCGAACAGGCCCGCCACGGTCACATCGACGGTTCCGGCATTGCGGTCGATCCGATAACGCATGCCGAACCGCAGCCTGCGAATCCCGGGGCGCTCCACGATTTCGCCGAAGCTTGTTTGCGGATCGAGCCCCGAGACGAACGTTTTCGCGCAAAGCGCGTCGGCGACCGAGCCCGTCGCGGCGCGGATCGCGCGGTCAGGCCGATAGATGACGCCAAGCACGACCAGGACGGCGGCGAAAAGCCCGCCCGCGACTGCCAGCCTGCGCCAAATCACGGATGCCCCCGCGTTATCCCCGCGCCAGTCTTACCGCGCCTTCTGTGCTCCGCCAACCGAGGGCAGCGGCTGCACGGTGACCCCGGGCGGCGGCACATCGTCATCGGGGACGAAGAAGTCCGACATCAGCGGCACGGTGGGGTCGACGCGATAGCGCTCGAAGTCGCGCACGCCGCTGGCGTAAAGCACCTTGTCATCGATGCAGAACTGCCCGGTGAATTCGCGCGATGGCCGCGTGAAGATCGCGTAGGCCGCGTCTCCCATGATCTCGGGCGTGCGGCTCGCGCGCATCATGGCATCGCCCCCGAGGAGATTGCCGACGGCTGCGGTCGCAATCGTCGTGCGCGGCCACAGCGCATTGACGGCGATCCCGGCGGATTTCAGTTCGCCGGAAAGGCCGAGCACACACATGCTCATGCCGTATTTGGCCATGGTGTAGGCGGTCGAGTGCTCGAACCATTTGGTCTTCATGTCGAGCGGCGGCGACAGCATCAGGATGTGCGGGTTCTCCGCCTTCCTCAAATGCGGGATGCAGTATTTCGACACCATGAAGGTGCCGCGGGTGTTGATGCCCATCATCAGGTCGAACCGCTTCATGTCGGTTCCCTGCGAATTGGTCAGGCTGATCGCGCTGGCATTGTTGACGCAGATATCGAGACGTCCGAACTCCGTGACGGTCTGTTCGATTGCCGCGATCACCTGCGTCTCGTCGCGGATATCGCAAACCACCGGCAGCGCCTTGCCGCCGGCGGCGCGGACCTCGTCGGCGGCGGTATAGATCGTGCCCTTCAGTTTTGGATGCGGCTCCGTCGTCTTGGCAGCGATCGCGACATTGGCGCCGTCGCGCGCGGCACGGAGCGCAATTGCGAGGCCGATGCCGCGGCTCGCGCCCGAGATGAACAGCGTCTTGCCCTTGAGCGAGGTCATTTTTGGTATCCTCCCGGGGCAAATCCTACTCCGAAGCCGGGGGGAGGCAATGTGTGCGCCGGCGCTATTGCGCCGCAGCTTCCGCGCCGCGGGTGCGAGGATCGGGCGCGCCGAGCAGGCCGTTCGCGGTGACCAGAATCGAGTTGGCCGAGGAATAGCCCATCGATTCCGTCACGCTGTGGCCTTTTCCGCGCAGCGCCGCGAGAACCTCCTCGGAAAAGCCGGGTTCGACCTTCACGTCATCCGGCATCCATTGATGATGCAGTCGCGGGGCTGCGACGGCGGCCGCGATGTCCATGTGATAATCGAGCACATTCACGATCACCTGCAGCACGGTCGAGATGATGCGGCTGCCGCCGGGCGAGCCGGTCACAAGCACGGGCTTGCCGTCCTTCAGCACGATGGTCGGCGACATCGAGGACAGCGGCCGTTTGCCGGGGCCGGGCAGGTTCGCCTCGTAGCCGACAAGGCCGAAGGCGTTGGAGGCGCCGGGCGCGGCGGTGAAATCGTCGAGCTCGTTGTTGAGCAACACGCCGGTTCCTTCCGCGACCATGCCGACGCCATAGGAGAAGTTCATCGTGTAGGTGTTGGTCGCCGCGTTACCCTGGCTGTCGACCACGGAGTAATGCGTGGTGTTGCTGCCTTCGCGCGGCGGCAGCGCCGAGGCCACCTGGCGGGCCGGCGTGGCGCGATCGGGATCGATGCCGGCGCGCAGCTTTTCGGCGTAATCCTTCGCCAGCAGGATGGTCGTGGGCGCGTTGATGAAGGCAGGATCGCCGAGATAGCGCGCGCGATCGGCGTAGGCGCGCTTCATCGCCTCGATCAACAGATGCAGCGAGGCCGCCGAGCCCTGCTGCAGCTCGGAAAGCGGAAAGCCCTCGAGGATGTTGAGGGTTTCCAGCAGCACGATGCCGCCCGAGGAGGGCAGCGGCATCGAGACGATATCACAGCCGCGATAGGTGCCGCGCACCGGCGTGCGGACCACGGGCTGATAGGATTTCAGGTCATCCGCCGTCATGATGCCGCCGGCGTCGCGAATGGCTTTCGCGAGTTGCTCCGCGACCGGACCTTCATAGAAGCCGCGCGGTCCATGTTCGGCGATCGCCGAAAGCGTCGCCGCGAGATCGGTCTGTACGAGCCTGTCGCCTTGCCGCAACGAGGTGCCATCGGCGCGTCCGAAGATTTTCGCGGAGGCCGGCCATTTCCCGAGACGCCGGTACCAGTCCGGCAAGGTGTCGGCCATGTCGTCGGTGAGCACGAAGCCGTCGCGTGCGAGCTCGATGGTCGGCGTCAGCAGTTGTGCCAGGGTGAATTTGCCGGAGCCATATTTTTCCAGCGCCAGCGCAAGCCCCGCGACCGTGCCGGGCACGCCGATGCCGAGCGCGGAATCGCGTGACTTCGCGGTGTCGGGCTTGCCATCGGGCCCAAGGAAGATATCGGTCGTGGTGGCCGCGGGCGCGGTCTCGCGATAATCGATCGCGACATCCTGGTTGCGATCGGCAAGGTGAATCACCATGAAGCCGCCGCCGCCGAGATTGCCCGCGCGGGGATAGGTGACGGCGAGCGCAAAGCCGGTCGCGACAGCGGCGTCGACGGCGTTGCCGCCCTGTCGCAAAATACTGGCGCCGATGTCGGCGGCGATCTTTTCTTGCGCCACGACAAGGCCGTGCTCGGCGGTGACGGCGTGAATGGTACCTGGCGCCGGCGGCACATAGGCGTCGCGCGCCAGCGCGGTGGCGGGCCACGCGAATGCGGCGGCAAACACGAGCGCCGCGAATTGGCGCCGGCTGGTCTTGAAATACATCATCAATCTCGCCGCGGGTTGAGGCCTTCAACGTCGCGATGATGCTACATGGCGCGCCTGCGCGAGTGCAAAACGCGGAGGCGTGATCGGGATGATATTTTTGATGGCGATGGCCGCGCCGGTGTCATGCGACGAGACGACCCTAAAGCGCAATGATTTGCGCTCTAGTTTATTGTTTGCGCGTGATCTTTTCGGAAAACCGCTACACACCCCGCATCAAGTGCGGGGCAGGCTTTTTCCGGATCATGCGCTAATGCCGGAAATGCCGCACGCCGGTGAGGACCATGGCGACGTTGTGCTCGTCGGCGGCCTTGATCACCTCGTCGTCGCGGATCGAGCCGCCCGGCTGGATCACCGCGGTAGCACCCGCCTCGATACAGGCGAGCATGCCGTCGGCAAACGGGAAGAAGGCGTCGGAGGCGACGGCGGAGCCTTTGGTCAGCGGCTCGGTCAGCTTAAGTTCCGCCGCCGCATCCTGCGCCTTGCGCGCGGCGATGCGGGCGGAATCCACGCGGCTCATCTGTCCGGCGCCGATGCCGACCGTCGCCAGGTCCTTGGTATAGACGATGGTGTTGGACTTCACATGCTTGGCAACGCGGAAGGCGAAGATCAGGTCGCGCATCTCGCCCTCGGTGGGCGCGCGTTTGGTCACGACCTTCAGGACCATATCGTCGACAACCGCGTTGTCGCGGCTTTGCACCAATAGTCCGCCGGCAACCGTCTTTGCCGTCAGCCCGATCGCGCGCGGGTCGGGCAATCCACCCGTCAGGAGCAGCCGCAGATTGCGGCGGCCGGCGACGATCGCGATTGCTTCCTCGGTGGCGTCGGGTGCGATGATCACCTCGGTGAAAATGCCGGTGACGGCGCGGGCGGTCTCCGCGTCCAGCGCGCGGTTCAGCGCGATGATGCCGCCATAGGCCGAGGTCGAGTCACAGGCGAGCGCCTTGCGATAGGCGCTGGCGAGATCGGGGCCTTCGGCCACGCCGCAGGGGTTGGCGTGCTTGACGATCACGCAGGCTGCGGTGCGCTTCGGATCGAATTCCGCCACGCATTCGAACGCCGCATCGGTGTCGTTGATGTTGTTGTAGGACAGCTCCTTGCCTTGCAGTTGGCGCAGGGTCGAAACGCCCGGCCGCTTGTCGGGCAGGCGATAGAACGCCGCCTTCTGGTGCGGGTTCTCGCCATAACGCAGCGCCTGGATCAGCCGGCCGCCGAAGGCGCGGAAGTCCGGCGCCTCCGTGTTCAGCTCGCCCGCGAACCAGTTCGAGATCGCGGCGTCATAGGCCGCGGTACGGGCGTAGGCCTTGGCGGCGAGCTTGCGGCGAAGCGACAGCGTGGTCGCGCCCTGATTGGCGTTGAGTTCATCGAGCACGGCCTGATAGTCGCTGGCTTCGACGACGACGGCGACATCGTCGTGGTTCTTCGCCGCGGCGCGGATCATCGCCGGACCGCCGATGTCGATATTCTCGATGCACTCCTCGAAATCCGCGCCTTTTTCGACGGTCGCCTCGAACGGATAGAGGTTGACGACAAGGAGATCGATCGCCGCGATGCCATGCGTCTTCATCGCCGCCGCGTGTTCGGCATTGTCGCGGATCGCGAGCAGGCCGCCATGCACCTTGGGATGCAGTGTCTTGACCCGGCCGTCCATCATCTCGGGGAAACCGGTCAGCTCCGAGACATCCCTGACCTTCAATCCGGCTTCCGCGATCGCCTTCGCGGTGCCGCCGGTCGAGACCAGCTCGATGTTGTGGCCTGCGAGCGCGCGGGCGAAATCGATCAGGCCGGATTTGTCGGAAACGGAAAGCAGGGCACGGGTGACGCGGCGGGGATGGTCGGTCATGGGCAAGATCCTCTGTTTAAGGGGGTGCCCAGGCGCGCGGCAGATAGTCCCGCGCTTCCCGATGGTGCTCCATCCAAAGTCGCCAGTCGCGCGAGCGAGCGCTGGTTAGCAGCTTCCGGCCACGTTCACAACGGCTAGAAGCGGCTGACCCTGCGTCTTGCGCGCAGGTTTTACAGCGGCAGTTCCGGCTCGCGGCGCGCGCTGCGGCGGGCGTTCGTCGTGGCCGGCGAGGTGGTCGAGCGCACAAAGCTCCAGCGCACCGAGGAGGCGTGGCGGGCATCTTGGTGGATCACGATCTGCGCGGTGCGGCGCGGGCCGTCGTTGCCGGCCAGGAACACGCTGTCCTCGAGATCGACCTTGTCGTCGAGCGCCTCGAAGGTCCAGACGTCGCGGTTCGGCAGCACCAGCATGACGCCGCGCGCGTCGGAAAGCCGGCTCGCCTTCACGGACGGGTGCAAATGAAACCGCAGCGCATAGCTGGTGTTGTTGCCCTTGATCCGCCCGCCCTGCGCGGGCGACACCGTGTCCTCGCCGTCGAGCTTGGTGCCGTCGGGCGAGACCATCACCACGCGGCGATGGATCACGCCGAAGCGCGCGAGATAGCCGTCATGCGACGTCGTCAGCAGTTCGCCATTGGTGACGACCTCGCGGAAATTCTCCACGATCTCCGGCCCGCTGACAACAGGCGCGCCCTGCAGGAACTTCTTCATCGCCGAGAGCTCGACGAACTGGCAGGATGAAGTATCCGCAAAGGTCAGCGTCGAATGCGCCGCGGTCGAACGGGCGAAGGCGCGCCAATTGTCGCGGCCGGTCGAGGGCATGCCGCAATTGATGACAATGCGGCTCGGCCCGGATGAAAATTCGAACGACAGGCAGCCGGCATGGGCTTCCTGGCTGACATTCGGCGGCGGCGGGGGGCCGGTGTCCATGATCACGGTCGCAGCGCCGGCATCGAGGCGCTGGAAGCCGCTATGCGGCATGCTCGCCATCGGCGTGCCGTGGGTGTCGTCATAGGCGAGCAGCGTCGCGACCAGGTCGGACGGCGTGCCGCTCATGCCGTTGAACAGCGCAATCGTGCCGTCGCCATGCCGGAAGAAGCGTAGCATCGGCATCATGCGGTCGATGGCATTCAGCAGCGCCGGCGGCGGCGCGATATTCCTGGCCGCAAAAGTCTGCCGCAGCGGCAGCATGTCGATCAGGAGGTCGATCAGCGCGCCCGGGTTTCGTGAGATGTGGCCGCCATCGGGCAGGATCTGCCGCAACAGCTCGTCCGAGAGCTTGCGGCTGGCGCTGCGGATATGCCGCGCCTGGTTGGCGAGGCAGAGCGAGGCGTAGCACAGCGCGATCAGGACCTGCAGCCGCGGCACGCCGTCGGGCATGTCGAGCATCGTGAAGCGGAGGTAGCGGATCTCCCGCGTCAGCCCGCGCAGATAGCGGCGATAGAACTTGCTGTCGGTGTCGCCGAGCACCAGCGGCGCCTGCGACAACAGCGAGATCACCCGCCGCGACAGCACGTCGGCGCGGCGGCCGATCGGGCGCTTGCCGCCGGGGTTGGAGATCCAGTCATCGACCAGCGCGCGGGCATTGGCGCGGGTCAACGCGGTATCGGCGGCGCGCAGATGGCGCAGCCAGCCGAAGCCGAGCAGCGATACCTCCCAATCCTCCGACGGCGGCTCGAGGTCGAAGATCGAGCGGCCGTGACAGGTCACGATCTTGCCGGCGAAGACGAAGCGGCCGGCATAGATTTCGGCGGCGCGGGTGGCGTCGGCGGTACGCAGGTCATGCGGGGCAATGATCAGCCGGTCGGTCCGGCCCGGCCACAATCTTGACAGCGCCACCGAACTGCCACTGACGCGCGCGACCATGCTCCGTGCGAAACGGCCCATGATCAGGGTCGAAATGCGTCTGCGTTGAGCGACCGACACGCCTTGCCTTGAAGGGGGACAGGATTGCAACGAATCCTTTTAATCCGGAAACATGAACGTGACACCCTCTTGCAAGGGGACGAATCAGGTCACGTCCGGCAGAAATCCGGTGTAAAATCAGGATTTAACCAGCCTTGCGGCGTAGAATCCGTCCAGCCCGCCCAGCCTTGGGTCGGCATGCGGCAGATGGCAGGGCAGGGTGCGCAGATCGCCCTCGGAATTGAGGATTTCGGATAGCCCCGCGACCTCGCTCGCGGCAACCGGCACCCGTTTCAGGCCGGATTCGGCCGACAGCAGGGCGGCGATCTGGGCTTCGCCCTCCTCCGGCTCCAGCGAGCAGGTGCAATAGACCAGCGTCCCGCCGGGTTTCAGGAGCGTGACCGCCTTCTGCAGCAGCCGCTTCTGCAAGCCGGCGAGTGCGGTGATGTCGGCCTCCTGCCTGAGCCAGGCCACGTCTGGGTGGCGGCGGATGGTGCCCGTCGAGGTGCAGGGCGCATCGATCAGGACGCCGTCGAAGCCGCCGGCCTCGCCCTGCCATTCGGTCGCATCGGCGGTCACCGTCTCCGCGGAGAGGGACAGCCGCGCCAGATTGTCCTTCAGCCGCGCGACGCGAGCCGGCGAACGGTCCAGCGCGATCACATGCGCGCCGGCGTGGGCGAGCTGCGCGGCCTTGCCGCCGGGCGCGGCGCAGAAATCGACGATGGTCTTGCCTTTGACATCGCCGAACAGGCGCACGGGAAGTGCGGCGGCGGCGTCCTGCACCCACCATTGTCCTTCGGCAAAACCCGGCAGCATGGTCACCGAGCCGTGCAGCAGCGTGCGCACCGTTCCTGTCGGCAGCAATTCGCCATGCAGGCGCGCCGCCCATTGCGATGCATCGGACTTCACGGTGAGATCGAGCGACGGCTCGTGGCCGATCGCGTGTGCCATCGCTCTCGCGGTGGCTTCGCCATAATGCGCGATCCAGCGCTTCGAGAGCCAGGGCGGAATGTCGAGCGTATCGGCCTTGACTTCCTCGACGATGCCGGCGCCCTCGCGCGCGCAGCGGCGCAGCACGGCGTTGACGAGGCCGGCATATTTCGCCGCACGGCGGTCGGATTGCACGAGCCGAACCGAGAGATCGACCGCGGCGTGATCGGGCACATCCATCCAGAGAATTTGCGCGGCGCCGATCAGGAGCGCGCTCTGCGCGCGCGGCGCATCGGTCGGAATGCCACGATCGAGCAAGCGCGACAGCAGATGGCCGAGCGTGCCGAGCCGGCGCAGGATTGTCGCGACCAGGCGGCGCATCAGCGCGCGGTCGCGATCGGCAAGCGCCTTCAATCCGGGATGGGCGGCGGCGCCGTCGAGCTGTTCGTCGAGGGTGCGATGTTTGTGCAGCACGCCGTCCAGGATGTCGGCTGCGATCCGCCGTGCCGCGAGACCGGGCACTTCAGCAGGGCGGGCTAATCTTTGCGACGGCATGCTGGAAAGTTACCCGGAGGGAAAAAGGCAATTCCGCTAGCGTTCGGGGCATGCCATTGAACGGGCTCACCTCTGACACGCGAATATGCCAAATATAAGAATCGCCTCTGGCTTTTTCACCGTGCCGCACAATCTGTTGAGGAGGGTATTTTTTGAGCCGTCGGTTCCAGCAACGGGAATATCGCCAGGAAAATTGCGATGAGTGACAATCCCTCGCCAACTGAACGCAAGCCATTGACGCCCGCCGCGCAGCGCGCGCTCGCCGAAGCCGAGGCGCGCCGCAAGCTCGCCGCCACCAACGCCAAGGCGATGCCGAAGGAATATCAGGGCCCGAAGGGGCCGGAGCCGACGCGCTATGGCGATTGGGAGAACAAGGGTATCGCGTCGGATTTCTGAAACAGAAAGCCGCGCAAGGTGCATGGCTTTTTGCAGTCCGGAATCTTTAGCGCGACTTGGTACTACATAGGCAGCCCTAACCCCTCATCCTGAGGAGCCGCGCAAGCGGCGTCTCGAAGGAAGAGGCCGACATCCGGGCCTCATGGTTCGAGACGGCGCGTTCGCGCCTCCTCACCATGAGGGTTTTGGCGCAGCAGGGTTAGCGGGTCACCAAGACCCGGGTGCCGACCGACACGCGGCTGTAGAGATCGGTGATGTCGTCGTTCAGCATGCGGATGCAGCCATAGGAGACGAAGCCGCCGACCGAGCCCGGCATGTTGGTTCCGTGGATCGCGTATTCGCCGCCGGCCAGCGTCATCGCCGCGACGCCCATCGGATTCCTCGGCGAGCCGCCCGGAATCACGTCCGGCATGTTCGGCTTGTCGTGTTTGACTTCCTTCGGCGGCGACCAGGCCGGGTTGCGGTACTTGCCGTCGATCCGGGTCTCGCCAGCCCACTGCTTGCCGTATTTGCCGACGCCCACGGGGTAGCGCATCGCGTGGCCGTCATCGAGGATGAGATAGAGGTGACGCTCGTTGGTCTTCACCACGATGGTTCCCGGGGTGTACTCGGCGCCGCGCACCGGTACCATTTCCGGCCGCGCCTGCGCCGCATTCGTGGCCAGAAGGTTTGCCCCGATGGTGGCCGCCAGCGCCACCGCGATCCGCTTCGACATCGGTCTTCTCCGCTTCGCCCGCCCCCTGAGAGGAGCGCCAATCTCGCCAAAACGGCCGAAAAGCCGGCCTGCCCACGCATTTTTAACCGCGTGCGTTAACCAGATGGTTTCCACGCGGGGCTTGGACTCGTTTCAAGCAGGGGGAGAAAAGGAAATGTTCGAATTAAAGTAAATGACTTGGAAACAACACCCGCCGGAAAACCGCCGCAGGGCCGCCACAGTTCCTGACGTTTGCGTGAGGGGCGCAGCGGAGCGCCCGAGCAATTTGACGACGTCATTCCGGGGCGATGCGCAAGCATCGAACCCGGAATCTCGCTCCGTAACTTCTAGATTCCGGGTTCCCGCTTTGCGGGCCCCGGAATGACGACAAGTCCTAAGCCGACGCGTTCTTCTTGTTCTGCCGGTTCTTCACGAGATCATCGACCACGGCGGGATCGGCCAGGGTCGAGGTGTCGCCCAAGCTGCCCGGCTCGTCCTCGGCGATCTTGCGCAGGATGCGGCGCATGATCTTGCCGGAGCGGGTCTTCGGCAGGCCCGGCGCGAACTGGATTTGGTCGGGAGAAGCAATGGGTCCGATCTCCTTGCGCACCCAGGCGACCAATTCCTTGCGCAATTGCTCGGTCGGCTCGGTGCCGGCCATCAAGGTCACATAGGCGTAGATGCCCTGGCCCTTGATGTCGTGGGGATAGCCGACCACCGCGGCCTCGGAGACCACGGCGTGCGCCACCAGCGCGCTCTCGACTTCGGCGGTGCCCATGCGATGGCCGGAGACGTTGATGACGTCGTCGACGCGGCCGGTGATCCAGTAATAGCCGTCGGCGTCGCGCCGGCAGCCGTCGCCCGTAAAATACTTGCCCTTGTAGGTCGAGAAGTAGGTCTGCTCGAAGCGGGCGTGGTCGCCATAGACCGTGCGCATCATTCCGGGCCAGGGCCTGGTGATGCAGAGATTGCCAGTGGCCTCGCCGTTCATCACCTTGCCCTCGGCGTCGACGATCTCGGGCACCACGCCGAAGAACGGCAGCGTCGCCGAGCCCGGCTTGAGCTTGGTTGCACCCGGCAGCGGCGTGATCAAGATGCCGCCGGTCTCGGTCTGCCACCATGTGTCGACGATCGGGCAGCGATCGTCGCCGACCACGCGGTAATACCACTCCCACGCCTCCGGATTGATCGGCTCGCCGACCGAGCCGAGCAGCCGCAGCGACTTGCGCGATGTCTTCTTCACGGGGTCGTCGCCGCCTTGCATCAGCGCGCGGATCGCGGTCGGCGCGGTGTAGAAGATGTTGACCTTGTGCTTGTCGATGACATTCCAGAACCGCGAATTATCCGGATAGTTCGGCACGCCCTCGAACATCAGCGTCGTCGCGCCGTTGGCGAGCGGCCCGTAAAGAATGTAGCTGTGGCCGGTGACCCAGCCGACGTCGGCGGTGCACCAGTAGATATCGCCATCGTGATAGTCGAACACGTATTGATGCGTCATCGCCGCGAACACGAGATAGCCGGCGGTGGTGTGCAGCACGCCCTTGGGCTGGCCGGTCGAGCCTGAGGTGTAGAGGATGAACAGCGGGTCTTCCGCATGCATGTGCTCGAGCGGGCATTCGGTCGTCACCATCGCGGCGGCCTCGTGATACCAGAGGTCGCGCGAGGGCTTCATGTCGACCTTGCCGCCGGTGCGCTTGACCACCACCACCCAGTCGACGCCCTCGGTCTTGGCCAGCGCCGCATCGACATTGGCCTTCAGCGGCACTTTCTTGCCGCCGCGCAAGCCTTCGTCGGCGGTGATGATCACCTTGGATTTGCAGTCGTTGATGCGCTGGGCGAGGCTGTCGGGCGAGAAACCCGCGAACACCACCGAATGGATCGCGCCGATCCGGGCGCAGGCGAGCATCGCGTAGGCCGCCTCCGGAATCATCGGCAGGTAGATGGTGACGCGGTCGCCTTTCTTGACGTTCCTTGTGCGCAGGATGTTGGCCATCCGGCAGACCTCGTCATGCAGTTCCTTGTAGGTGATGTGTTTCGACTGCGATGGATCGTCGCCCTCCCAGATGATCGCGGTCTGGTTGCCGCGCTTGTGCAGATGCCGGTCGATGCAGTTGTGGGCGACGTTGAGCACGCCGTCCTCGAACCACTTGATCGAGATGTTGCCCGGCGCGAACGACCAGTTGTCGATCTTGTGCGGCGCCTTCATCCAGTCGAGGCGCTTGGCCTGTTCGGCCCAGAAACCGGAGGGGTCGCTGAGCGAACGGGCGTACATTTCCTTGTACTTGGCCTGATCGATCCAGGCGCGCTTCGACCATTCGCTGCTCACATCGTAAATCTTCTCGGACATTTCACCCTCCCGCACGGCCTCAGTCCCCTCCAGGACGCTGAAGCAACTTTCATTGTTGGCGCGATTATGCGTCCGCACGCACGGCGCCGACAAGCGCGACAAATAAAACCTTCGGCGGGCGTTCGCTTTGCGCGGCATCAAGACGCCCGGCCTCCGCGCCGCGGACTGGCTCGGATGCGGCCCGTCGCCATCACTTTCGCGTTTTTCCTTGGTCCCAAATCAACTTTAGCGACGGAATGCCACCCATGAAAGGTATTTAGTAACCTTCATTGTGATAATCGGGACTCGCCATCGGCCGCCTGACCCCCTAAATGGCCTTTCCGGGCCGGCCCGTAGCGGACGGTCCCTCCGGAACGAAGCCCCGCAAGCGGGCATTACCCGGAAGAGAGCAGGAGCAAGGCGAACACGCCCATGACGGATCAGCAGAATCTTCGAGCCCGAGGGGCCCGCTTCCGCCGATCCTGCCGTGGCGCTGGCGGAGATGCTGGGCCAACTGCCCAAGCCCGCCGAAAAGCCGGCGCCTTCGACGCCCAAGACCTCCGTCGAAGACCTTGCCGAGGAGCATGGCCTCAAGCTCGGCGACCAGAACGGGCTGACCATCCGCCGTGTCCGCCGCGGCAAGGGCTATTCCTTCATCCGCGCCAACGGCACCCATATCCGCCACACTGGCACCATCCGCCGGCTGCACCGGATGGCGGTTCCGCCGGCCTATCGCGAAGTGCGCTACTCGCCCGATCCCAATTCGCATCTGCAGGCGGTCGGCGTCGACGCCGCCGGGCGGCTGCAATACCGCTATCACGCCGACTGGGAGAAGGTGCGCGAGCAGCGCAAGGCGCATCGCTTGGCGAGGCTGGTCGCTGCGCTGCCAAAGATCCGGCGCAACGTTTCCATGCATCTTGCGGGCGAGGAGCCGACGCGGGAGTTCGCGCTGTCGGCGGTAATCGAGCTGATCGCGCGCACCGCGATCCGTCCGGGCAACGAGTCCTACGCGCGGCTGAGCGGCACCCGCGGCGCCACTACGCTGCTCAAGTCCAACGTCACGCTGGAAGAAGACAGTCTTGTGCTGACCTTCAAGGCGAAGGGCGGCAAGGCCGTGCGCAAGGAATGCAATGCGGCAAAACTCGTGCGCGCGATCGGCATCCTGCGCACCGTGCCGGGCAAGCGCATGTTCCAGTACCGCGATGCCAATGGCAGCGTGCGCGGCGTTTCGACCACGACCGTGAACGCGTTCCTGCGCGAGATCGCCGGCATCAAGATTTCGCTGAAGGATTTTCGCACGCTGATGGCCTCCGCCGTGGTGGTGGAATCGCTGTCGCGGATCACGCCGGCGGCAAGCGAGCGCGGCCGCAAGCGCCAGGTGCTGGAAGCGATCCGCGCGGCTGCCGACCAGCTCTCCAACACGCCGGCGATCTGCCGCAAGAGCTACGTCCACGACACCATCGTTACCGCTTTCGAGGACGGCATTTTGGAGCGCTTCGCCGCGACCATGAAGGGCCAGCGCTCGCAGTCCAAGCGCGAGCAGCTCCTGGCGCAGGTGGTGATGGCGGCCGCGGTGTAACGCGCTGCGGCGCTATTTGCTCAACTTGCTTTCGCGGCCGGCGTGCGCAGATCGGGGCCGGGATCCCGGCCGGTGGCGGCAACGGCGAGCCGGCCCAGATAATGCGCCCAACCCTTGTTGTGGTTCTCACACGTCACCGCGTTCGGCAGGCCGCTATGGGTCATCCGCAGCAAGGTGCCGCCATCGCGGTCGATCAGGTCGATCTCGATCAGGCTCGATCCTGCCGGCACCTCTTCGTTGTTGTCCCATCCGAAGCTGTAGGCGAGGCGGTGCACCGGCACGACCTCGCGGAACGCGCCGCGCGCGACATTGCCGCGTTCGCCGATGCCTTTGACAAGATAGAGCCCGCCGGGATTGGGCTCGGTCGATGCCTCGGTTCCCATCCAGCTCAGGATTTTCTGCGGATCGGTCAGATAGGCGAAAACGGTGGCAGGCGGGGCCGCGATTTGGGTCTCGCGTCGGACCACGAACGCTTCAGTCATCGGCTCATCCCTGGCTGAATTGAGGAAATGGCGGCGCCGGGGTTCATCGTCAAGGCCCGCCGTCATGGGATAGGCCGTGACAAAGGTGGCGGGGCAACGCCATGATTGCGCCATGCAGTTTTCTCCAACGCTCGTTTGGCTCGTCGATCTGGCCGCCGAGACCCAGGGCGCCGACCGGCTGCTGGCCGAGCTCGGCGCGCATCTGACGGCGGATGGATTGCCGCTCGCAGGCGGCGCCCTGACGCTCGATGTTCCGCATCCGCTCATCGCCCGGCGCACCTGGCTGTGGCGCGCCGAAACCGGCGAGGTCATCGAAGCCCTGGGCTTTGCGCCGGGCGGGCCTCCGGCCCTCCTGGACAAAAATCCGCCGAATGATGCAGGCCGGCAATGGCTCGCGGGAATCGCTGCTGGCGTCGTGCATGAGGACACGATCGGGCCGAGGCGGGATGGACCTTCGCTGGCCTGGATCGGGCCGCGTGCATTCGCGCCTGAAGAGATCGATCAACTGCGTCTGGCGGCGCGCTTCGCTGCCGCGCCGCTGGCTGTGCTCGCCGCGCGGGCCACGCTGACGGCGGCGCTCGAAGCCTATCTCGGCCGGCGCAGTGCGGCGCGCGTGATGGCGGCGCCGCTGCGGCGCAACGTCGGCGAGACCATTCAAGCCGCGTTGCTCTATGCCGATCTGCGCGGCTTCACGGCGCTGTCGGAAGACCGTCCGCCGGCGCTCGTGATCGCGGCGCTCGACGCCTGGTTCGATCGAATCGCCGGCGCGGTTCACGCCTTCGGCGGCGAAGTGCTGAAATTCATCGGCGACGGCATCCTGGCGATCTTTCCGGTCGCCGGTGGCTCGCCGCGCGCCGCCTGCGATGCGGCCTTGCGCGCCGTCACCGCCGCACGCGCAGGGATGGTGCATCTCAATTCCGAGCGCAGCCGCCTGGGCCTGCCGCCGCTGCCCTTCGGTGCCGCGCTGCATCTCGGCGAGATGCTGTGGGGCAATATCGGTGCCGCCGATCGTCTGGATTTCACCGCGATCGGGCCTGCCGTCAATCTCGTGAGCCGGCTCGAAGGATTGTGCCGGCCGCTGGGCAAGGCCGTCCTTGTGTCCGGCGCGCTCGCCGCCGAGACCGACGCGCCGCTGATCGCGCTTGGAACCCATCCGCTGCGCGGCATCGCCGCACCATGCGAAGTATTCACGCTGCCGGAGAGTTGACGCCGCGACCTAAAGCCCGCCCATCTTGCAGACGAGCTTCCATTCGTCCGCCGTCACCGGCTGCACCGATAGGCGCGAATATTTCACCAGCGCCATCGCGGCGAGCTTCTTCTCCGCCTTGATCGCGGCCATGGTCACAGGCCGTGGCAACGGCTTGTCGGCCTTGATGTCGACGCAGACGAATTTGCCGGTCTTGTCGGTCGGATCAGGATAGGACTCCTTGATGATATCGGCGATGCCGACGATCTCCTTGCCCTCGTTGGAATGGTAGAAGAACGCCTTGTCGCCCTTCTTCATGTTCACGAGATTCTGCCGCGCGGTGAAATTGCGCACGCCGGTCCAGGCCTCGCCCTTGGCCCCCTTCGCCACCTGCTGGTCCCACGACCAGGCCGAAGGTTCGGATTTCACCAGCCAGTACGCCATGCTCATTCCTCCGCCTTGAAGGGCCGCGTCAGCAAGCCCTCGATCGCGGCGTCGATGGTGAGCTCGTTTGCGAGGATCGCCGCGACCGCCATTGATACCGGCAGTTCGATCCTTTGCGAAGCCGCCAGTTCAATCAGCACGGGCGCGGTGAACTCGCCTTCGGCGAGCTTCCCCGCCGGCGGCGGCTCGCCACGGCCGAGCGCGAGCCCGAGCGCGAAGTTACGCGACTGCGGGCTGGAGCAGGTCAGGATCAAGTCGCCAAGGCCCGACAGCCCGACCATGGTTTCGGAGCGGGCGCCGAGCGCACGGCCGAGGCGGGCGAGCTCGGAAAAGCCGCGCGTGGTGAGCGCGGCCTGTGCCGAGGCGCCGAGCTTCTTGCCGACCACGATGCCGGCGGCGATCGCCAGCACGTTCTTGGCCGCGCCGCCGATCTCGACGCCGCGCACATCCGTGGTGTGATAGGGTCGGAAGGTCGCCGAGCCCAGCGCCTGCACGAGGTCTGCGGCAAGCTGCTCGTCCTTGGCCGCCAGTGTGACGGCGGTGGGAAGCCCGCGCGCGACGTCGTCGGCAAAACTCGGGCCGGACAGGATCGCCGGCCGCGCGTGCGGGGCGGACTCCGCGATCACCTCGGTCATGAACTTGTGCGTGCCGTGCTCGATGCCCTTGGCGCAGGCGATCACCGGCGTTGCCTCGCGCAGATGCGGCGCCAGTACATTGATTGCAGCACGCAGATACTGGGCGGGCGTGGCCACGAGCATGATGTCGGCGCTGCTGGCCTTCGCGAGGTCATTTGTCACCGTGATTTCGCTGCCGAGCTTGACGCCGGGCAGCCGCGGATTCTCGCGCGTCCAGGCGATGCGTCCGGCATGTGCGGCATTGCGGGCGTAGAGCGTGACCGCGCGCCCTGCGCGCGCAGCGACACCGGCCAGCGCCGTGCCCCACGCGCCCGCACCGACGACAACAACCGAATTGAACGCAGCCACGGCCCGGTCTCAGTTCTCTCTCTCCCCGCTCTTGCGGGGAGAGGGTTGGGGTGAGGAGCTTCTCCCCGCGAAATCGATCGCGAGACTGAGTACGCGGAAGCTCCCCCTCACCCGGCGCTGCGCGCCGACCTCTCCCCGCAAGCGGGGCGAGGCGAAGTGGAGCGCGCGGCGAGAGTTGCTACCCATGTCGATCAAAATCCCGCGCGCGAGTTCGCATATCCCGCCGGCACCTTCGCATCGGCATCGAGCAGCCAGCGGGCCCGTGGCGGCGCCTCCATGGTGTCTGATATGCCCAGCGCCAGCCGCTCGGCGCCGGCCCATGCGATCATCGCGCCATTGTCGGTGCAGAGCGACGGCGGCGGAATGATCAGCGTGGTTTCGGCCTTGGCCGCGACATCCTGCAGCGCGCCGCGGATGGCGCGATTGGCGGCGACGCCGCCGGCGGCAACCAAGGCTCGCGCGGGACCGAATATCTCGGCGAACAATTTCAGGCCGACGGCCAGCCGATCCGCCGTCGATTCCAGCACCGCGGCCTGGAAGCTGGCGCAGAGATCGCTGACGTCCTTCGGCTCCATCGGCGACAGCCGGCTCGCTTCGTTGCGCACCGCAGTCTTCAGGCCCGACAGCGAGAAATTCGCGTCCGCGCGTCCCATCATCGGCCGCGGAAAGGCAAAGCGCGTGGGATCGCCACCGGCCGCGGCGCGTTCGACCTCCGGTCCGCCGGGATAGGGCAGCCCCAGCATCTTCGCGACCTTGTCGAAGGCTTCGCCCATGGCGTCGTCGACGGTGGTGCCGAGCCGCACATAATCGCCGACACCGGCGACGGCGACGATCTGGGTGTGGCCGCCGGAAGCGAGGAACAGGCAATAGGGAAAGGCGAGCGAGCAGGTGAGCCGCGGGGTGAGCGCATGCGCTTCCAGATGGTTCACCGCGATCAAGGGCGTGATGTGCACCATCGCGATTGCCTTCGCGGTGGTCAGCCCCACGATCACGCCGCCGATCAGGCCGGGCCCGGCCGCGGCCGCGACCCCCGCCAGCTGCTCATAACCGACGCCGGCATCCTTCATGGCGCGGTCGATAATGCTGTCCAGAAGATCAACGTGGGCACGCGCGGCGATCTCCGGCACTACGCCGCCATAACGCGCGTGCTCCTCGGTCTGCGAGCGCACCACATTGGACAGGATCCGCCCCGACCCGTCGCCCTGCCGCTCGACCACGGCAGCCGCGGTCTCGTCGCAGGTGGTCTCGATCCCCAGCACCAGCATCGGCTTGTCGCTGTCCAATGGAAGCCCTTGCGTTAAATCAACCGTTTCGTAAGTAACCGCGCGACACCGTGGTTGCAATCGTCCTGCAAGACCGAAAATGGCCGTTCTCGTCACCCGCCCGCATCCCGACAATGAGGCGACCGCCCGCGCGCTGCGCGAACGGGGGTTTGAGGTCGTGCTGGCGCCGATGCTGCGGTTGGAGGCCCTCCCGCTCGCGGACGATCTCGAGGCGGCGGATTTCGCCGCTGTCATCGCGACCTCCGCCAATGCGCTGCGCGCGATCGGGGCGCAGCTCGGCGCGCTCCTGAAGCTGCCGTTGTTTGCGGTCGGCGAACATACCGCCTCCGAGGCGCGCCGCCTCGGCTTCGGCCAGGTGATCTCCGCCGAGGGCGATGCTTCCAAGCTGCGCGACCTCGTGCGCAAGAGCCTGAAAGCGAAGAAGGCCAAGAGGCTGCTTTATCTCGCAGGCAGCGATCTCTCGCGCGATCTCGCCGGTGAACTTGGCGCCGATGGCTTTGAAGTCGTGACGGCGACGACCTACCGGATGGTCGCCCTGTCGGCCCTGTCGCGCGAGACCCGCGACGCCTTCGCCGCCAACGAGGTGGAAGCGGTGCTGCATTATTCCCAGCGCAGCGCACGCGCCTTCCTGGAGGCGGCGCGGGCCGAGGGGGTCGAGATTTCAGCGCTGGCGGTGCCACAATGTTGCATTTCGGCCAATGTGGCCGCGATCTTGCGCGAGGCCGGCGCGCTGCAGGTGCTGGCGGCCGCCTCGCCGGACGAAAATGCCCTGTTCGGGGCATTGGAGCGTGCTTTGCGGCCCTGATTGGCGTAAGAGAGCCGGCCGATTCCCGGTATAGTGGACCGGCATACCAAGCAGGGAACCGCAGGCATGGCCGATGACGTGCTAGAGGACGCTGGACCCGCGCCGGATGCCGGCAAGGTCAAGCGCGAACCGCCCACGATCGATCTCGAGGCCACCAAGGTCACCGAGACCGGGTCTGTGCCCGGGGCTGGCGAGGCCAAGGCGACCGAGGCCAAATCTGCCGAGACCAAGCCTGCCGCCGAGCCGCGGCACGAGGCGGAACCCAAGCCAGAGCCGGCGAGGCCTCAGTCCGCGCGTTCGAGGTCGCCCTGGGTCGTCGCGCCGTTGTCCGGCGCGGTCGCCGCCGCGTTGGTGATCGCGGTCGGCTCGCTGCTGGGCTGGCCGGCGGTGCAGCCACCGCCCGCGCCGCAGGTCAGCGCCGCCGCCGTCGATGATCTCGCCACGCGCGTTGCCGGACTTGAGTCCAGGGCATCGAAGACGCCTGCGCCGGTGACCGATCCCGCGGTGACCGCGCGCAGCGACGGCATCGAAAAATCTGTGGCGACGCTGCGCAGCGATATCGCCTCCCTGCGCGCGCAATCGGACAAGCTCGCCGCCGCCGTCAACGCGGCGAAGACCGCGCCCGGCGATTCCACGGCTGCGCCCGCGCCCACGGTCGATCTTTCCGCCATCAACGACCGCATCGACGCCATCGAGCGCGCCGCCCGCGCCCAGGCTGCGGCAATCGCGCAGGCGAGCGAGAAGGCCGCTTTCGCTAAGCCGCAGGACGACATGCCGCTGCGCCGCGTGGTCGCCGCCGCGCTGCTCGACGTCGCGGTCCGCCATGGCGATCCCTATCCCGGCGCGCTTGCCGCGGCGAAAGCGCTCGCGCCCGATCCAAACAAGCTGAAGCCGCTCGACGAATTCGCGGCGAAGGGCGTGCCCAATCCGCCTGCGCTCAATCGCGAGCTGCTGGCGCTGATCCCGAAACTGTCGCCGGCGACGGAGACTGCGACCACCGGCACCGGCCTTGTCGATCGCCTGAAGGCGGGCGCATCGACGCTCGTTCGCGTCGAGCGCACGGATGCGGCCGGCACCGACCGCAGCGCCGTGGTCGCGCGCGTCACCGCGGCGGCGCTGCGCAACGATTTCGCGGAGGCCCGGCGCGAATTGTCCTCGCTCGATGCCGCCAACCGCGCGCCGGCGCAGGCCTGGCTCGACAAGGCGGCCGCGCGCGACGCCGCGCTCGCCGCTTCCCGTCAATTCGCCGAAGAGGCAATGGCTTCGCTCGCGAAAGCCGCGCAATAGGGTCTTCATGCTTCGCATCGTCCTGTTCCTTGTCTTGATCGCGCTCGCGGCGGCGGGCGCGGCGTGGGTCGCCGACCAGCCCGGCAATGCCGTGCTGTCCTGGGGCGCGACCAGGGTCACGATGTCGCTGCCGGTATTCGCGCTGCTGGTCGGTATCGTTATTGTCGCGGCCATGATGGCCCTGGGCTTGTTTGGCATGGTGTGGCGCACGCCGGGGCGCATCCGCCGCGGCCGGCACGAGCGCCGCCGCGCGCGAGGGCGCCATGCCATTACCCACGGCCTGCTCGCCATCGGCCATGGCGATGCTGCGGCGGCACGTCGCCATGCCGACGATGCGCGCAGGCTCGCGGGCCATGATCCGCTGGCGCTTTTGCTGCACGCGCAATCGGCGCAGCTCGATGGCGACCGCGCCGGCGCCAAGGCCGCGTTCTCCACCATGGCCGCGCGCGAGGACACCCGCCTGCTCGGCCTGCGCGGCCTGTTTATCGAGGCGCAGCGCGCCGACGATGCGGTCGCAGCCGTGCTGATCGCGGAAGAGGCGCTGAAGATGTCGCCATCGTCGACCTGGGCCTCGCATGCGGTGCTTGGCTTCCGCTGCGCGCAGGGCGATTGGGACGGCGCGCTGAAGATCCTCGACAACGATCTCGAGTCCGGCCTGATCGACAAGCACACCTATCGCCGCCGCCGCGGCGTGCTGCTCACCGCGCGCGCGCTCGAGCTGGAAAAGGTCGATCGGGATCTCTCGCGCGAAAGCGCGATGGAGGCGGTGAAATTGGCGCCGACGCTGGTTCCAGCCGCGGTGCTCGCCGCGAAATTCGAGAGCGAGGCGCATCAGGTGCGGCGCGCGATGCGCCTCGTCGAGGCCGCCTGGCTCAAGCATCCGCATCCCGATCTCGCCGACGCCTATGCGCATGTGCGGCTCGGCGATTCGGCGCGGCAGCGGCTGGTGCGGGTCGAGACGCTGGCGGCGAAGACGCCTGACCATGTCGAGGGCAAACTCGCGATCGCGCGCGCCGCGATCGATGCGAGCGAGTTCACCAAGGCGCGCGAGGCGCTGAGCTCCCTGGTCGGCAATCCGACTCAGCGCGTGGCGCTGTTGATGGCCGAGATCGAGCGCACCGAGCACGGCGACAGCGGCAAGGCGCGGGCCTGGACCTTGCGCGCGGTGCGCGCGCGGCACGATCCGGCCTGGACCGCGGACGGCTATGTCTCGGAGCGCTGGCGGCCGGTGTCGCCGGTGACGGGACGGCTCGATGCGTTCCAGTGGCAGACGCCGGTGGCGAGCCTGCCGTCGTCCGACCGCGGCGCCACCATCGACACCTCGCCGTTCGAGGAGGCGATGCTGGCCGCGCCCTCGCCGCGCAAGGAGGTCGTGGCGAACGAAGCCCTCGCCGCGCCGCCGCGCGAGATCGCGCCGGAAGCTGGCGTGCCGCCGGTGCAGGACAACGCACCGCCGGTGGCGAAGGAGGAGGAAAAGCTGCAAGAAAAGGCGCAAGCAAAACCAGCCGAGCCGGTCGTCACATTGCCCGCGCCCGCGGCGCCTCCGGCCGAATCGCCGGCCCCCGCGGCGCCTGCGCCGTTGTTCCGCGCCCGCGCCGACCTCAACAAGCCGGCCACGCCGCTTCCGGTGATCCCGATCGTCCGCGCGCCCGACGATCCCGGCATCGATGACGAGGCGCCAAGCGATGAATTCGTGGAACAAATCGGCACGCCGAAGGCGCAGGCCGGCGGCTGGCGCGGTTTCCTGGCCCGCTGGGGCGGGTAACGGCCTCTTCATGCGCATGATCCGGGAAAGTGGGTCCCGGTTTCCCGATAAGATCATGCGCCAAAAAAGACGCCCCCCGTTTTTCTTGCCAACTCGGCTTGCGCCCGATATCAGGTGCGCACGCGTTTTTGGCCGTTTTGCCCGGCGCGCCGCCGCAATAGCTCAGCTGGTAGAGCACGTCATTCGTAATGACGGGGTCGGGGGTTCGAGTCCCTCTTGCGGCACCACGCTCACCCTTCGGGCTTCGCGTGGCGCAGCCACGCCAGCTTCCTCGCACCGGGCACCACAGTACGAGTCCGTCTCATCACGTTCCCGCTCAGCGGTGATTATTGAATGAGTGAGATTCGGAAGCCAGATTTTCTCCGACTCCCCGTCAGGCTTTTCCGCGCTTCCGCCGCCGCAGCCGTACGACTTCCCCTAGCGGGGAGTCAGGCGATTTGCGGAACGCCGACAGCTTCTTGATCCGACCTATTTTCAAAGCTTGCGACTGCGCTTCGTCGACGGCGTCGTCCGCAGGTGATCCCTGCGTAGCGGTGAGGACTTGTCGCACGGACCGGCGCTCGTCCTGATGGGAGAGCTGTTTGCTGCGCGGAATGTTCTTTCGACTGCTCTTCTGGTTTTCGCCATAGGTATTGCGCCGGTCGCGCTCGTAGCTCAGTCGCTTCTCTTGGCGAGGAGTTTTGACCTTGCTCACAGATTGCCTCCGGATTCGACGGGCAGAAACAGTCTCGCATTCCGCGCTTTTGCCCGCCTACCGGGTCTGTCAGCCAGCATATACACCAGGGGCCCGAGATCGTCACGTTTCGCCGGATGGACTGGGCAGCCGCGCCAGTGTGCTCATCAGTCGTTCGCGCCAGTCGGGATGTTGAACGCTGATCATCTCGACGGCGAGCATCGCGCATTCGTCGCAGATATAGGCGGGCGGCACGGCAACGAGTTGCAGCACCTCGCTTTGCTTCTTGTGACAGAACGAACAGGTCGGAGTGTTCATCGCCGCCATTCTGTGGCTGCAGTTCGGCGCTAGTGTGGCTGGCGTTCTCCTTTGCAGAGAAGCAGCAATGCGAGCGGCCCATCATGCCGCCCCTTCCTCCCCTTATACCGGTCCCATCACGTCCTATCGCGATAAAGCCACCGCCATTAAACTTAACCAGCAATCTTAATCAGCAATGTTAATCAGCGAGTTTTCTTGCGGGGCACAGTGGCCGCGCTACCCTCGTCTCGGTCGCGGAGGTGATCTATGAGCGATAAGAAAAAGACGAGGGCCGAGCTGCTCGAGATGCTGGCCGAGGCGGTCCGCAATACGCAACCGCGGCCGGTCGGTAACACGCAACCCGAGCCGGTCCGCGACTCGCAACCCGAGCCGAAGCGTAAAACGCAACCCCGCAAAACGCGACCAGCGTCGAAGCGCACGGCTAAAATTAAAACCGTTCAAGAATCTGCCAGCCGCAGGCAGCGGCGTCCATGATGCAGCCGGTGATCCATGGTCGATAGAACGACGAAAGACTTCGCGCAACGACGGGCGGTAAAGGCTTTTCCTCGGGCAGATAAGAAGGCGGTAACTGAATACGAAAAAGCTCAGGAAGCCTTCCAGAAAAACTACGAACGACTGCGGGCTGAGCGATTGGCCAGGGAAGCAGCGAAGTCCAAAGAGAAATAGCAGCGTTCGCAGCGATTGCTGCGCGCAACTTGCCGCCGGCTCGATTGGGCAGCCGCGCCAGTGTGTTCTTCAGGCGTTCGCGCCAGGGCCCTGTGTCCGCGCAATCGTACCTTGTCCAGGCTTGTGCGCGTTATGCCGGCCTCCCGCTGCTCCACACCCTTCGCCAGGCCAGCACCACGCCGGTGAGGCTGAAAGCGAAGCCGCAGAGACAAAGTGAGACGATTACGCCCGTGCGCAGCCATGGGTGCGAAGTCAGCGGCTCGAAGTCGAGCTTGTGCAGCGCGCGAAACAGCGCGTCACTGTGCGAGAACAAGCGGCCGTCATCCATCGAGAGAAAACCGGAAAAAATCCAGGAGAGGACGAACGGCGCGAAGATCAGGCCGGAGATGTGATGCCCGCGCTGCAGACCCTGATAGCCGAGTGCTTTCGCTTCACCTCTCCCGCTTGCGGGAGAGGTCGACGCGCGTAGCGCGTCGGGTGGGGGAATGTCTCCGCTCGCACTGGCGTTTGTGGAAGCACCCCCACCCCAGCCCTCCCCCGCAAGAGCGGGAGAGGGGGCGCAGTCCCTTCGCGGTCGCCCATTCAACCCAATCCGAATACGCACGAGGCCGATGATCGCACCAAGCGCTGCGCCGATGGTCGCGATCAGCGACAGCCACCACATTAGCGCGCTCCACCCATGCCGGTGATGGCGCAACTCGGTCAAGTAGAGCCAGTGCGCGATGCTGCCGACATAGTTCAGCAGGCGCACATTTCGCGTGGTGGTGAGGACGACCTTGCCTGATCTCGAGGAGATGTAGATTTCTGTGCCGGGTTTGTCGTTCAGTGCGTAGCGAAACAGCGGGCGGTCGGAATCGAAATCACCCGCCACCGTCCATTGATCGTAATCGATCAGCTCGGCGCTCGCGGGCGACGCATCGATCTCATGCGTCGCCGACCTTTCGCTGCGTGCCGGGAACGGCGCGAAGTGCATGACGATCCCGGACGCGAACCACGTCGCGAACAGCAGGCAGAACGCGACACCCCACCAGCGATGCAGTGTCGCGAGCAGGCGCACCGCGGCGTTACCACTTCGCCGAGGCGGACAGTTCGAACGTCCGGGGCGCGCCAAGATAGACCTGGTCGGGGTAGCCGGGGTCGGACCATTGCGCATAGAGCGCATTGGTTACGTTGCGCACGCGGAAGCTCACGCGCATCTTCTCCAGCCCCTGCCACGGCAGGTCGCGGCCGGGGATGTCGACAAAGGCGAACAGGTCGGCCGTGGTGTAGGGCAGCATCGCGGTCAGGTCGTCCTCGAACAGGAAACGCTGTCCGACATGGCGGATCGAGCCGCCGATCTCGACCGGCCAGCGCCACGAGGCGAAGCGCCAGGACGCGCCGGCATTGATGATGACGGGCGCGACATTCGACGGCGTGTTGCCGGTGAACACGTCGAAATCGCCGTATTCCGATTGCGTGAAGGCGACATTGCCCCAGAGTTTCAGGTTCTCGACCGGACGCACGGCGCCGGCGATCTCGACGCCCCTGGTATGAACCTCGCCGGCCAGCGTCGCGATAGCGTTGGTGAGGAACACATAAACGTTGCGCCGCTCGATGTCATAGGCGGAGATAGTTGCTTCCGCGCGACGATCGTCCGAGATCGCCTTCACGCCGGCTTCGTAAATGCGCGCGCTGGTCAATTCCAGCGAATTTGCGGGACTCACCGAGAAAATGCCGGCCGCCGCCGGATCGTAGGCCGTGGCGTACAGGCCATAGAACATCAGCCCCTTCACGGGCTCGAAGGTCGCGGCCGCACGATACGACACCGGCTGCCAGGTCTTGGTGAAGGGCTGGCCCGCCGGAATCGTGCCGTCGAAATTGATGCCGTCGCGGGTCAGCGTCAGGTCCTCGGCGCGGATGCCGCCGATCAGCGCAAGCGACGGCGTGATCTTCAGCCGGTCCTCGATCGTAACAGCGACATTGTCGAGTTTGCTGTTGCGGTAATTCGGCTGCGGTATGCCGTAGAAACCGGGGACCGGATTGATCACGTCGACGGAGTTGGCCGGGAAGGTGTCGGGATTGCCTTCCTGCGCGAACTGGATATCGTTGCGGCTCGCCGACAATTGGCCCGCGAAGCGGTTCTCCAGGCCGAAGAAGGCGCTGTTCCAGATCAGGTCGGTGTTGTTGCCGATGACCTGCTGCTTGTGCGTCACGAAAAAGCGGTCGCGGTCGATCATCGAGGTGGCGGGATTGAAGGCGTAGGTCTCGCTGTCAACCCAGTGGCGCTTGGCGCCGTATTCGTAAGCCTGGTTCTTGACCGTGATGTCAGGTGTGACCGCCAGTTCGAAGCCGCCGCGCAGCCACAGCTCATGCGCGCCGGTGGAATTGTCGGCGACGTTGTAGCTGGTCCTGGTTGTCCGCGAGTCCACTGTCACGGGAGCAATGAGGTCGCCAGTGAAGGTGTTGACCGCTGATCCCGCGACGACACTGTGCGTGGCGAACGGCCCGGAGAAGGTGGTGGTCGTCAGCGGCGTGCCCCAATAGGCATGGCCGTCGTCGCGCTTGTATTCGACGGCGGCAAACACCTTGAACGCGTCATTCACCCGGTAATTGAGCTGGCCAGATGCGTTGTTGAGCTTCTGGTAGTCGCCGTCAATGAAGCTTGCGATTTTCGAAGAGCTCACATCGAAGCGATAATCGAGGCCTTGCAGATTGGTGCTGCCGCCCGAGCCGAAATGCGTGCGATAGGTGCCGAGCGTGTCGATCGAGGTGTCCAGCTCGTTCCTGATCGGCCCTGTGGTCGGCTGCCGGCTGACATAATTGACGGAGCCGCCGATCGCGGCCAGCCCCGACATGATCGATGACGGGCCTTTGAGGAATTCGACCTGCTCGAGATTGGCCGTCTCCATCACCCGCGAGGTGATGCTCTGCGGGCCGATCCAGATGCCGTTGTAGAGCACGGTGACCTCGCCAAAGGAGAAGCCGCGCATGGAGAAGCCGCCGGGCGCGCCGGCCGCATCGCCCGAGAGCACGCCGACCGCGCCCATCGCGGTTTCGGTGGTGGTTCGATAGCCCTGCTCGCGCATGGTCGGTTGGCTGACGACTTCCACGCTCGCCGGCGTCTCGTGCACGGTGAGGCCGAGCCGGCTGGCGCTGGCCGCGACCACGTTGGAGTTGAGCGGCGTCGGCGCGGCCTCGGTGGTGGCGGCCGGCTCTCGCGCCGGGATCGGCTTCGGCGGAGCCTGTCGCGCGCTGCGCCTGGCGCGCTTCGGCGCGCCGGACGAATCGTTGGTGGGTCGCGTGGCAGCGCCGCGCGGCGTCGCCGGCGAGACCACGACCGGGTCCAGCGTTTGCGAATTTTGCGCCGATGCCGTTTGTGCATCGAGGCAGGCCAGGACCATCAGTCCGAGCGACAAATGAAGAGAACGCGCGCGGACGCGCGACGGCGCAGAGAGTCTCCAGATGTTTGAAATCGACACGGTGGTGCCCAACGGCGAAGAACCAGACCGTCACGCACGCTGACCGCTATGATCTGCCTTTCGCCCCTAAAGCGGCAGACTCCGGCTGTAGCAACGCCTCGGAGCACCCCGCCCGACGCGTTCGCGCATGACCACGACTGGTAGCAGGTCTCCTGGCTCGCGGGTCACGGCCTCCGACCACCTTCCCAGGACCAGATGGTCCCAGTGGCATTAAATGGTCTTTGGCTCGCCGCTTACAGTTGCGGGGGCAGCTGCGGCATTGTCCCAATGAGAAGGACGCACCGCATTCCCTTGATTAGCCCTTGCGGGCACTACCGTCTTTGACGATCGCACCCGCCTCTCGCGCGAGTCAAGCAACCGAAGTTCAGTGCCGGCCGCGCTGAGGCAAGCGGGCAACACCCCGACGATGCTTGTCAGACCCTGCGTTCGATCTTTTTTTCGTGACCGCCGGTCCGGGTGACTTTCATCACATAAGCCCGTGCGGAAACCGCCTAGGGTCCTGACCAAGCCATCCGGCTTAGCTTAGTGAAAAGGGGAGACTTCACATGCGCCAATTCGTTTTGATCGCGGCGATGGTTATCGCCTCTGCCGCGGCCGCGCAGGCCGGCGAGTCCCGCAGCCTGACCACCAGCACCAGCCTGACCACGCAGGCCCCGAATGCCACGCCGGTTTCCGCTCCAGAGCCGCGGGCTGCCGACGCATTGCGGGCCTATAACGATACGCCGACCACCGATACGCCTCCGGCGAGCGAGACGCCGCGCTACACCACCCGTCCGGCCCCGGTCGAGAGCACTTCTCCGGCGAGGGCCGCCACCACGCCTCCGGCCGCCACCACCACGCCTCCGGCGACCACGACAACCGCCACGCCGCCTTCGAGCGAGCCGAGCTATCGTCGCCCGGGTCGCTACCGCCAGGCACAGATGCATCAGATGCATCGGCGGCCCCACCACGGCCGCCTGAGCGCCAGGCGGATCATCGCCGCGCTGCACCGCTACGGCATCTACTGGTAAGCCCATCTATTGGTAAGACCGTCGCGCTGCTCCCCGGCCCTTGGCGCGAACGGCAAGGCAATCCAGCGCCGCTTCCCGGCGGGCTGGATTGCTTTTTTGTTTGTGTCGACGAATTACTTCGAAACCGTCTGCACCACGCTCGAGACCGGGCGTGTGCTCGCACTCGCCGGGATCTTCAGCTCCTTGCCCAGCGCCTCGTCATATTCCGGCAGCGACGCGAGCTGCGTCCTGGCCTTGACCTGCACGACCTTGTAGCCGCCTTCCTTCAGCTTGCGCAGCAGCGTCGGCAGCGCATCGGCTGTGTGCTTCTGGAAATCATGCATCAGGATGATGCCCTTGCCGAGCTTGTCGAGCTTGGTCATCACGGTCGTCACGACCTTCTCGGGACTTGAGGCCTTGCGGAAGTCGAAGGAATTGATGTCGGTGGAGAACATCGCGACGTTGCGCGAGCCGAGATAGGCCATCGCGGCCGGATTGTGCTGCAGTTCGGGGAAGCGGAAGAACGGCGCCGGATTCGGTCCGCCCAGCGCCCATTTCACCGCGCTGATGCCTCTCTCGATCTCATCCTTGTCCATCTGCTCGGTCATCTTCTTGCCGTTCAGATTGACGTGCGACCAGGTATGCGTCCCCACGGTGTGGCCGGCGGCGTAGACTTGGCGCAGGATTGCGGGGTGATAGGTCGCGTGCTTGCCGATCGCAAAGAACAGCCCCTTGGTGCATTCGTCGTCGAGCGCCTTCAGCACGGCCGGCGTATTGCCCGGCCACGGACCGTCATCGAAGGTCAGCACCACTTCCTTCGGCTCGAGGAAGTCGTACTGCTTGAAATTCTCGAAGCCGAAGCCGGGTCCGCCTGATGTATCGATCTCGACCACGCGGCTGACGCCGAGCGCGTCCGGATTGGCGCAGGTGGATTTTTGTGCTGATGGCAGCGGCGGCGGCGCCGCGGGAACGGGCTTGCTTAACGAGGCGGTGACGTCGACGTCGTCCTTGGCGGCGAGTTTCGCGGCGGCCGGGGTGAGCGGCTCGCTGGGCCTGGCGGCAATCGTCCTGGGGGGAGCCGCATCGGCACGCGGCGCAGAGGTCCAATACCAAATTCCGGCGATCGCAGCCGCCGCAACAAACGTGGCCAGCATCAGGCCCAACGCATTACGCATCGCTACTCTCTCTACACACGCGACTGAACGGGTCGCCACCTTCGTACCCGCCATTAATGCGAAGGAAGTGTTAACGCCTCCCCAACACGGACCTGTTCCGCGAGCGATTTCCGCTCGATAGGCCCTCGAGTGACCATGGTCACATAAGGGCCTGTCGAAGTGATAGCCATCACAGTGAAAGGCGCGGCGGGGGCGCATGGTGCCGGCATCGAAACAACGGGCCCGCCCGGGGGCGGTGCCAACAGGAGCCGACTATGACCGCATCGTTTACCAGCAAGCTTCGCCAGGCCGGCTTGGTGCTGGCTATCGCTCTCACCACCTCCCTGATCTCGAGCCAGAGCTTCGCCTTCAGCGCCGAAGCGCAGCAGATGTGCACCGGCGACGCCTTCAGGCTTTGCAGCTCGGAGATCCCGAACATTCCGAAGATCACCGCCTGCATGTTCAAGCACAAGGCCGAGCTCTCCCCCGGCTGCCGTGCGGTGATGGACCGGGATCTCGCAGCCAAGTCCAGGAAGGTCGCGACGAACGACTGATTCCCCACCCTTGGACTGGAAGCGACGCAGGTGGAAAACGCCTGCGTCGTTTTGCTGCAAGCGCGCCTCGCCCCATAAATCGATTGCGGCACGAATGGCTGCGCTCTAGAAGGCAGCGGTCACGCTGGCCGGGCTTCTAGAGGCGTCAAAATGACCAGATTGCTTTTCGCACTTCCGTTCGTCCTGCTGACTTCCAGCGCTTACGCACAGCAACAGGGCCATGACGCCTGCGCGCGCGACGTCTCGCGCTTCTGCCGCGCCTATATGCAGCAGGGCGATCAGGTCGTGCTGGCCTGTTTGAAGCAGAACCGCGCGCGGCTCTCGAAGGCCTGCGACAAGGTGCTGACCGAGCACGGGCAGTAATTTTTCTTCGTCATTCCGGGACATCGCCAACGGGTCGCGCGAATGCGCGCCCGATGACAGGCTCCGCGATGGGCCCGGAATCCATTCATCCACCTGTTCCGCGGTCCGATGGATTCCGGGCTCACCGCTTCGCGGCGCCCCGGAATGACGGAGAGACTTACGTACTGCTCCCCGCCGCGCTCGCGACCACCGGCAGCACCTCGTTGGCGGCGCGGTCGGGGGTGTCTTCCTTCCAGCGCACCGAGCCGAACGGGCGCTCCAGCATGCGGCGGATGCGAATGGGATCGGGACCCACGTGGAAGGCGATGGCCTGCTGTTGCAGCGCGCGCTCCGACTGGGTCGAGCGGTTGCGCTGGCGCAAGTAATCGAGCCAGGTCGGGCAGTGATAGCGCTCGGTCCACAATTCGGGATCGGCGATGTCGCGCGCGATCGACCAGCCATAGGCGCCGTTGCGCTGGCGCGACAGCTGCACGTCCTGCATCACGTTGTGAAAGGCCCGCGCATTATCCTGCGCGACGCGGTATTCGATCTCGACCACCAGCGGCCCGCTGCGGCCGGTGAGCTGCAACTGCACCTCGGGATCGGCCAGCACTTCGGTCACCTCGTTGCGGGCGCCGACCCGCGGCATCGGCAGTACGAGGCCGAGCAGCGGCGAGGCCAGCATCAGGCCGGCGGACACCAGCAGCGCAGTCTCCACGCCATAGGCGTCGGTGAGATGGCCCCAGCCCCAGCTTCCGATCGCAATGCCGCCGGAGATCGAGGCCTGGAATGCCGCAAGCGAGCGGCCCGCGACCCAGCGCGGCGCGGAAAGCTGCACGCCGATATTGAACAGGGCGACCGCAAGCATCCACACCGAGCCGGCAATGACCAGCGCCGCCGCGGTCAGCACCGGCTCGCGGCTCAGCGCGACCGCGGCGATCGCGCCGGCCATCGACAATGTGCAGGCGCGCACGGAAGACTCGCCGCCCAGGCGCTTCCTGATCTCACCGATATTGAGTGCGCCGATCACCGCGCCCATGCCGAACGCGCCCAGGATGATGCCATAGGTCTGCGCGCCGCCATGCAGGAGGTCGCGTGCCACCAGCGGCATCAAGGCGGAGAGCGAGCCGCCGATCAGGCCGGTGACGAAAGTGCGCAGCAGCACGGTCTTGATCGGCGGCGAATTGGTGATGTAGCGCACGCCCGAGACGATGGCGCGGTTGAGTTTTTCGCGCGGCAGCCGCGACGGCTCGTGGACCCGGTTCCACAGGAACAGCACGACCAGCAGCGGAAGGTAGAGCAGCGCATTGAGGGCGAAGGCCGCGACCGCGCCAAGTGCTGCGACTACCACGCCGCCGATCGCCGGACCAAAGCTGCGCGCGATGTTGTAGCTGATGCCGTTCAGCGCCACCGCCGCCGGCAGCGTCTCGCTCGGCACCTGCTCTGAGACCGAGGACTGCCAGGCCGGTCCGAACAGCGCCATGCCGCTGCCGACCACGAAGCACAGCGCGAGCAGCAGGTTGGGCGCGAGAAGCCCGAGCCAGGTCAGCACCGTGAGCGTGGTCGCCCCGGTCAGCGAGATCGCCAGCGACACCATCGCCACGGTGCGGCGGTCATGCATGTCGGCAATCGCGCCGGCCGGCATCGAAATCAGCATGATCGGCAGCATCAAGGCGGTCTGCACCAGCGCGACCTTGTCGGCCGACGACGTCATCTGGGTCATCGCCCAGGCCGCACCAACGCCCTGGATCAGGATGCCGAGGTTGGAGAGCAGGCTCGCCAGCCAGATGCGCCGGAAGGTCGTGTGGCGGAGCGGTGCGGTGATGCCATCGGTGGAATGGGGCGGGCGTTGGGGCGCGTCAGTCATATCGGGTTCCGGTTGGCCTGCTATGGCTTGATTCCCTTGAAAAGAAGTGATGCCCGCGAAAGTCCTTATCTGTCCAGTGCTTGACAGGGATTTGGGGCCGGGCAGGCCAGGCAGGATGTTGAAAATGGGGGATGAACGGATGGGTGTGTCACGGCGGACGATCCTCAAAGGCGCGAGCGCGCTGCCTTATCTCGCGGGATATCCCGTAATCCCCGCGCTCGCCCAGACCGCCCTCTCGAGATCGTGCCCGAAGCTCAAGTGAAATTGAGCGGGCTCATCACCGGCACGCCCGGCGGCGTGCAAAACAATCGCCCGGTCGCCGGCGCGTCGGTCGAGGTATTTCGCGTCGCGCCTGACACGGGAGAGCGGATCGGCGCCGCCATTCACAGCTCGCAGACCAGTGAAAATGGAGGGTGGGGGCGGGCTGAGGTCGACCCGACCTGGCCGCTCGAAATCGTGCTGATCTCGCCCGGCTCGACCACCACGCATTTCTATCGCTCGCCATTCCCGCGCTCCTCCGACATCGTGCATCTGCGCGCGCCCGCCGGGGCCGGGCGATGCGAGCGCCGGCGCGGTGGTGCTGTTGTCGCGGCCGCGCGGCTATTTCGGTCTGCCGCGCGACGTGATGCTGCTCGACGGCAAGGAGCCGACCGACGTGAAGTCAGGCGTGCCGACGGATTCGGTGACGACGCTCCGGCTTCCGGCCACGGAGGTCGGCCGCAGCGTGGTGGGCCTGTTCAACCAGGAACGGATTGTGGCCCGTGCCTGGCCCGCGTCGGAAAACAGCATTGCGATCGTCGAATTGACTTACTAGCTATCTAGCTGTCCCTCATGTCCCCTTGTTACGAGGCCGTCGCATGAGCCTAGCGGAAGTCTACGATCTCCCCGTCGCCCGTCGCCGGCTGGTGCCGCCGCAGCCGCCGCGCGCTCCCGAGGACATGGGCTTCCTCAAGCGGATGCGGATGATGCGCAACAGCGCCATCGCCACATGGGGGCAGGCCGCCTACGAAGAAGACGTCCTCCAGGGCAATTTCTTCGGCCGCTCCAGCTTCATTCTGAACACCCCCGACGCGATCAAGCATGTGCTGGTCGACAATTGGGAGAACTATACACGCACACCCACCGGCTTCCGCGTGCTGCGGCCGATGCTCGGCCAGGGCCTGCTGATCGCCGAGGGCCGCGCCTGGAAGCACCAGCGCCGCACGCTGGCGCCGGCCTTCACGCCGCGCGCGGTGTCGACGCTGGTCCCTCACATGATCGACGTGACGGATGAGACCATTGCCGCACTGAAGGCGAAGAGCAACGCGCCGGTCGATCTGCGCGAGACCATGCAGCGCATGACGCTGGAGATCGCCGGCCGTACCATGTTCTCGTTCGGCATGGAGCGGCATGGCGCGACCTTGCGCAATTTCGTCATGGAATATGGCGACCGGCTGGCGCGGCCGCATCTGCTCGATATCGCGCTGCCGCTGTGGTTCAAGACCCCGCAGGATTTCCGCCGCGCGCGCTTCCGCAAGCGCTGGACCGCCTTTGTCGCGACGCTGATGGCGGACCGCCGCGCCGCCGGCAAGCAGGCGGGCGCGCCGCCGCGCGATCTGTTCGAACTGATGGAAGCCGCGCGCGATCCCGAGACCGGCAAGGCGTTTACCGACGCGCAGCTCGGCGACGAGGTCGCGACCATGATCCTCGCCGGCCACGAGACCACGGCGACGGCACTGTTCTGGGCGCTGTATCTGCTCGCGCTCGATCCCCTAACGCAGGACGAGGTGGCCGCCGAGGTGAAAAGTGCCGGCGGCACGGGCGATCTCGAACGGCTGAAATTCACCCGCGCCGTCATCGACGAGACCATGCGGCTCTATCCGCCGGCCTTCCTGATCGCGCGCGCCGCTTACGCGCCCGACACGGTCGCAGGGCGCAAGGTCAAGGCGAACGACGTGATCCTGATGGCGCCGTGGCTCCTGCATCGGCATGAAAAGCTCTGGCAGGAGCCCAACGCCTTCATGCCGCAGCGTTTCATGGCGCCCAACCCGCCGCCGGACCGCTTTGCCTATCTGCCGTTTGGCGTGGGCCCAAGGATTTGCATCGGCGCGCATTTCGCGCAGGTCGAAGCAACCCTGGCGCTTGCCAAGCTGATCGGCGCATTTCGGGTGGAACTGGTCGACAAGACTCCGGTAATCCCGGTCGGCGTGGTGACGACACAGCCCGACCGCTCGCCGCTATTTGTCATCAAACCGCGCTAACAGGAGATACAGCATGATCCGGAAAAGTGTGGAGCGGTTTTCCGAAAAGATCATGCTCAAACAACAAGCTGGAGCGCGATGACAATTCATCCTGAACTCATAGCGCTCCAGCTCTCCATCGGACAACGCGCATGAGCGATATCGAAGCCCAGTTCTCCCTGCTCCAGCAGTCCGCCGATCCCGCGGTTGCCGAGGCGATCACGCGGCTGGTGAAGGACGGCAAGGACGATGAGCTCAATCGCATCAATGCCCTGGATTTCGCCAGGCGGACCGGCCTTGACGAGGAGAAGACGATCTCGGGCCTCTTGCAGGCCTCGAAGCTCGGCCTGTTCGATCTCTCCTGGAACGTGCTGTGCCCCGGCTGCAGCGGCGTGCTCGATGTCCACGACACGCTGAAGGCGCTGCGCCCCGACGATTATCATTGCGGCCTGTGCGCCTGCGGCTACGAGTGTTCCGTCGACGAGCAGGTCGAGGTCGCCTTCACCGTGGCGCGCCGCGTCCGGCGCATCGCGGCGCATGATCCGCATGCGCTGCCGCTCTGGGAGTATTACAGGCAGGTGTTCTGGAGCTCGGGCATCGATCTCAACGAAGGTTCGTTTGCCTCGCTGACCGACCAGGTGACGCTCGATGCGCTGGAATTGCCGGCCGGCGAAAAGGCGGTGCTCTCGCTGCAGCTGCCGCCGCAATTCATCATCGTGTTCGAGCCGGTGACGCATTCGGCGCAGTTCATCGACGTGCAGGGCGAGCCGACCAAGGAACGCCAGCAGCTTTCGCTGATCTACAACAAGGCGCATCCGCCGACCGGCAGCACGACCATGCGCCCCGGGCCGCTGCGGCTGCAGCTCGACAACCAGGCCGGCGTGCGCGTGCTGCCGACCGTGTTCATCGCCGCCGACGCGCTGCATGACCTCCTCGGCAAGCGGCGGCCGTTCCTCACCGCCAAGCGGATGCTGTCCAACCAGACCTTCCGCGACGTGTTCAAGGCCGACAATCTCCATGCGGACCAACGGCTCAAGATCACCTCGCTGACCTTCCTGTTCACCGACCTCAAGGGCTCGACAGCGCTCTATGAGCGGGTCGGCGATCTCGCCGCCTTCGATCTGGTGCGCGCGCATTTCAGCGCGCTGCTCGCCATCATCGCCGCGGAGAAGGGGGCGGTGGTGAAGACCATTGGCGACGCCGTGATGGCGACCTTCATCCGCCCCGAGCATGCGCTCGCCGCGGGCCTGAAGATGCGCGCCGCGATGGACGCGCTCAATGCCGAGCGCGGCAGCAACGACCTCGTCGTCAAGATCGGCATTCACGAAGGCCCGTGCCTTGCGGTGATGCTCAACGAGCGGCAGGATTATTTCGGCCAGACCGTCAACATCGCCGCGCGGGTGCAGAGCCTGTCGACCTCGCAGGAGATCCACATCACCGGGCCGGTGATCGACGCCCCCGAAGTCGCCACCATCCTGGAGAAGGAGGCGATCAAGCCGATCCAGAAGCAGGCGGCGCTGCGCGGCATCGCCGACAAGATGGTGGTGTACGAGATACCTTGACGGTCTGTCGTTCCGGGATGGTGCGTTAGCACCAGACCTCAGATGCGCAATTGCGCATCGGGGAACCTCGAGCTTCTCAGGTGCGCAATTGCGCACCATAGTTCGATGCTGCAGCATCGCCCCGGAATGACGCTTCGCGTCAGATTGCGTAAACGTAATGCCCTGCGGCGATCTGCGCCGATTGCGCGGGCGCATTTTCCGCGCCATATAGGTTTCAACCAGGTTCATTCGAGAGATAAAGATGCTCGACGGATTGCGCCAATTCATTGCCGACGTGGTTTCCCCGCATGCGCATGCGCATGAGCGCAGCTTTGACGACACCGGCTATCAGCTCGCGGCGACCGCGCTCCTGATCCACGTCGTCTCGCTCGACGGCGAGCCCTCCGAGATCGAGAGGAAGAAGCTGCACAGCCTGATTGAAAGCCGTTTCGGGCTCGATCGCGGTACCGCCGATCATCTGATCGCGTCCGCCACGCTGGTCGAGGGCGAGGCGGTCGATCTTTATCACTTCACCAGCGTTATCATGCGCTCGGTCGACGAAGCCGGCCGGCTCCGCATCGTCGAGATGATGTGGGAACTGGTCTGCGCGGACGGCAACGTCACCGAGTTCGAGGACAATGTGGTCTGGCGCGCGTCCGACCTGTTGGGCATTTCGTCGCGCGACCGGCTCGAGCTGAAACACCGCGTCGCCGAGCGGCGACAGGTCCCCGTTTCGGGCGATTGAGCCGAACGCGCCGTACTCGCGCACATGAAGGAACTTTAATCTATTTGGCAAATAAGGCACATCATCGCGCTTAATGCTTTTGCGCACGCCGCCATGCTCACGGGATGGCTTGCATCCCACCGCGCGCCTATGCTCTCGTCACCGTGATACCGCGGTATTCCCTGATTGACTTAAAGAGCCTAGAATTGTGACCGAGCGTCTGACGCTGATTACCGGTGCCTCGGCAGGCATAGGTGCCGAACTGGCGCGCGTCTTTGCCGCGAACGGTCATCGTGTGGCGCTGGTGGCGCGGCGGGCAGATCGGCTCGAGGCGCTGGCGCGGGGCATTGCAACCGCAGGCGGCAAGCCCCCGATCCTGATCCCCTGCGATCTTCAGGCGCCCGACGCCGGCGACAGAATCGAGGCCGCGTTGCAAGCGGCCGGCGCCGAGGTCGAGTATCTCGTCAACAATGCCGGCTTCGGCCTGTTCGGCCGGGCGGCCGAGCTCGACCGCGCCGAGCAGCTCGGCATCATCGATGTCAACATCCGCGCGCTGGCCGATTTGTCGCTGCGCTTTACGCCGAGCGTCATCAAATATCGCGGCGGCATCCTCAATGTCGGTTCGATCGCGGGGTTCCTGCCGGGGCCGGGCATGGCGATGTACTACGCCTCAAAGGCCTTCGTGCTGTCGTTCACCGAGGCGCTGCGGCAGGAATTGAAGCCGCACGGCGTGCGGGTCACCGTGCTCTGTCCGGGGCCGGTGCCGACCGAATTCCAGGTGCGGGCGGGATTCCAGCCCGGCTTCGACTCCGCGATTCTGAATGTCTCGGCCGCCGATGTCGCTAAACAAGGCTATCGCGGGCTGATGGCGAACCGGCGCGCCGTGCTGCCCGGCCTCGGCATCAAGCTGGTGCCGCTGGCGCTCCGGCTGTTTCCGCGCGGCTTCATCCTGGGCGCGGTCGGCGCTTTCCAGCTCCGCAAGCGCTAGTGGTCCAATTCCAACATTCGCATCCCGTCGCAGCGGTCACTTTGCGAATGTTGGAATTAGAGGACCACTAGCAAAATATTGTTTCTAGTGGAGCTTTGGATTTGACGTTCGCTTGCGAGTTCGCCGCAAGCGGGTAGCGAACGTCAAATCCGCTCCACTAGTTGGCCCGGCCTTTGCTTGGGCCTGTGTGTGCGCGCCCTCACACGATGTTAACCCCTGCTTAGCTAAGATTGCAGCCTGATGACAAGGCAACGACCATTCCTTTTGCGATCGGCCGCGAATGCCGAAGCCACCCGGCCCCTGCCGCCGGTGCTGATCGTGCTGCATCAGGAGAGTTCGAACTCCCGGCCGCGTCGGCAACGTGCTGCGCGCCCTCGGCTATCCCCTCGACATCCGCCGTCCCCGCTTCGGCGACGCCTTGCCGGAGACGCTGGATGGGCATGCCGGTGCCATCGTTTTCGGCGGACCGATGAGTGCCAATGATGGCGACGAGTATGTGCGCTATGAGATCGACTGGATCGAAGTTCCCTTGCGGGAGCAGCGGCCGTTTCTCGGCATCTGCCTCGGCGCGCAGATGCTGGCGAAGCAACTCGGCGCCGCCGTCGCGCCGCATGCGCAAGGCCTGACCCAGATCGGCTATTACCCGATCCGCCCGACCGAGGCAGGCCTCGCGCTGTGCTCCGATTGGCCGGCGCAGGTCTACCACTGGCATCGCGAAGGGTTTGAGCTGCCGCGCGGCGCCGAATTGCTCGCCGCCGGCGACGATTTTCCGATGCAGGCTTACCGCTGGGGCAACGCCTTCGGCCTGCAGTTCCATCCCGACGTCACCTTCAAGATGATGTGCTGCTGGACCACGTACGGCAGCACGGAGCAGCCGGGCGCGCGGCCGCGCCATTTGCATTTCGACGGACGCGCCATCCATGACGTGGTCGAGCGCGCCTGGCTGAAATCGTTTATCGACGGCTGGCTCGCGCTGACGCCGGCGATGATGTTGGCACAGGCTGCTGAGTAGCGCTTCCGTCGCGCGGAAAACCCTCCAATCTTCCGATGTGCTAGGGTTGGCTCTTTAGTTTGAGCATGATCTTTTCGGAATACCGGTGCCCACTTTTCCGGATCATGCTCTCGAAGCTTGCAACAGGACAAGCAACGGGAGGACGGACGTGGCCTATCAGCAGATTCTCTACGAGGTCAGCGAGAAGATCGCGACCATCACGCTCAACCGCCCCGATCGCATGAATGCCTGGACGGGGATCATGGAGCATGAGGTGCGCGAGGCGATGATGGCGGCAAGCCGCGACGATGATGTCCGCGTCATCGTACTGACCGGCGCCGGACGCGCCTTCTGCGCCGGCGCCGACATGGAGGCGCTCAAGACAATCGATCCCGACGCCATGCGGCGCGCCGAAAACATCCCGTCCTTCGACATGAACCGGCGGCCCGACTGGCAGACGCGCTACGCCTATTATCCGTCGATTCCAAAGCCGATCATCGGCATGCTCAACGGCGCGACCGCCGGCATCGGGCTCGTGCATGCGCTCTATTGCGACCTGCGCTTTGCCGCCGAGGGCGCGGTCTTCACCACGGCGTTTGCGCGGCGCGGGCTGATTGCCGAGCACGGCATCTCCTGGATGCTGCCGCGTCTGGTCGGTCATGCCAATGCGCTCGACCTGTTGATGTCGGCGCGGCGCGTGTCCAGCGACGAGGCGCTGCGGATCGGGTTGGTCAACCGGCTCTGTCCGCCGGAGAAGCTGCGCGAGGAGACCTATGCCTACGCACGCGATCTCGCCGACTTCGTCTCGCCCAGCGCGATCGCGGTCATCAAGCGCCAGCTCTACGACGTGCCGTTCCAGACACTGGCGGAAGCGACCATCGATGCAAATCGCGAGATGATCGTGGCGCTGCGCGGGGCGGATTTCCGGGAAGGCGTGGCGAGTTTTGTGGAGAAGCGGGCACCGCGGTTTACGGGGAGGTGAGGTTGTTGAGCTGATCGCCAAGTTTGCCTAGGCCCGTCTTCGCCCTGCGGGCTTCGCCGGGCACCACGCTTCGCCCTTCGGCTATCACTTGGCTGCGCCACGCGTAGCCCGAAGGGCGAAGCGTGGTGGAGCCAGGCGGGATCGAACCGCCGACCTCGTCATTGCGAACGACGCGCTCTCCCAGCTGAGCTATGGCCCCTCCGCGGCGGCCTCCTCAAAGAGAGGCGGCGGACAGGGCGCCATTTAAATCCGCAACCAGACCAAGTCAAGGAAAGGCCCGTTAAGGAAACGCGAAAATCGCGGCTTTTCCGGGCGATTCGCCGGCGGCTTCCCTTGTTTGGGCGGGGTGGAACCGATATCTAGCAACTGAACCCACCCGCGATCGAAGCCTCCGAGTCTCTCCGCATGCGCGCCGTTCTCGACATCGTTATGATCGTCCTCGATCTCTACGTCTGGCTCCTGATTGCGTCCGCGATCCTGTCCTGGCTGATCGCCTTTAATGTCGTCAACACGCGCAATCAGTTTGTAGCAGCCGTGGCGGAGTTCCTGTACCGGATCACCGAACCGCTGCTGGCGCCGATCCGCAATTTCCTGCCCAGCCTCGGCGGCCTCGACATCTCGCCGATCATCCTGATCCTGATCATCATGTTCATCCAGCGGGTGATCATCTACTACATCTACCCCAACGTCATTTGATCGCACGGGTTCGATGGATCCTTCTCCATGGACCCTTGGCGTTATTCCCCCGACGGCATCAGCGTCAGCCTGCGGGTGACGCCGCGCGGCGGCCGCGACGACATCGACGGGATCGAGACGCTTTCGAATGGCCGCAACGTGGTGAAGGTGCGGGTGCGCGCAGTTGCCGAGGGCGGCGAGGCGAATCGCGCGGTGATGGAGCTTCTGGCGAAAGCGCTTGGCGTGCCCAAGGGGCATGTGCGGCTGTTGTCGGGCGCGACCTCGCGGATGAAGCAGATCGCCGTGGACGGCGATCCCGCGCGGCTCGGCGAAGCCTTGCGGCTACTTACCGCAGCGAAGAAGGAATGAGATGACGGCCAAAATCATCGACGGCAAGGCCATTGCGTCAGAACTACGCGCCCGCGTCGCGAGCGAAGTCGCGCGGGTCAAGCGCGACCACGATCTGGTGCCGGGCCTCGCCGTGGTGCTGGTCGGCAACGATCCCGCCAGCGAAATCTACGTCCGCAACAAGCACAAGCAGACGCAGGAAGCCGGCATGGCGTCCTTCGAACACAAGCTGCCGGCCGATGTCCCGCAAGACACGCTGCTGGCGCTGATCGCAAAGCTCAACGGCGATCCTGCCGTGCATGGCATCCTGGTGCAGCTGCCGCTGCCGAAATCAATTCATACCGAAACCATCATCAACGCCATCGATCCCGCCAAGGACGTCGATGGGCTGCATCCGAACAATGCCGGCCGGCTCGCCGGCGGCTTTGCCGCGCTCTCGCCTTGCACGCCGCTCGGCTGCATCATCCTGACCAAAAGCGTGCATGCCTCGCTCGAGGGCATGAATGCGATCGTGATCGGCCGCTCCAATCTGGTCGGCCGGCCGCTGCTGCAATTGCTGCTCAACGAGAACGCCACGGTGACGATCGCGCATTCGCGCTCGCGCGATCTGCCGCAACTGACCGCGCGCGCCGATCTGGTCTATGCCGCGGTCGGCAAGCCCGAAATGGTGCGCGGCGACTGGATCAAGCCGGGTGCGACCGTGATCGATGTCGGCATCAACCGCCTGCCTGCGGCGGAGGGCAAGGCGAAGCTGGTCGGCGATGTCGCTTTTGCCGAGGCGCTGAACGTCGCGGGCGCCATCACGCCGGTGCCGGGCGGCGTGGGACAGATGACGGTGGCGTGCCTTTTGGTGAACACGCTGCGCGCCGCCTGCGCGATTGCGGGGTTGTCGAAGCCGGCAGTCTAAACCGTCGTCATTCCGGGGCGCGCGAAGCGCGAGCCCGGAATCCATAACCACAGCCCATTGTTGGGTTAAAGATCGTCTCCCATAGCAATCTACGGATAGCTTCCGCGGTATGGATTCCGGGCTCATTCGCGTTCCGCGAATGCCCCGGAATGACGAGGCGCTACTTCTTCTTTGCCCGCTCAATGCTTTCCAGAATCAGCCTGTGCGCGTCTTCGGGCCCACCCCAGCGCAGCACCTTGACCCATTTGCCGGGCTCGAGGTCCTTGTAGTGTTCGAAGAAGTGCTGGATCTGCTGCAGGGTGATATCGGGCAGGTCGGAATAGCCCTTCACCTTGTCATAGCGCTGGGTCAGTTTGGACGACGGCACCGCGATGATCTTCTCGTCGCCGCCGGCCTCGTCTTCCATCAACAGCACGCCGACCGGCCGCACGCTCATGACCGCGCCGGGCACGATGGCGCGGGTGTTGGCGACCAGCACGTCGCAGGGGTCGCCGTCATTGGACAGCGTGTGCGGGATGAAGCCGTAGTTCCCGGGATAGCGCATCGCCGTGTAGAGGAAGCGGTCGACCACCAGCGTGCCGGCCTCCTTGTCCATCTCGTATTTGATCGGCTCGCCGCCGACCGGCACCTCGATGATGACATTGACCTCGCGCGGCGGATCGATCCCGATGGAGATGGCGTCAATACGCATGGATAGCTCTCTCGTTCATTGGGCGGTCGCGGACCGTCAGTCTACACTCGTCATACGCGGGCTTGACCCGCGTATCCATCAATCCTGAACAAAGCTTCTTTCAATGATGGATTGCCGGGCCTTCGCCTCGCCGAAGGGTCATGAGACCACCTCGCGCACAGGCTGCTTCGGCCCCGCAGGCGGGTCAAGGCCCGGCAATGGCGATGCTTTGCAAGCAATCGACCGCAGGCGGACGTCAGTTCGTCCAGGCGAAGGCGACCTTGTCGAGCGACTTCGGCCCGAACCGCTCGGAGGAACGCGCCACCATGCGGCCGCCGAGGGCGCGGTAGAATTCAGTGGCGGGATCGTTGTCGGACAGCGCCCAGACCACCATGCTCTTCAGCCCGCTCTGCGCCAGGTCGCGCTTGGCGGCGGCGAACAGCCTGCGGCCGAAGCCCAGCCCCTGGAATTCCGGGCGAAGGTAAAGCTCGTAGATTTCGCCTTCAAAGTGCAGGCTGCGGGCGCGGTTGCGGCCGTAATTGGCATAGCCCGCGATCTTGTCGCCGAACACCAGCACGCTGACGCGGCTACCCTTGCGGATCGCCGAGTCCCACCATTGCGGACCGCGGCGGTTGATCAGCTTTTCGAGCTCGGCGCCGGGGATGATGCCCTGATAGGCCGCCCGCCAAGCTTCGTCATGGGTCGACGCCACCGCGGAAGCATCCGCAGCTTTGGCCGGCCGAACCTCGATTAGCGTAGTGCTCATGGTTGCTTATCAAAGCAACTCGGCGGGCCGCCTTCAAGGTCTATCCTTAATTATCGGTTAACCTGTGGACTTTGTGCATCAGTTTTTGACAGGGGTGTGCCGAAAAAGGACAGGGCGCCCACCTAACCGGCATTCGCTGATGCGAGGGACATCAGATCGGCCGTGCGCGCGTTGCGTCTAGCTGCTGTGAGACCGAGTTGCGACCGCATCACGAAAAGATTCGCGGGCGTTGATTCGCCGCTGCTAGTCTTTCGGCGAATCTTCTCTCCCACGGTGTTCTGGTCTTCATGCGTTTGTTGAAAGCCTGCTTTGCGCTCACGGTGCTGCTGCTTTTCACCCAGCAAACCGCGCCACCCTACGGGGCACTGGGCGCGGAGGGAGAGCCCAACCGCGAACAGCCATGGCTGGTGCCGACGCCGGAGGTCTCCCGAGGCGCGCGCGCCGTGCTGTTTCGCCCCGCCGGCGACGGACCATTTCACCTTGCCGTGATCGCGCATGCGACGACGCAAAATGTGCTGCGTCGCGCGCAAATGCCGCAGCCGGAATACCGCGCGCTGGCCGCGTTCCTGGTGGCGCGCGGCTTCGCCGTGCTGGTGCCGGAGCGGCTCGGGCATGGCGCGACCGGCGGCGCCTACCTCGAGGACCAGGGCGGCTGCGACGAGGCCGACTATGTCCGCTCCGGCCGCGCCACCGCCGACCAGATCCGGCTCGCGCTGGAATTTTTGCGCACTCAGCCCTTCATCCGCCCGGATGGCGCTGTCGTGATCGGGCATTCGGCCGGTGGCTGGGGCGCGCTGGCGCTATCGAACGAAGACTCAAAGGCGGTTTCGGCCATCATCGCCTTCGCGCCCGGCCGTGGCGGGCATGCCAATGATTTCGAGAACCAGATTTGCGCGCCGCATACGCTGATCGCCGCGGCCACCTCCTTCGGCAGGCAGGCGAAGGTGCCGGTGACCTGGCTGGTCGCGGCCAACGACACATATTTCTCGCCGGAGTTTTCGAAGAAGCTGGTTGATAGCTTCCGTGCCGGCGGCGGCAAGGTTGATTTCCGCGTGCTGCCGGCTTCCGGCGGCGAGGGACACTGGCTGCCGGAAACCGAAAGCGGCGTTAAGCTCGCCGCATCCGGGCTTGATCGCGTGCTGAAGGCGCAGGTGGCGGCGAAGAAACGATGACACCGTATTTCATTGTCAAATATCTGCATGTGCTCGGCGCCATCGTCATTCTCGGCACCGGCGGCGGCATCGCCTTTTTCATGCTGATGGCGCATCGCAGCCGCTCCGCCGCCTTCATCGCGCGCACCGCTTCGGTCGTGGTCATCGCCGACATGCTGTTCACGCTGACAGCCGTGATCGCGCAGCCGATCACCGGCGGCGTGCTGATGATGCTGTCTTCGACCAGCCCCACGGAAGGCTGGCTCGCCACCTCGCTGGTGCTGTTTGCGGTCGCGGGCGCGTTCTGGATACCCGTGATCTTCATGCAGCTGGAAATGCGCAATCTCGCCCGCCTGGCGGCGGAGAAAAGCCAGCCGCTGCCGGCTCGCTATTTTGCGCTGTTTCGCCGCTGGTTCGCCTTCGGCATTCCCGGCTTCGGCTCGGTTATGATCATTCTGTATTTGATGATCGCGAAGCCTTTTTAAGGGGGCTGATCTTGTCCGAAAACCGGTTCTCACTTTTCGGGATCATGCCCACCAGATGAGCCAGCCATCCCGCAAAATCCTGGTGCTCGGCGCCTCCGGCCTGATCGGGCGTTATGTCACCGACGATCTGCGCATCCGGGGTTTTGAGACCATAGGCGTGGCGCGGAGCTTCTCCGCGTCGCAGCGCTCGAATGCGCTCGATCTGGAGATGCCCATCCTGTCGATGGCTTCCGCCACGCTGGCGCGGCTGCTGCGCGAGCGCGCCAGCGATGTCGTCGTCAATTGCCTCGGCGTGCTGCAGGATGGTCCGGGCAGCGACACCCGCGCCGTGCACTGCGATTTTGTCGAGCGGCTGTTGCAGGCGATCAAGGACAGCGTGCGCACAGCCCGGCTGATCCATATCTCGATCCCCGGCGCGACTGAAGAGGACCGCACGGCGTTTGCGACCACCAAGCGCGAGGCGGAGCGGCTGATCGCGGCTTCCGGCATCGCTTACGCGATCCTGCGCCCCGGCTTTGTGATCGCGCCATCGGCCTATGGCGGCAGCGCCCTGGTCCGCGCGCTGGCGGCGTTTCCGCTCGATCTGCCGGCGGAGGAGTCCGCCATACCCTTCCAGCCGGTCGCGGTCGAGGACATCGCCGAGACCATCGCGTGGCTCGCGGTGCGCGACGATGAAGCCGCAAACGCGGTGAGCTGGGACCTGATGCAGCCGCAGAAGATTTCGCTCGGCGGCGTGATCGATCAGTTCCGCTTTGCCTTCGGTACAGCCGATTGGACGCGCATCCGGATGCCGACCTTCCTGCTCGATCTCGGCGCGAAGCTCGGCGACCTCGCCAGCCGCCTCGGCTGGATGCCGCCGATGCGTTCCACGGCGATCGCCGAACTGCGCCGCGGCGTCGCCGGCGATCCCGCGCCCTGGATGGCGGCGACCGCCATCGTGCCGAAGACGATCGCGCAAGTGGTGGGGCAACGCTCGGCGACCATCCAGGACAAATGGTTCGCGCGGCTATTCCCTGTCAAGGCGCTGATGCCGGCGAGCCTCGTGCTGTTCTGGGTGGCGTCGGGCTTCATTGCGCTGGTGATCTCCTTCCCGGCGACCAAGGCGATCCTGGCCTCGCACGGCTTTCCGCGCTGGCTGGTGACGCCGTTTGCCGGCATCACCAGCCTGATGGACATCAGCATCGGCGTGTTGATCGCCTTCCGCCGCACCGCGGCCATCGGGCTGATCGCCGGCATTTTCGTCTCGCTCGGTTATATGGCGGGCACGGCGCTGCTGACGCCCGATCTCTGGATCGAGCCGCTCGGCGCGCTGGTCAAGACGGGCCCCGCGATCGTGCTGATGCTGGTGGCGCTGCTGACATTGGACAATCGATGACCCTGTGGCCCGACGATGACGTGATCCTGTTCGACGGCGTCTGCGTATTCTGCTCGCGCTGGGTCCGCTTCGTCGTCGCGCGCGACAGGCCCGCGCGCTTCCGCTTCACACCGATCCAGTCGCCCTATGGCACACGGCTGGCACAGGCGCTGGGCATCGATGCCGGTGATCCCGACACCAACGCCGTGATCCATGGCGGCGTGGCGTATTTCAAGTCCGACGGCGCGCTGACGGTGCTGTCGCTATTGCCGGGATGGGGCTGGGTGCGCGTGCTGTTCGCCGTGCCGCGACCGCTGCGCGACTTGGTGTACAATCTGGTCGCGAAGAATCGATACCGGATATTCGGGAAGTACGATGCGTGCATCGTGCCGGATGCGGCGCTCCGAGCACGCGTGCTCGAATGACTCCCCGTCATTGCGAGGAGCCAACGGGTCCGCGCGAAGCGCGGCCCGATGACAGGCTCCGTGACGAAGCAATCCAGAACGCCTCCGCGGCGAGATGGATTGCTTCGCTTCGCTCGCAATGACGGGGCTACTTGGCCGGCCGTGTCGCCAGCACCTCTTTCGCAGCCCGTTCCCCGCTATCCCTCGCCCCGTGCGCGGTCGTGAAAAAGTTCGGCGAGGTCGCCTCGCCCGCGAAGAACAGACGGCCATCGACGGGCGCGGCGAGCACGGCGCGCTTGCCGGAATGGCCGGGCAGGGCGTGGGAGTAAGAGCCGCGGGCGAAGGGGTCGTGGGCCCAGCGCGATTCCGTTAAGGGTTTCAGCTTGCGGCGGAAATCGTTGCCGAGGAAGGAGACGATCTCGTCGATCGAGTGCGCGGCGATGGCGCCGTCGCCGGCGTCTTCCAGCGTTTGCGCAAAGCGGCCACCGAAAAAACCTTCGACGCAGGGCTGGCCGAAGGGACGCAGGTGATAGGTTCCCATCTCGGTGCGCATGGTGGCGCCGCGGAGGTTGCCTTCCTTTGGCAGCGCGTCCGGCTCGGCCAGCGCCAGCACCACCTTGTCGGCGAAGCCGAGCGGCAGCTTCGCCGCGGCTTCGACCTTCTCCGGCAGCGCGGGGTGAAAACGGATCGCTTCCTCAGCGATCAGATTGGTCGGCACGGTGATGATGGCCTTGTCGGCCGCGAGCGTGCCCCGCGATGTCTCGAGGCGCAGGCGCTTTCCGGAATGATCGATCAGCGTGACAACGCAGTTGAAGGCTGTCCGCAGCGCGGCGCCATAGGCGGCCATCAGCGCGCCGTAGCCGCGCCGCACCCGCCAATTGACGTTGGTGTCTTCATAGGCGTCGAAGTCGAGAATCGAGACCTGATCGGTTTCGCAGCCGTTGATGTAGGTCGAGATCGCATCGATCATCGGATTCCAGCGATTGCCGGGCTCCAGGCAAGTGTCGGCCGGCGCATCGCGGCCCGTCTTGATCGCCGTCTTGGCGGCTTCGTCGACGCGCTGAAAGAATTCGTCGAGCGAGCGGATGAAATCGCCGCGCTGTTCCGGCGGAAAGGCGTTGCCGACGGCGCGGTCGCGCCAGGGCGGAAGGTCCTTGTTGATCTCGAACTTCAGCCGCTCGGCGATTTTCACGAAGGAATTCTCGTCGGCCGAATGCAGCCAGCCGCAGCCGACATCGAAGACGACGTCAGGCGCGGCCATGATGGTGTAGCCGCGGCCGCCGACGCGGTCGCGCGCCTCCAGCACGAGGAAGGAGAGGCCGGAATCCTTCAGCGCATGCGCCGCGCCGAGACCGGCGGCACCCGCGCCGATGATGGCGATGTCGACGGAGGAGGGGAGGGCAGTCATGCGCGTGGCTCTAGCATGTTCGCCGTCGGGCTAGAAGCCGGCCATGGAATAGCTGTCATCACCCGTCACCGGGTCGCGCTATCGCGCGCCCGATGACGGGTGATCCAGTATTCCAGAGACGGTGCGGTAGAGCCGAGAGGCCGCGGCGTACTGGATGCCCCGGTCAAGCCGGGGCATGACAGCGGGCGTTTAAGCCACTGCTTCCTTGGCCTTTTCCGCGCGCTTGCGGTCGTTGGCGTCGAGGAACTTCTTGCGCAGCCGGATCGATTTCGGCGTGACCTCGACGAGCTCGTCGTCCTCGATATAGGCGAGCGCCTTTTCCAGCGTCATCTTGATCGGCGGCGTCAGCCGCACCGCCTCGTCCTTCGAGGTGGTGCGGATGTTGGTGAGCTGCTTGCCCTTGAGCACGTTGATCTCGAGATCGTTGTCGCGGGTGTGCTCGCCGACGATCATGCCTTTGTAGACCTTCCAGCCCGGCTCGATCATCATCGGGCCGCGGTCTTCCAGCTTGAACATGGCGTAGGCGACAGCCTCGCCCTGGTCGTTGGAGATCAACACACCGTTGCGGCGGCCCTGGATTTCGCCCTTGAACGGCGCATAGCCGTGGAACAGGCGGTTCATGATCGCGGTGCCGCGGGTGTCGGTGAGGAGTTCGCCCTGGTAGCCGATCAGGCCGCGGGTCGGTGCGTAGAACACCAGCCGCAGTCGGTTGCCGCCGGAGGGACGCATCTCGATCATCTCGGCCTTTCGCTCGCTCATCTTCTGCACGACGACGCCGGAATGCTCCTCGTCGACGTCGATCACGACTTCCTCGATCGGTTCCTGCCACTGGCCGGTGGCGTCGTCCTTCTTCAACACGACGCGCGGCCGCGACACCGAAAGCTCAAAGCCCTCGCGGCGCATGGTCTCGATCAGGATCGCGAGCTGCAATTCGCCACGGCCCGAAACTTCCATGGAATCCTTGTCCGAGGCTTCGGTGACGCGCAGCGCGACATTGCCTTCCGCTTCGCGCAGCAGGCGGTCGCGGATCATGCGAGAGGTCACCTTGTCGCCTTCGGTGCCGGCGAGCGGCGAATTGTTGACGATGAACGACATCGACACCGTCGGCGGATCGATCGGCTGCGCCGGCAGCGGCGTATCGACGGAGGGATCGCAGAAGGTGTCGGCGACAGTGCCTTTGGTCAGTCCGGCGATGGCAACGATGTCGCCGGCTTCGGCCTCGTCAAGCGGCGTGCGCTCAATGCCGCGGAAGGCGAGAATTTTTGTGAGCCGGCCCTGCTCGATCAGCTTGCCGTCGGCGGACAGCACCTTCACCTGCTGGTTCGGCTTGATCGAGCCTGAGGTGATGCGGCCGGTGATGATGCGGCCGAGATAGGGGTTGGCTTCGAGGATGGTACCGATCATGCGGAACGGGCCTTCTTCGACGGTCGGCGGCGCGACATGGCGCAGGATCAGGTCGAACAGCGGCTGCATGCCCTTGTCCTTCGGACCCTCCGGGCTCTCGGCCATCCAGCCCTGCTTGGCTGAACCATAAAGAATCGGGAAGTCGAGCTGCTCCTCGCTGGCGTCGAGCGCGGCGAACAGGTCGAACACCTCGTTGATGACTTCGGTCGGACGCGCGTCGGGACGGTCGACCTTGTTGATGACGACGATCGGCTTCAACCCGACCTTGAGCGCCTTGGAGACCACGAACTTGGTCTGCGGCAGCGGTCCTTCGGCGGCGTCCACCAGCACCAGCGCGCCATCGACCATGTTCAGGATGCGCTCGACCTCGCCGCCGAAATCGGCGTGGCCGGGCGTGTCGACGATGTTGATGCGGGTGTCCTTCCACTGCACCGAGGCGGCCTTCGCCAGGATGGTGATGCCGCGCTCGCGCTCCAGATCGTTGGAGTCCATGGCGCGCTCGACCACCCGCTGATTGTCGCGGTAGGTGCCGGATTGCTGCAGCAGGCGGTCGACCAGCGTGGTCTTGCCGTGGTCGACGTGGGCGATGATGGCGACGTTACGAAGGTTCATGGCTCTTCTTCTAGGGTCGTGCGATGACAGCGCGATCTCACCGGAAACCGGGATCAGCCCTTCCGGACCACGCCTAAAAAACGGAATCGAGGGGGTTACGATCCCCAAAAAGGAAGCCCGGCCAACAGACCGGGCGACTCCTTACGCGTTGCGGCGCAATATATTCAGAAAACGTCAAAAAACAATGGGTTGTTTGGGGTTTGGTTAGCTGAATTTGGCGTCAAACCGGACTTGGTTTCTTTGCAAAAATGTCATGGGCGCGACTTTCTAGCGATAGCCCAGATAATCAGCACAAACCCGCCGAGGGCGAGGAGTAAGGCCGCGCTGGCTATCGAACTGTCGCCGCCTCTGGGAATGACCGCGCACAACAGGCCGGGCACCAAAGCAACATGCCCACCTCCAGCAACAGGGCTGTTAGACAGCCGCCCGAAGACGGGGGCGCTGGCGGCAGGTATTTGTAATCGTCGCTCACGACCGGGGCCCGCGGATCGCGCTACAAATCAGCATGACGCCCGCAAAACCCACGAGCAGTCCGATCAATATGAACGGCGCGAAGCCGGATTCGAACCTGCCCTCTGTAATCAGCGGGCCGCCCGCGAACAGCAGCGCGCAGAGGCCGGGCAGCAGCAGGATGATCCCGGCGATGACCATGAACGCCGTCGTGCAGCCGCTGCGCTGCTGCGGCGGCACCGAAGGAGGAGGTGGCTCAGGAGAAGCGCTCATGATCGAGGCCCGCGGATCGCTTCGCGGATCAGCATGATGCCGGCAAATCCGACCGCAAGCCCGATGAGGACCCACGCGGCCAACGCGGGATCGAAGCTTCGCTCCGAGACCGCCGCAGCCCCGAAGATGATGGCACAGACGCCGGGCAGCAGCAGGATGACCCCGAACAATACCATGAACGCCGTCGCGCAGCCGCCGCGTTGCTCTGGCGGCGGTGGAGGGAAATTGTCTGGAGCGTGTGGCACGGGAGGCGGCGTTGAACGATCGAAGTGGTCATGGCTGCACGACGTCCTCCTGCCCTCCTAGCGCGGGCGGCCGCGTATGGCCGCCCAGATCAAGGCGACACCAATGCACGCCACAACCAGACACGCGCCCACCAATTGAAGGTCGGAAGCGCTGGCGACGCCGGCAAAAACGAAGAACAGCGAGCAGAGGCCGGGCAGCAGCAGAATGATCCCGGCGATGACCATGAACGCCGTCATGCAGCCGCTGCGTGCCTGCTCTGGTGTCGGAACGGGTGGCAGAACCGGCGGAGGCGTGTCGCTCATCGCGGGATCTCCTCCATCTGCCCCGCACGATAGGTCTGGCCTGCCATAGCGGCGCGGATGCCGTCGATCTTGCCGTTGCGGTAAAACAGATTGTAGGTGTCGAAGGGGATGATCGCGCCCTTCTCGGTCACGAAATGGATGCAGGAGCGCTTGACGTTGCCGACGCAGAAGTTGAAGCGGTCGAGAAACTGCACGATGGTGACGCGGAAGACGTTCTCGTAGGACAGGCCGTCCGGCACCTCGAAGGTCGGCAGGCAGCACAGCAATTCCGCGACGCGCTCGCTGGTGTTTGATGGTCCCGACGACAGCGAGAATAGGTCAATGAATTTCTCCCGCAACATCGGATATTTTTCCGGGCTGATGGTGTTGGGCATCACCGCCAGCAATTGCTCGCGCGGGATCAGCGAGGTCAGTGGCAGCACCTTCTCGCCGTTGCGGAGCCCATAGCCGATCGAGATGCTTTCGGGGTTGCAGGGCAGCGGGATCATATCGCTATCGCCGAACACGCCGGTCTCGACCACGCGCTTCCTGATCTCCGACAGCATGATGCGGTCGGTGTCCTTGTTGAAATGCTCGTTGCGCCCGGCGTCCTGCACCGGCTGTAGCGTCACGCCACGCACGCATTTCCAGGTGAGAGCATGGCGGACGATGTCGCCGATCTCCAAATCGTTGACGCCGCGCTTGATGGTCGCGACCAGAGTGGTGGAGAGGCCGTGCCGCTCCAGATTTTCCAGCGCCTGCTGACGGATTTTACGCAAATCCGCGCCGCGCAGGTTGATCAGCGCGTCGCGCTCCAGCGAATCGAATTGCAGATAGACTTCCAGTCCGCGCTTGTTTTCCGCGAGCTTTGCCACGAAGTCCGGCTCGCGCGCGATCCGCAGGCCGTTGGTGTTGATCATGACATGGCGGATCGGGCGCGCGCGCACCGAGTTCGAGGATTTCGAAGAAATCCGGGTGCAGCGTTGGCTCGCCGCCGGAGATTTGCACCAGATCAGGCTCGCCCTCGCTCTCGACCAGCGCATCCAGCATCTTCTCGATTTTCGCCAGCGGCGTGAACGAGGTCCGCGCCGGCGAAGATTCGGCAAAGCAGACAGGGCAAGTGAGATTGCAGTGTTCGGTAATCTCGATCAGCGCCAGGCAGGAATGCTGCTCGTGGTCGGGGCAGAGCCCGCAATCATAGGGGCAGCCATATTCGGTGCGGCTCTGGAAATTCAGCGGCCGGTCGCCGGGCTTGATGAAATCCTTGCACAGCCGCCAATAGGCCGCGTCGTTCGACACCAGCGTCGATTGCACGCCGTGCTCTTTGCAGCGCTTCTCGTACCAGACCTCGTTGCCGAGGATCTGGATCTTGGTCGGCACCAGCGCGAGACAGGTTTCGCAGAGCGATTGGGTCTGGCCCCAGAAGACATAGGGGCGGGCCTTACGCAGCGGCGCGTTCATGACTGGACCTCGGGGCAGGCGCCGTCGCGAGCATCACGACGGCATAAAGCAGGATGAAGAGCGACAGCAGATGGAACAATGTCAGAGGGCCGATCAATGCGCCATAGGGTTTCCAGAATTCCCAGAGGAAGCGCTGCAGGCCGTAGAAGGCGAGCGCGAGATAGAAGCCGTTAGTGAGGATATATTCGTCGCGCCGGAAGACGGCAGCGACATAGAAGATCGCAAAGACCGCCATCGCAACACTTTCATAGAGCTGCACTGGATGGCGCAGGATGCCGTCGCCGAAATCGTGGCCCCAGGGCAGCGCGGTCGGCGTGCCATAGGTGAAATCATCGAGACCCGCGGTGTAACAGCCGATGCGGCCGATCGCGATGCCGATGGCGAGCGGCAGCGCAAAACGCGCGCCGGTGCGAAGCGCGATGCCGTTTTTCCATTTGTAGAGCTCGATTGCGACAATGCCGCCAGCCAGCGCGCCCTCGACCGAGCGCGCGAGTCCGGGCTGGCCCGAGAGCCAGAGGTTCAGCGTGCCGAACAGATAGGCGCCAAGGCCGGCGCCGAACACCAGCGCGGCGATGTAGGGCAGCTCGAAGGACTGCGATGGAAATTGCAGGCCGCGCACGCGCGACAGCCACCAGATGGCCGCGAACGCCGCGAGCCAGGCCACGATATCGAAGATGGCGTGAAGGACTGCCCCACTCATGCGGCTATAGTGTAGCGCGAATACTATCCGTTCGTCTCTCCCTCTCCCCGCTCTTCGCGGGGAGAGGGATGGGGTGAGGGGCTGTCTCCGCGTACATGGTCAGAGTTGGACTCGCGGAGGCTCCCCTCACCCGGCGCTACGCGCCGACCTCTCACCGCGAAGAACGGGGAAAGGTGAATAGGCGGCGGTGCCTCTACACCGAGCTGCGGCCCGGCTCCTCGGTCGGATAGACCCCGCGCAAGACTTCCTCAAAATGGTTCTTCACGGATTCGTTGCAAAGGCAGGCGCGCATCTGCAAGCCGTCGCGGTTGCGCACCAGGATCGCGCCGCGCCGGGTCTCGACAATGCCTTCGGCTTTAAAGACCTGGATCACCCGGCTGGCGTAGGAGCGGCCGACGCCAAGAAGTGTCGCGAGCTGCTCATGGGTCAACGGCACGACGTCGTTGCCGTCGGTGCGTTCCATCGCCGAGACGATCCATTTCGCCGTGCGCTGCTCGATCGAATGAATCGCGTTGCAGGCCGTCGACTGGAAGATCTGCGCCAGCATGCAGTCGGCGTAGCGCGCGAAGATGTTGCGCAGCGTCGCAGAATTGGCCTTGGCGGCCTCCAGCTTGCCAATCGGCAGCCGCGCGAAGGGGCCGCCGAACTTGACGCAGATGCGGGTATAGGCCGGCAGATAGCCCTGGCTGACAATGCCGCCGACGGCGCCCTCGCGGCCAACCAGGATGGTCTCGACGTCGCGGCCGTCCTCGTTCGGCACCACATAGGACACCAGACCAGGCCCGCAGGGAAAATACACGGTCTCGACATGGGCGCCGGGACTGTAGAACAAGTCGTTCGGCTCGGCCTCGATCAGCGTCAGATAGGGCTCGATCAGCGCGAAATCCGCGCGGTTGAGGCGGCGCAACAGGTTATTGAACGGCCGATCAGTAACTTCAACCGCGGCGTCTCGTCGCGTCAACATGGGAACTCCTCGTCTCCCTATAAAAGCGACGATAGGCGATCTGGTTCCCGACTTATGTCCACAAGTGCACAGACAGGAACGCAGGGATCGTGCAGGTTTCATGCGGGAACCCGTCGATGTGCCGCCCGGGCGTCGACCGCGGCCGTCCTGATCCCAAGACCCCACCTGTAACTGGCGTGATCATGGAACCTGCCCCGCCCGACGGCCTGCCCAACGATGTCCTGATCGTCGAGGACGATCCGATCATCGCGCTCGATTTCGAGGACACGATCCTCGGCTTTGGCGTGAAAGTCGTGCGGTGCGCGGGAAGCGTCGCGCATGCACTGATGATGATCGGCGAGCGTGCGCCGGATTTCGTCCTGCTAGATGTCGGTCTGGTCCGGGAGAAAAGCTTTGAGGTGGCGGAGAAGCTCGCGACCTTGAAAATCCCGTTCGCCTTTGTCACCGGCTATGGCGGTGACCGGGTGGCCGCGGCTTTCGCCGACCGGCCACGGCTGCCAAAGCCCTGTTCGAGCGATGCGCTGCTGGCGGTGCTGCAGTGCTTCGGAGGCTCGGCGCGATCGTGATCAGCCACGACGACCGATGCAGAGCTCGGCCAGATCGGCCTCGACGCCCTTGAACAACTGCTGGGCTCCGTCAAGCGCGATGACCTGATCCTTCCTCATCGAGGCGGTAAACGCCGCGGCGTTCTGGTCGGACAGATCGAGGAAGCGGTCAAGCGCCGCCGACTTCCTGCTCGCCATGAATTTGTCGACCGCTTCCTCGGTGGCGCCAGTAGGATTTTTGCTCAGCAATTCCTGATTTCCGGCCCCGACCGGATGCACCGCTGTGAGCTTGACCCTGTTGATCAGGACATAGCGCTCGAAGTGCTCAAGAATGAGATCGAGCAGCGTCGCCTGCCGCGCCGGCGCGGAGATTGCAAGATATCGCTTCACGTCCGCGTTCTGCTTCAGTCGATCCAGTTCGGCGGTGGCGGTAAATAGTTCGGCATAGACCTTCATGTCGGATAGAGCGGCAACGCCTTCCGAGAACTTCGTGCCCCATTTGATCAGAAGGTCGCGGCCGCGCGCTTCAAGCTGGCCGGCCTCCAATCCCTTGTCCTTCAGACAGGCCGGATCGGCGTCCTTGCGCAGCGAGTTGCCAAGCTCGGCGGTCAGCGCCTGGCCGTAGGCCGAAGCAAAGGCATCGCGGACAAGCGCTGCCCGTTCGGCGGGCGTTTGACCGGGTTGCTGTGCCGCGGCGATGGGCGCGAAGGCGACCAGGAACGCGACGATGAGAAACGATCGGCGGGATGGCACGTCGGTGAACTCAAAAAAATCAAGCCCAGCCGAATGTGGCTGGGCCTGATGTGGTCGCTTGAACCGCGTACGTGGTTCACGGCCGGTTAGGCCTGATCACGCCACTTTCGGATCGAGCGTGGTCGACCACAGCGCGACGTCGGCGCGGTCGCGCAGCGTCACGGTCATCTGGCCGGTGGCGCCCTCGATCTTGACATGGCCGAAGAACTGCATGCCGGCGGAGGGCGGCAGGTTCTGCTTGCCGGCGCCGGGCGCTTTGACGAATTTCACTTCGGGGCCGAAGGTGTTGTCGAGCTCGTTGGGGCCGAAGGTGCCTGCATGCAGCGGGCCCGAGACGAACTCCCAGAACGGCTCGAAATCCTGGAACTGCGCCTTGTTCGGGTCGTAGTAGTGTGCGGCGGCGTAGTGTACGTCGGCCGTGAGCCACACCGTGTTCTTGATCGGCGCGGTCTTGATGAAGCGCAGGATTTCCGCGATCTCGAGTTCGCGGCCGCGCGCCGGGCCGTCGCCTTGCGCAAACGCCTCCGAGCCCTTCTTGTTGGCCGCATCGTCATAGACGATGATCGACAGCGGCATGTCGGAGGCGATCACCTTCCAGGTCGCGCGCGAATTGAGCAGCCCCCGCTTCAGCCACAGCATCTGCTCCGGCCCGAGGAAATAGGCGTCGGGCCCATAGTTCTCTTGGAGGTTCGGACCGTTGGGGCCGCGATAGCTGCGCTCGTCCAGCATGAAGACGTCGAGATGCGGTCCGTAGCTGAGCGTGCGATAGACCCGGCCCGGCTCGACGATGCTTTCCCGCATCGGATACATTTCATGGAAAGCACGCGCGGCGCGCGCCGCCAGCAGCGAAATGTTGCGCTCCTTGTAGGCCGCGGGTAGATCCTTCGACAGCGACCAGTTGTTGGTGACCTCGTGGTCGTCCCACTGCACGAAGATCGGCACTTCGGCGTTGAAGCTGCGTACATTCTCGTCGGTGAAATTGTATTTGTGCGCGGCGCGGAATTCGTCGAGCGTCTCGGCGACCTTGGCCTTTTCGGCAATGGTGTTGTTCTTCCAGACCTTGCCGTCGGGCAGCTTGACCTCAGAGGGGATCAGGCCGTCGGCATAGATGGTGTCGCCGGAATGCAGGAAGAAATCCGGCTTGTTCTTCTTCATGGCGGAGAAGGTGAACATGCCGCCGTCATCGGGGTTGATGCCCCAGCCCTGGCCCGCGACATCGCCGCCCCAGACAAAGCTGACGTCGCGCTTGTCGGAGGGAGCGGTGCGGAAGCGGCCGACCACCGGCTCGCTCATGATCTCGACATGCGAGAGGTCGCGGAAGCGCACGCGGTAGAAGATATCCTGTCCGCTCGGCAGATTTTCCACCAGCATTTTTGCGGTGAAGTCGCTCTCGGGCAGCGTGTTGATCGGCGGCAGCGCGCGCGCATCCTTGAAGGATTCGGTGGTGGCGACCTCGACCATCATCTGGGACGGGCGGTCGGCGCGCGACCAGATCACGCCGCCATCGGTGCCGACATCACCGGACTGCACGCCATGGGTCAGCACCGGCCGGTCGGCGGCGCGGGAAAGGTAGGGCATCGCAACCAGGCTGACGCCGGTGGCGGCGGCGGTGGAAAGGAAGCGGCGGCGGGAAAGGCGGAGCGTTTTGCGGGGGATTTGGAGCGTCATGCGAGCCTCCTTGGTCGGTCGTCGGGATGAGCGCCGACAGACCTAGAAAGGTTCTATGATGGGGCAATAACAGAAACGGGCTGTCAACAAGGCGCGCGAGGCTTACGGACAGCTTACAGCGAGCCGGTGGCGCGGAGCTGTGCGCCGGTACGCTGCAGGTTCTGCGGCAGGCTCGCCAGCAGCATCCTCCGGTCGTAGACCGCGTGGTGGAATTGCTCGAGAGCAATGTTGAAGGCGGTCAGCGCGCCCTCCTCGATGGCGCCATGCTCGAAGCACTGCAGCGTATCGCGCAGGATGTCGTCGGCTTCCGCCTGCATGCGGTCGAGCTCTTCGGTGGAATCGCACTTGCGGGCCACCGCGATCATGTCGAGCAGTTTTTCGCGCAGCGTGGAATTATTGTTGCGCTCGTCCTTCTTCAGATAGCCGGCAAACCAGGCGCCGACCGAGCCCATCGCCGACAGCGCCATCAACCCCCACCAGATGAAATCGCTGTAGCGGTCGAGGAAGGTCTTCTCCTCGCCGTCGACAAAGGCGGCCGCGCCGGGATGCACGGGGATCGCGGCGTCCTTGTCGGTGTCGGGGGTCTCGATCTTCGCGGCGAGCGGAAAATCCGTCATCAATTGCTGACGGGTCGCGAACAGCTGCCGCGTGAATGCGGCAATGGTCACCTCGGAAAGGCCTTTGCGCGCGACGATGTGGTGGGAGAAGCTGATGGTCTTCACTTCGTCGTCGGGCCGCTCCGGCGAGCCGAACGTGCCGGCGGGAATTTCTCCGGCCTCGTAGGCCGGGTGGTTCTGCGCGATGGCTTCCGACGCGTCGATGGCAAGGAAGGTGGGGTTGCCGCCATCCTTGCTGGAGGCCGCAATCGCATCCGCGGTGATCTTGCTGTTGAGCGGGCCCGCGGCGAGATAGGCATCCGCCTTCTGGTTGCGGATGGCCTCGGCCGCTTCGTTGGCCGGAAACTGAATGATTTCGACCTTGCCGGGATCGACGCCGTATTGCTGCAGGATGATCTTGAGCAGGTTGACGTTGGCCTGCGTCTTGCCAACCACGCCCACGCGGCGTCCGGCGAGCTGGCTGATCTTGGTGATCTTCGGCCCCGCCTTCCTGCCCTTGCCCCTGGAAGGCTGCGGCGCCCACAGCACCACGAAATTCTTGCGCAGCGTCGCGACGGCTTGCGCGTTCTTCGGCACGTCGAGATCGCCACGGATGATGGCGAGATCGACCTTGTCTTCCGCCAGCGCCTCCGCGCTTGCGACCGCGCCATCGGTCTGCACCGGCTTCAGCCGGACATAGGATCGATGCTGAACGAAGGCCTGAGTCAGCGTTTGCACGACCTTGACGTCATCGCTGTTGGGCGGACCCACCGCGACCTTCAGCGTCACCGGGCGCTCCGCGAAATAATAGCCGGCCACCAGCGCGCCGACGATCGCGAGCACGCCGGCAATCGTCACCAGCACCGCGCGGCGGGCCGCGGAACGCGGCGAGGGCGGCACCGGAGGTCCGGTCACAAAATCCTCGGTCATCGATCTTGGCAAACAATCCTTTGAGGCTCAAATTCATCTTGCCGGTCTGAAACAATATTGTAGCAAATTCCTTGCCGGCCACAGGTTACATCTGCGTCATGGTTACCGGTGTGGCGGGTGTCAGGGTAAAGTTCGGCTGAACAAGGGAGGTCCATATGACGCAGCGACTGTCGGCGGAGATGAGGAAATCGGCTCTGGCAGGCCTGCCCGGCTGGGCGGAGGTGAAGGGCCGCGACGCGATTACCAAAACCTTCGTCTTCAAGGATTTCAATGAAGCCTTCGGCTTCATGTCGCGCGCAGCGTTAGTGGCGGAAAAACACGACCATCACCCGGAATGGCGCAACGTTTACAAGACCGTGGAAGTGGTGCTCGCGACCCATGACGCCGGCGGCGTGACTGCGAAGGATATCGAACTCGCCAAGGCGATGAACGCCATCGCCGCGGCATTGGGCGTCGGCTGACGCCACCTTGCGGCGGGCGCTCGGCATCCCCAACTCGTGGACGGGGCCGCCGCGGCGATTGGCCGCGCGAGGACGCCTGAGGGAACCGATCCTTGGGAAGCAAGATCTTGGGAAAGCAATATGGCATCCGACACCAGCGCAGGTTTTGAGCCGGCCGATCGCCTGGCGGAAGACCGCGAGAGCGTGCGCAAGCGCTTCTGGATCAAGCTGAAGAACGTCGCGGCCAAACTGCCGTTCACCGAGGATCTGCTTGCGGCCTATTACTGCGCCTTCGACAAACAGACGCCGCGCCATGTCCAGGTCGCCCTGTTGGGCGCGATCGCCTATTTCATCCTGCCGTTCGACTTCATTCCGGACATGATGCCGGTGCTCGGTTTCACCGATGACGCCGCCATCCTCGCGACCGCGATCCGGCTGGTCGCGACCCACATCACCGAGGACCATCGCGAGGCGGCACGGGCCGCGCTGAAGCGGGGGGTAGAGGAAGCGTGAGCCTGCGAATGCAGATCAGCCCGGCCGTGAGGCCAGGCTGATCCGTGCGCGCCGCTTGTTGTTGATCGCTTGTTATTGCTGCTTGCTGGTGCGGACCTGGGCCCGCGCGTTATCAGGCTTTGCCGTATCCCTCGTCGCCTGGTCGGACTGCCAGGCCTGGAATTGCCTGAACAGCGCTTCGCGGTCGGCTTCCGATTGCGCGCCCTTCGCCGCCCCCGGATTCTGCTTCAGGAACTCGTCGAAGCGGCTTCGTGCGACCGGTTGGATGTTGTGACTGTCGAGCCATTGCTGCGCGTAGGGCAGGCGGGTCCAGCCGGACAGCGGCGCCGACAGCGAGGTTTCCTTCCACTTCGGGTGGAACGGCGGATGCTGCAAGGCCGGGAATTTGGTGAAGAACGCATCCACGAACTGCGTGAGTTTGCGATAGCGCTCGGAGCCCGGCGCCCAGTTATAGGCCGCGAGCACCGCCGGCACCGCGATGGTGTCCACCCGCTCTCCTTCCGCGATCAGGTTCGGATAGTCCTTCGAGGTGAGGGCGGCCGGCAGATAGTCGGCCTGCAGCGGCTTGTCGTAGCTCACATTGACGAGGTGAAAGCGGCCGTCATTGTTGAAGTTCGAGACCGACTTGTACGGCTTGCCGCCCACCACGATCACGGCGTCGATCTGGCCGGCCTTCAGCTTCTCCATCGCGATGCGCTGCTCGATATAGACGAAATTGGCCTTCATCCCGAGCCGCTCGGCGACCGTGAGCGCGGTGACGAAGGTGCCGCCATTGGGCAGGTCGACGCTGACGGTCTTGCCTTCGAGATCGCGCAGGTTCTGCACCGACTTCGGGGCAATGATCGTCATCTCTTCGTTGTAGAGCTTGGTCACATAGGTGAACTGCTTCTTGATGTCCTTGGCAAAGCCCTTGCGCTCGAGATAGTCGAGCGTGTCGGAGCGCACGATGCCGAGGTCGACGCCCTGCAGGAACAGGATGTCGGCGACGCTCTGCACCGAGCCACGGCCCACGATCGGCAGCACGCGCAGCTTGTTGCCGTCGTCGAGCACGGAGGCGAGGTCGGCGCCGACCTGCACATAGGTGCCTCCGATGGTGCCCGTGATCAGCGTCACCGTGTTGGCGTTCAGCGCCTGCTTGGTCGCCGCCGAGCCGAACTGGAAGATGGCCTTGAGACTGTCGCTGACCTTCGCCGGGTCATACTCCTCCTCGGCGCGGGCCGAAAGGCCGCACGCCATCGTGATGGCAACCAAAGCCAGTGCAAATAAGCGTCGCATGTTGTCCCCTAACCCGGTGTGGAGGTTCTTAGTTTGGCAGTTGTGCCAGCCGGCGTTGTGCGTCGGCCGAACCGAGCTGCGCGGCCTTCTGGTACCAGGCGCGGGCCTTTGCGGGCTCGGGAGTGATGTTGCGGACATCGGAGGTGCCGAGCACGTCCGGATCGTAGGTCTGCGCCAGCATCAGCGCGGCCTCCGCTTCCTGACCGTCGGCGGCGCGCTCGAGCAACAGCCGGGCGGACATCAGATCGCCGACCGCAAGCATGCTCTTGGCACGCTGCATCAGGATCGCAAGCTCGTCCGGATCCATGCGTCGGACGTGGGGCGGAGCCGCAGGCGCTGGTGCAAGCGCCGGCGCTGCAACTGGAGGCGCCGCAACCGGAAGCGCGGCGACAGGTGCTACGGCCACAGGTGCTGCGGCAGCCGCGGGCGGCGGTGCGGCCGGAGCGCGGTTCTGAATGGCGGCCTGATAGGCCGACGAGATGTCTTCACGCGATGGCAGCACGGCGACCTGCTGCGGCGGCCGTTGTGCGCCCGGCATCTGATTGGCCGACACCCGCGAAGGATCCTTCAACTGGATGTCGCGCGTCGTCAGTTGCGTCGGAGTCGGAGCATCGGGCTGCGCGTTGGCGGAAGGAACGGGAAGCACGGTTGAGATCGACGCTTTCGCGCTGATCAGCAAGTCGCGCGTCGCATCCGAAGAGAACCAGGCGCAAACTACCGCGACCGCGGAGGCCGCAACCGTGGCCAGCAGGATCTTCGTCGAGATCGACAACCGCCGCGGCTCGCGCATCGACGAGTTGTATTCGAACTCCGCCGGATCGGGTTCACCATCGGGGTCGCTGAGAAAGAGCGGGACGGAATTGCTCGATTGATAGTCCGTCTGAGCGCTTCTTCCGAAAGCATAAGGCCTGGGTCGAACGCCAGTGCTGCTGATGTCCTCTTCGAGACCGTCGATGTCAGGCTCGTAGGACCGATAGCGTTTCGGTTGATCCACCATGGTGAAGTTCCCCACTACTGTGACGCAACAATCGGGGCTTCCCTGGCGCCGCTTTTTTCTTGACTGTGTTCGCCATGAGCGCCCCGCTACTGATAGGCCTTAAATCGCCGCCGGAATCGGCCCAAAACGCGGCCTTCGACGGCACGATTGGGGAGATATTTTGATTTTTTTGCGGCAAAGGGGCCTAACCCACGGCGAGACTTATGGTTAACGCGCGCCTAATTTTGCGCATGACCATCTTTGCCGACGTTTAAGTTGCGCCGCAAAATCAAGGCTTTCTGCAACATGTCCCGGCCGGAAAAGGCTGCCACATCCCAAGGTGGCGATGACCTCCTGCGGCGTTAACCAAGAATTTACGAGTTTGTAGATTTGGGGATCACGGATGCAGGATGACCTTGCCCATCGCCTGGCGTCCGGCGAGCACCTTCAGGGCGTCGGCGGTCTGCGCCAGCGGGAAGGTGCGGTCGACATGGGAAGAGATTTTCCCCTCCGCCGTCCACTTCACCAGCTTCTCCAGATTGGCGCGATTCTTCTCCGGATTGAGTCGCGCCCAGTGGCCCCAGAACACGCCGCGGATATCGCAGCCTTTGAGCAGCGCGAGGTTGAGCGGCATCTTGGGGATTTCGCCGGCGGCAAAACCGATTACGAGGAAGCGGCCTTCCCACGCAGTCGAACGCAGCGCTGCTTCGGCGTAGGAGCCGCCGACGGGATCGAACACGATGTCGGCGCCCTTGCCGCCGGTGAGCTTGCGCAGGCCTTCCTTCAGGTCTTCCTTGGCGTAGTTGAGTGTCAGCTCGGCGCCGTGCTGTTTGGCAAACTCAAGCTTCTCGTCTGATGACGCACAGGCGATCACCTTCAGCCCCATCAGCTTGCCGAGCTCGCACGCAGCTAAGCCCGTCCCGCCTGCTGCGCCAAGCACCGCGAGCGTCTCGCCGGGTTTTGGGCTCGCGCGGTCTTCCAGCGCATGCAGCGCGGTGCCGTAGATGATGATGATGCCGGCGGCGCGGTCGAAGTCGAGATTGTCGGGAATCTTCACGATCGAATTGGCCGGCAGCGCGATCTTCTCGCGCGCGCCGTTATGGCCGCAGGAAGCCACCACGCGGTCGCCGACCTTCAAATCGGTAACGCCGGCGCCGACGCCCTCCACCACGCCCGCGATTTCCGCGGCCGGCGAGAACGGGAAGGGCGGCTTGATCTGGTATTTGCCCTGGATCATCAGGATGTCGAAGAAATTCAGCGCCGCCGCCTTGATCGCGATCACGGCCTCGCCGGGTCCGGCCACGGGATCGGGCACGTCGGCCAGCACGAGGTCGTCGGGTTGGCAGTATTGCGAGCAGAGAATGGCTTTCATGGAAACACCTGGCTTTCGGACGGGCACGGAAGGCTCGATACTCCTTGCCGGATTTGAAGCGCCCCGACAATACGGCGCGAGACGCTGGGAGGAAGTCAAACGATGTTTGAAAAGAGCCTGCTGAAGGGAAAACGCATTCTGGTGACCGGCGGCGGCTCCGGGCTGGGCGCTGCGATGGGACGCCGCTTTCTCGAACTCGGCGCGGAGCTCATCATCTGCGGCCGCAGGCTCGAGCTGCTGGAAGCAACCGCAGCCGAGATGCGCCAAGAGCCCGGCGGCAAGGTCAGCACCGTCAGATGCGATATTCGCGATGGCGCCGCGGTCGATGCGATGATGGATACGGTGTTTGGCGAGGCGCCGATCGACGTGCTCGTCAACAATGCGGCCGCGACCTTCATCGCGCAGACCGAGCACCTGTCGTTTCGTGCAGCGGACGCCATCCTCGCACCGACGCTGCACGGCGCGATGTATTGCACGCTCGCCGCCGGCAAACGCTGGATCGAGGGCAGGCACAACGGCGTGGTGCTTTCCATCCTCTCCACCTCCACCATCACCGGCCGCGCCTTCACCGTGCCCTCGGCGATGGCGAAGACCGCGGTGCTGGCGATGACCAAGAGCCTCGCCGTCGAATGGGGACCGAAGGGCGTGCGCACGGTGGCGATCGCGCCGGGTGCGTTTCCAACTCCGGGCGCGACGGGACAACTCCGCCCCGAAGGCCGCGATTTCGAACTGGGCCTCGCGCAATCCGCTCGGCCGCGCCGGCGAGCACAGCGAGCTTGCGAACCTCGCGAGTTTCCTGATCTCGGATGAGGCCGGCTACATCAACGGTGAGATGGTAGTCCAGGATGGCGGCGCGCATCTGCGTTCATCCGGCGCGGAAGATTTGCTGCAATGGACCGACGTGCAGTGGGAACAGCAACGGGCGGCGCGCGCGAAGGGCTGAGCCGCCATCGACAGCCAACTGCCTTCCCAAGTTGCCGTTTCCCGGCTATGGCTGCGGCTGCGCAGCGACTTAGTCCTCGACTCATTCCGGGCCATCTTCCAGTCACAATGATGAGGGAACCAGACCGCATCATGTTCTTTCGGCGGCTGTTGAACACCACAATGATGATGGGTGCGTTGGTGTGCGGAGCGGCAAGCTTCGCGCAAACGCCGGCGCCGGCGCCCAAGGCCACCAAAAACGAGGCCGCGAAGAGCACGGGGACGGCCACCAAGAGCGCCGCGGCCAAGCCGGAACCCGCCAAGCCGCCGCCTTCGATGACCGGCGGCACCGAGCCGACCCTGATCGGCCAGTTCGGCCCCTGGGGCGCCTATAGCGCGACGCCCAACGGCAAGCGCGTCTGTTTCGCGCTGGCAAAACCCACCACGTCGAAAACCAATCCGCCGAACCGGCCGCGCGATCCGGCCTACGCCTTTGTCTCCACCCGCCCGGCGGAGAAGGTTTCCAACGAAGTCTCGATCATGATCGGCTACATGCTGAAGCCGGGTTCGGAATTGACGCTGGAGGTCGGCGGCGCGTCCTATGCGATGTACACCCAGGGCGACGGCCTCTGGATCAAGAACGCCGCCGAAGAGGACCAGATGGTCCAGGCCATGCGCCGCTCGGCGGATGCGACCGTGAAGGGCATGTCGGCCAAGGGCACGGAGACGACCGATACCTTCTCGATGAAGGGCTTGTCCCAGGCGCTCGACCGCATCGCGCAGGACTGCAAGCGCTAATCGCCTTTCCGGCCAGAATTGCATTGTTTGCGGGCTCTGGAAGGCTTATTTGATGACTTTCTACCCTCATGGTGAGGAGGCGCTCTTGCGCCGTCTCGAACCATGAGGTCCGGGCTTCATCCTTCGAGACGCGGCGAAGACGCCGCCCCTCAGGATGAGGGTGAGATATTTCAAGCGCAAAGAAACGAATGACCGTAGCTTCGATCGAGACCGGTTCCGCGGCCGGACTGCTCCTGGAAAAGACCCCGCTCGAATCCTATGTGCCGCCGGCCAAGCCCTCGCTGATCGGCTTGTCGCGCGCGGAACTCGCTGATCGCCTCGGCGACATCGGCGTTCAGCCTTCCCAGCGCAAGATGCGGGTGCAGCAGCTCTGGCACTGGATCTATTTCCGCGGCGCGAAGAATTTTGACGAGATGACGAGCGTGTCGAAAGACATGCGCGCGGAGCTCGCCAGGCATTTCACCGTCGACCGTCCCGAAGTCGTGGCCGAGCAGATTTCCAACGACGGCACCCGCAAATGGCTGCTGCGGCTGCCGAGCGGCGACAAGGTCGAGCGGCCGCATGAGGTCGAATGCGTCTATATCCCCGAGACCGACCGCGGCACGCTCTGCGTCTCCTCGCAGGTCGGCTGCACCTTGAACTGCGCCTTCTGCCACACCGGCACGCAGCGGCTGGTGCGCAATCTCACCGCGGGCGAGATCGCGGGCCAGGTGATGGTCGCGCGGGATCGTCTCAATGATTGGGCCGACCGCGAGAACGGCACGCGCCTCGTCACCAACGTCGTGATGATGGGCATGGGTGAGCCGCTCTATAATTTCGAGGCGGTGCGCGATGCGCTCTTGATCGTCGCCGACAACGAAGGCATCGGCATCTCTCGCCGCCGCATCACGCTGTCGACCTCGGGCGTGGTGCCGAACATCATCCGTACCGGCGAGGAGATCGGCGTGATGCTCGCGATCTCCTTGCATGCGGTGCGCGACGAGTTGCGCAACGAGCTGGTGCCGCTCAACCGCAAATACCCGATCGCCGAACTCCTGCAGGCGTGCCGCGATTATCCGGGCGCGTCGAACGCGCGGCGCATCACGTTCGAATATGTGATGCTGAAAGGCGTCAACGATTTCCTTGATGATGCGAAGCTGCTGATAAAACTGCTCAAGGGTATCCCGGCCAAGATCAATCTCATTCCGTTCAATCCGTGGCCGGGCACGGCTTACGAATGCTCGGACTGGGATAGAATCGAAGAATTCTCCGAATACATCTTCAACGCCGGCTACTCCTCGCCGGTGCGCACGCCGCGCGGCCGCGACATCCTCGCCGCCTGCGGGCAGCTGAAATCGGAGACCGAGAAATTGTCGGCACGCGAGCGGCAAGCGCTGCGCGCCATGGCGATGACGGATTGAGGCGTTCCTCATGGTGAGGAGCGCCCAACGGGTCCGCGCGAAGCGCGGCCCGATGACAGGCTCCGGCGCGTCTCGAACCATGAGGCCCGAGCTGTGGCCTCATCCTTCGAGATGCGGCGACGACGCGGCTCCTCAGGATGAGGATATCGGGTCGCGTTCGTGGATCGAAGCTGGCATATGAGAAGTACCCCATGGCACTGATCGGCCGGCTCTTCGTGATCGCTTTCGCCTTCCTTGCCGCCTGCCTGGTGGCGGGGATGATCATTGTCGGCGCCGTGATGTTTCCCGAGTTCAGCGATCTCGGCTCAGGGCCGATCGATCAGGGCGCCATCGACATCATGATCGGTTTCGGCTTCATCTTCATCTCCGGCTTTGCGCTGTTGCCGGCGATGATCATCGCGCTCATCACCGAAGCCTTTTACATCCGTGGTGCGCTCGCCTACGCGGTCGGCGGCGCCTTTGTCGGGCTCGCATGTTATCTCGGCCTCGTGCCGTTCGACCCCCAAACGCTGCGCTTCGAAGGCATCGTGCGGCGTCACCTGGAAATCATGACGGGGGCCGGCATTGTGGCCGGGATCGTCTACTGGATGATCGCGGGCCGCAATGCCGGCGCCTGGCGCGAGCCGCCGCGCCGCTTGCCGCCTCCGCCGCCGATGCCGTCGTAATCGCGGCCGCCGCCGTCTTGATCCCTGACGGGTAGGGGTTTTCATGCGCCGTTCGCTCGGCTAAACCGCGCACCATGAACCGGGTCGGACTCTTCATCGCGCTGGGACTGGCAGCTTTTGTCGGGCTGCTGTTTGGCATCTATCCCGAGCTGGATCTGAAGCTCGCCTCGTTGTTTTACGATGCGGCAAACAAATCCTTCCCGCTGAAGTTCAACACCGTGGCCGAGTTCGCGCGCGACGCGGCGATGTGGATTGCGTGGGGTCTCGCATCGCCGGCGATTGTCGCGTTGGTGGTGAAGCTGCTGCGGCCGGATCGGCCGCTATTGATATCCGGGCGGGCGATGGTGTTCCTGCTCGTTACGCTCACGCTTTCCGCGGGCGTGCTCACCAATTTGACGTTCAAGAGTTATTGGGGCCGGCCGCGTCCGGTCGTGGTAACGCAGTTCAACGGACCCGAGAAGTTCGTGCCGTGGTGGGATCCGCGCGGAAGCTGCGGCCGCAACTGCTCGTTCTTCTCCGGCGAAGGCGCGACCGCGTTCTGGACCTATGCCCCGGCAGCTCTGACGCCGCCGGCCTGGCGCCCGCTCGCCTATGCCGCGGCGACGCTGTTCGGTGTCGTGACCAGCCTGCTCCGGATGGCATTCGGCGGGCACTTCTTCACGGATGTCGCAGCGGCCGGGCTGGTGACGTTTCTGGTGATCTGGCTGGCGCACGGCTACATCTATCGCTGGTCCCGGACCAGGTCGACCGACGAAAGCATCGATGCCGCGGTGACCCGGTTTGCCTGGCCCGGCTATGTCTGGCGGCGCCGGATTGCGGACCGCTGGTCGAAATCGGAGCGGTCCTTCGTGCGCCGTATCGTCGAGGCCCATGTCGATGATTGAGCCGATGATTGAGCCGATGATTGAATTGACGATTGCGCCTTGAGCGGGTTGCCTAGCAAGGCGTTCTGCCTATAGAACCGCGCGAAATTTGATATTCGCGCGCTCAAGCCGCAAAACGAACCCAGCACTTTCGACCGATTGGAAACTCCATGAGTACGATCCTGAAGAGCCTGCCCAAAGGGGAAAAAGTCGGCATCGCTTTCTCGGGCGGCCTCGACACCTCTGCGGCGCTTTTGTGGATGAAGCAAAAAGGCGCCCGCGTCTTTGCCTATACCGCCAACCTCGGCCAGCCTGACGAGGCCGACTACGACGAGATTCCGCGCAAGGCGCTGGAGTTCGGCGCCGAAAAAGCCCGGCTGGTGGATTGCCGCACGCAATTGGTCCACGAAGGTATTGCTGCCATCCAATCAGGTGCCTTCCACATCTCGACCGGCGGCATCCCGTATTTCAACACCACGCCGCTCGGTCGCGCGGTGACCGGCACGATGCTGGTCTCGGCCATGAAGGAGGACGGCGTCAACATCTGGGGCGATGGCTCCACCTACAAAGGCAACGACATCGAGCGCTTCTACCGCTACGGCCTGCTGACCAATCCGAGTTTACGGATCTACAAGCCCTGGCTCGACCAGCAATTCATCGACGAGCTCGGCGGCCGCGCGGAAATGTCGGCGTTCATGACCGCCAGTGGATTCGCCTACAAGATGAGCGCCGAAAAGGCGTATTCGACCGACAGCAATCTCCTCGGCGCCACCCACGAGGCGAAGGATCTCGAGAGCCTCGGCAGCGGCATCAAGATCGTCAATCCCATCATGGGCGTGCCGTTCTGGCGCGACGACTGTAGCGTCAAGGCCGAAACGGTCGTCGTGCGTTTTGAGGAAGGGCAGCCGGTCGCGCTGAACGGTGAGAGGTTCGCCGATCCCGTTGCGCTGTTCCTCGAGGCCAACGCCATCGGCGGCCGGCATGGCCTTGGCATGAGCGACCAGATCGAGAACCGGATCATCGAGGCCAAGAGCCGCGGCATCTACGAGGCGCCCGGCATGGCGCTGCTGCACATCGCCTACGAACGCCTGATCACCGGCATCCACAACGAGGACACCATCGAGCAATACCGGATCAGCGGCATGCGCCTTGGCCGATTGCTCTATCAGGGGCGGTGGTTCGACTCTCAGGCCCTCATGCTGCGCGAAACCGCCCAGCGCTGGGTGGCGCGCGCCATCACCGGCGAGGTGACGCTCGAGCTGCGCCGTGGCAACGACTGCTCGATCCTGAACACCGAGAGCCCCAACCTGACCTATGCGCCGGAGCGGCTGAGCATGGAGAAGGTGGAGGATGCGGCGTTTACGCCGGCGGACCGCATCGGGCAATTGACCATGCGCAACCTCGACATCGCCGATACAAGGGCCAAACTCAATCTTTACGGAAAGACGGGATTGCTGTCGAGCGGCGAAGACTCTCCGATCTTCAGACTCGAAAGCGACAAGAGCTGAGCGCGCGGGTGTAGTCCTCCGTCATTGCGAGCGAAGCGAAGCAATCCACCTGTCCTCTTGCGGGGCGATGGATTGCTTCGTCGCTTCGCTCCTCGCAATGACAGCGAACAAAAATGGCCGGGAGCGATCCCGGCCATTTTACATGTCGTCGATCCGCCTTTGCCTTACCGCGGCGGCGCGGTGCCGGGCGGGGGCGGCGGCAGCGAGGCCTGTCCGCCATTGAGCAGCGGCGTGATGTTGCGGATGGTGACGCGCCGGTTGATGGCGCTCGGCCCGTCGGTCTGCTCCTTCAGATACTGCTCGCCATAACCTTGCGAGGTCAGGTTTTCCGCCGGCACGTTGAACTGTTGCGTCAGCAACGTGGCCGCCGATTCGGCGCGACGATCCGACAGCGACAGATTGTCGACATCGTTGCCGACCGCGTCGGTGTGGCCTTCGATCAGGAATACCACGCGCGGATTTTCCTGGATCGCCCGGTTGAGGCCGTCGGCGATCACCTGCAGCTTCGCCGCCTGATCGGGCGGGATTTCCCACGATCCGGTTTCGAAGTTGATGGTGTTGACGTCGATGCTCGGCATCCGCTGGCGCAGGGTCGGGCTGTAACGGATTTCGTCCAGCGTATAACGCCGTTCGATCCGCTCCACCGGCGGGGCGATCATGGTCTCGTAGATCAGGTCCGGCGGCGCGTCCTCGGAATCGACGATGTAGCGATTGTAGGGAATGCGCACCATCGGCGGCGGCAGGGCGACAAAGAATCCGCCGACCGCGCGCGGATCGCGGTAGCTGTTGTCGATGATGATGATCTCGCGGCCGCGCTGGTCGCGGCGGATACGGCGCAGCAATTGGCCGTCGCGGCCGACCACGGTGATCACCTGCGTGCCGTCAGGCCTGATCACGACGGTGCGGGTCTCGCCACCGACAGTCCGGGTCTGGATGTCACGCGCACCGTAGCGGAAGCGGTCCACCTCGCTGTGACGGACATATTGTTGTCCGCCGGGATCGCGAATGATGATCCGGCCCGGTTCGGTGATGATCGTGCGGCCGCCCTCCTGGGACTCGCGGCGCTGGCCACGGAAGTCGTCGAGGCGACGCGGCCCCTGCGCGGCGGCGCCCGGTGCGATCGGCGTGAGCGCGGCTGCCGGGGGCGCAACGGCGGGAAGCGGAGCGGTGACCGTCGGTGCGCGCTGGAAGGCCGGCGTGACCGTGGGCGGCGCGTTCTGTGCCCGGCCGGGCGGCACTGCGGCGTTCGGGGCAGCGGGGACGACACTGGGTGCAGCGGCATTTGGCGGCGGAGTTGTCGGCGGCGTCGTGCCAGCGGCCGGTGGCAGATTGTTCGGCCGGCCAGGCGGCGTGCCGGCAGAAGCGGGCGGAGGCGGTGCCCCAGGCGCGGGCTGTGCAGGCGCAGCCTGGTTCGGCGCCGCGGGCGGCGTCTGCTGGGTGCGGCCGGGCGGTGGCGTGGTGGGCGTAGCGCCGGGCGCGGCTGCTGGAGGCGTGCCGGCCGGCGGTTGCCCGCCAGCCGGTGGCTGGCCACCATGCTCCCGGCGTTCCTCGCGTCCCTGCGGGCCGCCTGCGGGCGGCGTTGAGGTCTGCGGCGTCGCCGTGGGCGGCGGAGTTGGACGCGCGGGGGCTGCGGCCGGCGGGGGTGGCGGCGGAGGCGGAGGCGTTGCTGGCTTGGCTGCCGGAGGTGGCGGCGGCGGTGGCGGTGGAGTCGCCGGCTTGGCCGCCGGCGGAGGCGGCGGTGGCGGCGCTGCATGCGGCGGAGGCGGCGGTGGCGTAGCAGGCTTGGCCGCCGGCGGCGGAGGAGGCGGCGGTGCAGCATGCGGCGGGGGAGGCGGCGGCGGTGCTGCGGGCCGCGGAGGCGGGGGTGGCGGCGGCGGAGGTGGTGCCACGGGTCTGGCCGCCGGAGGAGGTGGCGGTGGCGGCGCTGCATGCGGTGGAGGAGGCGGCGGCGCGGCCGGCCTCGCAGGCGCGGCAGGCGGAGCGGCCCTCGGCGGCTGCTTGGGCTTTCCGTCCGGACCCAATTCTTCCCTGGCCTGTGCCACCACGATCGGCGCGCTTTGCGCGTGCGAAGCGGTGCTTGCAAATTGCATCGCTGTGAGAGCGGTCGTGGCAAGCAGCACGAGGCGAAGGTTTGTCATGGTGATCTCGGTTCCCGGAAAGGTTCTGAAGGCTGGCGATGAACGACCAAGCGTTAGGCCGGATTGTGGCGGCGTTCAAACGCTGATTCGCATTTATTTCTCATGACAAACGCACAATTTGGCCGTTGTTCATGACGCATTCAGGGGCTGCTTTCGATTCGCAATTGAAGTTGTCGCATCGCAATCCGTCGCGGGATTTGGCGTGGACGGTCCGTTCGGTCCGCGCAACGGAAGCTCGTCCGGCATCTTGCCCGGCAGCTCGTCCGGCCTTGGCGGCTCACCGGGTTCGCGCATCGGCGGCGGCATCTCGGGCTGCGGATTTCCTGGCGGCTCCTCGGGCGGCGGCTCGGTGGGCGTGCCCGGCGTCGGCGGCGGAATCTCGGGTGGCTCGATCGGCGTCGACATCGCATCTCCGTTGTGGAGTGCGATAACGAAGCGGATGCAACTGGGTTCCCGAGGGAACCTTTAGCCGCGCAGCAGAAACGTGTTGCTCCGCGTCTTGCCGGCCTCGCGATAGAAGCGCGAAATCATGTCGGCGATGCAGTCCTGTTGCCATTCGTCGCGCGAGAGATGCTCGATCACCACCGCACGCGGCCATAGCGCTTGCGGCGCTTCCTTGAAGAAGGGCACGAGTGCCCGGTCTTCAAATCCCTCGATGTCGATCTTCAGCGCGTCGACCTTGGTGACGCCGGCCTCCTCGAGAATGCGCTGCAGCCGCAGCGACGGCACCTTGATGGCGTTCGCACCGGCTCTGCCGGTGACGATGTGGCTGGCTCCGAGATTGTCGCCGTCGGTCTCGATCATCAATTCGCCGTCGGAAGCACCCGCGGCCGCCGCGACCAGCCTCGTTTGCGTGTTGCCGGACGCCTTGTCGTTGAATGCGAGGCGCGCATGCGTGACCGGATGCGGCTCGACGGCGATCACCTTGCCGTCAGCGCCGACATGGCGCGCCAGCACCAGCGCGTAGGTGCCGACATTGGCGCCGACATCGACGAACACGCCGCCCGGGGGCGTGTTCGCGCGCAGGAAATCCAGCTCCTCGAGATTGTAATCTGGATTGAACAGCGCGCCGCGCTCGGTTGCGCTGGTCTGATGATGGAAGCGGAACGAGGCGCCCTGATAGGTCGCATCGACCGGACCGGCGCGCAACAGATTGACCAGCCGCGACATCATCGGGCGGAACGCACCGCGCTTCAGACGCGAGCGATGCGCCAGAGCAATGATCGCGGCCTGTGCCGCATTGGGCGCAAACGCGCCGAATGGCGCGGGCGTGGGATCGTTATCGGGAGTCAAGGCGGGGTCCTTCACTTTTCCGGATCATGCGCCAGCGGGGAAGACCATGAAGCCGGCGCGCGGGAAATGCACCACGACTTCGCCGGCCCGGGGATCATGGCGGCGGATCGCGATGTGCTGCGGCGACAGCGCGACGATCTCGCCGCTCACGCGGACCTTGCCATAATCGTCCGGTATGACCTCGACCTTGTCGCCGACCTTGCGGCCATTGGGATCGTTGGGGTCGTGCAGTTCGGCGGTCTCGGGCCGCGACTTCGCCGCGAGCTCGAGCGCGTCCGCGGGCGACATTTCCGTGCGCGTGCCATGGCCGATCGCGCGCAGCCGCCCGGCCCAGGCGCGGGTGTGATCGAATTCGGCCAAGAGATCGTCGGCGTCCGCAAGATTGGAACGCGCGTACCAGAGGTTCATATAGGCGTTGATATCGAGCAAACTCGGGTTGTCGCCGGCGAGCCAGGGCCGCTCGTCGCCGAGCTGGGTATCGATCCATCCGAGATGCGCGCGAAACTGGTCGCGCATCTGCGGGATCGCCGATTTCATCGCCGCGACGTCGAACTTCGCGCCGCGCAGCTTTTCGCGGTCGGCGATGAAGTCCGCCGGCACCTTGTCGGCGAGCGAGCCGAACACGAGGTTGACCGTGTTCTGGAAGAACGGTCGGTCGGTCCACATCGCGCTGCCCCAGGCCAGCCCCTCGGTGCCGCGCGGCAGCAGCGACGGTTCCGGAAAGCGGCGCTCCAGCTCGCGCATGATGCATTGGGTGTCGCAGTAGATGTCGGCGCCGATCTGCAGCACCGGCGTGCGGCGGTAGCCGCCGGTTATCGGCATCAGGTCGGGGCGCGGCATGATCCGCGAGATCAGGACCGAGGTCCACGCGATCTTCTTCAGGCCGAAGATAAGGCGGATCTTTTCCGAGAAGGGCGAGGCTTCGAAGTGATGCAGGATGATGAGCGGCGCGGACATCAGGCACTCCATTCACGCAAATGATCCCTCACCGCGAGCCGCGGGAGGGATCAGCAAGTGCGCCGCCGCGGACCGCGTCTAGATCTGCCGCTCGACCAGCTTCATCTTCAGCTCGGCGATCGCTTCCGACGGGTTGAGGCCTTTCGGGCACGCCTTGGCGCAGTTCATGATGGTGTGGCAGCGGTAGAGCCGGAACGGGTCCTCGAGATTGTCGAGTCGCTCGCCGGTGGCTTCATCGCGGCTATCCTTGACCCAACGCGTCGCCTGCAGCAGCGCGGCGGGGCCGAGGAAGCGGTCGCTGTTCCACCAATAGCTCGGGCAGGAGGTCGAGCAGCAGGCGCAGAGGATGCACTCATAGAGGCCGTCGAGCTTCTCGCGGTCCTCGTGGCTCTGCTTCCATTCCTTCTGCGGTGTCGGCGAGTAGGTCTTCAGCCACGGCTCGATGGAGGCATATTGCGCATAGAAATTGGTGAGGTCGGGCACCAGATCCTTCACGACCGGCTGGTGCGGCAGCGGGTTGATCTTCACCACGCCGTCTTTGACGTCATGCATCGACTTGGTGCAGGCGAGCGTGTTCTGGCCGTCGATGTTCATGGCGCAGGAGCCGCAGACGCCTTCGCGGCAGGAGCGGCGGAAGGTCAGCGTCGGATCGATGTGGTTCTTGATCCAGATCAGCCCGTCCAGCACCATCGGGCCGCAATCATTGGTGTCGACATAATAGGTGTCGGTGCTCGGATTCTTGCCGTCGTCCGGATTCCAGCGATAGATCTTGAACTCGCGGATCTCGGTGGCTCCCTGCGGCTTCGGCCAGACCTTGCCGCCGGTGATCCTCGAATTTTTCGGAAGTGCGAATTCAACCATAAGACTTGCCCCTGCGGTTCTCCCTTGTCATCGCCGGGCTTGACCCGGCAATCCATCCTCTTCGAAAGATGGATGCGCGGGCAATTTTGCTTGAAGACGCGCTTCGCGCTTTTGCCCGCGCATGACTGGTTCGTTCAATACACGCGCGCCTTCGGCGGGATGTACTGCACGTCGTTGGTCATGGTGTAGTCGTGCACCGGTCGGTAATCGATCGTGGTGTTGCCGGCCTCGTCCATCCACGCCAGCGTATGCTTCATCCAGTTCTTGTCGTCGCGGTCAGGAAAATCCTCGCGCGCATGCGCGCCGCGGCTTTCGGTGCGGTTGACCGCCGAGTCCATGGTCACCACGGCTTGCGCGATCAGATTGTCGAATTCCAGCGTCTCGATCAGGTCGGAATTCCAGATCAGCGAGCGGTCGGACACCGAGATGTCACCGATGCCGCCGTGCACCTTGTGGATCAGGTTATGCCCCTCATGCAGCACTTCGCCGGTGCGGAACACCGCGCAATTATTCTGCATCACATGCTGCATGCTGTCGCGCAGCTTTGCCGTCGGCGTGCCGCCGGCGGCATTGCGGTAACGGTCGAGCCGGCCGAGCGCCTTGTCGGCCGAGTCTGCCGGCAGATCCGGCTGCTTGGCATTGGCGGTGAGCTTTTCGGCAAGCCGCAGCGCCGCGGCGCGGCCAAACACCACGAGGTCGATCAGCGAATTGGAGCCGAGGCGGTTGGCGCCATGGACCGACACGCAAGCAGCTTCGCCCACCGCCATCAGGCCCGGCACCACGAAGTTGTCGTCGCCGTTCTTCTTGGTCAGCGCTTCACCGTGGAAGTTGGTGGGAATGCCGCCCATATTGTAGTGCGCCGTCGGCACGATCGGGATCGGCTCGCGCGTCACGTCGACGTTCGCGAAGATCCTGGCCGATTCGGAAATGCCGGGCAGGCGCTCGTGCAGCACTTTGGGATCGAGGTGGTCGAGGTGCAGGAAGATGTGGTCTTTCTTCTTGCTGACGCCGCGGCCCTCGCGGATTTCGATGGTCATCGCGCGCGAGACCACGTCGCGGGAGGCGAGGTCTTTCGCCGACGGCGCATAGCGCTCCATGAAGCGCTCGCCTTCGGAATTGACGAGATAGCCGCCTTCGCCGCGCGCGCCTTCGGTGACGAGGCAACCCGCGCCGTAGATGCCGGTCGGGTGGAATTGCACGAACTCCATGTCCTGCAGCGGCAGGCCGGCGCGCAGCGCCATCGCGCTGCCGTCGCCGGTTTGCGTGTGGGCACCCGTGCAGGAATGATAGATGCGCCCGTAGCCCCCGGTGGCAAGGATGGTGGCCTGGGCGCGGAAGCGATGCAGCGTGCCGTCGTCGAGTTTCAGCGCGATCACGCCGCGGCAGGTGCCCTGATCGTCCATGATCAGGTCGATGGCGAAGAACTCGATGTAGAATTCCGCGGAGTGCCGCAGCGCCTGGCCGTACATCGTGTGCAGCATGGCATGGCCGGTGCGGTCCGCGGCGGCGCAGGTGCGCTGCGCCTGGCCCTTGCCGTAGTCCACCGTCATGCCGCCGAACGGCCGTTGATAGATTCTGCCATCGGCGGTGCGGGAGAACGGCACGCCCCAGTGCTCGAGCTCGTAGACGGCTTCTGGCGCCTGGCGCACCATGTATTCGATCGAATCCTGGTCGCCGAGCCAGTCCGACCCCTTGACGGTGTCGTACATGTGCCAGCGCCAGTCGTCGGGATGCATGTTGCCGAGCGAAGCCGAGATGCCGCCCTGCGCCGCCACCGTGTGCGAGCGCGTCGGAAACACTTTGGTGATGCAGGCAGTGCGCAGCCCCGCCTCCGAGCAGCCGACCACGGCGCGCAGGCCCGCGCCGCCGGCGCCGACCACGACGACATCATAGGTGTGATCCTCGATCGGATAGGCCTTGCCGTTGGTGGCCTTGCCGTTGCCGTCACTCGCCATGGATCAAACTCCCGACGACAGTTTGAAGATGGCGTAGATCGAGGCCAACGCCACCGCAAACGAGAAGAAATTGTTGGCCATGATCGACGCAAGCTTCAGCTTTTCATTGTGAATGTAGTCTTCGATCACGACCTGCATGCCGATCTTCATGTGCCAGGTCGAGGCGATGATGAAGAGGATCAGGATCACTGCGATCGGCAGCGAGCCGAGGATCTGTGCGGCGCCGGCCTGGTTGCGGCCGAGCAACATCATCACGATGACCAGCACCGGGATGATCAGGAGCGTCATCGCCACTGCCGTGAGGCGCTGGCGCCAGAAGTCGCCGGTACCGGAATGCGAGGCGCCGAGACTGCGGACTCGGCCTAGCGGGGTGCGCATCGACGGCGCGCCGTGGGTGCCTTCCGCGCTCATCGTCCGCCTCCGATCGCATAGGCCACGATCCAGATCAGCACCGTCAGCGAAATGCCGCCGATCAGCGCGCCCCAGGTCAGGGCCTCCCGCTCGTTGGCCTTGAAACCGTAGCCGAGGTCCCAGACGAAATGGCGGATGCCGCTGAGCAGGTGATGCATCAGTGCCCAAGTGTAGCCGAACACGATCAGCCGGCCGATGAAGCTCGAAGTGAAGGCCTGGACATGGGCATACGCGGTCGGTCCGGACGCCGCCGCGATCAGCCACCAGGCCAAAAGCAGGGTGCCGAAATACAGCGCCATGCCGGTGAGGCGGTGGACGATGGAAAGCATCATCGTCAGCGTCCAGCGGTAGGTCTGCAGATGTGGCGAAAGCGGTCGTTCGATCCTGGCGGTCATTGGCGGCTTCGTGTTGCGGACCGCGAGATTCCTGGGGAATCCGGGGGTCCGTCGGGGATCGCGGGAGTTGAGCCTTATTTACGGAGTTGAATCAGCGAGCGCAACGAAGAATATCAGCCATTCCGAACCAGCATTCACACCTACACGGGAGGCCTGCAAATGCAGGCGTTGACACGGTCGGGGCGGTGTTGCTCGCTGGTATACCTGAAGCACGATTCAAGAACGGTTTGTTCGGGACTAGGAAACAGCCATGACGACTGCCGGGCTCGATGCGAGGGAGCTTCTCGAGCTCGCCTTGCTCCTGATTGCGACGGGCGCGCTGTCGGGTTTTCTGGCCGGCCTGTTCGGGATCGGCGGCGGCGCCGTCCTGGTCCCGGTGTTTTATGAATGTTTCCGGCTCGCCGGAGTTCCGCTGGAGGTGCGGATGCCACTCTGCGTCGGCACCTCGCTCGCCGTGATCATCCCGACCTCGATCTCTGCGTTCCGCGCCCAATATCTCAGGGGCGCGGTCGATATGGCCGTCCTGAAGGTCTGGTGGCTGCCGATCCTGATCGGCGTACTCGCCGGCAGTGTGACCGCGCGCTACGCGCCGGAGCGGCTGTTCAAATATGTCTTCGTCGTCGTGGCCTGGTCGGCGACGCTGCGGCTATGGCTGGCACGTGACGGCTGGAAGCTGGGCGACGACATGCCGAAGGGTTTCCTGATGAGGGTCTACGGCTTCTGCGTCGGAATCCTCGCGACCCTGATGGGCGTCGGCGGCGGGCTGTTCTCCAATCTCCTGATGACCTTCTACGGCCGGCCGATCCACCGGGCGGTCGCGACCTCGTCTGCGTTAGCAGTGTTGATCTCGATCCCCGGTGCGCTCGGCTATGTCTATGCCGGCTGGCCGGTGGCGGCGCGGTTTCCGGATGTCGCCGCACTGCAGATGCCGCTGTCGTTCGGCTACGTCTCGCTGATCGGCGCGGTGCTCGCGATGCCGACCAGCTTGTTGACCGCGCCGCTCGGGGTCAGGGTCGCGCACGCGATGTCGAATCGCATGCTGGAAATAGCCTTCGGCCTCTATCTCTTCATCGTGGGCGGCCGGTTTGTGATAAGCCTCATCAGCGGGCAGTAGTTGTCTTCGCGATCATCGGATAAAGCGCCACGGCGACGCTCAATCCTTCAGCCGCACCTCGCTGTGACGCCACATGCGAAGGTCGCCGATGCCTTCGATGCGATCGGCGTCGCTCAATACCTTCAGGCGAGCTGCGACCATTTCGTGGCTGATCGCCCCGCCAAGACGCTCGTATTTATCTACGACGTCGACGACGATCCTGGCGACCGACGCCCCTCATGACTTGCCGTAAATATCCTTATACGTATCACGCAGCACGTTCTTCTGCACCTTGCCCATGGTGTTGCGCGGCAATTCGTCGACGATGAAGACGCGCTTGGGCATCTTGAATTTCGCGAGCCGCCCGTCGAGCGCCTTCAGCACTGAGGCCTCGCTAATATCGGCGCCCTTGTTGCAAACCAGGACTGCCGTGACGCCCTCGCCGAAATCGGCATGCGGCACGCCGATCACGGCGGATTCGACCACACCCGGCATGGCATCGATCTCGCTCTCGATCTCCTTCGGGTAGACGTTGAAGCCGCCGGAGATGACGAGATCCTTGCCGCGCCCGAGGATGTGCACATAGCCCTTGTTGTCGATCTTGCCGAGATCGCCGGTGATGAAGAAGCCGTCGTCCCGGAATTCGGATTTTGTCTTCTCCGGTATCCGCCAATAACCCCTGAACACGTTCGGGCCCTTGACCTCGATCATGCCGATAGTGTCGGGCGCCAGCTCCTTGCCGGTGTCGGGATCGGTGACGCGCACGGAGACGCCGGGCAGCGCATGGCCGACGGCGCCGGGGACGCGCTCGCCATCATAGGGGTTGGAGGTGTTCATGTTGGTCTCGGTCATGCCGTAACGTTCGAGCACGGCGTGGCCGGTGCGCGCGGCCCATTCGCGATGGGTGTCGGCGAGCAGCGGCGCCGAGCCCGAAATGAACAGCCGCATGTGCTTCGTCGTCTCCCTGCTGAGCGCGGGATTTTGCAGGAGCCGCGTGTAGAAGGTCGGTACGCCCATCATCACGGTGGCGCGCGCCATCAGCTTGATGATCAGATCCGGATCGAATTTCGGCAGGAAGATCATCGAGGCGCGCGCGAACAGCGTGACATTGCTCGCCACGAACAGGCCATGGGTGTGGTAGATCGGCAGCGCATGGATCAGCACGTCCTTGTCGGTGAAGCGCCAGTAGCCGACGAGGGACAGCGAGTTCGATGCGAGATTGTCGTGAGACAGCATCGCCCCCTTGGAGCGGCCGGTGGTGCCCGAGGTGTAGAGGATCGCGGCGAGATCGTCGTTGCCGCGCGCCACGGTGGCGAATTGTGGTTTCGCTTTGGCGGCGGCATCGGTGAGCGAGCCCATGCCGTGGGAGTCCAGCGTCTCGACTTTCGCTTTGACCTTGGCAGCGATCGCCTTGATGCCCTCCGCCCTGGAGGGATCGCACACCACCAGCGACGGCTCGGCATCGGTGATGAAGTAGTCGAGCTCGTTGAGCGTGTAGGCGGTGTTGAGCGGCAGATAGACTGCACCGGCGCGCACGGTGGCGAGATAGAGCACCAGCCCCTGGACCGATTTCTCGGTTTGCGCCGCGACGCGGTCGCCCGGCTTGACGCCACGTTCGACCAGCACATTCGCCACCTGGCCCGCGCGTGCGATCAAATCGCCGTAGGTGATGCGCTCGCCGTCATGGGTTTCGATCGCAAGCCGCTTGGGATCGTCGAGCCCATCGAACAGGCGTGAAAACAGGTTGGCGTTGGCGGTGGTGTTCATGCGACAATTCCCTGAAGGGGGCGCTGGCCGGAGGTTGGGGCTGGATTAGCAAAAACGCCCCCAAAAAAGCAACGGAGACAGTTGGATGACAAGGGAGAGAAAACGCGTGGCCTGGGTGACCGGCGGCGGGACAGGCATCGGCGAAGCCGGCGCGATTTCGCTGGCCGAGGACGGCTGGACGGTGGTGGTTTCGGGCCGGCGCAAGGACGCGCTCGATGCGGTGGTCGCCAAGATCAAAAAATCCGGCGGCGAGGCGGAAGCGATCGCGCTCGATGTCAGCAAGGCGGCCGACGTGCAGAAAGTCGCGGACCAGATCCTGGCCAAACACGGGCGCGTCGATCTCCTCGTCAACAGCGCCGGCGTCAACGTGCCGAAGCGGCGCTGGGCCGACATGGAGCTGGAGGGCTGGAACCAGCTCGTCGACATCAATCTGAACGGCGTGCTCTATTGCATGCGCGCGGTGCTGCCCGCGATGCGCAAGCAGAAGGATGGCTGCATCATCAATGTCGCCTCATGGGCCGGCCGCCATGTCTCGAAAATGCCGGGGCCGGCCTACACCACGACCAAGCATGCGGTCTTGGCGCTGACCCATTCCTTCAACATGGACGAATGCGTCAACGGGTTGCGTGCCTGCTGTCTGTCGCCGGGCGAGGTCGCGACGCCGATCCTGAAATTGCGGCCGGTGGTGCCGAGCGACGAGGAGCAGGCAAAAATGCTGCAACCGGAGGACCTCGGGCGCACCATTGCCTTTGTCGCCAGCATGCCGCCGCGGGTATGCATGAACGAAATCCTGATCAGCCCGACGCATAATCGCGGCTTCATCCAGACGCCGGCGAACCGGGATTAGCTCCCTTGTCGTCCCGGACGCGCGTAAGCGCGATCCGGGCCCCATAACCACCGGCTTCGGTTGTTGCGCGAGCTGGCAGTTAGTCTTTATCTTTTTCCACCACACGCATCACGCGGTATGGGTCCCGGCTTTCGCCGGGACGACAGCGTATGTGCGGTGGTCGGCGAAACAAGCCCACAGCTACGCCCTGCACCCCTGCCGGTTTCACGCATCACAAAGAATTATTTAACGAAACCGCGCGCCAAACCCTCCCGTAATTCCGGCAACGACGGCGCAGACATCAACGCAACAAGCGCCGTTGTTGACCCAATCACCCCGGCGGACGCCCCGCCGGTCACCTCAACATCGGGAGACTTTCCATGTCCAAGCGTATTGCACTTTTGTCGGCCGTCGCCTTCAGCGCGCTGGCGCTCACCTCGACCTTCGTTGCGCCCGCGCGCGCCGAAGAGAAGACCGTGATGGTCGGCGGCGCGGCAATGTTCCCCTCGAAGAACATCATCCAGAACGCCGTCAACTCCAAGGACCACACCACGCTGGTGGCCGCGGTGAAGGCCGCGGGCCTGGTCGAGACCCTCGAAGGCAAGGGCCCGTTCACGGTGTTCGCGCCGACCAATGCCGCCTTCGGCAAGCTGCCGGCCGGCACGGTCGATACCCTGGTCAAACCCGAGAACAAGGCGACCCTGACCAAGATCCTGACCTACCATGTCGTCGCCGGCAAGTATGACGCCTCCGATCTCGCCGATGGCAAGAAGCTCAAGACCGTCGAGGGCGAAGAGCTCAGCGTGAAGCACGCCGACGGCAAGATCTGGATCATAGACGCCAAGGGCGACCAGTCGATGGTGTCGATCTCCAACGTCCATCAGTCCAACGGCGTGATCCATGTGGTCGATACCGTGCTGATGCCGGCCTCCTGATCACCGCGTGTCCTGATCTTCCAGCCCCACCGGGATGCGCGACGGCGAGCCGGGGTAACCCGGCTCGCTTTTTTGTGAATGCAATAGGCTTGAGCTATCGGCCCGATAGCATGCAGGCAGTAACGAAATAGCCGCTTCCGGCGTATATTCCGCCATAAGCGATTTGAGCGAGGATCAAGCGATGTCCAGCCTGGCGGCCGCCGACGACTTTGCGAAGCAGGAACCGGTCAAGGTGATCCAGCCGGCCTGGGTGCGGGCGATGCACTGGACCAACGCCGTCGCCATGGTCCTGATGATCATGTCGGGCTGGCAGATCTATAACGCCTCGCCGCTGTTCGATTTTCGCTTCTCGCACAGCATCACGCTCGGTGGCTGGCTCGGCGGCGCGCTGCTGTGGCACTTCGCCGCGATGTGGCTGTTGATGGTCAACGGCCTGATCTATCTCATCACGGGTTTGGCGACTGGCCGGTTCCGCAAGAAGCTGCTGCCGATCACGCCGGCGGGCGTGGTCTCCGACGTCAAGGCGGCGCTGACCTTCAAGCTCGCCCATGACGATCTCAGCAAATACAACTATGTGCAGAAGCTGCTCTATGCCGGCATCATCGCCGTCGGCGTCGTGATCGTGCTGTCGGGCCTGTCGATCTGGAAACCGGTGCAACTGCAGTATCTGACTGCGCTGTTCGGCGGCTACGATGTTGCGCGCTACGTGCATTTCATCTGCATGTCACTGATCTGCCTGTTCCTGATCGTCCACGTCGTGCTGGCGATCCTGGTGCCGAAAAGCCTGCGCGCGATGATCATCGGCCGTTGATAGAGAGATTGAGGAGACGAGCCATGGGCCGCATGCGAACACTTCTGATCCCCGGCGTCGACAAGAAACTCCTGGTCAAGGATGCGACCAGGCTGATGCCGGATCTGACGCGCCGGCGCTTCATCTCGGGCGGCGCCAGTCTCGGCGCGCTGACGCTGCTGACCGGCTGCGATGTGCTCGACAGCGATTCGGCCGATCAGCTGCTGGCGCAGGTTTCCAAGTTCAACGACGCGGTGCAGGCCTGGATGTTCAATCCCGACGCGCTGGCGCCGACCTTCCCGGAAAGCATGATCACCAAGCCGTTCCCGTTCAACGCCTATTACGGTCTCGAGGATGCGCCTGAGATCGCGGGTCCGGACTGGAGGCTCGAGGTGCGCGGCCTCGTTGACAACAAGAAATCCTGGACGCTGGACGAATTGTACAAACTGCCGCAGGTCAAGCAGGTCACGCGGCACATCTGTGTCGAGGGCTGGAGCGCGATCGGCAGCTGGACCGGCACGCCGCTGCGCGACTTCCTGAAGCTGATCGGCGCCGACACCAAGGCGAAATACGTCTGGTTCCAGTGCGCCGACAAGGAAGGCTACAACTCTCCGCTCGACATGCGCACCGCGCTGCACCCGCAGACGCAGATGACGTTCAAATTCGGCGACGAAATTTTGCCGCGCGCCTATGGCTTCCCGATGAAGATCCGTGTGCCGACCAAGCTCGGGTTCAAGAATCCGAAATATGTAATGTCGATGGAGGTCACCAACGACTACAAGGGCGGCTACTGGGAAGACCAGGGCTACAATTCGTTCAGCGGAAGCTGACGCGCAGCGTCATTCCGGGGCGCGCGAAGCGCGAACCCGGAATCTCGAAGATTCCCCGATGCGCAATTGCGCATCTGAGGTCTGGTCCGTCGGCCATCCCGGAACGACGGTGGTTATGGTTTTGCCAGCTTCCCCTGGAACGTCGCGAGAATCGCGCCCCAGCGCCAGCAACGCCGCAGACACATTCAGCGCATAAGACAGGCTGCCGAGCGCGTCGGTGATGGCGCCGACCGCAATCGGGCCCAGCGTCTGGCCGATCCCGAATGCGATGGTCATCGCGGTGATGCCGCCCGGCCAGCCGTTCACGGTATGGGCCGCACCTGAGGAGAACATCGCCTGGTCGCTCGTGTTCGACGCGATTGCCCGGCACGGCAATGCTTCAGCCGCACAGACCCCGCCGCCATATGTGCAAATAGCGTACGGATTGTTTCAAATTGTCGAATGCTGGGAGGGTCCGCTACATTCGGGTCAATCGCGTCGGTTTGACGGACCGTCGGCTACTTCCGGTCTAACCCAGTCAACGGACATCGTAGGGGCGCCTCGGCATGTCTCAAAGGTGCCAAACCCAGACATCAAATATGCAAACCACCAAAAAGAAAGAGCCGCTCGAAAGCGGCCTTTCAACAAATCAGGGGGCGCGTTTGAGCAGCGTTGAGCACACCATCTTATTTTTATCGCTCGACGTCGAGGCTGGTTCGCAACTTATCAATACCTTGGAGATCGATACGGCGGCGGGCCACCGGAGGTCGTGGCTATCTCAGGCGTCTGAGCAAATTTGATGGTTGAGACGGGCCATTTCCCTTCGTGGCCTCGAATTGAGATTCGCAGGCCATGCATTTCGTCGAGCGAAATGCTCTCAACGGTGCCGGCCTTGCCGTCGGTAAGGACAACGGCGTTGCCCACAAGCTCACTCTGGGCTTGATCGAATTCGCCTAGGATCGTGCACGCGCGTTCCTTCGCGGCTGGCATGACGGATTTTCCACAAATCGGCAGAATTGAATTCGGCGCCGGTTTGTCTTTGAAAGACGCGGAAGTCGTGATCACCTCGCGGCAAAATTATGTTGAAGGCCCCTTCTTGGCGTGACGACCGCGCTGATGGCGCGTATGCAATGCGGCCATCTCGCGCGGCAGATGCCGATGCTCAATGTTGACGCTGATGTCGAAACCGTTGCCCGATCGGCGGTGAGATCGCCGGATACGCGAGTTGCAATCAAAATATCTCATCGCAAGCGGCGCCGTAGCGATCTCAATCAATAGGTCGTCCTCTGCCAGAGCATCATACGTTCGAAACTGGGCCGCCGGGAAAAGCGCCGCAGCAAACTCCATGTCTGAAATGGGTCAATGGACTAAACCGCTCGCGCGGTAGGGCGCTGCGGCAGGCGGGTGCGGCCAGTATCGATAGCGCAGCGGAGCGTCCTGTCTTGAGGATGAGGGGTTCGCCAACCTCACATCAAGACAGGAGCATCCCCATGACCGACGAGGCAATGAGCCCGTTGCGCCGGCGCATGATCGAAGACATGACGATCCGCAAGTTAGCGCCGAAGACCCAACGTGACTACGTGCAAAGGATCAAGAACTTCGCTGCGTTTCTCGGGCGATCGCCCGATACGGCGACCTTCGAGGACGTGCGCCGCTTTCAACTGCATCTGGCGGCGAGCGGCGTTGGCGTTCCGACCCTCAATCAGACCGTTTCGACGTTGCGGTTCTTTTTCCGGGTCACGCTCAGGCGTCACGATATCGTCGAGCATACCCATGTCATTCACGAGCCGCGCAAGCTGCCGGTGGTGCTGAGCCCGGAGGAAGTGGCGCGGCTGCTCGATGCGGCGCCCGGGCTCAAGTACAAGGCGGCGCTGAGCGTGGCCTATGGCGCCGGCCTGCGCGCCGCCGAGGTGGTCTCGCTCAAGGTCTCCGACATCGACAGCAAGCGCATGATCATCCGCGTCGAGCAGGGCAAAGGCGGCAAGGACCGTAACGTGATGCTGTCGCCGCACCTGCTCGACCTGCTGCGCACCTGGTGGAAGGCAGCGCGGCCCGCAGGGCTGGCTGTTCCCGGGCCGCGATCCGGCCCAGCCGATGACCACGCGCCAGCTCAATCGCGCCTGTCACGCCGCCGCCCAGATGGCGGACATCAACAAGCGTGTCTCGCTGCACACCTTACGGCACAGCTTCGCCACCCATCTGCTCGAGCAGAACATCGATGTTCGCGTGATCCAGGTGCTGCTCGGTCACGCCAAGCTCGACACCACGGCGCTCTATACCCGCGTCGCCACCAAGACGATCAGCGAGGTCATGAGCCCGCTGGAGCACATCGCGCTCAAGCTCAAGGAGATCCGGCCGCCCGGCTGACGCGCGGCGCTGTGTCGCGCCCGGCTTTGGAGGTCGCGGATATCTTCCGCGGCCATGGTCCGGCATGGCGTCAAGCCAATGCCGGCCATGTCAGCCTCGACCAGCTGAAGGTGATGTCGGCGATCGAGAGCTGCCGCACGGCAGCCCTCGGCGGCCATGTCGCGCGCTGCGAGGACTGCGCCTATACGACCATTGCCTACAACTCCTGCCGCAACCGGCATTGCCCGAAGTGCCAGGGCGCCGCCGCGAAGCAATGGCTCGCCGATCGCGAGGCCGAGCTGTTGCCGGTGCCGTACTATCACGTGGTGTTCACGCTGCCGGCGGCCGATCGCCGACATCGCCTACCAGAACAAGGCCGTGATCTACGATCTCCTGTTCAAGGTCTCGGCCGAGACCATGCTGACGATCGCCGCCGACCCAAAGCATCTGGGGGCCAGGATCGGCATCACCTCCGTGCTGCACACCTGGGGCTCGGCCATGACCCATCATCCGCACGTGCACATGATCGTGCCGGGCGGCGGCATCTCGCTGGACGACAAGCGCTGGGTATCGTGCCGGCCGGGCTTCTTCCTCCCCGTCCGCGTGCTCTCCCGCCTGTTCCGGCGACTGTTCCTGGAGAAGCTCATCGCCGCGCACCAAGCCGGCCGCCTGAGTTCTTCGGCGATCACATCCACCTGGCCGATGCCCAGTCCTTCGCGGCCTATCCTGGCGCCGCTGCGCAAAGCCGAGTGGGTCGTCTACGCAAAGCGTCCGTTCGGCGGACCTGAGGCCGTGCTGGCCTATCTGTCGCGCTACACCCACCGCGTCGCCATCGCCAACAGTCGCTTGATCGCCTTCGACAAGCGAGGCGTCACCTTCAAGTGGAAGGACTACCGGATCGAGGGCCGCGATCGATACAAGCACATGACGCTTGCCACCGACGAGTTCATCCGCCGCTTCCTCATCCACGTGCTGCCGAAAGGCTTGCACCGCATCCGCCACTACGGCCTGTTCGCCAAAAGCGCTTGCGCCGACAACATCGCACACGCGCGCGAACTGCTCACCGTGGCAAAACCTGACGGCCAGCCCACCGCTGCCGCCGTCGATCCCAGCGAGCCGACTTGTCCATGCTGCGGCGGTCGCATGATCGTCATCGAAGTCTTCGAGCGCGGTGCAACGCCTCGGCATCGGCCGACAGCTCCAACGAACGTCATCAGGCTCGACACCTCATGACCGCGTCACAATCCCGCAAATCGGCTCATTGCGCTCGCCGGCTTTCGACCGGCCACGGCAGAGCACGCTCAGATATCCAGCTGGCGTCTCAAATCGTCCGACAGTTTATCATGTCCGACGCGATCCGCCGCCCATTCACCAGCCGCTTCACCGTCGCACAACCTGCTGGATCGGCTCGATCCCAATCAAACACCTCACCCGCGGCTCTCAAATCCCCATAGCGCCTGCGGCACGGCCTTGCGTTCCCTCCAGCGCGGTTTCTTCCCTTGGAGGCTTTCGGACGCCGGCCGCCGAACCCGCGGTGCCGTCCCTCATGCGGCCGGCATCCGAAACCCTTGTATGGGGCCTATCGGTGTCAAGTAGAGAGTGGCGGTGCTGTTGAGTCATTTTGTCACGTCACCAGATTGCATTTGCGGCATGGACAGCTCCCTTGCTCGGCTGCGCTGAGCGGTCAAAGCCCCATAGCCGCTTGCGGCGCGCCGAAGGCGCGGGGCTTGACGGCGAATGCGCGGTCCGAGCCATCATAATTGTTGCCGCAACGTACAAAGGTCATTCGGCGCTGTTCGAGGAACTGTGGATTACTATTGTGGGGACCTCTCCTTTCACCGACGTGAGTAGTCTTGCAGCCTGAAGATCGGCACGACTGATCCGAGGGGAGCTTGCCATCGGGGCGCAGAAGTCGCGCCACAACCTTGTATTCGGTCGATCCGTATGTGGATCGCACCATGATGCAGTTATGCGCATCGTCGGCTAAGCTCCGGGGCGGCGGGCCCAATCTTCACAGCGGCATTTGAAGCCATGGGTTTTACGTCGGGACACCGCCACCTCGGATTTGTCGGCAGCCCCTGGCATGAGCTGCCAAACCGTTTGTCCTATCGTTGCTCTCCTTCCATGCTGTCGCTCATGACGCTGGACGTAACACGACGCCCTGTGGAACCTCGCCCCTTGTAACGAGACGCCTGAGGGTGATCAGCAGCTTACGCGCCAGCGCCACAATCATCGTCTTGCGTGTGCTGGCGCGTCCGTCGACGGTTCGCGCCGCGAACCATTGGGCCAGGGCGCTGTTCTTTTGGAACCTGACAAAACGCCAAGCCAGCTGGATCATGCCGCTGCGGACGCGAACATTGCCAGCCCGCGCAAGACCCCGTTCGCGTCGACGGCCGCCGCTCTCGTCGGGTGAGCCAGTAAGGCCGGCGTAGCGGGCAACAGCCTTGCGATCGCGCCATTGGCGCGAGAAGATCTCGTTGACCAGCATGTCCGCCGTTTCGATACCAACGCCAAAGACACGGGCAATCAGGCGGACCATCGCGTCCGGGCTATTCTTCTCCGCAGGAGGAGCCACCGCGAGCTTGCGCAGGCGTTCCTGTTCGACCGCGCGGATCTGGTCGCGTACGAAGCGTAGCCGTGCGAGATGGCGGCGCAGTTCCGAAAGCGTGTTCTGTGGCAACGGCGTGCCTTCCGCCGTACGCAAATCTTCGAGCCCTTCGGCAAGCTTGCGCATGGTCGGGCGCAAAGTGCGAAGGCCGAAGCGGGTAAATATCGCCTTGATCTGGTTGATAATCCGCGTTTGCTCAATGACCAGATTCTGGCGCTCACGGTTTGGTCGCCTCGCGTCCTCCTCCTCGATCGTCGGGATCGCCACCATGCTGCAATGGCGCTTTTCGCCGCGCAGCCAGCCGAGAAAGACGCGCATTAGAAGTTCCGTATCGAGACGATCGGTCTTTGCGCGCCGGTGTTCGCGCGACACCGCGATGCTGGTGGGATGGATGACGTAGGCCTCAACATCGCGCGCCCGCAGCCAGCGCGCTAGCCAGAACCCGTCGCGGCCAGCCTCAAAGGCGACGACGATACGCTCGATGTTGCGCCCAGCCTGGCCGGCTTCGCGGCGCCAACGATGCAAGAGCTTCAGCAGCATTTCCTCTTGGGCATCGAACTTCTTAAGAGGTTGGCGTTCGACGCCGGGAATTAGCGCCGCAACCAGCCACTTCGTTTGGCTCATCTCGATCACGGCGACGATTGTGCTATCTTGCTCGAGAGCGGTGAGGGATCTGCTCGCGTCAAAACGAAAATGTTGCGACATGGGTGAGCTCCATCGGTAGCCGTTGAACAGCGCCCATGGTGCCATGTCCTCGCCGCTCGCCCCATAGCATCTTCACAAAAGCGGTCCTGACGGTCCCGAAAACCGACTTCCGATCTTCCCTCAACAACGGACATCAAACGTCAGGGCGGCCACTTCTGAAAAGTGCAAACTCGGAAGTCGTCGGGTTTGGAGTAGCAGCGCTTATTCACGACGTTGGGACTTCGCCGCGGTCTCATATCGGCAGACCGAACAATTGAAATCGCCGCACATTATTCCGACCCGGATTTGATCCACCGCAAAAGCTGATACCGCGTCAGAGATAATCTTTCTTTCTCGTGTGGCGCTGGGCGCAGCCGATGTCAGGGAAAAATGAACCCACTAGTTTGACGTTAGAAGAATGCCGTGAACTAGCAGCCGCCATGTTTGAAAATGCTGCCGCACAACCACCCGGACCAAAGAAAGATGAAATATTGAAGTTGGCCCACGGCTATCAACTCCTTGCCGAAATGAAGGAATGGCTCGTTAAAAAGGTGAATTAAACCCTTACCCTTCGCCCTGCGCCATCTTTCTGTGGCAGCCAAATGTCCGAGCCGGGTCAATCGCGTGGGCTTGAAGGTCGACCAGCTAGTTCTGGTCCACCCCTGTCAACGGACGTCGTAAGATCGGCCCACGTGTCGACAAGCAACAGCCCACCTCTCGACCACCGTTCGGGCTGCCCGAGTTGACGTTAGCCGTTCGAACCTCGTTTTTGGATTGTAGGAAGACTGAAAAGTTGAATACTTATACTGTTGCGGGAGCCATCTTGGTGTCCGGATATAGTGGGCGTTCCCTTGTTTTTGTGAGCGAATACGCATGAGCAAGGCCGACGAGAGCCATTACCGCCTTCAGGCAGTGCTCGACACGGCGGTTGATGGTATTATCACGATCGACGAGCGCGGGATTGTGCAGAGCGCCAACCCAGCCGTGGGCAAGCTTTTCGGATTCACCTCTGCAACCGAACTGGTTGGCCGCAATGTCTCAATCCTCATGCCCTCCAGCCATCGCCAGCACCACGACGAATATATCGCGCGCTACATGCGGACGGGCGAGGCACGGGTTGTCGGGATCGGGCGCGAGCTCGAGGCCGTGCGGCGTGACGGCTCCATTTTCCCGATCGAGCTGGCCGTCAGCGAGGTGCCCGGAGACGGCGTGCGGTATTTCACCGGTATCATCCGGGACATCAGTGCACGCAAACGGGCCGAAGAGGCCCTGCGCGAGAGCCAGGCGCGGATCCAAGCCGTTCTGAACACCGCCGTGGACGGCATCCTGACGATCGATGAACGTGGTGTCATCGAGAGCGCCAACCCGTCCGCAGGCCGCCTGTTCGGCTATGACCCGCCAGAACTCGTTGGCCGAAACATATCGATGCTGATGCCAGCGGACCATGCCAGGGCCCATGACGGCTATATCGAGCGTTATCTCAGAACCGGTGAAGCGCGCGTTGTGGGCGTCGGCCGGGAGGTGGAGGCACTGCGGCGTGACGGGTCGACTTTCCCCGCGGAGCTCGCGGTCAGCGAGGTACGCTTCGGTGACCAGCTTCGTTTCACCGGGATCATCCGAGACATCACGGTTCGAAAAAGTGCCGAACAGGCTCTGCTCAGGGCCGACGCCATGAAGGACGAATTTCTTGCCAATACGTCGCACGAGCTGCGAACGCCCCTCAACGGCATTATCGGGATCGGTCAATCGATGCTGGACGGGGCAACTGGCCCGCTGAGCGAAGAGCAGCAACGCAATCTCGGTATGGTCGTTGCGAGCGGCCGGCGGCTCGCCAGCCTCGTCAATGACATCTTGGACTTCTCGAAGCTGCGTCACGAGACAGTCGAACTGCACCGTCGGCCTACCGATCTTCATGCTCTCACGGAGCTTGTTCTGGCGATCTCCCGCACCCTCGTGGGCAAACGTGCGCTGCGTCTGTTCAACCGGATCGATCCTCAGGTTCCCTTGGTCGAAGTCGACGAAGACCGCGTACAGCAGATCCTGTTCAATCTGGTCGGCAACGCGGTCAAGTTCACGCAGGCCGGCGCCGTTGAGGTTTCGGCCAAGGTGCGGGACGGATGGCTGGATTTGACCGTGAGCGACACTGGAGCCGGTATCAGCGCCGAACGGCTTGAGACGATATTTGAATTGTTTTCGCAGGGCGATGGATCCGTCGCGCGCGAACAGGGCGGCACCGGTCTCGGGCTGGCCATCAGCAGGCAGTTGGCTGAACTTCATGGCGGAAGCATAAGCGTGACATCGTGCGTCGGTGTCGGATCGCACTTTACCCTTTCGCTTCCGCTAAGCCTGACCACGCGAGAGATGCTCACGCTGGAAAGCCGGCCGGACGAAGCTGTCAGCCGAATCCTGCCTGACGTCGAATTGAAGCGGAGGACGGCGGGAACGGCCGCGCAATCATCCGCCGGCGCCGGCCTGCGGGTTTTGGTGGTGGACGACGAGCCGGTAAATGTTCAGGCTCTGGTGAACTTCCTGACCCTTGCAAAGTACGACGTCGTCACGGCCGGAGACGGGCAAGAGGCGCTTGATCTCCTGGCCGGGGAACGACCGTGCGACATCGTCCTGCTCGATGTGATGATGCCAAAGCTGTCGGGCTTCGACGTCTGCCAACGCATTCGTGAACATTACTCGCCCGCGGAACTGCCGGTGATCCTGCTGACAGCGAAGAACCGCGTCTCGGACCTCGTCATGGGGTTCGGCGTGGGAGCGAACGATTATCTGACGAAGCCCTTTGCCAGCGATGAGCTGCTGGCGCGCGTCAGCGTCCATCTCGAGCTCGCCAAGATCAGCGACAGTTATTCGAGGTTCGTACCCCGGCAGTTCCTTGAACAACTTGGCAAAGAGCGCATCGTCGATGTTGCGCTTGGCGACCAGGTGCAGCGCGAAATGACCGTGCTTTTCTCCGACATCCGTAACTTCACCCGAATGTCGGAAGGCATGACCCCTGCGGAGACGTTCAGCTTCGTGAACCAGTATCTCGGCGCGATGGAGCCTGCCATCTCGGGCCATAGCGGGGTCATCGACAAATTTGTCGGTGACGCCGTCATGGCGCTGTTTCCTCGCGGGGCCGACGATGCCGTGCAGGGAGCGCTGGACATGATCCGGCGGCTGGAGGCCTGGAATGGCCAACGGGGCGACAGAGGTGAGCCGCCGGTAAAGATCGGCATCGGTCTGCATACAGGGAGCCTGATGCTCGGAACGGTAGGTGCGCGTGACCGGATGGATACCACCGTCATCTCGGACGCGGTAAACCTCGCCTCTCGCGTCGAGAGCCTCACGAAGACCTATCGCGTTCCGCTCATCATCACCGAAGAAACCTTCCTCGCTCTGCACGATCCCGCCGGCGTTTCGGTTCGCCGAATTGACCGTGTTCTCGTCCAGGGAAAATCACAGCCTGTCGTGCTCTACGAGGTGCTGGACGCCCACGATCTGCCGGTCCGACAGGCGAAACAGCGCGCACTGGCAGACTTCGAAAAGGGCGAGTTGCTTTACGAGGCCCGGGAGTTCTCAGGCGCCATCGGCTATCTGGAGCGGGCCTTGGCTCAAAATCCATCGGACTCAGTTGTCGAGGTTCTGCTTGAACGCGCTCGCCGTTTCTCTGGGACGGCAGAAGCATGATCTCGGGCGCTTGCAGTCAAGTCTTTCGCATCGGTTAGTAAGTCCGCTGGGTCGGTCAATCGCGTCGGTTTGGGCCGGTGTCGGTGAGGTCCGGTCTAACTGTTACAGCCGACATTTAGCCGACGGGCGGATTTCGTTGCGATGGGCCACTTGCAGAAATTCTCGCTGCAGGCGGCTTCACGGCACGCGGTCAGAAACTGAGTATGCGGAGCAATTTCTTGCTGGTCTGGTCGGCCGAGTTGATCGATTGCGCCTTGCGGAAATCGGCGATCGCCTCGGCGCGGCGGCCCATCGCTTCATAGGAGATGCCGCGGTTGTTGTAGGCCTCGACATAGGACGGATCCAACTGGATCGCTTGTGTGAAATCTGCAATCGCGTGATTGCGGTCGCCCTTTGCGACATAGGCTTTGCCGCGTGAGTTGAAAGAGTTGAAGTCCTTGAGGTTTATCGCGATCGCCTGATCATAGTCCCGGATCGCGTCTTCGATCTTGCCCAAGTCCTTATAGGCATTGCCACGATTCCAATACGCCACGCCGTTCTTTGGATTGATGCTGATCGACTGATCATAGTCGGCGATCGCGCGGTCATGGTGCTTCAAGCCTTCGTAAGCGACGCCGCGACAATTGTACCCGCTGGAATCTTTAGGTTCGCGCTTGATGACCTCGCTACAATCCGGAACGGCTAAATCGTATTGGCGATTGTTGCTGTAGGCGACGCCACGCGAGCTGTACGGCCAAACTAGATTGGGATCGAGCTTGATTGCCTCGCTATAGTCTGCGATGGCGGGCTCCCATCCGCCTTTTTTCGTGATCAACCTCTTCCTGAAGAGCGCCTGACCCCTTTGGCCAAAGCCAAAGGCATATTTCGGATCGATTGTGACCGCTTGGGTGATATCGGCGACTGCCTGGTCGAATTCACCCTTTTCCATCCATGCCATGCCATGGCGGGCATAGGCCCACGCGTCCCCGGAATCGACCCTGATCGCCTCGGCGTGGTCGGCCAGCGCCGCGTCGTATTCATGCAGACCGTAGTAGGCGACGCCGCGGTTGTTGTAGGCCCAGCCATATTTTGGATCGATCTTGATCGCCTGGGTGCAATCCGCAATGGCCGCGTCGTGGTCGTCTTTGCTCTCATAAGCCTGACAACGATGCGCAAAGGCCCAGGTGTCATTCGGGCTAAGCATGAGGGCCTCGCTGTAGTCGGCAATCGCGCGGTCGTAATCCTTCCTATTGAAGGAGCGGCGGCCGCGGTTGTTGAACGCCTCGACGCGTTCTGCCACCGATTCGCTTGCATCGTCGATGATACGGCTGCATGCCGCGCTCCCGACGTCGGGCTTGTCGGCGCTGGCGGCGCACTCGTCCCGGTCGGCCGGCGTGGCGGCCAACGCCGGCATCGCAAGCAGGAGACTCACGCAAAGGAGCAGTCCATCTGATCCGCGCGCTGCCATGCTGTTTCCCCTCCGCCCGGCGCTCCGACGCGACACGTACGGGCGTGATGATTTTAGCATCAACGGTAGTCTGTCATCTTAACGCAGGTCCGAGTTGGGTCAAAACCCGCAATGCTCTGGTTGAGCAGAAAATTCCTGCTTAGACCCCAAAGCCGACGGCCGCGCCTTGTGAGTACACGCGCTCTAGCGCAGCGTAACCCACCACCGGTCGCAACGTCATTTGACAGTAGTGGCGGGTTACGTCGTCATCTGACCAACCCAGCCCAAAACGGACTGCTGTGAAAAATCAACACGACGGGCAATTCGCACATCGCGGCCATGCGAAAATTGCCCGTCGTGTTACTTTGTCGCGGCTTTTGTTCTTGCGGAAAATCAGAAGTTGGTGCCATATGCGCGATAGCCCGCCTCGAGATGAGGGACGTTACGGCCAATCGTCACGAAACGTGAGGCGGGTTGCGGTGGACGCGATCGACGCGCAATGACGAAGCGCGCGCGATGCGTTCGACGAAGCCGTGTGGTCCCGACACCCCGATGCTGGTGTCAAGCTCGCAAGGGCGACGGTGACTACAGAGCCCGGTACGCCGAGGAGAGCACGGAATAAGTCGTTAAACATCGCGCGGGGAATGCCGGATGTGTTCGGTTGTACCTGTGGATTACTCGTGTGCCTTCTTTTTGCGCACATTCTGCACACGAGGCTGCGGGTGCAACGGCATCCGGCGTTCCCTGCGCCCTCTTTCTCGAGGGCGACGCTTTGCAGAACCCGGGCAAATCATGCCGTGGGAATGCGGATGCTCGTCATCGCGGGCGAAGCGACTTGTCCGCCGAAGCCTTGGCGAAGGCGGAAGCAATCCAGACTGTCTCCGCGGAAGCGATGTGGATGGCTTCGGAGCTCACGCTCCTCGCAATGGCGACGACGGGCTGTTTGACAGTTGAATCGGAATTCGGAGGGCAAGCAAAGCGGCCAAGAGGTCTAACTACGCAGCTTCCCCTGGAACGCCGCCAGCACCGCACCCAGCGCCAGCAGGGCCGCGGACACGTTCAATGCATAAGAGAGACTGCCGAGTGCGTCGGTGACGGCACCAACCGCGATCGGACCGACGGTCTGGCCGATGCCGAACGCAATGGTCATCGCGGCGATGCCGTTGGGCCAGCCTTCCACCGGATAGTTGAAGCGCACGAAGGCCGTGGTCGATCCGACCACCGCGAAGAAGGCGACGCCGAACACCAGCGCCGAGATCGCGAGCAGGAGCGGCGAGTGACCGAAGATCGGCAGCGCCGCGCCGATCGCGTTGGTGCCGAGGATGATGGTGGTGGCGAGCCCGCCGCGGTCGAGCGCGAGCACCCGCCGCCACACCCATGGCGTGACAAACGCGCTCATCCCGATCAGGCTCCAGAACAGGCTCTGGGCTGAGGCGCCGCCGCCGCCGTCGCGGACATAGGCGATCATGAAGGTCATGTAGGCGATATAGCCTGCGCCGAACAGGAAATAGGCGGCGAGATAGATCAGCACGGGCCGGACATCGAAGCCGATGCGCGCGGCGTGATCGATCGCGGCATTGCCGTTGAGCGGTGCGAGCCAGAGCGGGATGAACATCACCACCGACAGCAGCGTCAGCGCCCACCACACGATCCACCACGAGCCCGCGCCGAACGCCTGCAGCACATAGGGCGCGATCAGGCCCGAAGCCAGAATGCCGACGCCGGGCCCGGCATAGAACAGGCTCAGCAGGAAATTCGCGCGTTCAGGCCGCGATTGCGCGATGTTGGCCGCAAGTGCGCCGCCGCCGACAAATCCGGCAGCCGCCGTAAATCCCGCAAGCAGCCGCGCGAAACTCAGCACGAGGAAATTGCCCGTGATGGCGCAGAGCGCGAGCGAAGCGACGCAGGCGAGGCTTCCCCAGACCACGCTCTCGGCCAGGCCGAAACGCTTGATCAGGCGCGACGCCATCAAGGCGCCGGCGAGATAGCCGACCGCGTTGATCGTGTTCATGAAGCCGGCGGCGGAATAGGACCACTGCAATGAATCACGCATGTCCGGCAGCACCAGCGCATAGGCAAAGCGGCCGATGCCGAGCCCGATGGTCGGCGCCAGCGACAGAATGAGGATGAGCCGCGCGGGATGCGCGTAGGTCGGGGGAGGGGCGGGGGCTCTCACAAAGGACTCCGGCAATGCCCCATTCTGCCAGGCCCGCGCGTGCTTGCACAGGGGCGGGCGCAGCAACGCTGTCTTGCGGCAGGCGCAATCAGCGCGTCAGCGCAAGCCTGGCCTGCTTGCCAATCCGCGCTCAGCAGATTAGCACTCGGCGTAGATTTCATCCCTTCGTCATGCCCGGGCTCGACCCGGGCATCCATCCTCTTCAAGAAAGATGGATTGCCGGGTCAAGCCCGGCAATGACGAGCAAGGCTTCTCGAGGGAACGACCATGGCGACCCACAAATTGCTGCTTCTGCCCGGCGACGGCATCGGCCCCGAAGTAATGGCGGAGGTGAAGCGGCTGATCGACTGGCTCAATGCCAAAGGCATCGCGTCATTCGAGACCGAGCAGGGGCTGGTCGGCGGCTCCGCCTATGACGCGCACAAGGTGTCCATCACCGAAGAAACCATGGCGAAGGCGAAGGGTGCCGATGCCATCATCTTCGGCGCGGTCGGCGGACCGAAATGGGACAGCGTGCCCTATGAGGCGCGGCCCGAGGCAGGCCTCCTGCGGCTGCGCAAGGAGCTTGGCCTGTTCGCCAATCTGCGTCCGGCCATGTGCTATCCGGCGCTGGCGGATGCCTCCAGCCTGAAGCGCGAGGCGGTCGAAGGCCTCGACATCATGATCGTGCGCGAGCTCACCGGCGGCGTCTATTTCGGCGAGCCGAAAACCATCACCGATCTCGGTAACGGCCAGAAACGCGCCATCGACACCCAGGTCTACGACACCTACGAGATCGAGCGCATCGGCCGCGTCGCCTTCGATCTCGCGAAGAAGCGCCGCAACAAGGTGACATCGATGGAGAAGCGCAACGTCATGAAGACGGGCGTGCTCTGGAACGAGGTGATGACGCAACTGCACGCGCGCGAATACAAGGACGTCACGCTGGAGCATCAGCTCGCCGATTCCGGCGGCATGAACCTGGTGAAATACCCGAAGCAGTTCGACGTCATCGTGACCGACAATCTGTTCGGCGACATGCTGTCCGACATCGCGGCGATGCTGACCGGCTCGCTCGGCATGCTGCCCTCGGCCTCGCTCGGCGAGGTCGACGCCAGGACCAAAAAGCGCCGCGCGCTGTATGAGCCGGTACATGGCTCCGCGCCTGACATTGCGGGCAAGGGCCTCGCCAACCCGATCGCCATGCTCGCCTCCTTCGGCATGGCGCTGCGTTATTCCTTCGACATGGGCGAACTCGCCGACAAGCTCGACGCCGCAATCGCGGCCGTGCTCGCGAGCGGCCTGCGCACGGCGGACATCAAGTCGGAAGGATCAAAGCCCGCATCAACGACGCAGATGGGCGAAGCTATTCTGGGCGAGCTGCAGAAGCTGCACGCGTGACGAAGCCCAAAAACGCGAATGGCCGAGGCGAGCCCGGCCATTCGTTCGTGTTACGCGTTGCGGTCAATACAGCGGGAAGCGCGTCGGCTCGCCGCCGAGATCCGAGGCCGGGTTAAGCGGCTGGCGATCGATCGGACGGTTGTTGTTCTCGCGCGCGAAGGATGGGAAGCCGACTGCCGGCGGGAACGCATAGTCCTGGAATTTGCGGTCGCCCGGCAGGACTTCAGTGCCGCCATCAAGCCAGGAGCGCTTGCTCACATAGATGCGGGTGCGGCCCTGCTGATAGACGGCATTGGGACCGCCATTGCCGTAAGTCGGCCGGCCGCGGTTGTCGTATTTCAGGGATTCGGCGCTCGCGGAAGTAACACAGCTTGCGGCGACTATGGCGCCTGCCGCCAACAGCAAAAATCCTTTTGTCATCACGTCCTCATCACGCCTTTTGTGGGCGCGGCGGGGCGCCATTTTCCAGTTTGATCTGCATTGTATCGGCCACGGTTATGGCGCCACAAGGTCAATCCGGCCACACCGGACCAGATAAACGTCGGCTGCGACAAAAAAGTTGCATGAAAACCAGAGCCTTAAAACCGGTCCTTGGCGGGCCCCTGGTCAGAACGCCCCGCGCAGCTGCGGATTGGCGGCCTCCGTCATCCAGTCCGTCGAGGCGGTGGCGGCGGCGCAGCCGCTACGCCTGAGCTCGGCGCGGGCAAAATATTCCGCGAGTTTCGGCTCGTTTCCGGCAGTCAGCAGCATCAGGCGGTTCAGCATGCAGTCGATCGCTGCGCGGCGCCCCGCCAGGCTGTCGCCCCGGCAGGAAAAGCCCGAAATCTGCAAGGCGGGATCATCGATCCGCTTGAAGAAGCCGAGGCAGGAGCCGGGACCCTCGCGGCCGGGCTGGCGCAATAGCGCCACGTTGCCGAATTTGCTCTCGATCACGCCGGCCTGTTCCAGGTCGACGCCGCCCGCCAGCATGCGGGCTGCCAGCCCGGCGCGTTCGGAGGATTCAGGGCCGTATTCAGCGCCGGGGCGATAAATTTCGAGTTCCGCGGCTGCCTTCTCAGCTGTGCCCGACCACCGGAAAATGTCCTTGCGGCCGCCCAACGGATGCCGAATGACCACGTAAGTGTCAGATTTCTCTGATTTATCGGAAATGTCCCGAGGACTGAGGGAAAACGCCGGCCAGGAGCGGTCGGCGAGGCTCCAGCCGGTCGCAGGCAGAGGATCCGCCGCCAGCTCCAGCTGCAATTGATCCCAGGCATGCAGGCCAAGGATGCCAAACAGCGCCAGCACCCCCACATAGGCGAACAGGCGCGCGACGGTGGCTGAGACTTCGTCGGCAAAACTCGTCAGCGCAGGGCGGATATTGCTGGAATAAGGGGGAATTGCCGGATGATTGGCAGAATCTTGGGCCGAAAAGGACTGCATCAGACGCCCGCATGCGTAGTAACGTTGTGTTGACGGTGTTTCTCGCATAGAAGCGCTGCCGCTTCCCTTTCGGCTTGCAGGCCGGGGCGGCATTTTTCTTCGGAGAGTGAACGATGGGTTACAAAGTCGCAGTGGTCGGCGCGACCGGCAATGTCGGGCGGGAAATGCTCAACATTCTGGACGAACGCAAATTCCCTGCCGATGAGGTCGTGGCGCTGGCGTCACGCCGCAGCGTGGGCGTCGAAGTCTCCTATGGCGATCGGACCCTCAAAGTCAAAGCGCTCGAGCACTACGACTTCTCCGATGTCGATATCTGCCTGATGTCGGCGGGCGGCGCGGTGTCCAAGGAATGGTCGCCGAAGATCGCCGCCGCCGGCGCGGTCGTGATCGACAATTCGTCGGCCTGGCGCATGGATCCGGACGTGCCGCTGATCGTGCCCGAAGTGAACGCGGATGCGGCCGCGGGCTTCACCAGGAAGAACATCATCGCCAATCCGAACTGCTCGACCGCGCAGCTCGTGGTCGCGCTGAAGCCGCTGCACGACAAGGCGAAGATCAAGCGCGTCGTGGTCGCGACCTATCAGTCGGTCTCGGGCGCCGGCAAGGACGCGATGGACGAACTGTTCTCGCAGACCAAGGCCGTCTACACCAACGACGAGCTGATCAACAAGAAATTCCCGAAGCGTATCGCCTTCAACGTCATCCCCGAGATCGACGTCTTCATGGAGGACGGCTACACCAAGGAAGAGTGGAAGATGATGATGGAGACCAAGAAGATTCTTGATCCCAAGATCAAGCTTACCGCGACCTGCGTGCGCGTGCCGGTGTTCGTCGGCCATTCGGAAGCCGTCAATATCGAGTTCGAGAACCCGATCACGGCGGACGAGGCGCGCAACATCCTGCGCAACGCGCCCGGCTGTCTCGTTATCGACAAGCACGAGCCGGGCGGCTACGCCACGCCCTATGAGGCTGCCGGCGAGGACGCGACCTATATCAGCCGCATCCGGGAGGACGCGACGGTGGAGAACGGGCTGGCGCTGTGGTGCGTGTCCGACAATTTGCGCAAGGGCGCGGCACTGAACGCGATCCAGATCGTGGAAGTGCTGATCAACCGCAAGCTCGTCAGCGCCAAGAAGAAAGCGGCCTGATCGGAACAGGGCTGAGGAGCCGGAACCATGTCCGAGCAACCGGCTCCCTCGCCGCCCAGACCCGCGCATGAACGGGTCAGGCGCGGCTTCGAATATGTGCTGTTCAACAGCCGCTGGCTGATGGCGCCGTTCTATGTCGGCCTCGTGGTTGCGCTGGCCGTTCTCTTCCTCAAATTCCTGCGCATGCTCTGGGGATTCATCCTGCATGCGCCCGGCGCCAAGTCGAGCGAAACGATCCTCGACGCACTATCGCTGATCGACGTGACGCTGGTCGGCAACCTCCTCCTGATCGTGGTGTTTTCCGGGTACGAGAATTTCGTCTCGCGCATCGATACGTCGGGGAACCCGAACTGGCCGACCTGGATCACCCGGATCGATTTCGCCGGGCTGAAGCAGAAGATGCTCGCCTCCATTGTTGCGATCTCGGCGATCCATGTGCTGGAAGCATTTTTGAACATCGACGCCGCCTTCGACGCCACCCGGATGACATGGCTTGTCGCGGTGCATCTGGTGTTCGTGATCTCGGCGCTCTTGCTCGCGCTGTCGGACCGCTGGACGGCGGAAAAGGGCGAGTAGGTGAATTCGTAGGGTGGGCAAAGCGAAGCGTGCCCACCAATTTCTTCAGATCGGGGATACATGGTGGGGCACGGCGCTTTGCGCCTTTGCCCACCCTACGCAATATTCAACTAGCCGCGACTTCCCGCGCGCTGCGAAATTCCTTCGCGGCCTTGTCGAGCACGAACAGCGATCCTTCGGCGACGCCGAAATAGGCGCCGTGCAGCTGCAATTCGCCGCTCTCGACCCTTGTGCGGACGAACGGAAACGTCATCAGGTTTTCGAGGGAGCGGAACACCGCCGCCTTCTCGATGCGGGTGACGAAATCCTGCATCGTCTCATGGGTGCGCTGCTCGACGATCTCGCCGGGCTTGATGAACATCGCCATCCATTTGCCGATGAAGTCGCCTGGCGTCAGCGGTTCGATCTTGTCGACGAAGGCGCGGATGCCGCCGCACTGGGCGTGGCCGAGCACCACGATGTGCTTCACGCGCAAGACCGAAACGGCATATTCGAGCGCCGCCGAGACGCCGTGCGTGCCGCTGTCCGGCTGATAGGTCGGCACCAGATTGGCGATGTTGCGCACCACGAACAATTCGCCGGGACCGGCGTCGAAGATGACCTCCGGCGACACCCGCGAGTTGCAGCAGCCGATCACCATCACCTCCGGCGATTGCCCGCGCACGAACAATTCGCGGTAGCGGCTCTGCTCGGTCGGAAGGCGCTCGGTGGTGAAGGTGCGGTAGCCGTCGAGCAGGTGTTGCGGGAACGTGATCATGGCCTTTGGCTAAACCATATGCCGGTGACGGGAACAAGACTTCCGGCAGGTCAGCCGAGATGTTATCGCGTGGGAATCAGAAACTCCGAGGGAACCCCGAGGGATTACCATGACCAGCCCACGCCGCAGCCTGTTGTTCATGCCGGGATCGAACGCCCGGGCGCTGGAGAAGGCGCGCAATCTCGCGGCTGACTGCCTAATCCTTGACCTGGAAGACTCCGTCGCCCCCGAGGCCAAGGCCAGAGCGCGCGAGCAGATCGCCCAGGCCGTGCAGGCGAAGGGCTTTGGCAAGCGGGAAGTCCTGATCCGCACCAACAGCCTCGACACTCCCTGGTGGAGCGAAGACATCGCCATGGCGGGCGCGGTCGCGCCCGATGGCATCCTGGTGCCGAAGATTTCGACGGTCGAGGATCTGGGCAAGATCGGCGCGCGCCTGAGCGAGGTCGGCGCGCCCGCTTCCATCAAGGTCTGGGCCATGATCGAGACCGCGCGCGCGGTGCTCGATGCCGACAAGCTTGCCGGCAGTTCGCGCGACCCGAAGACCCGGCTTGTCGGCTTCGTGTTCGGCCCCAACGACATCGCGCGCGAAACGCGGATCAGGATGCTGCCGGGCCGCGCGGCGATGATTCCGATGATCGTCAATTGCGTGCTGGCGGCGCATGCGCACGGGCTGGAAATGCTCGACGGGCCCTACAGCGACATCTCAAATCTCGACGGCTTTGCCGCCGAATGCACGCAGGGCCGCGACCTCGGCTTTGACGGCAAGACGCTGATCCATCCGAGCCAGATCGAGGCCTGCAACGCCATCTTCACGCCGCCGGCGGAAGAAGTCGCGGAGGCGCGCAAGATCATCGCGGCCTTTGCCTTGCCGGAAAACGCCTCGCGCGGCGCGATCCAGCTCGACGGGCGGATGGTGGAGCGGCTGCATGCCGAGATGGCCAAGCGAACCATTGCGATTGCGGATGCGATCGCCGCGATGGGCTAACGCGCGATGAGATTAGGTTGAATCGTCATCGCGCTTTTGCTTTTTGATTGAGCATGATCTCTTCGGAAAACCGCTACACACTTTTCCGGATCATGCTCTAATGATCAGTTTCGCTTCAGGCTCAGGATGTAGGCGACGAGATTGTCGGCCTGCTCGGTCGTGAGCACGAGATTTGGCATGTTGCGGTGGCTGCTGCGGAGGAAGACCTTGAGCGAGAGCTCGGTCGTCGACGGCAGATTGGCGATCGATGCGAAGTCAGGCGCGACGTTGGCGGTGCCAGTCGCCTTGGCATCGATGGCATGACATGTCATGCACCAGGCTTCGGCCAGCCGGCGTCCCTCAGCGTCGTCGCGCGAGGCGCCGCGGGCGCCGTGCACGCGAATGATCACCAAGGCAGCCACTGCGATCAGGATCGCGATCACGCCATGAATCAGGTAACGGCGAGCCATAGCCGGAACGCGCCTTTATTTTGCCGTTGCTTCCAGCTCTTCGATGGTGGGGGCGTTGGCGCAATAGCGCTTGTAGTGGTCCGGTGATGTGCCCGCCATGAGATCGCGCTCGCATTCAGCCTTGTGAGTGCAGAGCGCGCAGACGCGCTCCATGTCGCGCAACACCAAGGGCTGGGTGTTTTCGAGCTTCGCCTCGCTAATGCCGAGCGCCTTCAGGAGTACCGGCAATTCGTCTGATGCGTGCGGGCCGCGGCGAACCAGCTCGTCCAGGTCGCCGGGCGAAATTTCCAGGTCGGCTGCGATGCGATCGAACTCGGCGCGATCCATCTGGCGCATTTCATTGAGCTCGCGGCGGTGCTTGAGCCAGTCGGCGAATGTATCGATCAGCAGCGTGACGCGGGGATAGGGCTTGCTATGCGTGGTCATGGGACACCTTCGGCTCGCCGGAAGACAAGGCTGATTTGACCAGCAAAGCAGCAGAAGGAAATTGCGCTGGATCAACCAGGCCGGAAAGAGTTTTCGCTCCCCGAGGACGCCCTGGCGTTCGGCGTAATCCGCATCGGCAGCCCATTGGCCGGACGCACCGTGACGCTCATCAGCGGCCACACTTCGCTCGCGTACTCGAGGCGGAACTCAAAGCGCCGGATCAGGCATGCGAGCGCGATCGTGGCCTCTTGCAAGGCGAAGGACGAACCGATGCAGATGCGGGGGCCGACTCCAAACGGCAAATAGGCGAAGCGCCCGACCGAACGCCTGGCGTCACCCAGAAAGCGTCCGGGATCGAAGAGGTCAGGCTGATGCCAGAGTTTTCGGTGCCGATGCAGCACGTAGGGAGCGATCACGATCAGCGATCCGGCCTTGACGTCGTGCTCGCCGATCCGGTCCGGTCCCTTGGCGGAACGGCTGAGCGCCGCGATCGGGGGATACAGCCGCAAGGCCTCTTCGATGACCGCCTTGGCCACGACCAGGCGGTCGAGCAGGCCCTCCTGCGGTCCGGGGAGCTCGCGCTCGGCTTCTTCCTGGACGCGGGCCCGCCAGGTGTCGGACTGCGACAGCAGGAACAGCGACCAGGTCAGCGTATTCGCTGTCGTCTCGTGGCCGGCCGACAGGAAGGTGAGAACGTTCGAACGTACCTCCGCCAGCGTCATCGGCTGACCCGTGGCGGGATCGAGTGCGCGCAGCAGCAGCGTCAGCAGGTCGTCGCGGCAGGGCCGCGAATTGGTCTCGAGGGCTTGCCGGCGCGCGCTTATCAGGTCGTCGATGATGCCCTCAAAATATTGCAGGGTCGCCTTGATCCGCCATCGGCCGGGACGCGGGATGTAGTCGGGCGCGCCGATCAGATCCAGGAGCCCTATGCGCCCCGCGACGCGGAAATATTCGGTCATGGACAGTCGGAATTCGTCGGGGTCGCTTTGCAACCCGTCCGAGAAGATGGTCAGCGCCAGCACATTGAGCGTGAGCAGCGTGATCTCTGCGGCGACGTCGACCAGCGCGCCCGAACCCAGCGACAGCCAGCGTTGCGTCAGCTGGTCGACCGCGCGCATCATGTCTTGCGCAAGGCCGCGCACCGTGCGCGCGGAGAACAGCGGGGCCAGGGTTCGTCGTTGTATTTCCCAGCGCTTGTCCTCGGCGCTGAGCAATCCGTCCGAAAGCCCCGCGCTCAACACGCGGCGCTGCAGTGGGTCCTTGCGGTAATTGCCGGCGTTGTCGACCAGCACATGCTTGATCGCCACGGGATCGTTGAGGACAAAGACCCGGCCGATCGGCAGGCCGACGCGGGAAATCGGCTCGCGAAAAAAATCCTCGCTCCAGCACTCGAGCGGGCGGGTTGCGTCGCAAGGCCCGTAACAGCCTGATCAGCCCAAGCCGCCTCGGAGGCGGTTCCGGGGCGGGCGGACGAAATAAAAACGCCTCAGTCGAATCGGTTGCCAGGCTCGACATGGCAAAAAAGTCTCTAAAAAATGGGAAATGCCCCATGCCCTCTTGGGTTTCATAGCGCCCAAGTTCAGGGAAATCGTCAATAGCTTGGGGGACACGCTACCGGTGGAATCGCTCCGCGGCCCAGGCATAGAGGCTGCCCGGAATTGGCGGCTGGCCGCCGCGGCCCTTCGGCGAGATGTGCAGCCCCCTTATATCGGGATCGCCGATCAGCGCGGAAAAATCCGAAGGCTCGAAGAAGCGCTTCGGCTCCGCATGCACGGCATAAAATGACTTCTTCGGCAGCGCGTTGCGCGCAGAGCCGGAGCGGTTGGCGAGCGCGGTCAGCGCCGCGGGGCCGTAAATCGCCACGCGGATGTCGGAGAGACGGTTGGAGCCGCCACGCATCCGCCGCAGCGCGAAGGTGAGGCGATGGCGCAGCGACAGCCAGTCCGGCGTCAGCTCCTTCTGCTCCATCAGGTTCGCAAACGCGGTCACGATCGGATCGCCGGGCGGCAGATAGAGTACGGAATTGCCGATCTGCCGCGGCCGCTCCCAGGCAAAGAACGGTTTGGCGGGATCGATCTCGACCGGTTTGAGCAGGAGCACGTCGGCGTCGAGCCAGAGGCCGGCGCCTTGCGCCATCAGCCGCATACGGAAGAAATCGCTGAACTGCAGCGTGGTCCAGTCGCGCCACGAACCGTCCGGCTGCGGCGGGCGCAGCTTTTCGGAAAAGGCATGCGGCAGGATCGCCTCGGCTTCCGAGTTGGCGACGCCGTCGGGCAATCCCGGGATGGTGTCGAAACTATAAACCGTCACCTTGTGGCCGGCCGCAAGCTGAGACCGCAGGCAGGTCTGCCGGAGGGCGTCCAGCGGACCGTGCCAGAAGGTGACGACGTCAGGAATCAAGCCCAGGCGCGCTCTTTGAGCTTCGCCTCATAGGCGTCGATCGACGACTTCTTCTCCATGGTGAGCCCGATGTCGTCGAGGCCGTTCATCAGGCAATGCTTGCGGAACGGGTCGATCTCGAACTTCACCTTGCCGCCGTCGGGACCGCGGATCTCCTGGTTCGCCAGATCGATGGTCAGCGTCGCATTGGCGCCGCGCTCGGCGTCGTCGAACAGCTTGTCGAGGTCTTCCTGGGTGACGCGGATCGGCAGAATGCCGTTCTTGAAGCAGTTGTTGTAGAAGATGTCGCCGAACGAGGTCGAGATCACGCAGCGGATGCCGAAGTCGAGCAGCGCCCACGGCGCATGCTCGCGGCTCGAGCCGCACCCGAAATTGTCGCCCGCGACCAGCACCTTTGCATTGCGGTAGGCCGGCTTGTTGAGGATGAAGTCGGGGTTCTCGCTGCCGTCATCCTTGTAGCGCTGCTCGGAGAAAAGCCCCTTGCCAAGGCCAGTGCGCTTGATGGTCTTGAGGTACTGCTTGGGGATGATCATGTCGGTGTCGACATTGATGATCTTCAAGGGCGCCGCGACGCCTTCCAGCGTGGTGAACTTTTCCATCGGTCAAGCTTCCGGTTAGGGTTCTTGTCAAGGTCCTGCGGGAGCGCTGGTTTAGCGCGGGCGTGGCCGCGCTCCAAGGCCAAAATCGGGTAGCGGTCTTGCGAAATGATGGAGCGCCGGGGTGTGCGCCTAGTCGGCATCGGACTCGATATCGGCCATGTCCTCGTCGGAAAGCCCGAAATGATGGCCAATCTCGTGGACCAGTACGTGGCGGACGATGTCGCCGAGGGTTTCCTCATGCTCGGCCCAATAATCCAGGATCGGGCGGCGATAGAGCCAGACGATGTTGGGCAGGCGTGCGACGTCGCCATGGCTCTGGTGGGGCAGGCCCGTGCCCTGGAACAGGCCGAGCAGGTCGAACTCGGTCTCGGCCTCCATCTCGTCCAGCACTTCGTCGGTCGGGAAATCGTCGACACGAATGACCACGCCCTCGCACAATTCGCGAAAGCGCGCGGGCAGGCGCTCGAAAATGGCGTGCGCCATGACTTCCATCTCGGCCAGCGAGGGAGCTTTCTGATCGGTCCACATCATGAGGCTTTTAGCGCGAGTTTTGCCACACTGCATCTCTGTTTTATGACGGGGCTAGCTGTGCTGATGGCGCAATGTTACAAAAACGGAGCGAAACAGGTCTGGGTGGGCGTGATGATGCGGATCGGAATGGCGGCAATCGTGGTGGCGCTGGCGGGCAGCGTGGCATGGCCGGCGGAGCAGGCGGCCGCGCAGTCGGCATCCCTGATGAAATTCGCGCAGGCCGCGCCGCAGGATACGCGGGTGCCGCGCCGGTACTACCGGCCGGCGCCGCGGCTTCGCGTCACGCCGTACTATGAGGATGGCGTCTATCCCCACTACAATCCGGGCCCCGACGCGGTGCGCGTGTGCAACGCGCATTACGTGCAGGAATTTCGCCCGAGCGGCACGGTGATCGTGCCGCGCATGAGCTGCTACTGGACGCGCGGCTGAAGCGGCATCGCTTTCCAAGAGATTTTCAGCATGAGAAGAATGCGCGACGGAACCGTCGCGCGCGCCGCGCATTCATCTTTTCGGCGCGGACATTCAGTCGGCATTCACGTCACCTTCTCTAGCACTTGGTTCTCGCGTCGCGGCGAAGCAGTTGCCGAAGGGGCAGCCGCCCGGCGCTGGCGTGAAATCACAATTTGAAGGAGAATGTTGATGAACGGAGCGAAAGTTCTGGGGCTTGCGGCTGTCGGCGCATTGTCTGTTATCGCAGTTCCGATCGAGCGCGCACAGGCGTTGTCTTTGATCAATCCGGGTGCTGCGGCGGCGGTGCAGCAGGATACGAAGCCGTTCACCACCGAAGTGCGTTGGCACTGGCACCATCATTGGCATCACCACCATCACTGGCACTGGCGCAGCTGGCACCATCACCGTCACTGGTGAGAAGGGCGACCGCCTGAATTGAAATGGGCTCGCTTGCGCGGGCCTGTTTTTCATTCCAGCCGATGCTAGTTTCCGGCTCAGCTTGGGCGCGGAGGATGTGATGGTGAAATGGATGGGCGCGGCCGCGCTCGCGGCGATGATGATGTTCGGTGCTCTCGTGCCAATTGATGCCGCGCAGGCCGCATCCGCGGCCGTCCCCGGCGCGCGCAAGCACACCCGGCATTAACGCCTACGCCACGCGTCCCTATTATCCCTCTTATTACGGCCGGCCCAATGCTTACGCGCCGGCGCCCTTCGTTTCGATCCCGCCGTTCTTCGGTTATGGCTGGGATTGGTGGTGAGGCCGCGCCGCGATCCAGATTCTTGTTTTGCGCATGATCTCCGCGCAAACGCTACGCGTTTGTCGCGAGGGAAAACCGGCGTCCACTTTTCCGGATCATGCGCTACAGGGAGAACCCCTTCGCCAGCAGCACGCTTCCTTCCGCGCCGGCCTTGCGGTCTTTTGATATCTCCAGATATTCCGGCGAATTGGCCCACGCGCGAAACGCCGCCTCATCGGGAAACGACATCAAAACAAGTTTATCGCGATCCCAATTGCCTTCGAGCACGGCCGGATGCTCGTCGGCCGACAGCAAGCGTCCGCTGAATTTCTTGAACACGTCGAAAAAGCGCGCCTGATAACGGTCATAGGCGGCACGATCGGTCATCTTCAATTGCACGATCACGTACACAGTCATGATGGACGCCCTCCCGTTGTGATGCTCGCACGCAAAAAATCAGTTCGCGCTAACACCACGTCTTCTCTCTTATTCCGCGCGAGATGTTTTTGCATCTCGACTCGCGCGCGACAAGTAGCCGTCATCACGCGCGCCATTCATGCCGCATTCACCTCGCTTTCTCTAGCTTAACTTTAGGGACAGATGCAGCAGGGCAGATGCGGCAAGCGCGCGATCGCAATCGTTTGCGCGCTTGCCGTGGTGCGCCCCGAGGAATGCGCCAAAAAGGGAGGACGACCCATGAGAGAAATTTCCAGAAGAATTTCGATGCCGGGATTTGTCCGCAGCCTGACGCTCGCAGCGGCTGCGGCGCTCTTGTTCTCAGCCGCGCCGCAGCGCGCGCAGGCGATGTCGCTGATCACGCCGGGTGCGACGCCGGTCGCGAAGGCTGCGTCCGACGGGATCATCCAGGTCCGCGGCGGTCATGGCGGTGGTGGTGGTCACGGCGGCGGCTTCCACGGTGGTGGTTTCCATGGCGGAGGCTTTCACGGTGGCTGGCATGGCGGCGGAGGTTGGCATGGGGGTGGCTGGCACGGCGGTGGCGTCCGCTATGGCGGGTTCCATCACTATGGCGGCTATCGCTTCGCCCACGTTCATCACTTCCACCATCGCCGCTTCGTCTACGGCGGCGGCTACTACCCGTACTATGGCTACTATCACCATCCGCACTGCCGGATCATCCGGACCTATTACGGTCTGCGCCGCGTCTGCGGCTGGCGCCACTGGCACCACCGGCGCTACTATTGGTGATCTCTGAGCGAAAATGAAAAGGGCGCCCTCGGGCGCCCTTTTCAAAACTCTGCGGTGCTCAGACCCAGTCCTTGAACTTCCAGGACTTCAGCTTGATCTTCCACGAGGTCAAATTGACCAGCCGCCATTGCTCCATGCGATCGGGCGGCCAGTGGCTGAGACGCCTCTCTTCCGCCTCGGGAGCGGCGGCCACTTTCTTGACCGGGCGGCGCCACTTCTGCTGCGTCCTGTCCGAAATAAGATCGACGAATTCCGGCTTGTTGGCCATGGCCCACTCCTCGCTGCACGCGCAGGCGAGCGAGGAGTGTGCGCCTTCCTGCTTAACGATGCGTTGCCGAACCGCGTCGAGATTGAGGCAAGTGGTGCTTTACCGCCACTCCCTCACATCGACGAAGTGCCCCGCGATCGCCGCCGCTGCCGCCATCGCCGGCGAGACCAGATGAGTGCGGCCCTTGAAGCCTTGCCGGCCCTCAAAATTGCGGTTCGAGGTCGAGGCGCAGCGCTCTTCCGGCTTCAGCTTGTCCGGGTTCATGGCGAGGCACATCGAGCAGCCCGGCTCGCGCCATTCGAAGCCTGCCTTGATGAAGATATTGTCGAGCCCTTCGGCCTCCGCCTGCTCCTTCACGAGGCCGGAGCCCGGCACGATCATCGCGTTGACGTGGGCGCTGACGGTCTTGCCTTCGGCGATCTTCGCCGCAGCGCGCAGATCCTCGATGCGGCCGTTGGTGCAGGAGCCGATGAAGACGCGGTCGAGCTTGATGTCGATGATCTTGGTGCCCGCCGATAGCCCCATATATTTCAGCGCGCGGTGTTTCGAGAGCCGCTTGGCCTCGTCCTCGATCTTGTCGGGGTCGGGCACGGAGCCGGTCACCGAGATCACGTCCTCGGGCGAGGTGCCCCAGGTCACGATCGGCGGCAGTTTTGCTGCATCGAGCCGGATCTCGTGGTCGAAATGCGCGCCGTCATCGGAGAGTCGCGTCTCCCAGTAGCGCATCGCCGCATCCCAGGCCGCGCCTTTCGGCGATTTCGGACGGCCGCGCAGGAAATCGAACGCTTTCTGGTCCGGCGCGACGAGACCTGCGCGCGCGCCGCCCTCGATCGACATATTGCAGACGGTCATGCGGCCTTCCATCGACAGCGAGCGGATCGCCTCGCCGGCATATTCCAGCACATAGCCGGTGCCGCCGGCGGTGCCGATCTCGCCGATGATGGCGAGGATGATGTCCTTGCCGGTCACGCCTTCGGGCAATTTGCCGTCGACGACCGCGCGCATGTTCCTGGCCTTCTTCTGGATCAGTGTTTGGGTAGCCAGCACATGCTCGACCTCGGAGGTGCCGATGCCGTGCGCCAGCGCGCCGAACGCGCCATGCGTGGAGGTGTGGCTGTCGCCGCAGACGATGGTGGTGCCGGGCAGCGTAAAGCCCTGCTCGGGGCCGATGACGTGGACGATGCCCTGGCGGCGGTCGAACTCGTCGTAATATTCGATGCCGAACTCTTTCGCGTTCTGCGCCATCACCCGCATCTGCTCGATGCTCTCCGGATCGGGATTCGGCTTGGAGCGGTCGGTGGTCGGAATGTTGTGGTCGACGACGGCGAGCGTCTTTTCCGGCGCGTGCACCTTGCGCCCCGTCGCGCGCAGGCCTTCGAACGCCTGCGGCGAGGTCACCTCGTGCACGAGATGGCGGTCGATATAGAGCAGGCAGGTGCCGTCACTGGCTTCGTGCACCAGATGGTCGTTCCAGATTTTGTCGTACAGCGTGGTCGGTTTGGACATGAGCGGCAGGCTCCGAGAGAAATTTGTGAGCAGTTTGGCGCGAGGGGCGCCGGGCAAGAAACGTCAGCGCAGCATTACGCTGCGCGCGCAAGTTCCGAGGTCGCCGAGGTTGCGAACCGCCCGAAGAAGCGGCCGGGCAGGCGCGAGCGATCGTCGATCACGACGCGCTGGCAGACCATGCTGGTTTGATCGAGAACCATTTTAAATTTCTAACACAGGGCTTGTTACCGCGACAATCGATCGATTGCGCGGGGCTATTTACATAGTGCTGCGCAACAAAAAAGCGCGGGGCCAGCCCCGCGCTTTTCGTCACATCCCGTGAGGGATGATCTACTCGCCGACGGCCTTGGCGTGCTCGGTCTTCTCGACGATGCGGGCTGACTTGCCGCGCAGCTGGCGCAGATAATAGAGCTTGGCGCGGCGGACCTTGCCGCGGCGCACGACCTTGATCGAGTCGATCATCGGCGACATCACCGGGAACACGCGCTCCACGCCTTCGCCGTAGGAGATCTTGCGCACGGTGAAGCTCTCGTTGAGCCCCGAGCCCGAGCGGCCGATGCAGACGCCTTCATAGGCCTGCACGCGGGTGCGGTCGCCTTCGACCACCTTGACGTTGACGATCACGGTATCGCCGGGCGCAAACTCCGGAATTGCCTTGCCGGCCGAAAGCTTGTCGAATTGCTCTTTCTCGAGCTGCTGAATCAGGTTCATTGGAAATCTCCATCGGCGGCGCGCCCAGCCGACAGGGGGGCTGCGCTCGATCCTGCCATCACCTTGCGGATTTGGCGCTCGTATAAGGCATGGGACGGGCTTTGTCACCCGTCTGTCGTGTTTTTTCGCGCCGCCGCCCATAAATCCGGCCGCCGCGCTCGGGTCAGCGCCTCGGCCTCGGCCTTCCGCCACGCGGCGACCTTCGCATGGTCGCCGGATAAGAGGATTTCGGGGATCGGCCGGCCCTCAAAGGCCTGGGGCCGGGTATATTGGGGGTATTCAAGTAGGGGCCCGGAAAAACTCTCCTCCGCGCCGGACTCGGCCTTGCCCATCACTCCCGGCAGCAGGCGTACACAGGCGTCGATCAGCGCCATCGCGGCGATTTCGCCGCCCGAGAGCACATAGTCCCCGATCGAGATCTCCTCGAGCTGCCGCGCCTCGATCACGCGCTGGTCGACCCCCTCGAAACGGCCGCAGACGATCAGCGCGCCGGGACTGGCGGCGAGTTCCCGCACCCGCGACTGGGCCAATGGCCGACCACGCGGGCTCATCAGTAGCCGGGGGAACGCAGGCGGGGCCTCAGCCGCGTCGATCGCGGCGGCCAACACATCGGCGCGGAGCACCATGCCGGGCCCGCCGCCGGCCGGCGTGTCGTCAACGCTGCGGTGCCTGTCGGTCGCGGAAGCCCGGATGTCGCGCGCCTCCAGCACCCACAGGCCGGACGCGAGCGCTCTTCCCGCCAGGCTGACGCCGAGCGGACCCGGAAACATCTCCGGGAAAAGCGTAAGAACGGTGGCGCGCCAGAGTGCGGTCATGGGCCTGTGTTACGGCACCACGGCGGTGAGATCGAGCCCCTGCATCAGCGCGGCGGCGTCCACCGCACGCTTGAAATCCGCGAGCTTGAAGGTCGTCACCACGATTTTCTTCAGGTCCAGCAGGCCTTCGGCGGCGAGCTGCGCGAGCTGGCCGGGCGACTGCCGCGCATACATGAACTGGCCGACCACTTCCCAGTCATTCGCCAGCATTTCGCGAAACGACAATTCCAGCGGGACGTCGGCGCTGCCCATCAGCACCAGCCGCCCGCCGCGCTTGAGCGCCCGCAGGCAGGAGAGCGTGGTCGAGGTGCTCTTCGCCGTGCCGAGCAGGTCGAGCGCGACATCGGCGCGGCCGCCGGCAGCCTGGCGGATGATCGCGAGATCCTTTTCTGCGTCGCCCGTGACCACAGCCGGAATCACGCGCGGCCCGAACACGTCGCGCAGGATTTCCAGCGCCTCGCGCTTGCGCCCCACAGCAACCACGCGGCCGGCGCCCATGCTGGCGGCAAGCATCACCGCGCCCGAGCCGAAATAGCCGGTGGCGCCGTTGATCAGGATGGTTTCGCCGCCGCGCAAGCCTGTGCGCTGGATTCCGCCGAACGGCACGATCAGCTTGGCGAGCCCGATCAATTCGGTCGCGGGCTTGTCGTCTATATTGAATAGCGGCGTGACGCAGGCGGCCGGCCAATGCGCGATCTCGGCGAACACGCCGTCGCGCCAGCGCGCCTGCATCGCCAGCGCCGCCGATGTCGTGACGGTTGCGGTCAGGCCGATCAGGATTTGCGGCGGGTCGGTATCGGGCACATCGCCGCGCAGATGCGGACTGAGGAACACGCGATCGCGATTTTGGACGTGGCTGACGTTCTCGCCAGTCGCGATCACGCGACCGATCGCATTGGTGCCGGGCACGAACGGCATCGGCGGCAGGCTGTAGGGCACCTGGCCCGACAGCACGCGGCCCATGTAGGACAGCACCATGCCGGCTTCGATGCGCACGAGTACGCCGTCAGGCGCGGGCTTCGGTGTTTCGACATCGTCAAAGCGCAGATCGTTGTGCGCGTGCAGCCGCCAGGCTTTGTGGGTTTGAGCCATCTCGTTCGCTCCCTATTCGCAAGCGATCAGGCGGCGGTCGGATCGTCGCCTTCGATTTCTTCCGGCAGTTCGATCAGCACCCGTCCGCCGGCGAGATCGACGGTCGGAACCACCGCATTGGAAAACGGCAGCAGCATCGTTGTGCCGCCGGGTGGTGCGATCTCGATGATGTCGCCGGCGCCGAAATTGTGGATGGCGATGACCTTGCCGAGCGCTTGGCCTGCCGTGGTCTCAGCGGCAAGGCCGATCAGGTCGGCATGGTAATATTCGTCATTGTCGGTCGCCGGCAGTTTGTCGCGCGCGACGTAGAGCTCCAGGCCGTTGAGGCGCTCGGCGTCGTTGCGGGTCGTGACGCCCTTCAGGGTCGCGACCAGAAAACCCTTGGCCTCGCGGGCGTGCGCCACCTCAAAGCTGCGCGCGCCGTCCCTGGTCGAGAGCGGCCCATAGCGCGTCACCGCGAAGGGATCTTCGGTGAAGGTCCACAGCTTCACGGCACCGCGCACGCCATGCGCGGCGCCGATTCGGGCGACGCAGATTTGTGCTGCCATCGCCACGCGCCGTCGCGCTTACTTCTTAGCGGCTGCAGCGGCAGCTGTGGCGGCGGCTTCGGCGTTGGCCTTGCGCTCCTTGCGCGGCACGGCCTTCTCCGGGTTGTTGCGCGTCTCGCGCTTCTTGACACCGGCAGCATCGAGGAAGCGCGTCACGCGGTCGGACGGCTGCGCGCCCTTGGCGAGCCAGGACTTGACCTTGTCCATGTCGAGCTTCAACCGCGCCTCGTTGTCCTTCGGCAGCAGCGGATTGAAATGGCCGAGACGCTCGATGAAGCGGCCGTCGCGCGGAAAGCGCGAGTCGGCGGCGACGACGTGATAGACCGGACGCTTCTTGGTGCCCGCGCGAGCGAGGCGGATGACGACTGGCATTTGGTTCTCCTAAGTGGGGTTCGATGTGTACGTTGAATTAACTCGTCATTGCGAGGAGCGAAGCGACGAAGCAATCCAGCCTTTGCTTGGCTCTGGATTGCTTCGCGGAGCCTGTCATCGGGCCGCGCATTCGCGCGGACCCGTTGGCTCGCAATGACGGGAAACGGCTCATTTCTTCTTCCCCGGGAAACCGAGGCCGGGCAGGTTCGGCTTGCCGCTGAGCCCGGTCAGTCCCGGCAGGTTCGGCAGGCCCTGGCGCAGGCCAGGGGGAAGATCCTTCGGCAAATTCGGCATGCCGCCCGGCAGCCCGCCGCTTTGCAGCTTCTCCTGCATCGCCTTCAGCTGCTCCGGCGAGGGCGCAGGCCCGCCGCCGCCAAAACCCATCGCCTGGGCGATGCCGGCGAGCGGGCCGCGCTTGCCCGAGCCCATGGCCTTCATCATGTCGGCCATGTTCCGGTGCATCTTGAGGAGTTTGTTGACCTGCTCGACGTTCTGGCCCGCGCCGGCGGCGATGCGCTTCTTGCGGCTGGCTTTGAGAATATCGGGGTTCTTGCGCTCCTGCCGCGTCATCGAATCAATGATCGCGACCTGGCGCTTGATGATCTTGTCGTCGAGGCCGGCGGCGGCGATCTGGTTCTTCATCTTGGCGATGCCGGGCATCATGCCCATCAAGCCGCTGATGCCGCCCATATTGGCCATCTGCAAAAGTTGCTCGCGCATGTCGGCCAGGTCGAACTGGCCTTTGCGCATCCTCTCTGCGGTGCGCGCGGCCTTTTCCGCATCGATATTCGCGGCGGCCTTCTCGACCAGCGAAACGATGTCACCCATGCCGAGGATGCGGCCGGCGATACGGCTCGGATAAAAGTCTTCCAGCGCATCGGTCTTTTCGCCGGTGCCGATCAGCTTGATCGGCTTTCCCGTCACCGCGCGCATCGAGAGCGCCGCGCCGCCGCGGCCGTCGCCGTCCACCCTCGTCAGCACGATGCCGGTAAGCCCCACGCGCTGGTCGAAGGAGCGCGCGAGATTGACGGCGTCCTGGCCGGTCAGCGCATCGGCGACCAACAGCACTTCATGCGGATTGGCGGTCGATTTGATCGTGGCCGCTTCCGCCATCATCTCTTCGTCGAGCGTGGTGCGGCCGGCAGTGTCGAGCAGCACGACGTCATAGCCGCCGAGCTTGCCGGCCTCCAGCGCGCGCTTGGCGATCTGCGGCGGCTGCTGGCCGGCGACGATCGGCAAGGTCGGGATATCGAGGTCGCGCCCGAGCACCGCGAGCTGCTCCATCGCCGCCGGACGGTAGACGTCGAGCGAGGCCATCAGCACTTTTTTCCTGTCGCGCTGAACCAGACGGCGTGCGAGCTTGGCGGTCGTGGTGGTTTTGCCGGAGCCCTGCAGGCCGACCATCATGATCGCGACCGGCGGCACGGCATTGAGATCAATGGTCTGGCCATCGGCGCCGAGGGTTGCGACCAATTCGTCATGGACGATCTTGACCACCATCTGGCCGGGCGTCACCGACTTGACCACGGTGGCGCCGACCGCCTGCTCGCGCACACGTTCGGTGAAACTTCGGACCACGTCCAAAGAAACGTCGGCCTCCAGCAGCGCGCGGCGCACCTCGCGCATCGCGGCGTCGACATCGGCCTCGCTGAGCGAGCCGCGGCCCGTCAGTCGATCAAGGATGCCACCAAGCTTTTCCGACAGATTGTCGAACAATACCGTTGTCCTTTGTCCCGCTTGCGCAGGGTTGCGTCATTCACTTGCTGTCATGCCCCGGCTTGACCGGGGCATCCAGTACGCCGCGGCGCCTCGGCTCAAGCCGAACCGCCTCTGGAATACTGGATCACCCGCTTTCGCGGGTGATGACACCCTAACTTGTGTCTCCCCGCGCGACTCTGCCATGCGCGGTTATGCCGTCACTCCAAACACGTTCGCGCCCGAGGGCGCATCGCGCTGTCGGGCGTTGGCCTCCGGCCTCCTGGACCGGTCGGCGGGTCGAAAAGAAGCTCTTTCCGATGAACGGCGGCTTTAAATACCGGGGACGCCCCAAAGTCAAGGAAACTTGCTGAAAAGCCCCATCTTTCAGGCCCCGGGCAGCCACCCCATCTTGCCTAAATCTGCTGTTTTGAGGCCAATTCCGCCAATGAAACTTACGCGCCGCCATGTTCCAGGCACCTCCCGCCCTGCTGGTTGTCCCGCATGAAAGCCTATTCAGGCCCCGTGTCTGATCATTTCGACGGCCAGCGCTTCTTTGATCCCGATGGCTCGCCCCCGAAGACGCTCGGCCAGGTGCTGCGCTGGCAGCTTGGCCGCAGGCGGGAGCGCGCGGTCTGGCCGGAATGGGCGCCGAGCCCGCATGCCGACACGCCGCCGCCGCGCGTCGAGGGCAGCGCCGTGCGGCTCTCGTTTGTCGGCCATGTGAGCTGGCTGATCCAGACCGCCGGGCTCAACATCCTGGTCGATCCGGTCTGGTCGGATCGCGTGTCGCCATTCTCTTTCGCCGGGCCGAAACGGCGCAACGATCCCGGCATCGCCCTCGAGGCGCTGCCGAAGATCGATGTCGTGCTGGTGTCGCACGGTCATTACGACCATCTCGACGCCGCGACGCTCTCGAAACTCGCCGCCAGATTTTCGCCGCGCGTGATTACGCCGCTTGGCAATGACATCATCATGAAGGAGGCGGACGGTGCGATCAAAGCCGAGGCCTATGACTGGAAGGATCGCGTCGAACTCGGCAATGGGATCGCGGCGACGCTGGTGCCGACGCGGCACTGGACGGCGCGCGGGCTGTTCGATCGCAACAAGGCGCTTTGGGCGAGCTTCGTGCTGGAGACGCCAGTGGGAAAGCTCTACATCGTCTGCGATTCCGGTTATGGCGAAGGCACGCATTTCCGCCGCGTGGCGGAGGCGCATGGGCCTTTGAAACTCGCGATCCTGCCGATCGGCGCCTATGAGCCACGCTGGTTCATGCGCGACCAGCATATGAACCCGTCGGATGCGGTGAGGGCGCTAGCTGATTGCGGCGCCGAGCAGGCGCTGGCCCATCACCACGGGACGTTCCAATTGACTGACGAGGCGATCGACGCGCCCGCGGTCGCGCTGGCCGAGGCGCTGGACGAAGCGAAGGTGCCGCGGGAGAAATTCGTGGTGCTGAAGCCGGGGCAGGTGTTCGAAATCTGATGTCGTCCCGGACAAGCGAGCAAAGCGAGCGCGATCCGGGACCCAACCACCTGCGCTTGTTGTTAGAAAAGGCGGGGGCTACAGCCGTAAGTCACCACGGACGCCTGTGGTTGGGTCCCCGCTTTCGCGAGGACGACAGCTGAGTTTACTGCCCCTGCTTGATCGCCCAGGTCACGCTGACCGAGATCGACAGCGTCTCCTCGCCCTGTGCGATCGGCGTGGGCGCGGCGGCCATCGGCGCTGCTACCTTGGCGCGGAATATCGGTTGGGGCGCGCCTTCTTCGGAGATGCTTAAGGGTGCGCCCAGCGTCACGCCAGCGGCCTTGGCGTAGATCTCGGCCTTGCGGCGCGCGTCGGCGACGGCCTTCTCGCGGGCATCATCCAGCAGCTTGGACGCCTGCGACACCTCGAACGAGATATTGCCGACGTCATTGGCGCCGGCGCCGACCAGCGTATCGATGACGCCGGCGACCTTGCTGACATCTCGGATGCGCACGGTGACGCGGTTGCTGGCGCGATAGCCGACGACCGACGAAGGGCCGGCGCGGTTCGGCGCATATTGCGGCTGCAGCGACAGCCGCGAGGTCTGGATGTCCTTGGCGTCGATATTGGCGGCCTTCAATGCCGCCAGCACCTTGCCCATCGCGACATTGTTCGCTTCCGACGCCTCGCGCGCTGTCTTGGCATCCGAGGCGACACCGGCGTCGACGGAAGCTAGATCCGGCGGCACCGAGATGCTGGCCTCGCCAGTCACGGAGATTGCCGGCGGAATGTCGGACTGCGCCAGCGCGGGCGCGCTCAACAGAAGCGCGAGGGCGGCGGCGAGGTATGCGCGTCTCATTTCAGCGGCACGTAGACATTGATCACGAGCTTGTCCTCCGCGGTCTTGAGCGGGTCGGTCATGTATTCTTCGATGAAGGTGTCTTTCGCTTCCAGCTTCTTGTCGTCGAGGTGATTGGTGATCGCCTCATAGGTGTTGTCCATGTTGTCGTAGGAACCGCGATGGACGAATTTAAGCGCCTTGCCCTCCGGCGACTGGCCCACGCTCATGTTCTTGCCGAGGTTTTTCGGCTCCTGCTCGACCGGAATCTCCGCCATGTAGGTGAAGCCGGTGTCGTCGGTGGACGTATAGACGATCATCCCGTTGCCCGCGGGCTTGATGCCCTGTTTCTCGAGCAGCGCGGTCAGCGCCTTGAACGAATCGATCAAGGCATCGAAGGCCGCATCCCAGTTGGCGTTGCCCTTGGCGATCACGACTTTCCTGGCCGCCAGCGTGATCTGCTCGCCGAAGGCGTCCGCGGTCTGGACCGACGGCGCGGGCGCCGGGCTCTGTTCCGCGGACGGCGAAGGCGAGGCGGACGGGCTTGCGGCTGGGGCCGGACTTGCCGAGGGCGCCGGAGCTGGGCTTGCGGAGGCGGCCGGCGCGGGCGAGGCGGAGGGGGCCTGGGCCAGCGCGCTCCCGACCCCCAGCCAGATCGCTGCAGCCGGGATCAACGCGACCCTGACAGAGCGGGGTAGGAAGGGGAGATTCATCCAGTTTTCTCCATGGCCGTAAGCAGGTGTCCCGGTACGAGCGACCCTAACACGCACCGCGGGTGGCCGTCCCCTAACAGATAGGTCATCTGCCCTGCGGGCTGGTCATCGGGTCAAAATTCGCCATATAAGGCAGGCGGAATTTAGGGCATTTCATGAGCGCGCTCGCCAATCACAGCTTTGCCAAGATGAACGGCATCGGCAACGAGATCGTCGTGGTCGATCTGCGCGATGCTGCGGGCAAGGTCACGTCGGCGGACGCCCGGGCCGTGGCGGCCAGCGTGCCCTATGACCAGCTCATGGTGCTGCAGCCGGCGCGGCTCGCCGGCACCGAGGCCTTCATCCGCATCTACAACAATGACGGCTCGGAAGCCGGCGCCTGCGGCAACGGCATGCGCTGCGTAGTGCGTCGCCTGTTCGAGAAGACCGGCCAGACCGCGGTCACCTTCGAGACCGAAGCGGGCCTGCTCAATTGCTGGCAGGGCCCGACGCCCGACCTCTACACGGTCGACATGGGCGCGCCGAAATTTTCCTGGCAGGAGATTCCGCTCGCCGAAGAATTCCGCGACACCCGCTATATCGAATTGCAGATCGGGCCGATCGACAAGCCGATCCTGCATTCGCCCTCCGTGGTCAACATGGGCAACCCGCACGCGATCTTCTGGGTCGACGACGTCAACGCCCATGACCTCGATCGTTTCGGGCCGCTGCTCGAAAACCATCCGATCTTCCCGGAGCGCGCCAACATCACGCTCGCCCACATCGTCGACCGCGATCACATCACCATCCGCACTTGGGAGCGCGGCGCGGGGCTGACCAAGGCCTGCGGTTCGGCGGCCTGCGCCACCGCGGTGGCGGCCGCACGGCTGAAGCGCACCAATCGCAAGGTCGAGATCACGCTGCCCGGCGGCAAGCTCGCGATCGAATGGCGCGAGCGCGACGACCACGTGCTGATGACGGGCACGGCATCGTTCGAATATGAAGGCCAGTTCGATCCGGCGCTGTTCGCCTCCGTCGCGTAAACCATGAGCGTCGAGGTCATCACCTTCGGCTGCCGCCTCAATGCGTTCGAGTCCGAGGTGATCGCGCGCGAGGCGGCGCAAGCCGGCCTCGACCAGACCATCGTCGTCAACAGTTGTGCCGTCACCAACGAGGCGGTGGCGCAGGCGCGGCAAGCGATTCGCCGGCTGAAGCGCGAGCGGCCGGATGCGCGCATCGTGGTCACCGGCTGCGCGGCGCAGACCCAGAGCGCGATGTTTGCCGACATGGCCGAGGTCGATCGCGTCATCGGCAATGACGACAAGATGCGGAGCGACGCCTGGCGCGCAACGCGTAGCGCGTTCGATCTTGGTGCGAGCGAAAAGGTCGCGGTCAGCGACATCATGGCGGTGAAGGAGATGGCGCCGCATCTCGTCGACGGCTTCCAGCGCGGTCTGCCGCGGGTTTTCGTCCAGGTGCAGAACGGCTGCGACCACCGCTGCACCTTCTGCATCATTCCCTACGGCCGCGGCAATTCGCGCTCGGTGCCGATGGGCGCCGTGGTCGAGCAGGTCCGCGCGCTTGCCGAGCGGGGACACGCCGAGATCGTGCTGACCGGCGTCGATCTCACGAGCTACGGTGCCGACCTGCCGGGTGCGCCGAAACTCGGACATTTGGTAAAGCAGATCCTGCGGCATGTGCCTGATGTGAAGCGCCTGCGGATTTCATCGATCAACTCGATCGAAGCGGATCGCGATCTGCTGGATGCGATCGCCGATGATGCGCGTCTGATGCCGCATCTGCATCTGTCGCTGCAATCCGGCGACGATCTGATCCTGAAGCGGATGAAGCGGCGGCATCTGCGGGCGGATGCCATCGATTTCTGCGCGCAAGTCCGCCGGTTGCGGCCGGATATCGCGCTCGGCGCCGATGTCATCGCGGGCTTTCCGACCGAGACCGAAGAGATGTTTGCGCGCTCGCTCGATCTCATCGAGGAATGCGGCCTGACCTTCCTCCACGTGTTCCCCTATTCGCCGCGGCCAGGCACGCCGGCCGCGCGCATGCCGCAGGTCGCAGGCGGGGTGATCAGGGAGCGGGCGAAGCGGCTGCGGGGGGCAGGCGAGGTGGCGTTGCAGCGGCGGCTCGCGTCAGAAGTCGGCGCGACGCGCGAGGTCCTGATCGAAAGCGCGACGCAGGGACGGACGGAGCATTTTGTGCCGGTGGTGATTGGTGGTGAAACGCCCGGCACAGTGCGGCGGCTTGTGATTGCCGGCCACGATGGTGCGCGGCTGATTGCTTAATTCCGGTGTCGTCGCCCGGCTTGACCGGGCGACCCAGTACGCCGCGGCCTCTCGGTTTAAAACGACTGTCTCTGGAATACTGGATCACCCGCCTTCGCGGGTGATGACAGCAGAGATTGTGGCGACGCCGCGCCTACTCCCCATTCCACCCGCACGCCCTGAGCCGCTCGCGCATGTGCTCCGGCGCGGGCGCCGTCACCCGCACCGGGTCCTTGTTCTTCGAAATCGGAATCCCGATCTCGCGCGAGTGCAGATGCAGGCGCGGTTTGCCGAAGCGCGGGCCATTGCCGTAGATATTGTCGCCGACGATCGGCCAGCCCTGGCTCGCCGCATGCACGCGCAATTGATGGGTGCGGCCGGTGACCGGTTCCATGGCGAGCCAGGCGAGGCCGTCGCCGCGGCCGAGCACCTTCCAGTTGGTGACGGCGTCCTGCCCCTCCGGATCGGGCTTCTGCCACCAGCCGCGATCGGCATTGAGGCGGCCGAGCGGCAAGTCGATGGTGCCTTCGTTCTCGGTCGGTCCGCCTTCGACCACGGCCCAATAGGTCTTTGAAATCTTGCCGTGCTTGAACAGAAGCCCCAGCGACGCGGTCGCCTTGCGATGCCGCCCAAGCACCAGGCAGCCGGAAGTGTCCTTGTCCAGCCGATGGGCCAGCACCGGCGGCCGCGGCAGGCCAAAGCGCAGCGCGTGGAAGGAAGCTTCGAGATTAGGTCCCCCCTTGGGCCCGCGATGCACGGGCAGGCCGGCCGGCTTGTCGATGACCAGCATCAGCCCGTCGCGGTGGAGCACGCGCGCCAGGATTTCTTCTGCGGTCAATTGGGGAACATCGAGCAATGGCAAGTCTTTCGTTTGTTGGCTGAAACGGCTAACACACCGCCGCCATGAACGATACCACGTCGGAAACACCCAAACTGAGCTGGTGGCGGCGGCTGTCCAGCGGGCTGAAGCGCACCTCTAGTTCGCTCGGCACTGCGGTCGCCGATCTCGTCACCAAGCGCAAGCTCGACCGCGCCATGCTCGAGGATATCGAGGACGTGCTGCTGCGCGCCGATCTCGGCACCGACGTCTCCGCGCGCATTGCGGAGGCCGTCGGTGCCGGGCGTTACGACAAGGCGATCTCCGCGGACGAAGTGAAAAACGTGGTCGCGACTGAGGTCGAGAAGGTGCTGTCGCCGGTCGCCAAGCCGCTGGTGATCGATAGCGCGCATACTCCTTTCGTCATTCTCGTGGTCGGCGTCAACGGCTCCGGCAAGACCACCACCATCGGCAAGCTGTCGGCGAAATTTTCCGCCGAAGGCCGCAAGGTGATGCTCGCCGCCGGCGACACCTTTCGTGCGGCCGCCATCGAGCAGCTCAAGATCTGGGGCGAGCGCACCAAGTCGCCGGTGATCTCGGGCGCGCAGGGCTCGGACTCCGCGGGCCTTGCCTTCAACGCGCTGACGGCCGCGAAGGAGCAGAAGGTCGAGGTGCTGCTGATCGATACCGCCGGCCGCCTGCAGAACAAGGCCGAGCTGATGAACGAGCTGGAAAAGGTCGTCCGCGTCATCCGGAAGGTGGACGCGTCAGCACCGCATGCGGTGCTATTGGTGCTGGATGCAACGGTGGGACAAAATGCGCTGTCGCAGGTCGAGGCGTTTCATCGTACGGCAGGCGTCACGGGCCTGGTGATGACCAAGCTCGACGGCACCGCGCGCGGCGGCATCCTGGTGGCGCTGGCGGAGAAGCACAAACTGCCGGTGCATTTCATCGGCGTCGGCGAGGGCGTCGACGATCTCGCGCCGTTCACAGCCAGGGACTTCGCGCAGGCGATTGCGGGGATCGAGTAGGCCTCATCCTTCGAGACGCGCGCAAGGGCGCGCTCCTCAGGATGAGGGGAGACATACGGGAGGCCTCATCCTGAGGAGGCGCGAAGCGCCGTCTCGAAGGATGGGAACGACGCGAATTGATGGATCGAATGATGGACAAGACGCAGCCGCATCCGCTCTTCAAGCTGGCGACCGAGCTCGGTCCGCTGATCGTGTTCTTTGTCGTCAACGCGAAATTCAATCTGTTCGTCGCGACCGGCGCCTTCATGGTCGCGATCGTGACGGCGATGATCGCATCCTATGTGGTGACGAAGCATGTGCCGCTGATGGCGCTGGTCACCGGCGTCATCGTTCTGGTGTTCGGCACGCTGACGCTCGTGCTGCATGACGAGACCTTCATCAAGGTCAAGCCGACCATCATCTACGGCCTGTTCGCGCTGGTGCTCGGCGGCGGGCTTTTGTTCGGCCGTTCCTTCATCGCCATCATGTTCGACCAGATGTTCAACCTGACGCCGCAGGGCTGGCGCATCCTCACCATGCGCTGGGCGCTGTTCTTTGCCGGCATGGCGATCCTGAACGAGGTGGTCTGGCGTACCCAGAGCACGGATTTCTGGGTGAATTTCAAGGTGTTCGGTGTGACGCCGCTGACCATGATCTTCGCCATCACGCAGATGCCGCTGGTGAAGCGCTACCATATCGAGCCGGTTTCGCTGGAAGCTAGCGAAGCGGAAGCTGGCGATGTGAGGAATGGGTAGATTCCATCCATCGTCATTCCGGGGCGCGACGAAGTCGCGAGCCCGGAATCCATACTCCCGATGGTGGTTATGGATTCCGGGCCCATCGCTCTGCGATGTCCCGGAATGACGACGGAGTTAGTTGGTCGCCCGCATCGCCTTCTCGATCTGCGCCCGCACCACGCTGTCGATATTGTCCGGCGTGATCGGGCCGACCAGCTTGTAGACGATCTTGCCTTCGCGGCCGACGATGAAGGTTTCCGGCACGCCGTAGACGCCCCATTCGATCGCGGCGCGGCCGTTGCCGTCGACGCCGACCATGCCGAACGGGTTGCCGTACTGGCCGAGGAAACGGCGCGCGTTCTCGGAAGAGTCCTTGTAATTGATGCCGATCATCTGCAGCCGCGCGTCCTTGCCGAGTTCGGTGAGGAGCCGCGCCTCGTCATGGCAGGGCACGCACCAGGACGCCCAGACATTGACGACGCTGACCTTGCCCTTGAAGGCGGCGGGATCGAGCCCGGGCACGGCCTTGCCGTCCACGGCGAGGCCTTCGAGCGGCGGCAACGCGGTCTGCGGCGCCGGACGACCAATGAGCGCCGACGGAATCTTGGAGGGATCGCCGTCGCCGAGCCGGAACCAGAACAGCACGGCAAGACAGGCAAAGACGATCAGCGGCAGCAGCATCATGAACATGCGGCGCCGTGGTGCGATCTCCGACGTGATCTGCTCGGTCATGACAGCTCCGTTGCACCGCGCCCGGAGCGTCGCGTCACGCCGCTCTCGTCGAGCTCGCGCAGGCGCTGCGTCTGGCTGCGATAGTCGGCCACGATCCAGCCGATCAGGACCACCAGCACGATGGCGACAGCCGCATAAGCGGTGACGATGAAAGACGCGTAGGGGCCGAGCGCCATGTCAGGCCGCGCGCTGGTTCGCCTGCATCATCTGCAGGCTGCGCACCCGGCGGCGCAGGATTTCGTTGCGCATCGCCGCCAGATGCAGCGTGAGGAACAGAAACGTGAAGGCGATGGCCATCACGAGCAGCGGAATCAGGAAGGCGCGGTCCAGCGTCGAGCCACCCATCCGGAAGACCGAGGCCGGCTGATGCAGCGTGTTCCACCAGTCGACCGAGAATTTGATGATGGGAATGTTGATCGCACCGACCAGGGTCAATACCGCGGCGGCACGCGCCGCGCGCGAGGGATCCTCCACCGCGCGCCACAGCGCCATCACGCCGAGATACATCAAGAACAGGATCAGCACCGAAGTGAGCCGCGCGTCCCATTCCCAATAGGTGCCCCACATCGGCCGGCCCCAGAGCGAGCCGGTGACGAGTGCGAGGAAGGTGAAGGCGGCGCCGATCGGGGCGGCGGATTTCGCGGCGACGTCGGCGAGCGGATGCCGCCACACCAGCGTGCCCAAAGCTGCGACGCTCATCACACCCCAGACGAACATCGACAGCCACGCATTCGGCACGTGGATGAACAGGATCTTCACGGTGGCACCCTGCTGATAGTCGTCGGGCGCGATCGCGGACTGATAGAGCCCGATCGCGAGCAGGATCGCGGTCGCCGCCACCAGCCACGGCAACACGCGCGCGGTGAGCGCGAGGAACCTGGTGGGGTTGGCGAGGTCGGTCAGCGTCATAGTCAGGGTCATAGTCGGCGTCCTGGCACCCTGTTAATCGCAGCAAGCTTTACAGGCAATTGACATAAGGGGGCTCGGCAAGAGTTGATCGGCATCAATCCAGCCCCTGACGCAGACTCGCGGCCGCGGCGAACGGCCCGATCACGAAACTGACCAGCGACAGCGCGCACAGGATCGAAAACGGCGCGCCAAAGGTCTGGGGGCCCGTGATCGCGGCCTCCGACGCCGCGACGCCGAATATCAGTACGGGGATCGACAGCGGCAGCACCAGCACCGCGAGCAACAGCCCGCCACGATGCAGGGTGACCGCGAGCGCGGCGCCGATCATGCCGGTGAAGGTCAGTGCTGGCGTTCCCGCGAGCAGTGTCAGCGCCACCGCCGCGGTCGCGAACGTATCGAGGTTGAGCAGGAGCCCGAGCACCGGGGTTGCGACAACCAGCGGCAGGCCGGCGGCGATCCAGTGCGCCAGCGCCTTCGCGCCGCAGGCGAGTTCCAGCGGGGTCCGGCTCATCACAATCAGATCGAGCGAGCCGTCTTCATGATCGGCCGTGAACAGCCTGTCCAGCGTCAGCAGGCTTGCGAGCAGCGCGCCGAGCCAGAGGATCGCGGGTCCGAGCCGCGCCAGGAGTTTCAGGTCGGGCCCGACCGCAAACGGCATCAGCACCACCACGCTGAGAAAGAACAATACACCGATCAGCCCGCCGCCGCCGACACGCAGCGCGATGCGGATGTCGCGGCGGATCAGGGCGGCCAGCGCGGTCACGACGCGCCTCGTTCGAAGCTGTGAGATTTGCCCCAATCGCGCTGCGAGCACATTGTGCTCCCTCCCCCCTTGCGGGGGAAGGCGGGGGAGGGGGGTAGCCCCGGGCGAGAAACTTTCTTGAAGCGCTGCGTTGGCAATCTCCGTTGCGTGTCATTGACGCTTGAGCCGATAGAGCGCGCCGTGTGGCACCCCCCTCCATGCCCCTCCCCCGCAAGGGGGGAGGGAACGGAGAGAGCCGTGCTGAGTGTCGATGCGTGTTGGATAGTCGCGAGATGCTGTCTCACGTCGCGTCCCCAATTCGCAGTTCGCGCGCGGCGATGCCGAGCGGTCCGTGGGTCGCGGCCACGATCAGCCCGCCGCTCCCGAGGTGGTCGCGCATCAGGCCGGCAAACAGCTCCTGTCCCGCCGCGTCCAGCGCCGCGGTCGGTTCATCCAGCAGCCAGAGCGGCCGCCGGACCGCGAGCAGCCGCGCCAGCGACAGCCGCCGCCGCTGGCCGGCCGAAAGATACGCCGCCGGCAGATGCGCGGCATGGTCGAGCCCGACCGCCTCCAGGCTTGCGCGCGCGTCAAAAACCTCGCCGCCCAGAAAATCCCGCCAGAAAGAGAGATTTTCCATCACGCTCAGCGCCGGCTTCAGCGCGTCGCGATGGCCGAGATAATGCGCCCGTTCGGCGAGCGTCAGTTCCGCGTCGCCCCCTGCAAGCGCGATCGCACCTTCGGCTGGCATCAACAGGCCCGCGATCAGCCGCAGCAGCGAGGTCTTGCCCGATCCGTTGGGGCCGGTGACGGCCAGCAATTCGCCCGCATCCGTCTCGAAATCGAGCCCGGCGAACACCTCGCGGCCGCCCCGCACACATTTCACGCCGCGCCCTGAGAGCCGCATCTTGCCTCTTCGCATACCCCTTCACTCTTGAGGGGGCACCGCATCAGAATTTGTGGGTCGTGAGTGACCGCAAACTGCCCGCTGGGTGTGGCGGCTTCATTGGAAAGATTCTATAAGCCCGGAACTGTTTGCAGCACGTGAAGGCGGCTGCAAGCTCTCAAGCTAAAACCGCGCTAGCCGGTGTTATAATACCCTTGCCGGGGATAACTGACAATTTGGGATTTCCTCACATGACCTCGCTCGACAGCTTCAAATGCCAGAAGACCCTCAAGGTTGGCGGCAAGACCTACGTCTATTACAGCCTGCCCGCCGCCGAGAAGAACGGTCTCAAGGGGATTTCGAAGCTGCCTTACGCGATGAAGGTGCTGCTCGAGAACTTGCTGCGCAACGAGGACGGCCGCACGGTCAAGAAGGAAGACATCCAGGCGGTCGCCAAATGGCTGAAGAAGCGCAAGCTCGAGCATGAGATCGCGTTCCGCCCCGCGCGGGTCTTGATGCAGGATTTCACCGGCGTGCCGGCGGTGGTCGACCTCGCCGCCATGCGCAACGCGATGCAGGCGCTCGGTGGCGACGCCGAGAAGATCAACCCGCTGGTGCCGGTCGATCTCGTCATCGACCACAGCGTGATCGTGAACTTCTTCGGCGACAACAAGGCGTTCGGCAAGAACGTGGTCGAGGAATACAAGCAGAATCAGGAGCGTTACGAATTCCTGAAGTGGGGCCAGAAGGCGTTCTCGAATTTCTCCGTGGTGCCGCCCGGCACCGGCATCTGCCACCAGGTCAATCTCGAATATCTCGCGCAGACCGTCTGGACGCGGAAGGAAAAGATGACGGTCGGCAAGAAGACCGGCACGTTCGAAGTCGCCTATCCGGATTCGCTGGTCGGCACCGACTCGCACACGACCATGGTGAACGGTCTCGCCGTGCTCGGCTGGGGCGTCGGCGGCATCGAGGCGGAAGCCTGTATGCTCGGACAGCCGCTGTCGATGCTGCTGCCTGACGTCGTCGGCTTCAAGCTCAAGGGGCAGCTCAAGGAAGGCGTCACCGCGACCGACCTCGTGCTCACGGTCACGCAGATGCTGCGCAAGCTCGGCGTGGTCGGCAAGTTCGTGGAGTTTTATGGCCCCGGACTCGATCACCTCTCGGTCGCCGACAAGGCGACCATCGGCAACATGGCGCCCGAATACGGCGCGACCTGCGGCTTCTTCCCGGTCGATACCGCGACCATCGATTATCTGAAAACCTCCGGTCGCAAGTCGGACCGCGTTGCGCTGGTTACAGCTTACGCCAAGGCGCAGGGCCTGTTCCGCACCAGCAAGTCGGCCGATCCCGTCTTCACGGAAACCATCACCCTCGATCTCGGCGACGTCGTGCCGTCGATGGCCGGTCCCAAGCGTCCCGAAGGCCGCGTCGCGCTGCCTGCGGTCTCCGAAGGCTTCGCCACCGCCATGGCGAACGAATACAAGAAGGCGACCGAAGCCTCGCAGCGCTACGCCGTCGAGGGTCGTGACTTCGATCTCGGCCATGGCGACGTCGTGATCGCCGCCATCACCTCCTGCACCAACACCTCCAATCCGAGCGTCCTGATCGGCGCGGGCCTCCTAGCGCGCAAGGCCGCGGAGAAGGGTCTGAAGGCCAAGCCCTGGGTGAAAACTTCGCTGGCTCCGGGCAGCCAGGTTGTCGCCGAATATCTCTCCAATTCCGGCCTGCAGACCGATCTCGACAAGGTCGGCTTCAACCTGGTCGGCTTCGGCTGCACCACCTGCATCGGCAATTCCGGTCCGCTGCCGGAGGAGATTTCGAAGTCGATCAACGACAACGGCATCGTCGCCGCCGCGGTGCTGTCCGGCAACCGCAACTTCGAAGGGCGCGTCAGCCCGGACGTGCAGGCGAACTATCTCGCCTCGCCGCCGCTGGTGGTGGCGCATGCACTCGCCGGCAGTGTCACCAAAAATCTCGCGATCGAGCCGCTCGGCATCGGCAAGGACGGCAAGCCGGTGTACCTGAAGGACGTCTGGCCGACGGCGAAGGAGATCAACGCCTTCGTGAAGAAGTACGTTACCGCGCCGATCTTCAAGAAGAAATATGCCGACGTGTTCAAGGGCGACACCAACTGGCGCAAGATCAAGACGGTCGACAGCGAAACCTATCGCTGGAACATGTCGTCGACCTATGTGCAGAACCCGCCTTACTTCGAGGGCATGAAGAAAGAGCCCGAACCCATCGTCGACGTGGTCGATGCGCGCATCCTCGCCATGTTCGGCGACAAGATCACCACCGACCACATCTCGCCGGCCGGCTCGATCAAGCTGACCTCGCCTGCGGGCAAATTCCTGAGCGAGCATCAGGTGCGCCCCGCCGACTTCAACCAGTACGGCACGCGGCGCGGCAACCACGAAGTGATGATGCGCGGCACCTTTGCCAACATCCGCATCAAGAACTTCATGCTCAAGGGCGCCGACGGCAATATTCCGGAAGGTGGTTTGACAAAGCACTGGCCCGACGGCGAGCAGATGTCGATCTACGACGCCGCCATGAAGTACCAGCAGGAGGGCGTGCCGCTGGTGGTGTTCGCCGGCGCCGAATACGGCAACGGCTCCTCGCGCGACTGGGCCGCCAAGGGCACCCGCCTGCTCGGCGTGCGCGCGGTGATCTGCCAGAGCTTCGAGCGCATCCATCGTTCGAATCTGGTCGGCATGGGCGTGCTGCCGTTAACCTTTGAGGAAGGGACTTCCTGGTCCTCGATCGGGCTGAAGGGCGACGAGAAAGTAACCATCCGTGGCCTGCAGGGCGACCTGAAGCCGCGGCAGAAACTGACGGCGGAGATTGTTTCCTCTGACGGCAATCTGCAGCGCGTCCCGCTGCTCTGCCGGATCGATACGCTGGACGAGCTCGATTACTACCGCAACGGCGGTATCCTGCATTACGTGCTGCGCAAGCTGGCGGCCTGAGGCGAGATGATCGCCGCCTCACTGCGAAGTGAGTGGGAGCCGATTTGCTCACCGCGAAGTGAATAGCGGCTGATTTGGAGGCGGCCTAAGACGAGGGCCGCCTCCTTGCGTTTCGGGGCAGTTCGAGCCCGCAAAAGTACGGATGGTAGAGTATGACAGCGACGATGGCCCATAATCTGATCTCGCGGTGGTCCGGGGCCCTCGGAATCTGTGCGATCATTGCCGTCATCCGGCCCGCCCATGCCGACCCCCGCGCGGTGGTGGAGCTCTTCACCTCGCAAGGCTGCTCGTCCTGCCCGCCCGCCGACAAGATCATCGGCGAGCTCGCAAAGGATCCTTCCATCATCGCGATGAGCATGCCGATCGACTACTGGGACTATCTCGGCTGGAAGGACACGCTGGCGGATTCGCGCTTCTCGGCGCGCCAGAAAGCCTATTCGAAAATGCGCGGCGACCGCGAGGTCTACACGCCGCAAGCCGTCATCAACGGATCGGTGCATGTGATCGGCAGCGATCGCGAAAGCATCGAGACTGCGATTCACACAACGGCCAAGGAAGACGGCGTGATGTCGATTCCGGTGACGATGACGCAGTCCGGCAAGCAGCTCACCGTCTCGGTCGCGGCCGCGAACAAGGCACCTGTCGCGCAACACGGTGAGGTATGGATCTGCTCGATCTCGAAGGCGGTGCCGATTTCGATCGGCCGCGGCGAGAACCGCGGCAGGGAAATCACCTACTACAACGTGGTGCGCAACCTGGTGAAGCTCGGCGACTGGAACGGCAATTCCGGAAGCTGGACCGTGCCGCTCGACAATGTCGCCCATGACGGCGTCGATGCCGCGGTCGCCTATGTCCAGGACGGCAGCCGCGACAAGCCCGGCCCGATGCTGGGCGCGGCGTACACGCCGCTGCATTGAGTCTTCGAAACTCTCTCTCCGTCATTCCGGGGTGCCGCGAAGCGGCGAGCCCGGAATCCATAACCACAGCCGCGCGTGCGGCTTGCCGCATTCGCGGCAAACCGAGACAAGACCTGGTTTCAATTTTTGTGTTGGCGCGAATGGCCCGAGGGCCAAGCGCGCTGCGAGTATGGATTCCGGGCCTGCGCCTGACGGCGCATCCTGCAATGACCAGAGAGTGTGAAGCCAAAAAACAAAAAGGACCAACTCGCGTTGGCCCCGTGCCTGACTTCTGCGTTAGGTCCGGCCCCGACGATCCCGGGGGGCTGGGGGCTGAGGAATCCGAAACCGAAAGAACCGGACCAACGCAGTATCTTCTTCTCCCAATTTAGGAGGGCGGGCGGTTGGCAGAAGTGGGGCGGTATTATGATTCTTGCTAACGATCCTGTGACGGCGTGCAACGCGGTCGCCATCGTGCTCTAGCGTATTGATTGAGCATGATCTTTTCGGATCTTGCTCGCTGAAAGCATCGAGCCTTGGGAGGACTCCGCTCCATCGCTTTCCGCCGGCGGGAACCGGCGCGCGCTTTTTGCGGGTCAAGAGCGAATCGGACGACCCGCCGCGCCTGTTCCGCTTTGATTCGCGAACCGCCCCTTGCGGCGGGCCTCTGTTGGCGCAATCATGTCAAGGACATGACAGGAGGCGCTCCATGAGTCTGATTTCGGAGGATGCCGATCCAAGCGGAAGTCACGCAGCGGCGCGCGTCGCCGTTGCGAGTCCGATGCCGAACCGGGTGACATTCAATCGTCTTGAGCTCAATCGAATCTTAAATCTTTACGGCCGCATGGTCGCCGACGGCGAATGGCGCGACTATGCCATCGATTTTCTGAAGGATAAGGCGGTGTTCTCGGTGTTCCGCCGCTCGTCCGAGGTTCCCATTTACCGGATCGAGAAGGATCCGCGCCTGTCACGCAAGCAGGGCATGTACAGCGTGATCTCGGCGACGGGGCTGATTTTGCGCCGCGGTCATGAACTCGACCGCGTGCTGCTGGTGATCGACCGCAAGCTCGCGGTGGTCTGACTAGCTGGCCGCCTCTTGGGCGGCTCTTGCGCGGGCAATCTCGTAGGCCGCAACATGGGTGTGGGCGAGATCGAGGATGGGGGTCGCTACACCAAGCCTGCGCGCGCGACCCACCATGTCCCCCAGGATGTGGTCGCCTTCCGTGGTCGATCCGCGCTCGATGTCGCGCAGCATCGACCATTTGAGCGGCGAACCGACCGTCGTGATCAGCTTGTGGTCGAACTCGATGAAGGCCGGCCGGGGCGGGAAGCCGGCGGCCGTGGCAATGGCGCAGCACTCGTCGAACAGCGCGAACATCGCCTCGCGCCCGCCGGGTGCGGCGAGGATGTCGCCGATGCTGGCGCGCATCAGGCAGGTGATGCCGGCGCCGAGCCCGAGCTGAACGAATTTTTCCCACATGTCTTGCATGACGGCGTCGCTGGCGCGCGCGTCGAACCTGGCGCCGCCGATCGCCACTTCCACGGCACGGATGCGATCCGTTATGCCGCCGGCGACTTCGCCAAAAATCAGATCGTGGATGGGAATGAAGTGAGTTCACGCGACCCTCGGAATCGAGGCCGGCGCTGATATTCGCGACCCCGCCCAACACGTGCCTTGCACCGAATTTCGCGCCGAGCCGGTCGATATGGCCCATGCCGTTGAGCACGGGCAGGATCGCTGTGTCGGGCCCGACCGCCAGCGCGAACTGATCCATCGCCCCGTCGAGCGAGTAGGATTTCACGCCGAGCAGGATGAGATCGAAGGGCTCGCGAACGGCTTCCGGCGCGATGGTTCTGGCCGGCACCGCGAAATCGCCATGTGGGCTTTTAACCTGCAGGCCGGTTCGCGCGAGTTGCGCGGCGCGGCCGGGGCGTACCATGAAGGTGACGTCACGGCCTGCACGGACAAGGCAGGCGCCGAAATAGCCGCCCAGCGCGCCGGCACCGATCACCAGAATACGCATGCACCGTCTCCCGGCAGGAGATCATTCCTTGGTCGGTCGGGTATCACAGGGCACCGTCAGGCGCCAGCGACGTCTCATGCATTGTCTGGCGGCACCGTCGTCCCGCCCTCGCCGAGTGCGAGCTGCATCATCACGGTGTCGAGCCAGCGGCCGAATTTGAGGCCCACATTCGGATGCGTCCCGATCATCTCAAATCCGCATCGCCTGTGCAGGCCGATCGATCCGGCATTGGCGGAGTCGCCGATGACGGCGACCATCTGCCGGTGACCGCGCGCCTCGCACGCGCCAAGCAGCCGCTGCAGCAACAGCAGGCCGATGCCGCGGCGGTGGATGGCGGGTTTCAGGTAGATCGAATTCTCCACCGTGAAGCGATAGGCCGGCCGCGGCCGATAGGGGCCGGCATAGGCGTAGCCGATCACCTCGCCATCGAAGAGGGCGACGAAATAGGGAAAGCCGCCGTCGATCAGCGCGCGGAAACGCCGCGTCATCTCGGCAAGGTCGGGCGGGATCAGCTCGAAGGTTGCGGTGCCGTAGCGCACTGCGTGCTCGTAAATCTCGGTGATGAAGGGAAGGTCGGCCTCGGTGGCGGGCCTGATTTCGGGCGCGGACATGCGGGGAAGATATCAGCACACTGTCCTCGATCAACACTCTTCGTCATGCCCGGGCTTGTCCTGGGCATCAACGTCTTAGACTTCCATTCGCAAGCAAGACGTGGATGGCCGGGTCAAGCCCGGCTACGATGACGGTGAGCCAAAACAAAAGCCCCGGCCAATGGCCGGGGCTCGGTTCGTTCGAAAGACTTCGCCGATCAGTCGCGCTGTCCGAGCAGCTGCAGCAGCAGCGTGAACAGGTTGATGAAGTTCAGGTAGAGCGACAGCGCGCCGGTGATCGCCGCGCGTTCCGCCACGTCACCGCCGGCCGAGGCGTAGCCGTAGATGTACTCGTTCTTCAGCCGCTGCGTATCCCAGGCAGTGAGGCCCGCGAACACCATGACGCCGACGACCGACACGATGAACTGCAGCATGGAGCTGGCCAGGAACAGGTTCACCAGGCTCGCGATGATGATGCCGATCAGGCCCATGAACAGGAACGAACCCATGCCGGTCATGTCACGCTTGGTGGTGTAACCGTAGAGGCTGAGCGCACCGAAGGTCGCCGCGGTGATGAAGAACACGCGCACGATCGAGGTGTGGGTGTACACTAGGAAGATCGACGACAGCGAGATGCCCATCAGCGCCGAGAACACCCAGAACAGAAGCTGGGCAGTCGAAGGCGCGAGACGGTTGATGCCGGCCGAGATGACGAACACCATGGCAAGCGGCGCCAGGATGAACAGCCACTTCAGCGGGCTCACGAACATCGCGTAGCCGAACGGCGTCAGGAACGCGCTGCCGATCTTGGCTGCGGCGCCGGACGGATCGTTGGTCACCGCCGCCATGTAGATGCCGAGCGCGGCCAGGCCGGTGATGGCGAGGCCAATGCTCATGTAGTTGTAGATGCGCAGCATGTAGGCGCGCAGACCGGCGTCGACGGTCGCGGCATCAGCGCGCCCGGCGACCCGGCCGAAGGGGGATGTGTAGTTGCGGTCTAGGTCCGACATGGTCGATGTCCCGTTGTTACCCGGCGGTGCGCGTTGTAAGCTTCGTGTAAGCTCCGCGTCGCCGGCTGATCGAATTCTTATCTCAGATGGTTTGGTTTGCGGACATTAATTTTGCGTCATCAATCCGCGCCATCCGACATGCACGATATGTGGTTCTTTCAACCAAAACTACCATAGCCGACCGGCCTCGCCACGCGCGGCTGAATGTCGCTCTTTCGCCGTGTTCCCGCGTCGCGAGCGCGAAATTCCCTGAAAAATACAGATTTCACAAAGACACGGCGGCTCAGCGTTAACTTTAGGTAGCACTGCTTCAATTTGTCATAGGTTGCGCAGCACCGAGGCCGGCTTCTGGTTCAGCGCGAGCAGGGTGCCGACGAGCCCGAGCCCTACGGTGACGATGAGGGCTGCGGCCACGACGCCGGCGGCACTGCCGGCCTGCCAGACAAAGCTCAGCGTCATCAGCCGCGTCACGATCAGATAGGCCGCAACGGAACCCGCGATCACGCCGAACACCGCGCTGGCAAGACCGATCAAGAGATATTCCAGCACATAGGCGCCGAGCAGCCGCGCGCGCGTGGCACCCAGCGTCTTGAGGATGACGGCGTCATAGACGCGGTGGCGGTGGCCGGCGGCGAGCGCGCCGCCCAGGACCAGGATGGCCGAGATCAGGGTGACGGCGCTGGCGCCACGGATCGCGAGCGCGAGGTTGGTGACGACAGAGCCAATGGTCTCCATCACCTCGCGCACCCGCACGCTCGTCACCATGGGAAAGCTGTCCGCCACCTGCTTGATGATGCGCGCATCTTCCTTCGCGTTCGGATGGGGTTCGGTCAAAGTCGCAATATGGCTGTGCGGCGCGCCCTTGAAGGCGTTGGGCGAGAACACCAGCACGAAATTGATGCCGAGCCCCTGCCAGTCGATATTACGCATGTTGCCGATCCTGGCCGGGATGTCGCGGCCGAGCACATTGACCACGATCTCGTCGCCGAGTTTGAGCTTCAATCCATCCGCGATCTTCTTCTCGATCGAGACCAGCGGCGGGCCATTGTAGTCGGCGCCCCACCATTCGCCCTCGACGATCTTGGAGCCCTTCGGGATTTCGCCGGTATAGGTCAGGCCGCGGTCGCTGTGCAGCACCCATTCGGAATCGCTGGAAGGATTGAGCTGCTCGGCGCGGACGCCGCGCGCGGCGACGATGCGCCCGCGCAGCATCGGGACGTCGTCCACCGTCGCGTCCGGTTCGGTCTTGCGCAGGAAGTCGTTGAAGCGGTCGGCTTCGGTGGAGGGGATGTCGATGAAAAAGAACGACGGCGCATGTTCGGGCAGCGCCGCCAGGAATTGCCGGCGCAGATTGCCGTCGATCTGGGTGATGGTGACGAGGACGGCGAGGCCGAGGCCAAGCGACAGCACCACCGAAGGTGTCAGCGCGCCCGGCCGGTAGATATTGGTAATCGCAAGCCGCAGCATGGTGAAGCGCGAGCGCGGCAGCCGCCGTGCAATCGCCATCACCACTTCCGCGATGCCGCGCAGCAGCGCAAAGACGATCATAGCGGAGACCACGAACACGGCGGCCACGCGCTTGTCATAAGCAAGCCCGATGACGACTGCGACCAACAGTGCGATCACGACCAGCATCAGCGCCAGATAGCGCCAGCGCGGCCGGTGCCATTCGGCGCTGACCGCCTCGCGGAACAGCGCCGCGACCGGCACGTCATGGACGCGGCCGAGCGGCCAAAGGCCGAAGGCGAGCGCCGTGAGCAGGCCGTAGACCAGCGACAGCGCGAGTTCGCTCGGATGGATCGCCGGTGCCACCGGCAGCGGCAACAATTTGCCGAACAGGCCGACGATGACAAAGGGCAGCGCCGCGCCGGCCACAAGCCCGATCGCCGAGCCGAGGCCTGCCAGCACCACCACCTGCGTCAGATAGATCGCGAATACGTCGCGGCCGGTAGCGCCGAGCGCCTTGAACGCGGCGATCACGTCGAGGCGGCGATCGATATGGCTCTTCACGGCGTTGGCCACGCCGACGCCGCCGACCAGGAGTGCAGCCAGACCGACCAGGGTGAGGAACTGCGTGAACCGGTCGATGTTGCGTTCGAGCTGCGGCGAGGCATTGGCGCGGCTGCGCACCTCCCAGCCGGCCTGCGGCGCTGCCGTTTTCGCGTCCTCCATCAGCGCGCTGACGGCGCGATCGTCCGACGCATTGTCCGGCAGCTTCACCCGATAATTCCAGCGCACCAGGCTGCCGGGCTGGATCAGTCCGGTGGCGCGCAGTGCGTCCTGGCTGATCAGGAAGCGCGGTCCGAGGCCAATGCCGATGCCGAGCTTGTCCGGCTCGGATTCCTCGGCGCTGCGGATCTGGAAGCGCGCATCACCGATGGTGACGACGTCGCCGATCTTCAGATCGAGCCGCGCCAGCAGCGTCGGGTCGGCGGCGGCGCCGAAGGTGCCGTCGCGTTCGCCAAGGAGATCACTGGTCGGCATCGGTGGATTGAGTGTGAGCTCGCCGATGGACGGATAGGTGCTGTCGACCGCCTTCATCTCGACCAGCGCCAGCCGGCCGTCGGCCGCGCGGGCCATGCCGCGCAGCGTCGCGATCGGCGAGACTTGCCCGCGCGAGCGCAGGAAGGCGAGTTCATCGGGCTTGGCTTCGCGCTGGAACAGCAGAAAGGCGACATCGCCGCCGAGCAGGTTGCGGCCCTCGCGCGCCATGCCGTCGCCGAGGCTGGCTGCGACCGAGCCGACGCCGGAGATCGCCATCACGCCAAGCGCGATGCAGGCAATGAAAACATAGAAGCCGTGCAGGCCGCCGCGCAGCTCGCGCAGCGCGTAGCGCAGGCTGAGCCAGCGCGCACGGTTGCCGCGCGCGGGTTCTTCCGCGAGGCGCCCCATGCTTTCGGACGCGATGCTCATGAAGCGGCGACGCGATTGGTGGTGCTGGTATCGATGCGGCCCGAACGCAGCCGCACCACGCGGTTGCAGCGCTGCGCGAGCGATGTGTCGTGCGTCACCAGCACCAGCGTCATGCCGCGCTCGGCATGTTTGGAGAACAGGAGATCGACGATCTGTTTTCCCGTCGCTTCGTCGAGATTGCCGGTCGGCTCGTCGGCGACGAGGATCGCGGGATCGGGCGCGAGCGCGCGGGCCAGCGCCACACGCTGCTGCTCGCCGCCGGAAAGCTGGGTCGGATAATGATGCAGCCGGTCGCCGAGACCGACCGACGTCAATTCCTGCGCCGCGCGTTTCGCCGCGTCGACCTGGCCCGCAAGCTCGAGCGGCACCGCGACATTCTCCAGCGCCGTCATGGTCGGGATCAGATGAAACGACTGGAAGACGATGCCGACCTGGCGGCCACGGAAGCGCGCCAGCGAGTCCTCGTCGAGGGCATTGAAAGGCGTTCCGTTGACCACCACCTCTCCCCTGTCAGGACGTTCGAGGCCCGCCATCACCATCAGCAGCGTGGATTTTCCCGATCCCGAGGGGCCGATCAGGCCGATCGCTTCGCCGGATCCGACGCGCAGGCTGATGTCTTTCAGGATATGAACGCGCGCGGCACCGCTGCCGAGCGAGAGATTGATGTTGGAGATGGCAATGGTGTCCGGCACGTTGCCGGCGAGCGAAGGAGATTCGATGAGGCTGTCCATGGCTTGGTCATATGGCAATTTCGCTCGCCTGGTCGAGAGGCGGCGAAGTGTGTTCGCGCACATCCTTGTGTTGACGATGGCCTTGACGGGAGCGGGTTCGGCGCTCGCGGGAAGCCCGGCCGGCGGTGGCGCCAAGCCGATCAAGATGGTGGTGCTGGGCGATTCGCTCTCCGCCGGCCTTGGCCTGTCGGCCTCCGATGCGTTTCCGGCCAAGCTGCAAAAGGCCTTGAAGGACAAGGGGATAAACGTTGAGATGAGCAATGCCGGAGTGTCCGGCGATACCGCCTCCGGCGGCCGCGACCGGCTCGACTGGTCGGTGCCCGAGGGAACCCGGGCCGTCATTGTCGAGCTCGGCGCCAACGACGCGCTGCGCGGCCTCGATCCTGCCGTCACCCGCGCAGCGCTGTCAGACATTTTGACGCGGCTGAAGGCGCGCAACATTGCCGTCATGTTATGCGGCATGATGGCGCCGCCGAATTACGGCCGCGAATATGCGGAGCGCTTCAACACCATCTATCCGGACCTGGCAAAATCCTTCGGCGTGCCGCTCTACCCGTTTTTTCTTGACGGCGTCGCTGCGGATGCCAAGCTCAACCAGGCCGACGGCATTCATCCGACACCACAAGGTGTCGACATCATCGTGAACAACATCATGCCTACGGTGGAGGCATTTCTCGGCCCGCTCAGCGGGCAACAACCCTGAAAAACAGGCATCGATAATCCCCCCTGCCGGGGATAACCTTACCCGTCAAGGTTTACCAATGGAGGTTTCCCAGCGGTTAACGCCACATGCTTCGCAGAGTCACACAAGTCGGGTAGAAATTAGCCATCGGTGATTCGTCACCGGGAATTGTTTAAGGGGTTTGGTCTAGACTTGATCAGGTCAAACCCAAGCATCGGGAGTCCCAACGATGCCGCGTTTGTTTACTGGACTGGAAATCCCGGCCGATATCGGCCAGACGCTTTCCGGCTTGCGGGGTGGCCTCCCCGGCGCCCGCTGGATCGATCCCGAAAATTATCACGTCACCTTGCGCTTCATCGGCGATATCGACGGCATCTCCGCCAACGAGATCGCGTCGATGTTGTTTCGGGTAAACCGCAAACCGTTCGAGGTCAAGCTGCAGGGCCTCACCAGCTTCGGCGGCCGCAAGCCGCGCGCGGTGGTTGCGGCCATCGAGCCGAGCCGGCCGCTGATCGAGCTGCAGGCCGAGCTCGAGCGAATGATGCAGCGGATCGGGCTCGATCCCGAGGGGCGCAAATTCACGCCGCATGTGACGCTGGCGCGGCTGCACGATGCGTCGAGCCAGGACGTGGCGGACTATCTCTCGGTGCGCGGCTATTTCCCCAGCCGCGTCTTCACCGCCGACCGCTTCGTGCTGTTCTCCTCCCGCGCCTCCACCGGCGGCGGCCCCTATGTGGTCGAGGATTCCTACGCACTGAGTGCGTAGAGCCCACTAAGCGGTGTCATGCCCCGGCTTGCCGCCTTCGCTAAAGCCTCGGCGGGCCTGAGATCGCAAGCCTCGTCGAAGCCTTGGCGTAGACGGGACCGGGGCATCCGGTACGCCGCGGCGTCTCGATTCATGCCGAGGCGTCTGTGGAATACTGGATCGCCCGGTCGAGGCCGGGCGATGACAGCTTGTATATTTGCTAACGCGCATACCCCCTGCACCAATTCACGGCTTGCAATTTCCGCATCTTTGGGGCCGTAAGGTAGGCATGCTCTCGACCCCGCAAGACTCCTTCCTCAGCGATTATCAGGCCCTCATTTCCTCCGGCGCGATCGAGCCCGATGCGGCGCAGGCGGAAGCAGCTGACGCCTTTGCCGCGCTGGAGCGGCGGCTTGCGAACTATAAGCCGTCGCGCAAAAACGGCCTGCTGGGCCGGCTGTTCGCCGACAAGAATGGCGGTCCGCCGCGCGGCCTTTACGTCCATGGCGAAGTCGGTCGCGGCAAGACCATGCTGATGGACCTGTTCTTCCAGGCAAGCCCGGTCACGCACAAGCGCCGCGCGCATTTCCACGAGTTCATGGCCGATGTGCATGAGCGCATCTACGGCTATCGGCAGGAGATTTCGCGCGGCCAGCTCGCCAATGGCGATGTGATCGCGCTGACCGCGCAGGCGATCTTCGACGAAGCCTGGCTGCTTTGCTTCGACGAGTTCCACGTCACCGACATCGCGGACGCGATGATCCTCGGCCGGCTGTTCGCAAAACTGTTCGAGCTCGGCACCGTGGTGGTCGCGACTTCCAACGTCGCGCCCGATGACCTCTACAAGGGCGGGCTGAATCGCGCGCTGTTTCTGCCCTTCATCGCGCAGATATCGGAGCATATGGACGTGATGCGGCTCGATGCCCGCACCGATTTCCGGCTGGAGAAGCTCACCGGCGTCAAGATGTGGCTGGTGCCGGACGATGATGATGCGTCCGCGGCCCTCGACAGGGCGTGGGCCAGGATGACCGGCAACGCGCCGTGCCGGCCGCGGGATATTTCGATCAAGGGCCGCACGCTGCATGTGCCGTGCTCGTCGCATGGCGTGGCGCGCTTCTCCTTCGCCGATCTCTGCGAGAAGCCCTTGGCGGCGTCCGACTACCTCCGTCTGGCGCGCGACTATCACACCATCCTGGTCGACCATGTGCCGGTCATGGATTACCCCGCGCGCAATGAGGCCAAGCGCTTCATCACCTTGATCGACACGCTTTATGACAACGCCGTGAAGCTGATGGCTTCCGCCGGCGCCGATCCGCTGTCGCTGTATCTGGCGACCGAGGGCAACGAGGCCAACGAGTTCAAGCGGACGTCGTCGCGCCTGATCGAGATGAGTTCGGAATCGTACTTGGCCCTGCCTCATGGCCACAAGGATTCCGCGGCCAGCGGCTCGACCACGGGGCTGGTGGAGACTTAAGAGACCCCATCCTTCGTCATTCCGGGATGCGCCGAAGGCGCAGGCCCGGAATCCATAACCACCATCGGGAGTATGGATTCCGGGCTCGCGCTGCGCGTGCCCCGGAATGACGAAGGATGGGATGCTGACCGAAATCAGGGCAGGGCCGCCAAATGGGCATGGCGCGACTTGAACGGTCCGGTCTAAAGCGATAACCAGCCTGTCGGCTTTCCCACCTCTCCCCGTTCGGGTTCAAAGGACAGATTTCCCATGGCGCGCGACAAGATTGCTTTGATTGGCTCCGGTCAGATCGGCGGCACGTTGGCTCACCTCATCGGCTTGAAGGAGCTCGGTGACGTCGTGATGTTCGACATTGCCGAGGGCGTGCCGCAGGGCAAATCGCTGGACATCGCGCAGTCCTCGCCGGTCGACGGTTTTGACGCGCAGCTCACCGGCGCCAACTCCTACGAGGCGCTCGACAACGCCAATGTCTGCATCGTCACCGCCGGCGTGCCGCGCAAGCCCGGCATGAGCCGCGACGATCTGCTCTCCATCAACCTGAAGGTCATGGAGCAGGTCGGCGCCGGCATCAAGAAATACGCGCCCAACTCCTTCGTCATCTGCATCACCAACCCGCTCGACGCCATGGTCTGGGCGCTGCAGAAGGCCTCCGGCATGCCGCACAAGAAGGTGGTCGGCATGGCGGGCGTGCTGGATTCCTCGCGCTTCCGCTATTTCCTCGCCGACGAGTTCAATGTCTCCGTGGAAGACGTCACCGCCTTCGTGCTCGGCGGCCATGGCGATACCATGGTGCCGCTGGTGCGCTACTCCACCGTCGCCGGCATTCCGCTGCCCGATCTCGTCAAGATGGGCTGGACCTCGCAGGCGCGCATCGACGAGATCGTCGACCGCACCCGCAATGGTGGCGCCGAGATCGTCAACCTGCTCAAGACCGGCTCGGCCTTCTACGCGCCGGCCGCGTCCGCGATCGCGATGGCCGAGAGCTATCTCAAGGACAAGAAGCGCGTGCTGCCCTGCGCCGCGTACCTCAACGGCGAATACAGCGTGAAGGACATGTATGTCGGCGTCCCCGTCGTGATCGGCGGCAAGGGTGTCGAGCGCATTGTCGAGATCGAGCTTTCCGGCAAGGACCGCGAAGCCTTCGACAAATCGGTCGGCGCCGTCCAGGGCCTGGTCGACGCTTGCAAGAAGATCGCGCCGGACCTGCTCGGCCGCTGATTGGCAAGGGCCGGGATCGGCCGGTTTCGGTCCTTGCACTCTACGTGGTATATGGTATGCCAGACGAAAAATCGGCGTGAATTGATGGAATTCATCGCCAAAAGGGTTTGGGGAGCGTCCTAGATGAATATCCATGAGTATCAGGCCAAAGCCGTGCTTTCGGAGTTCGGCGTGCCGATCTCCAAGGGCGTCCCGGTCCTGAAAGCGGTTGATGCCGAGGCGGCGGCCAAGCAACTGCCCGGCCCGATCTGGGTGGTGAAGAGCCAGATCCATGCCGGCGGCCGCGGCAAGGGCAAGTTCAAGGAAGCGTCCGCCGGCGACAAGGGCGGCGTCCGCATCGCCAAATCGCCCGCCGAGGTCGCCGAATACGCGAAGCAGATGCTGGGTGCGACGCTGGTTACGGTGCAGACCGGGCCGCACGGCAAGCAGGTCAACCGCCTCTACATCGAGGACGGTTCCGACATCGACAAGGAGTTTTACCTCTCGCTGCTGGTCAACCGCGAAACCAGCGAAGTCTCGTTCGTGGTGTCGACCGAAGGCGGCGTCAACATCGAGGACGTGGCGCACAAGACGCCCGAGAAGATCGTCACCTTCTCCGTCGATCCCGCCACCGGCATCATGGGCCATCACGGCCGCACGGTCACTAAGGCGCTCAATCTCTCCGGCGATCTGGCCAAGCAGGCCGAGAAGCTGGTAACGCAGCTCTACAATGCCTTCGTCGCCAAGGACATGGCGATGCTCGAGATCAATCCGCTGGTCGTGACCAAGCAGGGCCAGCTCCGCGTGCTCGACGCCAAGGTTTCGTTCGACGACAACGCCATGTTCCGCCATCCCGACGTCGCGGCACTGCGCGACGAGACCGAGGAAGACGCCAAGGAAATCGAGGCCTCGAAATACGATCTCAACTACGTCGCGCTCGACGGCACCATCGGCTGCATGGTCAATGGCGCCGGTCTTGCCATGGCCACCATGGACATCATCAAGCTCTACGGCATGGAGCCCGCGAACTTCCTCGATGTCGGCGGCGGCGCCACCGTGGAGAAGGTGGCCGCGGCCTTCAAGATCATCACGTCCGATCCCAATGTGAGGGGCATCCTGGTCAACATTTTCGGCGGCATTATGAAGTGCGACGTGATTGCCGAGGGCGTGGTCGCCGCGGTGAAGCAGGTCGGGCTGAAAGTGCCGCTGGTGGTGCGGCTCGAAGGCACCAACGTCGATGCCGGTAAGAAGATCATCCGCGAATCCGGGTTGAACGTGCTGCCGGCCGACAATCTCGACGATGCCGCCCAGAAGATCGTGAAAGCCGTCAAGGGAGGATAACGATGGCCGACCATCTCGCTGCACCGACGCCGCTGGAAGAGCACCGCAAGCTCGCCGTATTCGCGGGCGAATGGAACGGCGAAGAGATGGTCTATCCCTCGCGCTGGACCGCAGGCGGTCCCGCCACCTCGCATGTCGTCGCACGCATGGCGCTCGACGGCTTCTATCTGATCCAGGACAGCGTGCAGACGCGCGACGGCAAGCCGAGTTTTGCCACCCATGGCGTGTTCACCTATGACCGCGAGGATCGGACCTACAAATTGTTCTGGCACGATTCGCTCGGCTACTACTCGCCGGCACCGGCCTCGGGCGGATGGGCAGCGAAGTCGCTGATCCTGGTGCGCGGCTCGCTTCGCGGCAACGCGCGCCACGTCTACGAGATCGTCGACGACAACACCTACAACATGAAAATCCAGTTCTCGCCCGACGCAGAAGGCTGGAGCGATGTGCTCACGGGCACGTACCGGCGCGTCAGCTAAATCCATCCCAAATCAGCGTTTGCGAAAGTATTCGAAAGCATGTCCATCCTGATCGACAAGAATACCAAGGTCATCTGCCAGGGTTTTACTGGAAAGAACGGCACTTTCCACTCGGAAGCCGCGCTCGCTTACGGGACCAAGATGGTCGGCGGCACTTCGCCGGGCAAAGGCGGCTCGACGCATTTGGGCCTGCCGGTGTTCGACACCGTCACTGAAGCCAAGCAAAAGACCGGCGCCGATGCGTCGGTGATCTATGTGCCGCCGCCGGGTGCTGCGGATGCGATCTGCGAAGCCATCGACGCCGAAATCCCGTTGATCGTCTGCATCACCGAGGGCATCCCGGTGCTGGACATGGTGCGGGTGAAGCGCTCGCTGTCGGGATCGAAGTCGCGGCTGATCGGGCCGAACTGCCCGGGCGTCATGACCGCCGGCGAATGCAAGATCGGCATCATGCCCGCCAACATCTTCAAGCCCGGCTCGGTCGGCATCGTCTCGCGCTCGGGCACGCTGACCTATGAAGCGGTATTCCAGACCACCCAGGAAGGCCTCGGCCAGACCACGGCGGTCGGCATCGGCGGCGACCCGGTCAAGGGCACCGAGTTCATCGCGGTCCTGGAAATGTTCCTGGCCGACGAGAAGACCAAGTCGATGGTGATGATCGGCGAGATCGGCGGCTCAGCCGAAGAGGACGCCGCGCAGTTTCTGAAAGACGAAGCCAAGCGCGGGCGCAAGAAGCCGATGGTCGGTTTCATCGCGGGCGTCACCGCGCCCCCCGGCCGCCGCATGGGCCATGCCGGCGCGATCATCTCCGGCGGCAAGGGCGACGCCGGCTCGAAGGCGGAAGCCATGCGATCGGCCGGAATCACCGTATCGCCGTCGCCTGCCCGGCTCGGACATACGCTTGCCGAAAAATTGAAAGGCTAATTCAGTCCTTAGTTCTTTTAGGCGCGAAGTTTCGTCCTAAATGGGGTATGGGTTCGCCAAGCGGCCGATCTGCCGGGATCGGCCAATAAAGCGCCGTCTGTTACGCGCGAACCTAAATCACCAGGACGCCATACATGTCTCGCCAGGATGCGAACGCCGCCTTTGCCCTTTCATCATTTTTGCAAGGCACCAACGCCACCTATATTGACGACATTTACGCCCGTTACGAGAAAGACCCGGCTTCCGTCGACAGTGAGTGGCAGGAGTTCTTCAAGAGCCTGAAGGATTCGCCCGCCGACGTCCGCAAGAACGCCGAAGGGCCGTCCTGGGGCCGCGACAACTGGCCGCTGACGCCGCAGGACGACCTCACCTCTGCCCTCGACGGCAACTGGGCCGGCGTCGAGAAGCAGATCGGAGACAAGCTCGCCGCCAAGGCGCAAGACAAACGACCAGCCAAGGGCGCGGAAGTCACCGCCGCCGAACTGCACCAGGCGACCCGCGATTCCGTCCGTGCGCTGATGCTGATCCGCGCCTACCGCATGCGCGGCCATTTTCACGCCAATCTGGATCCTCTTGGAATTGAAGCTCCGCGCAACCGCGAAGAACTCGACCCGCGCACCTACGGCTTCACCGAGGCCGATTTCGACCGCAAAATCTTCCTCGATCACGTGCTCGGGCTCGAATACGGTTCGCTGCGCGAGATCGTCACCATCTGCGAGCGCACCTACTGCCAGACGCTCGGCGTCGAGTTCATGCACATCTCAAATGCCGCGCAGAAGGCCTGGATCCAGGAGCGCATCGAGGGTCCGGACAAGGAGATCAGTTTTACCCGCGAGGGCCGCCGCGCCATCCTGAACAAGCTGATCGAAGCCGAAGGCTTTGAGAAATTCTGTGACGTCAAATTCACCGGCACCAAGCGCTTCGGCCTCGACGGTGCCGAGTCGCTGATCCCCGCGCTGGAGCAGATCATCAAGCGCGGCGGCAATCTCGGTGTAAAGGAAATCGTGGTCGGCATGCCCCATCGCGGCCGGCTCAACGTTCTGACCCAGGTGATGGCCAAGCCGCACCGCGCGCTGTTCCATGAGTTCAAGGGCGGCTCGGCCAATCCCGACGCGGTCGAGGGTTCGGGCGACGTCAAATACCATCTCGGTGCCTCGTCGGACCGCGAGTTCGACGGCAACCGCATCCATCTGTCGCTGACGGCGAACCCGTCGCATCTGGAAATCGTCGATCCCGTCGTGCTCGGAAAGGTGCGCGCCAAGCAGGACCAGCATGGCGATCCGCCGGACCAGCGCATTTCGGTGATGCCGCTTCTGATGCACGGCGACGCGGCGTTCGCCGGCCAGGGCGTGGTCGCGGAATGTTTTGGCCTTTCGGACCTGAAGGGCTACCGCACCGGCGGTTCCGTGCATTTCATCGTCAACAACCAGATCGGCTTCACCACCTATCCGCGTTACTCGCGCTCCTCGCCCTATCCGTCCGATGTGGCGAAGATGATCGATGCGCCGATCTTCCATGTGAACGGCGATGATCCCGAGGCTGTGGTTTTCGCCGCCAAGGTCGCGACCGAGTTCCGGCAGAAATTCCACAAGCCGGTCGTCATCGACATGTTCTGCTACCGCCGGCATGGCCACAATGAGGGCGACGAGCCCGCGTTCACCCAGCCGGTGATGTACAAGCGCATCGCCTCGCATCCCTCGACGCTGGATATCTATGCCAAGCGCCTGATCTCGGAAGCCGTGATCACCGAAGGCGAGGTCGAGAAGGCCAAGGCCGATTGGCGCGCGCGGCTCGATGCCGAATTCGAAGCCGGCACCGGCTACAAGCCGAACAAGGCCGACTGGCTCGACGGCAAATGGGCGGGCTTCAAGATCGCCGACCAGGAAGAAGACGCGCGTCGCGGCATCACCGGCGTCGATACATCAGTGCTGAAGGACATCGGCCGCAAGATCACCAAGGTGCCCGACGGCTTCCGCGTCCACCGCACCATCGCGCGCTTCCTCGAAAACCGCGCAAAGGCCATCGACAGCGGCGTCGGCCTCGACTGGGCGACCGGAGAGGCGCTGGCGTTCTGCACGCTCTTGGAGGAAGGCCATCATGTGCGGCTCTCCGGCCAGGACTCGGAGCGCGGCACCTTCTCGCAGCGCCATTCGGTCCTGATCGACCAGGAAGACGAGAGCCGCTACACGCCGTTCAACCATCTCGGGGTCGACCAGGGCCACTACGAGGTCATCAACTCGCTGCTCTCGGAAGAGGCCGTGCTCGGCTTCGAATACGGCTATTCGCTCGCCGAGCCCAACGCGCTGGCGATGTGGGAAGCGCAGTTTGGCGACTTCGCCAACGGCGCGCAGGTGCTGTTCGACCAGTTCATCTCTTCCGGCGAACGCAAATGGCTGCGCATGTCCGGTCTCGTCTGCATGCTGCCGCATGGCTATGAAGGGCAGGGGCCGGAGCATTCCTCCGCGCGGCTCGAGCGTTATTTGCAGATGTGCGCCGAAGACAACATGCAGGTCTGCTATCCCACCACGCCGGCCAATTATTTCCATGTGTTGCGGCGCCAGCTGCATCGCGAGATCAGGAAGCCGCTGATCCTGATGACACCGAAGTCGCTGCTGCGTCACAAGCGCGCGGTCTCGCGGCTCGACGAATTGGGCAAGGACACGACCTTCCACCGCATCCTCTATGACGACGCGCAAATGCTGCCGGACGAGAAGATCAAGCTCGTGGGCGACGACAAGATCCGCCGCGTCGTGCTGTGCACGGGCAAGGTCTATTACGACCTTTACGAAGAACGGGAAAAGCGCGGCGTCGACGACGTCTATCTGATGCGCATCGAGCAGCTCTATCCGGTGCCGCTGAAGGCGCTGGTGATGGAACTCGGCCGCTTCAAGGGCGCCGAGATTGTCTGGTGCCAGGAAGAGCCGCGCAACATGGGTGCGTGGCATTTCATCGAGCCCTATCTCGAATGGGTGCTGAACCAGATCCACGCGCCGAACAGGCGTCCGCGTTATGCCGGGCGTGCCGCATCGGCCGCGACCGCCACGGGTTTGATGTCGAAGCACCTGGCGCAGCTCAAGGCGCTGCTCGACGAGGCGCTGAACTAAGAAACGACCGTCATGGACCGCCATTGGACTCGCGATGCGAGACCGATGGCGGTCCATGGCCACTGATTGCATGACCGCGCAGGTTATTGAGGAAACAAGCCATGACTGAAATCCGCGTGCCCACGCTGGGCGAATCCGTCACCGAGGCCACCATTGGCCGCTGGTTCAAGAAGGCCGGCGAAGCCGTTGCCGTCGACGAGCCGTTGGTGGAGCTCGAGACCGACAAGGTCACGATCGAGGTCCCCGCACCGTCGGCCGGCGTGCTCGGTGAAATTTCGGCCAAAGACGGCGACACGGTTGCGGTCGGTGCGCTGCTCGGCCTGATCAATGACGGCGCGGCCGGCGCCAAGCCCGCCGCCGCTGCACCCGCCGCCAAGCCGGCTGCAGCCGCTCCGCCGCCAGCGGCCGTGCCTGCTCCTGCACCGGCCGGGAAGGCGCCGCCCTCGGATGCGCCGCTCGCGCCCTCAGTGCGAAAGCTTTCGGCCGAAAGCGGCATCGATGCGACCACTGTGCCGGGCTCCGGCAAGGACGGCCGCGTCACCAAGGGCGACATGCTGGCCGCGATCGAGAAGGCGGCCTCCGCGCCGACCCCGGTCAATCAGCCAGCCGCTGCGGTCCAGGTCCGCGCGCCGTCGCCGGCGGATGATGCCGCCCGCGAAGAGCGCGTGAAGATGACGCGGCTGCGCCAGACCATCGCGCGCCGCCTGAAGGACGTGCAGAACACCGCGGCAATGCTGACGACCTTCAACGAGGTCGACATGACCAACGTCATGGCGATGCGCTCGCACTACAAGGACGTGTTCGAGAAGAAGCACGGCTCCAAGCTCGGCTTCATGGGCTTCTTCACCAAGGCCTGCGTGCAGGCGCTGAAGGACATTCCCGCCGTCAACGCCGAGATCGACGGCACCGACCTGATCTACAAGAACTACTATCACATCGGCATCGCGGTCGGTACCGACAAGGGCCTCGTCGTGCCCGTCGTGCGCGACTGCGACCAGAAGTCGATCGCCGACATCGAGAAGGGGATCGCCGATTTCGGCCGCCGGGCGCGCGACGGCCAGCTCAAGATCGACGAGATGCAAGGCGGCACCTTCACCATCACCAATGGCGGCATCTATGGTTCGCTGATGTCGACGCCGATCCTGAACGCGCCGCAGTCCGGCATCCTCGGCATGCACAAGATCCAGGAACGGCCGATGGTGGTCGGCGGCAAGATCGAGGTGCGGCCGATGATGTATCTGGCGCTGTCCTACGACCACCGGGTCATCGACGGCAAGGAAGCCGTGACGTTCCTGGTGCGCGTCAAGGAGAGCCTCGAGGATCCGGCGCGGCTGGTGCTCGATCTGTGATGCAGTGATTCCGGTCGGTGCGGCGAGCAGTCGCGACACCGATCGAATGATCGGCGGAATGAGTTGAGTCGCGGGGGTAGGTTTGACCGACAAAGTAGCGATTATCACCGGCGGCAGCCGCGGCATCGGCCGCGCTACGGCGATCGCGGCCGCGGCGCGCGGTTTCAGGATCGTCGTCGGCTATGCCACCAACAAGGCCGCAGCCGACGAAGTCGTCGCCGCGATCGAGGCGAAGAACGGCAAGGCGATCGCGGTGAAATGCGACGTCGGCGAGGAGAGCGATATCCTCAAGCTGTTCGAGGCCGCCGACAAGTTTGGCACGCTCGGTGCTCTCGTCAACAATGGCGGCATTGTCGGCAAGAGCGGCGTACGCGTCGACGAGATGTCGGCGGAGCGCATCCAGCGCGTGATGGCGGTGAACGTCACCGGCAGCATTTTATGCGCGCGCGAAGCCGTCAAGCGCATGTCGACCAAACATGGCGGCAAGGGCGGGGTCATCGTCAACCTGTCGTCGGTTGCCGCCAAGCTCGGCGCAGCCAACACCTATGTCGACTACGCCGCCTCCAAGGGCGCGATCGATTCCTTCACCATCGGCCTCGGGCATGAAGTTGCGGGCGAAGGCATCCGCGTTGCCGGCATCCGGCCAGGACTGATCGATACCGAAATCCACGCCTCGGGCGGTGAGCCCGACCGTGCCCACCGGCTGGCGCACATGGTTCCGATGAAGCGCGTCGGACAAGCGGAGGAAATCGCGAATGCGATCGTCTGGCTGATGTCGGACGAGGCGTCCTACGTGACCAGCACCATCCTTGACGTTTCGGGTGGGCGGTAACGCCAGTCACAAGCTTGAGCTACAGGATTTAAACCATGGCTTACGATCTCGTTATCATCGGCACCGGTCCCGGCGGTTACGTCTGCGCGGTGCGCGCCGCGCAACTCGGCATGAAGGTTGCCGTGGTGGAGAAGAACCCGACGCTCGGCGGCACCTGCCTCAATGTCGGCTGCATGCCGTCGAAGGCGCTCCTGCACGCTTCCGAAATGTTCGAGGAGGCCGGGCATTCCTTCGCCAAGATGGGCGTCAGCGTCCCGCCGCCAAAGCTCGATCTGCCGGCGATGATGAACTTCAAGCAGCAGGGAATCGACGGCAACGTGAAGGGCGTCGAGTTCCTGATGAAGAAGAACAAGATCGACGTCATTCATGGCAAGGGTAAAATCCTTGGCGCCGGCAAGCTTGAAGTGACTGGTGCCGACGGCAAGCCGCAGCTGGTCGAGACGAAGAGCATCGTCATCGCCACCGGCTCCGACATCGCGCGGCTGAAGGGCATCGAGATCGACGAGAAGCGCATCGTGTCGTCGACCGGCGCGCTGTCGCTCGACAAGGTGCCGGGCAAACTCCTGATCATCGGCGCCGGCGTGATCGGGCTCGAGCTTGGCTCGGTCTGGCACCGCCTCGGTTCTGAAGTCACCGTCGTCGAATTCCTCGACCGCATCCTGCCCGGCATGGACGGCGAAATCGCGCGGCAATTCCAGCGCATCCTCGAGAAGCAGGGATTCAAGTTCAAGCTCGGCGCCAAGGTCATCGCGGTCGATACGTCGGGCAAGATGCTTGCCGCCAAGGTCGAGCCCGCCGCCGGCGGCGCACAGGAGACCCTCGAGGCCGACGTCGTGCTGGTCTGCATCGGCCGCGTGTCCTACACCGAGGGCCTGGGTCTGCAAGAAGCCGGCGTCGCGCTCGACAATCGCGGCCGCGTGCGGATCGATCCGCACTTCTCCACCAATGTGAAGGGTATCTACGCCATTGGCGACGTGGTCGCGGGGCCGATGCTGGCCCACAAGGCGGAAGACGAAGGCGTGGCTTGTGCGGAGATCATCGCGGGACAAGCCGGGCACGTGAATTACGACGTCATCCCAGGTGTTGTGTATACCACGCCGGAAGTGTCGTCCGTCGGCAAGACCGAGGAAGAGCTGAAGCAGGCGGGAATCCCGTATAATTCCGGTAAGTTTCCTTTTACCGCCAACGGCCGCTCCAAGGTCAATCAAACCACTGACGGCTTTGTGAAAGTTCTCGCAGATGCGAAGACCGATCGCGTATTGGGCGTGCATATCATCGGTATCGAGGCCGGCGAAATGATTCACGAAGCGGCCGTGCTGATGGAATTTGGCGGCGCCGCAGAAGATCTGGCCCGCACCTGCCATGCCCATCCGACCCGCTCCGAAGCGATCAAGGAAGCGGCGCTTGCAGTTGGCAAGCGAGCCATCCATATGTGATCGACGCCCGGCCGAGTCGGGCCGGGACAACATATGCTACGCCGCCTGCTACAACCGCTCTGGGTCCTGCTTGCGATCATCTTCCTGATCGAGGCTTGGCTCTGGGATCACCTCGAGCCCATCGTGGCCTGGATCGTGGCGGCGATTCCGCTGCGCGCGTTCAAGCAATGGCTCGCCGAGCGCGTCGACACGTTGTCGCCGGCGATGACGCTGATCGTTTTTGCTGTGCCGGTGCTTCCGCTGTTTCCGCTGAAACTGGTCGGGCTCTGGCTGCTCACCCACGAGTACTGGATGAGTGCCGTCTTCACCATCCTGTTTGCGAAATTCGTCGGCGTCGGTGTCACCGCGTTCATTTTCGATGTAACCCGGCCAAAGCTCCTGGAGATGGGCTGGTTCGAAAAGCTCTACGAGTTCATCCTCACGCTGCGCGCCATGGCAAAGGCCCTTGTCGATCCGATCAAGGCGCGGATCAAGGAGACACTCTCCGGCGCGGGCGAAGGCTGGTCGGCACGCACGCTGCGGCTGATCCAGCGTTTCCGCAAGAGCGTGCACCAGGCGCGCTGAACCGCCAAAGCTGTCTTCGCTCGGCATAAGCAGGAGACCGTAGGATGGGCAAAGCCACCGGGTCGGCGCGAAGCGCCGCCCGATGACAGGCTCCGCGTGCCCACCATTCGCGGCGCACGCTGTTCATGAATGGTGGGCACGGCGCGTACGCGCCTTTGCCCACCCTACCTCACGATGAGGCACCGCCGCTTACGGCAGATGCAGCAGGCTCGCATTGAAGATGCCGAGCACGGTGATCGCTATGCCGGCGAGCGTCAGCAGGCCGGAAACCCAAACCAACCAGACCATGCCGGTGATGATGGTCGCCGACGCCAGCACGATCGAAATCTGGAAGGCCGCCGAAGCCAATTCGAAGTGGTGATACTTCTCGGTGGCGACGTTGCGCTCCTCTTCCGCATGCTTGGCGCGCTCGGCCAGTTCCTCGCTGCCTTCGTGGGTCGCCGGCTCGGAGCGATAACGGGCAGCGGTTTTCTGCCATTCGTCGATCTGCTTCTGCACCGCGGCCTTGGTGGCATCGTCGGTCGCGGTGCCGATCCCGAGCTTGGCCTGCTCGGCCGCGGTCTGCACCGTGGTGCGGCGGATGGTCTTGGCCTGGAAGAAGGCCCAGAGGTTGGAAGCCTCGACATTCTTGGCAATCGATTCCGTCTGCGCGCCCTTGCCGAGCGTCTCCGACAGTGCGAGGCAGAGCGCGATCACCGCGATCAGCAGTGCGATCTTCTTGTTCTCACCGGAGATATGCTCGGCGTGCTCCGCGTGCTCCATGCTTTCATGTGCGCTCATGATTCCCCTCCGCTGCCATGGAGCTAACGATTGCCGAACAAATGTGGCCGGCGCAAGAGGCAAACGGATATGACGGGAACGTGTCGAATCTGTTTCAGCTGCGCGGATGCGCGCTGCGATAGACCTCGAGCAGCCGCTCGCTGTCGATGCCGGTATAGATCTGCGTGGTCGAGAGCGAGGCGTGGCCGAGCAGTTCCTGGATCGCGCGGAGGTCGCCACCTCGCGAGAGCAGGTGGGTTGCAAAGGAATGCCGCAGCGCATGCGGCGTCGCACTATCGGGCAGGCCCAGCGCGCCGCGCATCCGCTCCATGGTGAGCTGGATGATGCGCGCCCTCAACGGACCGCCGCGGGCGCCGACAAAGATCGGCTGTTCGGCAGACAAGGCATGCGGGCACATCGCGACATAGTCGGCAATCAGCGCCAGCACGTTTTGCAGCACGGGCACCATGCGGGTCTTGTTACCCTTGCCGGTGACGATCAGCACGTCGCCTTCGCCGGGCCGCGGCACGTCGCGGCGCTTCAGCGAAAGCGCTTCGGAGATACGCAGGCCCGATCCATAGAGCAGCGCCATCACAGCGGCGTCGCGCGCGAGCACCCAGGTCTCGCGCGTCTCTCCGGCGCGTTCGTCGGCATCGGCAAGACGTTTGGCCGCATTCATCGGCAGCGGCTTTGGCAGCGTCTTGCCGACTTTCGGCGCGCGGATCGCCGACAGTGCGCCGACCTTGCCCTTGCCCTCGCGTTCGAGGAAGCGGCCGAACGAGCGCAAGCCGGCGAGTGCGCGCATCAACGAGCGGCCGGCGATGTCATCCGCACGCCGCATCGCCATGAAGGCGCGGATGTCGGTCGCTTCCAGCAGCGAGAAGCGCGCCAGCGTCACCCGCGTGCCCCAATGCTCGCAGAGGAAATCGAGGCACTGCCGCAGATCGCGCGCATAGGCCTCCAGCGTCTTCGGCGACAGCCGCCGCTCGCTGCGCAGATGTGTCAGCCAGCGCGTCATCTGTAGCGCCACGGTCTCGTCGGCGCTGTCGAGTTCGATCGGTTTAACTTTCGGCTGGGCCATGCAGGGTTGCTAGCTGTGATTCCCTCAAAATTATATCGCACCTCTTTCGTTTACCGTTCGCTAACTTGGCTCGCCGGCGGTAGCCTAAAGTCGCCCCAAAGATCGATTCCCGATGGACTACGTGACGCGCCAGACTTCTTCCTCCGCCGCATCGACTGATATCGTCGATGTGCTGGTGCCGGTCGCGCTCAACCAGACCTATTCCTACCGCGTGCCGCGCGGCATGGAGCTGAAGGCCGGCGACGTCGTCGGCGTGCCGCTTGGCCCGCGCGAGGTGCTGGCGGTGGTGTGGGCGGAGAATGCCAGTCCCGATCCCCGCCTGCACAATCGGCTCAAGGATGTCTCGGAAAAACTCGACGTGCCGCCGCTGAAGGCGGAACTGCGCTCGCTGGTCGACTGGGTTTCCAACTACACGCTCTCCGCCCGAGGCATGGTGCTGCGCATGACCTTGCGCATGGGGGAAAATCTCGGCCCCGAACGGGCGCGGATGGGCGTGCGGCTCGTAGGCCAAGCACCGAAACGCCTGACTCCGGCGCGGCGGCGGGTGATCGAGGTGCTCTCCGACGGCCTGCTGCACGGCAAATCGGAAGCCGCGCACGAAGCCGGCGTCAGCACTGGCGTGATCGATGGTCTGGTCGACGAAGGCACGCTGACGGTCGAGGCGATGCCGCGCGCGCTGCCGCCGCCTCCGCCCGATCCGCACTTCGCGCAGCCGGAGTTCTCGCGGCAGCAGCGCACGGCGGTGGATGCGATGCGGGCACTCGCGGCAAACGGCAGCTTCCATGTCGCGCTCCTCGATGGTGTCACCGGCTCGGGGAAGACCGAGGTCTATTTCGAGGCAGTCGCCGAAACCATCCGCCGCGGCAAGCAGTCGCTGATCCTGATGCCCGAGATCTCGCTCACCGGCCAGTTTCTCGACCGCTTTGCCGCGCGCTTCGGCGTGCGGCCGATGGAATGGCATTCGGAATTGACGCCGCGCACCCGCGCGCGCAATTGGGCGGCGATTTCGGCCGGCGAAGCGCCGGTCGTGGTCGGCGCGCGCTCGGCGCTGTTTCTGCCCTATGCCGATCTCGGTCTCATCGTCGTGGATGAGGAGCACGACCAGGCGTACAAGCAGGACGACGGCGTGCACTATCATGCCCGCGACATGGCGGTGGTGCGCGCGCATATCGCCAAGATCCCGATCGTGCTGGCGTCCGCGACGCCCTCTGTCGAGACCGAGGTCAACGCGCGCAAGAACCGCTACCAGCGCATCGTGCTGCCGTCGCGCTTCGGCGGCCAGCACATGCCGCAGATCGAGGCGATCGATCTGCGCCGCGAAGCGCCCGCACGCGGCCGCTTCATTTCGCCGCGGCTGGCGGAGCAGATCAATTTCGCCATCGAGAAACGCGAGCAGGCGCTATTGTTCCTCAACCGCCGCGGCTATGCGCCGCTGACGCTGTGCCGCGCCTGCGGGCACCGCTTTGCCTGCACCATCTGCGATGCCTGGCTGGTCGATCACCGTTTCCGCCAGCGGCTGGTCTGCCATCATTGCGGTTTCTCGATGCCGCGCCCGCACACCTGTCCGAACTGCGCCGCCGAGCAATCGCTGGTCGCCGTCGGTCCCGGCGTCGAGCGGCTGCAGGAAGAGGCGGCGGCACTGTTTCCCAATGCGCGGACCATGGTGCTCTCCAGCGACCTCATCACCTCGATCGAGACCATGCGCAGCGAGCTCAACGAGATCGCCGAAGGCCGGGTCGACATCATCATCGGCACGCAACTGGTCGCGAAAGGCCATCACTTTCCGCGGCTCAATCTGGTCGGCGTGGTCGATGCCGATCTGGGTCTCGGCAATGGCGATCCGCGCGCCGCTGAGCGCACCTGGCAATTGCTCAACCAGGTGATCGGCCGCGCCGGCCGCGACCAGGGACGCGGCGTGGGGTACCTGCAGACCCACCAACCTGAACATCCCGTGATGAAGGCGCTGGTCGCCTGCGACCGCGAGGCGTTCTACGAGAACGAGATCTCCTCGCGCGAGCGCACCGGCTATCCGCCATTCGGCCGGCTCGCGAGCCTGATCATCTCCGCCGGCGATCGCGCCAGCGCGGAAGGGTTCGCACGTCGGCTGGTGGCGCTGGCGCCGCGCGACGAGCATGTGCAGGTGCTGGGCCCGGCCGAGGCGCCGCTCGCGGTGATCAAGGGCCGCTATCGTTTCCGCCTGCTGTTGAAATCCGCGCGCGGTTTCGACCTGTCGGCTTATCTGCGTGAATGGCTTGCCGCAGGCCCGAAGCCGAAGGGTAACCTCAAGCTGGAGGTCGACGTCGATCCGCAGAGCTTTTTGTGACGCGTAAGCTGAATCTATTCGTCGTCATTCCGGGGCGATGCGACAGCATCGAACCGGGAATCTTGAGGTTCCGGGTTCGCGCTGGCGCGCGCCCCGGAACGACAAAAACAAAAAAGCCCGTCGTCATTCGCGACGGCGGGTTTCTTTGGCGCGCAACATTTGCTGGCGCCTGTTCTGGACGCGGTACCTTCCAGATTTGTCAGGTAGGTGAAAGCGCCTTCAGCGGCGCGTTAGCCGACCACTTCGGCGGTGATCTGGCCGAGGCCGGAAATGCCGAGGGCGCGTGCGGCACCCGTGGAGAGGTCGAGCACCCGGCCACGCACGAACGGGCCGCGGTCGTTGACGGTGACGACGATGGACCGGCCGCCATGGCTCACGCGCAGCTTGGTGCCGAACGGCAGCGAGCGGTGGGCGCAGGTCATGGCATTCTCGTTGAAACGCTGGCCCGAGGCGGTCTGGCTGCCGGACTTGTTGCCGTACATCGAAGCGACGCCGGTGAAGCTGTGTCCCGTTGCGCCCATGGAGGCATTGGCGTCGCGCCAGGAGTTGGAGCGAGAGTCGGAGCGAGAGCCGCCACGCGGGCTCTCGGAGGCCTTGCTGACATGGTGGAAGTGATGCCCCCGGCTGTGGTGCCTCGATTTGGCCGACGCCTCGGTGGCAGTCCCACCGACCAGGAGAGTCACGGCAAAAATGGCGAGCGCCGCGTTCGAGCGGGTTACGGTTCCCGCCGTCATCTTCTTGGTAGCCTTCATTCAGTCTGTCCCTTTAAGAAGTATTGCCACATAGGTAGCAAGTGGAACCCCCGTCCCAGCTTCAGAAGGGCGCCGTTTTGCGTTGCAATATGGCGCGAATTAGGCAGTAAAGCTGCGATGTGGCAGGCTGTAATATCTTGTTACTCATTCTACCTTGATCATAGGATGTTCCGTAATCTTGTCATTAACGAATTTATAACCAATTCAATACTTACGAATACTGTATAATGAAGTCGTCGTGAAAATCAGTGAGACGTGATCAAGTAATGCGCAAATGGAATGGCTCGCGCCGTTCCGTTCCGAAGGGAACCGCCTAACGGCTATGCCGAGAGCGAATGGAACGGGTCGCTTTGTGGGGTAAGCCGGCGCCCGGGGGCCTTGACGTCCAATCGAGCGCGCGAGTCCTGAGCCGACGAAACGTTGCCCAATCTCTCCGCGGGAGGTGGCGTGAGCGCGCGCATAAGAGCAGAGACGATCACGTCTCCGTCATGTTGCACCTGCGCTCCCTCTATGTTAGCAAAGCCGCGATTTTAACGATCCCGATACTTCCTAGGTGTCGGTCGGAAATCGAAGTCCCGCTTGAATTCCAAGGGCTTGGATCGACAGGCGCTGCCCACGGTGGCGACGGTTTTTCCCTTGCGAGTTTAATAGCTAAAAGAGCACGTCTGTGGCTGCAGAAGATCCGTCCGTTTCGGGAGTGTCCGGCCGTTATGCTACGGCCCTGTTCGAGTTGGCCCGCGATGAAAGAGCCATCGACACGGTCCTGCTCGATCTCGATAAATTCAATGCCATGCTCGACGACAGCGCCGACCTGAGGCGCCTCGTGCGAAGTCCGGTATTCTCCGCGGACATGCAGGTGAGGGCGCTCACGATTGTGCTCGACAGGGCCGAAATCACGGGCATTTCCGCGAATTTCCTGAAAGTGCTCACCGCCAACCGTCGCCTGTTTGCGGTCGCCGATGTGATCCGCGCCTTCCGCGCGCTGGTCGCGAAGTTCAAGGGCGAGGCGAGCGCCGATGTCACGGTGGCCGAGCCGCTCTCCGACAAGAATCTCGACGCCCTCAAGAGCGCGCTGAAAGCGATCAGCGGCAAGGACGTCACCCTCCATGTGAAAGTCGATCCCTCGATCATCGGCGGGCTTGTGGTCAAGCTCGGCAGCCGCATGGTCGATAGTTCGCTTCGCACCAAGCTCAATTCGATCAAGCACGCGATGAAAGAGGCAGGCTGATGGACATCCGCGCCGCGGAGATTTCCGCAATCCTCAAGGACCAGATCAAGAATTTCGGCCAGGAAGCCGAGGTCTCCGAAGTCGGACAGGTGCTGTCCGTCGGTGACGGTATCGCCCGTGTCTACGGCCTCGATAACGTCCAGGCCGGCGAGATGGTGGAGTTCGAGAACGGCACCCGCGGCATGGCGCTCAACCTCGAAACCGACAACGTCGGTATCGTGATTTTCGGCGCCGACCGCGAGATCAAGGAAGGCCAGACCGTCAAGCGCACCCGCTCGATCGTCGACACGCCGGTCGGCAAGGGCCTGCTCGGCCGCGTCGTCGACGCGCTCGGCAACCCGATCGACGGCAAGGGGCCGATCCAGGCGACCGAACGCCGCCGCGTCGACGTCAAGGCGCCCGGCATCATTCCGCGCAAATCGGTGAACGAGCCGATGGCGACCGGCCTCAAGGCAATCGACGCGCTGATCCCGATCGGCCGCGGCCAGCGCGAACTGATCATTGGCGACCGCCAGACTGGCAAGACCGCGATCGCGCTCGACGCGATCCTGAACCAGAAGCCGCTGAACGCCACCGGCGACGAGAAGATCAAGCTTTATTGCGTCTATGTCGCGATCGGCCAGAAGCGCTCGACCGTGGCGCAGTTCGTCAAGGTGCTGGAGGAGCAGGGCGCGCTGGAATACTCCATCATCGTCGCCGCGACCGCCTCCGACCCGGCGCCGATGCAGTACATCGCCCCCTTCACCGGCTGCACCATGGGCGAGTATTTCCGCGACAACGGCATGCACGCCGTCATCATCTATGATGACTTGTCCAAGCAGGCTGTCGCTTACCGCCAGATGTCGCTCCTGCTGCGTCGTCCGCCGGGCCGCGAAGCCTATCCCGGTGACGTGTTCTATCTGCATTCGCGCCTGCTCGAGCGCGCCGCGAAGCTCAACGACACCCAGGGTTCGGGGTCGCTGACCGCATTGCCGGTCATCGAAACCCAGGCCAACGACGTGTCGGCCTACATCCCGACCAACGTGATCTCGATTACCGACGGTCAGATCTTCCTGGAAACCGACCTGTTCTTCCAGGGCATCCGTCCCGCGGTGAACGTTGGTCTGTCGGTGTCGCGCGTCGGATCGTCGGCGCAGACCAAGGCGATGAAGAAGGTCGCCGGCAAGATCAAGGGCGAGCTCGCGCAGTACCGCGAAATGGCGGCGTTCGCGCAGTTCGGCTCCGACCTCGATGCTGCGACCCAGCGCCTGCTCAATCGCGGCTCGCGTCTGACCGAGCTGTTGAAGCAGCCGCAATTCTCGCCGCTGAAGATGGAAGAGCAGGTCTGCGTGATCTGGGCCGGCACCAACGGCTATCTCGATGCGCTGCCGGTCAACAAGGTGAAGGCGTTCGAGGATGGCCTGCTGTCGCTGCTGCGCGGCAAGAATGCCGACCTGCTCAACACCATCCGCGACACACGCGATCTCTCCGACGACACCGCCGGCAAGTTGAAGTCGGTTGTCGAAGGTTTCGCGAAGGCGTTTGCTTGAACAAAGGCCGCGCCCGGCAAGTCCGGGCGCGACGATTAGATTGGCTTGCGGTCTGATCGCGCGTCGGATCGCCGGGGTGAACGAAAAATGGCGTCACTGAAAGACATGCGGGTCCGCATCGCCTCCACCAAGGCGACGCAGAAGATCACCAAGGCCATGCAGATGGTGGCGGCCTCCAAACTGCGCCGTGCGCAGACCGCCGCCGAAGCCGCCCGTCCCTATGCCGAGAAGATGGACGCGGTCATTTCCAATATCGCCAGCGCCGCGGCGGGGTCGCCCGGCGCGCCGGCGCTGCTGGCCGGCACCGGCAAGGATCAGATGCATCTGCTGCTGGTTTGCACCGGCGAGCGCGGCCTCTCCGGCGCCTTCAACTCGTCGATCGTGCGTCTCGCGCGCGAGCGCGCGCAGACCCTGATGAGCCAGGGCAAGGAAGTGAAATTCTTCTGTGTCGGCCGCAAGGGCTATGAGCAGCTCCGCCGCCTCTACGAGAAGCAGATCGTCGAGCACCTGGACCTGCGTGCGGTGCGTCAGCTCGGCTTCGTCAATGCCGAGGACATCGCGCAGAAGGTGATCGCCCGCTTCGAGGCCGGCGAGTTCGACGTCTGCACGCTGTTCTATTCGCGCTTCAAGTCGGTCATCTCGCAGGTCCCGACCGCACAGCAGATCATTCCGCTCGAGGTAGAGACGCCGGACAGCAAGGCGCAGTCCTCGACCGCTTACGAATACGAGCCGGAGGAAGACGAGATCCTCACCGGCCTCCTGCCGCGCAATCTCGCCGTGCAGATCTTCCGCGCGCTGCTCGAGAACAACGCGTCGTTCTACGGCGCGCAGATGAGCGCGATGGACAACGCCACCCGCAATGCCGGCGAAATGATCCGCAAGCAGACCCTGATCTACAACCGCACCCGTCAGGCGATGATCACCAAGGAGCTGATCGAGATCATCTCCGGCGCCGAGGCAGTCTGAGGGAGGACGCGATGGCTTACCACACATCGGCTACCACCAAGGGCGGACGCAACGGCCGCGCCGAGCTCGACACTCACGGTTTGGCGCTTGCGATGGCGCTGCCGAAGGATCTCGGCGGCGCCGGCGACGGCCACAATCCAGAGCAGCTGTTCGCGATCGGCTATTCCGCCTGCTTCGGCCAGGCCATTTTGGCGCTGGCGAAGAAGCATGACGTCGACGGCCAGGCCGCGAAGGTTACCGCCGACGTGACGCTGAACACCGATGCGGGCTTCTCGCTCGCGGTCGAATTGAAGGTTTCCGTTCCCGGCGCCGACAAGGCCAAGGTGCAGGCGCTGATGGAAGAGGCTCACACGATTTGCCCGTACTCAAAGGCAACCAAAGGCAACATCCCGGTCAAGCTGACCGTGGTCTAGCGCATGGTCCGGAAAAGTGGACACCGGTTTTCCGATAAGATCGTGCGCAAATTATAAAGTTCGGTTCGAAGGAGATAGTTGAATGGCTACAGCCGCCAACCAGATCGGTCGCGTCACCCAGGTCATGGGCGCCGTCGTCGACGTGCAGTTCGAAGGCCACCTGCCGGCGATCTTGAATTCGCTGGAAACGAAGAATGGCAACAATCGCCTCGTGCTCGAGGTCGCGCAGCATCTCGGTGAATCCACCGTCCGCACGATTGCGATGGATGCGACGGAGGGTCTGGTACGCGGCCAGGAAGTGACCGACACCGGCGAGCCGATCGAGGTGCCGGTCGGAGAGGGCACGCTCGGCCGCATCATGAATGTGATCGGCGAACCCGTCGACGAGGCCGGCCCGATCAAGGCCGAAGGCCGTCGCGCCATTCATCAGCCGGCGCCCAGTTACACCGACCAATCGACCGAAGCGGAAATCCTTGTCACGGGCATCAAGGTCGTGGACCTGCTTGCGCCCTACGCCAAGGGCGGCAAGATCGGCCTGTTCGGCGGTGCCGGCGTCGGCAAGACCGTGCTGATTCAGGAGCTGATCAACAACGTCGCCAAGGCGCACGGCGGTTACTCCGTGTTCGCCGGCGTCGGCGAGCGTACTCGCGAGGGCAATGACCTCTATCACGAGTTCATCGAATCCAAGGTCAACGCCGATCCGCACAATCCCGATCCGAGCGTGAAGTCGAAATGTGCGCTGGTGTTCGGCCAGATGAACGAGCCGCCGGGGGCGCGCGCCCGCGTCGGCCTCAGCGGGCTGACGGTCGCCGAGTATTTCCGCGACCAGGGCCAGGACGTGCTGTTCTTCGTCGACAACATCTTCCGCTTCACCCAGGCCGGTTCCGAAGTGTCGGCGCTGCTCGGCCGCATCCCCTCTGCGGTGGGTTACCAGCCGACGCTCGCAACCGACATGGGTGCGCTGCAGGAGCGCATCACCACCACGACCAAGGGTTCGATCACTTCGGTGCAGGCGATCTACGTGCCGGCCGACGACTTGACTGACCCGGCGCCCGCGACCTCGTTCGCGCATCTCGACGCGACCACCGTGTTGTCGCGCGCGATCTCGGAAAAGGGCATCTATCCGGCGGTCGACCCGCTCGACTCCACCTCGCGCATGCTCTCCGCCCTCGTCGTCGGCGAAGAGCACTACAACACCGCGCGCATGGTCCAGCAGATCCTGCAGCGCTACAAGTCGCTGCAGGACATCATTGCCATTCTCGGCATGGACGAACTGTCCGAAGAGGACAAGCTGACGGTGGCACGCGCCCGCAAGATCGAGCGCTTCCTGTCGCAGCCGTTCCACGTCGCCGAAGTCTTCACCGGTTCGCCAGGCAAGTTCGTCGAGCTCGCCGACACCATCAAGGGCTTCCGCGATCTCTGCGAAGGCAAGTATGACCACCTGCCGGAAGCCGCCTTCTACATGGTCGGCACCATCGAAGAGGCGGTCGAGAAGGGCAGGAAGCTGGCCGCTGAGGCGGCGTAAGGCGCGAATGGCGAATAGGGAGTAGCGAATGGCCGCTCCCTTCTTCACCACTCGCTAATCGCTATTCGTTACTCGCAGGTTCACATATGGCCACCTTCCACTTCGATCTCGTTTCGCCGGAAAAACTGGCTTTCTCCGGCGAGGTCGACCAGGTCGACATTCCCGGCGCCGAGGGCGATTTCGGCGTGCTCGCGGGGCACGCGCCCGTGGTCGCCGCGATACGCCCGGGCATCCTGACGGTGATCACCGGCGGCGCGAAGCAGAAGATCATCGTGCTCGGGGGCCTTGCCGAGATGTCGGAGAAAGGCCTGACCGTGCTCGCCGATGTCGCGACCTCTATCGAGGATCTCGACCGCGCCAGGTTCGCCGCGACCATCAGCGAGATGCAGGAAAAGCTCGCGGAGAAGGACGGCTCCGAATTCGACCGCGAGATCGAGCGGCTGGATCATTTCAAGAGCATCCAGCATCAGCTCGAATCCACCGCGATGCATTGAGGCCCCACGCGGCCTTTCATTAGAAAGCCAAGTGAAGTCAGCGCTCGTCGTTCCGGCGGGCGCTGAAAGTTTGTTGCGCCAGGGAACTTCTGGCGGCATTCTCCTGACCGCAAATTGTGGTCCGGGGCTGGTCCTTCATGAAGCGCAAGATCGCGGCGATTTTTGCGGCCGATATTGCCGGCTATTCGAGGCTGGTCGCCGAGGACGAAGAGGAAACGCTGCGGCGTCTGGCCTCCTACCGCGCCGTCACCGACGATTTCATCGCCAAGGCAGGCGGGCGAATTTTCAACACCGCCGGAGATGCCGTGCTCGCCGAATTTCCGAGCGCGGTGGAAGCGGTACGCTGCGCGATCGACATCCAGGAATCCCTGCGAACCCGCAACATGGCCTATCCGCCGAGCCGGCAGATGGCCTTCCGCATCGGCATCACTATCGGCGATGTGGTCGAGCGCGACGGCGATCTGCTCGGCGACGGCGTCAATATCGCCGCGCGGCTGGAGGGGCTCGCCGAAGTCGGCGGCATCTGTGTGTCGCGCGCGGTGCATGAGCAGGTCGCCAACAAGCTGTCGGTGCAATTCGCCGATATCGGCGAGCAGGAAGTGAAGAACATTCCGACGCCCGTGCACGCCTATATGGTCGCGATGCGGCGCGAGGACGGCACCTACGCGAGACCGCAGGTGAAGAAGCCGATACCCAAGGCTGCCGCCGGTGCAGCGAACTGGCTGTGGCCCGTGGTGGTCGGCGTGGTCTCGATCGTCGCCATCTGCGTGGCCGGATTTCTCTATTTCACCAAACTCGAACTGACGCCGGCGGCCGAGGACACCGCGTCGACGGAAAAAAATTCCGCGCCGTCGCCATCGCCTTCCTTGGTGCCCGGTCCGTCGCCGACCCAGACGCAGTCCGCCCAGTCTGCGCCTCCGCCCGCACCGCCCTCTGTCCCGAACGCCGAGAAATTCTCGCCGGACAATGTGCCGTTCATCGCCGACCGCGTGCGCGCCAACCTCGCCAACGAATATTTGCCGGGTGCCGACTACAAGGCGTTTGCGATCAACAATCTTGGTGTTCCCGGCTTTGCGGTCGGCCAGCCCAATGAGGAAGCCGCGAAAAATGCTGCGCTCGATCAATGCCAGAAGCGCTCCGATGCCGCGGGGCGCGGCCGGGCCTGCGAACTCTACGCCGTGGGCGATTGGGTGGTCTTCGCCCATGGCAAGCCGCCGGTGCCACCGATGCCCTGGATCAGGCGCGATGCGTCGACTGAACGGCCGTTCAATTCGAAGGAAGTCCCGCTGATCCGCGATCAAGGCAAGGCGAGACTGGAAGCTGCCTACATGTCCGGCCGGAAATCCCGCACGATCGCGGTCGGGCCGGGCGGTCAGTTCATCTTCAACACCGCGAGCGAAAGCGTGGATGAGTCCGCGCGCCGCTCGCTGGAATCCTGCGGATTCCTCGCCGGCGTGCCCTGCATGGTCGTGGCCGCCGATGACGTATTCGTGGTTCCGGTGCCCAGCCTGATGAGAGCGACGGGTTTCTTCAGGGCCGCGAGCAACGCTTCCGTCATCGCCAGTGAACGCGAAGACCTCGCCCGCAAGCTCGCCGATACTCCTTCGGGATGGAACGCGGTTGCGGTCGGTACCACCGGGCGGCCCGGCGTGGCGGTGAAAGCGAGTACCGAGCAGAACGCGATCAACGATGCGCTCGGCAACTGCGCCAAGCGCGACAGCGATTGCCATGTGATCGCGATCGGCCCGTTCGTGGTCGGTCCCAACAATTAATCCTTTACAAATACCGCAAAGTGCTCCGCGACCGCGCGATACACCTCGCGCCGGAACGGCACCACGAGATCGGCGACGCGGTCGAGCCGCTCCCACCGCCAGGCGTCGAATTCCGCGGGCTGGCCGTTGCGCGGCGTCAGCGGATCGATCTCCGCCTCGCTGCCGGTGAAGCGCAGCGCGAACCACTTTTGCCGCTGACCGCGGAATTTGCCGAGACGATGCGGCGGGCCGTCATAGGGCGGAAATTCGTACGTCACCCAATCGGTCTCGCCGAGATAGGTGGCCGCCTTGACGCTGGTCTCTTCCCATAATTCGCGGAGCGCCGCTTCGCGCAGGTCCTCGCCCTCGTCGACGCCGCCCTGCGGCATCTGCCATTCGAGGCCCGGGAGGATGATCTCGGGTCCATCGTCGCGAAAGCGCCGGCCGATCAGCACGCGGCCTTTCGCGTTGAACAGTGCGATCCCGACATTGCGACGGTAGCGCTTTTGCTCTGGCATTCGATCTCTCCGGCGATCCGGAGGTCTATATCAGAAGCGCAAGCAGGCTGCGTGGCCTTACGCCACGGTCGAGAATGCCGATCCCGGCGCGCGGATCTGCACCGTCGTCGACACCGATGTTGCTTCGGATTGCGCCAGCGAGATCGAACCGGTGTCGAAATCGACCACAAAAGTGGTCGACGCCGTATGAGTACCGGTCGACGTCGTCGAGACCGTGCCCGCGCCAGAGGACGCCGTCACGCTGATCGCGGCCGCGTCGCTCTCGGAGAAGGTGATGTATTCCTTGTTACCGCGCTGGTATTCCTGCGCGGCCACGCCGGGACCGAGATTGCTGAAGCCGGAGAACTCCCCGGTGGTGCCGAAGCGCCGGTCGAGGAAGCCCGTGCCGTCGGGGCCGACGATGGCGATCTGGAACGATCCGTCGCTGGCCCTGGCCACCGCCGAGATCGTGTAACCGCCAGCTTTCAGGCCGGTCGCGAAATTCCTTGCGACCTGGACCGGTCCATCGGAGCCGTCATCCGCGGGCGAGCCGCCGGACAATTGCTCAAAACCCTTGTTCACGTCGGCGCTCGAACTTTGATCGGATGACGAGCCGTGTTGCGTGGGTCCATCCCCGTTGTTGGCGCGATGCGACTCGACAAAGGCTTTCAGCCGATCCGCGACATCCTGATCGCTACTGGCGCGGGCCAAAATGGCTTTGATCTTGTCGGACAGGTCGATGCGGGTGGCGGGATGGCGATGGCTGCTGGAGCCCGCATCGGCTGCGCCCGGCGCCGTGGTTCCATCGGCGGCCTGGGAAGTGCCGGGTGAATTGGCGAGCGACAGGGGCGGGATGTCGCGGGCAAAGGGACTTGCTGTGCCGATTGCGCTCATGGCTGGCGAACCTTTCTGGTCGAGCCCGAGTGTCGGCCAATATCGTGAATATATCGTATGCAACATGGCCCGCGTTGCAGCGGGCCGGAATGCAACCGGCCACTATCTGCCCCCAAGCCTGGCGAACTCCTTCACCACCCGCTCGTAGACCGGGCGCTTGAACGGAACGATGAGTTCGGGGAGGTTTTTCATCGGTTCCCAGCGCCAGTTGATGAACTCGGCCTTGTGGCCACCCCCGCCGGGGCTCGCAACATTGATCTCGGCGTCCTTGCCGGTGAAGCGCATCGCGAACCATTTCTGACGCTGGCCGCGATAGCGGCCTTTCCAGGCGCGCCCCGCCACCGTGCGCGGGATGTCGTAGATCAGCCAGTCGCCGACCTCGGCAAGCTTCTCTACCGAGCGGACGCTGGTCTCCTCGTAAAGCTCGCGCTTGGCCGCTTCCCAGGTGTCCTCGCCGGGATCGACGCCGCCCTGCGGCATCTGCCAGACATGGGATTCGTCGACATGCTCGATGCCGCCGGCACGGCGACCGATGAAGACCAGCCCGTCCTTGTTGAGCAGCATGATGCCGACACAGGTACGATAGGGCAGGTCTTCGTAACGCGTCATTCCGTTCATGCCTCTTGCGGTCATCCGGGTCAGGGCGGCAGTCAAAAAAGCCGCCCATGGTGCCCGCAAGACGCGGGTAGAACCCCACTAGAGCGCGATGATCATCGCGCTCTCGATTCTTGATTGAGCATGATCTTTTCGGAAAACCGGTGCCCGCTTTTCCGGATCATGCTCTATTGAACCGATTTTGATTTCAGCATTGCGGTTGTCAATGGCACAAGCATCACGCCATGGGCATCGAGCGTCTTGATCCAGGCGCCGATCCGTTCGATCGAAATCGGCAGCGCCGACGCGGTGCCGACCGCAAATCCGCGTTCTTTTGCAATCGCTTCGAGCTTGGCTAACGCCCGATCGATTTCCGCGGACGTGGGTACCGCGTCAATGGCGACATCGCCCTTGGCAAAGGGCATGGCCTGGCCGCCGGCGAGCGCGGAGGCCACGCTGCGCGGCGCCGAACCGTCGTCGAAATAGGACAGCCCGCGCTTGGCGGTCTCGCGGATGATCGGGCCCATCGCGGTGTCGGTGGCGACGAAGCGCGCGCCCATGAAATTGGCAATTCCCGCATAGCCCTGCAGCCGGCCGAGGTGCCAGTACAGCCGGTCGAGATTTTCCTCCGCCCCCAGCGTGGCGAGCAGGGTCTGCGGTCCCGGATCGTTGTCGGGATAGTCATAGGGCTCCATCGGAATCTGCAGCAGGATCTCGTGGCGCTGCGCCCGCGCCCGCTCGGCAAGCTTGCCGGGGTCGGAGCCATAGGGCGTGAACGCCAGCGTCACCGCCGGCGGCAACTTCATGATTGCATCAGTGGTCTTGGCCGCGCCGACGCCGAGGCCGCCGACGACAATGGAGACGGTCGGCATCTTGGCGGCCTTGGCGCGGTCGGCATCGGCGGCATAGACGGTGAAGGGTTTCAGGCCGTCGGCCACGACCGGGATCATGCCGTAGCGGGTCTTTTCAAGCAGCCGCTGATCGACGCTGGCCATCATGGCCGGTGCGGCGGCGGTCTCGCTTTCGCTCTTTTCGGCTCCGCCGCCGACCACCACATCCTGGCGCTTGCCGCTCGAGCCATCGATGATGGTGACCGTCTTGTGCCCGCCCGGCTCGGCCGGCTTCGGCATGGCATTCTCTGCGGCCATCGCCGGCGCTTTCTCTTCCGAGGCCTTCTCGCGCAGCGCCACATGCGCGACCGGCTCACCGCCGAGCGGATTGTCGCTGAACAGCGCGAAGCCGATGAAGGTCAGCAGGAACAGGCCGAGCAGGCCCACGAGCGCCTGCATCGCGGTAAACGGCAGGCGGAATCGGCGCTTCCGCCGCTCCGTATTCTGCCCGAGCGGGGCGCTCAGGTCGTCGACCGTTTCAGCCATTCATGTTCCCGAATCAGCGGCCGAAGATACCACGGCCGGCTCGCTGGACGGCAGGGCCGGGTACGCGGAACCGGGGAACAAGCAAAAAGGGCGGCCCGAAGACCGCCCTTTCATCAAGGCCTCAGCTTGGCCGATCAGTTCTTTGCCGGCTGGTCGGTGGCCGGCTTGTCGGCTGCCGCCTTGTCGGTGGTGGCAGGTGCCGGGGTCGGCGCCGAGGAACTCGACTTGATGCCATGGAGCAGGTCGTCGGCCATCTTGAGCGCCTTGTCGTCCTTGGCGTCCGGCGGAACATAGGATTGCGAGCCGGTCTTCTCGTCGCCGTCGTTCTTCAGGTGGCCGCGCAGCGAAGCCTCGCCCTTGGTGTCGGTGCGCGCCTTCAGCTCTTCCGGCACGTCCTGCACCACCTCGATGTCGGGCACGATGCCCTTGGCCTGGATCGACTTGCCCGACGGCGTGTAATAGCGCGCGGTGGTGAGCCGCAGCGCGCCGTTGCCGGAGCCGAGCGGGATGATGGTCTGCACCGAGCCCTTGCCGAACGAGCGGGTGCCGACCAGTGTTGCGCGCTTGTGGTCCTGCAGCGCGCCCGCGACGATTTCCGACGCCGAGGCCGAGCCGCCATTGATCAGCACGATGACCGGCTTGCCCTTGGTCAGGTCGCCCGGATGGGCGGAGCGGCGCTGGGTCTCTTCGGCGTTGCGGCCGCGGGTGGAGACGATCTCGCCGCGCTCCAGGAAGGAGTCGGAAACGGTGACGGCTTCTTCAAGCAGGCCGCCCGGGTTGTTGCGCAGGTCGATGATGAAGCCCTTCAGCTTGTCGCCGATCTGGCTTTGCAGGTTGGCGATCTCTTTCTTCAGGCCTTCGGTGGTCTGCTCGTTGAAGGTGGTGACGCGGATGTAGCCGATGTCGTCGGCCTCGACACGCGCGCGTACCGAGCGGACGCGGATATTGTCGCGCACCAGCGTGACCTCGATCGGATTGTCGACGCCCTTGCGGACGATCTTCAGCCGGATCTTGGTGTTGACGGGCCCCCGCATCTTCTCGACCGCCTGGTTCAGGGTGAGGCCCTGCACCTGTTCGTCGTCGAGGGTGGTGATGATGTCGTTGGCGAGGATGCCGGCCTTCGAAGCCGGGGTGTCGTCGATCGGCGAGACCACCTTGATCAGGCCGTCTTCCATGGTGACTTCGATGCCAAGGCCGCCGAACTCGCCGCGGGTCTGCACCTGCATGTCGCGGAAGCTCTTCGCATCCATGTAACTCGAATGCGGATCGAGGCCGGACAGCATGCCAGAGATCGCGGACTCCACCAGCTTGCCGTCATCGGGCTTCTCGACATAGTCGCTGCGCACGCGCTCGAACACATCGCCGAACAGGTTGAGCTGGCGGTACGTGTCGGCAGTGGCGGCGCGCGCGGTCGAGCCCATGAACACCGCGCGAGGCTGGGTCACGAACAGCGTCAATGCCGCACCGGTGGCAGCGCTGAGGAGGATTAGAGAGGTCTTGCGCATCATCCGCGAACCTTTTCGCCTTCATTTGCGGCCCACCATGGGCCTGGATCGATTGGAGTACCGTCCTTGCGGAACTCGACATAGAGCACGGGTTGGCTCGCGTTGGTCGCGAGAATGGATGCGACCTGGGATGTCGTTCCCATAGTTGCGACCGGCTCCCCCGTAAGCACAAACTGTCCGATGTTTACCGAAATGCGCTCCATCCCGGCGATCAGGACATGATACCCGCCCCCGGCATTGAGGATCAAGAGTTGTCCATAGCTGCGGAACGGGCCGGCGTAAACAACCCAGCCGTCACAAGGCGTTGTTACCTGCGCGCCGGGCCGCGTTGCCAAAGAAATGCCTTTTTCTACGCCACCTGCGCCGTCGGAACCGCCAAAATCGCGGATTTTCGTGCCGTTAACCGGAAATTTGAACAGGCCCTTGGCCGAGACAAAGGCGATCGCCGGGCTGGTGCGATTCGCGTTCTTCAGGAGCGCCGGATCGGACTTGCCGCTGCCGCCCTGCATCGTCGCCGCCGCCGCGGCTTTCGCGGCGCCCTTGACCTCCTGCTCCATCTTGCTGATCAGGCCCTGCAGATCGCCGAGCTGCCTTGCGAGCGCCACGGCGCGCGCGCCTTCGGCGTCGATGTCCTTCTCGATGCCGGCCTGCTTCTTCTGCCGCTCGTCGATCAGCGCAGCCAATCGCGTTTGATCGTCGCGGATCCTGTCGCGGTCGGAGGCGAGGCGATCGCGCTCGCTGGTGATCCGCTTGCGAACGGCGACGAGCTCGCCGAGGTCGGCTGAAAGCGTCTCGGCCCGCGCGCGCAATTCGGGCACGACCGATCCGAGCATCATCGCGGTGCGCAGCGACTGCAGCGCGTCTTCCGGGCGCACCAAAAGGGCCGGTGGCGTGCGGCGGCCGACGCGCTGGAGCGCCGCCAACACCTCTACCACCTCGGAGCGGCGCGAAGCGAGCGAGGATCGAAGCTCCTGCTCGCGTCCGTCCAGCGCGTGCAGCCGCGCTTCGGTGTCCGCGATGCGGCCCTCGACGTCGCGCACCCTCGCTGCGATGTCGATCAACTGCTGGTTGAGCTTGCTGCGGTCCTCGCCGATCGCCGCGATCTCGGCCTTGAGCTTGGCCTGCAGTTCGGCGGAATTCTTCTGCTGGAGGCGCGCGGCCTCGAGCTCCTGCTCGCGCTGCTTCAGCACGTCGTTCGAAGCCGCCACGGTCTGCGGCGGCGTGGCCGCGGTCTGCGCAGCCAGCGGCGAGCAAAGCTGTCCGACAAGGATCAACGCACCGTAAATCCAGCCGCGGCGGACGGCGTCGGTGGTCGGTTGAAAATGCCGCGCGTGCATCTGATCCGAATTCGCTGCTCGTCGCCCGCGCGCTCTTTACGCGCGATGATAGGGGTGTCCCGCCAAAATCGTCGCAGCCCGGTAAAGCTGCTCCAATAGCATCACGCGAACCATCTGGTGCGGCCAGGTCGCGGCCCCGAAGGCGACCCTGATCTTGGCTTTGCCCTGCAAATCGGGCGAAAGTCCGTCCGCGCCGCCGATCACGAAAATAGTCTGGGCGACGGCCTGGTCCCGCCACTGGCCGAGCCGGCGGGCGAACGCCGCACTATCGATATTTTCGCCGCGCTCATCGAGCGTGACAAGCACGGAGTTTTCCGGGATCGCCGCCGATATCGCGGCGGCCTCCTCGGCGATTCGGGCATGAGCCTCGCGCGCGCGGCTTTCGCCGATCTCGCGAATGTCCAGGCCGCGGAAGCCGAGCTTGCGGCCGATCTCGTCGAAGCGCCTGGCATAGCGCTCGGCGAGCTCCCGTTCGGGTCCCTGCTTCAGCCGGCCGACGGCAATGACGACGATTTGCATGCGCGCAAATTATCACGCGCTGCGGCCGATTCGCATCGGCTCTACTCGTCTAGATCGCCTTCGCCGCCCCCGGACCTTGAGTCCACAACCTTTCGAGATTGTAGAACTCGCGAACCTCGGGTCTGAACACGTGCACGATCACGTCGCCGGAATCGATCAGCACCCAATCGCAGTTGGGCAAGCCTTCGACATGGATGTTCTTGATTCCGGTTTCCTTCAGCGCCTTGGTGACGTTTTCCGCGATCGCGCCGACGTGCCGGTTGGCCCGGCCCGAGGTGATGATCATGTAGTCGGAAAATGCCGATTTGCCGTGAAGGTCGATGGTGACCGTCTCTTCCGCCTTCATATCCTCGAGGCGGGAGAGGATCAGTTTCAGCGTCTTGTCGGCGTCGGACTGCGCAGGCAAGGCCGCAGCTTGGGTCGATGTTTTACGCGCGCTCTGTCGAGACTTGGGTAAAACTGACTTGGACAATACAGATGTGGCCAGGGACCATTCCTTTCACTGTATCGCGGGCGACCGAATCCGGCAGCCCGCGGACCATTCTACGCATTTGGGGTTAATGGATTCAATATCCATACCCTGTGTTCTCACGTCGCGGTCTTCCAGCTCCCATCCGGGTTCCGTAAGGTCGTCGACGAAAGATTTCAGTTTCAGCCCCGAGAGGAACACCCAGGCAGGGGCGCGCTGATCGGCAAGCCTTCCTGCCTCATTCTCGGGCAAACGATAGGGCGCCAATGCCTGCGCGGCGGGCGCGGCGAGGGCACGGAAACTTTGCGGAGGGCGATCGATCACCGCGATCGGTACCTGGGTCGCGATCCGCTGCCAGTGTTGCCAGCGATGGAATTGCGCGAGGTTGTCGGCGCCCATGATCCAGACGAAGTGCACGCCGGAAGCGCGGCGGCGCAGATAGTTGATCGTGTCGACAGTGTATCGGGTTCGGATGACGGATTCGAGACAGGTCACGTCGATGCGCGGATCGGCCGCCATGTCGCGGGCGGCTTGCGCGCGCTCGTCGAGCTCGTGCAGGGCGCCATTGTCCTTGAGCGGATTGCCCGGCGACACCAGCCACCAGACGCGGTCGAGTTTGAGCCGCTTGAGCGCGAACAGGCTGATGGTGCGATGGGCAAGATGCGGCGGGTTGAAGGAGCCGCCGAGCAGGCCGATGCGCATGCCGTCGGTGTGGAGCGGGATCTCGTGGGCCAGCGACGGCAACGCAACAGAGGCTTCGTTCAATGCGTGCCCCGCCTGGCCAAGGGAAAGCTCACGGCCGCGTCTGCCCGGTGCCATGAATACGATATTTGAAGCTGGTCAATTGATCGACGCCGACCGGCCCGCGGGCGTGGAATTTTCCGGTGGCGATGCCGATCTCCGCGCCAAAGCCGAACTCGCCGCCATCGGCGAATTGCGTCGAGGCGTTGTGCAGCACGATCGCAGAGTCGACTTCCTTCAGGAATTTCTGCGCCACGCCGGTATCTTCCGTGACAATCGCGTCGGTGTGGTGCGAGCCGTGATTGTGGATATGCGCGATCGCGCCGTCTACGCCGTCGACCACGCGCGCGGCGATGATGGCGTCGAGATATTCCGCGTCCCAGTCCTCGTCGGAGGCCGGCTTCACCCGGCTGTCGACGCGCTGCACGGCTTCATCGCCGCGGACTTCGCAGCCGGCATCGATGAGCATTTCTACCAACGGCTTGAGGTTGGCGGGTGCACCGGCGCGATCGACCAGCAGGGTCTCGGCCGCGCCGCAGACGCCGGTGCGGCGCATCTTGGCGTTCAGCACGATCGATTTCGCCATGTCGAGATTGGCGGCGTGATCGACGTAGACGTGGTTGACGCCTTCGAGATGGGCAAATACCGGCACGCGCGCCTCCTTCTCGACGCGGGCAACCAGGCTCTTGCCGCCGCGCGGCACGATCACGTCGACCGCGCCGTTCAAGCCGCTTAGCAGCAGGCCGACCGCGGCGCGGTCGCGGGTCGGCACCAATGTAATTGAGGCTTCCGGCAATCCGGCTTCGCGCAGGCCCTGTACCAGGCAATCATGGATCGCGCGGCAGGAGCGGAAGCTGTCGGAGCCGCCGCGCAGGATCACGGCATTGCCGGATTTGAGGCAGAGCACGCCGGCATCGGCCGCGACATTGGGGCGGCTTTCGAAGATCACGGCGACGACGCCGAGCGGCACGCGCACGCGCTCGATGGTCATGCCGTTCGGGCGCTGCCAGCTCTCGGTGATGACGCCAACGGGATCGGCAATGTTGCGAACGGCCGCGATGCCGTCAGCCATCGCCTCGATGCGGGCGGGCGTCAGCGTCAGGCGGTCGATGAAGGAGCCGGTGACGCCAGAGGCGCGGGCTTCAGTGACGTCTTCGACGTTGGCCGCCAGGATCGCTGATACGTTGGCGCGGATGGCGCGCTCCATCGCAGCGAGCGCGCGGTCCTTCTGCGCCCGCGGAGCCAGCGACAGCACGCGCGCCGCGGCACGGGCGGCTCTCGCGAGATCGTTCATCAGGGTCGCCAGATCGGCATTGCCGTCGATGGCCTTGAGGGACGCGCTCATGTCGTTTCAGCCTTGGATTAAGTCCATCTCGTAGCATGGAATTTGCGGCCTTGGCGAGGCGCGGAACCGGCATGGCAGGGCGCCAGATTCCGGCCCTTTTGGGTCGGCCAATGGCCTACTTGGCCGGGACGGCGCCGGTTGGCACCACCACGAGGTCGTCGCGGTGGATCATTTCGGCCCGGCCGCTGACGCCCAAAATGGCCATCACGTCCGGGGAGGAGCGGCCCTTGATCTTGTCGGCGTCCTCGGCGTCGTAGGCGACGAGGCCGCGGCCGATCTCATGGGTATCGGGGCCGCGCACCACCACGGCGTCGCCGCGGGCGAACTGCCCGTCGATCCGAATCACGCCGGCCGGCAGCAGGCTTTTTCCGGCGCGGAGCGCAGTCACCGCGCCAGCGTCGATGGTCAGCGTGCCCTTGGGCTCCAGCGAGCCCGCGATCCAGCGTTTTCGCGCCGTCACCGGGTTCGCCGGCGTCAGGAACCAGGTGCAGCGGCCGCCATCCGCGATCGCCTTCAACGGATGTTCGATCTTGCCGGAGGCGATCAGCATATGCGTGCCGCCCGTGGTCGCGATCTTGGCCGCCTCGATCTTGGTCCGCATGCCGCCGCGCGATAATTCCGAGCCGGCATCTCCCGCCATCGCCTCGATCTCGGCGGTGACGCTTTCTACGACAGGGATCAATTTGGCATTCGGGTTCTGCGACGGCGGCGCGTCGTAAAGCCCGTCGATGTCGGACAAGAGGATCAACAGATCGGCGCTCGCCATGGTGGCGACGCGCGCGGCGAGGCGATCATTGTCGCCATAGCGGATCTCGTTGGTGGCGACCGTGTCGTTCTCGTTGATCACGGGCACCGCGCGCCATTCCAGGAGTTTTGCGATGGTCGAGCGCGCGTTGAGATAACGCCGCCGTTCCTCGGTGTCCTGCAGTGTCACCAGGATCTGGCCGGCACCGATGCCATGCGCGCCCAAGACTTCCGACCAGATCCGCGCCAGCGCGATCTGCCCGACGGCGGCTGCGGCCTGGCTCTCTTCCAGCTTCAGGCTGCCTCGCGGCAATTTCAGCCTGGCGCGCCCGAGCGCGATCGAGCCCGAGGAGACGATCAGGACTTCGCGCCCCTCGCCATGGAGTCTTGCGAGATCGTCAGCCAGCGCCGACAGCCACGACGCGCGCACCTCTCCCGCATCTGAATCAATCAGAAGCGAGGAGCCGACCTTGACGACGATGCGCCGGAATTTCCTGAGCTGAGGGCGGGCCATGACGGGTGCGAATGAGCTGCGTTTCGCCAAAGCAATACGCGCCACTTTCGGACATTGGAAGTGGCGCGTTAGCGCGAAAGCGAGGGAAAGTTAAGGCTAAATCAGCCCATCACGAAGGCGTTGAGCTTGTTGCCCTCGGGGTCTCGGAAATAGGCCGCATAGAATTGCGGGCTGCGCTGACCGGGAGGGCCCTCGCAACTGCCGCCCAGCGACAGCGCGAGCTTGTAGACGCGGTCGACCTGCTCCTTGTCCCTGGCGCCGAAGGCCGCCATGACGCTGTTGCCGACCGTCATCGGCTTGCCGTCGTAGGGTAGCGCGACGCCGAAACCCGCGCCGCCGCCCTTGGCACCCCAGGCGATGATACGGTCATTGGCCATGAAGCGGCCCATGCCCAATTCGCCGCAAAGCTTGTCGTAGAATTCCCCGGCCTTCTTCAGATCGTTGGTACCGACGGTGACGTAACCGATCATGGCGTTCTCCCTGGCAGGTCTTGTGTGGGAGGGTTTTGCAGCAGGACCGCGGTCGGCGCAAGTTTACCTCCCGCAGGCGTGACTGCGGCCGTTCGCCCTATCGCCAATTCCATTGTCCGTCGCGTTCTGGTCTAGTGGGCCAAAACCATGTGGGAGGGACCATGACGATGCACCGCCGAGACTTCTTGGCCGGCGCGCTGGCGCTGCCGGTGCTGGCGAACGCAGGCCGGGCACGTGCCGAGTCCGGGCCGCTGGCCAAAATCATCTTTCCGTTTGCGGCCGGTGGCGGCGGCGACGGACTGTGTCGCCAACTGGCGCAATATCTTCCAGCGATCCTGGACCGCAATGTGATCGTCGAAAACCGCACCGGCGGTGACGGGCTGATCGGCATCAGGGCAGTGAAGGGGGCGAGCCCCGACGGCGCCACGATCCTCGTGACGACTGGGCCAACCATGTACCTGCTGCCGATGGTCGAGACCGAGCCGAGTTTCGATACCGCGAAGGATTTCGTTCCGGTGTCCCAGGTCGCGCGCTTCGAGTTCGCGATCGTCACGAGTCCGTCGATCGACGCCAAGGATTTTGCGCAGCTGGTGGCATGGCTCAGGGCCAATCCTGCGAAAGCATCCTATGGCGTGCCGAGCAACGGCACGATTCCGCATTTCACCGGCTGGCAGCTAGAGCAAATCCTGAAACTCTCGATGACGCGCGTGCCCTACCGCGGCTCGGCGCCGATCGTGAACGATCTGATCGGCGGGCATCTGCCGTTCGGCATCACGACGCTCGCGGACGCCATCACGCAGCATCGCGCGGGCACCGTCCGGATTGTCGCTGTGAGCGGCGCAGTGCGTTCGCCGTTCGCAACCGACGTGCCGACCTTGAAGGAAAGCGGCGTCGATCTCGTTGCCGATGGCTGGTATGGCATGTGGCTGCCGGCCGGCAGCTCGCCTGATTTCGCGAAGAAGCTTAGCGCCGCCGTCGCCGAGGTGCTGGCCAAGCCCGAGGTGAAGGAGAAGCTGCTTGCGGTCACGCTGATTCCAGTCGGCTCGACGCCCGAGGACCTGACCAGGGTGCTGGCCGCCGACACCGCGTTCTGGCAGCCGATCGTGAAGGCGACGGGCTACAAGATCACGAACTAACACGCGGCAAACTATCTCCCCTCATCCTGAGGAGCCGCGAAGCGGCGTCTCGAAGGATGAGGCCGCGGTCGGGCCTCATGGTTCGAGACGGCGCATGCGCGCCTCCTCACCATGAGGGTCTACTGATTGGTCCGCTGTTCGATCCGCGCGCGGATGGCGGCGAGCTCCGTCTCGTCCCAGATGCCGATCAGGATGCCGCCTTTGACCTGCATCTGGCCGCCGGCATAGCTCGCGATCTTTGCATATGGCGTCGTGACGTGGCCCTTCGGGTGCAGCGCCCAGTCGAACAGCGCGGCCTGCAGCCGCGCGATGACGTCGGCGCAGGCGGGATCCTCGCCGCGATCGGCAAACTCCTGCGGGTCGCTCTGCAAATCGTACAGCATCGGCCGAAAGCCCGAGGCGTGGATATATTTCCAGCGGCCGTCGAACACCATGAACAGCCGGCAGCGTTCGATCGGCTGCTCGAGCTTCAGCCTCACCTCCTGCATGGCGTAGTCATATTCGGAGAAGACGACCTTGCGCCAAAGCGGGCTTTCGCCGCGCAGGAGCGGCATCAGCGAGCGGCCCTCGAGGATGTGGTCCGGCGGCGTGCCGCCAAAATATTCGATAAAGGTCGGCGCGAGGTCGATGGCCTCGACCAGCGCATCGCAGACCGTGCCGCGCGTGGCGTCGGCTGACGCGGATGGATCGATCACGATCAGCGGAATCTTGGCGGATTGTTCGTGGAACAGGTCCTTTTCGCCCATCCAGTGATCGCCGAGATAGTCGCCATGGTCCGATGTGAACACGATCATGGTGGTGTCGGTGAGGGCGCGCTGCTCCAGGAAGCGCATCAGCACGCCCATCTGGTCGTCGATCTGCTTGATCAGGCCCATATAGGTCGGGATGACCTTCTCGCGGGCTTCGTCGCGCGACATGTTGCGGGAGTAGCGCATGTCCATGTAGGCGGCGAACACCGGATGTGCCTCCTGCCGTTCCTTCTCCGAACGGATGGCGGGCAGAACATCCTTGGGGCCGTACATACTGGCATAGGGCTCGGGCGCGATGTAGGGCCAGTGTGGCTTGATGTAGGAGAGATGCAGGCACCACGGCCGGCCGTCGGCTTCGGCCTCGGTGATGAAATCCATCGCTCGCCGCGTCATATAGGGCGTCTCGGAAAGCTCCTCGGGAATCCGCGCGGCCTTGTCGGCATGGACCAGCAGCCAGCCATTTTGCAAGGAGCCGTCGGCATCCGCGCCGGAATTGGCCCAGTGCTCCCAGGGATTTGGTGAGTCAAAACCGTTTTCGCGCAGATAATTGTCGTAGCGCGGACGAGGGCGCCCGGTGGGATGCAGGCCATCGTCGCGCTCATAGGGCTCAAACCCGCATTCGGACACATGCACGCCGATGATCGAGTTGGGCGCGATGCCGAGCGCCTTCAATCCTTCGAGGTCGGGCGCCATGTGGGTCTTGCCGACCAGCACATTGCGCACGCCAATCTTCTTCAGGTGATCGCCGAGCGTCGGCTCGCCGACGCGCAGCGGCCAGCCGTTCCAGTGCGAGCCGTGCGAGCGCATGTAGCGGCCGGTGTAGAACGACATCCGCGAGGGGCCGCAGATCGGCGACTGCACATAGGCGTTGGAGAAGCGCACGCCGCGCTTTGCCATCGCATCGATGTTCGGGGTTTTCAGCGTGGGATGGCCGGTGCAGCCGAGATAGTCATAGCGAAGCTGGTCGCACATGACCCAGATGACGTTCTTCGCACGCGCCATTTCGCCGACCAGCCTCTATGCGTCCCAGGGCGCCATCTGCGCCGCGCTCTTCGCCTTGTCCGTGACCGGCTTCTCGCCGATCACCTCGACCAGCGCCCGCAGCGCTTCCTTCACGCCCGCTCCCGTAGCGCCGGAGATCAAGAGCGGCGTCTTCTTTGCGGCGCGCTTCAGCCGGTCCTTCTGCTTCTTCAATTCGTCCGGCTCGACCGCGTCGATCTTGTTCAGCGCGACGATCTCGATCTTGTCCGTAAGCTGTCCGCCATAGGCGTCCAGCTCGCCGCGCACGGTCTTGTAGGCCTTGCCGGCATGTTCGCAGGTCGCGTCCACGAGATGCAGCAGCACGCGGCAGCGCTCGACGTGACCGAGGAAGCGGTCGCCGAGGCCTGCGCCCTCATGCGCGCCTTCGATCAGGCCTGGAATGTCCGCGAGCACGAACTCGCGCCCGTCGGAATTGACGACACCTAGCTGCGGATGCAGCGTTGTGAAGGGATAGTCGGCGATCTTCGGCCGCGCGGCGCTGACCTTGGAAAGGAAGGTCGACTTGCCGGCATTGGGCAGCCCGACGAGACCGGCATCGGCGATCAGTTTCAGCCGCAGCCAGATCCAGCGCTCCTCGCCCAGTTGGCCGGGATTGGCATTGCGCGGCGCACGGTTGGTCGATGACTTGAAATGCGCATTGCCGAAGCCGCCATTGCCACCTTCGGCGAGCACGAATTTTTCGCCGAGCGTGGTGAAATCGTGGATTAGCGTCTCGCGATCCTCGTCGAACACCTGCGTACCCACCGGCACCTTCAGCACGATTGGCTTGCCATTGGCGCCATGGCGGTCCTTGCCCATGCCATTCTCGCCCTTCTGCGCCTTGAAGTGCTGCTGGTAGCGGTAGTCGATCAGCGTATTCAGCCCGTCGGCGACTTCGATGACGACATCGCCGCCGCGGCCGCCATTGCCGCCGGAGGGGCCGCCGAATTCGATGAACTTTTCGCGGCGGAACGCCACGCAGCCGTTACCGCCGTCGCCGGAGCGGACATAGACCTTGGCTTCGTCGAGGAATTTCATGGGCTTTAGGTAAGGCAGGGACGAGGTGGCGGCAACCCAAACTTGCCGGAAATGTCGCGAAAAGCCTCAGCGTCAGGGGCTTTCGGGTCGGTGCGGACGTTATTCCGCGGCCGACGGCGGCTGATGTGATCGAATAGATCACGCCGGCCTGCGGCGGATCAGGAACTTCTGAACACCCTCCAGCACCAGCTCCTTGCGCTGGTTGTGCACCGTGCTGCGCAGGGTGACGACGCCGGTGCTGCGGCCCGCCGCAAGCTCGGTGACTTCGAGCGCGGGATAGATGGTGTCGTCGGCGTAGACGGGTTTCAGGAATTTGCTCGACTGTTCGAGGAAGCCGACCAGCGATTCCTCGACCATGAAGGGAAACAGTCCCGCGCCCGGCGCGGTGTGGATCAGCGTCTGGAAGCCGTGCGCGAGCAGATCCGGCATGCCGCGTGCGCGGCAATATTCGACGTCGTAATGGATCGGATGGGTGTCGCCGCTCGCGGTCTGGAACGCGGCGAAGATCGCCGAAGTCTGCGTGCGGCCCGGCAGCACGAAGCGCTCGCCGAGCACGAAATCCTCGAACCAGCGCTGCTGTGTCACCATGCGGTGAGTGTGCGGATCGAACTCGGTCATGGCGTTTCCTGATGTCTGCGGCCGATTGACCCATCGGTATCGCAGAGCTGAGGTTGCGGCAATCGGGCTTGCCTGAGACACCGGCGCCTTTAAAACAACGCCGTCATGAGCCTTTTGACACGAATCTCCACCCACGCCGACGAGCGTTCCGCGCGGCTGGCCGGCATCGGCTTGATGCTGCTGGGCGTATTCATGTTCTCATTCGGCGATGCGCTCGGCAAATATCTGGTTGCGACCTATGCGGTCGGGCAATTGCTGTGGCTGCGCGCCTGCGCGGCGCTGCTGGTGCTGTCGCCGCTGATCTGGCGGCAGCGCGCGCAATTGTTTCGGATCGAGCGGCCCTGGCTGCAGGCGATCCGCATCCTGCTCTCGACGCTCGAAGTCGCGGCCTTCTTCCTCGCCACCGTCTATCTGCCGCTCGCCGACGTCACGACCTACTATCTCGCCTGTCCGATCTTCGTCACCGCACTGTCGGCGCTGGTGCTGCGCGAACAGGTCGGCTGGCGGCGCTGGAGTGCGATCCTGATCGGCTTTGGCGGCGTCCTGATCGCGCTCAGGCCATCCGCGCAAACCATCAGTTGGCCGGCGATGATCGCGCTCGGCGGCAGCCTGTCGTTCTCGCTGTTGATGCTGATCACGCGCTCCCTGCGCAACACGCCTGACATCGTGATGGCCACATCGCAGTTCGCAGGCACGTTCCTGCTCGGCGCGCTGATGTCGCCGTTCGGCTGGGTGACGCCGAATGCTGCCAGCCTCGCGATGTTCGCGGCCGCCGGCTGCATCTCGGTGACCGCGCTGATCTGCGTCAACCGGTCGCTGAAGCTCGCGCCCGCCAGCGTCGTGGTGCCCTATCAATATTCGATGATCGTCTGGGCGGTGATGTTCGGCATCACCGTGTTCGGCGACCTGCCGCAGCCCGCGACGATTGCGGGTGCGGCGATCATCATCGGCGCGGGCCTCTACATCTTCCTTCGCGAGCGCAGGCTCGGGCGCGAGGAGGCCGCAGTCAATCCGCCGGCATAAGGCGCGGCTACCGCGCCTTCCGCGTCGAGCTCGCCCAGTTCTTCAGCGACGACCAGACGCTGCGGGAGAGACGGAAGCAATCGACCGGGCTGGAGGAGCCCAGCGCCTCGAAGCGATGCAGCTCGACGCCGCTCCACTGGAAGCCGCATTTCTCCAGGATGTTGCGCGACATCGGGTTGGCGACGCGGGCACCGGCGAAAAGCGTCTCGTGAGAAAACTCCTCGAAGAAATAGTCGATCACCGCGCGCGCGGCTTCGGTGCCAAGACCCTGGCCCCAGTGCTCGAAGCCGAGCCAATAGCCGAGGTCGGGCGCGTCCGGCTCGCGCCAGCTGATGCCGACCATGCCGACCGGCGCAAAATTCTGCTCGATCAGGAACACCAGTTCGCTGCGGTCGGCGGCAACAGCGCGCACGAACTCGACAGCATGCTCCTGCAGATAGGGATGCGGGAGACGACGGGTATTTTCGGCAATGCGGCGGTCGTTGGCGAGCCGCGCAATTGCTTTTACGTCCGCGAGCGTCGGGCTGCGCAAGGCCAGCCGTTCGGTCTCGAGGACGCAAGGACTGGCCTCGCGCAAAATTGGGGGTGGGATATCCTGCAACATGTCGGGCTCCATCAAAATCAACTCATCAAAACAAAAAGGAGAGGCCGGTTTCCCGCCTCCCCCTTGGAGCCTCTGCGACTCCGCCGGTTCATCAGGACCCGGCGGACTCGTAATGATCCACCGTCTATTCGGCTGCAGCCTCGGTCATCGGAAGAACCGATACGAACGTGCGGCCGTTGGCTTTGGCACGAAACTCGACATGACCCTCGACCTTGGCGAACAGGGTATGATCGGTCCCCATGCCGACATTAAGGCCGGGATGCCAGGTCGTGCCGCGCTGACGCGCAATGATGTTGCCGGGAATCACATGCTCGCCACCAAAGGCCTTGATGCCAAGGCGCTTGCCCTTGGAATCACGTCCGTTCCGCGATGAACCGCCTGCTTTTTTGTGAGCCATGGCCCGTCTCCAACTTACCCGTTCTCTTAAGTCAATTCCTTGAAGGAATCATTTCACTTTTTGTCACGCTCTTTTGGTCGCCGTCGTAATCGTGACGGAGACCTTACTTCTTCGCCGCCGGCTTCTTGGCTGCCGCCTTCTTGGCGGGCTTCGGCGCCTCGTCGCCATCTTCCGCCGGCGTCGCCAACTTTTCCCTCTTAGGCCGCGGGCCGATCGAAGGTTTGGCGTTATCGGCGAGGATCTCGGTGATGCGAAGCACCGTGATCTCGTCGCGATAGCCGCGCTTGCGGCGCGAATTCTTGCGGCGTCGCTTCTTGAACGCGATCACCTTCGGGCCGCGCTTGTGCAGCAGCACTTCGGCCGCAACGGAGGCGCCTGCCACGGTGGGCATTCCCAGCGTCGGCGTGTCGCCGCCGAGCACCAGCACTTCACCAAGCTGCACGATCGTGCCGACATCGCCGGCGATCTTGCCAATCTCGAGCACATCATCCGGTACGACGCGGTATTGCCGGCCGCCGGTCTTGATGACTGCGAACATCGTTTAATTCCTTCGTGTTCGATCCCGGCCTCGAACCTCGGTCCGGGCCGGCTTTTTGTTCAGTCGTTATGGGTACGTTTCGCGCGATCCGTCGCAAGTTCGGCTGCGGATTCAGCGCAAAAACAAGCGGCGCGAGAAATCCCGCGCCGGAATGGAGCGGACTTATAGCGGCAAAAGGCCCGGAGTCAAGGCAAACTGATCCGAAAACCGGCCGAAAATGAAGGATTTGGCCGATTTTCGCCGCCTCATGCTACGCCCCGCCAGCCCCCCGTGAAACCAACGGGTTCCCACGCCGTTGTCCCGCCAGGCAACGAAGCGGGCAGGGAAACATGGCTGAGGACGTCATCACCACCACGGGCATCGCCAACCACGGCGCGAGCCGCCTGCCGTCGGTCGATGTCGACAGTTTCAACATCGAACTCAAGGACGACGAAGGTTTTCTCGGCGACCGCGCCTCCAAGGGCGCGTTCCGGAAGATCTTCGACCGCTGGCGCAAGCCGCTGCGCAAGACCGGCAAGGACCCGTTCGGCGACGTGCCGACGGAGGAGATCAGCAAGAAGGCGCTCGACGACATGCTGATCGGCGACGACACCGAGGCTTCTGCCGTCGTGCACAGCGCGATCGAGGAATTCGCGCAGGAGCTCGCCTATGTCACCCGGCGCTTCCTCAAGACCAAGGCCTGGGCGAAGACTGAGCGCATCGTGGTCGGCGGCGGCTTTCGCGACAGCCGGCTCGGCGAGCTGGCAATCGCGCGCACCGAGATCATCCTGCGCGCGGAAGATTTCAAGACCGAGCTGATGCCGATCCGCTTCCACCCGGATGAAGCCGCGCTGATCGGCGCGCTGCATCTCGCGCCCACCTGGATTTTCGAGGGCTACGACAGCATTTTGGCAGTCGATATCGGCGGCACCAATATCCGCTGCGGCGTGGTCGAGACGCGCTGGAAGAAGGCGGACGACCTGTCGAAGGCGGCGGTGTGGAAATCCGAGCTGTGGCGCCACGCCGATGACGAGCCGACGCGCGAGGGCGCGGTGAAGCGGCTGGTAAAGATGCTCGACCTCCTGATCGAAGCCGCCGACGAAGAAGGCTTCAAGCTCGCGCCGTTCATCGGCATCGCCTGTCCCGGCGTGATCAAGGAAGATGGATCGATCGAGAAGGGCGCCCAAAACCTGCCGGGCAATTGGGAGAGCAGCAAGTTCAACCTGCCGGCAAGCCTGGTCGAGGCGATCCCCGCCATCGGCGACCACGACACCGCGGTGTCGATGCACAATGACGGCGTGGTGCAGGGACTGGCCGAAGTTCCCTTCATGCAGGATGTCGAGCGCTGGGGCGTGCTCACCATCGGCACCGGGCTCGGCAACGCGCGCTTCACCAACCGCCGGAAAGAGAACGGCAAGGGCAACGGCGGCAAGAAAGACAAGAAGTAACCTTTCGCGGTTAGGTTAAAATCGACTTCGCGTTGCCGCTTTCCATGCAGTTGCTAGCGTGTCTTCGTCGCTCACACTGACCGGCGAGACCCCAACTTTCCGGCCAGTATTTCAATGAGACGGCACGGGACCGCCATTGTGTATCGCGTATGGCGGTCCCACATTTTTCCAGCCATTTTGGATGGGCGCCCCGCCGCTCGCACACCTCTCCCCGAAAAGGGAGGGGTGAAATTAATGCCAACCAACCCGCTTGAAAAACGCCGCGATCTCGCTCGCTGCGCGATCCGGGTCCTCCCGATGCGGGAAATGTCCCACACCTGAAAACATCGCGAGATCGAGCTGCGAAAATGTCTCATGCATGCGATCGGTCCAGGCGTAGGGGAACAGCGGATCGTGCTCGGCCCAGCGTACACAGGTCGGGACAATGATCGGCGGCAGCTTCGGCACGTCACCCTGCATCATCCTGACGCGGCCGGCATGGGCCGCTCGGTAATGCGCAAAGCCGCCGGCGAGGTTTCCCGCTTTGAGGAAATTGTCCGTGAAGGCTTCGAGCGCGTCGTCGAACGCGTCCTTGCGATACGACCAGTTCTTCAGGAAGTGTCCGATATAGGTCCGGCAGCTCTCGCGCGTCGCGCCGACCAGCGCCGGCGCCATCTCCATCTGGTGGAACGACTGATACCAGATGTGATTGAGCCGGTTCGGCGCGCCCATGCGCGCGCCGATGCCGGGATAGACGAAGTCGAAGAAGAACAGTCCGGCGAGGCGGCCGGGCGCACTTCTCGCCAGTGGCTGCATCACGGCGCCGCCGACATCATGGCCGACCACGCCGGCTAGCTCGATACCAAGCGCGTCCATCAGCGCCAGCATGTCGGCCGTGTGCTGGTCGGGCCCGTAAGCGCCGTCCGGCTTGTCGCTATCGCCGAACCCGCGCAGGTCCGGCGCGATCAGGCTGTAACGGCCGGCAAGCCGCGTCATGACCGGCTCCCAGGTGAGCCAGAATTCCGGCCAGCCATGCAGCAACAGCAGCGGTTTACCGGTCCCCGCCCGCGCCACATGAAATACCGCGCCATTGGCTCTTATATGAAGGTGCTCGATCATCGGCGTTCCCCCGTTTGGCGGTCGAAAAGGCCCAACGATTTATCATTCCGCGCCTTGTCTGGTCAGCCGTCCTCGCCTAGAACACGGCCCCGACCGCGGGGGCTCAAGCCCCTGATTTGGCGCCCTGGAGAGGTGGCAGAGTGGTTGAATGCACCGCACTCGAAATGCGGCATAGGTGCAAGCCTATCGGGGGTTCGAATCCCTCCCTCTCCGCCAATATTATCAGATAAGATATTGAAAAAACTGAAATTTGTCGGACTATCTGGCATCAACATCCACATTTCACCCCACAAAATTTATTGGCTTTCCTCGACCCATTCCGAGACGAAGTTCAACTGAAGATAGTCAAGTAAGCCTGCCTACTGAGTTAAATCTTAAGTAGGTTAGTATCGTAATAACAACCCAAAGGGTACCGCTCGAAGCCGGTCAAATGGCCCATTTTACCCCTTTTCAATTCGGCGAGCTTTTGACGGGACAGTCGAGCGCCTGCAGCGACCGGAGGCGACTGGGCTGTTCAAGCTCCGCGCGCAGATCGCGTCGCGGCTAAGGACTCTGGTCGAGAGCCTGATTTTGGCGCCGCTCGGCGATCGGCCCAAGGTTGAGAAGACCATCGCCTTCCTCCGCGAGCAGCCCGGCGCGACTGATGTCGTTTGGCACATAGGAGAAAAACTCGCGGCCGGGACTGATGACGTTCCGTACTTCGCGGTCGGCTTCCGGAACGGGACCGTGAGGGGCGTCTATCCCAGCAAAGATGATCCCTTGGAGTTCAGGCAGCAGGTGGTGGCGAATGAGGGCGGCATCCGGCTTCTAAGCGACACGGTTGATCCGGAGTCCCTGGAGTTCATCAACATGCAAATGCAGATCGTGGTGTAGTCGTTCTCTAGAATTGATGAGTCGACAAGCCGGGACGATGGAGGGCGAATGTCCCGTTGGATCATCGAAGGACCCGGCGGCCCTAAAATCCGACTTCCGCTTTACCCTCAACAGCGGTCGTCCCAGTGCGCCTCTGAGTGAGCCGTTCAGGTTACTGCTTATCGCATTGCGGCATGATCCGCGCCTACCGGGCAAATCAGCCCGCAGACCATCACCGCGCTCAAATAACGATCTTAGCAACGTGCCTCACCGCGCGACCAAGCTAATACCTATTCTGCCGGGACGGGCTCGGCCCAAGAAGTGCAGGGTTATCCCCATGGCGCGAACACCATAAAATCCGAAGGCGTCAGCGAGCGATGATATTGCCGGCCGTTTGCTGTAGGTTATTTCCAGGGTGATTCACGATGAGTGATTGAGGCGCTACAGGGAGGAAGCTTATGAGTAGCTTCAGTGAGCAAGACCCCCTCGACCCCGACGATCCTGAGCTCGACTACACGCCTCTCCGGTTGCGCGAAAGAGCAGAGAAGCTAGGACGATCCGTCTCGCAGGGAGCAAGATCGGAGCCCGTCAGGTCGTCCCCAATCTCCCATCCCGCCTCGCTCGATCCCAAGGCTATTAATGATCCTGCTAGGCGCACGCGTGACTTGAACCGGCGAGTCGCGCTGTACAGCGTTGCCGCTCGCGTCGCTGCGGTCGCTGGCGTCGTGGCGGTCGTGGCGCTGCTGTTCGTCATCATGAAGCCTGCCTCACGCCAATCGGTCGCCGGTTCAACCCCTTCCGATATAACAGTATCGACGAGCACCGCTCCGCCTCAGTCCAGCCAAGGAGACGTCGGATCGAAGCCCGTGCTCGCAGAGTTGAAAGCGCTCCTCGCGTCACCGCCTAGCCAGCCTGCTACTCACGAGCAGTCCCAGCAGTTGCTTCAGCGCTTTTTGCAATGGCGCGAAAAAGCCAACACGACCGAAACATCTCAATAGTGAGACCGATTTTGTCGAGGGATGTCCGCTTTGGAGCGCATCACGGACTCAACTCGGACATCGCACCATTCCGCTTCGTGCCAAAGCACAAAGTCGCTTCGCTCCAGCCCGCTGCGCGGGAGCAAGAGCCGAGAGACTGGTAGCCGATGGAGAGGACACGATAGCGGGGTTGCCTCGATCAACTCGCGTATTGTGGGCGTGCAACGCATGATCAAGAACAGCAGGATCATCTGAAGCCAGCCACCCTTTCACGACGAACCACATCGACCCGGCCTATAACGCAAATACAAAAAGGCTTGACGAATAGCGCAAACCAGTTTGCTTGAATTTGCCGTAGGTATTTCTGCTCGCAAGAAATTGATTTACACTATGCCACTGAATGTGGATCAACCGATTAATCGCGCAACAGTTGTCGGATGCGCTATTTCTGCCACGCGCAACTATTTGAAATCACACGGGCCAACAAAATTAAATCCCCTATTTTGCAACAATCATGCCAAATCGCTTAAGTTGTGCACGCATTCGAGGTCACTCTTCGGATTTCCTAAGTCGAGCACCTCTCACAAATCCCTATAGCACTCGCTGCTCCGCCGGTGCCCTACCTCCCGCGACTTCGTGCCTTGGCGCTTTTCGGACGCCGGCCATCGGAGCGCACTCTTCGGATTTCCTAAGTCGAGCACCTCTCACAAATCCCCATAGCACTCGCTGCTCCGCTGGTGCCCCACCTCCCGCGACTTCGTGCCTTGGCGCTTTTCGGACGCCGGCCATCGGAGCGTGGGAATAGTCTCGGCTTGCCGGCATCCGAAAACCTCCACACAACCGGACTAATGCAGTGCGGCAACACCAGCCTCATTCGATCATCTCGTCGGCACGAGCGAGGATCGATGGCGGGATGATGAGCCCGAGCGTATTGGCGGTTTTGAGATTAACGACCAGTTCGAACTTAGTCGGTTGCTCGACCGGCAGGTGGGACGGCTTCGCTCCCTTAAGAATCTTGTCCACGTAGGTAGCGGCCTGCCGAAACAGCTCGAGGAGATTTGCTCCATACGAGATGAGGCCTCCAAGTTCTACAAACTCCCGCCCGTTGAACATGGCGGGAAGCCGGTGCATTGCGGTCAGACCGACAAGGCGTCTTCGCTCAACGAACAGCAGCGTGCTCGGGAACTGAAACAAAGCCTCGGCGCGCTCTCTGGTTATCGTTGAGAATGCCTGCTCGAACTCGTCCGGGGCCCGCACTTCCACGAATTGAAGTTGCATGCCAAGAATCGTGGCGGCTTTCGCGATCTCCCTCTGCATGGCTCTCATCGTAAGTTCGCTAAATGCGCCGGGATGCCAGACGACGGCGACGCGGGAAATCTTCGGGAGCAACTCTTTAAGAAGCGCCAGACGCTTGGCGACCAGCTCCGGGCCGAGGAACGTCGTCCCCGTGATGTTCCCTCCGGGGTGCGCCAAGCTTGCCACAAGTCCATCTTGGACCGGATCGCCCATTGCCGTCACGACGATTGGAATCGTGGTGGTCGCTTGCTGTGCGGCTCGGCCCGCGGGCGTATTCTGCGCGGTGATGATGTCGACCCTGAGACTGACCAATTCTGTCGCCAAACCCGGGAGTCGCTCGAACTTCCCGTCCGCCGCTCGGTACTCGAAGATGATATTCTGACCGTCGAAATAGCCGCGTTCGTGTAGTCCTTGACGGAAGGCGCTGAGGGCCGCGCGCGTCTCGGGAGATTCCAGCTCGCCGAATATCAGGCATCCTATCCGCGGAATTTTCACCGCCTGCGCCCGCGCGACGAGCGGCCATGCGACCGCGGTGCCGCCGAATACCGTGATGAACTCGCGTCGCTTCATGTCTCTTCCCGAGCATCGAGACAAGCTACCGCTGGCTTCAAACTTAGCGGCGGAAGATGACCTCAGATACAGATTTTTTTCGGGATCTGTTCCGGCGATGTCCGTTTGGGGTGTGCGCCGTGACAAGGCGGCGCTTTCCAGTGGGTGCGAACCCCACCCGGCAACCGCTCCAGCCGGAAGCAATCGGAGCAGTCATGGAGGCAACGAAGTGGCTGAAGCCTTCGATTAACGTGTCACGAATTGGTGACAGCGCGAGTGTGCAGGCCGTAACGCGAGTGAACGCTGAGCAATCCTCGAAAAGGACAATGCGCAGGCCGACCCGACAACCCTTTCGGGGAAGGCTGATACGGCTGGGTGAAGCAGAGCGAAGAGTACGCCCAGCCGCTGCGCCGGGGTAGTGGCGACAGCATGTACACAAGGAAAGCGTACGCAACACGCAACACGGGAAGCCCCATGGCGTGGTCAGCAATGACCAACCGGAAGCCCGTGAGGGACAGGCCGGGCGCCTTGGGGTGGCGGAGAGGTTCGTAGTGTGTGCTGGGTAGCGCATGAGTCAGGAGGGTTAAAGTCCCTCCAGCGCTCGGATGAGGGGCGCTGTATCCAAAGGCAGGGGTAATGCCTTGCCGGCCAGCGGCGCAAGCCGGTGGAGGACAGGGTGTCCGGAGCGATCCGGAATCTGAAGAGTCTGAGGAGAAGTATCGGGCTGTAATCAATGGGGGCGACCCCGACGATGAACAGGTCGGCCAAAGATGGGGCAAGGTCGAGCCCGCACTATGGGGGCGAAGGCGTTACTCATTCACCCATCGTACCACACCATGCCACCCAACACAGATCGACCGATCAATCGCGCAATGGTTGTCGGATGTGCTGTTTCTGCCACGCGCAACCATTTGAAATTACACAAGCCAAGAAGATGTCCATTGCACTCTCCTGGGCTCATCTGCATGCGCGCATGCAGGTCGCCTCGTGCTCGCGCCGCATCCACCATCGAGATCGCCACCAACATACGATCCCCATAGCACTCGCCGCACTGCCGGGTGCCATACTTCCCGCGACGTCGTGCCTTGGCGCTTTTTGGACGCCGGCGAGCTGAGCGCGCGGACTATCTCGTTATTGCCGGCGTCCAAAAACCAGCACATTAACGGACCCTGCCGGATGTCGACCCCCTTTCCGCTTTGGGCCACACGCTGGGATCGCCAGGAAAGTTCTAACGGCTGCATAGCTGCATCGAAAAATCGCTCGCCAGAACCCGGTCACCTACGAAGTGTCCCGCTCTCCTAGCGCGAATATCGATTGCCGGGATGAGATCAAACCATCTAGATTTTCGGCGTGACTTCGATTTCCAAAAGCGACCCTCCCCATTCGCCGGCGGGCCTGCTCCACACGAGATCGTGGCAGGTCGCGATGATCGGTCTCGGCACGGCCGCGACACAGCTGGATACGTCGGTGAATATTGCGTTCCCCGCAATTACAAGGGGATTCGGCCTTTCGATCAGTGACATCCAGTGGGTGGTGATCTGCTACGTCCTAACCTACGCCAGTTTGCTACTGGCGCTGGGACGCATTGGCGACACGATCGGCCACGCCCTGGTTTTCCGGACTGGCATGATTTGGAGTGCGGTTGCGCTGCTCCTTGTCGGCTGGTCGCCAAGCTTCGGCGCAATGCTGCTGTTTCGCTGCCTGCAGGGTATTGGCGCGGCACTGGTGCTGAGTTGTGGCGCAGCGCTAGTGATCTCTCTCCATGGCGAAGAGCGGCGCAGTCATGCGCTCGGCATCTATACCATGTTGCTCGCAATTGGCTTGATGCTAGGTCCTCTGCTTGGCGGCGCCCTGACGTCGACCTGGGATTGGCCTTCGGTCTTCTGGTTCCGAATTCCGATCGCCCTCGTACCGCTACTCTTCCTGCGCGGCATGCCGGCATCGCCGCAGCGGCAGGCAGCCGATCGCTTTGACCTCCTGGGAGGCGTTGCGCTGGTGCTGGGCCTGGTCACGATGCTGTTGGCCCTGAACCGCATGCGCGAGCTTTCCGCAGTCTGGTTCGCCCTGCTATCAGCCGCGGCCTTTGCGGCATTCATCTTCCGCGAGTCACGCGCTGCACGTCCGATCATCGCTGTCGGGATTCTCTTGCAGCCGGGGTTCGCGCTGCTCAACCTCGTGAGCGTGCTGGTCAACCTTGCAGCTTTTTCGGTTTGGCTGCTGGTGCCCTATTTCCTGGCGCGCGTGCCAACCTATACCCTAACCGAAAGCGGCGCCATCCTGGCTACGGCTGCGGCAGGAGCTGCGCTGGCCGCGCCGATCGGCGGTCGGCTTGTCGGACGGGGCATTTCCGCTCGACGATTGGCGATCGCGGGCGCGGCGGCCAATGGCGTCGGTCTGCTGCTGCTCGGCGCTTGGACAGAGCAAACCCCGACAATCCTCCGGATCGCGGGGCTTGTTGCACAGGGCGTCGGACTCGGGCTGTTCCAGCTTGCCTATTCGGATATCGTGACGGCAGCGCTTCCCCTCAGGGATCGCGGCGTGGCCGGCAGCCTCGTCTTGTTAACGCGAACGCTCGGGACTGTGACCGCCGCTTCAGTCATCTTCCTTGGGTTCGAAATCCTGAACATGAAATATGGCTTCCTTGAAGGCTTTCAGGAGACCTTTCAGTTCGCAGCGTTGCTGGCATTTGCCGCAGCAGCATTGTCAGCGCTTTCACCGCGCAGGATCCGTGATCCTTAGTAATATGCTAAAATGCGAAGGCGTCATTGAGATAGCCTCATAAGGAGAATGCCATGCCAAGGACAAAGCTGTCGGTCCCTGATGTCGCCGAAGCCGGCCCCAATCTGTGGTCGAACGCCATACGCGCCGGCGACATGCTGTTCGTCTCTGGCCAGGTGGCTCGTCCCTTCGAAGGCGGCACCGCGATTGTCGGCAAGGATGAGTACGAACAGAGCAAGCAAATATTTTCGCGCATCGATCGCATCGTCAAAGCGGCCGGCGGAACGATGGACAATCTGGTAAAGATGACGATCTATGTCGTCGATATCAAGAACAACACTGAGGTCTGGAGAGCGCGCCGCGAGTTCTTTACCGGAGATTTTCCCGCTTCCACGCTTGTTGAAGTGCGATCCCTTGCGAAGCCGGATGTGTTAGTGGAGATAGAAGCCGTTGCCTATCTAGGCAGAAGCTGAGGTCCGCTAATGGAAGCGGGCCCGTCAAACATAAACGCCGGTTGTTCCTTTAAGCCGGCGGCAGACTGGTGATAGAAGATCTCTTTGATTATCAGTCGCGGCAAGGCTTGATCGGTTTGACGTTGGCATCTGCCGATTGTGACGGTATTGTCTCGATGAGCATTGTCCAACATGGCTGCATTGGCGTGGATGTTCTGCGAGCGTTCCTTGAACGACAGCATCGAGAGCGCTCCCACCCAGACGAATCCGCCCTCCTGCGTTCCGCGCTACTAACACAGGGCGGGGATTCGAAAATGCGAGGCCTGACGGTTTTTTCGATTTCTGAGGAAGTTTAGGCGCGCTGGCAATTCCAGCTATAGAGTTATTTGACCTATAAAATATATATCGTAGCGTCTCGGCACTATGAGAAAACTTGACCGAAGACGATTGGTTAGTCAGTTATTTGCTGCATCAATTGCCTCGACGGGATTGAGCCGCACCACTACTGCTACCATTGGTCAGTTGAACGATGGTCTCTCCGAGCTGTGCGTGTAGCGCGAGAGCCAGGAAACTTGCGGAACGTCGTCGTCGATGTTTGGGCTGGCCAAATCGGTGTCCTCGACTACGCACAGTTACCCAAGCGGTTCGGAAGGGTGGTCGTCTGGGACGATATTCGTGGCGATATCTCAAGATCGGTCGCCGACATTCTTTCTGCGATCGAAGAGTATTTTGGGATTAAACCAAACCTTGGCTCCAACGCATCAGCTCATGTTGGGCATTCCCGCGGATTAGCGCGATCCATCGGAATGCTTTTCACCCGCTTCCAGCAGCCAGGCTATCTCGATCAAGTTGGGCCTCGCATTGCCATTATTGATCTGAGTTCGTGTGGACTGACGCGCCTGACGTGGTTGGATATCATTCCTTTGCTGCGGCACCAATACACCCACGTCGTTGGGGTCGGCTATAGTGTTCCAGGGTTGTGCGAAGTAAGTATCCCCCGGCAGAGCCGGGGGCTTTAGAAATGGGGCCGCTCAAAGCGGCCAGGATGGATATGAGGTTCCCAACAAAGCACCTTCGCACCGCCTATGCCTCGCCTACTCCCAACTCGCGAACTTCTCAAAGGCAATGGTAGATGCGCAAAACAACCCTGTTCTCTTCTGAAGTCGACAGGCTCATAAGTACCGGCCCATCGCGAAACTCCCTTTCGTGTGCGTGGTGGCTCACGAGTCGGAGCTTTTTCGTCGATGGGCCACTGCTGGAAATGTCAAACTTCTGCTGCCTCCCCGGCAGAGCCGGGGGGCCTCTCTTGGTAGGCTCGATGCGGAATTTGAGCCGCCCCATGGATTGTCCAGGCTCGCACATGACACAATGCAGGCTTGTGATTATTGGCTTTTCGCGAGCGATGAGTCCCTTTCTGGTCGAGTTGAGTTGTCGGTTGAAGAGAGATCGAATGAATTTACGAAATCAATTCATAAGTTATGCGAATCGTTGTCATCTGCAGATAATGATATCGATACGGCACTAGTGGTTCATCACCGTGATTTTGACTCTTTGGCGGTGACTGGATAGGCGCGGCCGAGTTTGGCGCGGGCTTTGTCGGTTGTGAACATCCATTTGATGCGGGCTCGGATTTTATTTCGCCGCCGTTGCCATGCGGCGATCTCGTTTCGGAGCCTTTTGGGGTCGTCGATGCGGCGGCCGAGACACTGGCGCTGAAGCACGCTGATCTCGCACTCGACCATGTTGAGCCAACTGGCGTGCTTCGGGGTGAAGTGGAATTCGAGGCGGCGCAGGATACGTCGGGCCTCGGCGGGCGCGAAGGCCTCATACAGCGCCCCAGGCTTGTGGATCGACAAATTGTCCTGCACGACACGGATACAGGTGGCGCCGGGATAATGGACGTCGACGAGTTCACGCATGCAGTGGGCATAGTCCACGGCGGCGCGGCGGTCGGTGACCTTGACGTTGCGCCAACCCCGATATGGATCGAAGGTGACGAAGAGATTGGCGGTGCCGTTGCGGCGATACTCGTAATCGTAGCGCTCGCGTCGTCCCGGTTGGGCCGGGACCGGCTGGCGCACCTCGCCGATCAGCTGGACGGGGGTCTCGTCGAAGCAGACCAGGGGCCGCTCAGGATCAGGCGCTTCAGCATAGAGATCGAGCACATCTTCCATGCGAGCGACATATTCGCCATCGACATGGGGAATGCACCACATGTCCCTGCGCCACGGCTTGAGGTCGTTCTCGGCCAGCCGGCGACGCACGGTCTCGCCCGACAGGCTGTCGTGATCGGTGAGCTTGACCATCGTGTCGGCCAAAAGCGTCAGCGTCCAGCGTTTGCGGCCGGCGGGCGGCTTGGCGCATGCGGTCGCCACCAGCAGGGCCTCCTCCTTGCCGGTCAGCTTGCGCTCCGCGCCCGGACGCGGCTCCTCGCTCAAGGCCCGCTCCAGATTGCCTTCCACGAAGCGGCGCTTGGTCCGGCCGACGGTGGAAAGGCTGACCCGGACGGTTCGGACGATCTCCGCGTCGCAGCGGCCCCCATCAGCCGCCAGCAAAATCTGCGCCCGCTTCAGCTTGCGGGCGGCGTGCTTGCCGCCGCCGAGCATCGCCGTCAGTTCATCGCGCTCGGCTTGGCTCAATTCGACCCGATAACGTACATTCATGCTTTGCCTCCTTGTCGGAGGCCGGGACGAATCCAACGATGAGTCAAAAATCAGGCGCGCGCTTCACCGAGAAGCAGGGGCACTACCTCGCTTTCATCCATACCTATTCCTACATGTTCGGACAGCCGCCCGCCGAAGCCGACATCCAGCGCCATTTCCACGTCAGCCCGCCTTCGGTCCACCAGATGATCGTCACCCTCGAACGAAACGGCTTCATTCGACGTCAACCAGGCGTCCCCAGAAGCATCGAAATCCTCGTGCCGCTGGAAAGCTTGCCGATCCTCGAATGGCTCGGTATCAAAACGTCAAAATCACTGTGACGAACCACTAGCTCCGCTTGCGCAGCGCCAGTTTGTAATGTTCGGAGCAGACGCGTGAGTTTTTCGAGAAGTATAGCTGCGACCTCGAGCGATAATCTTCGTCTTGTTCCGGATTGGGTGGAGCATTCATTTTGTTGGATGGCCTGGGCATTTCATTCCGAATGGGGTTCGCTCTTACCCTCTGCCAAGCAGGAATTGCGCGATTTGATCGTGACTATCTCTCGTTACGAACCGGTGCGCCTGCTCACGCCGCCGCATGCGATCAACGAGGCTGCATCGCTCTTCAGCCATGATAACATCGAGATCGTGCCGGGTCCTGTGGACGACATATGGATGCGAGATATTGCGCCGATTTATGCGATGCGGGGCAGTGGCACAGTGCCAATCGATCTTAACTTCAATAGCTGGGGCAATAGCAACTACCGGGAGCCGAGGCCAGGTGATCGGCTAGCGAGCGTAGCCAGCCACTTGTTCGGGCCGTGCGTTTTTAGTGCGCCCTTCATCGCTGAGGGAGGATCCTTCGCGGTCGACGGTAGGGGGGTCGTATACACCTCAAAGAGCTGTTTGCTTCACAAGAAGCGGAATCCGAACGTCAGCCAATCTGAGATCGAGCGGGCCCTGATCAAGCTCGGCGCCTCGATGGTCGTATGGTTAAACGGTGACGAAGACGAAATGATCACGAACGGTCACGTGGATGGATACGTTCTTCCGACCGAGTGTGGTGATGTTCTCGTTCAAACGGCCGACGACGAGCACAATGTGTCGATGAGATCAGCTGACATTGGCGCCATCCGATCCGTCCTACATCAAACAAATCCAAAAGGCAGCGTTGTTCTGGTCTCGCCGCCTCGCAACCCTAAGGCACGCAATCCGATGTTTGCTGGAAGCTATATGAATGTGTACACGCCCAATGGCGCAGTCATCATGCCCGCCTTTGGTGACAAAGCGAGGGACTTCGCAGCGCAGCAAGCGATGCGCACGGCATTTCCAGAAAGAAAGATAATAGTGGTGCGCATCAAATCCCTCGCGAGCGGCGGGGGCGGAGTTCGGTGCCTTGTGCAACCCGTGCCATTTAGCGCGTAGCGTTTCTTCCGATCAAGCCCTTCCCAACTCAGGTGAAACAAAGATGAGCTTGCTCAATTCCTCCACCGTTGCCTCTCCCATACCGAATTTTGTGGGCGTGACGGATTTTGCGGGACATTCAAGGTCGGTTTATTGAGGCCGCCCGATCTATCTTGCTTGGCCACTACCTCGACTACGATGACGGCCGACACCAGTGGCCCATTACGACCGTAGAATTGTATCTGCACCATCGCACCAAATGGCCCGACCCCACAGCGCACGCCGTCAGATTTCCAAAGGCAGCCGCAGCTCGCCAACTTGAGTCAGGAACTTGGTATGTGCACCGCGCAATGCATCCTGCTCCCGACCCAACTCAATCCAGCGGGTTCGGATTGGGACCCGATCGCTCAGGGATCGACATCACAGCAGGATCCCGGGCCGAGAATATCTTTGCCGGTATCTTACTCGCTGGAATTGGAGACAAAGATGGCTCAGCTACCGCGTTGAAGCAGATCGTTAGAGCTGATGCTCAAGATCGTATGGGCGAAACCAAGTGGTCGGCCACCGACAAAAAGATAATTGCAAAGATTAATGGCACGAGAGTTGAATCCGGACCACTTAAACTTGTGGCCCCTAAGATCGCGGACGGGCCTCTGTGGATTGGTGCCCGCAAGGGACTTCCCGCAAGCCTGGAGGAGCCATTCAAGGGTAGTTTGCTTCGCCTTGCCACACGAGAAAAGTCGCCTTTTCCAATGACGCGCCTCGAATGACTGTGCGGTGTACGGCGACCCCCCTGGAGCAGCGGTCTGCGAAAGGGCATTTGAGTTGTATATCGGCACCAATGGGGCAACTGAACCGTCCTATATGGCTCCGTCAAACATAAACGCTGGTTTGTCTTTTTGGACGGCGGCCGACTGGTGATAGAAGGCCTCTTCTATAATCGGTCTCGACAAGCCGTTGATCTCGTTAGCGGTGCCGAGCCCCTTTGCGTTCGAGCCCGGACGATCTGATTATATTCGGTCGGCAGTGTGCAACACTAACATCAGCTTACCCCATTCATGGTTCTTATTCCCCCCTGGACTGGGCACCAAGCCTTCTTCTGAGCCGGACGCGATGTCCGCTCTCAGGGGTAATGCGGAAGACATTTGCTCACGCTGAGTTCTTCCGACTTTGACCCCACGCCGACATTGGCCCTAGCCCAAGGGCAACGCCCTATGCTTTGATATGTCCGACGGATCTACCGATCTCGGGAGGCCGTTTTGACCGACAATCGCGTTCAACGGCGGCTTGCAGCTATCCTTGCGGCTGATGTGGCTGGATATAGTCGCCTGACCGGCTTGGACGAGGAAGGGACACACGTCCGGCTGAGGGAGCGGTTGCGTGGGCTCGCTGATCCCAAGATCAGCGAACATCGTGGCAAGGTCGTCAAGCACACGGGCGATGGCGTGCTCGCCGAGTTCGGCAGTGTCGTAGATGCGGTGCGCTGCGCCATTGAGGTCCAGCGCGGTATGGCTGAGCAAATGCTACGATGCCGCAGGTCAAGCGGATCGAATTTCGCATCGGCATCCACGTCGGTGACATCATCATCGATGACAACGATATCTTTGGGGACGGCGTCAACATCGCCGCTCGCCTTGAGGGGATTGCGGAGCCGGGTGGCGTTTGCATCTCTGACGACGCACAACGTCAGGTCCGCGGGAAGGTCGATTTCGCCTTTGAGGATATGGGTCCGCAGAACCTGAAGAATATCGCGGAACCGATGCGCGCGTGGCGTTTGAGGATTGCGCGGGCGGCCCTTGTTCGTCCCCAGTGCCGACGAAGCCGACGGCAGAGACATCTCAGCCCCTCGCGCTTCCCGACAAGCCGTCTATCGCCGTGCTGCCGTTCGAGAACATGAGCGGTGATCCTGAACAGCGAATATCTCTGCGACGGCCTTGCCGAGGAGATCATCATCGCCCTCTCTCGCGGATACGAGCGCTGTTCGTTATCGCGAGAAATTCAAGCCTTCACCTACCGGGGCAAAGATGTTGATGTGCGTCAAATTGGGCGTGAGCTCGGCGTCCGTTACGTCATGCAGGGGTCCGTCAGACGGGCCGGCAATCGCCTCCGTATTGCGGGGCAGCTCGCCCGCGCCGACAGTGGCGCGAATATTTGGGCTGATCGCTTCGACGGGGGAATGGATGATATTTTTTCGCTACAGGACGAGATCACGGTCACCATTGTGGGAGCAATTGCACCGAGAGTGGAACAAGCGAGATCGAGCGTGCCACGTTCAAAGCGACCGAAAGCCTTAATGCATACGACGAGTACCTGAGAGGACTTACGAAATTCTATGCGGCGACTTCTAAGCAGGAGTTAGAGGATGCGCTTCGGAAGTTTCGGTCTGCTATCGCCCTCGATCGAAGTTTCGCCTCGCCGTACGGCCTTGCATCGCGTTGCTACAATTTTCGAAAAGCCCAAGGCTGGATGGTCGACCGAACGTAAGACACTGCCGAGGCTGTGGGGCTCGCACGCAAGGCAATTGAACTCGCGAAGGATGATGTTGTCGCCCTGAGCGAGGCGGGATCGCGCTGGTGTATGTTGGTCGCGACCTCGATGCTGCAGCATCGGCTCTGGATCGCGCGACTGAACTCAACCCAAGCTCAGCCAACGGTTGG